>CAUQIC010000009.1:0-236939 GCA_963518055.1 uncultured Chryseobacterium sp.
AACACTATTTTAAATTAAATCAACAAATTTTTTATAATTTATTTTCTGCGGGTCTCCTTGTTGCCTTAAGGGTTTTTTTTTGGGGGGGGGGGGGGGGGCCCCCCCCCCCAAGACAATAAAAAGAGCTCAAACATACCGCTCAATCAGGGCTAGATCGGTTGAAAATTTCTACTTTTGCCGAATGTTAGAAATTCTTTATCGTGACGAACATATTATTGCGATCAACAAACCCAGCGGATTATTGGTTCATAAATCCTTTTATGCCGGAGAAGCAGATACCTATGCCATTCAGGAGCTGAGAAATCAGATTGGGCAAAAAGTATTTCCTGTACATCGGTTAGACCGAAAAACTTCAGGTGTTTTGTTGTTCACTTTAGATAAAGATACCCTTAGAATCATGAGCGAGCAGTTTGCATCACGCGAAGTGGAAAAGAAATATCTGGCTATTCTTCGGGGGTGGGCAAAAGAAGAAGAAACCATTGATTACGATTTGGTTAATGAAAATGAAGTCAAGCAAAATGCAGTGACATACTATCGTCGTTTGCAGACTTCGGAAATAGATTTACCTTTTTTAAAGCATCAGACTTCCAGATATTGCTTGGTAGAAGCCATTCCTGAAACGGGAAGATTCCATCAGTTGAGAAAACATTTTAAACATATTCTGCATCCTATTCTAGGGTGTAGAAAACACGGCTGCAATAAACAGAATAAGTTGTGGCTTCAAACATTTGAGATCAGCAAAATGACGCTTCACGCACATCAATTGATTTTTAATCATCCTGTTTCTAATGAAAGGATAATAGTAAATGCTACTATTGATGATGAGTTTAAAAGAGTAGCAGACATTCTGAATTTTGATTTGAGCCAGTATTCTTAGCTTAATTAGCAGCTAGAGAAGAAAGGAAAGAAGATCCTTGACAAGGATTCAAGACTACTCAATTTTTTACCTTATAGATACAATAGATCAAACTATTTGATAAAATATCATAGGTTAATCTGGCATTAATTTTAAAATGAGTAATTTTGTAAAACTTTTTTTCAATGTACAAATCGCTCATTCGTCCAATTCTTTTCAAATGTGATCCCGAGGAAGTTCATCACTTTACTTTTTCGATGCTTAAGAATTTCGGATTTCTTACTAAATTATTTTTCCCTAAACCTATTGAAGACAAGCGTCTGGAACGAGAAGTTTTCGGATTGAAATTTAAAAATCCAGTAGGATTGGCAGCCGGTTTTGATAAAAATGCAGTTTTATTTAATGAACTTGGTGATCTAGGTTTCGGATTTGTGGAAATCGGAACAGTAACGCCCAGAGCTCAGGCAGGAAATCCCAAGAAGAGATTATTCCGTTTGATAGAAGACGGAGGAATTATTAATAGAATGGGATTCAACAACGAAGGTCTGGAAGCTGCTATCGAAAAATTAAAAGCCAACAAAGGAAAAATAATCATCGGAGGAAACATCGGAAAAAATACAGATACTCAACCTGAAAATTATACACAAGATTATCTGGATTGTTTTGAAGGTCTTCATCCACATGTAGATTATTTTGTTCTGAATGTAAGCTGCCCGAATGTTGGAAGCCACGCTAAACTTGAAGATGTAGAATACCTTCGAGAGCTGATTACAGAAGTGAAAAAAATCAACCAGTCAAAATCTGTACAGAAACCTATATTGCTGAAAATTGCTCCGGACCTCAATAACAATCAACTGGATGAAATTGTAGACCTGATTGCAGAAACAAAAATCGATGGAGTGATTGTTTCCAATACCTCAGTAAACAGAGAAGGTCTGAAAACCTCTCCAGAAGTACTGGCGCAAATAGGAAACGGAGGTTTAAGCGGAAAACCGATCCGTGAGAGAAGTACAAAAATGATCAAATACCTTGCTGATAAAAGTAACAGAGCATTCCCTATTATTGGAGTAGGAGGAATTCATTCCGCCAAAGACGCCATGGAAAAACTGGATGCAGGAGCAAGCTTGATACAACTTTATACAGGCTTTATTTACGAAGGCCCGGAATTAATCAACGAGATCAATAAAGAAATTTTAAAAAGAGCAAGCAGATTGCCCAGATAAATAGAGAGACCATCCGGTCTCTTTTTTATTGCAGGAAAAATATTTTACTTTGACTTAGCCACAGATGCATTTTGAATATGTACATTGATCGTGTAAGCCGGAGAAGAACCTGATTTTCTTATTTTATATTGTATTGTCTTGCCGTCCTTTGATTTTGTTTGAGGAGAATTATAGATGTTTTCCCGACAACTTTCAGTTAGAAACTCTTCATATCTTTTGTAATTCCAGTCTTTGGTAAAATATAAAACCCGATACCCCTTTTCTCCATCACTCGCACCACACATCCCACAGAAATTGAAATTAGAAACTTCTTCAAAGTAAAGCAGGACCTTGTGCCCGGAATGGTCAGAAGATGTCGATACCAGAGTATTTCCTCCAGCCCGGTTGATGATATCAAACGTATTAATCCTTTTATGATTGGGAAGGATTAGGTAATTATTGTAACGATAAATCATATCATTACCGGTAAAAAGCTTTGCAGTAGAAATCTTTTTGTTGAGATAGAATGTACCGGAAATTATATTTTCTTTAGGATTCGGCTGTTCAAATATAAGAGATTCCTGAGGAGATAATTTCTGGGCGATTTCATTAGTTTGCTCTATTTTCTGCCGTGAGTTAATCTCCTCTTTAAGCCTTTTAGAGCCCTGTTTCTGTTTAGATCCGAAATTATACAATGACAGGCTACCATAAAAATCATAGATTCCGGTTAAGGGAATTTTTTTCTGATATTTATCGTAATAATACCAACCATCTACATAATGTTGGTATTGGTCACAATCAACGATTCCCGTGTAATTGAGATGGATGGTAACAGGAGCTCCTGCAATCTCTCCCTTGAAGGTTTGAGACGAATCTGTCACAGATTTTAGCTCAACCTTTTGACCCGAATAAAAGATAAAGAGACTCAGAAGGAACAGGGTAAAACTTTTTTTCATGGGTAATGGTCATTTGTTTTTTAGATAAAAAAATGGGTGACGGTATAGATCAGCAGTCCTACCAGTCCTCCCACCAGAGTTCCGTTCACCCGGATAAACTGAAGATCTTTTCCTACCTCCAGCTCCAACTTTTCACTCAGTTCTTTCCCTTTCCAGTTTCCTACGGTGGTACTGATGAGGTTTCCAAACTGATGGGTATTTCTAAGGATATATTTGTATGCCGTTACCCGAACCCAATGATCTATTTTATTCTGAAGATTCTCATCTGTCTTTAAATTTTGTGAAAATTCGTTGAGGTTTTTTACCAGATAATTTTTCAATGCAGAATGTTCTTCCTGAAGCTCTTTCATCAAAGTCTTTTTGATAGAAACCCAGATATCATTAGAATATTCCTCCAACTTTTCATTTTTCAGAAGACCGTTCTTAATAGTTTTAAATTCATCTTCCCATTTAGGATCTTCTTTAAGGTCAACAGAAAATTCGTAAATTTTTTGAGTAATCAGTTTTCTTACCTCATGTTGTGGATCTTCCTCTATTTCTTTGAAAAAATCAGCCAGCCCATCTGCTATTTTATCTGCTATCTTATTATCTACAAAAGAAGGAATGAACGTATAACTCCCTTTCTTTACACGATCTTGGATCATCTCATCATTTTCAAGGATATACTCTTTGATTTGTTTTGAAAGGTTGGTGACGATTCTCTGATGATCATTTTTTTCCAGAATATAATTGATCCCGTTTCCTACAACTTTATTGAGTTTGATATCATCCGTCATTTCGGCAACCTTCTTACTGATAAACTGACTGACCACAGAATCATCCAGTTTATTGAGAATATCGAGAACAATATCCGAGAGGTTTTTGATCAGAATATCTTGATTTTTTTCTTTACCAAGCCATTCCCCAACAAAATTAGATACTTTAATTTTTTGAATGTAAGGTCTTATATTTTGAGGAGAAAGAAAGTTACTGACAACAAAGCTTCCCAGGTTATCCCCTAATTTTTGTTTGCTGTTTTCAATTAAGTTGGTGTGTGGAATAGGAAGTCCTAAGGGATGACGGAATAGAGCGGTTACCGCAAACCAGTCTGCTAAGGCTCCGACCATTGCAGCCTCAGCAAAGGCCCGTACATAACCTATCCAATGGGAATTATTTGACTTCTGTACAATAGTGGTAACAATGAAAATAACGGCCATTAAAACAAATAGTCCTGTGGCAAACGCTTTATATTTTCTGAGCTGTTTTCTTTTTGCTTCGTCATTCATATTCTCAAATTTACTAAATTTGGCTGTCAAACCATTTACTATTTAACCCACAAAAGTTTTGTTTTTAAAAGCTTTAAGATATTAAAGTTTTTACATTACTATCATTCTGTGGTTAAGTTATAAGTATTAAAGTTTACAATAAAATTTTTAATTTCAGTCAGTATAGTAATCTTTCTGCAAGCATGTATGCAGAAACATCAATCCCTTAAAAAATCTTCTATGGAAAATACAGATGCAAAAAACAATCCATACTACTCCAGAACCGACACTTCTAAACTTGACATTTCCAATGAGGAATGGAAAAAAATATTGGCTCCGGATTTATACGCGATCTCTAGAGAAGCTGCAACAGAAAGAGCTTTTACAGGGAAATACAATGAATTTGATGAGATAGGTGAGTACTATTGTGCGGTATGTGGAAATCATCTGTTCCGCTCTACCTCAAAATTTTCAAGTAGCTGTGGTTGGCCGAGTTTCTTCGAAGCTGATAAAGAAGGGGTCTATTATAAAAGAGATGTTACTTACGGAATGGAAAGAGTAGAGGTACTTTGTAAAAGATGTGATTCCCATTTGGGACACGTTTTTGATGACGGTCCGAAGCCTACCGGATTGAGATATTGTATGAATTCCATAAGCCTGGAATTTGCTCCGGATTCGCAAAAATAACGCCTTTAATTCACAGAATCAGGACGTTAAAGTTTCTTAAATAGCGTTAAACTTTTTAGACTTATAACCTCCTGATCTATATGTTTTTATAATTTTGCCCCACTAATTTTGAATTAATATATTATTGAATGAAAGGATTTTATGGCGTAATAGGCCTTGTATACATGGTAACGACGTCATTCTACATTTCTCCAAAAGTGGTGGTGAAGAATGAAAGTGTTACAAAAACAGAAAGAGTAGCTGAAACGAAATCTGAGAAGAATGCAACAACTGTATCCTCATCAGAAGCATTATACCAATCAATTGCATTCGATCCGGAACACGAATTAAATTATGAGGTTTTCTCAAAAGCATTAACCGGATTTGAAAATTTAAAGAAAGCAGGATTGCTTACTGAAGATTCACATTTATTAACAATCTGCGATTTTTCAATGTCTTCGAATATGAAAAGACTTTGGATCATAGATATTAATGATAAGAAAGTATTATTCAACTCACTGGTTGCCCATGGAAAAAATACTGGCGAAGAATTTGCGACGAATTTTTCTAATAAGGAAAGTTCGTTGCAGAGCAGCTTAGGATTTTATATCACAGATGCAACCTATCAGGGAGATAACGGATATTCTTTAAGACTATTAGGAATGGATAAAGGATTTAATGACGCCGCCTATAGAAGGGCTATCGTATTGCACGGAGCGAATTATGTAAGTGATGATTTTGCATCCATGCACAAAAGAATAGGACGAAGCTGGGGGTGCCCTGCAGTACCCAAGGAGCTTACACAGCCAATCATCAATACAATCAAAGGAAGAAATTGCCTGTTCATTTATTATCCTGATCAGAACTATCTTTCCTCATCGGAATGGTTAAAAGCATAAAATAGGAAGCAGTCAGTTTTGGCTGCTTTTCTTATTTATTTTTAGCCATACCTACACAAAATTTCTTACTTGGTTATTCTAAGAAACTTGAAGATGTTTCTGACTAAATTTTCAAATGAAGATTTTTCTGTATGCACTTATAATGAACATAATTATAATAAATTCGTTTATTCGTGGTAAGATAAATATAAAAAAGCCTCTTGTTTTTATACTGGAAAATGTGTTTTTTGATTTTTTAATAATTAAATTTATCAATACCAATTACTAAAGTATTGATGACTATGGGTACAGAGTATAAAAATGATTTTAAGATAGACGCTGATTTAGAAAATTTTGAAGAGTTTATCCCTGCTGTAAAGCTTTTGAACAATGCCGATGGCTCTTGTACATTTGTGAAAGGGAGGCTGCCTACGCTCAAACATATACCCTCCACAAAATTCTGGTTCAGTACTAAAACTGAGGAATGGGAGAAAAATGCACATGTAGCTCCCCGAAAACAATATGTCATTACCATCAAAGGAAATATAAAATTTAAAGTAAGCAATGGCTCAACATTTATGATTGAACCGGGGATTATTCTTTTAGCAGAAGACCTTAAAGGAGACGGACATAGCTGGGAAATGGTAGATAGTAAAGAATGGGAGAGGCTTTATATTCCAATGACAGAAGATGGGGAAGATCTTTTTATTCCGGATCCGGAATAACGGTATTTCATCTCCCTTCAATGTATAAATAAAAAATCCCCGCATGGCTGCCATACAGGGATTTGTATTTATATTGAGTTCAATATTAGCTGAACTTCTTGAAAACAACTGTCGCATTGTGCCCTCCGAATCCAAAAGCATTACTCAAAGCAAAATTGATCTTTTTCTCTTTCGCTTCTCCAAAAACAATATTGATATCCTGAGGAATATTCTCGTCAATACTATTAAGGTTAATCGTTGGCGGAATAATTCCGTTTTGAATGGCTTTAATGGAAAGAATAGCTTCTATCGCTCCTGCGGCTCCTAATAAGTGCCCTGTCATAGACTTTGTGGCACTGATATCAAGGGTCTTACTTCCTTTAAAAGCATTATTGATCGCTTTTAATTCAACTAAATCTCCCAATGGAGTGGAAGTAGCATGAGGATTAATATAATCGATATCTTCCATGTTAGCGCCGGCTTCTTTTACGGCCAGCTGCATTGCTTTAATAGCGCCCACACCATCAGGATGAGGAGCTGTCATATGGTAAGCATCTGCGGTCATTGCTGCTCCTGCCAATTCTGCATAGATGGTAGCACCTCTTGCTATGGCATGCTCATATTCTTCCAGTACCAAAGCTCCGGCACCTTCACCCATTACAAATCCGTCTCTATCCGCATCATAAGGGCGGCTGGCAGTTTTGAAATCATCATTTCTGGTAGACATGGCTTTCATAATAGAAAATCCTCCGATAGAAGCCGGAGTAATAGCAGCTTCAGAACCTCCACTGATGATTACCTTTGCCTTTCCGAGACGAATATAGTTGAATGCGTCCATTAATGCAGTATTTCCGGTAGCGCAAGCAGAAACTGTCGTATAATTGATCCCCTGAAGTCCATATTTCATGGAAATCATACCCGATGCCATATTGGCAATGAATTTAGGAACAAAGAATGGGTTGAAGCGTGGTGTACCGTCACCATTGGCAAAATCCATTACTTCTTTTTCAAAAGTCCACATTCCTCCCTGTCCTGTACCCCAGATTACGCCGGTGTCAAAAGGATCCATCTTTTCCAATTCCAAACCGGAATCTTTTATAGCTTCCGCAGAAGCATACATTGCATATTGTGAAAAAAGATCACTCCTTTTAATTTCGTTATGAGTCAGGTGCTCTTTAGGATCAAAACCTTTTACCTCACAGGCAAAATGCACCTTAAACTTTTCTGAATCGAAATGGGTAATTAATCCTGCTCCGCTGACTCCGTTAATGCTGTTTTGCCAAAAATCTTCGACATTATTTCCCATAGGCGTCAAAGCGCCTAACCCTGTAATGACAACTCTTTTCATACTTAGTTATTAATTTTAAATAGATTAGATTTTCATGAGGTAAATAAGACTTACCCATGCTTCATTTTGCTTTTCGACTGCAATATTATCATTTTTCTTTCGTTGCAAACAAATATTTAAGGATATTATTTACAGCATAGCAAAAGAATTTTATCTGCAAAAAAGACTTTTTATACTTGTATTATTTTTCTAAGATCATGGTAACCCCTTGTCCACGGGCTGCGCAAATAGAAATAAATCCTTTTCCGCTTCCTTTTTCATGAAGTAATTTAGCCAGCGTAGCGATAATTCTTCCTCCTGTAGCAGCAAATGGATGTGCAGCTGCAAGACTTCCACCTTTCACGTTCAATTTATTTCTATCGATCTTCCCTAATGCTTTTTCCAGCCCGAACTTTTTAGCCACATCGTCATCTTCCCAGATTTTCATAGTAGCAAGAGTTTGTGCTGCAAAAGCTTCATGAATCTCATAATAATCAAAATCTTCAAGCTTCATTCCTGCCTTCTTAAGCATCCTGTCTGCCGCAAAAACGGGAGCCAATAGTAAATTTTGCTTATTATCAACATATTCTATTCCGGCAAGTTCTGAGAAAGTAATATAAGCTAAGATGGGAAGATTATTCGCTTTAGCCCATTCTTCACTCGCCAGCAAAACTGCGGAAGCTCCATCTGTAAAAGGAGTAGAGTTTCCTGCCGTCAATGTACCGTTTTGCTTATCAAAAGCAGGTTTTAGCTGAGACAGTTTTTCCAGGCTGGTATCACGGCGAAGATTATTGTCTTTATCCAAACCGAAAGCTGGAGTTATCATATCATCAAAAAATCCTTCGTCATAAGCTTTGGCCATATTTTGATGGCTTTTAAATGCCAGTTCATCCTGCTCTTGTCTGGAAATTTGATAATATTTAGCTGTAATTTCAGTATGTTCACCCATCACCAGACCCGTTTTCGGCTCCTGTCCTTTATAAGGAATAGGCATCCAGTCTTTAAACCCTGGACTTAGCAGCTGTTTTAATTTCCCAAAAGCAGATTTTTCTTTATTGGCTTTTAAGAGTGCTTTTCTTAATCTGGCAGAAGACTCAAAAGGAATATTACTCATTGCTTCCACACCACAAGCGATACCACTTTCTATTTGGCCAAGCGCAATTTTGTTTCCGATATAAATGGCCGCTTCAATCCCGGTGTCACAAGCCTGTTGAAGGTCGCAGGCTGGAGTGGCAGGGTCAAGAGAGGTATTCATGACAGATTCTCTGATGAGGTTGCTTTCTGAAATATGTTTAATCACAGCGCCCCCGGCAACTTCACCAAGAAGCTTACCTTTTAAGCTGCAGCGGTCTATCAAACCGTTGAGAGCAGCCAGCAAAAGATCCTGGTTTCCCTGCTCTGTATAGGCTGTATTCATTCTGGCAAACGGAATTCTATTGTATCCCACAATTGCTACCTTTTTTGTTTCCATAGGGTAAAATTTATGATGGAAGAATAATTAATTCATGATCAATCATGTGATCGATTTTATCTAAAGCGAGGTTCAGATAGCTTTGATCTCCTATCGTCTTGGATAGAAGTATTCCGCCCTCGATGAGCATAACGAATAGAGAGGCATATTCTTCTGCATTTACTTTTTCATTAATTTCTCCACTTTTTTGGCCTTTCGTGATGACATCGGATACTTTTGCTATCCATATATCAAAAGAACTTTTGACTTGTTTTTTAAGGGCAGGAAAAGAATCATCAGCCTCCGTGGCAGCATTCATCAAGGGACAGCCTCCGTTTGAAAATACCACCGGCCAGTTTTTCCGGTAAAAATCCACGAAAGCATGAAGTTTTGTTACAGAAGTTGGAAATTCATCTCCGAAAGAACGGTTGATGGTTCTGCTCAAAAGTCCGGCATTATATTTATAGACTTCGATAGCAACTTCATCTTTATTTTCAAAATTTCCATAAATACTCCCTTTCGTGAGACCTGTAGCCTGGGTAATGTCCGAAAGTGATGTGGAGATATACCCTTTTGTATTAAAAAGAGTAGCTGTTTTCTCAATGATGAGCTGTTTCGTTTTTTCGGCCTTAGACATTTAAGTGTTTAATTAGTATACAAATATACAAATAATATACCGATTGGTATTTTTTCCTGAAAATTAAATCCGGATATTTAACAGAACCCGGATTTAATGCTTTATCTATATATTATTGTTCCAATGTAGCATTCAGTGTAATTTCAAAATTGAAAGCAGCACTTACAGGGCATCCCTCTTCAGCTATTTTAGCAAATTTTTGGAACTCTTCTTCAGAAATCCCGGGAACTTTTGCCGTTAGAGTCAATTCTGATTTAGTTATTTTTCCGATATTAGGGTCAAGAGTAATAACAGAAGTTGTTTTTAATTCTTCAGGATTGTAACCGGCTTGTGAAAGTTCTGCATCCAGCTTCATGGTAAAACATCCTGCGTGAGCAGCCGCTAATAATTCTTCAGGATTTGTTCCTACACCATCAGCAAAGCGGCTGTTGAAAGAATATTGAGTCTGGTTTAAAGTAGTGCTTTGAGTGGTTAAATGTCCTTTACCTTCTTTGATAGTACCGTTCCAAACGGCTGTTGCGTTACGTCTCATAATGTTTGTTCTTTTATTATTTAATATTAATTGATTTTGATGTTACAAAGGTATGTTGATGAGTGGGCGTATTCAATAGATAAAAAGACTTAAATATTGTACTTTTTTCCCGCGGTGTAATTTTTTTTAAAATTAATAGGTGTGCTTCCTGTTTTATTGGAGAAAAGGCGATTAAAGTAAGCCGGATCTTCATAGCCCAGATTGTAGGCTATTTCTTTAACAGGTTTATCAGTATAAAATAACAGCCTTTTAGCCTCCAGTAAAATTCGGTTAATAATAAACTGATTGGGAGATTCCAACTGTAAATTTTTAAATTTATGAGTTAATGTTTTAGGGGCTATATGAAGCAGCTCTGCATAGTCAGCAACATGATGTTTTTCTCGGAAATGCATTTCAAGATACCTGCTGAAGTCTCTGAAAATATCCAGCTCACTTCCGGGGATTTTTAGGATGTTGTTATCCAAATTCTGTTGCTTCCACTTTCTGGTGGCCCGGATGATAATTTGTTTTACATAAGTTCTGATCATTTCTTCAGCAGAAGAATCCCGCCATTCAAGCTCGTCTTTGATATTCTGAAATAGATTTTCAATAAGAGTTGTTTCAGAATCATCCAGTTCAACAAACGGAATTTCAAAGATATTGTGGAAAAGAAGACCATCACAGGCTACTTCTTTATCATGAATCTGAATGCAATAGAAGTCACGGTTATAATAAAGAAGCTTGCTTTCATAGGTAGCTTTTCCAATTTTCAGCTGTTGATTGGTAAGAAAAAATAACGAAGGTTTTTTTGTTATATAATGAGTAAAGTCTACATTAAGTTCGTAACCGATTGGGATGAAGAGTATTTTAATATCTGATTTGAAATGATGTTCGTTGACATTGCCCAGATTGTTTTCTGAAAAGGTTTGTAATCCAAGTCTTTTATAGTGATCCTCAAAAACAAGCTGTTCCGGCATAATATTACTTTAATTTAAAGATACAAAAAAGCTTAATTTTAGAGATATTAAATTATAATAATTCTGTGGCAGGGAAACAGGAGGAGTAAGATTCTTTTTAAAAATAAAAAAAAATATCCCCAGATTGATATTATTTTATCAAATTTACAAAGATTTGTACACGGTCAATATTAATATAACTATTTTCAAAACTGTTGCATGAGTGAATTAGAAAATATTTTGAGAGAAATAACTCCACTTTCTCCTGAAGACAGTTTTCTTGTATTTGACAGGATCAAAGCCTCATTTGATTTCCCTTATCATTATCATCCGGAAATTGAGATTAATTTTATCTACAAGGGAAAAGGATACCGCAGAATGGTAGGAGATCATACTGGGGAAATTGGAAATATAGAATTGGTTCTCGTAGGACCAAATCTTCCTCATTGTTGGGCAAATTACAAATGTAAGAACAGAAAAACCCATGAGATAACGGTGCAGTTTAATCAGGATTTTTTCAATCAGACATTGATGCAGAAAAATATTCTGAAACCAATCAATAACCTGATGAAGGACTCAATAAGAGGAATACTGTTTTCAACAGAAACAGCAGAGAAATTAAAAGATTCTTTCCTCAATCTCTCCAAAATGAACAGCTTTGAATCGTTCATCGAAATTATGAAGATACTTAATGAGCTTGCTATTGCGGAGGATAAGATACTTCTTTCATCTTATAGTATTGAGCTGGAGACTTTTGCAGATAATGATAAAATGAAAGTAATCCACGATTTTGTTCATAATAATTTTGAAAATAAGATAACGTTGGATGATGTAGCGTCTTTAGTGAACATGAGTAATGTAACCTTCAATAGGTTTATCAAAAAAAGAATTGGAAAAACATTTGTCAATTATCTTAATGAAGTTAGAATCAGTTATGCGGCACGATGGTTAATGGAAAAGAATCTGACTGTTTTTGAAATAGCTTTTGAGGCAGGGTTTAATAATATTGCCAATTTCAATAAAGTCTTTAAATCCATTAAAAAAACAACTCCTACAGAGTTTAGAGAGCAGTTTAAGGGAGTTAAAAAGATTGAATAAAATTTCAAGATTAATAAAATATTTTAATAGAAGATCCGGATTTGAATACCGGGTCTTTTTTTATGGAAAAAAGTGAAATAATTCCTCTTTAACTGCATGCTTCAGAGGGGTTTTATGTTGTTGTAAATCACTTGTTTGTGACTGTATTTTTAAAATGTATGAAAGAATAATATCGTTTTATGACAAAATAGCATTATATCGGACTGGCAACAAAATTTAGATTTGTTAATGTGAATTAAATCTTAACAAAACTTTAAATAATTTAATACATAAAAGGCTAAATTTTGCCAAAAGAATAATAAATTCTCTGTATTGAATCCTAAAGTGATGTAATTGATTCTCAATTAAATCTAACTAATCTATACCTTATGAGAAAAGCAGTTATACCGGTTCTATTAGTTCTTTCCTTTTATTCGAATGCGCAGGAGAGAAAAGCAGCCGACACCACAAAGACAACCGATATTCAGGAGGTCGTTGTCACTTCTTTGGGGATTAAAAGACAGGCCAGATCTCTGACATACTCCAGTCAGCAGATTGGTGGGGATGAGCTTACTGAGGTGAAAACGCCCAATCTTTTAAATTCTATCAACGGGAAAGTTTCCAATGTACAAATCAATAGAACGAACGGTGTAGGAAGTTCTGTAAGGGTGATTATGAGAGGAAATAAATCCGTTTCCAATAGCCAGCCATTGTACGTCATTGACGGGATTCCTATTATCAACCAAACAGGAAAATCTGCCAATATCAGCCAATATGCAAATATGCCGGATCCCGGAGATGTACTGAGTTCCATTAATCCGGATGATATCGAGAGTATCAATTTCCTGAAAGGAGCATCGGCTTCTGCATTATATGGTTCAGCAGGAGGTAACGGAGCAATCTTGATTACAACAAGAAAAGGAAAAATAGGAAGAAGTTCTATTTCATACAGCACCAGTTTAACGGTAGATCGTGCTTATAGCCTTCCGAAGTTGCAGCATAGTTATCTGTCTTATGATCCGTCTGTACCTAATCAGTCTCCGGGAGATAATATTGAAAGCTGGGGTGCAAAAGGTTCTTCAAAGGATTATCTTAAAGATTTCCTGCAAACCGGAACAACGTGGGTAAACAGCCTTTCTTTCCAATCCGGAAATGAAAAATCAACTAATTATTTCTCCATTGGGAATACGACAAACAAAGGAGTTATCCCCATGTCTTATTTCGATCAGTACAATATTTCCTTCAGGAATTCAAGTAAATTTCTGGATGATAAGCTAACGTTAGATGCTAATTTCATAGGATCTGTTCAGGATAGTAAAAACAGACAAACGCCGGGAGCTTCTTTCTCCCCATTGACAAGTTTATATTGGCTGCCAAGAGGAGTAGATTTTGATCAGTATAGTGGAGATCAATATTCTTATCTCAATAAAAAAAGATTGTTACCTGCTCAAAGTTGGTGGGAAATAAAGCCGGATGGTACTTTTAAAGGAAGTCCGGAAACCCAGAATCCATACTGGATTTTGAACAGAAATGCCGTTACCGTTAAAAATAAAAATGCCTATAGCGCCGTTACATTGTCTTATGAGATCAATCCATGGTTAACAGCAAGGGTAAGAGGGAATTATAGCTGGAGTAGCTCTGACAGCCAGCGTGATATTTCTGCTTTTTCAGCACCAAGTTTGCTGGCAGGAGGTGAAAATGGAAGAATTCTTAAAAATGTATATGAGAATTCCTCTACTTATGGAGATGTCTTGCTTATTGGTAGTCCAAAATTAAGCGAATCAATTTCTTTGGACTTTACGGTGGGAGGAAGTGTGAATTCCGTTAATAACAAAGTAACAGAAGTAGATAATGCTTATCTGGCTTATCCCAATTTGTTTACTTTAAACAACCTGCAATGGAATGTAGACAGAAGTCCCGGAGATGGTTATCATAATATGTATTGGAACGTAAAGAAACAGGTACGTTCAGTTTTTGCCAGTGCGTCTGTTGGTTATAAAAATATGTTCTACGTAGATATGACCTTTAGAAATGACTGGGACTCTACTTTATCTTTAACAGGAAGAAGTGGGTTTGACTATGAATCTGTTGGAGTAAATGCAATATTATCTTCAATATTCAAACTTCCGGAAGCTATAAACTTCTGGAAAGTAAGAGGTTCGTATGCAAGCGTTGGATTAGGACTTTCTGCGAATACATCAAATGCAATTGTTGAATATTATAAAGCGTATTCATATGGAGTAGATGCAGGAACAATTATATATCCAAAGAGTTCATTTGTTACCGATCCAAATTATAAGGATTTATTCCCAAAACCTGAGCTTAACAAAACTTTTGAAGCCGGTACTGAACTAAGAATGTTCAAAAACAAATTGAGTTTTGACATTACCTATTATAATTCAAATGCAACCAATCAGCTGTTGGAAACAACAATTTCTTCCAACTTGGGGGGAATTCCTACAGGGTCATACTTTATTAACGCTGGTAAAATACGCAATACCGGTTTTGAATCTTCTTTATCATACAAAGTTTTTGATAGCGAAAAATTTGGATGGACAGCAACATTGAACGGCTCCGCAAATAAAAATAAAATTGTAGAATTATTCCCAACAAGTTTGAGTATTCCTCAAGATCAGCTTTTCTCTTTAACTGGAGGAGGTGAATTTACAAAAATGAGACTGGGAGGATCTTTTGGAGATCTTTATGGAGTGAAATTCCAAAGAGATGACCAGGGACGTATTTTAGTGGATCAAAATGGAGCTCCATTGGGAACAACGGGTGTTCCGGGATATTTAGGTAATCCTAACCCTAAATTTATCCTAGGTTTTGGAAACTCATTCAATATCGGTAAACTGGGAATCTCTTTCCTTGTTGATGGTAAATTTGGAGGGCAGGTATTATCTCTTACAGAAAAAGCTAATGATTTATACGGGGTAAGCCAAAGAACTGCTGATGCGAGAAATGCCGGTGGAGTATCAATACCCAATGCAGTATATGCTCCGGGAACTCCTTTGGCAGGACAGGCCTATACAGGATTAACTGATGCAAAGACCTACTACAAGAGAACAGGAGGTGCCGGAGGTATCGGAACAGGGATTGATGAAGCCTATATGTATAGTGCAACGACCGTTCGTTTGCGTCAGGCATCCATTTCGTATACCTTTGATATCAATGCAAAATATATGAGAAATGCGACCGTAAGTCTGGTAGGAACAAACTTATTCTTCTTCTATAAAAAAGCACCATTCGATCCGGAACAGGTATCCGGAAATACACCGGGTGGGGTAGGAGTTGATTCATTCGGACTTCCAATTACCCGATCTATCGGACTATCATTAAAGGCTAACTTCTAATTTAAAGAAAATGAAATTCAATCAAATTAAAATATTAGTATTCGGAGCAGTGGTATTGTTTACTGCTTCAGGATGCGGAGATCTGGAAGATATCAACCAGGGTAAGCTCGGAAATCCTGAAAATTTTTATTCAGATTATTCGGCGGTAGTTAATCCTATGAAATCCATGCAAAGAGGATTACAATCGGATTATCAATTATACCCTAACCTGAGTGCAGATATGTTCAGTGGAATGTTCAGTACAGCCAGCCAGTTTAATGGCGGGAAGAACAATATGACCTACTTTATGATGGATGGATGGAATAACAGGATTATTGCCAGACAACAGGATATTTTTAATTATTCTATCGTTATTGATGCTGCTGCAAAAAATATCTATCCTGATATAGACTTTACCGCCACATTCGCGGTTAAAAAGATTATAAAAATATTCACTGCGGCCAGAGTATCAGACAACCATGGTCCCGTAGTATATAGCAAATACGAAACTCCAAATCCTAATGGAATAACAGATTTTGACTCTCAGCAGGATGCTTATAATTTCTTTATTAAGGATCTTGATGCAGCTATTGTCAACCTGCAAAAAGTGCAGAATATGCCGGCTACAGAAAATGAAGGTGATAAATCGGCATTAAAAAAAGCAGATTTAGTATTTGGAGGAAATATTGGACAATGGGCAAAGTTCGCCAACTCACTTAAGTTAAGATTAGCCATGAGAATGAGCTACGCTGATCCTGCAAAGTCAAAACAATACGCTGAAGAAGCACTTACCTCTTCTGCGGGATTGATTACTGATAATGCTGATAATGCACTCATCAGTGTGGGACAATCTGAACTAAGTTTCATCATCTACTCTTGGGGAGATTGTTTAATCGGAGCTCCTTTAATGGCTTATATGAACGGATATAATGATCCAAGACTTTCGACATATGCTATTCCGGCTACGGACAGTCAGGTTGCAGGGAAATATATTGGAATTCGTCAGGGAATAGATTTATTAAACGGAAAAACTACTTACGGAGGCTTTTCTCAGCCACAGGCAAAATCTGCTACCGGAGATTATTTTTCCGGAACTAATGGAAAAATGAAATTATTTACCGCTGCAGAAGGCTGGTTCCTTAAAGCTGAAGCTGCATTAAGAGGATATGCGGGTGCAGGAGATGTTCAAACCAATTATGAAAACGGAGTAAAACAATCTTTTGGAGAGTGGGGGAAAAGTGCTGACGTAGCAACTTACCTTAGCAATACAACAGCTACTGAGGCTCCTTATGTTGATCCAAAGAATGCCGCCAATAATATTAATGCCGGAGATGCACAATTAAGCACCGTAACCATTGCCTGGAATAATGCTGATTCTACAGAAAGAAAGCTGGAGAGAATCATCACCCAAAAATGGTTATCATTATATCCAAACGGACCTGAGGCCTGGGCTGAACAAAGAAGAACCGGATACCCTATTCTGTTTAAAATCAGACAAAACGATAGCGGTGGTCTTATCAGTACTGATGCAATGATCCGAAGAATCCCGTTCACTAATGACACTAAAACGTCATTGTATAATTATCAGCAGGCTGTACAGATGCTTGGTGGTGGTGCTGACAATGGTGGTACAAAATTATGGTGGGATAAAAAGTAATAAGAAATCAGAATCACTCAGTTATAAAGAGGCATCTCAGAAATCAGGTTCTTATCTGATGTATGACGACAGGAGAGGAAAGGCTCCAAAAATTTATAGTTTCGTTTTTTAAGTCGTAATATATTTGAGATGTCCTCTTTTCTTTAGAATTTATTTTTAAAATGGGAAAAAACAATTCAGAAAATCGTCTGGTAACCCCAATTCTTTGGATATCGACATTGTATTTTGCGATGGGAATGCCCTTTGTAACCATCAATGCCGTTTCCGGAATTATGTATAAGGATATGGGAATTTCAGATTCGAAGATTACCTTCTGGACGGCTCTTATTATGCTATCATGGACCTTGAAGCCGCTTTGGAGCCCTTTTCTGGAAATTTATAAAACCAAGAAATTTTTTGTTGTTTTTACTCAGTTTGCCATAGGAATTTTATTTGCACTCGTTGCGCTAAGTCTTCCCCTACCAGGCTTTTTTAAGTACAGTATTGCTCTTTTTGCCATTATTGCTTTTTGCGGAGCTACTCATGATATTGTTGCCGATGGTACCTATATCAGTTTTCTTACCAATAAAGAGCAGGCAAAATATATTGGCTGGCAGGGAGCTTTCTACAACCTGGCAAAGATTATCAGCAGCGGAGCATTAGTCTATTTTGCAGGAGTGCTTGAAAAGACAAAAGGAGTTACTCATGCCTGGATGATCATCATGGGAATTTATGCAGGGGTATTTTTTGCTTTAGCAATGTATCATTCCTGGATCTTACCTAAAGAAAATAAGGAAGAACAAAAAGTAAAGAATACGGCCGGAAATATCCGACAGGAGCTCTTGGAGGTGATTACTTCTTTCTTTACCAAGCCTAAAATTTTATGGTGTGTCCTGTTCATTATCTTATACCGTTTTGCAGAAGGTTTTGCCATCAAAATAGCCCCGCTGTTTTTTAAAGCACCCCGTTCATCAGGAGGATTAGGATTATCTACATCAGATATCGGGCTTATTTATGGAACGTATGGATCTGCAGCATTTATTTTAGGGTCTGTACTCGCCGGATATTTTATTTCGGCTCGCGGACTGAAAAAATCATTGATATGGCTATGTTGTGCATTCAATATTCCCTTTGTAGTCTATGCTTTATTAGCACATTATCAACCGGAAACTCTTATGCCTGTAGCAGTAGCGGTGGTGGTAGAATATTTTGGCTACGGTTTTGGTTTCGTAGGTCTGATGCTGTATATGATGCAGCAGATTGCACCCGGAAAGCACAAAACTGCCCATTATGCATTTGCAACCGGTATTATGAATCTTGGAGTCATGCTTCCCGGAATGTTCAGTGGGATGATCAGCGACTGGGTAGGATACAAAGTTTTCTTTATCTGGGTTTTGATCGCAACGATTCCTGCATTTCTGGTAACGTTATTTGTTCCGTTCCCCTATTCAGAAAATCAAAAAGAACAAACAATCAATTAGTAAACAAATACAATAAAAAAGTAAAAATACTTTATGACAGCTCAATCAGTAATGATCCCTTGGCAGGATCGCCCGGAAGGTAGCAATGATATCATGTGGAGGTTTTCCGAAAACCCGATCATTAACAGATATGCGATACCGACATCAAACAGTATATTCAACAGTGCAGTAATCCCTTTTGAGGATGGATTTGCAGGGGTATTCCGTTGTGATAATAAAGCGGTACAGATGAATATTTTTGCAGGTTTCAGTAAAGACGGAATCAATTGGGATATCAACCACGATCCTATTGAAATGCAGGCAGGAAACACAGAAATGATCGAATCTGATTATAAATATGACCCTCGTGTGACCTTTATTGAAGACCGTTACTGGATTACCTGGTGTAACGGATACAATGGTCCTACGATTGGAATTGGATATACCTTTGATTTTAAAGAGTTTTTTCAGTGTGAAAATGCCTTTTTACCTTTCAACAGAAATGGAGTGCTTTTTCCTGAAAAAATTAATGGTAAATATGCAATGCTAAGCCGTCCGAGTGATAACGGGCATACACCTTTCGGAGATATTTATATCAGCTACAGTCCTGATATGAAGTACTGGGGAGAACATCGTTGTGTAATGAAAGTAACCCCATTTGAAGACAGTGCATGGCAATGTACAAAAATTGGTGGAGGTCCTGTTCCTATTAAAACAGAAGAAGGATGGTTATTATTTTATCATGGAGTCATTAATACATGCAGAGGATTCAGATATTCAATGGGAGCAGCTTTGCTTGACCTTGAAGACCCTACGAAAGTATTATACAGAACGAAACCTTATTTACTGGCTCCGGCGGAATTGTATGAGCTTACGGGAGATGTTCCTAACGTAGTTTTTCCTTGTGCGGCGTTGACAGAAGGTGATAAAGTGACTGTGTATTATGGTGCTGCTGATACCGTGGTTGCCATAGCGTTTGGATATATTTCAGAAATTATTGATTTTATGAAAAAGAATTCAATCTAAAAATATGAAGTTTTTAAATACAGAAGTTAGCTTAATTTCCTTTATTATTGGGATTTTTGCAATGGTTTTCCTATTTTTAAGCCAACTTTTAAATTAAAAAATCCTGATACCTCATTATCATGAAAAAAGAATTGCTTATCTGTTTTTTTTCCGCTCTGGTTTCTATCGCTAATGCTCAGCAAAATAAAAATGATGTTTTATCCTGGGTAGATCCTTTTATAGGAACAGGAGGACACGGACATACCTTTCCGGGGGCAACCACGCCTTTCGGAATGATTCAGCTGAGTCCGGATCAAAATACCAAAAGTGGTGACTGGGACTGGTGTTCCGGGTATCATTACAGCAGCAAAACGATTATGGGGTTCAGTCATAATCACCTGAGCGGAACCGGTTGGGCAGATCTTGGAGATATTCTGGTAATGCCTACTGTTGGGCAGGTGAAGATGGTTCCCGGTACAGAAGCCAATCCTGAAACAGGATACCGCTCCACATTCAGCCATGAAAAAGAAACAGCTTCGCCGGGATATTATTCCGTAATGCTTGACAGCTATGGGATTAAAGCAGAATTAACAGCCTCTCCAAGAGTAGGTTTTCACAAATATACATTTCCAAAAACCGAAGAAGCAAATATTATCATCGACCCAACCAATAAGATCTTTGGAAATATCTACCATACACTCGTGAGTGTAGAAGGGAATAATAAGATCAAAGGATATTGTTACAGCAATGGATGGGGAGGAAAAAGATTCGCCTATTTTGTGATGGAGTTTTCCAAACCGTTCAAATCCTACGGAGTCTATGCGGAAGGAAAAATAAAGAACAATGAAAAAATTGCTCTTGCTAAAGATGCCAAAGCGTTTGTAAGATTTGCTACTGAAGACAATGAAAGCATTGAAGTAAAAGTATCTTTATCTCCGGTAAGCACAGAAAATGCACAGGAAAACTTTGATACCGAGGCTAAGAATGTCAATTTTACCCAAGCTAAAGAAACAGCCCAAAAAACATGGAGAGACCTTATCGGAAGATTTCAGGTGACAGGAGGTACAGACAGCCAGAGAAAAATTTTCTATACAGGAGTTTACCATACTTTCATTGCTCCTAACTTGTATATGGATGCCAACGGAGATTATGTAGCTGCTGAAGAAAATATGAACACTAAATGGTTTACCAATTACAGCACGTATTCTTATTGGGATGGATTCAGAGCTACGCATCCACTGTTGACGATTATGGATCAGAAACATACCAAAGAATTCGCAAACTCTCTGATCAGCAGATATACAGACCGTAAAGATCATATGCCCATCTGGGAACTTTGCGGCTATGATAACTTTTGTATGTTAGGATATCATAGTGTATCCGTAATATGGGATGCCATTTCAAAAGGAGTACCGGGTATTGATGCAGAAAAAGCTTTTGCTGCGATGAAAGATGCTTCTTTAACAGATAAAATGAGCAGCAGCGATGGAGGCGGTGGCTTGAATGATTATATCAAATTAGGGTATACTCCATCAGAAAATGGAGCTTCTGTTTCCGCAACACTTGAATATGCTTATGATGACTGGTGTATCCTGCAACTCGCAGAAAAACTAGGCAAAAAAGACGAAGCGGAAGTATACAGAAAACGCTCGATGAGCTTCCTGAATACTTTTAATAAAGAGAATAATCATTTCTGGCCAAGACAGAAAGATGGAAAATTCCTGGCAGATTTTGCTTTAAACGACTGGAAAAAGCTACAGCCACACTGGGTTTCCGGAAATATCTGGGCGTATGACTTTTTTGTTCCCCATCAGATTGATGAGATGATGAATCTGTATGGAGGGAAAAAGAGCTTCGAAGAAAAATTAGATAAGACCTTTACAGAAGCACTTAATATGCAGGGAGAACAACATGTGGATATTTCAGGATTCATCGGATCATTAGGGTTTGGTGACGAGCCGGGACATCACGTTCCTTATCTATATAATTACTCAGGAAGTCCTTATAAAACGCAGAAAATGGTGAAATATATCCGTGATAATATGTATGCTGCAAAACCTGATGGAATTGTAAATAATGAAGATTGCGGACAGATGTCAGCATGGTATATTTTCTCTTCATTAGGATTCTATCCTGTGACACCTGGTAAGCCCGTGTATGCAATTGGTGCACCACAATTTCCGAAAGCGTCTTTGAAGCTTGAGAACGGAAAAACATTTACAGTCATTGCAGATAAAATTTCCGACAAGAATATCTATGTTCAGAAAATGTTTCTCAACGGAAAAGAGTTCAAAAGTTGGGAAATTAATCACAGCGATATTATGAATGGAGGTGAATTAAGATTCGTAATGGGGAGCAAGCCTGTAAAATAAAAGAATAAAAATAAAAACGAAATAATAGTATCAATGGAAAGGAGAAATTTTATTAAAACAAGTGCATTGGCAGGAGCCGGATTGCTGTTTACTCAAAATGTTTTTGCAAAGAATCTGATCATAGACGATTTTCCTGTTGTCCGTGTTCCGAAAGACAAGAGACATTTTACCAGTGAATCCGTTGAAGGCGCGATTGCTGCTTTCAAAAAGAAAGTTAAAAACAAAGAACTGTCATGGCTGTTTGAAAACTGCTTTCCGAATACTTTAGATACTACTGTTTTTTATAGTGAAGACAATGGAACTCCGGATACTTATGTGATTACAGGAGATATTGATGCCATGTGGCTTCGTGATAGTTCCGCACAGGTTTTCCCTTATCTGCAGTTCTCAAAGAAAGATGAGAAACTTCACAAGCTAATTTCAGGAGTTATTCATAAACAGACAAAGTTCATTCTGAAAGACCCCTATGCCAACGCTTTCTATAATGATGATCAAAAGATCAGTAAGTGGAAAGAATATGATCACACCGACATGAAGCCCGGGATCCATGAAAGAAAATGGGAAATCGATTCATTGTGCTATCCTATCCGTCTGGCGTATCACTTTTGGAAGGAGACAGGAGATACAAAACCTTTCGATGCCAACTGGCTACAGGGAATTAAGCTTACGTTGCAGACTTTTACCGAGCAACAAAGAAAAAATGACTTAGGACCTTACAAGTTTGAACGTACTACATCATGGGCTACGGATGGAGTTCCAATGGGAGGGTATGGATATCCGACAAAACCTGTTGGATTGATCAGCTCAATGTTCCGCCCAAGTGATGATGCAACGATTTATGGATTTTTGATTCCGTCTAATCTATTTGCTGTAGTGAGTTTACGCCAGGCAGCGGAAATGGTTTATCAGATTAAAAATGAAAAAGCTTTAGCTCAACAATTGAATAGCCTTGCCGATGAGGTAGAGGCAGCCATAAAAAAATACGGAATTTACAATCATCCTGAATTTGGAAAAATATATGCTTTTGAAGTAAATGGCTTTGGAAGTTACAACCTGATGGATGATGCCAATTGCCCAAGTTTGTTGGGATTACCTTATCTGGGTGCAGTGAAGGCTGATGATCCTGTATATGCGAATACCAGAAAATTCGTATGGTCAGAAAATAACCCGTTCTTTTTCAAAGGTAAACTGGCAGAAGGAATTGGAGGACCCCACATTGGACTGGATATGATCTGGCCGATGAGTATTATTATGAAAGCACTCACTTCAAATGATAAAAGTGAGATCAAATGGTGTATCAACACTTTACAGAAAACTCATGGAGGAACAGGATTTATGCATGAATCCTTCCACAAAGACAATGACAAGAAATTTACCAGAGAATGGTTTGCGTGGTCAAATACATTATTTGGAGAACTATTATGGAAAACCTTTAACGAGAACCCGGATTTACTGGCTTAGGTTGGGTATTTTGCAGTAGATAGCAGCATCCTTTTATTCCCGTTTTTTAGTTGAATTGTGTTACAAGGCTTTTTGTTCAGAGAGGCCTTGTGAGACTCTCAGTGCGTACCTAATCCATTTTCCTCCTTTTTATGAGGAGAAAAATGACTAGATATAACAAATCCAATAACTTAAAAAAAACATTATGAAAAAAGCCTTTATTGTATTGATCCTATTGATCCTACATGTGGAATCTGTGCTCTATGCACAGCAGCTTAATCCTATGGGAATATGCTATGTTGAAGTAAACAACAACAATCTTCTGAACGCAGGTGCGTACAAATTACAAACCTCAAACAGCTACCTTTTTAATGTCGTCAATATTTTTGCAGCGAACATTAATTATGACACAAGCCGCGGCAGGGCTTATTTGTATAGCAATAATAATGTCACCAAAGTATTGACTAATGCGGATACCTACATCAAGCCGCTTCAACAAAAGGGAATGAAAGTGGTATTAACGATTTTAGGAAACCATCAGGGCGCCGGAATTTGTAATTTCCCAACCCGTGAGGCTGCCAAAGATTTTGCGCTACAATTGGCCAACACCGTGAACACTTATGGTCTGGATGGGATTGATTTCGATGACGAGTATTCAGAATACGGACAAAATGGAACGGGACAACCTAACGACAGTTCTTTCGTGATGCTGGTTCAGGAATTGAAAGCTCTTTTGCCGAATAAAATTATCTCATTTTATTACTATGGTCCTGCAGCTTCAAGACTTTCCTGGAACGGAAGCAGAGTAGGAGATTATGTCAACTACAGCTGGAATGCCAACTACGGAACATTTTCTGCACCGAATGTTCCTCCCCTTACGAAAGCTCAGATTTCTCCCGCAGCAGTTTGGTTGGGAAATACCTCTAATTCTACAACAACGAGTTTAGCGAGTCAAACTAAGACCGGCGGATACGGATTATATCTGTGGTATGATCTGAAAGGAACTAACCAAACTTCACAACTTTCGGCAGGGACGCAAACTTTATATGGAGAACAAACTGTTTTAAGCGGTACATTACAATCGTGGACAGCAGGAACCAATTGTGATGCTCCGATCGGTTTGTATACCAGCAATCTTACCGGAACAAGTGCAAAATTAAACTGGACTGCCGTAGGAACGAATACGTATGACATTGATTACAAACCGGCATCTTCGACTACCTGGACCAGTGTTGGGACCAGTCTTACAGGAACTTCCGTAACAGTATCCGGATTAACAGCAAATACCGAATATGACTGGAGAATAAGAACGAATTGCAGTGTGAAAAGTACTTATATGTTTGCTCCAAGATTTAATAGCGGAGGCGGAACAACAACACCTACCGGTTCATATGCTGTAAACCTTGATGGCACCAGCAAATCAGGATCAGCAGGAAATATCAACGTGAGCGGTTCAGCGTTATCTTTTGAAGGCTGGATAAAACCTGCCTCTTTCAAATCAGGGTTCCCCTATATTTCAGCAATTATGGGAACAGAAGCGGGCGATGCTAATTCTGCATTTTTACGTTTAGGAGACGCTAATGTTGCTAATAATAAGCTTCAATTTGTACTCAGCATTAATAATGTACAACAAAAGCTGGCTTCCAATACAGCATTGAATGCTAATACCTGGTATCATGTTGCTGCG
Organism: uncultured Chryseobacterium sp.; assembly: GCA_963518055.1. Lineage (GTDB taxonomy): Bacteria > Bacteroidota > Bacteroidia > Flavobacteriales > Weeksellaceae > Chryseobacterium. Next base: position 25,397 of record CAUQIC010000009.1, read on the forward strand.
ACTTATGATGGGGCAACGATGAAATTGTATATCAACGGAACACTTGACGCAAGTAAAGCTCAAACCGGAAACGTAAGTTCAAACGGTGCGTTCAACGTTGGATATTTATATGAAACGTCAAGAAATTTTAATGGAAAAATAGATGAGATTCGTGTATGGAAGCGGGCGCTGAGCCAGACGGAAATCAGCCAGAATATGTGTAAGGTAAATTTACCGGCGACTTCTCTTGCTGCTTACTGGAAATTTGACGAAGGCAGCGGTTCATCCGTACAGGACAATTCAGGAAATGGAGTTACATTAACATTATCAGGAGCTGATGCCTCTATTTGGGGAACAGATGTACCATGTACCCCTTCAACGGCAAAAACATCAAAAACTATGATGAGCCAAAAGGTAATCGGTTCTGAACAGTCAGGATTGAAAAAGCAGGTGAAGTTGTACCCGAATCCTTTAAACAGATCTTCTCAGCTTAGCATTTCTACCCCTGATGAATACAACGGAGGGCAGCTGAAAATATACAGCTTTACAGGAAGCCTTGTTGATACGCAAGTATTAAAAAGCGGAGATCATGAATACAATCTGCAAAAACTTCCTACAGGAAATTATATCCTTCAATTTGAATCCCAAAATGCCAGTGTAAAACAGACAGAAAAATTAATCATCAAATAAAAGACATCCATCATTGGGCTTCGGCCCAATGATTTTATCACCTTTAAAAAAATAGAATATTATGAAAAAAAAATCTATTCTTGCCGCCCTGGCATTACTGGGGATTCAGACAGTTTCTGTACTTAAAGCACAGCAGCTTAATCCCGTAGGCATATGTTATGTTGAGGTTAATAACAATAACATGTTGAATGCAGGTTCTTATACTTTACAAAACAGCAACAAACAACTTTTTGATGTTGCTATTATTTTTGCTGCTAACATTAATTACGATGCTTCTAAAAGCAGGGCATATATTTCTAGTAATAACAATGTTACCAAAGTATTGAACGATGTAAATACTTACGTAAAACCTTTACAACAGAAAGGGATAAAGGTGTTACTGGACATTCTGGGAAATCATCAGGGAGCGGGAATTTCTAACTTTCCTAACAGAGAAGCAGCCAAAGATTTTGCTTTACAGATAGCCAATACCGTTTATACTTATGGTTTGGATGGTGTTGATCTTGACGATGAATATGCAGGATACGGAAATAATGGAACAGGACAGCCCAACAGCAGTTCTTTTGTTATGCTTTTACAGGAATTGAAGGCTGCAATGCCTGATAAGCTGATCACATTCTATTATTTAGGACCTGCCACCAGCAGACAAAGTTATAACGGAGATGCTGCAGGGAACTATATCGACTATAGCTGGAACCCATATTATGGAACATACAGTGCCCCTAATGTACCTCCTCTTACTAATGCCAGGCTGTCGGCAGCTGCAACATGGATACAGAACACAAATCCTCAGTCTACTTCTGCTGCTACTCTTACAACCCTGGCAACCAATACTAAAAATGATGGTTATGGAGTGTTTATGTGGTATGATTTGGGAGGAACCAATGTTGCAAGTTATCTGAGTACAGGTTCCAACATCCTTTATAACGAGAACACACAGCTTACCGGTCAATTATACTCATGGTCTCAAGGAGTGGCTTGTGATCCGCCGTTAGGATTAGAGGTGACCAATGTAACCGGAACTTCTGCTAAGCTCAACTGGACTTCGAATGGTTCTCAGACTTTCAATATCGATTATAAACCTGCGAATTCTACAACATGGGTAAGTGCAGCAACCAGCTATTCCGGAAGTAATATTCTGATCAGCAATCTTAGCTTAAATACAGACTATGACTGGAGAATACAATCAAACTGTTCTTCGACCTTAACAAGTACTTATCTTTTTGCTCCAAGATTCAATTCCGGAAACGGATGTGCAATACCAACAGGTTTAACAGCAGGAAGTAATCTCGGAAATACGACGAAGTTATCATGGGATGCAACAGGGGCTTCAACCTATAATTTACAATATAAAACAACAGCAGCGACAAACTGGACAGATGTTCCAAATATTTCTACCAATACCTATACTCTTCAAAACCTGTCACCAAATACGAACTATCAATGGAAAATACAATCTGTTTGCAATGGCGGAACGATGAGCACGTATTCCGGAGAAGGGGCATTTAATAGTGGTTTTGCGCCTGTTACAAGTCCCGGAGCAAGATCCCTTTCTTTTAATGGAAGCACAAACTACCTGAATGCAGGGCAATTTAACTTAAGCGGAAATGCACTTACTTTTGAAGGTTGGGTAAAAGTAAATTCATTTAAATCCGGATTTCCTTATATCTCATCCGTGATGGGGATAGAAGTGGGAGATAATAACTCGGCAATCCTTAGGTTTGGAGATGGCAATCTTGCTAACAATAAATTACAGTTCATCTTAAGCTTTGGATCATCACAAATAAAATTGAACAGTAATTCAGGGCTTAATACCAATACCTGGTATCATATAGCAGCAACGTATGATGGGGCTTCCATGAAACTGTATATCAATGGAATCCTTGACGCAAGTGCTTCTGCAACGGGGAATTTTACAGCAAATGGTATTCTTTACCTGGCCAGAAACTACGACAATTCACGTACACTAAACGGCTACCTGGATGAGTTCAGAGTATGGAAAAAAGCACTAACCCCTCAGGAAATTTTAGATAATAAATGTAATGTTGCTGCAAATTCTCCTGCACTGGAAGCCAATTGGAAAATGGATGAAGGCAGTGGTAACGGTGCGTTAGATACTACAGCGAATACTCATTTTGCAACTTTGATCAATATGTCAGATACCAACTGGAATACAGATGTTGCTTGTTCTTCTAATTTATCTGTTAATGAAATACAAGGAATTGCTACCGGAAGAGAAAGCACTGCATATCCTAATCCTGTTAAAAAAGGAAGTGATATTCACTTTAAAATTGATAATACTGCAGCAAGTGGGATATCTTTGTATGATATTTCCGGGAAATTATTGAAAAAACAATCTATTAATAAAAATAATAATGTAATGAATACACAGGATTTGTCTGCAGGTACCTATATTTATAAAATTGTTTCAGCAGACAGTCAGATACTGTCATCCGGTAAAATAATAGTAAAGTAAACCATCAGTGTTTACATTAAAAAATAAAGTAGAGTTAATTTTGAGATTTGAAGCCGGCAGGCAGGTTGTATTTCCTGTCTGTCTGTTTCCAATCAGAAAATAGTGAGTAAATAAAAATATGCAAAATATACTAGGAATAGATATTGGGGGTTCTCATATCACTTTGGCTCAGATAAATTCTGAAAAACGTGAAATCATTTCTTCAACTTATGTAAGAGAACATGTTGATTCTTTTGACACAAAAGAAACTATTTTTTCTGCATGGGTTTCTGCTATAGAAAAGGCTTCTCATGATCTTGTAAAAAAAGATCTGTTAATAGGAATAGCAATGCCGGGCCCTTTTGATTATGATAACGGAATATCTCTCATGCAGCAGGGGAAATTTATTGATATCTATCAGGTGAATATCAAAGAAGAGCTGGCAAAAAGATTATCAGTTTCTTTAGATCAGATTCATTTTGTAAATGATGCGGCTGCTTTTATGGAAGGAGAAGTTTTTGGTGGTTGTGTACAAGGTTACAGCAGAATTTTTGGAGTAACACTTGGAACGGGCTTCGGAACTACTTTTTATAACGGAGAAATAGCCAGTGATGAAGACCTTTGGGATACTCCTTTCAGAGATTCTATTTTTGAAGATTATATCGCGACACGTTGGTTTGTAAACCGTTACGAAGAATTAACGGGAGAAAAGATTTCGGGAACAAAAGACTTGCTTGAGAAGCCCCAGGATATTCAAAAGATAATGTTTGATGAATATGCTGATTCTTTTTCGGAGTTTATTATACAGCAGGTCAGCAAGTATCAACCGGAAGTTTTAGTTATAGGAGGGAATATTGCCAAAGCATATTCTCATTTTGAAGCAAAATTTAAGGAGAATCTCTCCGCGAATCATATTAACTTGCCCGTAAAAATCTCTGCCATTTTTGAAGATGCGGCTATTTTAGGAGCGGCTAGTTATGCCATGAAAAAAGCAAAATAAATTAAAAACGAAACGATACAATGAAGTCTCTATTTTCTACTTTTTTTCTTGTATTACAGGCCTGGGCTTTCGGTCAGAGCATGTCTCCGGTGGATTATGTGAATCCGTTGATGGGAACCCAGTCTAAGCCCTCTTTATCCAATGGAAATACCTATCCCGCAGTAGGGCTTCCATGGGGGATGAATATCTGGACGCCCCAAACCGGTAAAATGGGTGACGGATGGGCGTATACCTATGACGCAGACAAAATCAACGGTTTTAAACAAACCCATCAGCCTTCTCCATGGATGAATGATTATGGCGCTTTTGCCATCATGCCCGGTGTAGGTAAGTTAAAATTCAAAGAAGACGAAAGGGCAAGCTGGTTCAGTCACAAAGCTGAGGTAGCAACACCGTATTTTTATAGTGTATATCTGGCGGATATCAATGTAACCACAGAGTTTACCCCTACGGAAAGAGCTTCTTTTTTTAAGTTTGATTTTCCTAAAACAGATAGCGCATATGTTGTCATCGACGCCTTAAATAAAGGTTCTTATATTAAAATTTTACCTAAAGAAAGAAAAATCCTTGGATATACGACCCGATATTCAACCGGGAAATATGAAAACTTTAAAAACTATTTCGTTATTCAGTTTGACAAAGATTTTGAACTGACAAGAACATGGAAAGATAACAAGCTGGTGAATGGTCAACTGGAAATTACCAGCGACCATACCGGTGCGGTGGTTGGTTTTAAACTAAAAGATAAAGAAGCAGTGTATGCAAAAGTAGCTTCCTCATTCATCAGCTTTGAACAGGCTGAACTAAATCTGAAAAGAGAAATCGGGAACAGAAATTTTGAACAGGTAAAGACAGATGCTAAAAATATCTGGAATAAAACCCTTGGAAAAATAGAAGTTAAAGGAGGAACAGATCAACAGATGAGAACACTGTATTCTTCTTTATACAGAACCTTATTTTTCCCGCAAAAATTATATGAAATTGATAATCAGAATAAAATAAAACACTGGAGCCCTTATAATGGTAAAATTGTAGAGGGGAGAATGTTTGCCGGAACAGGATTCTGGGATACTTTTCGAGCGTTATATCCGTTCTTAAACCTGGTGTATCCAAGTATTAATGTGGAAATGCAGGAAGGATTGGTGAATGCTTACAAAGAAGGAGGCTTCTTACCGGAATGGAGCAGTCCCGGATATTCTGATATTATGATTGGAAATAATTCAGCTTCAGTAGTGGCTGATGCGTATATCAAAGGACTTCGCGGATATGACGTAGAAAGCCTTTGGCAGGCTGTAAAACATGGAGCCAATAATGAAGGTCCAATAGAAGCGGTAGGTCGTGCGGGAGTACAATATTATAATACATTGGGTTACGTTCCTTATGATGTGAAAATCAATGAAAATGCCGCCAGAACTTTAGAATATGCATACGATGATTTTTCAATTTATCAATTGGGAAAAGCCTTAGGAAAACCTGCCTCAGAAATTGATATTTACAAAAAAAGAGCGTATAATTACAAAAATGTGTTTGACAGAGAAACTGGTTTAATGCGAGGGAAGAACAAAGACGGGAATTTCCAGAAGCCTTTCAATCCTTTTAAATGGGGAGATGCTTTCACAGAAGGAAACAGCTGGCATTATACATGGTCTGTTTTCCAGGATATTGACGGGTTGGCAGAATTGATGGGGGGTAAAAAGAAATTTGAAGCCAAACTTGACGAGGTATTTTCGCTTCCACCTGTTTTTGATGATAGTTATTACGGTGGGGTTATTCATGAGATCAGAGAAATGCAGATCATGAATATGGGTCAATATGCTCATGGTAACCAGCCGATACAGCATATGATTTATCTGTATAATTATGCCGGAGCTCCATACAAAACACAATATTGGGCAAGACAGGTTATGAATAAATTGTATATGGCTACCCCTGATGGATATTGTGGAGATGAAGATAACGGGCAAACGTCTGCGTGGTATGTTTTCTCAGCATTAGGATTCTATCCGGTGACACCGGCAACAGATCAGTATGTATTGGGAGCACCATTATTCAAGGAAGCTACAATTCATCTTGAAAACGGAAAGAAAATTGAAATAAAAGCGCCGGAAAATAATGCAGACAATATGTATGTAAAATCATTGAACATTAACCAAAAGCCTTACTCCAAAAACTGGTTAAGCCATCAGGAGTTGATGAAGGGAGCTGTTCTCGATTTTAAAATGGATAATAAACCTAATATGGAAAGAGGTTCACAGGAAAAAGATTTTCCCTATTCAATGTCAAAAGAACAAACAAAATAAAATAATTTAACACTTAGAAATACAACTGTATGAGTACAGAAAAGAAAGAAATATTCGAAAGAGTAGAAGAGATGTTGGGAGCGCAAGGCTTTAGTATTGCTGCAAAAGATGACACAAGACCGTGGGGAGGATTTTTTGTGATTGATGAAAATCAGGCACAGGATTTTGCCAATCAGTATTTTGAAGGGATTGATGTTGAGAACTTAAGAATAGGAGGGAAGCTAAGTCCGAAGATTCTTATTGTGGCTCCGCAGGCAAGATTAAGCTGGCAGTATCACCACAGAAGAGCAGAGATCTGGCAGGTTGTAGAAGGTACGGTAGGAATTAAAAGAAGCACGACTGATGAGGAAGGCGAAGTAGCAGAATATAACCCAAAAGATCAGGTAAAACTTCAGCAGGGAGAGAGACACCGTTTAATCGGTCTGGATGGCTGGGGAATTGTTGCTGAAATCTGGCAGCATACTGATGCATCCCATCCTTCTGATGAAGACGATATCGTTCGTGTACAGGATGATTTCGGAAGATAATTATAAATAAAACATTCATTTCTTCCCTTCAACTATTTTGAAGGGAAGAGTGTAATGTCATTCTGCCTCTTTTCGGATTCAGTATTTCTTTAGTGCTTTTCTACGCACGGCTGCACCCTGATTCTGAACTTATAATTTCGGTTCATTATTTTCTATGATGGAATGAATTTCTTTTTTAATAATTAAAATAACTGAAGATCATGATAAAAAATATCCTATCACTCTGTATATCTATAGTATGCGGAATCATTATACATGCCCAATCATTTGAATCTCCCAACGGTACCCTGCAACTAAAATTTACCATTAAAGAAGAGGGAAGCCCGTATTATGCACTTACGTATAAAGGAAAGAGTATTGTGAAGGATAGCAAACTGGGATTTATTTTAAAACCCGATATATCTTATTTTTCCGGATTTAAAGTGGAAAATATCAGTTATACTTCAGAAAATAATACCTGGAAGACCGTTTGGGGCCCAAACAAAGAAGTAAATGATCATTATAAAGAAATGCTGGTTCACTTGGTGCAAAATAAAACGGGATGGAAACTGGATATCAGATTCAGGCTTTTTGATGATGGATTTGGCTTCAGATATGAGTTTCCCGTTCAGCCTGAATTGAGGCATTTCACCATCCACAATGAGCTTACATCTTTTAATCTGGCCAAAGATTATAAGGCATTTTGGATTCCCGCAGACTATGATACCAATGAATTTCCGGTAACGACTTCAGCATTATCTCAGATTTCCGAGTTAATCGACGAGGTAAGAAAAGAGCCATTGGCTGCCAAAGCTCCAAGTGCTACACTTGCAGTACAAACCCCATTGATGTTGAAATCTCAGGATGGGATTTACATTAATATTCACGAAGCTGCATTAGTCAATTTTCCGGCGATGACTCTAAATCTTGATGATAAAAATTTTATTCTTTCCTCCAATCTTACCCCGGATAAAAACGGGGACAGAGGATTTATTCAAACAGGCTCAGTAAGCCCGTGGCGAACCATGATCATCAGTGATGATGCACGAGAAATACTGTCTTCCAATCTGATTGTTAACCTTAATGAACCTAGCAAAATCAAAGATCCATCATGGATAAAACCTACGAAATATGTTGGGGTGTGGTGGGAATATTTTACAGGTGGCGGCTCTACCTGGGCCTATTCTGATAATCAGGACGTCAGAATTGGAGAAACGGATTATAAGACTTTAAAACCGAATGGAAGGCATGGCGCCAATACAAAACATGTGAAAGAATATATTGATTTTGCGGCTGACAATGGATTTGATGCTGTTTTGGTAGAAGGTTGGAACGAAGGCTGGGAAGATAACCAGGCATACCGAAAAGAACACATTTACAGCTTTACCCAAGCATATCCGGATTTTGATGTAAAAGAGCTGCGGAACTATGCAAAAAGCAAAAATATAAAGATCATCATGCATCATGAAAGTACTTCTTCAGTGGTGGATTATGAAAGACAGTTGAAAGATGCTTTCAAATTTATGAAGGATAACGGATATGATGCGGTAAAAACGGGGTATGTAGGTCCCATTATTCCAAGAAGTGAATACCATGACGGGCAATGGATGGTTAATCATTACCGATATGTCGCTGAAACAGCAGCCCAGTATCAGATCATGGTGAATTCACATGAAGCCGTACGACCTACGGGATTGCACAGAACCTATCCTAACTGGTTTGCCCAGGAGTCTGCCAGAGGAACAGAATTTGAATCCTTCAACGGAAATAAGCCGGATCATACCACTATTTTACCTTTTACACGATTGATAGGAGGCCCGATGGACTATACTCCCGGTATATTTGAAGGGGATCTTTCCGTATATGGAAATAATAAAGCAAAATTAAGCACCACGTTGACCAAGCAGCTTGCTCTTTATATTACAATGTACAGCCCACTTCAGATGGCTGCAGATCTTATTGAAAATTACAAGAAGTACCCTGATGCTTTTCAGTTTATCAAAGATGTTGCGGTAGATTGGGACTCCTCTTATATTCTTGAGGCAGAGCCGGGAGATTATGTTACCATTGCAAGAAAAGCGAAAAATAAAAACGAATGGTTTGTGGGAAGCATCACCGATGAAAATCCAAGAGAGGCGACGGTAGATTTATCCTTCCTTCCTAAAGGTCAGAAATTTGAAGCGATCATTTATAAAGACGGAAAAGATGCCAGCTGGAATCATAACCCCAAAAGTTATGAAATTTCAAAGCAAAAAGTAAAGTCAAATGAGAAGCTTAGAATAAAAGTGGCTCCGGGCGGAGGATTTGCTATCAGTATAAAACCTGTATCATGATGAAAAAAAGGCTGGCTCTTTTAAGTGTATTGTGTACCTGTATTTTTGGATTTTGCCCGGCACAGGATCCATGGGGGATCACAGTTGAGAATATCAACCCGGATCATTATGCCGGTGTTACAGTTTCAAACGGAATGGTAGGAATTATTTCTTCACCCGAACCCATGAAAGCAGGAAGTGTTATTGTAGCCGGAGTGTATGATCAGTATGGAAGAGGAAGAACAAGTAATTTTCTTTCCAATTTTAATGTCCTTGATTTTAATCTTTTCATTGACTGGAAGCAGGTTAATCGTAAAAATATTTCGAATTATACTCAGAAAATTAATTTTAAGACGGCAACTTTTTCAGGATCTTTTGATTATGGGAATATGGCCTCTGTGGAATATCAATATGCCGCATTGAGAAATCTTCCCAATAACGTATTGCTTACGGTGACTATACATCCCAAAAAGGATCTTTCATTTGTTGCGGAAAGTACTCTTAAAATACCTCAGGGTTTTTTGCCTGTCCAACAGAATTATAACGAAATAAGCCCTCCACATGCTACAATTCCTCTTTTAACTTCTGTGGCAAAAAGTCCTACAGGAGCTATTACCATGGCAGCAAGTACAACATATGTGTTTCCGGAAGAGCAATACAGCCAACCAAAGATTTCACACGAGATACGTGATAGCGATGCCCATCTGATGAAATTCGTGAAAAAATTAAAAGCTTCAGAAACTTATACCTTCTCTATAATTGGTTCTCTGGTATCATCCTCTCAGGTTAATGATCCATACAATACCGTCGAAAGATTAGGTATTTACGCCAATTTGCAAAATCCGGTACAACTGTATAAAAAGCATGAAGAAGAGTGGCAAAATCTATGGAAAGGCGATATTGAAATAGAAGGTGATTTACAGGCACAACAGGATGTTCATAATATGTTGTATCATTTGTATTCCTTTTCAAGAGAAGGATCGGATTATTCATTATCTCCGGTTGGGTTAAGCGGAACAGGCTATAACGGACATATTTTCTGGGATACAGAAATGTTTATGTTTAAACCCTTATTATTTTTCCATCCAAAAATTGCTAAAGGTCTTGTAGACTATCGTTTTAACAGATTAAAGGCTGCAGAAAGCAATGCTATGATGCATGGATATAAAGGAGCGATGTTTCCTTGGGAAAGTGCTGTTTCAGGAGAAGAAGAAACGCCGGTATGGGCATTATCCGGAACCTACGAACATCATATTACCGGAGATGTTGCTTTTGCAGCATGGAACTATTATTTGATGACAAAAGATACACAATGGCTAAAAGAAAAAGGTTGGCCTCTTTTGAGTAAAACAGCTGAGTTCTGGCAATCCCGTGTAGAAAAAGAAGGAAATGCCTTTCACATTAAAAATGTAGTGGCAGCGGATGAATGGGCAGAAAATGTAGATAATAATGCTTACACGAATGCCATTGCAAAACAAAATCTTAAGGCCGCCAATGCGGCGGCCAAAGTACTCCATATTCCTTTCAATAAAACATGGGATGATATTGCGGGAAGCCTGATTTTTAGCCAACTTGAAAACGGAGTTACAAAAGAGCATGATTCCTATAACGGAGCAGAAATAAAACAGGCTGATGTCAATTTATTGGCTTATCCGCTCAATACGATTCAGGATAAAGAACAAATCAGGAAAGATTTAAAATATTATCAGGAAAAGGTTCCCAATAAGAAAACACCTGCTATGACCAAAGCTATTTTTGCTTTGTTATACAGCAGGTTGGGAGAAGGTAAAGAAGCTTATAAATGGTTTAAAGAATCATATGAACCTAATCTTTTACCCCCATTCAGAGTTCTTGCGGAAACAGAAGATGGAGATAACCCCTATTTTATTACAGGGGCGGGAGGTGTACTTCAAGCAGTAATGACGGGCTTTTGCGGGATTGATATAGATGAAAAAGGGACTTTAAAATCAACCAAAAATGCATTGCCTCCCCATTGGAAAAAGGTTACGGTAAAAGGAATTGGACCCGAAAATATGACCTTCTCAAACAGCCAGTAAGTTTCTAAAATTGTTAATCCGGTTGAGCTCTCTTTCATTTTTTTTGCGGCGAATGCACAAATAAAAAATGATTCGTGTATTTATGGTTACATAAGGAAATCATTCGTTGATATTTTATATCCAGTCTTTTTCTATCTCTTCCAATGTTTTGCCTTTGGTTTCAGGGATCATTTTCCATATGAATACCAAAGTAAATACTGAAATAATCATATAACCCCAGAAGGTATAGGCACTTCCCACAGACCCTATGAGTATCGGAAAAGTTTGAGAAACCAGAAATACGGACAGCCAGAGAAAGAAAGTTGATACAGACATGGCGGCAGCCCGTGCTTTTGTAGGAAAGATTTCTGCAATAACAACGAATGTGAGCGGTCCCAATGACATCGCAAAACAAGCAATGTATCCAAGGATAGCAAGCAGGACCAGATACCCTTGTTGTTGTTTGTAAAAAACAAGCCCGGTAATGAATAAACAAACAATCATTCCTGTGATGCCGAGTAACAAAAGCTTTTTTCGCCCCCAATGATCAACATATTTTATCGCAATCAAAGTAAATACAACATTGATGATTCCCACTAGAATTGTTTGCATGAATGCGGAATCTGAGCCCACTCCTGTAGACTTAAAAATTTCGGGAGCATAGTACATAATGGCATTTATTCCTGTAATCTGTGAGAATACGGCGAGTAAAATACCAATGCCTAGCGACTTCTTTAACGAGGGCTTTTTCATTTCAGATAAAGAAAATGGGGAGTCATCTTTCAGGGATGCATTAATAGCCTGCAGCTCTTGTTGAGCTTTATCAGCACCATTGATATGATTTAAAATATCCAATGCTTCTGAATTTCGCCCTTGTGCAGCCAACCAGCGTGGGCTTTCAGGTACAGTGAATAACAACAAGATAAAAATGATGGAAGGAATGATTCCTGAGCCAAACATCCATCTCCATCCGGTAGAAACATTCCAGGCTTCATTATGAATTCCGGCGATATAGGCATTGACGAAATAGATAACCAGAATTCCGGTAACAATGCCTAACTGAAAGATGGAAATTAACCGCCCCCTTATCGCAGCAGGAGCCATTTCTGAAATATACATAGGAGAAAGCATAGAAGCAATTCCGATTCCCATTCCTCCAATAATCCGGAATATAATAAAGAACCATAGTTGGGGAGCCGCCGCGGTTCCTAAAGAAGAGATGCTAAATAATAGGGCAGAAAGCATTAATACTTTTTTTCGACCCGCATAATCACTGAGTTTTCCGGAATACATGGCCCCTACTATGCATCCCAATAAAGCACAGGAAGCTACCCAACCGGTCATAACATCAGAAAGCTGATAATAGTTTTTCATAAAACCAATCGCTCCTGAAATCACAGCAGTATCATAACCGAACAATAGACCTCCAACAGAGGCTACAAGAGTTGATTTGTAAATAAGAGTTGATTGTGAAGGTGATGACATAGGCTTTATTTTAAAACTTTACAGGTAATCATCTCTGTACGGATGCTGGCTTTAATGGTAGCACATTCTTTTCCTACACTTTCTCCATGAGGAGTAATGGTGTAAGCTCCAACATCAGCAGGGACAATGAATGTCTCGGCATAATGGATAATATAAGGGTCAAAACTATAATCAGGGCTTTCTATTATAACTTCGCGGCCTTCTACCAGATTCAGTACATTAACAACGCCGCCTGTATGGTGAACCACTTTTTTTGTAAACCAATGTCTTCGGGTTTCAATAAATGACATAGAATCTAATCCGGTACGTTCTTCACGCCAGCCATCTCCTTTGTTTACAGGCTCTGTAAGATTGAGAATGTTTTTCTGAGTCCACGAAGTATCGCGATCCCATTGAATTACTTTTCTACCATGCTCAAGAGATATTGGTCTTGGTTTGCCGTCCAGTCCCATTCTTTCCCAATCCCAAAGTTTAAAAGTAAAAATATATGGAGTGGCACTAATTTCCAAAACAACAGAATTCGCTCCTGAGCAGTGTACAGTTCCTGCAGGTATAGAAACATGATCATGTTTTTTCATGGGCCATTTTTGTACATATTGATCTGCATCGAAAGATATCTGCTCGTTTTGTGCAGCAGTGAGATCTTTCATCATACGTTCAGGATCGATATTTTCTTTCATACCAAGATAGACAAAAGCATCATCTTTTACATCCAGCATATAATAACTTTCATCCTGAGTATACGTCATCCCGAATTTTTCTTTGATGTACTCTTTCAACGGATGCACCTGCAAGCTCAGATTACCTCCTTCCATTGTATCCAGAAAATCAAAACGGATAGGAAATTCAGCTCCAAATCCTTCATATACCTTTTTGCCAAGCAAAGCTTCAGGTTGAAAAAACACAAGATTGAGAGAGGGAATTTCAACCACCTGATCTCCGAAACCTAATAACAAACTGTTTTCTTCCGGAACGCAGTCAAACCCCCATGCAAAATTAGGTTGACTTCTGTCCAGATCACAGACTTCTTTCAACCATTGTCCGCCCCATGGTCCCGGATCAAAAAAGGGAACTACCCTGAAAGGCTGGTGAACGGTTTGTTGAAGAGCATCAAACAAAGCTTCACGACTAATCATCTTAGGTTGGTAGGGGATTGTAGTATCCAATATGAACTGACACGTTTTTAGGATTTGTTTTTTATAGCGGTCACTTACACGCCAATCCACAAAATAAGCATGTTTATATTGATAAGAAAAAGAATCGGTATAGTTGTTTTTTCCCAGATTACATGCTGTGTTTTTACGAAAACGCATCTGTATTTCCCATCGTGGCATATCGGCATATAGTATCATATCAGGCTTTTCAACGAGCAGACTGGCGCCGGTACCTATAATTACTTTACATCCTTTAATTTCACTAATCAGGTTATGAAGAGCTGTTATTTTTGAAGGATCAAAATAATCTTCAAGTTGTAATGGACTGATATACCCAAATACAGGATCATCAGTTACATATTTTTGTACCATTGCCGAAATTTCGCTTTCAGTTTTCATCGTATCGCTAGAGTTGATGATGAGCTCTGGGCGTAATATGTTCTGTACTGAAGTAATTATTTCGTGGATAAATACTCCCGGGTAGCATTCAATAACAATAATCTCAGGAGCTTCTTTTTTAACTTCTTCTAAAATATTTTCCCAGCCCGTGATACACGCGTGGTCTTTTATAGGAATAATGGGAAATTTATTAAAATTTGATTTCATTTTTTTTGATTAATGATTAATAAGATGGGCGACTCCCAATAAAGCAGCGGTACGGGGAAAATTTCCTTCTTCTATTTGTACTTTTCCCCAGGGTGTCCAGGCATGAGTTTCAATATGCTGTCTGATATAGGGAAGGATATAAAAGTTGCTGGCCATAATACCTCCCGTCATCACCAGAACCTCCGGATCATAGGCATGAATAAGGTTGATAGCACAGGCAGACCATGCCTGGAGACTTTGATCACGAATGGCTAAGGCGGTGACATCTCCTTCTTCAGCCAGTCTGAAAATAAGCTCGTAATCAATGAGAGGGTGAACAGTGAGTTCACTTCCTGTATAATTTTTGTCTGTTTTTATAATTGCAGGAAGATTCCAGGTGGAAGCTTCTGTTTCAACACAACCTTTGTTTCCACAGTTACAAAGACTTCCTTTGTAATTAATCACAGAATGACCTCCCAAAATACCGGCTGTAAAATGTTTGCCTCTCAGCAACTGCCCTTGCATTACTGCAGCGCTTCCTATACCGGTTCCCAATGTCATGAGAACAATATTGTTGTAACCCTTTCCTTTTCCATATTTCCATTCTCCTACTAGCGCAGATCTTGCATCATTTTCTATCGTAAAAGGGAGATTGAATGTCTGTAAACACCATTCTTCCAGATTGATTTCAGGAGCATCACTAAATTTTTTATCGATGGCAAGAATCTTTTTCTGAATACTGTCTACAATACCGGGAGAAGCAATCCCCAGACCCGCAACATCAGACGTTGAAAGATGATGCTGACTTAACAAACTTTCTATCGTCGTTTCTATGAAAGGTAATTTTTGCCTAAGGCCTTTACCTGATTCAGCATCGATGGTAACAGAAGATAAAACAGATCCTTCCTGTACAAGGCCTATTTTAATCTTTGTTCCACCCATATCTATGGCCATTACTGGTTTTGACATTGTATGACTATTTTTGAAATGATCTTTTTTAAGGAATTAATTTAACTTCGATTACATCCATTCCGGATAACCTAAATTTCTCGGTAATGGATAGCTCTTTTGTTGTTTTGAGATTAATAAGCTTTGTAGCCTTAAGTTTTTCCCATAGGAATGAGGTTGTTTGTTCTTTTTCATCAGGATTATACAACCTGATCAGAAAGCTTTGATCTTCCTGAGGGGTAATGCTTGTCACTACAATTTTATCATTGCTCATATGAAAAAGACTTCCTTCGCCGGCTGATTTTTCTTTAATAGGAATTGCGATAAGTGGCTGTGTAAAAGCAGTAGCTGATTTTTCATTTTCTACGGAATTAAAGTCATCATGTGGCCGCAGAGCATAGTGGTAATGTACGGGACCTTCCTGATCTGCTTTGTAATTTGTATGCCAATAGTTGTTCATCGCGTAGCTGAACCAGTTGGTGGTTCCCGGTGTGCCTTTATCTTTCCATTTTTTATGACTATTGTCGATGACCATTCTTTCGTCAATCATTTCACCCGCTTCAATTAGAGGAGTTTCCAGCATCATCCACTGGATGCCTTTTTGTTCTGAAGACGCATCTACCCAACGGCGGCTGTACCAGTAATCCATATTGGATCCCGGAAGCTGATCGGTAAGATATTTCATGGAACCATAACCGGCATCTATCGTAATGTTTTTAAATTCATTATTAAAAGGAAACCCGAAGTGTACAGATTCTTTGGTACGTACAGGCTTTTTATCCACAATATTTTCCAGTTTTATTTCATCACTACCAGCGATGATGGTAATGATTCTTTCCAGTTTGTTAGCACCCGGAGCTTCAGATGTTAAAGAAATTGTAGCCATTACAGGTCCGTTCTCCAGTATTTGTACCTGTACATTATTATTTGATAAGGCTTCTTTAGGATCAGATCCGGGAACATACCAGTAAGAGTTTAATCCTTGATCCTTAAATTTTCCCACATAATTGGTCGTGCTGTTATTGGTAAACTGGGTAATACTTCCCGTTTTTTTATCCCAACTTACGGTAATTTTTCCATTAGAAATACTGTTGTCAGTAATAGAGAAGATTGAAGGGACTGCGGTTTTATTTTTAACAATGGTATATACCCTTGATCCTAATGGAGGAATATTCTTTGCAAAGAACGCCATCGTTCCATCCTGTAATTTTTGTAAAGGTATTTTATTACCTGAAGCATCCTTAACAGCATCTCCATGAGAGTTTCCCGGAATAACAACAATTCCTTCCCGAACCCATGATGAGGTATTGAAAACAGCGATTTTTTTAGATAAAGGATCTGTAATGGGCTGTAATAATTCTTTCCCCAGTTTTTCGGTAATAGAACTGCCCTTCAAAGAGAATTGTCTTTTTACCTTCCATTGGTCTGCTACAAAGGGAAGATCCGGTGCGGTGATACTGTTGAAAGCACCCCATGTATGTTCGTGGAATAAAATAATATTTCTCCATGCTTCATAAAAACGTTGATTATCATATTGACGGGGGTTCAGCATCGAGTAGAGGGTTGTCAGTTGTTGTAATTTTAAACTGCTATTTCTGTTGATCCCTTCTTCTTTAGCGGTAGACATTGCTCCGTCTTCCCAATAAGGACTGATATCACCTTTCACGACAGGAATTTTATCTCCGTATTTCTTTTCAAATACCTCAAACATCTTTTCATTAGTACTCAATACTATTTTCGGTGACGTATATTTTTTATTCCATTCATCTACAAATTGGGATACCGTTGGATCTATAGGCCCATTGTCGGCAACAATATTGTATCGCCACTGTACCATATCGTATGGATAATTGTTTTCTGTAAGATCTTCCAGATATTCTGCAATTTTTTTCTGACCATTTACAAATACATCTCCAGGATGTATACCATGCCATGATGAATAACCTCTTCCGGCAGTCCAAAATAATATTTTTTCTTTACCGGAAGGAGACAGCCACCATACAGGTTTATCACCCCAGTTTTTCACAAAATTTCCTACACGATCTCCCAGATACGGATTTGTTTTTCCCAGATAATTGGGGCCGCTGGAAAAATATTTTACCCCTGACGAAGTTAATGCCGGAACCAGTGACCATGCGAAACCCGGTACATCAGACATCATGGCACTATTAATTTTTAAATCATATTCCTTTTTCAGCTTTTGCGCATATTCTGTATAATGAAATAATTCCTCGGGCTGGCTTAGGCCTGTTAAAATATTACCGTACATGGCAGAAAGACCAATACCTCCTTCTTTCACTGCTTTTACAAATGAATTTTTATCTTCAATAGTAGCATTTTTCATAAAGTTTTCTACATCCCAAAGAGCTTCCACATTATATTTAAAACGAGCTTCTTCAGGTAGATTTTTTGTTTTTTCAATCATACTAAGGGCATCATAGATGTTCTTGGTGTGAATTTTTTCTACCTCTGCCTGTAAGTGAGAGTAGCCTACATCCGTGTGAGAATGGTGGATAAAGTACAAAGTGCGAGGAACTATTGCTTCAGCGTGAATAGACTTCCTTAAAAGCTCTTTCTTCCCGGAAGTGACCACGAGTTCAAGATTACCTCCTTCGGGTGAAAGAGAAACCGGAATGTCAAATGTTTTTATGCCATCAGGCATTGTAAAAGAAAAAGTATCTCTGTTATCAACTTTTGCCGTTATTTTTTGTTTAGGCCCGAAGTGCAGTGTGGTAAGGGTAAGCATACGTTTGCCGTCTTTTAAAAGAAAAGGAGTCGATTGAGCTTCTATTTTCTCCTGGAAAGTGAATTTATAAGTCATCAGCCAGTCTCTGCTGTTCTGAGCCTGCCCTACTATTTTTAAACGGAGAGGCTTTCCTGCCTGTACTTTATTAATAGGAACTCTCAGGTAAGCAATTCCGTAAGAATCTTTTAATCCGTCTGTTTTGGTTTGATGAAATACAAAAGCGGTGCTATCTGCTGCTTTTGAAATCCAGTCCGGATGTTGATTGGCAGGATAGGTAGTTAATGTTAATGCTTTTTGATCATTAATATATAAATCAAAGTTTCTTGGTCCACCACTGGTTCCTGATGAATGAGATGCCAGCCAGTTGAAATATAAATATTGACCGGTATTTTTTTGTGGCACAGAGGAAGTTTCCCATTCGATCGTTTTAGTTCCATCTGTAGTACGAGTGAGGAGTGCACGGGTTGCATGATCTGGAAATGCAGAAAAATAATCAATGTTCTCACCATTTATTTCCTTTTCATATCCATTAATTACCTGAATATTTCCGAAATAAGGAACTTTTTTCTGACTATAGATCAAGTTCCCTGTCATAAAGATGAAAACCAACAAAATAAAATACCTTTTATACATGAGCTTAGTTTTTTTAATTATATGTTAGAATGTTTGAACATAATAAAAACCGAAAATAGAATTAAATTTCCGGTGACTTAGTGATATCTATCGTATAGGTAAATTTGTCTGAGCGATAGTATCCTATATTATATTCTACGGGTTTTCCGTTAATATCATATACAAAACGTTCGCGCTTCAGTACCGGAAAAGAAGCAGATACTTTTAATTTTTTTCCAATGACAGTACCGGCCTGGCAGGCACTTATATTTTCACGGGAACGGTGCACTACAACTCCGTGATTTTCCTGCAGCATACTATACAAGGGCATGTTGAAATCATCATTTTTGTCTATGTCAATTCTCGGATGGAAGTAGCTTTCAAAATAAACAATCGGATCGCCTGAGGTTTCTCCTTTTAATTTAGACAGTTTGAATATCTTTTTATCCGGTGTACAATTAAAGAAGTTACAGATTTCCTCATTAGGCTGTTCTGTACTGGTTTTAAGTAATTGATTGACAACATCAACTCCTTTTTCCTGCATTTCTCTGGTGAAACTGTACCAATGATCTAATCCGGTAACAAGACTTTTCTTTTCAGCAACCCGTGTTCCAATACCTTTTTTACGGATGATTAGACCTTCATTTTCCAGCTTGTTTGTTGCCTGACGAATTGTATTTCTGGAAACTCCCCACAGGTTAGCAAGGTCAACTTCTTTGGGTAATAAAGCTCCTTTTTTATAAACTTCCATTTTGATGAGTTTACGAAAAAGTTCCTCTACCTGTACGTGCAGAGGGAGTTTGCTATTATGATCAATGATAAAATCAGAAGTAAGTATGTTCATACATATGTTAAAGTGCGAATATAGTAATTTTTTAGATTGAAATACTTTTTTGATAAAATTTTTACAATCTTTACCCTGCTTGAAAATATTCTACATATTGAATATTTTCAAGCAGATTGAGTATATATCTCATTACCATGATAAAATTTTATGTATGGGTAAATAATTGAAGATATAAGCTTGTTATTTGGAGAAATAATATCATGATTAAGGTGTATTTATGTATAAATTATTAACGTTTATAGCTGTTTTTTAAATTATTTTATTTCGTAATATGACGGCTAGATCTGCATTTAATGACTGTTTTTATTTAATTACTTCTTTTTTTTATAATAAATTGTTGATAAAAGTATAATAATCATTACATTTGGATTTAATAAATAGTAATATAAAATTCCTGTTTTTATAAATTATTTAACAGAAGAGAATTGTTGTCATATTTATACCAAAAATATAAGAGGGAACGCTTATCTTTAAATCTTCAAAAATATACTTATATGAAAGCAAGATTATTATTATCGGGAATCTTACTATTATCTATCGTGACAGCATGTTCGGATAGAAATGAAGAAGTGGCAGTACCAGCTGATCAAAAGAAAGTAGAGGTGGGAGCAGGAAGATCAGAAGCAGCAAGAATCGCAAGTGATTCTCTGAAAAAAAAGATTATTTTAGATGAAACCTACAATAAACAAGAAGACTCAGAAAATTCCTCAGAATCTTCAGAAACAATCGATCCAACAAAATCGGATCGGCCTAAATAAACTTACTATTGAAATAATCGCTTCTGCGTTTGTTTTAATTTCTGCTATATTACCATTTCTGAATAATATAGTAGGATACTTCATTGATGTCAATGTTCAGTTAAGTAATAATGCAGGTGAAAGAAGATTAGACCTTGATTCAACTATTTATTTCTTATCCATATCATCATGCGTTATACTTCTTGCATTAGGAGGGTTATTCAGAGCTAACAGATATACTTATTATGTAGCCCTAGTAGCAGGTTATTTCCATGTAGTAACGTATATAAAATTCATCTTTTTTAATGAGAATAAAATATCGGCAATAGCTGATATAGCTATAGTATTGCTTCTGCTATTGATTGTTTTTCTGGTTTTTAAGCTGGATAACTATTATAGAAAATTACATCTACTGGATAAATTTAATAATAGTACACTGGACAGGTTCTCTACGATTCTCTTTAAACGTAACGAAATTGAAGAAAATGAATAATCATAGAGAAAGATTAAAAATTCTTGTTGCCCTTTCTGATAAGTTATGGGAGGATTATTCTGAAACGATTATTTCTGAAGAAGAATATCTGAAAAAAATTTATTTAGTAAAGAAGGAGATTAACAAAGGATTTATTGGTACCATGGAAGATTTGGATCTTTTTACAAAAGATCTGGGATATCTTATTTTAAAAACCCCAACTAAAACACTTTTAGGTGGTTCTGAAACCATTATAATTAATAGAAATTAATATTATTCTTTGACAGCGGTTTTCGACAGAGATAAAATTTCTTCTAAATATTTATTTTGTTTTAAAATCGCCTCATCATATTTTTTCTCAATCCTTGAAATTTGACTCTGGATAAATAATATACCTTTATCTTGAGCATTATATTGTGCAAACAAATTAGCAAGGAGGTCTCCTAATTTTTCATCTGCTTCTTTGTGATGAAGATCAAGTTCCTGTTGATCTTTTTTATGATCTGAATTCAGATTCAATTGACCATTTCCGGTTATTAACCAACATAAATTCTCATTTTCTTTTAACTCCGGATAAATGTTTAAAATCTTTGCGAGTTTATCTACCCCTAAGTCACTTTTTAGACCGGCTCCTTTAAAATTAGAGGATGACATACCTGTTTCTTTATAAAAAGTTTCCTTCTTAATGCCCTTCTTTTCAAGGAAAATGAAAATTCTTTCTTTTATGGTTTGAATTTTGTCCATATTTTTATTAAATTGGTCTAAATTTAGACTATATTTGTCAAAGATATAAAACATTATTAACATAACAATGTTAAATGATGCCAAGGATTAAAATTAATAATTAAACCAGAACTATAAAAATCTATAACTCATGATTAGTAATAAACACAACAAAATTAAAAACTCTGCCAATGATTTGTATGATATTTATACATTTCCTGACAGTTTATATGAGTATAAAGAAGGGCATAAAATTACTGAGGGTATTAATAATGTAGCTGTTTATGAGAATTGTTTCTGGCTACTGGACCTTATTTTAAATCAACAAGAACATCCCGGATTGGATTGCGAGATTCAGAATTGGGAATTACTAAAAATACAAGATGGATTGTTTGATCTAATCTGTTCACATGAGAACGAAAGGATTATCCATGAAATTAAGGGTTTACAGATAGGATTTTATTTTGATGACTTCAGAATTATGAAGAAAGGGAATTTGTTCTGTCTGCCCATAGAGAAAGAATTGTACTAATATTGGGATGCTTCCTTAATTAGTAAAGTTGAATGTGTGTGAAAAAGAAACAGCATCTGTTTGATGCTGTTTCTTTCTTTATTTAAATCTGTGAGTCTAAAACGTGACATCCAGCCCTACGTAGAAATTAGCCTTCATAATTGGGGCGTAGACCATTCCTCCATCAAAATAATTTCCGAAAGGATTTTTAAAATCAACAATCGCATTTTTCTGATAATAAGAAGTAAGGTTTTCTCCTCCTACATAAGCTCTGATCTTTTTATTGAAGTTTCTTGAAACCTGTGCATTGAGTATTGCATAAGAATTGGAATAAGCAGGCAGTTGGAATTCTGCGGGATTACTTGCAGTATCCGGAAGTCTTTGTTTTCCAACCCAGTTTAAAGTGGTATCAAAACTCCAGAATCCTCCCTTATCATTTTTGTTGGTTGCATAAGCTAAGTTCACAAAACCTCTGTGTTTAGCCATAAAAGGGACTTCTCTTCTTCCTCCGATATAATCAGCCTGTACATCATAATATTTATAAGCCAATCTCACATCAAAGTTTTTAAAAGGTGTAAAATCCCATTGTGTCTGAAAAGAGTTAGCAAATGATTTTCCTTCAAGGTTATAAAAAGTCAGCTGCTGAGGAGAGCGGTCAAGATCTACCAGAACCTGATCCTGGAAATCTGTTCTAAAGAAGTCTGCAATAATGGTGGATTTTCTTCCGAAAAGCTTAAATTCCTGTTGTAAGCTTGCACCATAGTTCCAGGCGATTTCAGGTTTTAGTCCATAGATACTACCTCCGTTGGGTAATATATTAATAGCTCTGTTTGAAGCAAAGTATTGCTGACTTTCCGCAAAAATATTGGCTGTTCTGAATCCTCTTCCCGCAGAAAGTCTTAAGATTGTCTGTGGAGTGAAGTCATATTTAAAATTAAGTCTAGGGGTAAACTGAGTTCCTGCCAAATTATGAAAATCAACTCTTGTTCCTGCTACTAATGTATATTTTAATCCTGTTAAAGTATATTCGGCGAAGATACCGGGAACAATTTCGTTTCTTCTAAGATCATCTGTTAAATATATTTCTTTATAACCATCATATAAGAAGCTGGCTCCCGCTTTATATTTGTGATTTGTATTTCCGATGATGCTTTCAAAAATTAAATTAGAGTAATAAGTATGTTGTTGTCCGGCATAATTTCTCAGCCCAAAAAAGCTGTCCTGTTGATGGTATACATACTGGTTCATCCATCCGATACTCTGATAAGGTTTTCCTTTAAAAACATACCCTGTTTTGTTCCATACCTGGAATCTTGAGATATCTATGCCAACACCATAAGCTGACTGTTTATCCTGTGCTAATTTTTTATCAAAACCAACCTGCCCTGCAGTCCTTTCGTCTCTGATGAAATTAATACCAAAGTGTGAACCGAACCCTGATTTTTCCAAGTCATTGTAATTTAAAAGGTAGGCGGCGTTGATTTGTGTTCCTTTCGGTCTGTCTAAAAAGCCGTCGTCATTCATATCTGTATTCCCGAAAGTACCGTTTCCGTGAAGTAAAAATGTTTGTGACCATTTATCATTGATAGGGGAGACGTTAGTAATATTCACTTCAGCCCTTCCATTAAAATCAGAGAAAAGGTTCAAAGAAGTTTCAGGTGTTTTCGCATTCTTTAAAAGTTCGGTATTAATCTGCCCGGTAATACTTTCATAACCATTTGTTACAGTGCTTCCTCCTTTTGTCAGCTGGATACTTTCAATCCATCTTCCAGGAATGAAGTTTAATCCGTAAGCTGATGCTAATCCTCTGATTTCAGGTAATTGCTCCTTGGTTAAACTCGTGTACTTTTGATCCAATCCAAGCATTTTCAACTGCTTTGTTCCCGTAACGGCATTGCTGAAAGAAACATCTACGGTTGCATTCGTTTCGAAGCTTTCAGATAAATTACAACATGCTGCTTTCAACAACTCTTTTTTATCAATATTAAAAACAAGTCCTGCTTCTTTTTTACTTAAAGAGGTTGCTGATTTAGATCCCGTTACGACAACTCCTTCAATGTTTTTTTCAGTTTTGTCATGAGATTCGTTAGCAGATGGTGTTTGATGATCTTTGTGATCTTCGTTTTTTGCTTCTTCTCCATGGTGTACATTGGGGTTTGTCTCTCCCAAAGGAATACTTCTGTCATATAAACAACATCCCGGAAGGTTTTTATAAACAGAATCCGAAGCTTTGTATTTCTCGTTATCATGCCCGACATCAGCGATTGCTTTTAAGATATTGTCTGATGAAGTTTTTGCTGGATCAAAACTTAAAATAACCGTCTGTCTCTCTGCGTCCCAGTCTGCAGTATTTGCTCCTGCCTCTTTAGCTGCCTTCTCAATTCTGGCTTTACATGAAGCACAGTTTCCTTTTACAAAAAACTCATTTGCCTTTTTTGTATGATGTTCATGAGTTTCGGTAGTGGATGTAAGCGCAGGTTGTTGCTCTCTTTCATAATGACAACATCCCGGAAGTCCTTCATAGGTTTCGTTGGACGCTTTGAATTTTTCATTGTCATGTCCTGCTTCCGCAACTTTTTTCAGAACGTCATCAGCCGAAACTTTATCTATTTCTAAAGTTAATGTTTGAAGGTCAATAGAATACTCTGCTTTTTTGGCGCCGGCCTTTTTCGCTGCACTTTCAATTCTTGTTTTGCACATTTCACAGTTTCCTTTTACTTTGAACTGGTTTTTTGAAATGTTTTGAGCGGATATAAAT
Source organism: uncultured Chryseobacterium sp. (assembly GCA_963518055.1). Taxonomy (GTDB): domain Bacteria; phylum Bacteroidota; class Bacteroidia; order Flavobacteriales; family Weeksellaceae; genus Chryseobacterium. The sequence goes on from CAUQIC010000009.1 coordinate 50,253, forward strand.
TGGGTAAATAAGAATAATGTACCAAGAATCAACCTGGAAATATATAATTTCATTTTGTTTAAAAGTTTAGATTAATAAAAAACGGTTCATTACATAATATAATGAACAGGCTGTGTTTAATTAACCTATTTTAGGCGGTTGCCAGATCTCCTTTAAACGGTCTGAAAGATAAGGATCTGAATACTGGAAGTGGGGATTCTTATTGGCTTTGTAATAAGATAGTTCCAGACGTATATTTTTTGAAAACGGAGTTTCAATAAAAGAAAAACATGCAATGCACGTTGAGCAGCAGTCATCATTACAAGAAGAATTCTTTTGGTCTTCTTTGTGATTTTTTGAAGAATGGTTTTTGCAACAGTCTCCCTTTTTAGAGTCCTCTTTACAACAGGTTTGTTGCATAGATTGTGCATAGAAGCTATCTTTAGGAATCAAGAAAATTCCTAAACAAAAAACTATCGTCAATATTTGAAACAGCTTCATGACTGCAAAAATACAAAAATTATGGCAAAGGATCACCAACTTTTATGGAACAACTGTGCCATGCTTCTCCATGAGCCGGATTTACTTTTGGTTTCTCTCCCATAGCAATGTTTTGTTCTGCCGGAGCCGGTATAGGAGTTGTTTGCACAATATTTTGAGCCGGTTGAGATGCCGGAGCCGGTTTGCTGTTTAAAGGTTGCCCTACAGGAATGTCACATCGGTGTCCCGGTTGTCCATGAGGAGGATTCATGCCAGGAGCTGTTTTGACTTGCTTTCCATTATTATCAAGAGCTATTTTGCCTGGTGATACACTATTCGGATCAATCTGAATGACGTTCCTACTATTATCTGTTTTAATATTTTGTGAAATGGGAGTGTTGGGTTGGCTATTTAAAGGCTGCCCTACAGGGATATCACATCGGTGACCGGGTTGTCCGTGTGGAGGATTCATACCGGGAGTTGTTGCTACGGGCGTAGGATTAGACTGAATTCCTGCCTGATCCATCAGAGCTGTTTTGGAAGTGTTGTTCATCGCTACACCAGGTGGCTGGACAGTTGCTTCTTCCTTTATATAAGTTGCTTTTTCATCCTTCTTACAAGAGGTCACCAGTAGGGATAAGGCCAGTAAACCTAAAAATGTATTCTTCATATTCATAGGTATAAAACAAAATTAGCAAAACATTTTAATTGTTTTGCTAATTTTATATTTATAATTTGGATTTTTGATTAATTTTTTACCAAAAGTCTGAATCCCTCTCCGTGAACGTTGATGATTTCTAATCCCTCATCATCTTTTAATAATTTACGAAGTTTGGCAATATAAACGTCCATACTTCTTGCTGTAAAATAATTTTCCTTTTTCCAGATCTTTCTTAAAGCAAGATCTCTAGGCATGAAATCATTTCTATGAATGCAAAGAAGCTTTAGTAATTCATTTTCTTTAGGAGAAAGTTTATATTCTTTATCACCTACTTTCAATTGTCTCAACATCGAGTCGAAGAAGATATTACTAATTTTAAATTGTTCCTGTTCTTCATTTTCAAGGGTAGAGCTTCGTTGAAGAATAGCTTTGATCTTGTATAAAAGAAGTTCAGTGTCAAATGGCTTTGTGATATAATCATCAGCTCCCAATTGATATCCTTTTAAAATGTCTTCTCTCATATTTCTGGCGGTAAGGAAAATGATTGGAGTATTTTTATCAATCTTTTTTACATCTTCAGCCAATGAGAATCCGTCTTTTTTAGGCATCATTACGTCGAATATACAGATGTCGAATTCATTTTCTGTAAATTCTTTAAGGCCTTGTTCTCCGTCTGTTGCAAGGGTAACTTCAAAATTATTGATGGTTAAATAATCTTTAAGTACAGCCCCAAAACTCTGATCGTCCTCTACTAATAATATTCTGTTGCTCATAATTTTAATAATTAAATTAATAATTAAGAATGAACTTCTTCACTCTATCTTCCTATATTTTGTTATCTGGTTTACTTGTTTATATTTATAATTGAATGATGATCAGTGATCGTTAATGTCCAGTTGTTTATATCACCTATTTCTCATCATTTTTATTTTAGCTCATTGGCAGTTTTATCGTAAATGTGCTCCCTTTTCCTTTATTGGAGTCTACGATAATCTGCCCCTTATGCAGTTCTACAATTTTCTTAACATAAGAAAGACCTAAACCTTGTCCTTTTACATTATGAATATTTCCTGTTTCTTCTCTAAAGAATTTTTCGAAAATTTTGGTTTTGTTCTGGGTTTCCATGCCCATTCCTTTATCTGATATTTCAATCACATACCAATCCCCTTCATTCCTGGTTTCTATATGGATTTCAGGTGTTTCAGGAGAATATTTATTAGCGTTATCCAATAAATTTACCAACATATTGGAAATGTGGAATTCATCTATTTTAAAATTATAATGAGTAGCATTAAACTGCTGTGTAAGTGAACCGTTTCTTTGTTGTACGATCAGATTGAAAGATTCTGTAGTCCTTTTGATGAGCTCCCTTACGTTGGCCTCTTTTAAAAACAATTCTACTTCATTTCTTTCAAGCTTGGACATGTTAAGAACATTTTCCACTTGTTTTTTCATTCTTAGATTCTCCTGCTTGATGAGCTCAGAATAGTATTTTACCTTGTCCGGGTTGGTTGCGATTTTATCGTTAGCCAAAGAATCTGTTGCCACCGAAATAGTTGCCAATGGTGTTTTGAATTCATGGGACATATTATTGATGAAGTCTGTTTTTACCTCTGCAAGCTTTTTCTGCTTCATCATATAGTTAATGGAAATGATATAAATACCAAGAATAGTCAATAGAGAAAGGAAGGTTCCCAAGAGCATAGGCCAATTGTTCATCGCTAATGAATACTCTTTTTTAGGAAAAACTAAGGCTAAGGTATATAACGTGTTCTTCTTATCTGTGAAAAGAGGATAGCTGTACGTATTGCTTTCTTTTTTCTCTTTATATGCCTTGTTGACAATACTTGTCAGTTTATTATTCTTGTCAACCACTCCATATCCGAATTTTGCTGTAATTCCTCTAATTTTTAATTCTTTAGTAATCACAGAATCAAGAACGGAGGCATCCACTCTTTTAGTAATAGGAAGGTTATTTCCATATACCTTTACAAACTCTTTCATAGAGTAGTCTCCGGTTTCAATATCCTGATTGATGTCTGCGGTAAGAAGTTCACGATTAGTAGTGTCTTTTTTAATTTTATAGGCAGCTTCGTCAGTGTATAAGGTGGTCAGTTTTACAGAATCACCTTTTTGAGAAATCGGTAATTGAGTTTTTGAAATAATATTTTTAGAATAAATGATCTGTCTCTGTGTCCCGGAGTCTTCCACTTGCTGAATGGTAGTTAGTGAAGGCTCTTTACTGTTGGCAATAATATTATTTCTGAAATTTTTATAATCCTGATTTAAATATTTATCGGCTTCAATTTCTTCGATACTTTTTGAAGTACTTTCTAATACAGAATATACCTTATTCTGAAAATCCTGTTCCAGAGCACCATAATAGCCTTTCAACCAATAAAATTGGAGCGTAACAAAAACAATCAGTGAGATTGTCATAAACACTGAAATTATTGGGATGAACTTATTATTCATTACGTAATTATATATGTTTTGGAAAAATGAATGTTAAAATTAATTGTTTTAAGACTACGTAAACAAAAAACGAGCCAAAAAATTGTATTTTTTTTCTTAAAAGAGTGTTTTTTAACAATTATTTATGAATTATTGCTTACTTGTCATATGAAAAGTGCCGTACATAAAGAAAATAGTATCTTTATTAAAAATAATTACTAATGGAATCTAATATCATTTTCAACAAAGACTTTGATGCAATGAGCGCTTATGTAATGAAAATTTATAAGGCTGATGTTTCAAAAGTATGGAGCTATTTTACCCAATCCGTATTATTGGATCAATGGTGGGGACCCAAACCCTGGAAAAGTGAAACTCTAAAGCAGAATTTTGAAGAGGGAGGTATTTGGTTGTACGCCATGGTAGGGCCTAATGGAGAAAGATCCTATTCCCAATCAAGATATGGAGAAATTATCGAGCATAGAAGTTTCGATTGGATGAGTGCATTTTGTGATGAAAATGGAAAAGTGAATGAAGATTTTCCCTCATCAAAATGGTTAATCGGGTTTACTGGAATTGAAGAAGGAACAAAGGTGACGATCAATATTCACTATCAATCACAGGAAGTAATGAAAAAGATGTTTGATATGGGTTTTGAGGGTGGCTTTACAATGGGGCTCAATCAGCTTGAGGAGATTTTAAAAATAGTTTGAAGATCGTTCGGTTAAGATACTTTAAAAAAGTAAATTGATCTTAGTCGTTAAAAATATAAAAAGCTTGGAAAAATATCCAAGCTTTATTTTTATAATAATTCCTCTTCCTGAAAATACTGAATAATCGCCTTTTTCATCAATAATGTTTGTTCATTAGGCTTTAATTCCGGTAGTTCTTCCAGTGTCTCAAACTGTGGCCAGCCGTCTTCATAGTGCGTGAATTTATAATATCCAAAAGGTTCCAGTAATCTGCATACCGCAATGTGAATCAAATTTACCTTGTCCTCTTTTGTGTATTTTTGTTGCCCACTTCCTAGCTCCTGTAATCCTATTAAAAACAAAAGTGTTTCAATAGGTGGGTTTTTCTCCGTTTGAAAATTATCTTCGAAAAATTGTTCAATCTTTTTCCAATATTCTGCTTCGTTGATCATCATTTATCATTTATGAATTACCATTTATCTTCAACAAGAATGCATACTCTAACGCATCTTCTTTCAGCGACTCAAATCTTCCGCTTGCCCCTCCGTGCCCGGAACTCATGTCTGTTTTGAAGACTAAAATATTATTGTCTGTCTTTAATTCTCTTAGTTTTGCTGTCCATTTTGCAGGCTCCCAGTATTGCACTTGAGAGTCATGTAATCCGGTTGTGATCAGCATATGTGGGTAATCCTTTGCTTCTATATTATCGTAAGGAGAATAGTCTTTCATATAGTGATAGTACTCTTTATCATTCGGATTTCCCCATTCATCATATTCTCCGGTTGTCAAAGGAATTGTATCATCCAGCATAGTAGAAACAACATCTACAAAAGGAACCTGTGCAACAATTCCATTGAATAACTGAGGTTCGTAATTCACAACAGCACCTACCAAAAGACCTCCGGCACTTCCACCCATCGCATACATATGCTTTGATGATGTATAATTTTCTTTTACTAAATACTTTCCTGCATCAATGAAATCGAAGAATGTATTTTTCTTGAAAAGCATTTTTCCGTCTTCATACCATTCTCTTCCAAGATATTCACCACCGCGGATATGAGCGATAGCATAAATAAAACCTCGATCTAAAATTGATAATCTTACGTTGGAGAAACTTGCGTCTACAGTGTGGCCGTAACTTCCATATCCATACAAAAGAAGGGGCGTGTCTGAAGATTTCTTGGTATCTTTATGATATACCAAAGAAATTGGAACTTTTGTTTTTCCGTCTCTGGAATCAGCCCAGATTCTTTCAGAGATGTAGTTTTCAGAGAAAAATTTTCCACCCAAAACTTCTTGTTGTTTTAAAAGCTTTGTGGTTTTCTCTTTCATATTATACTCGTAGGTAGAGCTTGGTTGAGTTAATGAAGTATATCCGTAGCGTAAAATTTCAGTATCAAACTCAAGATTAATTCCGATGTAGGTAGTGTATGTAGGGTCTGAAAACGGTAAATAGTAAGATTCCTGCGTTTTCTCATCGATAATCTTGATCTGCAGCAGCCCTCTTTCTCTTTCCTCAAGGACGAGATAATCTTTAAAAATTTCAAACCCTTCCAATAAAACCTCGGCACGGTGTGGGATTACATCCACCCAGTTTTCCATGCTGCAATTGTTGATTTTTGTTTTTACAATTTTAAAGTTGAAGGCTTCGTCAGCATTAGTGATAATATAAAATTCGTCTTCGTAGTGCTCTACAGAATATTCAAGGTCATCAATTCTTGGCTGAATGATAGTCCATTCTGCGAAAACATTATCAGAAGGAATAAAACGATGTTCATCGGAAATCGTACTGGAGCTTGCGATGAAAATATATTGTAGAGATTTTGTTTTAAAAACATTTACATCAAAAGTATCATCTTCTTCGTGGAAAATAAGAACATCATTTGAAGAATCTGTTCCCAGTTCATGTCTGTAGACCTGAAATGCACGAAGGCTTTTATCTTTTCTGATGTAGAAAACATGCTTGTTATCATTTGCCCATACTGCCTTTCCTGTTGTGTTTGGGATAATGTCCGAAAGAATTTCTCCGGTTTTTAAATTTTTAAAATTTAAAGTATAGATTCTTCTTCCCACATTATCAGCGGAAAAAGAAGCGAGTTCATTATTAGGACTTACCGCAACACTTCCTACTTCAAAGTATTCTTCTCCTGCTGCTAAAATGTTAACGTCAAGTACAATTTCTTCCTGGTTGTCCAGGCTCTTATGTTTTCTACAGAAAATAGGATATTCTTTTCCGTCCTCATAACGTACAATGTACCAATATTCATTGAAGAAATAGGGAAGGGACTCGTCATCTTTTTTATAACGTGCTTTCATTTCTTCGAAGAGCTCCTCTTGAAGTTCTTCTGTATCTTTCATGATGAACTCTTCGTAAGCATTCTCTTCTTCGAGATATTTAATGACTTCAGGATTTTCCCTTTCATTAAGCCAGAAGTAGTTATCCGTTCTTCTGTCGCCGTGAGTTTCTAATATTTTTTCTATTTTTTTTGCCTGTGGAGCTTTCATCCGAATATTTTAGTTTGTTACGTCTTTACATTTCTAAAGTGGTATGCAGACGTTTTTATTTCAATGTTAATTCTTGTTCAAATATAAGAAAGGCTGCTAGATTTTTGATAGCCTTTATAATTAATATTAAGAATAGAGTGTTTTTTATATTTTAAACTTGATCATTAAATTAAAAAACCATCTTTCCCTGTAAGAAAAGATGGTTGTGTTTATTCTTCTATTAAAGACTATTTATGAAGAGCTTTAATATATTTTTCTAACGCCATTGTCATGGAAGGTGTTTCCTTTGTAGGTGCCATTAGATCTACCTTTAAACCGGCTTCTTCTGCGGCAGCTAAAGTTGTGTTTCCAAAAACTCCAATCTTTGTTTCATCCTGTTTGAAATCCGGGAAGTTTTGTTGTAAAGACTTGATTCCTTGCGGGCTGAAGAAGATCAACATATCATAATCTTTAATGTTGATATCTGTAAGATCACTACATACAGTGCGGTACATGATCGCTCTTGTCCACTCTACATTAGCAGAATCTAAAGTTTTTACAATATCCGGACTTAAAACATCTGAAGAAGGCAACAGATACTTTTCAGTAGGGAATTTTTTGAACAAAGGAAGCAGATCCGAGAAATTTTTCTCTCCGAAGCTGATTTTTCTTTTTCTGTACACAATGTGCTTCTGCAGATAATTGGCAATTGCTTCCGACTGACAGATATATCTCATTGTATCAGGAACTGCAAAACGCAGTTCTTCAGCCAATCTGAAGTAATGATCAATCGCATTTTTACTGGTAAAAATAATACCGGTATATTGCGTTAAATCTATTTTCTGTGTTCTAAGTTCTTTATTGTCAACCCCTTCAACGTGGATAAATGGACGGAAATCAATCTTTATTTTTTCCTTCTTCGCTATATCCAAATATGGAGAAGACTCACTAGGCGCTGGTTGAGAAACCAATATGGACTTTATTCTCATCATTGACATTTATTAAAAAAATAACAACTTCCAAAGCAGTAATAATGGTGCGATTTGGAGGGTGCAAATATACAAAAATTTATAATACCATTTCTCCGGAAGAATCTTGTTCTTGTGAAATAAATAGAAAAATACTTTGAAAACGAATACAAACAAAAAGAATGAAAAATAATATAAAAACATTTTATTTCTGTCAATAGGGAAATAGTAGTGGGTTACACATAAAATTATTAACAAAAATGACAGGATGAAATAAAATTTTGTGGAGGTAAAATAAAATATTGTCCATTTTTTTCCATCTCCGATACTTTGGTAAAATAAAAAGCCTAGTGCTGATTTTACTAAATAAAAAAATAAAACGGCAAGCAAAGTATATCCAAATTTATTCAATTGGTATCCAAGAAGCTGAAGATCGGCAATATATTTGGGTACTATTGGGATATACTGAGAAATTAAAACCGATAAAGTAAGGGTCGTCACACAGGATGTTATGATCCAACTGGGCAGGTTGTTACTTGCGTCAAAATACTTTTGAAGCAGAAAGTCTTTCAGACTGGCATCTCTTTCTATAATGTTCATCATGAAAACATATAAAAATATACAGCCTAGAAGTATAAAAATTACCCAATCGTTGTTCTCAGGTATTCTTACATGGTTGATAAAGTTTTGTGATGACGGCAAAATTTATTTTTTTTATTTTTTATTTAACTAAAAATAACACAGATCTGGCATAGATTTCTTTATTGCTAGACCTATAAATTTGATGTTAAAATATCCTTTTCTGTCGATTTTGGGTATGGCCGGATTTGCTCATTAAAAGTCTCCGTCTCATTCACATCATCTTTGAAAAATATTTTTGCAAAATTATAGATTATTTTGTATAAAATAAAAAGGTTAAATAAACTATCTTTGCAAACTGAAATGAAAAAACTCGTCATTATTCCGACCTATAACGAAAAGGAAAATATTGAAAAAATTATTTCCGCGGTTTTTGCATTGGAGGATGACTTTCATATCTTAGTGGTAGACGACTCTTCTCCGGATGGTACAGCGGAAATTGTAAAGGAATTGCAGAAGAAATACTCCCATTATTTGCATTTGTCAGTAAGGCATATGAAAGATGGGTTGGGAAAGGCGTATATCCATGGCTTTAAATGGGCCATTGAAAATAAATATGATTATATTTTCGAAATGGATGCCGATTTTTCACACAATCCTAATGATTTACCGAAACTTTTTGAGGCTTGTCTGAATGCAGACATGGCAATCGGATCCCGCTACTCAAAAGGAGTGAATGTAGTCAATTGGCCAATGGGAAGAGTGTTACTTTCCTATTTTGCATCAAAATATGTAAGATTTGTTTTAGGCCTCCCGATTCATGATACTACGGCAGGCTTTGTGTGCTTTTCCAGAAAAGTATTGGAAGAAATTGGTCTAGACAATGTGAAGTTAAAAGGATATGGGTTTCAGATTGAAATGAAATTCAGAGCGTTTAAAAAAGGGTTTAAAATTGTAGAAGTTCCTATTATATTTACCAATAGGATTCTTGGAGAAAGTAAAATGAATGGAGGGATAATCCATGAAGCTGTTTTTGGAGTTTTAAACTTAAAGTGGAAATCAATCATTAACAGATTATGAAACGAAGCATAGATAATCCTTCTCAATGGGAAGGAGATTTATGGTAACGTTTTATCAGACTATTTAAAGAATTAAAAATTAAACTGATGAAAAAGCTGATTTTTATTTTTGTTTTGCTGGGTCTGTTTTCATGCAGCGATTATATCGATAAGCCTAAAAATCTGATCGACGAGAAAGTAATGGCTGAAGTTATTGCAGATCTTATGCTCAACGAACAAGCCACTTTTATGTATCAGAACAAAAATATGGAAGCGGGGACAAGGTTTGTTCTAAAATCACATCATGTAAAACCTGATGATTTTATTCAAAGCTTTAAATATTATACAATTAAAGAAAAAATGGAAGGGATTACCAATGACGCACAGGAAATCCTGGTGAAAAAAGATCCTAAGGCAGAAAAATATGTAAAAGATAAGCTAAAGCAGAATGGAAGTACCCAACCTTTAGTAAGATAATGATAAGGAAACAGGTTTTTCTGAAAAAAGCCAATCGCTGATAGCGGTGAATAAAAAAGTAGTACGAATGAAATTTTTTAATATAGAAAAAACCTCTGAAGGAAAAGCAAGAGCAGGGGAGATTACCACAGATCACGGAAAGATTCAGACTCCGATTTTTATGCCTGTGGGGACTGTAGCGAGTGTGAAAACAGTTCATCAGAGAGAATTAAAAGAAGACATCAAGGCCCAGATTATTTTGGGTAACACCTACCACCTTTACCTTCGTCCCGGAATGGAAACGATGCAGGCTGCCGGTGGTTTACATAAATTCATGAACTGGGACCTTCCTATTCTTACGGATTCAGGAGGTTTTCAGGTGTTCTCGTTGGCGAGTAACAGAAAAATGACAGAAGAAGGAGCAAGATTCAAATCTCATATTGATGGAAGCTATCATATGTTTTCTCCGGAAAGATCAATGGAGATCCAAAGACAAATCGGAGCCGATATTTTTATGGCTTTTGATGAATGTACTCCATATCCTTGCGAATATAACCAGGCAAAATCATCAATGGAACTGACCCATCGTTGGTTAAAAAGATGTATTGAATGGACTCATGATAATCCTGAAATATACGGTCATAAGCAAAGGCTTTTTCCAATTGTTCAGGGATCAACTTATTCAGATTTAAGAAAAATTTCTGCGGAAGTTATTTCTGAAGCCGGTGCAGAAGGGAATGCTATTGGAGGACTTTCTGTTGGAGAGCCGGAAGAAGAAATGTACAGGATAACAGATGAAGTAACGGATATTCTTCCAAAAGAAAAACCAAGATATCTGATGGGTGTTGGTACTCCATGGAATATTTTAGAATCTATTGGTCTTGGAATTGACATGATGGATTGTGTAATGCCTACAAGAAATGCAAGAAATGCAATGCTCTTTACATGGAAAGGGGTGATGAACCTTAAAAATGAAAAATGGAAGCAGGATTTCTCGCCTTTGGATGAGTTTGGAACCAGTTTTGTGGATCAGGAATATTCAAAAGCATATCTTCGCCATCTGTTTGTATCAAAAGAATATTTAGCAAAGCAAATTGCTTCAATTCATAATCTTGCGTTCTACCTTGATTTGGTGAAAGTAGCGAGAGAACATATTGTTGCAGGTGATTTTTATGAATGGAAAAAATCTGTAGTTCCGGTACTTAGACAAAGACTGTAAAAGAATTATGATTAAGATTGTAGACAAATATATCATCAAAAAATACCTTGGAACTTTTAGTTTCATGCTGGTGCTGTTGTCTATAGTGGTACTCGTTATCGATGTCCAGCAAAAAATTCCAAGGATAGAAAATGCGAAGGCAATTGATCCTAAGCTTGATCTTACTTACTTTCTGATTCATTTTTATCCTTACTGGATTATTAATCTGGTTGTAACATTCTTGTCTATTCTGGTGTTTATTACCGTGATTTATTTCACTTCCAGAATGGCCAATAATACGGAGATCGTAGCCATTATCAGTAGTGGAGCAAGTTTTCACCGATTTTCTAAACCTTATCTGTATACTTCCATTTTAATTGCCGCCATGGCGCTTCTTGTGTATCATATGATTCTTCCATGGGCCAATATTAAGAAAAATGAGTTGGAGGCTTATACCTATAATGCCGCAAATAAAGAAAGAATTTTGGGAACAGCACCCGCTTCTTCACAGCTCAGCAAGACGGAATATATTTTTGTAGATTCCTGGAATAAAAGAGAAAGAAGAGGTTCCAGTTTTGTTTATCAAAAGTTTGATAAGGACAGAAAGATGATCTATGAGTTGAAAGCGAGCGAAGTATATTGGGATAATGCCAAAAAACAGTTCGTTTTAAATAATTATTTTGAAAAAACCATCAATAAAGATAATTCAGAAAAGCTGGGTAATGGTATAGAGTTGAGAAAAAATTACAGCCATTCTCCGGAAGAACTTTTTCCTAACGAACTTCTGGGACAGAATAAAACAACTCCGGAGCTTTTAAAGTTTATCGAAAGAGAGAAAGCAAGAGGAAACAGTAACCTTAATTCTTATTTGAATGAGCTTCATCAGAGGACATCAATGCCTGTTTCTATCATTATTCTGACCTTCCTGGCACTTTCACTGTCATCTCAAAAGAAAAGAGGTGGATTGGGAATTAACCTTGCGATAGGGATTTCATTAGCATTCCTTTTTGTCTTTTCATTTGAAGCATTAAAAGTTGTTTCAGAAAATAAAAGTTTACCGCCTGCTTTAGCGATGTGGCTGCCTAATTTGGTGTTTTTACCACTTACCCTTTATCTTTATCTCAAAAGAGCCAATCAATAAAGGAGTTTGATCTCTTTGTGATAAAAAGAACGTATCCCTTCATTTTCCAGCTCGATCCACAGTTCTCCGTTTTCATCTGCATTTCGGATGATGCCATTTTGTCGCTCTTTTTCAATTTCAAAAACTGATATTTCATCCTTTCGGAATAAGTTTTTATTGAATTCATCCAGAATTTCTTTTTCTGCAGGGATGTTTTTTAATTTTTCACACAAAAACTCATGAAGTTGTAAACTAAGATCTTTAAGGCTAAATTCCTGTCCTGTTTGGGTTAGGAGTGATCCTGCGTTGGATATTTCATCAAATGTATCCTGAAGAACATTGATTCCCGCTCCGATTATGAAATAATTATTTTGATTAATTTTTTTCTTTTCAATTAAAATTCCCACGATTTTTTTACCTTTAAGGATAATATCATTCGGCCATTTAATTTTTACATCATAATCAGCCAAATTGGCAAGGAAATTCCTGATAATAATTGCGGTATAATAATTGAATATAAAGTCGGAACACAGAATGTTTTGAGTATTCACTGCCAGCGTATAAGCAAGGTTTTTTTCGGCAGTCTGAGTCCATACATTTCCATACTGGCCACGCCCTTTTGTCTGATTAAAAGTATGAAGTCCTATAAAATTTGAATTTTCATAAAGTAAAAACTTTGATATTTCGTCATTAGTAGAAGAACATTCTTTTAGGTAGAATAGATGGCTCATTTAAGAAAACTTTAAGACATTAAGGAGGTAAAAGTAAGGTTAAAGTAAAGAAAAAACAATAAATTTGCAGATTATAGTATTTTTTTAATGAATAAGACAGCAGAAAAACAAGCACTAATAGATAAAATCGTTGAAGCACTTCAAGATGTAAAAGCAGAAGATATTATGATCTTCGATCTTTCAAACATTGAAAACTCAGTAGCGGAAACGTTCGTAATATGTAGCGGAAACTCAAATACACAAGTAGCTGCGTTAGCAGGAAGTGTAGAGAAAAAAGTAAGAAACGATCTGAAAGACAGACCATGGCACGTAGAAGGATCAGAAAATGCAATGTGGGTATTGGTTGATTATGTTTCAGTGGTGGTTCATATATTTCAAAAAGATGTACGTGAGTACTATGACATAGAAGAGCTTTGGGGTGACGCAGTCATTACCAAAATTGAAAATGAATTTTAAATTTTAAAAAGTATAAATGAATAATAAAGGATTCAACTGGTTCTTTCCTATTGCAATCATAGCTCTTTTGCTATTTTTTGGCTCCAATTTCTTAGGAGGAGATAGTGCAAAATCTATTGATGAAGATGGTTTCTTTAGAGAAATGCAGACGGGGAAAGTCCAGAATATAATAATATACAAAGACACAGAGAAAGCTGACGTTTTCCTTACAAAAGCAGCAAAGACGGCAATGGTTAATAAATCAGCCAACGAGAATAACCCTCTTTCTGCATTCGAAATGGCTCCTAAAGCGGATTTTTCTGTAAAATATGGAGACTTGCAGCTTTTCCTTCAAAAGTTTGAACAAATCAAAACAACTAATCCGGCGATTAAAACAACAAAAGATTACGGAGCAGGTAAAAACCCGTTCATGGATATCTTGGTATCTGCATTAATCTGGATTGCTATCTTAGGATTGTTCTACTTCCTTCTTTTCAGAAAGATGGGAGGTGGCGGAGGCCCTGGAGGACAAATTTTCTCCATCGGAAAATCTAAAGCTAAACTTTTTGATGAAAAAGAAAGAATTCAGGTAACGTTCAAAGATGTTGCAGGATTAGAAGGTGCTAAAGAAGAAGTACAGGAAGTTGTTGACTTCTTGAAAAATTCTGAAAAATATACCAAGCTGGGAGGTAAGATTCCTAAAGGTGTCCTTTTAGTAGGCCCTCCGGGAACCGGTAAAACTTTATTGGCAAAAGCCGTTGCAGGTGAAGCTAAAGTTCCTTTCTTCTCGCTTTCAGGTTCTGATTTCGTAGAAATGTTCGTGGGAGTGGGTGCGTCAAGAGTAAGAGATCTTTTTGCTCAGGCAAAAGCCAAATCTCCGGCAATTATCTTCATTGATGAGATTGATGCCATTGGGCGTGCAAGAGGGAAAAACAACTTTTCCGGAGGTAACGACGAAAGAGAAAATACCCTAAATCAGCTTCTTACTGAAATGGATGGTTTCGGAACTGACGTTAATGTTATCGTTATGGCGGCAACCAACAGAGCAGATATTCTTGATAAAGCATTGATGAGAGCAGGGCGTTTTGACCGTTCAATCTATGTAGATCTTCCTGAATTACATGAAAGAAAAGAAATCTTTGATGTGCATTTGAAGAAAATCAAGCTTGATGAGAATGTTGACAGAGACTTCCTGGCAAAACAAACTCCCGGATTCAGTGGGGCGGATATTGCTAACGTTTGTAATGAAGCAGCATTGATCGCGGCAAGATATAACCATACTTCAGTTACAAAACAAGATTTCTTGGATGCTGTAGACAGAATTATCGGTGGTCTTGAAAAGAAAAATATGGCCATTAAGCCTTCTGAGAAGAAGAGAGTGGCTTATCATGAGGCAGGGCATGCAACAATTTCATGGTTGGTAGAACATGCTTCTCCACTTTTAAAAGTAACGATTGTTCCAAGAGGACGTTCTTTAGGTGCAGCATGGTATCTTCCGGAAGAAAGACAGCTTACAACTACTGAGCAGATGCTGGATGAAATGTGTGCAACATTAGGAGGTAGAGCAGCTGAGCAGGTAATCTTCAACAATATTTCAACAGGAGCACTTTCTGACCTTGAAACAGTAACGAAAAGAGCCCAGGCGATGGTTACCATCTACGGATTAAGCCCGAATATCGGTAATATTTCTTATTATGACAGCTCAGGCCAATCTGAATATTCTTTCGGAAAGCCTTATTCTGAGGAAACGGCAACTAAAATTGATGTGGAGATTAAAGCAATCATCGAAAATCAATATGAGAGAGCGGTAAGAATTCTTGAAGAGAATAAAGGTAAGCTTGATGCTTTAGCCAATAAACTTTTAGAGAAAGAAGTGATCTTCCGTGAAGATTTAGAAGAGATTTTCGGAAAGAGAGCATGGGATCCTGAATTGACAGAGAAACCCGTTACCAATACAATTCCTGAAAAAGAACAGGTGGAAGTATTGAATACTCCTCAGATTAAAGAAAAAGAAGAAGAAAGCGAAATACAGGCTCCAGAAAGCCCAACACAGCTTTAAAACCTTTTAAAATAGGACAAAAAAAACCTGACAACTTTAAAATTGTCAGGTTTTTTCATATTTAAAGAGACATTTTTAGAATCTATTGTAATTAATTTTCTATTTTTGTATAAAGTTGACTAAAAATAAATTAAGTTGAATTTATTCAAGAGGATTGTAAGCAAACTTACCAACCAGCCTGAGGAAGAGGAAAAACAGAGCCTGGAGAAGCTAGGGGACTCGCTTAAAAATGCGGATCTCGACTATAAGTTTGCGCAATTATTTACGCATTCGGGGGGATTTTTTAATTATTGTGCAGATGAAGCGGAAGCTCTACAAACTTTAAATCAAATTATCAAGATAGAAGGTATAAGAAATCTTTTCTGTTGGGATAAAGAACTTCAGGACTTTTTAAATGTTGTGAAGTCTCCTTATACCTCAGAATTACAACCGTCTAATGATGCAGCATTCATTACTTGTGAATACCTGATCGCCTATGACGGAAGAATTATGCTTTCTCATAACAATATTCTCCATTACCATTCTTCAAGGCTGCCGGATAGAATTATTATCATTGCCAATGTTTCACAGATTGTAAATAACCTGAATGATGCAATGGGGAAAATAAAAAGAAACGGAAATATCAAGAACCTTACTTCCATCAGTGGAAGCCAGTCAAAGATGGACAGTTCTTCCAATTCCAATACCAAATTATTTTTATTACTGCTTGAAGATTAAGCACTACCCACTTCTAAATTTTAAATTTTGGACAAAAACCTTATTCAAAGAACCATTTCAGGCCTAGTTTATGTTGCTGTTATCATTCTTTGTACAACTCCCTTGGGAGCACAGTTGATCAATTCTGTTTTTCCCGGCATTATTCAACAGCAATATCTTTATCATGGATTAATGAGCCTGTTGCTGGTTGTAGGTACATGGGAAAGTATTAAAATGATGAAATTTGGAAAGGGATATGAGAAATGGGTGGTTTTTCCATTAGTCATTTTTGTATTTTATATTTTTTCCAAAAGATATTTCCATCACGATTTCTTTTTTGATTTCCGTTTGAGCGAGATTCTTGCTCTTGCATTAATAGGAATTGCTGTGGTTACTTTATTTAAATTTCCTAATGAATTATACTACGATAGTGGTAAGCTTATTTTTACTGTTATTTACGTCGCTCTTCCGTTCAGTTTTGCGTTGGGGCTACCAAAGTTCTCCAGTTATAATGAAAGCTTCTCTTTGGAGGTTCTATTTCTGTTTATTCTGATTTGGAGTAGCGATACTTTTGCCTATCTGGTAGGTAAATTCTTTGGGAAACATAAAATGGCTCCGAAAATTTCTCCTAAAAAGACCTGGGAAGGGTATGCGGGAGGTGTTGTACTGACGTTGGTATTGTCATACTTTATAGAGCATTATCAACCGGAGCTTAGAGGAAATTGGATGATCGTCGGATTTTTAGTAGCTGCTTTTGCTCCGTTAGGGGATTTGGTGGAGAGTCAACTAAAAAGAAATTTCGGTGTAAAAGACAGTGGTAACATCATTCCTGGGCATGGTGGCGTTTTAGATAGGCTGGATAGTTTCATAATCTGTGTTCCTGTCGTATATTTGTACTTTATTTTAGAAAAATTTATATAGTCTCATGAAATTACATAGAGAATCAAAAGGAACAATTACCGTAGCAACCCTACTTTTTTTCATAGTGGGAGCTTTAGCAATTTATTTCCTTAAAATATGGTCCCTGGTGATCATTGTGCCTTTGTTGGTTATTTACTGTCTTGTATTCTGGTTTTTCAGAGTTCCGGATCGTACTATTCTCGATCACAAAGAAAATGTAATAGCGCCGGTTGACGGAAAAGTAGTAATGATCAAAGAAGTAGATGAGAATGAATTCCTTCAGGGAAAAGCAATTCAGGTTTCTATTTTCATGTCTCCGCTAAATGTACACATTTGTAGATATCCGGTTACCGGAAAAGTGATTTACAAAAAGTACCACCCGGGAAAATATCTGGTAGCATGGCATGAAAAATCTTCTACAGAAAATGAAAGAACAACTGTTGCTGTAGAAACGCTGACCCATCATAAAGTGGTTTTCAGACAGATTGCAGGATATGTGGCAAGAAGGATCGTTTTCTACTGTAATGAAGGAGATCAGGCAAAAGCCGGACATGAGTTTGGTTTTATTAAATTCGGTTCAAGAATGGATGTATTCCTGCCTTTGGATACGGAGGTTGTTTGTAAGATTGGTGACATTACCAAAGGAGGGTTAGATGTTATCGCCAAATTGAAAAAGTAAGATGTACAATACATCATATAATACAAAGACTGTTCTTTCCGAACAGTCTTTTTTATTTTTGAAATACATTTGTTGAATTGAGCATTAAGCCTACTATCTGATATACTGTTTTATTTCATCCAGAAGCCTTAATATAAATTCTAGCGGTACATCTTCTTCCACATCAATTAAGAGGATTTTAAACTTCTTTCTGCCGTCCTGAGTGAGTTCAGGATAGTCCAGTTGATCACCGTGATAAAAACTTATGTAATGTTTTTTATATTTTTTACTGTAATAAAAATAGCACAGCATTTTCTTTTTATACTTGATAAACGGAAGTCCAAAACTGAATGTTTCAGTGATGTTTTCCGTATCGGAAGCTAAAATCGTTTCCCGTAAAAAAAGAAGAGTACTTCTTTCAGGCTCTTCGATTCTGTAGAAATACTCTTGTATGGGGTTCATATTATTATGATTCTAATATAGTTAGTCGAAGTTTTGAAGTTCAACAAGTTTATTATACATTCCTTTTTTAGCAATAAGGTCATGATGAGTTCCTTGTTCTACAATATCTCCTTTTTCCATGACTACAATCCAGTCTGCCTTTTGGATCGTTGAAAGTCGGTGGGCAATAACTAGAGAAGTTCTGTTTTCCATCATTTTTTCAAGAGCATCCTGTACAAATCTTTCAGATTCTGTATCTAATGCGGAAGTCGCTTCATCCAAAATCATGATTGGTGGATTTTTCAATACCGCTCTTGCAATAGAGACTCTTTGCTTCTGTCCTCCGGAAAGTTTATTTCCATCATCTCCGATATTGGTATCATATCCTTCGGAAAGCCCCGTGATAAATGAATCTGCATTGGCGATTTTAGCGGCTGCAATCACTTCTTCTCTGGTAGCATCAGGTTTACCCATTAAAATATTATTGTAAACCGAATCATTGAATAATACGGACTCCTGGGTTACCATTCCCAGAAGCTTGCGGTATTCCTGCAATTTCAGGTGTTTGATGTCAATTCCGTCAATCAGGATTTCTCCTTCCGAAACATCATAGAATCTTGCTAAAAGATTGGCAATGGTAGTTTTACCACTTCCGCTCTGACCAACGAGTGCAACGGTTTTTCCTTTCGGAATAGTCAAATTGAAATTCTTAAGGATAAGATTGGATTTGTCATAGTAGAATCCAATATTTTTAAATTCAATATTATTTTGCAGGGTAGAGATGGAAACCGGTTCGGCTACTTCTTCGATTTTTACATCCGCATCCAGAATTTCAAGAACTCTTTTCAGAGAAGCTTCTCCTTTTTGGACGTTAGAAATTGAGGTGGATAAGCTTTTTGCAGGAGGTAAAATCTGGAAAAATAACCCTAAGAAAACCAAAAAGTCTGCAGGAGAGATACTTTGCTCCACAATAATTTGTTTTCCTCCGTACCATGCAATAATTAAGAAAGTAATAGAACCTAAAAATTCGCTCATCGGAGAAGCCAGTTCTTTCTTTCTTCCCAGGCTGATTGAGCTTGATATCCATTTGTTCATAGACTTCATGAAGCGGTTGTCCATGATTTTCTCAGCATTAAAAATTTTAATGACTTTGGATGATTTCAAGGTTTCGTCTACGATAGAAAAGATCGTTCCCATTTCATTCTGTGCCTCATGCGAATCTTTCTTAAGGCTTTTTCCGACTAAAGCAATCATTGTTCCCATTACGGGCAATACCAATAAAGAGAACAGGGTCATTTCAGCACTTAAGAAGAATAAACTTACCAAAGTACTGATCAACATAAACGGAGCGTTGATAAGTTCAACCAGACTCCCCAAAATATTGCCTTCAACTTCACCTACATCATTAGACATACGAGACATTAAATCTCCTTTTCTGCTTTCGGTAAAAAATGAAACGGGTAAAGAAAGTACTTTTCTGTACATCGCACCACGAAGATCTTTGGTAACCCCTACACGGTAATTGATCAGAAGGAATGCTCCGAAATATCTGAAGAGATTTCTTAAAAGGAACATAAATGCCGTAATGATACAAAGCCATGCAAGAACTTTTAAGGCACCATATTCACCTACTAGGTTTTGAATATAGTAGTTAGAATAATCTTTAACATAGGAGAAAAAGTCAAGAAATTCTCCCGAATAAACAGGAGCTTTTTCATACTTCTCAGGCTTAATAGTCCCAAAAAGCATTCCTAGTACCGGTAAAATGGTTCCTAAGGAAGCAATCTGAAATACGGAATACATGATATTGAAAAATAAACTTCCGTAGATATATTTTTGATGCGGTCTCGCGAACTTTAAGATTTTTTTATATTCGTTCATTCAATGAAAAAATTGGATAGCAAAATTACGTAAAATTAAAAGATAAGACGTTCTTAATCCTATTTTACTTTAACTAATATGTTTTAAAGAATCTATTTTTGTTACAACTGAGGATGATAGGGTTACGTTTTTTTAAAATATAGAATACAATACCATAATAGCAAAGATATACTTGAAAAAAATAAACCGCCCTGTTGGCGGTTTTATGATAATGAAATTAATTAAATTTTACCTGATCATTATATTTCGGACTGAAATTTTGAGGATTTAATTTTTCCAGTGTTTTCCCGAAATTATTGATGATCTGAGTCATATTATCAAAGTCAACAATATTGATATCATCATTTTCCTGATGATAATGTTTGGCTTTACTCATATCAACCGTAGAAAAGGAGTGAGCAATAATTTTCTTTTTTACAAAGCTTACATTATCTGAACGGTAAAATAGCTGCTCTCTGGCATAAGGGTCTGCATTTATTTTTAATCCGTTGGCAGCATTTTTATTAAATAATTCATCAAGATCTGAGAATCCGTCGCCTGTCATATATAAAGCATTTTTTCCCCATTGAGACTCTGTAGCCACCATTTCAAAGTTGAAAAGGGCTGTCATATTGTTATAGATTTTATCCAGGTTTTTATCCTGTGAGATTGCTCTTGAGCCCAACATTCCTTTTTCCTCTCCATTGAAGGCCATAAAAACCATTGAGAAATCAGGTTTTTTATTTTTAAAATAATCAGCAATGCCTACTAAAGTTGTAATTCCGCTGGCATCATCATCTGCTCCGTTATAGATATTATCCCCACTTTTATTACTGGTTCCAATATGATCAAAATGTCCGGAGAATCCAATGTATTTATCCGTTTTTCCTTTTTTTACACCACATACATTATAAGCTTTCTTGCCCTTATATTCGAAAGGGATCAGATAAGAGTTTCCGGTACAATATTCAAGATTGTTTTCTTTGAAAAGAGTGGCAATATATTGAGCTGCATTCTCATTTTCAGGAGTCCAGATTTCTCTGCCCTTCATTTCATCTGAGGCTAATGTGGAAAGAATTGTTTGTACTCTCTCTTTTGAGATATCTTGAGCAAAAGTAAATATTGAAAAGAGTGATAACGTAAGATAAGTTAGCTTTTTCATTGTCTTTAATTAAAAGTTAGATAATCTGTCGTGCTTTTAGCTGAAAAGTTGCAGGAAGTTACATAAATTTAAATTAATTAGTATTTATATAAGGAAATGGGATCTGTCTTTTGTTTTGATGATGAATAACAGAGAAAAGAATAAAAAAAACAGCTCCTTAAAAGGAACTGTTCTTACTCAAAAAATCGTTGTAAGGCTATCGAAGTCTGTCTACAGATTTTACGAGCCTCTCATCTCTGCGGATAAATATGTTTGCAATAAGCAGACAGATCATCGCGATTAATGGGAAAACTGGCTCAATACCCTTCTCAGGAAATTGAATTCCTCCGGATAAGTTTAGTAACCAATACGCCAATACACCAATCAACAAAGCGTTTATAATGATGCTGATGGTATTCAGCAAAATTTGTCTTTTTCTGTTTTTAAAGCTGAAAATACTCAAGGCTCCGGTTAAAACCAGTATAATACATCCTATATTAATGACAGGGATATTGTCCAAAACAACAACATCTTGTCCTGTAATGAAAAGAAAAACGGCAGCTAAAACTGCTAATAATGTCCAAATAGTTTGTATTCTCTGTAGCATTGAATATTAAATTCTTGGCAAAAATAACATAAATTTTGCACAATTCAAAAATAAGTGTAGATTTGCATTATACAATGTACTTGAAAACAAAAGTCACCGGACTTACTTTTCTTACTCACAATTAATTACATTTTTACATTAAATATGTTTAACATAGAAACGTTAAGGTCAAAATCCGTAACGGAACTGACTAAAATCTTAAAAGATTTGGGCGTTAAAGTTGCAAGAAACAGCAATGAAAATGACAAGATCTTTGCTATTCTTGACTTTCAGGCGTCCAACCCAAAAGTCTCAAAAGATTATTTCAACGCCACAGAAACAACCAGTATATCTACTGAAGAGGTTGTCACAGAAAAACCTGTGAAAGCCCCGGTAAGAAAAGCTGCTGTTCCTAAAAAACCTGCAGCGAAGCCAAAAGCAGTTGCAAAAACACCGGTAGAACCTAAAGTAGAGGAACAAGTAGAAGAAAAAACACCGGCTGTTGAGGAAATAAAACCAGAAGAGCCGAAAATTGAGGCCGTAGCAGCGACAGAAGATGTTTCTGGTGCCGCCGCTAAAAAGAAAAGGAAAAGAGTTCCTACCAATACAGGTAATACGGAAATCTCTCAGGAGAAACCAGAAACTCCTAAAAATACTGAATCTCAAGAGCCTGCTCAGGCTGAAGAAAAGCCTCACAATCCGCAACAACAGCAAACGCAACCGCAACCGCAACAACAGGCTAACAGATCCCCAAAAGGACACAACAATCACCCGCAAAACGGCGGACATCAACATAAAAACCAGAATCAGCATCAGAACCAAAATCAGAATCAGAATCAAAACAGACATTCTGAAAAGACGGAGGAACAGCATGATCACAGAAAGGAGTTTAACTTCGATGGAATGGTAAGTATTGAAGGAGTATTGGAAATATTGCCGGATAATTACGGTTTCCTTCGTTCTTCAGACTTTAGCTATATCTCTTCTCCTGATGATGTGTATGTATCTACTGCACAAATCAGAAATTTTGGTCTGAAAACCGGAGATACTGTTAAAGGAATTGTAAGATTGCCAAAAGAAGGGGAGAAGTATTTTTCATTACTGAAACCTACAGAAGTTAATGGTCGTGACCTTGCATTCATCAAAGACCGTGTTGCTTTTGAATATCTTACCCCACTTTTCCCTGAAGAGAAATTCAATCTTGCAGGAAACAACTCTACGATTTCCACAAGAATTGTAGATCTGTTTGCTCCTATTGGAAAAGGGCAGAGAGCTATGATTGTTGCCCAGCCTAAAACGGGTAAGACCATGTTACTTAAAGATATTGCCAATTCTATTGCAGCCAATCACCCTGAAGTATATATGATGGTTCTTCTGATTGACGAACGTCCGGAAGAGGTTACTGACATGGAAAGAAGCGTAAATGCAGAAGTTATTGCTTCTACATTTGATGAAGCTGCTGAAAAACATGTGAAAGTAGCCAACCTTGTTCTTGCGAAAGCTCAGAGAATGGTGGAATGTGGACATGATGTTGTTATTTTGCTGGATTCTATTACAAGATTAGCCAGAGCTTATAATACGGTTACCCCTGCTTCAGGAAAGGTTCTTTCCGGAGGGGTGGATGCCAATGCTCTTCACAAACCGAAAAGATTCTTTGGAGCAGCAAGAAAAATTGAAGGAGGAGGTTCATTGACGATCATTGCTACAGCTCTTATTGACACTGGTTCCAAAATGGATGAAGTGATCTTTGAAGAATTTAAAGGTACCGGTAACATGGAACTTCAGTTAGACAGAAAAATTGCTAACAGAAGAATTTATCCTGCTATCGACTTAATTTCTTCCAGTACTCGTAGGGATGATCTTCTTCTTGACGAGGTTACCTCGCAGAGAATGTGGATCTTTAGAAAATACCTTTCTGAAATGAATCCTGTAGAGGCTATGGAATTTGTAAATAAAAACATCAAAGGAACTCTTAATAATGAAGAATTTTTGATGTCTATGAACAGATAATAAATTAAATTTTCATAAGCCGGGCTTCTATATTTTGAAATAAGGATGTAATAAATCCTCAAATTTATAGAAGCCCGGTTTTTTATTGATAAGATGCTCGGCTGCAAACAGGGCTCCGTTTCCAAAAGCATCTCTGGAAATAGATTCGTGAATAAGTCTTACGGTTTGAAAAGGAAAACCAAAAATTACTTCATGTTTCCCTACAATTCCACCAGCTCTGATGGTGTTTATTTTTTCATCTTTTACATTGAGTACGTCAGCAATTCGGATGGCTGTTCCTGAAATTCCTTCTTTGTCTTTAAAATGTTCTTCAATAATTTCTATATCAACCGATGGAGCTATTTTTTTTAAAAATTGAGCAGCGTATAATAAATAATTTATTCCTAAGGTGATGTTGGGAGACCAAAATACCGTGGCTTTCTGAGCCAGTTTATGAAGGAAACCAACCTCTTTATCTGAATAATGGGAAATTGCCGAAATAATTTTTATTTCATGTTGAGCAGCAGATTCTCCATACATATAAATTCCGTCTTTAGACGAGAAATCAATAATTGCATCTACAGGATGTTCTTTCAGAAGCTCATCTACACTCATTTTTTTCTCTGAATAAAAGTGCCCGGGATCATCGCTTTCTACTCCCAGAAAATCAGCGGCATCTCTGGTGTTTAACCGGTGTGTTTTTCTGTAAATCCATTGTAAAGAATGATCCTTGTTTTGAAGGATAACGGATGCTACGGCTTTCCCTGCTTTCCCAAATCCAAAAAGTCCAATTTTCATAATAAAAGTATTTTAGGTTAAACATTGAGTGATAAAAGTTTCTTTATTGAAGAAATATGTTCATTTTGTGTAAGTTACGAAATTGAGAATAAAGCGTAGTTGGAATAAGATGAAGGAAATTTGATAATAGTATTCTTTTTTAAATTTTATCTAAATAAAAATATTTTAAAACTTAATTCATTCTAAATCAATATGTCAATGTTAAAGATTTATTAAAGTAATACCCAATCTTTGATAATAGCTTAAATATTGGCTAATTTTGGGTTATAACATTAAAAATAAAGATTATGTCATTTGAATTACCAAAATTAGGATATGCGTATGATGCATTAGAGCCTACGATTGATGCAAAAACTATGGAAATCCACTATACAAAGCATCACCAGGCGTATATTGACAATTTAAATAAAGCCATCGAAGGAACTGACTTAGCAGGAAAAACGATCGAAGAAATTTGTAAGACTGGAACGGATAAGCCGGCGGTAAGAAACAATGGAGGAGGTCACTTCAATCACTCTTTATTCTGGGAAATTTTAACGCCTGGAGGAAGCAAAGAGCCGGTAGGAAATGTAAAAGCTGCTATTGAAAACTATGGAGGTCTTGAAAAATTCAAAACAGACTTTTCTGACGCTGCTAAAACAAGATTTGGTTCAGGATGGGCTTGGTTAGTAAAAAATGCTGATGGTTCTGTATCTGTTTCTTCTACTCCAAACCAGGATAACCCATTAATGCCTGTTGCAGATGTTAAAGGAACTCCGGTTTTAGGGTTAGACGTTTGGGAGCACGCTTATTATTTAAACTATCAAAACAGAAGACCTGATTATGTTTCTGCATTCTTTGATGTAGTAAACTGGGATAAAGTAGAGGAGTTATTCAACAAATAATTTTCAGCTATTATAAAAATAAAAGGTTCAGAATTTTCTGAACCTTTTTTATTGGGGGTGTTGAAGTATTTATCTTTTGATTATTTTTTGGGTAATGATTTCATTATCTGAAAAGACTTTCACAATATAAGTAGCCGATGGTAATGATTGGATATTGACTCCTATTTCTTTTTCATTTTTAAATGATTTTTCAAAAACAGTTTTTCCATTTACATCGGAAACCTGAAGTGATCCGGTACCTATCTTATCTACAGATACTGTAAATATGCCGGTATTTGGATTAGGAAAGATCTGTAACGAACGCTGTGACTGTATACTTTCTTTTCTAATAGATTTTGTGTTATTAGGATCTGCATTAAGGTCAATATAATAGCTGTCATCTTTTGGTTTCACCGTTTGTTCGGGTTTACAGCCTTCAATGTAAGCATAGAAGTCAGATCCTCCTTCAGAATTGAAGCCCGGGTTTAATAATACAAATTTTCCGGCATGGTATACTGCCTGAGATCCATTACTAATAACATTAACAGCCGTAATCGTATGGTCTGCAGACTGAAGATCAACGTTTGGAGCGATCACATTTGTATCGATATATAAATGATCCGGACAGCAGAATTTAACATCATAAGGGAAGCCCAAAACCCCATTGTTAGCTTGAATAGTAGTACTGGCGCTGCCGTTAGTATAGGTAAGACTTGCCTGCAGTTTGTATTCTCCGGCAAGTGGGTTGGTCATATTGGATAGGTCTATGCTAAAATTGAAAAAATTCGGACTGGTATATGTGGGAATTGAAGAAGTAGGGTAGCTTATTCCGGTTGATGTATTTACAAGGGCCATCTGGAAATTCGTAATCGTTGAGCCTACAGGGATTGTATAGGATCCATTGACATTAAACGGGTAATGCATATATTCGCAAGGAAGGGGCTCATGATAAAATGTGATTTTTCCTTTTCCAATAGAACAGATATTCTCAGTAAGACCAGATATTTCAGCAGTACTCAGAATAAAGTTGTTTTTATTGAGATAGAATCTCGGAACCTGATTGTTATCCGGATCAGCAGGATAACCTTCGATAGGTCCGGGATAAGAACCCCCAAAACTTGCAATACTGGCGGCCGCTTCTTTGTACACAGAATAAGTTTCAACGTGAACGACAACAAATTTTGCATTTCTGTGATTCTTAAAGTTGGTGAAGTTTAAGAATGCATTATTTTCATGTAAATCATTGGGAGGATTTAGGTTGACCAAATAAGATCCTGTGAGCGAATTTCCTGAACCTCTTCCTCCGTCTGTGAATAAGAAGATGATAAGGGGTCTGGAAGGGCTTGTAGTTAAGGTTTTTTGTGGACTTACAATGCCTGAGCTGGGAATATTGTCTATAGCCTCACCTATCATTCCTACCGCCTGATGAAAATGGTCTCCATCATTCAATCTTCTTGAAAAGTTTTGAGCGGTTGTTAAATTATTGGTGAAATCTGATTCTATATATATTTTAGGGGATAAAGGAAGAGACTGAAAGCTGGTTCCATAGTGTACTACTGAAACTTTATTGTTTGGATTGCAACTTAAAATTGATTGTATTAACTTTTTGGTCGAAACGGTCATATCATTAAACTCAAAATTCTCAACAGACGCACTGTTGTCGAGACAGATAATAATATCGCTGCCATTGCTGCCGGCCTGGGAGTACAAGGAATTCACGGAAAATAGCACCAGGAGTATGGCAAGGCTAAAAATTTTTTTCATGGGTTTAAATTAGTTTAGATCACTAAAAAATAAGCTGTCAGTGAAATACAAATATAATTAAAACTTCAATTTTTAATTCATATTATTTTTTAAATTTAATCTATTTGTGAATTTTTTTCATAATAATGAATAGAAAAAGCGTCTTTCAAGAACGCTTTTTTATGAATATGAAAATTATCTTATCGCATCACTTCCCGATAATCCATTCATTTTAAGGCCATATTTCCATCTCACGTACGCGAATACCTGATACAATTTATATTCAAACTTGATCCCATAATTTTCACGGGGATCATAATCAATTCCTGATTCTATAATATTTCTATACTTTCCCGAGTTATAATAACCATTCCATTCGTTGACAAGGAATGTATTTTTAGTCTTTAAAAAAGATTCTGAGTACTGGCTTATAGGTCTGGCAACTGCACTTAAAAAGTAGTCAAACTGGGTATCGATGACGGTAAGATCCCATTCTCCATCATCGTTTTTAGAGGGTTTCATCTCGTGCTGTTCTTTGTCTTTCCCAGCTTTCTCCTGAGAGAAGCAAGAGAAAGGAATACATGCAATGAGTAGGAGTAAAATTATATTTTTCATGATTCATAAAGTTACATAAAAAAAGCACTCTAAATGAGTGCTTTAATTTTTATGGTTCTTTCTGCAAAACTACAAATGCAGGGAAGTGGTCGCTGTAGCCTCCGGTAAACTGATCTCCATTCCAGGATCTGAAAGGATAGCCTTTGTAATTTCCTTCTTTATTGACGAGATAAGCCGGAGCAAAAATTTCTGCCTTATAAACGGAATATTCTTTTGTTACCTGATCAGAAACCAAATTCTTGGAAACAATAATCTGGTCAAATAAGTTGGGTGCATCCTGGTATGCTAAGGAAGCAACTCCTTTTTTGTATAAAGGGTACATTAAATTAAGATATGGAGTCTCTTCACTTAAATCTTTCGGGCTAGCCTGAGCTTTTAGATAGTTTTTTAAACTTGAACTCACAGGATCATCATTGAAGTCACCCATTGCAAATAATTTTGTTGACGGATCGATAGCTCTTATACTATCCATCTGTTGCTTAAGCAAAGCAGCAGCGGCATTTCTTTTAGGCAAAGAAACTGCTTCTCCTCCTCTTCTTGAAGGCCAGTGATTCATAAAGAATGCCACTTTTTCATTGTCTAAAAAACCTGTTACTACCAGAATATCTCTTGTGTATTCTCTTCTTCCGTCGTTACCAAAAATTTTTAATTCTTTTTTTAATGAGTTGCTTGGCGTGAAACGTCTTTTCTGATAGATTAGAGCAACGTCAATCCCTCTATAGTCATAAGAATTGTAGTGGATAATTCCGTAATCATACTTTTTCAATGCAGGCTCGTTAATAAGATCTTCAATAACCTGTCTGTTTTCAACTTCAATTAAACCTACAACAGCAGGGGCCGTCTTAGTATACTGTGCTCCAAGTTCAGCAATTACTTTTGCCTCATTGGCTAATTTTGCTTTATATATTTTAGTGCCATAGTTTTTAGCACTTTTAGGAGTGAATTCTTCAGAACCACTTTGATATCTGACTACTTTTTTCCCTTTTAAGGCTCCATCACTCCAAGGTCCATCATATTTTTCAACATCTAAAAAATTAACTGAATCGATAGGAATACTTCTATGGAAAGCCGGGTTTTTGATATCTTTAGTTCCGTCAATATAATCCGCTGAACGTATGGTGTCCCAGAGGTTTTCAACATTCAAAAAACCAACAGTGGCCACTTTTCTAAGTTTTCCCTGTTGTGCAAAAGCCATTATTGAGAAAATAACGGCCATAAAACTCATAAATCTCTTCATCTTCTAGAGTATTAAAATTGTTTAAACGGCAAATTTACTTTTTTTTAATTCATTCGATTTTAAATATTTGTAAATTTATGGTTGAATGAATAAGAAACTATTACTTAATAATTCATAAAAGCTTGCAATGTTAAGAAAAAATAATGTTAAAAAAGTTGTTAATTACAAATTTTGACTAAATTTGTGCCCCCAACTTTTAAACTGTTGAGAATTAAGAAGAAAAGTATTAAAAAAAATAATATACTCATGATTAAAAAACTATCATTAGTCTCTTTATTTACTTTACTTCCTGCTTCATACTATTTTGCACAGACCACTGTGTCTGCGTATCTTAAGGATGCAGAAGGAAAGCCTATTGAAAGGGCACAAGTAGATCTAAAAGGGAGCGAAAATGATGTAACGGCCGATAAAATTGGATATTTCCAGTTTGTAGATCTTCAGCCGGGCCATTACCAAATTGTGATTACGAAACCCAACTTCGAAACTAAGTTGATGGAGTTTGACGTAACTGATGAGAAAAGAAAGGATTTAGGAGTTATTACTCTTTACTCCGCTCTTACGAACGCTGATCAAGGTTTAGCAATTATTGACAATGATGACGATGATAGCAATAGCAGTGGACAGGCTTCAACTGTAGGTTTGCTTCAGTCTTCTCAGGACATCTTTAGTAGAATTGCAGCGTTTGATCTTGGTTTTTACTGGTTCCGTCCGAGAGGAATTGATGGAAGAACAGGTGAGAATATGCTCAACGGAGTTTCCATGTTGAAATCCGATAATGGTAATGTTGACTTTAATAACTGGGGTGGATTGAACGAAATAACTAGGTATCCTGAAGTTTCTGCCAACCATTCACCATCTGAGTATACATTCGGTGGAAACAGTTCTGTTGTTTACAAAAACACAAAGGCCAGTGAGTATAGAAAAGGATTCCAATTTACCCAATCTTTAACGAACCGAAATTATAGAAACAGAACTTCTTTACGTTATTCTTCAGGAATGAGTAAGAAAGGATGGGCTTTTACTGTAATGGGAGCAAGAAGATGGGCGGAAGAAGGAATCCAGGAAGGGACTTTCTATGATGCTTATGGAGCTTATTTGGGAATTGAGAAAAAACTTAGCGATAACCATACGGTAACATTCAACTTTATTGGTGCTCCTTACAGAAGATCTACTGCAAGTCCGAGTACACAAGAAGTGTATGATTACAGAGGGGTGCATTATAATTCTTACTGGGGATACCAGGATGGTGAGCAAAGAAGTGAAAGAGTGAGAAAAGGGTTTCAACCTATTTTCCAAATTCAGGACTTCTGGAAAATTAATAAGAAATCAAGTCTTTGGACTTCTCTTTCTTATCAGTTCGGGAAAGACAAAGGCTCTCGTTTAGACTGGCAGAATGTACAGAATCCATCTCCTACCTATTACAGAAATTTACCAAGCTATTATGACTCTTTAGATCCTAATGCTTCAACTACCAACCCGGATGGTACGGTAACTACCTCACAGGATGCCTATAGAACAGCGTTGGCGGCATGGCAATCAGGAGATCCAAAAGTAACTCAACTGGATTGGGATAGATTATACAGAAGAAATATGTCTCAGGCTGCAGGTTCTTACTATGGACAGACAGGTAAAAGGGCATTATATTATATGGTGAACGATGTAAGTGATGACAAAATCTGGAATGCTGCCACTCACTTTGTACACAACTTTACAGATACTACGAAGTTTTTATTAAATGTATCTTACCAAAACTACTATTCAGAGCAATATAGAGAGGTAAATGATCTTTTAGGAGCAGATTTTGTATTAAACCGCGATCCGTTTGCTGCAACCAACCAACCTGGAAAATCAGGGTTATTTAATGAAGGTGAAGCAGATGTAACGAAGAGAGTAGGAGATAAAATGGGGTATGACTACATTTTCAGAAGACAGGAAGTGAAAGTGAACCCGGGATTAAAATTCTCAACCGGAAGATTTGATGTGTTTGTTTCTGCATTGGCAGGATATTCATCTTCCAGCCGTGAGGGATTATTCAAGCATTACTTATATAAAGATTCATACGGAAAAGGAGCAGATTATAATTATTGGAATTATGGTCTTAAAGGTCAGATTATTTATAAGCTGAACGGAAGAAACTTCTTGGTTTATAATGGTGCTTACTATAATCAGGCTCCTTATTTGGAGGACTTGTTTGTAAACCCAAGAGTAAACGGTTCTGTTGCGCCAGGAGTAAAAAGTATGGTAGTTAATGCTAATGATCTTAGCTATGTAATTTCCACTCCTTTCTTAAAATTAAGATTTACAGGGTATTTGATTGATACAAGTAATGAAACTACAGTTCAGAGATTCTTTGCAGATGGTATTCCATTGAAAAGTGTTGATGCGGATGGTAACCAGACGAATGTTCAGAGTGCCTTTGTATCACAGATCATGACTGATGTAAAGAAAAGAAATATGGGCTTGGAGCTAGGAGTTGATGTGAAGGTATTGCCTACATTATCACTACAAGGTTTGGCAAGTATCGGACAGTACACTTATAGAAATGATCCGATGACTTATTTTGCTTCAGATGCTGTAGGAGTTTTTGGAAACGGACTTCCTTATACAAGCATGGGGAAATCTTACCTTAAAAACTATCGCCAGGGTGGGACGCCTCAACAGGCTTTCTCTTTAGGCTTCCGATATAACAATCCTAAATACTGGTGGGTAGGAGGAAACTGGAATTATTTTGATGATAATTATCTGGATCCTGCTTCATTGGTAAGAACGGAATCATTTGCCCAAAATGATAATACCGGTACCCCTTATTCAGGCTTAACAGAAGCTGATTTAAGAAGAGTGCTACAGCCTAATAAATTGCCTTCATCTTTCTTCTTGAATGTGAATGCAGGTAAATCATGGGTGATCGGTAAATATTATGTATTACTTTCCGGAACAATAAATAATGTTTTAGATAACAAAAAGTATATCACCGGAGGATTTGAGCAAACCAGAAATGCGAAGTATCCAACTTTCGCTCAGGATCTTGACAGAGAGTTTACTTTATTTGCTCCAAAGTACTGGTATACGCAAGGAAGATCATATTTCGTAAACCTACAATTTAGATTCTAATAATCAGTTTATTAACTACTTTAATTAAAAAATATCAAAATGAACATAAAGAAATACTTAAGTCCGGTAACAGGAATTGCATTCGCTGTAATTGCTCTTACTTCTTGTGTACAAAAAGACGAATGGGAGACGCCACCTATTAAATGTGAGAATAAATTTGCAGCTCCAAATATTTCTCTTGCAGACTTTAAAGCTCAGGCTCCTGCTACAGGATATAAGCTGATTACTACTGATCAAATTTTTGACGGGTATGTAATTTCTTCAGACGAAAATGGAAATTTCTATAAAACAATTTCTTTCCAGGATAAATCTGAAAATCCTACAGCCGGTCTTCAGATTGAGGTTGATGCATCTACCAACTACAAAGATTTTCCTGTAGGTGCACATATCAGAATTAACGCAAAAGGGCTAAGAATAGGTCTTGACAGAGGAACTGTGAAAATAGGTTCTGTAGATCCTACTTATGCTATTGGTAGAGTTCCTGCTTCATTATTAAGCAGATATATGTCAGGAGTTTGTAATGGAAACGGACTTGAAATTGTGAATATCAAGCCTGTTGAATTAGCAAATCTTAATGCGGCTAAGAGCGAACAGTATATCAATACTTTGGTGAAAGTTCCTAATTCTCAGTTTG
Organism: uncultured Chryseobacterium sp.; assembly: GCA_963518055.1. Lineage (GTDB taxonomy): Bacteria > Bacteroidota > Bacteroidia > Flavobacteriales > Weeksellaceae > Chryseobacterium. Next base: position 82,882 of record CAUQIC010000009.1, read on the forward strand.
CAATTAATGATATTTATCCTGTTAACAAAACTTATATTGATTATGTTGGGGGAGCTGGTGTAGATACAGATAGAAACTTAGAAGATGGTGCCGGTGGTGCTGTTACCTTGAGAAATTCAGGATTTTTCTCTGAGGGAGCTACTTTATTGCCAACAGGTAATGGAGATATTACTTTCGTAGTAAGCCGTTACAATACAACTTGGCAAATGCTTATAAGAAATACTAAAGATATTAATTTTAAAGGAACCAGAGTAGATGCAACTCCACCTAAAGGAGGGACTGCGATAACTTTTTCAGGTTCTTTCCTTGAAAATTTTGAAAGCTATCCTACGACTCCTACTAACCTAGAAGTTTATCCTAAATATGTAAATGATGCTGTACTAGGAAACAGATACTGGCAGTTAAAAACTTTTAGCAACAATAAATATATCCAATTAGGGGCTAATTCTGGAACTGGAAACTATTTAACTTACTTTGCTGTACCAGTTGATTTTACTGCTGCTAATACATTGAAGTTTGACGTTAATGTTGGATTCTGGAACGGTAATGCTTTAAAGGTATATTATACGACTAATTATACTGCGCTTGGAGATATTACAGCGGCTACTAAGGTAGATATTACTTCTGCATTTACTATTCCGCAAGCACCGGCAAGTGGCTATGGAACATTAGCACCGGCGGGAACTTATAATATTCCTGCAACTCTTACGGGTAATGGTTATATTTTATTTGAATATTCCGGAAATGGAAGTGGTGTTACTACATCAATACAATTAGATAATATTGAGGTCCAATAATTGACCTAATACTCAATATACAGGCCGTCTTTTTATGAGACGGCCTTTTTATTTTATGTCTTTGGAGAACAATAAAGACTGTTTATGTTTACCAGTTCGTCAATCATGTAAGATGATAGTAAGTTCCTGAATGATAGTGGAATATTACTAAGTATATCGATGTGTCTGCAGGAATCCATTAAAAGGTCTTTCTAAAAAAAATTATATAGAAAGAGCAAACGGTTTAAGAGTATAATTTGAGAATAAAGGATTATTTTGATTGTATAAAATAATTATATTTACAATGATATTGATAACTTAGAAAGATAAGATTAATTATTATCATCACAACGACCTTATAGAATTTCTAGGAGAAAATGATTATTCTCATCAATTTAATTAAATATGAAACCTAATATAAGTTTAATTGTTTGTTTAATTTTTGTGCTAATTTTCTTTATTTTCACAAATAGAATAGATCATAAAAGTAATGCAAAAAGACTTGCTGAAGAAGAGTGTATTTTAGTTGTAGAAACGCCTCCTTCATCATATACTTCCGAAATGTTTAAAGCAAAAGGATATAATCCACTCACTAAGAAGCCTTGTGAATGTAATCATTCTAATAGGTGGTGGAGTTCATATAAAGAAGAAATAGAAGTTGGTGATACTATTGTGAAGAAGAAAGGAGAATTAATTTTCAGTATTCATAAAAAAGATACTATAATTAATCATAGCTACAGGCTATAAGAATCAAAATTGGTGCAATAATATTATATGGATATATCATTGATTCTTTTAATCATTTACTAGTTAGCTTTTATCAAAAAGATATTCACACTTTTTTGATAGAAAATGTTTTAAAAAAAATGAGCTGCATAAAAACACTCCTTGCTGGGAGCGCCTCAGTTATTAGATTATAGAAAATTTATAGATTTAGAAATGAAGATTATCCATATATAAGATTCATTTAACAAACAAAAAACCACCGCATCAGCAGTGGTTTTTTATTACTGTACCGTAATCGTTGGATCCCAGTAACAATAGCTATATAAAATTTGTTTGCTGCTGTCGTTTGGGTCTAAGGTATATAAACCAAAGTAAATATAGTAGTTTCCGGTTCCTATATGACCGATTCTGGCATCTAAACTTGCAAAAGTAACATTTCCGGGTACAGAAGGCATTCCATCTCGATCTGAGCTTTTAGGATTGGGTACTGCGGCTGATGTTCTGTCTACAAATTCATATTCGAAAGGGTTGCCATAGAATACATCTACGCCGCCATATTTTTCAACTCTGTATATAATTATCGAATCATCTGAATTCTGAGAAACAGAACTTCCTCTGAAGCACACAGTATCTCCCGCTCTTCCTTTGAAATTCAGGTCTGCGGTTGCCTGGCCGGCTACAACATGTGCACTTGGAACCACCATGTATTGGCTTTTATGATCAATAGCTACGGCGTGGTTTTTATCTGTACTGGGTGTAAGGCCTTTTGCTTTAATGTAGTCTTTTACATAATCGGTGTCAATGACGATCATAACATCGATTTCCTGGCTTGAAGCGTTTAATTGATTGTTGTCCATGTGATTTGTTTTTAAATGTTTTTATTCTTACTCATTTGGCTTTTCAGATGCCGCCCCGTTTTTTATGTGATTTCGGCTTCAACATTGTAATTACATGACAAATGTAAAGCGTTAAAAAGACCTGTGTTAGAGTAGAAGTGCTGAATTTATAGTCCGTGTTTTCACGGATTAATCTCATTTGTGTGATTTTTATTGCAAAAAAAATACCCTGCAAGCTAAGCTTACAGGGTACCCATTTATAATGGTTAAATCTAATTTCGTTTAAAAAGAAACTTCATTCACTTCTTTTCCTCTTTGAAAGTTCATTGTTTTCTGGCTGCCTTTGTAGGCAATATTGACCAGATTGATCTGCTTAGGAAAAGCGCTCAAAAGAATCGTATTTTTAATCTTTAAGGTATTGATATCCGAAACACCTCCGGTTTCGAAATACACCCATACAGTTTCTCCGCTGACCTGACTTCCGGTAAAGGTTATTGTTTTGGGAGCACCATTGACAAATACATCAAAATTATTGTTCACATATTTTTTCACCTCTGCTTCGAAACCTGCCGTATTCGGGTTGATTTTAATCGCATCAGAGATATGGCTTGTATTCATTTTTGTGGTAAACTTCAATGTCTTGCTTCCATCAATATAATCCACCTTGGTCATTGAAGAGAAAAAGTCTACATACATAAAACTCATTAACACAAAAAATGTTAAAATTCCTGATATATATAAAAGTTTTTTCATCTTAATTAATAGATTTACAATCATTCTAGCTAGTTATAAGTCACAAATAATATGCCAATTAAAAATTAACATTCACAGAATACTTATCATAAAATCCCTTAATGTGCGCTACTGCCTCATCTGCAGTGTCTACCACTCGGTAAAGATCAAGATCATCTTCAGCAATCATCCCTTCTTTTAGTAGAGTAGCTTTGAACCACTCCAACAATCCGCCCCAAAATTCACTTCCTACCAAAACGATGGGAAATTTACCAATTTTGTTGGTTTGAATCAATGTCATCGCTTCCGTAAGCTCATCCAAAGTTCCAAAACCTCCGGGCATTACGACAAAGCCTTGAGAATATTTTACAAACATTACCTTTCTCACGAAAAAGTAATCGAAGTTCATAGAATAAGACTTATTGATGTATGGGTTAAAATGCTGCTCGAAAGGAAGATCAATATTAAGGCCAATGGATTTCCCTTTGGCGTTGAAAGCACCTTTATTTCCTGCTTCCATAATCCCGGGACCGCCTCCGGTAATAATTCCAAAGCCTAATTTTGTAATCTTTTCAGCAATTTCTACGGCCATTTCGTAGTATTTATTCTCCGGTTTCAGTCTTGCAGAACCGAAGATAGAAACACACGGGCCAATTTTGGCTAATTTTTCATATCCGTCTACAAATTCAGCCATGACTTTGAAAACCATCCAACTGTCTTTGGTGATTGTTTCATCCCAGGTTTTTTGCCTGAAGCTGTTATGTAGTTTTGTTTCGTTAATGTCAAGTTCCGGATTTACTAAACTTTCATCCCTAGTTCCATCAATTTCCATTGCACAATTTTATTTAAAATATTTTTCGGCTTCTATTACCGACTCCGGTCTTCCGACATCGATAAGAATACTGTCATGTACAAAACCGTGAATATGTTCGGTTTGCATCAGGTCCAGATATTCTTCCATAACAGAAAATTTGCCTTTTCTTTTTATTTTTTCAAAGATGGTAGGATTGATACAATGAACACCACTGAAGGCAAGAGCTTTAAATCCTTTATTGAATTCAGCAAGTCTTTGCTCTCCTGTTTGTACATTAAGCCAACCTCTTAAAACCATGTCATCATTGAAAAGAAGTTTTCTCGAACTTTCACGGTCCGAAACTGCTAAAGTAGCAAAATCTTTTATCTTTTTATGATATTCTACTAATGTATTGATGTTTATATTAGTTAAAATATCAGCGTTCATAATAAGAAAATCTTCTCCATGATCCAGAAATCTTCTTGCAAAAATCAAGCCGCCTCCGGTTTCAAGCAATTCTTCTCTTTCATCAGAGATTTCAATCTTACAGCCGAAATTATTGTTTTTATTTAAAAAATCAAGGATCTGATCTCCAAAATGATGAATATTGATGACAAAATCTGTGATTCCAAAACTTTTCAGATACTTGATATTTCTTTCCAAAAGTGGAATTTCATTTACTTTTGCTAAAGCTTTGGGATGGTGGTTGGTAAAAGGTTTTAGCCTTGTCCCTTTTCCTGCTGCGAAAATAAGAGCCTTCATAATTATGTAAGTAATGAATGATAAGTAGTAGGCAATGAACTATTTCTTATTGTTCATTACCGATGTTAAGCTGTGGTTGTTCATCGTGGTGAAGGGTTACTTCTGTTACCTCCGGATATTTTTCTTTGATGAATTCTGTAATTTTTATCGCAGAGTATACTGATCTGTGCTGCCCGCCGGTACATCCGAAATTGATCTGAAGATTTTCAAATCCTCTGGCCAGATAGTCTTCGATGTTGATCGAAATAATAGCCTTTACAAGTTCCAGGAATTTGGGCATTTCAGTTTGGGTTTCAAGATACTCCTGAACTCCAATATCATTTCCGGTTTGGCTTTTATATTCTTCAATTCTTCCGGGATTTAAAATTCCTCTGCAATCAAAGGCAAAACCGCCTCCGTTTCCTGAAAGATCTTTTGGAATTCCTCCTTTTTTATAGGAAAAACTGTGGATGTCGATGTGTAGCATTTTCTTCTTTTTATTTTTTAACCATTATTATAGACCTAAAAACTTAATAGCATCTTAATGGTTTAATTTTAAAATTTCTTCAATTTTTAATTTTGCTTTATCAGAGGTCAGTTGTTGAATTACCTTTTCAAGTTCCGGATAATTTTTCATTTCTTCCCACGAATCAGCAAACCGGATAATATTTTGTATTCCTTTTTCTAAACTTGCCATAAAGTGTTGCTTCCTCTGAATAAGTCCTCTGAATCCATAAGCCCCTAATACCTGTAAAAATCTCATCATTTGAATCGGTTTCACCGAATGATATAGTTGAAGTCTGACTTCTTGATTTTCAAACTGCTGAATGTAAAATTCCAGCATTTCATCTTTAAAGTCTTCCGGGAAGTTTGCTTTGGCTTGAAAAAGAAAGGAGATGACATCATACATTAATGGGCCTTTCATCGCAGACTGATAATCAATAAATGAAACTTCATTATTTTCATTGACCATGATATTTCTAGCCTGAAAATCACGGATCATGATTCCCTGAGGTTTTAAACTTTCGATAAGAACCGCAATTTGTTTGAATTCTTTCAGTAGTTTTGATTTATTATACTCCAGTTCCAGGAAGTCTGCCACAAAATTTTTAAAGTAATAAAGATCATGGATGATCGGGAGTTCATCATAACTTTCGTATTCAAACGTTTTTGAGAAATCAATTTTTCCCCGGGTTTGAACTTGCATTTGGAAAAGCTTTTCAAGAGTCTGCTTTACCAAATATTTTACATCAGAGGATAGGCTTTCCTGAGCAATGACCTCTGAAAGGGTATGATTTCCCAGAAATTCCTGTACATACATTTTTCTGTCCTCGGAGACCGCTAAGATGCCAGGAGTATTAAGCTTTAATTCAGAAAAGACATCAGAATAATACAGAAAACTTTCATTTTCGGCAATATTTTCATTGTAAGTGATGATGTATTTTTCATTTTCGGCAGTCGCCAGAAAATTCACTCTAGCAGAGCCGCTTTGAGCCAATGTAACGAATTCGGAAGATTTTTTACCCAAATGGTTTTCAAAAAATCGTTTAGCGTTTTCAGAAGTCATAATATGAAAACAAATATACTAATTTAACACGAGTTGGATGATAGAAGGTAATAATCTGAAATCCCGGGTTGGAAGCAGGCGATTATTACAACTTTTAGGATAAGAACTGAAACCTTTTATACTTTTTTTTAAGTAAATTGTTTGTTTACAAGATGCCTTTCCCTATTTTGTGATTTAAAATTAAGCTTTCTTTCCTCAATATCAGTTTTCTTTGCAGTCTAATTTTTATATTTGTAATATGTTAAAGGACTTTAAACCGGTTTTAGGAATTTTACTGCGTTTCATCATCATCTATCTGGTGCTGCTTTTGGCGTATCAGTTTTATCTGAATCATTGTAAAGAGACGGGGCTTGATCCTTTTTCAAGAATCATTGCCAATCAGGTAGCCGGTTTACAGAACACAATAGGGTATCCTACTGAATTATATGATGATATCAAAAATGAGCAGGTTTGGTTCTATGTAAAGAATCATTATGTAACCAGAATGGTAGAAGGTTGCAATGCTATTTCTGTTATTATTTTATTTGTGTCTTTTATTTTTGCCTTTTATAAAGGAGTAAAAACATTTGTTTTTCTTGGGATAGGACTGGTTTTACTCTATATTATGAATCTTCTGCGAATCGTAGGGTTGAATATTGTGATGGCAGATTATAAAGAATATGGTAAAATGTTTCATGACTTTATTTTCCCGGCCATTATCTATGGAACCGTTGTCGTACTTTGGTTGGTTTGGATTAAATTCTTTGCTTTAAAACATGAAAACTCTTAATTGGTTCCTCGTCATAGCAGGAATTTGCGGCCTTGTGGCTGTCAGAATTCTTGAAAATAAGATCTTTTATGACCCCTTTCTTACCTATTTTCACGAAGCCAATAAAAATATTGAGCTTCCGTCATTTGAATGGGGAAAATTACTAATGGGACATATCTTCAGGTTTGTGCTAAACCTTATATTTTCATGTCTTATTATCTATGGTTTATTCAAAAATAAGCAATGGACATTGCAGGGGGCAATCATGATGCTTATTGTGTTTCTGATTGCTTTTCCTATCTATTTGTACTGTATTTATGATCAGTTTGAAATAGGGTATCTTTTTTCTTTTTATATGAGAAGGTTTGTGATTCAGCCTTTGATCATATTGCTCATTGTGCCGATGTTTTATTACAGAAAGCAGATCATAGGCAGGGAAGGCAAAGAAAGCTAAAAAGTAAAATTACTAAATCGGTGGTTTCATTATTCTGCAGTATGCTTATTAATGCTGGTCACATTTTCTGCCGTCCATTCTACCCGTTTAACGAATTCTTTTTCACGCACAGGGCATTTCTCGATTTGACAGACAGAGCAAGAGATGGGCTTACAGTCATCCATATGGAAATTGAATTCAATAGTACGTTTTATATTTTTAGCCAATAAGAGGATTACTTTTTCCATTTCGCTATGAGCATCACGAAGATCATAATACCATGGAAGCGTGATGTGAGCATCAATATGAAGTGAAGCTCCAAACTGTTGAATTTTCATATTGTGAACATCAATCCATTCTATTTTTCGATTTTCTTCAAGGACTTTAATAATTTGATGGAGTATTTCAGGATTCTGTTCGTCCATAATTCCACTTAAAGATTTACGAACGATTTTATAGCCCACAAATATAATGTAGAGCCCCAAAATTAAAGCAACAACAGAATCCAGCCAGTATATTTTAGTGAAATAGACAATGACTAAACTCAGCACAACCCCTAGGGTGGTAATCGTATCCGACTGCAGATGTTTTCCTGAGGAAATAAGAACCAAAGAGTTTTCCCTTTCTCCTTTCTTGATAGAAATATATCCGAGCAGATAGTTGATAACAGCTGTAGCGGTAATGATCCAGATACCCAAATCAATTTGGCTCAAAACTTTTCCTACAATAAGGCTATGTATTCCTTCATAAATAATCATAAGGCCGGCAATAGCGATCAAAGCTCCTTCAATTCCGGAAGTAACAAATTCTACTTTCCCGTGACCATAGGGATGGTCTTCATCTTTAGGCTTGGCAGCAAGGTGAAGAGAATAGAGCCCCATAAATGCACTGATGACATTCACAATACTTTCCATGGCATCAGAGAATACGGCATCAGAATTAGTGAGCTTCCAGGCGATAATCTTTCCAATGAAAAGAATGACTCCAAATACAGCAATAAGCTTCTGAAATCCAATTTTATCTTTGTGGGTATTCTTCGAAGTATTTTTCATATTCTGTTTGATAAAAAAAAGAATCTCAATTTTGAGACTCTTTTTTATTTTGTTAGTTTATACTAAGTTGTTTGCTACAAGGTATTCTGCAATTTGTACAGCGTTCGTTGCTGCTCCTTTCCTCAGGTTATCTGCGACAATCCAGAGGTTGAGCGTTTTAGGCTGTGACAGATCCCGTCTTATTCTTCCTACGAAAACTTCGTCTTTTCCTTCGGAATATAAAGGCATTGGATAGTAATTGTTTTTTACATCATCCATGACCACCACTCCAGGAGTTTCGGATAAGATTTTTCTTACTTCATCTAATTCAAATTCATTTTCAAATTCAATGTTTACACTTTCCGAGTGACCTCCCTGAACAGGAACTCTTACTGCTGTTGCTGTCAAATTGAACGTGTCATCCCCTAAAATTTTCTTAGGTTCTTTCATCAATTTGATTTCTTCTTTGGTGTAATCATCATCAGCAAATACATCACAATGAGGTAATGCGTTCTTGAAAATTTGATATGGATATACTTTTGTAGTTGAATCATCTCCGCTGATTTCTCCATTTAACTGGTCTACAGCTGCCTTACCGGTTCCTGTTACAGATTGGTAAGTAGAAACGATTACTCTTTTTAAATCATATTTTTTGTTCAAAGGTCCTAAAACCATGACCAACTGAATGGTAGAACAATTCGGATTTGCAATGATCTTATCTTCTTTCGTTAACACATCAGCATTGATTTCTGGAACTACCAATTTTTTATCGGGATCCATTCTCCATGCAGAAGAATTATCGATTACTGTTACTCCGGCTTCAGCGAATAAAGGAGCGAATTCAAGAGAAGTAGATCCTCCGGCAGAGAAGATGGCAATATCCGGTTTAGCAGCTATAGCGTCCTTCATGCTTACAATCGTAAATTCCTTCTGTTTATACTTCACCTTCTTACCTACAGATCTTTCGGATGCAACCGGGATTAATTCTGTTACAGGGAAGTTTCTCTCCTCCAAAACTTTAAGCATAACTTGTCCAACCATTCCTGTTGAACCTACGACAGCTACTTTCATTGATTTAATTAAAAATTTAAGATTAAACTATTTATAAATTATAACGCATAATTTTATGATTCTATTTTATGCCCCAAAGACTTTTACCCAAGGGAATGCAAATGCAAATAAACCTACTGCAATTAATCCCATAATGGTAATCCCTAAAGAGATGGTATCATTGGATTTTACTTTTTTGTTGACAATAGTCATCAATACCGCTGCAATAAGCATAGAAAATGGATGTTCAACATATTGGAATCTTAAATCTGCATTTTTCATGACTGACCCCATATCCATTCCTTTTGTAAAATTGATCACCAACATAATGATTCCCAATAAGAACTGAACGTGGAAGAAGATCATTGTGAAAAGGGTTGTTTTCTTTAAAAACTTGTTCACTTTCCCACTGAAACCGAACATGGTAGCCAAAAGTGCAATAATAAATAATGCCACCAAAAGAAGTTCAAGATACCCGAATCCTTTGTGGGCATTTTTCAAAATTCCGTAAAAATCCATACTTTCTATTTTTTTGTACACAAAGATAACAAAAATCCCGGCTCAAAGCCGGGATTCATATTTATAAAATCTAATATTGTGATAATTAGAAGTTGAATGATAGAGTTGCTGCCCAAGTAGTTCCAAAACCGAAGTAAGCGCGGTTACCTGTAGCAAGACCTTTATACATCATACCCAATTGGTCGTAGGTCTGATTTTTGCTATTAAGTGTTTTTCCGTCAGCTAAATATTTTGGCTTATCATCAGCAAATACACTTGTTGCTGAGTCAGAGATATACACTGTATCAAATAGGTTATAAACGTTAGCTCCAATTGTGAAATACTGAGCTTGGTCTTTTAGTCTGATTTTGTAAGAGAAGCCTACATCAAAAAGATTGAAATCAGGTAATTTCAACACTCCTCTGTCCTGAGCCGAAACATTGGTGAATGTTCCTGCATCGATTGTAGAATAAAGCTTTCCTACATATCTCCATGTTCCAAAGATATTAAGATCTTTTACCGGTTTTACGGTAAGACCTAGTGATGCTGTCATCTGAGGAATACTATTATTACTTGTTCCTCCAACTTTTACTTTGTCAAGATATAGGGTATTTCCTGAAGCATTAGCTAGAGTAACCGGGTTGTTGTTATCGTCGAATGAAGCTACGCTAGCATTTCCTTTGTAGTAGTAATCTCCCCAAGAGAACATTCCTTGGATTTCCAAGAAGTTTGTTGGCTTATATACTCCATCAAATTCAACTCCTTGGTGTATTTCAGTAATACCATTGATTTCCGAATAACCTGTAGTCGTTGATCCATCAGCTAAATTGAAAGTCTGGCCTGTTTTTCTTAACCATCTATCTTTCCACTGAGTTCGGTATACATTAACATTTGCACTGAATTTTGCAGATCTGAATCCATAACCAACTTCTGCAGAAGCAATTTTTTCGTTAGTTAACATTGGATTAACTAGCTGTAAATTGCTCGGATATACTGTATTAAGGAAAGGTTGCTTGCTGTAAAACCCAATGTTTGCAAAAACGTTGTGTTGCTCATTGATATTATAGTTTGCACCTGCTTTAATATTATAACCGAAAAGATTTTTGAATCCTGTTTTCGTATTAATAGTCTGACCTTTTAATGTACTTCCATCTACTACGAAGTTATCAATTCTCTGGTAAGCTTGGTTGGAAACTGATCCCTGTAAGAATGCAGAAAGGTTGTTTTTAGAATATTCAACCTGAGCAAATCCACTGTACCAAAGTACTTCTCCGTCATTACTATATCCTACCTGATCTTCAGCCGGAGCTAATTTCCCTCCAAAAGGATTCCAAGCAAGTTTTTTATAATCGTATGTATTACTTACAATTCTAGCAGGTAAGTTCTTATTAGCATTATCTTTGTATCCTGCTCCTCCATAAAGATCAGTAAGAACTTGATAGTGGTAGCCATAATAATATCTGTCATCTGTACCTACTGAGAAGTTCCAGTTGTCATTGATTTTGTGTTGAAAGTTTGCTAAGATACCATACCAGTTGTGAGAATTTATACTTGATCTGCGAACTAGAGTACTTCCCGCACCTGCTGTATTTAAATTAACAGCTGCATTCGCTGCAAAAATAGCATCATAGTTAAAGTGACCTGTTGTATCATAGAAATCGGTCATTCCTTTTCCACCAACTTTACCTAAGTCACCGGTTCCACCACCTCTACCATTGGACATATATAGAACTGTACTTAATTTGGACTTTTCGCTCATAGTCCAATCCCAGTTCAACATCATTACCGGCTTAGAGTAGTAGTTTGATCTATTAGCTAACGCTACTTTGTTACCAGAAGCATCTGTGTAGTATCCAAAATCAGAATTATATCTTCTGTATGGGCTTTTCCCATCATAGTCTGGATTGTAGTTGATATAATTCTGGATTGTAGGAGCAAAAGTTCTTTGATCATGCCATTGAGGAGCTGAAGTTATTGTAAACTGTAAGTTATGTTTTTTGTTAACTTCATATCCTAATGCAAAAAAGTAAGCATAAGCCTCATAATCTGTATTTTCAATGTAAGTACCTCCGGCTTGTCTGCTCATTAAAAATGAAGCAGAAACACCATCTTTAGATTTTCCTGTGTTGTAAGCGAAAGATGTTTTTAAATAATCGTTGTTACCAACTCCCAATCTTATAACTCCTCCTTTTTTCATATCAGCTGAACGAGTAAGGAAGTTTACGGTACCTCCTACTGATGCAATTGCCAATTTAGAAGAACCAAGACCTCTTTGTACCTGTAATGTACTTGTTACATCAGCTAGCCCAGTCCAGTTTGAGAAATAAACAGTACCACCTTCCATATCGTTAACTGGCATACCGTTTACCATGATTGCAATGTTTCTTGATTCGAAACCTCTGATGGTAAGACCTCCATCACCAAAACCACCTCCCGATTTTGTTGCGTAAACAGATGGAGTAGTATTCAGAATCTCAGGTAATTCCTGATTTCCCAATCTTTCCATCAGTTGTGCTGCTTTAATTGTCGAGGCTGCAACAGGTGTCTTTCTATCTTTAGCGATATCAGTAACACCTCTTAAGATTACCTCATCAATGTCTTTAGACTTAGCTTGTACTGTGTCTTGAGTTTGTTGAGCGTAATAAACACTAGCTGTGGACAATGTAATAACCGCAGTCAGTATCGATTTGTTGATTAATTTCATAATCGTTAGTAATAATTAGATTTAATTTTCTGCAAAATTCGCAAAATAAAATTTAACTATTATTAACTCAATGTTAATTTTTAATCAATCTTAATAATGTTAAGTATTTGATTTTCAGCAATATGAATAAAAATTGAATTTTTATATGAAAAAAGTCATGTTGCTGAATTTATAATAAAGCAGGGGTGTTTTTGTTAAAAATTTAAAACTATTTCACTGCTTTGAGACTCAAATCAATATTTTCAGCCGAGTGTGTAAGGGCTCCCACGGAGATGTAGGTAACACCGGTAGAGGCAATTTCTTTCAACATATCACGGGTAACTCCGCCAGAAGCTTCAGATTCACATGTGCCGTTAATCATCTTTACCGCTTGTTTCATGGTTTTTACATCCATATTATCAAGCATAATCCTATCAACTTTAGCATTGATTGCTTCTTGCACTTCTTCTAAGTTCCTTGTCTCAACCTCTATTTTTAACTTTTTTTTGTTCTTTTTAACATAGTCCTTCGCCATATTAACGGCATTCGTAATACTTCCGTTATAATCAATATGATTATCCTTCAGCATAATCATGTCGTAAAGGCCGTATCGGTGATTGGTTCCTCCGCCAATGGCAACGGCCCATTTTTCACACATTCTGAAGTTAGGGGTTGTTTTTCTGGTATCCAGCAATTTTGTTTTTGTCCCTACCAATCTTGAATCCCATTCATGAGTCAATGTTGCAATGCCACTCATTCTTTGCATGCAATTTAAAAGAAGCCTCTCTGTAGTAAGAATTGATCTGGCACTTCCGGTTACAATGAATGCAATGTCACCCACCTTTGCAGAATCTCCATCTTTAAGAAAAGTCTCAACTTTTAAATCTTTATCAAAAGTTTTAAAAACTATTTGTGCCAATTCTACACCGGCAAGGATGCAGTCCTGTTTTACTAAAAGCTTAGCGCTTTGCTGCAAATCCTTGGGAATGGTAGAAAGGGTAGAGTGGTCTCCATCCTGAATGTCTTCTTCCAAAGCGTTGTGGATGAAAGTTTTTAATGCTTTGTCGGTAACGTAACTAGGTCTTTTCATTGGGGTATGCTTTTAGGCTAAATCTTTATTGTAAAACGCTCCTTTATTCTCAGTCATCTCCATAGATTGGGTAATGATGAGGTAAGCAACGGTGGTTAGATTTCTTAATTCTGATAATTGAGGAGATAAAATAGAGTAGTGGTAAATTTCATCAACAGCCGCTGCTATTTCCTGATGCTTTTGCAGAGCCATATTCAAACGTCTGTTGCTTCTTACAATACCTACCAGGTCACTCATCATTTCCTGAAGCTGTTTTCTGAGGTAGCTGACAATAACCATTTCATCCATGATCTTCATTCCTTCTTCATTCCATTCCGGAACGGCTTTCAGATCATCAAAGTTAAAATTGTTTTCTTTTAACAGGGAAACGGTCTTCATGGCGGCATTATGCCCGAAAACCAATCCTTCAAGCAGGGAGTTTGAAGCAAGACGGTTGGCTCCATGTAATCCTGAATTGGTACATTCTCCCACGGCGAAAAGATTTCTGATAGAAGACTGTCCGTCTCTGTCCACTTCGATACCTCCCATCAGATAATGGCAGGCAGGAACGACAGGAATTAATTGAGTAAATGGATCAATTCCTTCATCTTTACATTTTTTATAGATATTGGGAAAGTGTTCCAGAAACTTTTCCTGATTCATCTCACGGCAATCCAATCCTACATATTCGTCTCCGGAAATTTTCATTTCGTTGTCGATGGCTCTTGCTACAATATCTCTGGAAGCTAATTCTTCACGCTCATCATATTTCTGCATGAACTTTTCACCTCTTTTGGTTCTCAGTTTAGCACCATCTCCTCTTACGGCTTCTGAAATAAGGAACAGCATGCCGTCAATCTTATTGTATAAAGCAGTAGGGTGAAACTGATAATATTGCATATTGGAAACCTTTCCTTTTGCTCTGGCTACGAAAGCGATTCCGTCTCCGGTTGCAATGGTTGGGTTGGTCGTGTTTTTGTAAACATGTCCGGCGCCTCCAGTGGCAGCCAGTGTTATTTTTGAAGTTATTTTCTTGATTGTTTTAGACTTTTCATCCAGAATATAAGCTCCATAGCAATGGATATCTCCTTCATTGAGCTCTTTTCCTGGTACGTGGTGTTGCGTGATGATGTCGATGACATAGTGATGGTCTAAAATTTCAATGTTCGGACTGCTCTTCGCTGTTTCCAGGAGGGCTCTTTCAATTTCAAAACCTGTGATATCTTTATGGTGAACGATTCTGTTTTCGGTATGGCCTCCTTCTCTTCCTAGAGCAAATTTGCCATTTTTCATATCAAACTGAGCACCCCATTCTACGATTTCGTTAAACCTCGCAGGAGCTTCTCTTACCACCATTTCTACAACATCACGTTTGTTTTCTCCGTCTCCGGCCCGCATCGTGTCGTCAATATGCTTTTGGAAATTGTCATTTTGGAAATCTGTAACTACAGCGAGACCGCCTTGTGCATATTTGGTGTTGCTTTCGTCTTCGTCAGACTTTGTTACGATGATGATTTTGGCATCAGGGAGTTGTTCAGAAACTTTAATGGCATAGGAAAGTCCGGAAATGCCGGAACCGATTACTAATACATCCGCTTTTATCATATGCTTACTTTAGGTACAATCGTTTAATATTAAATAAATTTAAACAATTTTTCGTTTGGTTTTCTTACTTTTTTCATATGCTGGAAGTAGTCTTCTTCAGAGCGGTAGCCTAAAGCGAGGGTAACGGTTACTTTTTCTGTTTCAGGATTGATGTTTAAAATCTCTTCGATCAGATCTTGTCGGAAGCCTTCCATGGGGCAAGAGTCTATATTTTCAATAGCGGCTGCATACATCAGATTAGCCAATACTATATAAGACTGCTTTTCTGCCCAGTTGAAGATCTCATTCTGTGTCTTTTGATTGATATGCTGGCTTATACTGTTTCTGAATGGATCAAGTTTCTCTAAAGGAGTTTCTCTGATTTCAGAAATATGATTAAAATAACCTCGGATATAATTCTCATCAATTGTTTTCTTAGAAATAATAACAATAAGGTGAGAGCAGGTGGAAATTTGTGATGGATTATAAAAAGCAGGAATTAATTTCTGTTTCATTTCTTCACTTTCAACAATTACAATTTTGTAAGGTTGAAGTCCCAGTGAACTTGCAGACAGCTTTCCTGACTCAAGAATGTTGTGCAAAGTTTCCTGAGGAATGATTTGATTATTAAATTTTTTCACAGAATATCTTCTGCTTAAAGCCTCCAAATAATTCATAAGGCAAATTTATGAATTGAATATGAATAAAAAGTCTTTAAAATGAAATATATCCTGTTAATTCTAACAAAAATCACCCCGACCGGCGGAGTGATTCTGTTTATATAAAATGAAAATGGTGATTATTCTCTGTTCTTAACAAGGATCCAACCCGAGAAATTGATTGGAGTATTGGCTGTATTGTTTTTATTAGTCTCATTCCATGAGATAGAATACCAGTAACTTCCGGTAGGTACTCTTCTTCCGTTTGCCGTACCATTCCACGTGTATCTGTTGGATTTGTCTGCCTTGAAAAGCTGAACTCCATATCTGTCATAAATGTTGACTTCCAGATTCTGTTTATGGGCTAAAGCGGAATAGTCTACCACATCATTAATCCCATCATCATTAGGAGTGATGACATTAATAAGATTGGGAACGGTGATATTAATATCTATAGGGGTACAATTATAATCATCTTTTACAAATATTTTGGCTTCGCCTCTGGCAACATTGGGAAATACATTAGAATCCTGCCAGTTAATATTATCCATTGAGTATTTGTAAGGCGGAGTGCCCCCGTTTACAAAAACTGTAACAGTATTTCCTGAAATATCAATGCTTGTTACAACAGGGTTTTCTGATGGATATACTTTTACCGTTTGCAAGGCAACACATTCTCCTGTTTTTAACTTAACCCAATAGGTACCTACTCCAACATTACTGATGGTTTGTGTCGTGGCCCCCGTACTCCATTCATAACTTTTGAACCCGGGGCCTGCATCCAATGTCGTTTTACTTTCCATACAAATTGTTTTGTCTTTTAATACGGTTGAAAAAGTAGGAGGAAGTACTGTAAGATTAACTTTAGCAATCGAATAACATCCGTTTGAATTAAAGACTTTGATATATGCTATGCCGGTTGGTGCGATATAAGCTGAAGGATTGGGAATGGCATTGGTTCCATTAATAGCGTCCGTTAAAGAAGGGTAATATTCTTTTGATGCCGGATTCTGAGCAACAGCAGCTGCTACAAGATTAAAAGATGACATCGCGGTATTTCCTTCAATAAAGCAAGATCTTAACTCTACATCTTGTACCACAGCGACAGGGTGGATGTTTAATGTTATTTTAGCTGTGCTGACACATCCCTGGGCTGTTGTTACCCTTACATATATTGTAGCAGCAGCTGATGCGTAAGCTGAAGGGTTGGTGATTTGGTTGGTATTGGCATTCATATCATGCAATGTAGGATAGAATTCTTTGGTTGTATTGGGCAGTGTTGTTACTGTAGCAGTGTTGAGGTCAAATGTTGCCGTTCCTGCATTGTTGTTATTGCATTCTGTAAGACTGGCATCAGTAGCCGCGAATGGTGTTGGGTTAAGCTGGATCACTCCGTCTCCGTTGTCACAAAGTGTTGACGTTGGATCTTTGATCACGACTTTAATGGTCGTATTTCCTGAATATTGAAAACTTGCAGGATTAGCAATAGGGGTTGCATTCCCTAAAATATAATATGTGAAAATATAATTTCCCGGATTATTTACAAACTGTGAATTATAAGAGGTGAGATCTACTACGCCATTTCCTGTTGCCGGGTTAGTACATACAAATGGAGTTATCGTATTATTTAAAATTGGAACTTTATCTACAAATACTTTGGCATTTTTAATAGAATGTCTTGCACTTGCTCCTCCCGTTGCCGCTGAGAATCCAAAATATCCTTGTGACATTCCGGCAGCACCCCCGGATGGAGCGAATGACTGATCGACAATGAGTACGCCGTCTATTCTTATCTTGATAATCCAGTTGGTAGGATTCGTAAGATCAGTTTCTCCATTAACTTCAACGTGCTTATAGGTGTCTCCTACAAATGGGTGGGTAGCAATAAGATCCGGAGAATGGAATGTACTTCCGGGTGTATTATTAAATTCTATATTGTTTCCGGCCGTGTTATTGGTACCATATAAAAGATGTACTTTGCTCATTTGTCCTTCTGTAGTATTGTTGAAAATATCAAATCCTACCATTAATCCTGAAGCATTGGCCGGTATTCCTAAGCCTCCCCCTGAAACAAATCCTGTAGGAGGATTAGCAAGATACCAGAAAGTAAACCCGTCTCCTCTTCCAAATTGTGTCGTTCCGTTACCATCAATTCTAAAATCAAACTCTACTTTCCATTTGTCACAGTAGCTTAGTGTAATAGGATCAGCTAAGGTGATTGCTCCAAATCTACTTGTTTGATCAGTCGTAAGTCTTATAAAGTCAGTGCTTACAATAGCGTCTGAAACAAGATTCCAGCCTGTAGTGTTTACGGGATTTCCGGCAAGTTGATAGGTTTGTGAAAATAATTTTAAAGGGAGCCCCAGCAGAAAGGCGAATAAGAGAATGAGTATATGTTTTTTCATAGTGTATGGATTGTGGTACTGTTAGTTATATTAAAATAGCATTGTATATTTTTATTTGGATTGAAAATTTATAATGTTTAAAAACCAGAATTCTCCCCGCCTACAGGAAGTTATTCTGGTTTTAAAAGTTATTCTCTGTTTTTGACCAATACCCAGCCGGAGTACTTCGTTTCGGTATTGTTTTTATTATTTTCATTCCATGAGATGGTATACCAATAAGTGCCTGTCGGAACTCTTTTTCCGGATGCCATTCCGTCCCATGTGAAATTTCTCATTTTGCCTGCTTCGTAAAGTTTATTTCCATATCGGTCATAAACAATAAAAACTAGATTTTTCTTATACGATAATGCGGAATAATCAATAAAGTCATTGATGTTATCTCCATTAGGGGTAATTGCATTGACAAGATTAGGAACTGTGATTTGAACTTCAACAGGAGGGCAATTATAAAAGTCTTTCACAAAGACTTTTACTTCTCCTCTGGCCAGACCTGTGAAAATATTTGAGGCCTGCCACGTACCTCCATCTATTGAATATTGATAAGGTGGTGTCCCTCCTGCAACATTCACTGTTATGGTATTGTGTGTAATATCAATACTTGAAATAACAGGATTAGGGGCAGCCAAAACATTTACAATTTGAGTGGTAATGCAGTTACCTGTTTTAAGTTTCACCCAATAAGATCCTACCCCAACATCTTTGATTGATGGAGTCGTTTCACCGGTACTCCATTCGTATCCATTAAATCCGGGGCCTGCATCAAGGTCTGTTTTCTCGCCCATACAAACTGTTTTGTCTTTTAGAATAGCAGATTTTACAGGGGGGAGAACGATAAGATTGATTTTTGCAATAGCAAAACAGCCATTGGCATCAGTCACTTTTGCATATACAATCTTGCTTATTGAGGTATATTGAAGAAAATCTACAATTTCATTAGTATCACTCAGTGCGTCAGATAATGAGGTATAATATTTTTTAGTAGCTCCGGTTGTTAAAGAAGTTACATCAGCTACACTTAAATTAAAAACAGCACTGGTAATATTGTTTTCAATAAAGCAAGAGCGTAAAGTTGCTTCTTTTACCGGGGTTTCAGGATAAAATGCAAGGGTGATTTTTGCCGTTCCTGTACAGCCTTGTGGTGTGGTTACCTTTACATAAACAACCCCCGGAGCTGATAAATAATTATCAGGGAATAGGATTTCGTTTGTTCCTGCATTCAGATCGTTCAGTGTTTTATAATATTTTTTTACAGAACCGAGGACGTCTGTAACATTAGCTGTGTTCAGATTAAATGTGGCTGTTCCTATTTTATTATTATTACACGCAAGAATTGTTTTGTCATCTGCTTTAAAAGGGGCGATAGTCAATTGAATTTTTCCATCAGGATTGTCACAGAGTATTCCGGCATTGTCTTTTATGACAACGGTAACCGTTGTATTTGCGTTGAATTGATAGTTAGTAGGATTCGCAATGGGAGTAGAACTTCCCAAAGGATAATAGGTGAAAGTGTAGTTAGCCGGATTGTTGACAAACTGGGAATTGTATGTGGTAAGATTTACACTTCCATATCCCGTTGTAGGATTAGGACAGAATGATTGAGTAATTGAGTTGAGTAAAATAGGAACTTTATCTGTGTATATTTTTACATTTTTGATAGAATGCCTTGATCTGGCTCCTCCTGTAGAAGCTGAGAATCCAAAGTAACCCACTGTCATAGCAGCTGCTGTGCCCGAAGGAGCAAAAGATTGATTACAGATTACATTCCCGTCAATTGTTATTTGTATAATCCAGTTGGCAGGAGCAGCAGGATCGACCTGTGCGGTTACTTCAACATGTTTAAAAGTTGCTCCTTGAAAAGGTTGTGTTGTGTTAAGATCCGGTGAGTGAAAAGAACTTCCGGGAACATTGAAGAATTCTACGTTATTGGTATCTGAAGTATTCTGTACTTGTCCATAAGCAACATGTACTTTGCTCATGGTAGCGGTAGTAGTGTTGTTATAAGTGTCAAATCCTACAATAAATCCAACTGCATTTTGTGAAACCCCAAGGCCGGAGCCCAATACACTGGCAATGGGAGGGTTTGCCAAATACCAGAAAGCAATTCCGTCGCCGTTAGAATTTTGATTGGAGTCCATTCTGAAATCAAATTCTACTCTCCATTTGTCACAATATTTTAAGTTGATAGGGTCGTTGAGTCTGATAGATCCGGATTGATTATTGGTATCCGGAGTAAGCTGAATAAAATCAGTATTTACGGTTGCTGTGGGAACTACAGTCCATCCTGTGGTGTTGACAGGATTTCCGGCAAGTTGATAAGTTTGTGCCAGAGCTAGGTTTCCCGAAATGCAGAATATTATAATAGCAAAACAAAACGGTAAAATTTTATTCATTTAAATGGGATTTAGATTAATAAGTAAAGATATTAAATCCTAATAAATAAATGTGTATTTAATGTTAATTTTGTTAAAAAAATATGTTTTTTTTCAGAAAATAATATTTCTTATGATGAATAATGAAATTTATTCGTCTGATTGAAGATTTATGTTAATTAAATTAAAAAAGAGAATTGTTATCTAATCCTTCAAAATAAGAATCGATTTCCAGAGTAGAAGAATTAGCTGCAGCAACTGCCAGCTTGTCGCAAAGCTCATTTTCAAAATGACCGGCGTGCCCTTTCACCCAATGCATTTTTGGGGTGTGAATATTGTAAAGTTCAATGAATTTTTTCCAGAGGTCAGGATTCTTTACATTTTTCCAGCCTCTTTTAATCCATCCTGAAATCCAGTTTTGATTGACAGCATCCACTACATATTTACTGTCAGTATAGACATGAATATCATTTTCTGTAGATTTTAGTTTTTCCAATGCTGTAATGACAGCAAGAAGTTCCATTCTGTTGTTGGTCGTTTTTCGAAACCCCTTTGAAAATGTTTTTTGATAGTTTTTTTCAGGAACTCTCATAAGAATTCCGTATCCGCCTTTTCCGGGATTTCCGCTGCAAGCTCCATCGGTATAGATTTCGATTTTCAAATCTGCTTTATAAAAATTGAATTATTTAATTTTAAAGTAAACCTTTTTTAAGGGAAGGCTTAAAATGGAAAATCATCATCGTCATCAAAGTCATTCATAGATGACCCTGAAAGTTTTGAACTGTCCGGCAGGTCAAAGGCTGCTCCGGGTTGAATGGTTGTTTTAATCTTATCAAAACCACTAGGTTCACCAAAGTTGGATGGGTATCCTCCTCCGGCACCTCCGTCAAGAGCTGCTTCGATATCTCCAAATTTTGCAAAATGTTTTAAGAAAGATAATCGGACATCTGCAGTAGCCCCGTTCCTGTGCTTGGCAATAATCAATTCAGCTTGATTTTCAGTTGAAGTTTCCTGGCCTTCGTCATCATTATCCCATACCGTAATTTTATAATATTCAGGTCTGAAGATGAATGATACAATATCTGCATCCTGCTCAATAGCTCCGGATTCCCTTAGGTCTGAAAGCTGAGGTCTTTTTCCAGGGCGGGTTTCTACACTTCGTGAAAGCTGGGATAGTGCAATTACAGGGACATTAAGTTCTTTTGCAATGGCTTTTAATGAACGTGAAATCATGGAAATTTCCTGTTCACGGTTTCCAACTCCTTTTCCACTGCTACCTGCTGTCATCAACTGAAGGTAGTCGACCATGATCACTCTTACCCCATGCTGCATAACCAGTCTTCGGCATTTTGCACGGAAGTCGAATATGGAAAGCGATGGTGTTTCGTCAATATATAAAGGAGCATTTTCTAATTCTGAAACATTGGAGAATAGTCTTTGCCATTCTTCGTCATCAAGAGTTCCTTTACGAAGTTTTTCAGATGAAATCCTTGTTTCAGAAGCGATCATTCTTGTGATAAGCTGTACGGATGCCATCTCGAGAGAGAAAAGTGCCATCGGTATTTTGTGACCTACTGCAATATTTCTTGCCATCGAAAGAAGAAATGCTGTTTTTCCCATTGCGGGACGTGCCGCAATAATAATAAGGTCAGAATTCTGCCAGCCACCTGTTTCTTTGTCAATATCTCTAAAACCGGAAGGGACTCCCGAAAGTCCTTGCTTATCTTTTAAAGACTTGATGGTGTCAATAGCCTGTTTTACTAATGAATTGGCAGTGTCAAATCCCTTCTTAATTGTACCGTTAGTGATTTCAAAGAATGATTGCTCTGCTTTGTCCAGAAGTTCAAAAACATCTGTAGATTCTTTATAGGAAGAATCAATCACATTGGCAGAAACATTAATAAGACTTCTTAAAATATATTTTTCAAGAATTACACGGACATGATATTCGATATGCGCAGATGAACTTACTCCCATAGTAAGGTCAATAATATAATGATCACCTCCTGCCTGACTTAGTTTGTCTTCTTTTTTTAGATCCTGAATAATGGTCATTAAATCCACAGGATGGTTACCTTCATAAAGCTTTAAAATACTGGAAAAGATGACCTGATGTCTAGGGTCGTAAAACACTTCCGAGGTAAGGAGGTCAATGGAATGGTCAAGACCTTTTTTGTCAATCAAAAAAGTTCCGATAACAAGTCTCTCAAAATCCACTGCATTGGGAGGCATTTTTCCATCCGCAATAGACAATTCTTTTGCAAAGTTTCCGTGTGTCAGGGATGATAATGTTTCTTTCTGCGCCATGTTGCAAAGATAGTTTATTTAAAAAATAATAAAAAAATAGTATTCAACAAATTATTAGCAGTCTTTCTGGAAATACTGTAAACAGGCTATTGGCTGTGTTGATAAAAAAATCACCCCAATTTGAGGTGATTTTTTTAGGTATGATAAAATAAGAATTTATTCTTTATTTTTCACCAATATCCATCCGGAATATTTTGTTTCCGTATTGTTCTTGTCATTTTCGTTCCAGGAAATTGTATACCAGTATGTTCCGGTGAGAATTCTTTTGCCGAATGCTGTTCCGTCCCATGTGAAATTCCTTGTTTTGTCAGCTTCATAAAGCTTATTTCCATATCTGTCGTATACTGTGAATATCAGATTTTTCTTATATGCTAGTGCTGAATAATCTATATAATCATTAATGTTATCTCCATTTGGAGTAATAGCATTAATCAGATTAGGAACGGTAACGGTTACCTGGATAGGTGTACAGTTATATGTGTCTTTTACATATACAGTATTCTCTCCTCTCGGAAGTCCGGTGAATGAGTTAGAATCCTGCCAGTTGACACCATCTACAGAATATTTGTAAGGAGGAACTCCCCCTGTAGCAGTAACTGTAATTTTATTATTGGTGATTTCTATTGCTGTAATAACCGGCTGCAGACTTGCGCGTACATGCACTTCCTGAATAGTAAAGCATTTTCCTGTCTGAAGCTTTACCCAATAAGCTCCTACGCCTACGTTGCTGATGGATTGGGTTGTTTCCCCCGTACTCCATTCATAGCTCACGAATCCAGGGCCGGCATCCAATGTTGTTTTACTTTCTACACAAATGATTTTGTCTTTTAAAACATTGGATTTTACCGGAGGCAAAACCTTCAGTGTGATTTTACCAATAGAATAACAATGTTTTTCATTTTCAACTCTTACAAATACAATGGTATTTTCTGAAACATAAGCTGAAGGATTCAGAATAGGGTTCGTTTGATTTTGGGCATCACCCGATGTTTTGTAATATTTTATAATGGTGTTGGCAGGTAAAGGATTGGGAAGGCCGATTGATGCTTTTGTAAGGTCAAATGTAGAACGGGTGATATCATTATCAATATAGCAATTTTCAATGATAGTATCAGTTAAATTAACCGTGGGGAAGAATAGTAGCCTGATAGTTGTTGTGGCTTTACAGCCAAAATTGGAAATTACTCTTACATAAACCGTTGCTTCGGGCGACATATAGTTAACCGGATCCGTAATCTCATTGGTTTCGGCATTCATATCGGCTAAAGTAGGATAATATTTGATGGTAGCACCGGGTCCGCCAAATACATTGGCTGTTGTTAAATCAAATTTAGCTTTGCCTGCTCCATTATTATTACAGGAATATAAAGTAGCTGTATTTGCAGTAATACTTGCGTCTACAAATTTGAATTTTCCTGTAATGAAACATCCGTTTATAGGATTACCTGGATTTGCAGGGTCGTGATATACAACTCTGTAATAATATGTTGTTGTTCCGTTTACCGTTTCTATCCCAAGTGGGTTTTCTCCTGTAAGAGCATCATTGGTATTGAGATGGTAAGATACTTGAAAATTAGTACTGTTTCCATTAATAATGGCTCCACTAAGAGAAGAAAAGTCAAACTGAGTAGGAAGTCCGCAAACCATAACCTGACTTGGGTCTGCTGGGTTTGCCGCAGGAACTCCCGGTGTTATAAAAGGGTATGGGGAAAGGGTTGGATCATTAAATGCGGAACTTAAGCTTGCGGTACCCGTCCAGATCATAGAGAACCCTTTAGCTGTACTACGATAATTATCAATGATAAGATAATACGTTTCTCCTGCTAATACATTCATGTAAGGACTCCACTGAGTGCCATTGTTCATGGAAGCGGTGGTCCCCGGAGGGAAAGTCGGGAATACAGCAGGCGGTGCCATGTTGATATCTAGTCCAGTGTCTCCTGAGGCCCCTGAGAAGTTACATCTGATAGGTTGTACGAAAATATTTTGAACAGGATTCTGGATTAAAGAAGTACAACCATTTGTTGTAGGCCCGTACACTGCAAAGTCATAATCGTCAGTCTGTTGATTAGGTTTGATAGTGAATGCTAGAGTTCCTGAAGTGGCTGCTGTAAAGGTATACCATACCGATAAGTTTTCATTAGAATTCAGGCATCCTCCATTTTGCTGAAGGATTTCTTTGATATTACCATATCCACCAGGGTTATAGGAAATGTCAGAGTTACCACAAATAGGAATTGCTGAGATACAGTCGGACTGTGAATAGGCCGCCTGCGTTATAAATAAAATAAAAAAGAGTAGTATTTTTTTCATTGTTAAAATGATTTTTATGAAACAAAAGTTGTGAAATAATTTTTTATCATTTATAAAGAAAAAAGCCGCCTTAAGCGGCTTTTAATATGTCATCCAATTACTCTCTGTTTTTAACAAGAACCCATCCTGAGAACTTGAAAGGAGTATTCTTTTTGTCATTTTCATTCCATGTTAAAGAATACCAGTATGTTCCTGTTGGTATCTTTTTACCGGCAATCGTTCCGTCCCATTTATACCCATTGGATTTATCTGCCTGATGAATTTTGGCACCAAATCTGTCAAAGATCGTTAAAGTAAGATTTTGTTTGTCCGCAATAGCTGAGTAATCTATTACATCATTGACACCATCTCCATTTGGAGTAATAACATTTACAAGATTCGGAACTAATACTGTAATTATAATAGGATCACAATCATAAGAGTCTTTTACATATACTTTGTAAGTACCTCTTGCGATATTGTTAAATACATTAGAGGTTTGCCATGTGATATTATCTATAGAGTATTGGTAATCAGGAGTTCCTCCTATTACGTTTACGGTCAAAGTAGTGTTTGAAATATCAATATTCGTTACAACAGGTTGCTCAGATGGGTATATTTTAACTGTTTGAGTGGTGATACATTCTCCCGTTTTTAGTTTTACCCAATACGTTCCTACTCCCACATTGTTGACTACTTGTGTGGTTGCTCCGGTACTCCATTCATAACTTTTGAATCCCGGTCCTGCATCCAGCGATGTTTTATCTTCTACACAGATAATTTTATCCTTTAGAACCTCAGATTTTACAGGAGGAAGTACTGTTAAATTAATTTTTGCAACAGAATAACACCCTCTGCTATCAAATACTCTTACATAGACTACACCGTTGGGAGCAATATAATTCGTAGGATTTGTAATCTCGTTGGTTGCATCTACAGCATCTATTAAAGAAGGGAAATATCTTCTGCTCGGAAGAGTGCCTCCTGTGCTTGTTACAGATGCATTGGTAAGGTTAAATAAAGCTGTAGCCGGATTTGATTCTATGAAACAACTTCTTAATTCAGCATCATTTACCACCACTAACGGATAGAACTTCAGGGTGATTTCCGCTGTTGCAAAACAACTGAATTGGTTAGTAGCTTTTACAAAAACTGATCCTTCTGCAGAGACATATTGATAAGGATTGGTAATTTCATTAGTGCCATTCTGAAGATCATACATTGAAGGATAATACTTTAACACATGAGAAGGGTCTGCACCTACTGTTGCTGTCGTTAAATCATACATGGCTGTTCCTGAATTGTTATTGCTACATGAAGTAAGCGTTGCGGGATTCAGGGTGAAAGATTTATCTAAAAACTTGATGTCTCCAAACTCCCTACATTGATTTAAAAAGCTTATCGGGCTGTTAGGATCAACATAAGCAATAGCATATTTATAATTTGTTGTTGTATTTACAGGAATAGGTGTTGTGATGGGATCATAATCGTTCATCGCATCAACAGCACTACGGTAATATTTTATAACAAAATTAGGATTAGAGTTTCTGATATGGCTGGATAGAGTAGAGAAATCAAATGTTACAGGATTTCCACAAATAGGAATCTCTCCGTTTTGCGTTGGGCCAGGCTGTAAAAAAGGATTAGGTTGATAGTGATGTGCTGTATTATAATCAAAAGGAGTAAGCAATGTTGCTGTTCCTCCAAATGTTAATTTAAAAGGCGCGACTTCAGTTGAAAAGTTATTTAAAAGCAAGTGATATACTTGTCCGGGAAGCACATCAATGTATTTTACAAAGCCGTCACCACCACCATCTTCAGTAGTATCTGTTGAGGTCATATTAAGACCGGTAAGTGGAGGAGTGATAGATGAGAATAATCCTGCGTAAGAACATCTTAACGGGGTTTCTTTAATATTTGCACAGCTATGGTTAGGACCATAAAGTGCGAAGTCATAATCAATCGTAGGAGCAGTAGGCCCAGTTGGGGTTAAAAGAAATGTTAATGTTCCAGCTGTTTGTATGCTGAAAGTGAGCCAGATGGAGTTACTTTCGCTGTTTAGGCAGCCACTGCCTTCTGCTACTGTTCCTGTTCCGTTTGGTTTTAGAGAGATTTCTGAATCACTACATATAGGTATTGCAGTGATACAATCTTGTTGAGCAAAAACCATTTGGGTGATGAAAATTAGAAAAATCAGTAGATATTTTTTCATTTTGACCGGTTTAAAATTGAATCCTTAGTATTAATTTATTTGTTTACTTGTATAAGCTGTTTACCCCAGCCTGGTGTTGAACCTGACGTAGCAAGGTCTGTTGCTGCTTTTTGGTATTGTGTTTCAGCTTCTGTTGTATTGCCTGATTTTTCTGCTAGTTGAGCTTTTAAAATTGCCAGTCTCGGATTATTAGGGTCTGTACTTTCAGCTTTTAACATGTATTCTGATACTGTTTTTAAGCCTTTTTCAGGATACCTGTGAATACCTGCTTGAACACTTTGGAAGGCAATAAGGCCTAAAAGGATATTGATTTCTGCATTATTGGGCTGAGAATGTGAAGCTGCAAAAGCTAATTTACTAGCTGTTGCATTAAGCTCGGTTACCGGATTCGTTGGTGATTTCTTTAGTAAAAGTTCTGCTTTAAGATACATTGATGTAGCCGCATAATAATAAGCCTGCCATTTCTCTGAAGTCTTCGAGTCTGTGAACTTTTTTGACAGCTTGTCAAATTCACTTTCCGTATTGGTTGTATTAAGTTGTGAAGCCGTTTGTTGTAGGGTTTTATCAGTAAAAGCCTGTGCTTTTACCCAAAAACAAGTGATGAGTAGGGGTAAAATGAGTAGACGTTTATTCATAAGGGGTTATTTTATATAGCAAATATAAAAAATTATTAACGTTAAATTAAAGATTTTGAGATATATTTAAAGAAACTGAAGTATTGGTGTGTAATTGTATATTTCACTATTTGTAGTTAAATTAATTTTTTTCAAAGTTGATTTTAAAAACCGCCAATTCCACTACCTGCATTCCTAATGGGGTGATTTTTTGAAAAAAACATTTTGATTAGGGTATAAAAAAACTCAGGGTAGAAAATTTTCTATCCTGAGCTGATATATATAATGAATATTATTTTTAAAGGTATTTCGAAGACTAGTATTGCATTTTTCTCAATTTAGGATTGGTGCTTCCAACAATTAAAGCAATCAGGACAGTCATCGTTCCACCAAAAACAACTGACCGTACAACTCCTAATAACTTGGCCATGAGCCCGCTTTCAAATTGTCCCATCTCATTACTGGACATGATGAATATTGAATTCACGCTAAGAACGCGGCCGCGAATATGATCTGGGGTTTTTAATTGTACGATAGTTCCTCTGATGACAACAGAAATACCATCAAGCATTCCACTCATAACAAGGAACATAAAGGATAGCCAATACAATTTTGAAAGTCCAAACCCAATAATGCATAGTCCAAATCCGGTAACCACTACAAGCAGTACTTTTCCTTGGTTTTTACGTAAAGGCACAATGGATAATATGGTGATAATACACATAGATCCTATGTCAGATGCTGCATTCAGCAAACCGAAACCTTCGGCTCCGGAATTGAGAATATCAGTAGCAAATACGGGAATCATAGCTACTGCTCCTCCAAAAAGGACAGCAAACATGTCCAGGCATAATGCACCTAAAATTTCCTTGGTTTTAAAAATATAAGAAATCCCTTCACGCATACTGTCAACAACATTCACCGCATCCTTTTTATATTCCGAATATTGCTTATTCAATTGCCAGAAATAAAGTGAGGCAACAAAGATCAAAAGCAGAATGACTACCAGTGTCCACTTTACTCCAAAATATCCGATCAATAGGCCGCCTATGGCATGTCCACATACGGAAGATATCAGAAAAGTTGCCTGGTTCAGAGTAACAGCATTGGGAAGATTTTCCTTTTTTACAATTTTAGGAATCATAGAAGGTACAATGGGACCAATAAAAGCTCTTGCTATTCCTGTGAAAAATATAACTCCATAAATGAAATAAGTGATCTGGTGACCTGTAAAGTGCATTTCCACATCAAGAAAGGCAGGAATTAACAAAAGGCCGATCAGGAATATGTAGGCATAATTGCAAATCAAGAGCAATCGTTTTTTTTCGTTCATATCAATAACATGACCTGCATATAAAGCGCAACTTACTGCAGGAATTACCTCAGAAAGTCCGATAAGTCCAATGGAAAAAGGATCTTTTGTCAATTGATATACCCACCACCCTAATAATGTGGCAAGCATTCTGAAAGCTAAAACAATAAAAAATCTTCCGGTAAGAAGATTTCTAAACTCAACATTTTGTAAGGTTTTTAACGGGGTAAAGGAAATCATGAACAAAAATAGCCCTAAAAATTTATTTAGGGCTATCCATATGACAATTTTTAAAAGATATATTAAATATATCCTAAAAGATAAAATCTATTTTAGTCTGCTCTTGAAGCACTGATGATGATGGCGGCAACCCCCGCAGCTCCGATTATGGTTGCTCCTGTCGCTATTCTTGCTTTTCTACTGTCTTTTACAGCAGAAACATTTGACTTGGGGATAATTACTTCTGTACTGTCTTTTTTACCCGCTGTTCCTACAAGATTGTCTCCAACGATATTTCTAAAAAGTATTTTTTGTTTAGGAGATCCGTCTCTCATGGTAACTTTGTAGATTTTCCCTGCTTCCAGATTTGAGTAGTTGTTCTTTGAAATATCATCACTATATTTTGTAGTAGCACAAGAAGTGATGACAAATAAAGACGTTAATAAAGACGATTTTAACAGTACAGATGCTTTCATTATTTTCGTTTAGTTTTTCAAATTTATAATTTTTTTCGAATATACGTTTTTGGAATTGAAAAAATATCTTTAAAGTTTGTAAATTTCTAATAAATCTGCAACGTTTCGGTCATTTGCCAATCTTGGGGTCTTATTCTGTCCACCCAATTTTCCTTGAGATTTAGCGTATTCGTGGAAAGCATTTTTTTTGAGCTTTGTAATGTGTAATTTCTGTAGAATATTTCCCGAAATAAGATCGTTATAATAAGTATTGCGGGCCCTGAGTTGCTGATCCAGTTCATCTCTGAATATTTCCGGATCCTGAGGATTCTTTTCAAACTCAATCAGCCATTCATGATAAGGAAGCCCGTCTTTTGGATTTACTTGTGGTGCAAGATGAAATTCAGTAATTTGTGCGGGATACTTTTCAAGGGTAGCTTTCATGGCTTCTTCAACTTCAAAAGCAATAACGTGTTCTCCAAAGGCAGAAGTGAAATGTTTTGTCCTGCCACTCACTAAAACCCTGTAGGGTGCTTTGTCGATAAATCGGACAACGTCTCCTATAGAATATGCCCATAAACCGGAATTGGTGGTAAGAATTAAAGCATAGTCTTTATTGAGCTCTATATCTTTTAAGGTTAACCTTCTTGCATCAGGCTTTCCATAATCTTCTAACGGAATAAATTCATAGAAAATCCCATGATTGGTAAGAAGTAAAAGTCCTTCTTTCGTATAATCATCCTGAAAAGCAAAAAAGCCTTCAGAAGCCGGGAAGGTCTGAATAATGTCTACTGTACCCCCTAGCAGGTCCTCCATTTTATCACGGTAAGGTTCGTAATTGACCCCTCCGGTAACGATAAGCTGTAGATTGGGAAACAGTTGTTTGATTTTTTTTCCGTGTTTTTCCGATAACTTTTCAAAATACATGATTAACCATGGTGGAATACCTGAGATCAAGGTCATGTTTTCATGTTCTGTTTCCTCAATAATTTTATCGACTTTAGCTTCCCAGTCTTCCATGATGTTGGTTTCCCAGCTGGGCAAACGGTTTTTTTGAAGATAATTCGGGATATGGTGAGCGACGATTCCGGATAATCTGCCGGTTTTTATTCCAAAAACTTCTTCCAGCTCAGGGCTGCCTTGTAAAAAAATCATTTTTCCATTCACAAAATCAGCATTTTTCTTTTTACTGATATAATGAAAAAGGGCACTTTGTGCGCCCGCAATCTGAAATGGCATGCCTTCTTTAGAAATAGGGATGTATTTGGATCCAGAAGTGGTACCTGAAGTTTTTGCAAAATATTCCGGGGTTTCGGTCCAAAGTATGTTGGCTTGTCCTTTTTTTACCCTTTCAATATAAGGTTTAAGATCTTCATAGTCTGCAACGGGAACCCTTTGTTGAAATTCTTTTACAGAATGAATGTTTTCAAAATCATGTTCTCGCCCAAAAAGTGTCTTTTGAGCTGTATTGACAAGAGAAAGCAATAGATCCTCTTGGCTTCTTTCTGCATTTTTCTTGAATTCCTCTGCTTTCTGAACATGCTTTTTTGCCCAGATAAGTGCTGCCTTTTTCTTGAAGAAGTTTAACATGCTCCAAATTTATAAATAAGTAAAGAATCTGGAGGCATTTTTACGAAACATGACATAAAAAAACCAATGAAATTTTTCATTGGTTTTCAGGAATTCGATTTTGAAAGCAACAAAAATGTTGAGTATTCCTATTTAGTCGGGGCTTTCTTGTCAGTCATTCCTTCTTTTTTTGAGGCTTTAGCTGTCTTCGTATTCTGAGTCTTAGCTTCTGGAGCCTTAGTCATTTTAGCTGGTTTTGCTGTCGATTGATTAGCTTTTGCAGGTGGATTAGTTTGTTGTGCTATGGCAAATCCTAAACCTAAAACTAATGCTGTTGCTGTTGTTAACTTTTTCATAATGTGGTGTTTATTTGTTTTATTATTGAATAAAGATATATAAAAAGAAGATCCGAAAAATGATATTTTAAAACTTAACTAAAGTTTATTACAGTTTAAAAAAACCTTAAAGAGGATGCATAATTTATATTTGCAACTGATGAAAAGATCTCTATAGTGAATAGAGTTGATGGCAGGTATAAAAGTGTTGATAATAGAGGTTTTATACTTTTTCAGAATTAATCAATCAGGTTTTGGAAAAGCATAAAAAAACCGATGGACGAATCCATCGGCTTATCGAAATTTGATTATGAAAATAACAACTATATGTTAAGTTATGCTTATTTGTTCTCCTTATATCTTTTATCTGGAGTACCGTCTTTTTTCAAGTGTTGACTTTGTTTATATCTTTTGTCAGGAGTACCATCCTTTTTCATTTTTACTGCAGGTTGAGCTGGTTTTACAGTTGCCGGTTTCGCAGCTTTTACTTCTGCCGGTTTTGCTGCTTTCATCTCTACCGGTTTAGTAGCTTTTGCAGTTTTTGGAGCTGGGTGAGGGGCTGTGCTTTTCGCAGGAGCAGCCTGCTGAGCAGTGGCAAGTCCTAGTCCTAAGATTAGTGACATTGCAGATAATAATTTTTTCATAAGAAATACTGTTTATTTTTGTTGAATAAAGATATACAAAAAGTGGGCTATAAAATTGGTATTTTGAAACTTAACTAAAGTTTATTACAGATTAAAAAAAAATTAAAGCAGTTAATAAATAATAAAGAAGCCTGTTTTTAAAAACAGGCTTTGTGATATAAATTTAATTATTTTTTTAACGGGTACAATTGGCGGTCCATGTTTTGCCGTCTTTCAGATATAGGATTTTTAATTCACTATTATCGATTCTAATATAAGAGGTTGCCGTTGATCCAACCATAACAAGGGTGTGGTCTCCTTTCTTCTCAAATTCAATTCCGTTAAGATTCGGAATGTTGTTTGAAAATGCGAAATTATATTTGGTTCCGCTGGCGATCTTTGTGACAAATACACTTCCGTTGTCAGTACTTATATTGGTTGATCCGCCATCATTATAAGAAACGCTTCCTTTGTAGGTTCCCGCAAAGAAATCATTATTTGTTGGATCATCATCCTTGCTGCACGATGAAAATGAGACAGCTGCTGCGATCAGCATGAAAAGGCCTAAAACTCTAATTGCTTTTTTCATAATACTATGTTTTAATGGTTTGGTAGCTGTAGAATTCCCAAACATTGTGCCATGGAGAAATATTGGGTTTATTTTAACTTGTTATTCAATAAATTAATAGAATTTAAGATATAAAATGGCTAAGTTGTTCATTCTAAATGAGCAAGTCTTTCATTTCTCAAGCAAAGAAAAAAATATCCGTACCTTTGTAACGCAAAAACGGTTTCGGAAAACTCCCGAAATCGCTTTTGTCGTTTACACTATATTATTTATGCAGTTAAAATCCATTAATGAGAAATTTCTTCCGGATCTGATGCAAAAGGAATTCGGGAAAGAAATTTTCACCCAGTTAGAAAATGATCAGCATATTACTGTGAAGGGAAGTGCAGGATCTTCAGTTTCTGTTTTTGTAGCTGAACTTTTTTTGGTTCAAAAGAAAAATATCCTTTACCTGGTAGATGATAAAGAAGATGCATTGTATGCCAATGCAGAAATGGAAGATTTGCTTGGCAAAGAAAAGGTACTGTATTTTCCGGCAACCCATCTTGAACCATATCAGGTTGAAAAGACTCAGAATGCCAATTTGGTTCTGAGGACTGAAGTTTTAAATAAAATTAACTCAGGAAGGTCTCCGAAGGTGATTGTAGCCTATGCCGGTGCTTTGTCTGAAAAAGTCTTAAAGAAAGAAGATTTTAAAGCCATCTCACATCATATTAAAGTAGGAGATCAGCTGGATTTTGATTTTGTAGATGAGCTGCTGAGTCATTATCACTTTCAACAATCTGATTTCGTTTCCGAGCCTGGAGAATTCTCGGTAAGAGGGGGAATTGTAGATGTATTCTCTTATTCATATGAAAAACCTTACAGGATTACCTTTTTTGGAAATGAAGTAGACAGTATTAAAACATTCGATATAGAAACACAACTTTCGGTAGATAAAGTGAAAGATTTCCAGTTGGTTTCGAATATGAATTTTTCTGTTACCGGAAGCAGGGTTTCATTACTTCAGCTATTGCCGACAGAAAGTTATGTGGTTTCTAAGAACGGAATGATAGGAATGCAGAAGATTAAAACATTCTATGAAAAGTCTCTTGAAAAATACAATACGCTAAGTAGAGATATCGCTCACAGAGCTCCACAGGAACTTTTTATTTCTGATCAGGAATTTTTATTTGATTACAAAAAATTCAAAACGGTTGATTTTGGCAGTATAGTGATCGAAGGATTGAAAGATGTTACTGAAGTTAAAATGGAACAACTTCCACAACCTTCTTTCCATAAAAATTTTGAGCTACTGATTGAAGATATTGAAGAAAAACAGCATAGCGGATTTGATACATGGATTTCCTTCTCGACAGAAAAACAAAAGGAAAGACTGGAATCTATTTTTGAAGAATTGGAACACGAACTTCCCTTTAAAAGTTTTAAATCAGAATTACATGAAGGTTTTGTAGATAATGGACACAAGCTGTTGGTGTATACAGATCATCAGATTTTTGACCGTTATCAGAGATATAAAGCCAAGAATACCTTTGCAAAATCAGAACAGCTTACATTGAAAGATCTGATGTCTTTGAAAATTGGTGACTATATTGCACATATTGACCATGGAATCGGAAAATTTATGGGACTGGTAAAGGTCAATAATGATGGTAAAATTCAGGAATGTTTTAAACTGACCTATAAAAACGGAGACTTATTATATGTCAGTATTCATTCATTACATAAGATTTCTAAATATAATGGCCCCGACGGGAAAGAAATTGTATTAAGTAAGCTAGGTTCCCCTACGTGGAAGTCTCTGAAACAAAAGACAAAAGCAAAAGTAAAACAGATTGCTTTTGACCTTATTAAATTGTATGCTGAAAGAAAGACTGCAAAGGGATTTGCTTATACTCCGGACTCTTATCTGCAGAATGAACTGGAAGCAAGTTTCATCTACGAAGATACTCCGGATCAGGAAAAAGCAACTGTTGATGTGAAAAAAGATATGGAAGCGGATACGGTGATGGATCGACTGGTGTGTGGGGATGTAGGTTTTGGTAAGACGGAGGTTGCAATTCGTGCAGCGTTCAAAGCGGCAACAGACGGAAAACAGGTCGCGATATTAGTTCCTACTACTATTCTGGCGTTTCAACATTACCGAAGTTTTAAAGAAAGACTTAAAGATTTTCCGGTGAACGTTTCCTATGTCAACAGATTCAGAACAGCTAAACAAAAATCTGAGACCTTAGATGATCTGAAAAACGGGAAGGTTGATATCATTATAGGAACCCATCAATTGGTAAGCAGTTCTGTGAAGTTTAAAGACCTGGGATTGCTGATTATTGATGAGGAACATAAATTCGGAGTATCTGTGAAAGATAAACTGAAAACACTTAAAAATAACGTTGATACTCTTACATTGACCGCAACGCCTATACCGAGAACGTTACAGTTTTCTTTAATGGCTGCCAGAGATTTGTCCGTAATAAAAACACCTCCGCCTAACAGGCAGCCTGTAGATACTCAATTGATCGGATTTAATGAAGAAACTCTTCGTGATGCTGTTTCATATGAGCTTCAGAGAGATGGACAAGTTTATTTTATCAACAACAGAATTGAAAATCTCAAAGATATTGCGGGTCTTATCCAAAGACTTGTTCCTGATGCAAGGGTGATTACCGGACACGGGCAGATGGAAGGAAGGCAACTTGAAAAGAATGTGCTGGATTTTATGGAAGGGAAATATGATGTTCTTGTTTCTACCACCATTGTTGAAAGTGGGGTAGATGTACCAAACGCCAATACCATTTTTATCAATGATGCTCAAAGGTTCGGTATGGCAGATCTCCACCAGATGAGAGGAAGGGTAGGACGTAGTAATAGAAAAGCATTCTGCTATCTAATCACACCTCCTTATGATATGATGACTGCTGATGCAAGAAAACGTTTAGAAGCTATTGAACAATTTTCAGATTTGGGAAGTGGTTTTCAGATTGCTATGAAAGATCTTGAGATTCGTGGTGCCGGAGATTTATTGGGAGCAGAGCAAAGTGGATTTATCAATGAAATGGGCTTTGAAACGTACCAGAAATTAATGCAGGAAGCCCTTGAAGAGCTTAAGGATGACGCTGATTTTGAAAACCTGTTTGAAAATGAAGAAGACCGACAGAAACTATTTAAATCGGTGAAAGATGTGAATATCGATACTGATTTGGAATTGATGTTACCGGACTCATACATTTCCAATACGGAAGAAAGGCTGTTACTTTATCAAAAAATTGCAGAAATAAATAATGAAAAGGACCTTCATCAGTTTGAACTTGAGTTGATTGATCGCTTCGGTGCACTCCCGAAAGAAGCTGTCAATCTTCTGAAAAGTGTTTCTTTAAAATGGCTTGCTGCTGATATCGGTTTTGAAAAGATTGTCATGAAAAACGGAGTCTTTCTTGGATATTTTCCGGGTAATCCGCAGGATAAATTTTACCAGACCGATAGATTCAGACATATCATTAATTATTTGACGAAAAACCCGATGGAAGCTCAGCTTAAAGAGAAATCAGGGAAGGAGGGAAATCAGCTCATGATGAGAAAGGATAAAGTGAAAAATGTAGATGAAGTCAATACATTATTGAGAATGATAATAGAGCATCATTAACAATAATGTAAATTTATTGTATTATAACGCTTTTCGTGAAAAGTAGAAAAAACATATAAAAACTTAAGTTTTTATATGTTTTTTTATGATTATTGTCATGTTTTGCTCTTGAAATATTCAAAACAAAGAGAATTAATATGCTTTTAACAGTATGAAAATCACCTTTTAATGATTAAAAATACCAAGCAATTGACTGTACAGAAAGGGTTTGAAGCGGTCAATTATTAAAATTTTACATAATAAATGCAGTTATGTAGTAATAATTCTACTTTTGTGTGTGATTAATTCTATGCTGTAATGTGTTTATTTCTATGGGTTTAGAATGTATAACTGGAATTTTTTTGATTTGTAATTTGTACATTTGCAGTCCTTATTATGAAAAAAATTATATATTGCTGCATAGCTGGATTTCTTTCTTTCTATGTCAACGCACAGGTGGGAATCGGGACTTCGAAACCAAAGTCAACTCTCGATGTAAATGGAAAAACCACCTTAAGAAAAGAACTTAGAGTAGGAGGAACTTCCACTCAGGCTGGAAGTGCAGGCTTGAATGGTCAGGTTTTAGTTTCCCAGGGAGAAGGTAAAGCTCCTGTTTGGAAGTCCTTGAATGTTTCCTTTATAGAGGAAGGGCAATACAAATTGATTAATTCGTATTTGTCATCTGATCAAACTGGTATTGCAACACTTTCCAACAGTATTGCAGGTGATAATGTCTACAAGAATAGCGTTGGAGATGATATTACTGATGTCACCAAAGGTCAATGGGCTAAAATTTCCGGCCTAGAGACAACTTTTACCATCAAGAACGGAAAAAACAGACTTACCTATCAGTTTCAGACCGGGGTTGAAATGAAAGCACCTACTGCTACCACTTCAGAAAATATAAGATTTGCCTGTGGTGTTTTTAGAAACGGAAAGCTTGTCGCTGTACGTCCTGACAGGGTTGCTTCTAACAATAATACTGAAAAGGCCGGTATCCAGGATTACATTTTTACTCTTAATTATACAGAGCTTAATGTACCGGTTGGCATACAGAAACTAGAATTTGCATGTAGAAAAATTACGACCTCAAATGTAAATGCTCAATTTGCTATTGGACGTGATGTTGCGGGTTCTAACGGAACTTCTAATGCATTTACTCTGGAATCTACCATGAAAATAGACGTTATTGAATTTGTAACATATAAATCCAATTAATCAAGTGATGAAAAATATATTATCAACCTTACTTCTTTCCTTAGGATTGATGTTATCCGCACAGGTGGGAATTAGTACAGATTCTCCAAAAGCTAAGCTTGATGTAAACGGAGATTTAAGTTTAAGAAAGAAAATTGCTCTATTCGACGCTGCAAGTAACAGCCTCTTAGAAGGAAATAATGATCAGCTTTTGGTTTCTCAAGGCGAAGGTTATACGCCAATCTGGAAAACTCTTCGTATTCCTGAATATGAACCGAACAAATTCTATCTGATATTCAACAATTCCTTCTCAGACAATACCGGAATTGAATTTGTAACTTCAGAACAGCCAAATATGACTGCTTCTAAGGCCGCAACTTTTACAAAAGGAGCAGATATAGGTACCCTTCAAGGGTTTAAGAAAATCGATGGTCTATCCCAAACAATCAGTGTATTCAGTACGGAGAGTAAAGCATATTTTCAGTTTGAAACGGTGGTGCAGGCCAACTTTGGGGCGAACGGAACTACTGACACTTCCATAGACTATACATGTGGGATTTTTGTCGATAATAAGTTAATTAATATGAGACAAAGGAATTTAAAGGCAATTAATTCTCAATTTCCTTTCCTTACTCATAATCAAATCGGAATTGTAGAAAATCTTTCCAAAGGAAATCACACGGTAAGTGTAGCATGTGCAAGACTTGCGTCTTATGGTGATACGACCAAAAAATTGGCTATCGGAAAGAATACAAGTACTAATATTAACAACTTCATTGCTCAATCTTCTTTAAAAGTTGATGTATATGAAGTTCCACAGGTGTTTAACCCGATAATAAATTAAAAACAATTATGAAAAAAATATTTTTTATTCAATTCTTATTGATTATCGGATTGATTAATGCTCAGGTGGGAGTTAATACACCTACTCCTTTAAATACACTTGATGTAAACGGAGACCTGAATATAAGAAAAGAACTGAGAACCGCAGGAACTGATTTATTGAAAGGGTCAGCAGGAAATGCGGGGGATATCTTCCATAATAACTCGGGAATGACAGCCAATGACTGGAAGAGCATTAAAATTGCAGATGGGCAGGGGAGTATGTCTTTATTTTCAATCAATACGATGGCAGATCAGACCGGTGTAACTTTCACGGGTAATGGTAATCCGGTTCCTTATAATGATGGAGACCCTATTACAGATTGGAGCGTATTACCCGGAACTTCAGATACTTTTTCAGTTACAAATGCAACAAATAAAGTAACATTTTCTTTTCAAACAACTGTTCAGAAGACATCTACCAGTTCCGCGAGCTTTGCATGTGGTGTTTTTGTTGATAACGCTCTCAAAGGAGTAAGGACGGATGTTTTGTTGGGGGAAAGCGGAGGCTATAAGATTTTTAATCTTAATACTACGCTTACGAATCTTACTCCTAAAAATAAATATTCTGTTAAAGTTGCTTGTATAAAAAGAACAATTGCTGAAAATACATTAGGGATAGGGACTGCTGTTAATACTACATTCCTGAATAGTGATATGTCACAATCTGTCCTTACCACATCAGTATTGCAACCTTATTAATTTTCATAATAAAGCAATAATTAAGAATCTAAAAACGTTATGTTTTTAGATTTTTTTTGTTTATATTCATTGTTTTTTGTGAATTTGTTCGTGAAAAGTAAATGATTTTATCGAAAATTGAATTATATTTGAAGATGTTAAAACTAATTTTCTATGGCGAAAAACTATTTTCTTAAAATGTTTGCCGGAATTGCTCTTTTCAGTGCGCTGGCTTCATGTAATACAACTGCAGACCCTACAGAATCTGTTCCTAATCCTGATACAGGACCGCCACCTGCGAAAATATTAACTACAGTTTCTGTAAACAATGTTTCCCAGGAAGAATATGTTTCAACTGCAGGAATTGTGGATCAGGTGATTTATAAAGATGGAACATCTGGAGCCGGTAATGCCAATTATACAGCATCAGTAAGTTATACCACCGGTGCCAATAATACTAAGAAAGATATCAAAAGTATAAATTTTGTAAGCTCATCATCTGGCAGCTTTAAGTATGTGTTTGATATTACTCCTGATAGTAGTGGAAAAATTTATAATGCAACGTGTACCGCAACGAATTCCAATCCGGGACTTTCTTATTTAAGTGACTATACTTTTACTTATGAAGCTACTACGGGGAAGTTGAGTAAAATTCTTGAGAAAAGAAAGGAGGGGGGAATAAGTGCTTACAATAAATTTATTGAATACGCATTTACGTATTCCGGTCAAAATATTTTCCAGGTAATCTGTTCAAAAGGCATATTGGATATCAACGGAAACCCGAATATGGGAACAGCAACACAATCAAAGTATAGCTTTCAAAACTATGATAGTTATAAAAGCCCGTTTTCTACAATTCCAAAAACATTTTTGATCATGCGAAGTCTGATCGATCCTTCTCATTTTTATAAGGTATCTCCGAATAATCCAACTTCCATGTATATTGAAATCCCGTCTACTCCTGCGATGAATACTTCGCAAAGTTATAGTTATGATAATCAGGGGTATCCTACGGTTGAGAAAAACCAGAAAGTAGCATATACCTATAAAAATTTATAGGAGAGCTACTATCATTAATCTTATTAGAATATAAATAATCATATAATTTTAATATAAAAAAAATTATATTTGTCAAAAAATAATCAAATATCAGGAAATGAAACAAATTTTCTATTTTATTTTACTAATAGCAGGCTTTTCCTCAATACATTCCTGCAAAAGTTTATTAGATGAAGAAGGGAATCCTTTGTTAGATTTGAATAATACAGGAGGGCTTTCCGGTCCCAGAGCATTATACAGAGAAGTTACAGATAAAGATACAATAGCAGAGTACTACTATAGTGGGCTCTTGGTTAATAAAGTAATTACAGACAGCGCTTCCGTTACAGATATTATGTATAGTGGTGACAAAGTGAGCCAGATTAACTTCAACGGCTTTTTGGATCTGGATGGCAACACTAAACTTGATAAAGATAGTGTATCTTATACTCAATTATTCACGTATGATAACAAGAATAAGATACAGAGAATTTCTGAAAACCGTTCTATCTTCAGAAGACCACCCCCTGTACCTCCTGCAACGGCTCCCGGACCGCAAACGTTATTAAGAAAAGAGAAAACGCTTTATACCGTTAGCTATAGTCCAACTAACGGAAAACTGGACTCTATTGTTATGAATAACGGACCTGATGCAGCCGGCGTTCCTTTTGTTTTTAACGCGTATTCAAAAACACGTTATACTTATGTAGGAGATAATGTTTCTAAAGTTGTGAGACATTATGGACCCATGAACGCAAGTGGTGGATTGGGTGCCCCTACTGCAAAGTATAGTTATGAATATTATGCATATGACGATCAAATCAGTCCATTTACATTATTACCACATGCCTATAAGCTTTCAAGACTTTTATCTACGGTAATCAATGATAAAGAAAGTCTTATTCTTTCTCCAAACAACCCTAAAAGATGGTCGGTGACGGATCTTACGCCTCCTATACCAACTCCAATTGTAAAAAGTACAAATTACGTTTATGATCCTCAGACCTATATGACAAAAGGATATGGTGTTAATTATATTTACAAGCCTCAATAGAACGATTTTTAACAATATTTAAACTCAATCTGCATAAGATTGAGTTTTTTTATTTTTTATCCCTTAATTTTGTAAAAAATTTCTGATGAAATATTTAATTGTTGGGCTTGGAAACAAAGGCTCAGAATATGAAAATACCCGACACAATATAGGTTTTAAAGTAGCCGAAAAAATTGCTGAATCTATGGATGTATCATTCAATACAGCAAATTTTGGCTGGATGGCAGAAGGTAAGTATAAAGGAAGAAAAGTTTTTGTTCTTAAGCCGGATACTTATATGAATCTTTCAGGGAATGCTGTAAGATATTGGATGCAGAAAGAAAATATTCCTTTGGAGAATGTATTGATCGTAACAGATGATCTGGCACTTCCTTTCGGAACATTAAGAATGAAAGGGAAGGGGTCTGATGCGGGACATAATGGACTTAAAAATATTAATGAGGTATTACAAACTCAAAATTATGCAAGACTTCGTTTCGGAATTTCTGCAGATTTTTCAGCAGGTCGCCAGGTTGATTACGTACTGGGAACCTGGAGTGAAGAGGAGGCAGAGAAGCTTGCTGAAAGGATTGAAACCTTTTCTAAAGCCAGCCTTTCTTTTGTTTTTGCAGGAATTAATAATACCATGTCAGCATTTAATGGAAAATAAAACTGAGGCTGGCTGTAATGCCGGCAATTATAATAAATAATAGCCTACTTGGATAAAATAAAGGCCATCGGATTTCCGATGGCCTTTTGATGTGCTTTAAATTAATTTCCAATCAATTTATTTGAGCTATGCTCTATTTTATCTATTTAATTTTTTGTAAAAGTAGCTGAACTTGAAAATACTGATTATAACCAGCTTACAGCACCGGTTTCAACATCATAATTAGCTCCAACGATTTTGATTTTACCTTCCGCTTCAAGGTTCTTTAGTGTTGAGCTTTGCTTACGGATATCTTCGATTGCATTTTTTACGTTCTGTTGATTTAATCTTTCTAAAAGTGAGCTGTTTTTTGATGAACGTTCTTCGTTTTCTTCAATGACTTCATCAATGATCGGACTGAAGTGGTTAATCAAATGATTCAGATTATCCATTCCCATTCCTTCAATCTGTGAGGCATCAAGACCTCCTTTTAAAGCTCCGCATTTAGTGTGGCCTAGAACCACGATCAGCTTCGAACCTGCTACGTTACAGCCGAATTCCATTGACCCAAGAATATCCTGATTAACAAAATTACCGGCAATTCTGATACTGAAAACATCTCCCAGCCCCTGGTCAAAAATTAGTTCCGCAGAAGTACGGCTGTCAATACAGCTCAACACAACAGCAAAAGGCCACTGTCCTTCACGGGTAGCATTTACCTGCTCCAGTAGATCTCTGTTGGCTTTTAAGTTGTTGACAAATCTTTGATTTCCTTCTTTTAAAAACTCTAATGCTTTTTC
This sequence comes from uncultured Chryseobacterium sp., assembly GCA_963518055.1. Classification (GTDB taxonomy): domain Bacteria; phylum Bacteroidota; class Bacteroidia; order Flavobacteriales; family Weeksellaceae; genus Chryseobacterium. The sequence goes on from CAUQIC010000009.1 coordinate 125,987, forward strand.
AGGAGTAATTGTTGATTGGGTTTCGTATGTATGTGCTTTCATATAATTTGTTTTTGAATTTTAAAGTTAAAAAAAATAATTGATGATTAATGAGCTTACATTGCTCTTTTGTGTGTAATTAAAATGTGAGAGTCCTGGCTTCTTTCATAATCTCTGTATGATGTTTTAAAGCCTAAAAGTTCTACATTGATATCTTCTTCTTTAGCACGGATATTGGCAAAATCCTGAATCATTTCCAGAACGTCCGTTGCTATGTATGAGGTATCTCTCGCATCAATAGTTACTGTAGAATTTGATTTAATATTTTTAAGCGTTTTTTTAATAGCCGCTTTATTTAGGAATGAAACTTCCTCCGCCAGTTTGATTTTAATTCCATCTGCGTCATCCAGTTTTTCTCGGCTTAAATAATAAGCTCTTTTCATATTTCCTTGAAGGATGTAGAAGATAGAGATGGCAAGACCAATTCCAACTCCTTTTAACAAATCTGTTGCCACAACGGCTACAACAGTTGCCACAAATGGGACAAATTGGAATTTTCCAAGATGCCAGAAGTGTTTGAATGTAGCAGGTTTAGCCAGTTTGTATCCAACCAGAATCAATACCGCTGCTAGTGTTGCAAGTGGAATTAGGTTTAGAATAAAAGGAATGGTAAGTACGCATACGAGTAGTAAAACACCGTGTATCATAGCTGAAACTTTAGAAGTTGCTCCCGCATTGGCGTTGGCTGAGCTTCTTACCACTACAGAAGTCATAGGAAGCCCTCCTATGAATGAGCTTATCAGGTTTCCTATTCCCTGGGCTTTAAGTTCTAGATTAGTATCCGTAATTCTTCTTTGCACATCTAATCGGTCTGATGCCTCAATACATAATAAGGTTTCAATAGAAGCTACAATGGCAATAGTTGCTCCTACAATCCATACTTTAAGATTGGTAAATCCTGTAAAATCAGGCATGATAACTAGATTTTTAAAGTCATCCAAAGATTTGGGAACCGGTAGAGATACCAAATGTTCTTTTGCAATGGTTAAAGAACTTCCGGATAGTTTGAATAATTCATTGATTAATATTCCGGCAGTAACAGCAACAAGAGCCCCAGGAAGCATTTTCATTCTTTTTAATGTCGGTATTTTATCCCAGGCAATAAGAATGGCAACGGATACCAGTGTTATAATGATAGCTCCTGGATGAATATCCTGAACCAATTCATTAAAGTAATTGAAGTTGACCCCGTTGTCAAAAAGACTTTCATGGCCTTCGTGGTCTTTATCATATCCAAGTGCGTGAGGAATTTGTTTTAGAATAATAATAATACCGATTGCAGCAAGCATTCCTTCAATGACATTGTTGGGAAAGTAATTGGAAATACTTCCAGCTCTTACAAATCCCAAAACCAATTGAATAAGTCCCGCAATGATTCCTGCACAAAGGAAAAGTTCAAATGCACCAAGATCCGTTATTGCGGTTAATACTATTGCCGTTAAACCCGCAGCAGGGCCGGAAACCGAAATGTTTGAATTACTAATCGTTCCTACTACCAGACCCCCTACAATACCTGCAATAATTCCAGATAACGGCGGAGCACCGGAAGCTAAGGCAATTCCTAAGCACAAAGGAAGCGCTACTAAGAATACAACGAGCCCGGAAGGGAAATTCTCCTTGATTCCTCCTAATAATGATGTTTTTTTCATGATATTTTGAAAAATATTATAACTGACTGATTTATACTTAAATAATCAATTATAAAAGATTGGAAATTTAATTGTAAAGCACATACAGGATATTCAGTGCCCCAAAAGGCATGAATAACTATAAAAAAAATCTAATGATACTTTAAAATTAAGCTTCCGGAGGCGGAGAAAATATAGTGAGGAGGGGTGCCAGATGAAAAGAATCATCTACCAGCACAAAAGACATACCCTGAAAATCAGGTTCGGAAAACTTCAGATAGTCGAAAACATCCAAAGGTTTCGGAAGAGTCTTTTCGTAAACAATGAATGAGGAGGCATGTGAATGTGGTTCTTCTTCGTTAATTATTATATTTGTTCTCTGAATACTCCAGCCAGCTATTGCAGCAATGCTCGGCAGTGCTGTAAAATTCAGAAAAAACATTAATACAATAATACCCCAGAATTTCATTTTACATTCTTTTTAGAAAAACTATTTAGTCTTCCTGCTCATTACCCAATCTGAACTTGTAAGGTTGTAGATTTTTTGAATGTCTTTTAAGGTTTTCTCAAAATCAATCTCCAAATCGATAATCTTACCCGTTCTAAGGTCAAATACCCAGCCGTGTACAATAGGTTGTTCTTCTAAAATATACCTTTCCTGTACGCAAGCCATTTTAATTACGTTAATGCACTGCTCCTGAACATTCAGTTCAACAAGCCTGTCATAACGTTTATCCTCGTCTTCGATAGAATCAAGCTCAGCCTGGTGCAATCTGTAAACATCACGGATGTTTCTCAACCATGGATTTAATAATCCTAAATCCTGAGGAGTCATCGCTGCTTTTACGCCACCACAGTTGTAATGTCCACAAACAATGATGTGTTTTACTTTCAAATGTTCCACCGCATATTGAATTACTGCTGTAGAGCTCATGTCTAAAGTATTGACAACATTCGCAATATTTCTGTGAACGAAAACCTCTCCCGGCTTTGCACCCATTAATTCTTCCGCTGTTGCTCTACTGTCTGAGCATCCGATGTACAGATAGTCAGGATGTTGAGTTTTTGCCAGCTCATGGAAAAAATCAGGATCTTCCGAAACTTTGGATTCTACCCATTTTCTATTGTTTTCAAAAATAACTTCGTACGATTGTGACATAATTTTAAATTTTAAAAGGTTTATAATTATTTGTTTCGTTTAAATTATTTCCAAAATCAATAGATCAAATCAATAATCATGCAAAAATATACTTTTTGCTGAACAATCAATTACCTTTAACAAAGTTTAATATTAAAATATGCTTAAAATCATATGTAATATTCCGATATACTTTGTCTTAGGGAGATTATTTATCACTCAATTATGCAAATGTTTAATAAAACTAAGATAAAATTACGAAGTTAAAACCAGAATCTGCAAATTGGAAATTAAAATATTCTTAATTTTTAAAATAAAAAACTACTCCTAAAAGAGTAGCTTGTTTATTAGTATTAAACTTTATTATTAATATAGCCCTTTGTTGCATCTAATGTAGGATAGATTTTCCCCGGATTACCCATGACAACCGAATCGTCAGGAACATCAAAATTAACATAGGCGTTGGGAGCGATGAGGACATTGTTTCCGATCCTGATATTTCCAACAATAACTGCGTTTGGACCGATCCATACTTCATCACCAATGACAGGAAAACCTTCATTTTTTCCACGATTTTGTTGTCCTATAGTAACTCCCTGTGCGATATTACAGTTTTTTCCGATTTTAGCTTTGGGATTGATGACAAGAGCTCCCCAATGTCCCAAATAGAAGCCCTCCCCAATCTCCGTTTCAGGATAGATCTGAAAGCCATATTTGATCTGATAATGTCGTAAGATCAATTTCCAGAATATACCGATAATAGAGGTATTTTTATATTTCTGAGCTTTTCGGAGAATGTAAATGTAATGAAGATTAGGATTAATACACTTTGTCCAAATCTCAAATGTAGAAAGCCATTTACCGCTTTCCCGGTAAAAATCTTTCTGTATGGCTGTGTAATCTGGCATGACAAAATATTTTATACTTGATCAATGATTTCCTGTAAATATGCGACCGACTTTTGGAGTACAAAAGGCAGGTCAGTGTTGGCTATTTCCTTTTCGTAATGTCTAGGTAAGTCTTTATCGGTAAGAAACTTCTTCATCCCTTCATAAATACCATCTTCCGAATTAGGCGTAATCATACCCAGTTTTCCATCCTGAAGAAGATCTTTAATTCCGGAGACATCAGTAGATACAACTGGTTTATTTAAAATGAGTGCTTCTGCAATAATTGTCGGAAATCCTTCGTGCCTTGAAGACATGATATAAAAGTCTGACTTTTTCAGGTAAGGATAAGGGTTACTTCTGAAGCCCAACATCTTTACTGTTTCCTGCACCCCTAGGTGATTAAGTTTTGATTGGATATTCTCATAATCAAATCCGTCGCCGATGATAATAATCTGATGTTTCAGACCCTCATCCATTAATTTTTTATGAACATCTAGCAGCCTGTCATACCCTTTTTGAGGATATACAGTGCCAATCGTAATAAAAGTAGGAAGGTCATTAGAGAAAGGGAAGTCTTTCATTTCCATATTGGCTTTCATCAATGTATCCTCCTTATCAATAGGATTAAAGATTTTAACAACCGACTGCTTTTCTTTATCATTTTTAGCCAGCTTTTGCATTTCTTCTTTGAGCTTGTTTGAAATAACAAGAATTCTGTCAAATCCGAAAAACTGTCTGATAATATCCGGAGTATACTCTTTCAGATTAAAAACATCATTCTGAATCCAGATGATCTTTTTTGAATCTTTCTGTGGGCTGGAAAGTAGCTCTCTGTACATCCCATGGATCGCTGCAATTTCTACATCATATTTTTTATTCTTTAAAACAAAAGTGTAAAGTAGAGCAGGAAACCACAGAAACATTTTCTGATAAAGAACTCTGAATGCTTTTACAGGAATTTCATGAGGTTTGTTGGTGGTTATCATTTCACCTTTGATCAGGTAGTGTAAATTTACCCATGACGGAACTTCCTGAATATACATACCCGTGTATAAGTTAATGAGCAAATCAACTTCATATTTGTCTTCCGGTAGGTTTTTTAGAAAATTAATTAAAACTTTTTCTGCACCTCCATGTCGTAGGGAACCGATTCTGATGAGGATTTTCTTTTTTTCAATCATTTACTTTTTAATGGGTTTATAGGTAAAAGGAAGGTGTTGTGTAATGTACGCTTCCAGTTTTGCTCTGTCGGGCTCAAGTTCTCTTGGGTATATTGTGTTGTTTTTTAATGCTTTGTCTCCGTATTCTTCAATGGTACAGATGAACCTTGCGGGAATTCCGGCATACACTGTTCCACTAGGCATAGATGAGGTTAAAATTGAACCTGCTCCCAGTACGCAGTTGTCACCCATTTCTACCCCAAGCATAATGATGGTATCGGCTCCGATAAAACATTGTTTTCCAATTTTTATTCGCCCAAAAGCCCTCACATCTTTATATTTTTCAAAAAAATGTAGCGCATTGTAGCCTCCGTCATGATTAATGAATCTTACATTGTTGGAAAGTGTAGTTTCATCTCCTATTTCAATCAGAAAAGGTTCTGTCCCCAATTCAGGAACTTCTACAAAGCGAACATTTTTTCCTACCTTTAATCCTTTCGCAATACAAATTTTAAGGTAAATTTGCTTGATCATATATTGATAGGTAGTATGAATTTTTAATATGATACGGTATAGCAATATCATTATTCTAAATTTGTTTCTTCTACAAAGAAAAGAATTTCTATGATAAAAATTTCTAAAATAGAATATTATTTACCGGAATTGGTACTTACCAATGAGGATTTGGAGAAAGAGTTTCCGGAATGGAGTTCCGAAAGAATCAGGGAAAAAGTAGGGATTACAGAGCGCCGTGTTTCTTCAGAAAATGAAACCGTTCTGGATCTTGCTGTAAAGTCTTCAGAAAAACTTTTTAAAGACTATGATAAAAATAAAATAGATTTTATTCTCTTTTGTACCCAAAGCCCGGACTATTTTCTACCAACAACAGCTTGTATTTTACAGGATAAACTTGGTTTAAGAAAAAATATTGGTGCCATGGATTTTAATCTGGGATGTTCAGGATTTGTGTATGGGTTGGCTTTTGCCAAAGGGCTGATTGCAGCAGGAATTGCCCAAAGCATTTTACTGGTTACTTCTGAAACCTATACCAAACATATCCATCCGAAAGATAAAGGAAACCGAAGTATATTCGGAGATGCTTCTGCTTCAGCCATTATTGAAAAAGGGGAGCATATGAGAGATTATAAATTCTGCTTGGGAACAGATGGGAGCGGAGCGGAAAACCTTATTGTTAAAAAAGGAGCTTTCAAAACCGACTTTGAATTAAATCCTGATCATGAGTTTAATCCTGAAAATCTTTATATGAACGGACCTGAAATTTTTAATTTTACTATTGGAAACATTCCGGGACTGGTTAAGGAAACGATGGATATCAATGGACTGACAATGGAAGATATTGACCACTTTGTTTTTCATCAGGCCAACTCTTTTATGCTGAATTATTTGAGGAAAAAAATAAAAATACCGGCAGAAAAGTTCTATATTGATATGGAAAAAACCGGTAATACAGTTTCAGCAACGATTCCGATTGCCTTAAAAAATATGATGGATAAAGGAATGTTGAATAAAGGAAATAAAGTTTTGTTGGCAGGCTTTGGGGTAGGGTATTCCTGGGGAGCTACCATATTGGAGATATAATGTTTAATACCACAATAAAATAAAAAATATATGAAGACATCCGTTTTTTTGGAAAAATTGCAAGAAGAATTAGAAGAAGAGCAAAAACTTACGGTAAATACTAATCTGAAAGAATTAGAAAGTTATGACTCGATCAGTTTGCTTTCTATTATTGCTTTTGTTGACGAGAATTTTGATAAAATGGTCGATACAAAAGATTTTAAAGATGTAGAAACTGTTTCTGATCTCATGAAAGTTATTGGTAATGAAAACTTTGAAGATTAATGAATCAGTTTTCGTTAAAAAATAAAATAATTCTTATTACAGGGGCTTCTTCCGGGATCGGGAGAAGCTGTTCTGTTGAATGTAGTAATGCTGGTGCCGGCTTAATTCTGATGGGAAGGAATGAAGAAGAATTACAGAAAACAGTTGCTATGCTGGCTCCGGGTACTCAGGTAGAAATCATTTTGACGGATATTACACAATCTGAAAATCTCGAAGAGTTAATTAGTGAAAAAGTTTCGGCGATGGGAAAGATTTCCGGATTTATCCACAGTGCAGGGATTGAGAAAACACTTCCGTTTAAAAAGCATACTTCACAACTGTACCATGATATTTTTGCAGTCAATGTGATTGCCGGATTTGAAATCGCGAAGATACTAGCCCTTAAAAAAAATAAAACCGAAACTTCTAGTTTTGTGTTTATTTCTTCTGTAGCAGGCATGGTAGGGGAGATTGGAAAGGCGGCTTACTCCTCAAGTAAAGGGGCTGTCATTTCCGGAGCACGTTCTATGGCAATGGAGCTCTCCCGAAGTAATATTCGGGTTAACAGCATCAGCCCGGCGATGATTAATACTCCGATTCTAGAAAAAATGTTCAATAGTATTGGAGAAGCAGCCGCTGAAGAAATTCTTAAAAAACATCCCATGGGAATTGGAAAACCTGAAGATATAGCAAATGCCTGTATTTTTCTTCTTTCTGATGCGGCAGCCTGGATCACCGGTTCAAATCTTGTAGTGGACGGAGGATATTCTGCTCAGTAATTATTCTTTATAAAGAGTTTCAATAATATTTTCTACTGCATTGAAAATTTTCTGATTGTCAAACTGATCCTCAATCGTTTCAAGATTTTTTTTGATTCTGGAAATAAGTTCAGAGTCGGTTAGAAACGTTTTCATAGCTTTATACATTTCATCAGTCTCATAGTTGATGAGGTATCCTGTCTCTCTATCTCTGATCATGAGTCCTACATCTCCGGTGTCAGTGGCAATAGTAGGTTTTTGGAGAATTAGTGCCTCGGCAATAACTAACGGCCAAGCTTCAGACTCGGATGAAAGGATGAAATAATCTGCATTTTTTATATACGGATAAGGATTCATCTTATTTCCGGTTAAAATAAAAGTTTCCTGAACATTGTTGACCCTGATCTGTTCTGTAAGATTTTTCATCTCCTCCCCATTTCCAACGATTACAATACTATGTTGAAATCCTTCGTCAATCAGTTTTTTATGAGCATCAATCAATTTATGATAGCCTTTTCTACTGTGAAGACGGCCTACGGAAACAAAAACAGGTCCTTTGGGAAGCTCTTCTATAGATTCTTCAGCTTTCTTTTTGATTTCTTCAATAGGAATAGCATTGATCACAACACTCTCAGTGGGATATTGCAGATCCGGATAACATCTGTGCATAAGATCCTTAATTTTTTGAGAACAATAGATCATATGGTCAAACTGAGGGAAATTATTTAGAATATCCGGAACTAAAGGCCTCATAGCGGGGATATTAATCTCAGAATGAAACCATCCGATTTTTTTTGACGCTTTGTTGCTAGAATTAATAACAGAAGAAAATGTTGTATAAGAAGGAGCAATCTCAATATCAAATTTGGTGTTTCCCAGAATTTGGTCAGAAAATTTGTGGTTTTTCGTCGCTTTGGCAAGCCTCATTCTTCTTCGGATAAGCTGTAACTTATGAATAAGAGGGTTTTTAGAAAAATTCTCTTTGCCTTCGGTAATGTACACCTTTTTTACATGTGAGGGAAACTCATCTCTAAGCTCCCCCTGATTAAGATTAAGGCATACTGTAATGTCAAATTTCTCAGGATTAAGGTTATTGAGCATGCTTAATATGACTTTCTCTACTCCTCCCATCTCCATGGAGCGGTGCCTGAAAAGAACCTTTATTTTCTTGTTGTCCAGCATCATCTGAAAAGTTTTTGTAAAGTAATGACTATTTTTTTCTTTATCCTATACCATATTTTATTTTGGTATTCTAAAAGAGCAAAAATTTCCTGATGGTGGGTGTAGTTTTCCGGAATTTTTTTTCCGTTGATACTGGTGAGGTTTCTTCTTTTCATAGCATCAAAAGCTACCTGGGCAAAGTAATCATAAGATTTTCCTTTGTTATTGTTTTGAGAAATGCCACCGGCATGCGCTCTATAAAGGTAATTAGTCTCGTTGATGAAATAAACGTCCCCTTTCTCATACATTTTTAAGTACAAATCCTGGTCTTCAGCGATCCTTAACTCCGGATTCATTTTTTCGGTCTGTTCATAAACATCTTTTCTGAATGTTGTAAAATGGCCAATCTGAATAGGGTAGTTGAAAAAATAGGGATCTCCATTTCTCACTTGCATTGACGATTTATATGGAGCGATAGGCGTAAGGTCTTTATCACATGCCATGAATCGGGAATAGGCTAATACTACATTATTTTTTCGCTCAAATATATCCATGGCTGATTCTATAGCTGTCGGAAGAATAGCGTCATCAGGATCTACAAAACCACAGATCTCTCCGGAGGCAAGCTCTATAAGTTTACTTTTTGTAACACCTACACCGGAGTTTCTTTCATTTTCAAAAAATTTAAATCTTGGGTCTCCTGCGATAAGTGCTTTTATTTGTACTTTTTCCTCATCTGATGAAGCGTCATCCAAAATGATCGCTTCCCAATTCGGGTAGGTTTGTAAAAGTAGTGATTCGTAGCACTGGTTGAATAATTTTGAATTATTATAATGGGCAATAAGTATGGAAAATTTCATTGATTTTTAGCGAGTATTGAAGATCAAATCCTGTTTGTTGATCACCATGGTATTTGGAGGAACATCTTTATGGATCGTACAACCGGCACCTATAATACAATTATCTCCAATAGTTACTCCTTTCAAAACAGTCACATTGCTTCCTAACCAGCAGTTTTGGCCGATTCTTATAGGTGCTTTTGTGAATTCCGAAGTGGATATTTTCATTACGGGAGAGTTTTCATAAGCGTGATTGTGATCATAAAGCCTGACATTTTCACCAAATAGGGTGTTGTTACCAATAAATATATGTTCTAAACAATTGATTGAACAAAAATTATTCATGAAAAAATGATGCCCAATTTCCAGGGTAGCATTTTTCATAACGAGAATACAGGTGTAGTTTCTGAAATCAGCTGAAGGGCCAATGCTTACTTTTTTTAAATTTTTATCAAAAGTAAAACGGTTGCCTACTCCTAATCTGATATTTTTAAAAAATACTTTAGAATGTTTTTTTAGATAAAACAACTGTATTCTTCTATTTATTTTTTCAAAAAAATTATAGAACATATTCGAGATTTTTTTTTCATTTGAGTTACACAAATATAATCTGTTTTTTATATAAATGAAAAAAAAATCTTTATTTTTGCCCTATTAAAAGCAACACAGTGAGCGAAATAACAAGAGTTCTCAAAACATTTATCGGGTATTTGAAAAGACCTGATCTTTATCCGGAATTAGGACGGAAAATTGTTAAAAATACGGTGAATAGGGGTAATGCCTTTAAAGGGAAAGAAAAAACCAATTCCTGGGCAGCTAAAAGAGCCATTTCACAAAAAGAAGCCGTTTCAAAACTTTTTGGAGTTGAAATAAATGCTTTCAGAAATGATTACCAGGAAGTTTTAGCAAATGCTGCACAAAAAGAAAAGGAATGCCCGGTAAAAATGGGAGGCCCCGGTGCTTTAGAGCTGATCTATTATGCCTGTGAATTTGCCAATGCTCAGCATGTGGTGGAAACAGGAGTTGCTTATGGATGGTCTTCTCTAGCAAGCCTTTTATCTTTAGTGAAAAGAAACGGAACGCTGTACAGTTCAGATATGCCTTATCTGGCTCAGGATGGTGATCAGTATGTAGGCTACGTCGTTCCTCAAAATCTTAGAGGAAACTGGAAATTATTCCGTTTTGCAGATAAAGAATCATTGCCAAAGATTTTTTCTGAAAATGCCGTATTCGACGTTCTTCATTATGATTCCGATAAGAGTTATAATGGAAGGGTCTGGGCTTATCAGGAGCTTTACAAGCATTTGAAAAAAGGAGGCGTTTTCATCAGTGATGATATTGGTGATAATTCTGCTTATCAGGATTTTTGTGAGAAGAATAATATTGAGACTACAATAGTAGAATACGAAGGAAAATACATCGGTGTTTTTATTAAATAGGTAAAACTTATTTAATAGAAATACTTATTTTTAGAAATAGAAGACTTCCGGATGAAAAAATGTTTATATAGCTTATAATACAGTTGCTGAGACAGGTTTTATGAAGATAAGTCAGATTACGTTTACCAGATTTCTTGCGGCTATGGCGATTGTCATCTCCCATTTTAATAAAGATCTGTTTTTATATAAAATCAATTATATTTCTAATATTTTCCTGAAAGCAAATGTAGGAGTAAGCTATTTCTTCATTCTTTCAGGCTTTATTATGATTGTCGCTTATCATAAGAAAGATAAGATCGCCTATCTGGATTATTATAAAAACAGGTTTGCGAGAATATATCCTTTGTATGTGCTGGGACTTTTGCTTTATCTGGTGACAAGATATTCTGCATTCAGTATTTATGATTGCTTCTTGTATCTCTTTGGGTTCCAGAGCTGGATTCCCGGAAAGGCAATGGTATTAAATTTTCCCGGATGGTCTATTTCTGTAGAATTCCTATTTTATCTGCTTTTTCCTTTTTTATACAATTATTTTTATTCTAAAGGAAATAAAAGTGTCTGGGTTGTTACTGTGATCATATGGATCATTACACAGGTGTTTAGCAGTCTTTATGCGGGATCATCTTATTATGAAGGGCCCCATACAGAAAGTCATGAATTACTGTATTATTTTCCTTTGATGCATATCAATGAATTTTTGGTAGGAAATCTGGCAGGATTGTTTTTTGTGAAAAATACTCAACAGAGAAATTATGATGTTCCTGTGGTTGTGATTTTTATATTTATTTTATTTTCATTAATTTTTGTTCCTCTTTTTTATCATAATGGTTTGATGGCATTATTGTTTATTCCGCTTATTGTTTTGATATCAAGGAATAATGGAATATTAACCCGGATATTTTCATTAAAACCGTTGGAATATTTAGGAGAAGCAAGTTATGCGGTGTATATCACGCATATCCCCGTATTATACATATTGAGAGAAATTTTGAAATGGAAAGACTATGATCCAGGAATTGATACTATTTTTTGGATTTATATGATGGTCCTCATTATGACTTCGGTTTTGTTTTATCAGTTTGTTGAAAAACCGCTGAGAGATTATCTTAAAAAAATAAAAGTCGGTTGAAAATATTTATTTTTATATAACTTAAAGTGCTCACAATGATTGAAATAACAAATGTTCCCCAAAAGAGAAAAAAAAATAACATAGAAACGGGAGTCCCCCCGCTTCAAAGGAGGTATACGAATATGCAGATATCATTAACTTCTAAAAGAACACTATGTTATTCAATTCTATAGGTTTTCTCATTTTTTTACCAATAGTATTTTGTCTGTATTGGTTTGTTTTCAATAAAAAATTTCAGCAACAAAACAGATTGTTGCTACTGGCGAGCTTTTATTTTTATGCTTGCTGGGATTGGAGGTTTCTATTCCTGTTAATGTTTTCTATTGGGCTCGATTATTTGTCTGGGATTAAGATTGAAAACAGTAAAAACAACCGGGAAGCGAAATTTTGGCTTACCCTGAGTATTGTCATTAATCTAGGATTTCTAGGATTTTTTAAATACTACAATTTCTTTGTAGGTAGTTTTGGTGAGCTTTTAAGTGGATTTGGTTTTAAAGTCAATGTCTGGCTTCTTCAGGTAATCCTTCCGGTAGGAATTTCTTTTTACACATTCCATGGTCTTTCTTATGTAATTGATGTATATAAAAAGAGGATTAAAGCAGAAAGGAATTTTACGGATTATGCTGTTTTTGTAAGTTATTTTCCTCTGTTGGTAGCTGGGCCTATAGAGCGAGCCACTCACTTGTTACCTCAGATTCAAAGAGAAAGAACGTTTAATTATGAGCAGGCTGTAGACGGTATGCGTCAGATTCTTTGGGGCTTTTTCAAAAAGATGGTAATCGCTGATAACTGTGCCCCTTTAGTGAATGAAATTTTCAATAATTATCATACAGAAAGTCCCGGTAACCTTGCCATAGGGGCGGTGTTATTTGCATTTCAGATCTATGGTGATTTTTCTGGATATTCAGATATTGCGCTGGGTGTTTCAAGGCTATTTGGTATTGAGCTTCTGAAAAACTTTGCATTTCCTTATTTCTCAAGAGATATTGCAGAATTTTGGAGAAGATGGCATATTTCACTTTCTTCCTGGTTTAGGGATTATCTTTATATTCCCTTGGGAGGAAGTAAAGGAGGACTTTCCATGAAGATCCGAAATACCTTTATTATATTTCTTGTTTCAGGATTCTGGCATGGAGCAAACTGGACTTTTATCGTTTGGGGCGGACTGAATGCATTATATTTTATGCCTCTCCTGATTTTAAATAAAAATCGGCAGAATCTTGAAGTTGCTGCTCAGGGGAGATGGTTTCCTTCTTTTAAAGAATGTTTTCAGATTTTAATTACGTTTACAGTTACCTGTATTGCATGGATTTTTTTCCGGGCAGAATCAGTGTCTCAGGCGTATGATTATATTAAAAGAATATGCAGCAGTGATCTTTTCTCTATCCCTCATCCATTACCTGTAAAAGTGCTGGGGCTTATTGGTTTTATGCTAATTGTAGAATGGATCAACAGAGAGAGATTCCACGGGTTAGAAATAAGAAGGTTTGCTCCGTGGATGAGACGTGTTTTTTATATTATAGTTATTTTTATTATTCTCCGCTATGCCAATTTCGGAAATAATACATTCATTTATTTTCAGTTTTAACATGAAAAAATTTTTAGTTAAGATATTACCTTATTGTATTGCAGTGATTGTTATGTTTGCTGTATTGGGATCTTATGCGGATGGAAATACGGATGATAATTATATGCATTTTGCAGTTAAGAAGCCACAAAATATTATTTTAGGAGATTCCCGAGGATCACAAGGTGTCGTGCCAAGTGTTTTAAAAAATAAACTTTCCTTAGATTTTGATAATTTTTCCTTAAATATTGTTCATTCACCTTACGGACAGGTTTATCTAAAGGCCTTAAAAAGAAAGCTGGACCCCGAAACTAAAGCCGGTGTTTTTATTTTAACAGTAAACCCGTGGAGTTTATCATTAGATAGAAATGTGAAAAGGATAGAAGATTATCCTGAGGTACGCTATTCTCCATTGAATGATATGTATACCTATGATTGTTCTCCTAATTACGAATATCTTTTGAAGCATTACACAAGGAGTTGGTTTAAAATCTATCAGGAAAGGGCAGCGGTAGAGCGTTCCAATTCATTTCTACACAAAGATGGTTGGATGGAGATTAATGTTGACATGAATAAAGACTCAGTCGCAGCCAGAACCGCCAAAAAAACGTTGGATTATGAAGATTTAGCAAGGAAAGTTGAATTGTCTCAGGATCGTTTGAGAGCTTTTGATGAAATTATCAATTATCTGAGAACGAAAGGAACAGTGTACCTCGTAAGAATTCCTCCTTCAAAAAGTCTTATGGAAATTGAGAATAAAAAGTATCCGAATTTCAGCAAACTCTTACAAGATATCTCGCATAAACAAAATGTACGGGTTTTTGATTTTTCGAAGAATTATGGAGATTTTGAGTATACGGACGGAAATCATATGTACAAGGAATCCAGTAAAAAGTTTACTTCTCGAATTGCCGATTCTATTAGGTTGAGTGGAAAAAGATAATTCTTAATTCTGGTTCAGAGAGAATCTATTCTTGGCTTAAAATAAATTCTCTCTAAAATTGATGTTATAAATACCAGACCGTATGCTTTTATAGTCTGTCATCAAATATTTCAGGATCATTTTCCATTTTTTTGAAGTAGAAGCATTAGCAATCTGAAAGCTTCTGTGCATTCTTTCAATATGTAGTTTTACATGATCAGGAATTGTATCTTCTTTTTTTGCCCATTCATTCACCTCTTTCCATAAAAGGACACGAGTAACGGCAGGGTTTACTTTCTTTGAATCTACCACTGTAATCCTATTATTTTCATGTACCCCCCTTATGGCTACAGCTTGGTCTAAAATGCCTGGATAAAGATCAAGATAATAAGATAAGCGCAATAAAAACTCTGTGTCCTGATGCAATCTTAGGCTGGATTTGAACAAAGGATCTATTTTTTTCATTAAAGATTCTTTACGAATGGTCAATGCATCAATACTGAACAATCCAAAACTTCCGAGCATGTGTAGCTGCCCCGGGAAAACTTCTTTAGGGTCATGTCTTTTGTAAACGGTAGTTAGCTTGTCCTTAAATAAGGAATAATATTGCTCTTTCGCTTTCTCAGAATAATAATGAACGCCGATAGCTCCGTATACCCCTTCTACTTCTGGCTTTCTAAAAAGTTCTCTTTCCGCATCGAATCGGTTGGGAAGGAAGTAATCATCTGCATCCAGAAAAGCGATAAAATCACCAGTAGATTTTACTATTCCAAGGTTTCTACTGGGACCCGCGCCATGATTCCCTTTGTCAGGGTGTTGGTAAAATTGTACTTTTTCATACTTTTCTGAAAGTTGCTTACAGACCTCTATTGCATTATCCGGAGATTTATCTTCTATAAGAATAACCTCATAAACATCGTCAAATTGAAGAGCAGATTCCACGGCTTGGGAAACATATTTTTCGGCATTATAGACGGGGATAATTACTGAAATTTTCATTTTTGCGCTCGATTTTTATTTCATATTTGTGTCTCGAAAACTATTGCAATATAATCAATTATAAATACTTATGATGTAAATTTTTGTTTTAAAAAAAGTAGAGATATTTTTTTGAATTTTCTCATGACATTTATTATTCTATATTGCTATTATTGTTTTTAGCAAGAACCGTGCAATGTCCTTTCTTTAGGGGGTTAATTTTAATTTTAATTTGTTCAGAATATCAATGAATGTCTGAAATTGATGTTATAGAGACCAGATCTTATGCTTGTATAATCTGTTACCAGATATTTAGCAATCATTCCCCATTTTTTTAATAAGGGTGCTTTGGCAATCTCAAAACTTCTATACATTCTTTTGATATGTGTTTTTACTTCTTCTGAGATGGTATTTTCAGTTTGCGACCAATAATCAACCTCTTTCCAAAGTAACGCACGAGAGAATGCCGGATCTATCACGCGCATATCAACTTTAGTAATCCTATTGTTTTCATGTACTCCTCTCATGGCAATAGCTTTATCAAGGCTTCCCGGATAAAGATCCATATAATATGATAGCCGGAACAGAAATTCGGTGTCTTCATGAAGCCTTAAATGCGCTTTAAATAAAGATTTCATTTTTTTCATTAAAGATTCTCTACGAACAGTCAACGTGTCAATACTGAACAGTCCGAAACTCCCCAGCATATGAAGCTGTCCGGGGAAAACATCCTTTGGTGCATATTTTTTATAGACAGTCGTTAATCGGTCTCCAAATAATTGATAATACTGTTCTTTAGCTTTTTTAGAATAGTAATGCACACCAAGTGCGCCGTATACGCCTTCTACCTTAGGGTTTTTGAATAGATCTCTTTCTGCGTCAAATCTGTTGGGTAGGAAATAATCGTCCGCATCAAGAAAGGCAATAAAATCACCTGTTGCTTTTTCTATTCCCAGATTTCTGCTGGGGCCGGCACCGTGGTTTCCTTTGTCCGGGTGTTGATATAACTTTATTCTGTCGTGTTTTTCAGCAAGTTGCTGACATATCTGCAATGCATTGTCGGGAGATTTGTCTTCCACCAGGATAATTTCATATACTTCATCAAATTGAAGAGCCGATTCTACTGCCTGAGAGACAAATTTT
The DNA here is from genome assembly GCA_963518055.1 of uncultured Chryseobacterium sp. Lineage (GTDB taxonomy): Bacteria > Bacteroidota > Bacteroidia > Flavobacteriales > Weeksellaceae > Chryseobacterium. The sequence goes on from CAUQIC010000009.1 coordinate 142,620, forward strand.
TCTGCATTATAAACGGGAATAATTACTGATATTCTCATTTCCATTTCTCCTTTATCAATAAATTAGAATTATTGTTTGTTTTATTTAGTACCATTAAAACATGAAATTTAAGCTTTTAATTTCAGTTTTGTGTGTTCTAATTTTATTTTTTCAACAAAAAGTGAAAAAAACACTTCAGGAATGGATATAGTATTGTTTTTATTGATGAATTATTTACTTATTAATTAGAAATATGGTGTAAACTTAAGATTTAGAGAATGGGGTAAGAGCATTTCTTCTCCCAAAAAGGAGATGATAGGATAAATCTTGTATTCATCGGGTTTATGAATTGAAGTAAGTGAATCTATACTTTGTCCTAAGAATATCCGGATTATTGATAATAGCTGTTAATAATCCAACTGCCTTAGAAATACCTTTTTTCCCGGAAAGCTCAAATGCTTTTTTCTGAAGATAAAAATGCTGGGAAATATCTTTGTCTAAAGATAGGGGTCTAGACCATTCATATAAAGAATTCCAGAAAAGAAACTGCCTCTGGTTATATTGTGGAGAATATTTTACAATTTTAGTAATTCTGTTATCATCATGTATTCCTCTCATGGCAACCGCCTGATCTATGATTCCTGATTTAAGATAGCAATGGTACGCCAATTTAATGATGAAATCAGAGTCCTGATGTACGCGAAGAATTTCATTAAATTTCAGATGATGTTTATCAATAGCTGACTTTCTTATCGTTAACGCATTAAGGTGGAAAAATGTACCGAAAGTTTTCGGTGTGAGCCCTAACAGGCCCTTAAAAACCTCAATTCCTTCTGCAGGGTACTTGACGGTTGTAAGGGTACTGTCATTAAATTTAGACTGAAATTCCTGTTTCCCTTTTTCGGTAAGATATTCAATACCGACAGCTCCAAAAATTCCGTCTATTTTTGAATCAGCAAAAATATTTTTTTCTGCATCGAATCTGTTCGGAAGATAGTAATCATCGGCATCTAAAAATGTGATAAAGCTTCCATTTGATTGATCAATACCCAGATTTCGTGAAGCTGCGGCCCCATGATTTTCTTTATCCGGGTGTTGAAACAGTTTTATTTTAGGATGTTGATCAGCTAATCTTCTACAGATTTCCAGAGAATGGTCTGTGGATTTATCTTCGACCAAAATTACTTCTCTTACTTCTTCAAACGGTAAAGCAGAAAGGACTGATTTTTCCAAAAATTCAGCAGCATTATATACAGGGATGATTACAGAGATGTCAAGCATTATAATACGGATTGGTTATTATGAGCCCAAAGTGCAAGTTGCAACAGGTTCCAGTGTTTATTATCCTTATTGAGGAATTGCTGGGCAGCCTTAAAATCAATATAGTTGAATACCTTTTGGTTTGGATCTTTTAATAGTTCGTTAGAAAGTTTCATCAGATTATCTTCTTCAAACCAGCTTTTTACACTGAGCCCAAAACCTTGTTTATGTCTTTTCCTGATAGTTTCCGTCCAATAAGAACCCATTGTTTCTCGGAGGATAATTTTATCATTTTCATGAGTCAGTTTTAATTGATCGGGTAATTGAATGCAGAATTCAGCGAAATCAAGATCCAAGAAAGGTGTTCTTACTTCTAATGAATTGGCCATCGCCATCCTGTCTGACTTTACCATCATATTCCCGGGAACATAATTTTCCAGATCCACTCTCATGATGTCGTTCAATGAATTCGGATTTGGGGTAAAGCTATATTCCTGTTGGTAATCTGTTGAGATTCCCAGCATTTTTCGTTCCTGTTTGTTGAAATCATTTCTGACCGAATTAAGGTGGAAATCCAGGATCGAATCATACTTCAGATTCTGTTGGGTAAGATAGGAGATGGGCTTTATTTTCTTATAAAGATTAAGCCCGAATCTTGCAATAAGGTTTTGATAACTAAAATGATTTTTCAGTTTATTTTCTACGGTATAAAAATGATACCCGCCAAAAAGCTCATCACCAACGTCTCCTGAAAGGGCTACGGTAAGGTTCTTTCTGGCATTTTTACATATTTCATAATGTGGGATAAAAGAAACATCGGAAAAAGGCTCATCAAAGAAAGGAGAGATGTTGAGCAGTGATTCTGCCAGGTCTTTCTTTTGTTCATGAACCTCGATGTGATTGGTTTTATATTTATCCGCTATTTCTTTAGCATATTTAAGCTCACTGTCTTTATGATCATATCCAAAACTTATCGTAGTCTGATGAGGTAAAAATTCATCAACAAGAGCTACAACAGATGAAGAATCAAGACCACCACTCAGAAAACTTCCCACTTGAACATCTGCAATAAGTTGTTTTTTAACTGCATTTTTCAAGAGATAAATAAACTCTTCCTTAGCATCAGAAAGGCTGATCACTCTGTCTTTGGCCGGAAGGCTGTAATAGCGTGAAACAGTAACTTTCCCATCTTTCAAAACCAGCTGGTGAGCGGGAGGGAGGGTGAAAATATTGCTGTAAATACTTTGATAAGTACTCACATATCCATATTGTAGATAATTGGAAATAGCTTCGGGATTTACTTTTGGCTGAATAAGACCTGATGCCAAAATTGCTTTAATTTCTGAGGCAAAAATAAATTCATTGTTATTCCCTATTGCATAGTAGAAAGGCTTTTCACCAAAGCGATCTCTGGCGCAGTATAATTGTTGATTCTGGTCATCCCAAATAGCAAAGGCAAACATTCCCGGAAGATCATGGATAAGATTTTCCTTTTTCCTCTGGTACATTGCAAGAATAACTTCTGTATCGGATCCACCGTGGTACGGGTATTCTGCATATTGTCTTTTGAGTTCCTGATATCCGTATATCTCGCCATTCAGAACAATACATTCATTTTTGGTATTGGAGAACATAGGTTGTTTTCCATTTTCAGATAAGTCGATAATGGAAAGTCTGCGGTGCCCGAGTGCTGCATTTTCATAAAATTCATAATGCGAAGAATCCGGGCCACGGTGGATCATAGAATCCGTCATTTTTTGGATCTCCACCTGGTAATTTTTGGCATTTTGTCCGATAATTCCTGCTATTCCGCACATAATATTTTATTTTTCATCATTAATTTTCCAGTTTGGATATGCTAATTTACGACAGATTAAGAAAAGTAGCATTGATCTGAGCTACCTGAGTTCTGAAATTTGTCAGTTTTTCTTCTTCAGCAGTTATTTTTTTATATTTCTGAGAAAGGCTTTTATATTGACTGATCTTTCCGGTTATCAGATTTTTAACCATACCCTGTTTCAAAAACTTCTTTTCAACCTCCAGTCCATTAGGAATATTAGGGTTCATGATATTGGTTTCAACTCTGAGATCAGGATATTTTTTTAAATCAATTTTATGGATCATCTGTACCCCATCATGGATGGCTTTACTTCCGGGAACAAGTAATACTTTCTTTTGATGAAAATGAATACGGTTTACATATTCATCATCTTCTCCATAATGGAAAAAGTAAGGATTGAAGCCTCCTATTGCTTCTATAGTTTTTTTTGGTAAAAGCCAATGGGCAGCATTCACAAAAATGATTTCGTAGTAAGGTTTTACTGTTTGAAAGTATAAATCCGAGATCATTCTGGTCTTCTCGTAATTTTTAGCAATATACTGATCCAGGAAGATGTCAAGGTATTTCTCTGTTCCATCTATATGAATAGGGCTTATAATTCCTATTTCATCTCGATTTGGATAATTGTTGTAGACGTTGAGCAGCTTTTCCATGGTATCCTCGTACAACCATGCATCCTGATTCATGAGATAAAAGAAATCTGCTCCCTCTTTGTATGCTTTTTCAATACCTATATTATTAGCTTTTCCGAAACCCAGATTGGTTTCAGATTGAGTAAAGTTTACTTCCGGAAAATGAGTTTTTATAAATTCCTGTGTACCGTCTGTAGATCCGTTGTCTATTACGAAGCATTGTATTGGAACGGATGATTTTCTTAGACTGCTAAAACATCGTTCAGCCCATTTCATGGCGTTGTAAGTAACAATAATGATATGAATCTTAGACATTTTTATTATTAATCTTTTTAGTTTTTATTGTCCTCCTTTAGTTTATAGCAATTTTTGGATTTTAAAATAAATAAAGTAATATACTTTTTTTATGAAAGCGTCCAATGCCGGAAAAGTAATGAAACCCTGAGTGAAAAGAAGCATTGTCCATATTGAATTAAACAGAATCAGTATAATGGCAATAAGGTCTTGTTTCAATGTGCTGTTCACTTGTTTTTCCCCGGCTATAAATATAGTTAATAAAGTAAAGAAAATGTTGATCCATCTTCCCCAATCATAGGCAACATAAAATAGTGGAATCAGAAAAATTGCCTGAATAGCAAGAAACCTTTTATCGATACTGATTTTGTTGAATCTACAGTAAATAAAAAAGGTTAACGATGCAAAAAACAGACTTATCAGATACGTTAAATATTCATATAAATTAGCTTTGTAGAAGTTTAAGACATTATAATGAGGATCATAGCCATAGATTCCTTTGAGAACTAGATTGAGGCCGTGATCTTTTAGAAATGTAATAGAATTTTCGGTGCTGATACTGTAACCGAATTTATAAAGTATCAATAGGGTAACAATTGCCGGAACAAAATGATAAAACAGTATTTTTTTTATTTTAACAGAGGAAGGCTCACGATCTTTTATAAAGTAGGTAAAGCTTACAAATGGAATATAAAAGAAGGCTGCTTCGTGATTAAGAATGGCTATAATAATGCATAAAGTCACCAGAATATCCCGGACTTTTTTTTGTGATTCGAGATATAGGAAATAGATCAGGTAGAGCAGAAAGATAAGGATTTCTTTTTTTGCTGCAATGGTAGGATCTTTCAAAATCATCCCTAATCCTGCGGGTAACAAGAGAAGGCTTAGGGTGAGTAAAGTATTTTTCTTTTGAATAAAAAGCTTTATCAGCAGATAAAAGAACAGAGTATATAGTAAAGCTACAAAAGCAAACACAATCCATTCAAGTTGGATGCCCGTCACTTCATTCAGGAAAATAAAAACTGTTCCGAAAAGGCCTCTCCGTTTGAAGCCTCCATCCTGATAGTTGATTAACCATTCACCGAGGTACCATCCATTTTTGTGAAAAACAACTTGTAGATAGGTGTTCTGAACACTAATATAATAGTATATAACCAATAAAAAACCAATGATGTAATTGATTATTTTTGTTTTCATATGTATTGGTGAAAAGAGTGTTTAGTGCGAAATCAATGTATTTTAATCGATAAAAACTTTTTTAAACTTATCCATGACGGGATGTGGGAGAAACTTCTGATACAATTCTTCTGCCGATAGGTTGAGCTCTGCATCCAGAAGGATATCCTGAAGTTCTTTACTATCATTATAATAGTACGCCTGATCTTTCATTTGGCTGATATGAGCTTTTTCAGGAGGATCTGCCAACGCTATTACCGGTTTTCCCTTGATGGCAAATTCAGCAACAGTAATTCCGAAGGTTTCTCCTCTCTGGCGTGCGTGAAGCAATGCGTTACAGGTATTAATGAACTTTTGTTTCATGATAATATCTGAGCTTGGTGGCAGAAAGATAATATTGGAAGGAGCAGATTTCCACCATTTCTTTTTGATGAATGGATCTACACCCATGAATATAAAATAAATGTCTTTGTATTTGGAGGCTATTTTCTCTATAGTTTTCTGGGCAAAAATAATATTGAAACTTATATAGCCACCATAATATCCGAATACTTTTGCTTTTTGGGGGATATTCAGCTGTACTCTTAAATCATCATTCGTTTGAGTTTCAAAATTAACCATATGAGGGACGTAAGGATGTTTTGACTTGGTCATTTCATCACTCAACCACTCCGAAACATAAGCATACACATCCCCATGAGGTTCAAAATGAGTAAAAACACTGTGTATTGCTGTTTTACATTCTTTGGTTTCTATCCCGTCAATATATCCGTTCTTGATTGCGTAGAATAAGTCTATATTATCTTCAGTAATCATTTTTTCAACTTCACTGAATTCAGAGTAGCCGTGTACTTTGAAACGTTTTTCAAATTTCTCAATACCTAGTTGGTGGTTGGTTTTCGAATTTTTATTATAAACAATGATAGATTCATTTCCCAGATATCTTTCGTTGAAATCTGCATAATCATAAACTGCGATGGAGGTTCCTCTGTAGTTGAGTTCGTCCTCATGGAAAAGAATTTTCATTCCGCTCATATTATTTAAATATATTTTTCAGTCTTCCCTTGATCTTTTGAAGAATAGTTCTTTTTGGATATTTGGTAAGATCGTTGTGTTTAAAAAGTCCTTCTCCCTGTGCGATTCTGAAGTTTTGTTTTACCCACCAGGAAGCTATGTTTTTTTCCAGAGAAGCTGTTTCTCCTGAAAACGGAATAATGACTTCCAGTAAGAATTTTTTTTTGACAAGATAAGGATTATTAGTCCAATTCGCCCAACGGGAAGTTGTAATAAAATATTCTCCCTGCTTCTGTATTTTATCAGGGAATTCTGCTGCAGGATCCAGCCAGTGTAAAGACTCAAGAAGGTGAGGAGAGGTACACTCATGCCAATCATCGTAATAATCGAGTTCTTTTCCTTTATGTCTGATAGAAATAAGGGGATACCCCGGTGTTTCTCTGCTTCGGTAACGAATGACATCAAACCCGTTGTTAAGCATTTCCAATCCGCTTTTAAGACGTGACAATACGATCTTTTCGTTCTCAATAAGTTCAAAGTCATGTTCCAAAAAAAGAATGTTTTCGCAAGCAGCATTTTCTGCCAATACTTTCATCCCTTTTCCAATCCCGATATTATCATGTAGCCCAATGTATCTGACTTTATACTGATCAGCTGTTTTTTTATCTTCTTCACTTACTTCCTGAAAGAGAATGACAATATCATCAATAATGTTCAGAAGACCGAATTTTTTATAGGATTTCAGCGTGTTTTTTAAAGTCTTTCCACTTTTCCACGAAAGAATACAGATACTGATAGGCAGTTTTTCCATAATTATTATTCTAGAGATTTAGGAATGGGTGTTTAGCGGTCATTGAGATTTTTCTTGAAGCCTCAATCTCACCGAATTTTTTTGAAAAATACCGATATTGTTCCATATAAAATCCGGCTTCACCAATATTTCCTTTGGCTCCCATTTTTAACAGGTAGGAAAGAAGTGCCGTTTTTTCTCTTTTGATATTGTAGTCGTAGTTGGGGTCCAGATATTTTGTTTCCCTCTGCATTTGCATAGAAAGTCTAGCAACCTTTAACGCTTCAGTTTTATCTTTCGGTTCTTTCTTGTAAAAAGACTGAATGGTATCATGAACGACTTTACTTTTAGAACACACTATTATTTTAAGCCCAAAATAGGCAACTCTGTGTACATATTCATAATCTTCGGCTCCGTGGAAAAAGTAGGGATTGAAGCCGCCTACTTTTTCAATAATTCTCCTTGGAATACACCAATGTGCGGCATTCACAAAACTTATTTCATAATATGTTTTTGCCTCATCAAAATAGATGTCTGAGAGCATTCTGTTATTTCTGAGATCTTTAGCAAGATAATTCTCAAAATGAAGATCAAGCCTTTTCTCACTTCCATCGAGGTGCATTGGACTTAAAATACCAATTTGGCTATTATCCGGATGGTTGTTATAAGTGTCGAGCATGTGTTGTAAGCTATCCGGATAGATCCAGGCATCCTGATTCATCAGGTAAAAGAATTCTGCTCCTTCTTTATAGGCCTTTTCTATTCCCATATTGTTGGCTTTTCCAAAACCTGCATTGTCAGGAGACTGGATAAAATCTATTTCTGGGAAATTTGTTTTTATATACTCCTGAGTTCCGTCATTCGAGCCGTTATCTACGACGATACATGTAACCGGTAATGAAGAATGCCTTAGACTTGTAAAACATCTTTCTGCCCATTTCATGGCATTATAAGTGACAATAATAATATGGATCTTTGGCATTGTAAAAGAATTAAATTATCTGGTAAAAGTATATTTTATCATTTTAAATAACTGACTTATCCCTGTATCGATATTTCCTGAGATTGAAATGCGTTCAAAAATGGCAGCATAAAGTCTTCTGTTCAATATGGGAGATACAAATTGCTTTTCATAATAATATTTATTAATAAGTCTGTCCAATGTACTTAAAATTTGCGAATCTGCTCTTTTATCATTGTTAACTTGTTTGATGTTTTTAAAAATATCAATAGAAGTACGTAATCTTTTTTCTACTCCTAAAGATCCGTATATTCCTCCGCTATGAAGCCTGTAGACTCCAATGATTTTATTAAAACTTCTGCCTTTTCCGAATTCCAGAGCATGGTAAAAGTAGTATAGGTCTCTGTAATTGGGATAAATATCTATCCATTTACTATCAATACATTCTTTTCTGATTAGATAGGTAAAGGTTTGAGTAGGGCGATGTCTAAAAAAACTTTCCTGAGTGTAATCAATATATTCCTGACCTTGAAACATATACTCCTTTCCATCCTCGGTGAGTGTGTTTTCATCCTGACGAAACAGTAGGTTCCTGGCAGTCACCATGACATATTCTTGGTTTTCTTCAAGGAAGTTATACTGGAACTGTAGCTTTTCATTGTCAGTCCAGTAATCATCACCCTCGCAATAGGCTAAATATTTTCCTTTTGCTTGTGCAAATGCAAATTTTTGATTTTCAATAAACCCGATATTGTTCTTATGATTAAAATAATGGATAATTTTAGGGTACTGCAAAGCGTATTCTGCTATAATACTATCGGAATCGTCTGGTGAGTTATCATTACAAATGATCAGCTCAAATGGGACGTTTACTTTTTGGGAGAGCACACCTTCAATAGCTTCCTTTAGATAGGGGCTATGATTATAAGTGAGCATTATTACGGATATTTCTGGTTTCATCTTTTAAGAATGGAATTTGTTAATAAAAGAGGAAACGATATCTTTAGGTTTCAAATTTATTAATTCCTGAAGATTATTTTTAAAATCCTGATAGATAGTTTTATTCCATTCGCTTATCTGATCAGAGTGTTTTTCCTTAATCAGAAATTCTTCTGATGGCATCTTAAGATTGCCCTTTTGTTTAATACCGTTGATAGGGTGTGTTTTGTTCATTTGTGTTAGGGATAAATTAATTTTTTTTCATTTAGATTGCTTTGTTATATTGAGAAAAGCAAATTTTTTATTTTTAAGAATGTTTCGGGAATTCATAATTTCATCAAATCTGGTTTTCTGATATTGATATTCTTTCAAAGTATCCGAAGCGGCAGAAAACTGAAGTTTGAGGGTCTGCTTTATCATTTTCAGAATAAAATCTCTGTTAAATACTTTCGAATCAAAAACGAGTGCCGGATCCAGATACCGCTGTTCCCGTTGTACTCTCAGCACATTTATATGATCGGTTTTATTAAAGTCTTGTTTGCCGTCATGTACAACTTTGCTTGCAGGGCATATGATAATTTTTTTCTTGAAAAATGAAATACGCTGTACATATTCATAATCCTCAGAATAATGAAAGAAGTAAGGATTAAAGCCTCCAATTTCTTCAATGATTACCTTGGGAAGCAGCCAGTGAGCGGCATTCACAAAATCTATTTCATAATAATCCTTCAATGTATCGTTAAAGTTGTCTGACAACATTCTGTTGGTATGGGTATTCCTTGCCAGATAGCGCTCGAAAAAGATATCAAGCTTCTTCTCGCTTCCATCAAGATGCATTGGACTTAAAATACCAATTTGGCTCTTATCCGGATGATTATTATAAACATCAAGCAGTTGTTGTAAGCTATCCGGATAGATCCAGGCATCCTGATTCATCAGGTAAAAGAATTCTGCTCCTTCTTTATACGCCTTTTCGATTCCCATATTGTTGGCTTTTCCAAAACCTGCATTGTCAGGAGATTGGATAAAATCGACTTCTGGAAAATTTGTTTTTATATACTCCTGAGTTCCGTCATTTGAGCCATTATCTATGACGATACATGTAACCGGTATTGAAGAATGCCTCAGGCTTGTAAAACATTTTTCTGCCCATTTCATTGCATTATAAGTGACAATAATAACATATATATTAGCCATCTTACACATATTTTTGGGTTAAAGTTTCCAGGTAACGCTCCGGACTTATTCCTGAGAAAAATGAGTTGATATTTTCTCCAAAATCTACTTTATAGAAATCTCCTTCATCACTTTCAGAATAGATCCCTTTTTGCTGAGTTTCCTTTTCAATAGCTCCAATAATTTCCTTTAAATCATAATAATAAGGAAAGGCACAATTGACAATACTGTTGTCAAGTAGAGTGCAATTGATTGCCAGAAATCTGGTGATATCATCCATATCTATCAGTAATCTTCGGGCTTTATTGTGAACCGTAAATTGGTGAGTATTTGTAATCTGGTTTTTTAAATAATTAAAAAGGGTATTGGGGTTTCCGCCTTTACCTACAATATTTCCGATCCTTAGAATAAGATAGTTCTCTGAATTACTTTTGATATAATTTTCCATGGCCAGCTTATGTAAGACATAGTGGCTATTCTGTTTAGATTGATCATTTACACTTAATGTGGAAAAGTATACAAGCTTTCTATTGTCAGAGCTTTCCAAAGTGTTTTTTAAAAGATTATATTCTCTTTCAAATTCAGAACTTCTGGTTTCAAGGGAATTTGAAACACCGGAAGCAAAGAATATGTTATTCTCTGAATCAATATCTTTTAATGAATTAGCGATAAGTCCGTTTCCTATAATCATTGATCAATATGTGTCTTTATAGTTAAAAAAAACTATGTTTTTAAAAAGGATATCAATGGCTCTTATTAGTTTTCATATTTTGCAATTCCTTTATTGTCATGTTCTCCTTTGGTGTTGAGCTTCCATGAGCTAGATTTGTCTACAGATTTGATATAATGCAAATATTCTTCCGTATAGTTTTGAGGATCCATATACCATCCTCCATGTAAAGCGGTATAATCTCCTCCTAATCTTATTCCTTCCAAAAAGGGAAGATTGTTGAACTTCGTGGGATAATAAGGTTTATACAAAGCAAAAGTAGTGTCTACATAAGCAGCGTATACATTATTTTCCAACTTCTTTTCCCAGAATTGTTTTTCCCACTTCATAACTTTTTCTTTTAATGGAAAATAATCCGGAATGGTTTCTATATCCAGGGCAAAACCTACTTTGGTTATTGTATTATGGTAGGTATCCATTTTGGAAATCATCTCAGACATGAAATTAAGGGGAAGTTTTTCATTAGGAACAATATCCGGATCAGTTAATACAAAGTAGCCTTTACCATATTTCTGCTGTAAATAAGGCGTGTCGAAAAAAACCTTATGTCCGAGATTTTTAGACATACGTTCTATGGTAACTTTTTTATCAATTATTTTATAATATTCAAGAAGTGGTGCGTAATCTGACCTATTGTCTATGATAACAATATTTTCAAATCTTCTTTTCTGCAAAAAACCAATCAGCTGTTTCAGATAATGAAGCTGATTAAAATTAATGATAATAATCGGAATACTTAACGGATTTTCTCTTTGAGATTTTATCTGTTGATCATACTGAATAAGATATTGGTAGAGGTACTTATTGGTAATTTTACGTATTTTTTCGGTGTAGTATTTACTATCCCAAACAGGATTGTTATTCTTCAATAGCAGATATTCTTTCCTTGGAACACCTAATAACTGTTTGTAGCTTTTTAAATGATAATAAAGCTTATAAAGGTTAATATTTAATTTTTTCTTGTGTTGCCAGCAAAAGTGAACATGTACATTGATTAATTTCTGTAAAACCTCTGAACTGAACTTAGTGTAATATGTATTGATCAGATATCCGAAAAACTGATACCTTGCTTCTGTCTTTCTTTGCTGGTATGAAATGTTGTCCACATCTCCGGAAATACTGGCCGATGAGATACGTACAAAAGTTTTTGCTTTATCTATACAGTAAACAGAACCAAATTCAGAGAACTCCAAAACAGCAAGATCATCTGAATGCCAAGCCAGAGGAAGCTCTTTAAATGTATATTTTTGATAGGCTGTCTTTCTGAAAATGTGCTCTGATAAACTTGAACGATGGCCATCATAAATTTTTTGTAACCATAAGTTTACCGAAGCTTCTATGGTATTATATTTTGTAAAAGAGGTGAGAATATTGTCGTTTTCATCAATTAAAGCCTGGGAATATTTAATAACATTTATTTTTTGTTCTTCTATCATGTCCAGGTTATTATAAAATTCTTCAACAAAATTTTCTGAAATGGCATCATCATCTCCTAAAATAAGAAACCACTCTTCCTGTACATTTTCCAGAATTCTTGCCCACTGTAGAGCTAAATTTTTTCCTCCTACATTTTCTTTGTAATCAAAAAAATGGTATTTGTCAGGTTTCAGATACTGATCTAGAATAGGTAAAGGATTATCAGGACTTTTGTCATTGCCAATATAAAGCACAAAATCATTGTTTATTTGTGCTACAATAGATTGTATAGCTTTTTCCAGAAAATCTATTTTATAATACGGGATAACAATCGCTAATTTTTTCATTACCTTCTAAAAATTGAAAATATTCTTTCTGTTAACTGATACCTTTTGGAATTGATTAATTTTTGCAGTTGGCTACTGTAATATTCGGTTTTTTTTTGATTCTGCTCCATTTCATAATTGAGCTGGTGCATGCTTCCCAGATATTGGTGGAAAAAATCCAGATGTTTTTTTTCTATATAAAACAGCATCATCGTTTTTCTGGATTGGCTGAGCTCTGTGATCATAGAATTTTCTTTGATTCTGTAGTAAAAACATACTTCATCAATTCTATATACATTACCTCCGTTTTTTAACAGGGAGATCCAAAATTCCCAATCTTCCAGACCATGCAGCATGTGGGTATCGTAGCCACCTCTTTCTTCCCAATCTTTTTTCTTGAATAAAGCTGTACAAAAGATAATATTAGTTTTGGCTAAAGCTTTTTGACTGAAATCCGGCAGTTCCCAGAGTTCATTAACCATACCAAATTTTTCTGCTTTGCAGTAAATGACTTTATAATCTTTATCAAATTCTTTTTCGGCTAATTCTAAATACCGATCACCAATTTTGTCATCAGCATCCAAAGGGAGAATCCATTCTCCTTTGGCAATTTCTATCCCTGCATTTCGTGCAGAAGACAAACCTCCGTTTTGTTTGTGAAGATAGGTAAAACGATTATCTTTTTCAACCCATTTTTCTGTAATTTCCTTTGTGTTATCAGGAGAGCCATCATCTACAATAATGCATTCCCAATTGCTGTATGTTTGATCCAAAACAGATTGCAGACATTCATCAAGATATTGAGCTTGATTATAGCAAGGGACGATAATTGAGATTGTTGGAGCCATTTTTATATGATTTTATTTAAGACTTTATACACAGACGGGGGGATGTTGTATTGTAATGCAAAAGATAGTCTTTTTATGTGATAGGGATATTGTTGATAGGCCTGAATGAAATCCGGAGAAAGACTTTCCTTGGCAAGATAATATCTCTGTGTCAGACTATTAATTTTTTGCTTGACATCTCCGTCTTTATCAAACATGATTTGCAACAAGAGCGTTTCTTTTTCGATCCGCTCTGCCTTTACTTTTGAAATGTTTTCTTCATGCAGACGATAATACGTCAGCTTCTTCGGAACATAAGCAATTAGATATTTCTCGTTAATTTTTAACCAACGAAAATAATCTTCGGCAATAAATCTTGAGTCATATAGGCCTGTTTCTTTGAGAGCTCTTGATCTTAATAAGACAGTAAGGGCAGCAATTCTGTTTCCTTTTATAAGCTCTTTTCTGAAGGTATGTGGATCGATATCTCCTAATGCATCATAATCTGCATAATCACGAAGTATTGTACTTGAATCATCTACCGTAAATGTATTGGTGAAAACCATTCCATATTCTTCTCCTGCCGATTCAAGTTTAGAGATAGATTGCTCTATACATTCAGGATGAAGATAATCATCTGCGGCAATCAATTTTATATATTCTCCTCCTGCAAGCTCAATACACTCGTTAAGCACTGTGGCAACCCCTGTATTAATCTCATGAAAGTTAGTTATAGCAGAATAATTATTGGTTGATAACCAACTTTTATAGACCTGAACAGAATTATCTGATGAGGCGTCGTCAGCAACAATAAGCTGAATATTGGTATATGTCTGTTTTATAATACTATCCAGACATTCCTTGATGTATTTTTCATGGTTGTAACTGCAAACAATAATGCTGACTAATTTTTTATTTCCCAAACCAAATAATTATTCTAATTGTTCTTTTGCTCCTTCAATCCCCAAAAGATTCTGTACTTTTTCTCCCTGATCGTCTAATGAATAAATTAATTCCTTTTGATTATTTTTTACTAAATATACCTCGAGAGGAACTATATTTGAGTTGCTTATATCTTCTGGTATGGTTAGTTCTAAAGTATATCCATTCACAAATTTTTCATTAAGAACATCAAGCTTAATGTGGATTGTTGGATTCAAAGAGTCTACAGATACTCTATTTAATTTTGTCCCTATTAGACTTGACTTAAATGGGCTCAAACCAATCTGGTAAAGCTTATTTTTCATAACATATCGAACTCCATTTTCTTCTAAAGTGACAGGGTTGTGATAAACCATTTTTTTCAAATGCTTTAAAAGTCCTTCAGAATGATAGATAGTACCATCTACAGAAAAAGGATAGGACCAGTGATGGATGGCGGTATCTGTATAATAATCCCATTGATAAAAATTATTTTTTCTCTCCAGATAGTCCGGAGCTCCATCAAGATTATCTCCTACATATAATCTGTAAGATGCATTTTCAGGATTATTTCTTATAATGTTTAAAACCTCTTCAGGTACCAGAACATCTTTAAAGAAAACACCATCGTCAGTGTTGAACATAACAAATTCACAGTCACTGTTTTTTATAATCTTTTGAAGAGCTCCTTTAAAGTTGTCTCCGTTTTTATTCAATAAATTCCTTTCCTTAAAAAAGGCCCAGTCTTTTTTTGAATTAAGAGCACCAAGATAAGCCCAATCAAAGACTACATTGTGCCTTTCAACAAAAGAAATGTTCTTTTGATCAGCATATTTTTTTTTCAAAAGATCATATCCTTCTTGGTGAGCGCCGGTTGTATGGTATAAGATGACAATCTTAGATTCTATTTTAACATGTTTTATAATAGATTGAATAAGATAATCCAACTGAATAGCTCGGTTATAAGAAAATATTATATTAAGTATCATGCGCTGAAGGAATTTAAGGTTTCAATCACTTTTGTCACTTCCTCTTCTGTCATGACTGGAGAAATAGGAATACTTAAAACCTCTTTATGGATTTTTTCAGTAATAGGAAGATCCATATTTTTCCACTGTGAATAGGCTTCCTGATGATGAGGCGGAATAGGGTAGTGGATAAGAGTTTGAATCCCTTTATCTGTTAAATATTGCTGCAGCTGTTCTCGGTTTTCAGTTCTGATGACAAACACATGATATACATGGCTTTTTTCATCAAGTTTATGATGAGGAAGAATAATTTTGGGATTTTTTATTTCTGATAAGTAGCGATCGGCAATCTCTTGTCTTTTGAGATTTTCAGTATCCAGATGATTAAACTTTACAGAAAGTACAGCCGCTTGGATCTCATCCATTCTGGAATTGTATCCCTGATACTGATTGACATATTTTACTTGAGAACCATAATTCGCTAATGCTCTTATACAATCTGAAAGATTTCTGTCTTTACAGGTAATAGCTCCTGCATCACCCAGAGCTCCGAGATTCTTTCCCGGATAGAAGCTAAAACCTGCAGCATCTCCCAACCCTCCGGACATTTTGTTTTTCCAACTGGCCCCAATAGCTTGAGCATTATCTTCCACTATTTTTAGATTATAATTCTCAGAAAGAGCTTTTAGTTCTTCAGAAAAAACAATGCTTCCATATAAATGGACTAAAAGGATAGCCTTTGTTTTTGGTGTAATTTTTTCTTCTAATTGGCTAAGATTAATATTAAATGTGTTAATATCGGGTTCTACCAATACAGGAATTAGTTTGTTGTCTGTAATAGCAAGGATAGAGGCAATATAAGTATTGGCGGGAACCAGAATTTCATCTCCTTCCTGCATAATTCCAAGTTCAATATAAGCTCTGAAAATAAGCCGTAAGGCATCCAGCCCATTGGCAACACCAATTGCATGGGGAACATTGCAATAAAATGATAATTGCTCTTCAAATTGTTTTACTTTTTCACCAAGCAAGTACCATCCGGAACGAAAGGTTTGCAATATAGCATCCTCAATTTCCTCTTGATGATTCATATTTATCTTTTGTAAATCAAGAAATTTAATCATAATATTATTTTTTTCTTAGACAAACTGCTCCCCAAGAATATCCCACTCCAAAACCAACTAACATCATGTTTTTTAATGATCTTGACATAAGTGAATTTTTAAAGGCGATAGGAATTGTAGATGATACTGTATTACCATAATCCAACATATCAATAATAAAATTTTCTTTTGGGATATCTATTCTTTTTCTTAGAAAATCAAGCATAAAGGTGTTAGCCTGATGAAATATATAAGAGTCTATATCATTTTTTTCAAATCCATTTATTTTTAGATTTTCATCTACTAATTTTGGAATTGATTTTGAGGTGAAATCGAAAATTTTAGGTCCATTCATATGAAGATAATTATCCAGATCTTCTTTATTTTCCGTTTTCTTATGCCTGGAAGCTCCATTTTTTACAATTAAGTTATTAGCTCCTTTTCCATCCGTGCCTAAAGAAAATTTTAAAATTTCGAAATCTCCATCATTTGAGATAAGTGTTGCTGTGGCAGCATCTCCGAAAAGACTTATATTTCCTTTATCATTCTCATGAATGTGTTTTGAATACGTCTCTGCTGTTATCAAAACTACATTTTTCATCATTTTAGAATCAATAAGAGCATTAGCAAGGGATAAACCATATATATACCCTGAGCATCCTTGGTTAATATCTATAGCACCACAGTTTGTATTGAGACCCACTCCATCCTGAACAATACAGGCTGTAGCAGGAAGAAAATAGTCAGGGCTTTGGGTACATACTATGAGATAATCTATTGTAGACTTATCAATATTATGCTCATTAACCAATTTATTGACAACGCTGATAGCCATGTCAGAAGTAAATTCGTTATCCTTAGTGATATTTCTATTTCGTATACCTATTTTTTCTAAAATCTTATCACTATCCCAGTCAGGAAATTTTTTTGAAATATCCTCATTAGAAATTGTAGTCTCAGGAATATAGGTAGAAATATACTTTATAAAAGCCATTATTTGCTATTTTGTTTTTCGGTAATGAATGAATATAATTCATTTATATTTTTAAAAGCAGTGATCTGCTCAGGTTCAATGTCTACACCATACTCATCTTCAATCATTACTTTTATCACCATCGCAGTAAGCGAGTCCCAATAGCTTTCGTTACTGTATTCTGTTTCTGCTTTTATTACCATAGTATCATTTTCTAGTTGAGACTGAAACTTTTTAATAAAATCGTTGATTGGCATGTGTTTATATTTTAAATTTTTTAATAATATCTTGAATCTCTTTGTTGAAAACATCCTTTTCAAGGGTGTAATAATTATTCTCATCATCTGTTTTCACTAGCTTGGGTTGAAAACGTTTGTGATAATTATTGACAGAAAAGTTATCTTTTCTTACTTCGAATTGTATAATGTCAAATTTCAATACATTAAAGACATAGTTTTTAATAGCAATGTCTACTTTTATTGAATTTTTTAAATTTGAATAATTAGGTTTTGATATCCAACTCCCTATTTCTGGTAAGCCGGAATCTATTTTGTAAATTCTATAGGTTGCAAAATCCTCATTATTTTCGTCAAAAGCAATGAAATAATATTCATTCCCAAGTTTCTCACGTGTTTTATATTCAGCTATCCATAACTTTTGAGAATTGATATCTGAAGAAGTCTTTGATATGAATTTCGATTTTTTCTCATCATTTCTTAAAGCTATTATAAACGAAGCATCTTCTTCATTTACTAATCTTAGTGTAATTCCTTTATATTCAATTAACATATATTATACAATTACAATTTAGCGTATTTTTTTCTTTAAATTAAGTACCAACAAGCTATTTATCCACTACTTGTTGTTTAAAATCTTCAAAATCTCTGAAATAATCCTCTTCCTCATACAATTCAGAAGCTAAGCACAATAATACAGCGCTATGACTGAATTTAATGTCTCTCCATATGAGTTTAGGAATATAAAGTCCTTTTGATGGTGAATCTAAAATGAAATAATCCTTATTTCCATCAAGATCAAGTGTGTTGAATTCTATTGTTCCTGAAACAGCAAATATAACCTGCTGTAAGTTTTTATGAGCATGCCCTCCCCGAATTACATCCTGAGGAGTGTAATACGTCCAGTACACTCTTTTAATTTCAAAAGGTATATTCAGCTGTGCTTCGGCAACTGTAATATAGCCTAAGTCCTGAGAACCTATTTTAGGGAAATCTATAATTCTTGGGATATTCATTTTAATTTATATAATAATCGTCAATTAAATAAAAATATATTACTCGGAACACAGCAATAGAGTAGAGCTTTCTATGTTATAATTTTTCTACTGTATGGGTGATTTTAGGAAATAATATTCCCGGAGATTTTACAATTTCTCCAAACTCATTTTGTGTGCCATGAACTTCAAAACCAAACAACTGAGTTCTGAATGCAATGTCGGATCTGTTTACTCCCCAGAAGAAATCAAAATAATAAGAATCTTCATTGATGGTGTAAGGAGGAATTTCAAAACTTATGGTATAATCACCTTTAATTGCGTCTCTGTTCTTGCTTACCATTAAACCGGTACTCATGATGGTAAGGTCATGACTGTTCTTTAGAAAAAATGAAAGATCAATATCTACATTTTCCATTTTTGAGGCAAATGTTACCGTTACACGAATACCAGATTTAGTGCTGATCATATCTCCATCAATGGCTTCAGCTTTATAAGACTTGACCATGATCTTATCATTTTCTACCACTCTGGAATCTTCCATATAATGATAGAAAAATTTAACGTCACTATTTTTTTGATATTCAATAATACATTTATTAACCTCTCCCTCTGTGATGAGTAGTCCTTTGTCGAGAAGTAAAGCATTGTTACATAGTTCTTTGATAGCGGTAATGTTGTGGCTTACAAAAAGGACGGTTCTTCCTTCTCCCCGGGTTACATCTCCCATTTTTCCGAGACATTTTTTTTGAAATTCAGAATCCCCTACTGCCAGCACTTCATCTACAATTAATATTTCAGATTCAAGATGGGCTGCCACCGCAAATGCCAGACGTACATACATTCCGGAGGAATATCTTTTTACAGGGGTATCGATATATCTTTCTACACCTGAAAAGTCTACAATCTCATCAAATTTTCTTGTGATTTCCTTTCTTGTCATTCCAAGAATAGCTCCATTGAGGTATACATTTTCACGTCCTGTCATCTCCGGATGGAAACCGGTTCCTACCTCTAGTAATGAAGCAATCCTTCCCTGGGTATATATCTTTCCGGTAGTAGGTTTGGTTACTTTACTTAAAAGCTTTAGTAAAGTTGATTTTCCTGCCCCGTTTCTTCCTATTATGCCAACGGCATCACCTTGCTCAATTTCAAAGCCAACATCACGCAGTGACCATACATACTCTGAATCTCCCTTCGTCGCTCTGTCATTAGCTTCACCAATTTTCAGATAGGGGTCTTCTTTTCCTCTTACCCGATGCCAAAACCTGTTTAAGTCATGGGATAAAGTTCCCGTACCCACCTGTCCCAGGCGGTATTGTTTTGATATATTTTCTGCTTTTAATGCCAGCATGTTCTGATTGGATTTTAAATTAATAAAAATAAGGATCTGAAATTAAACAGTATCCATGAAAGTTTTTTCAACTTTATTAAAGATTACTATTCCTATCAGTAAAAGGATAAGAATAAGAATTGTACTGATTCCAAGCATTAAGGGTGAAAAATCACCTACGCCCAACCAGGCATACTTAAAACATTCGAAAACTCCTGTAAGTGGATTATAATAAGCCAGTTTTTTGAATCCTGCAGGCAATGAAGACACCGGATAAATAACTGGAGTGGCATACATATATAAACTGACACCAAATCCTAAAAGCATACTAAGATCCTTATACTTTGTAGTCAATGCCGAGAAAATCATTCCTGCACCTAATGCAAAAAGAGCCATTAATAGTATTAAAAATGGAGTCGCAAGAATCCAAATATTAGGATGTACTTTTCCTTGGCTCAGATAATAAGCCCATGCCAGTATAAATAGAAGGAATTGTACGGAAAAACGCATTAGGTTTGAAATAACAACAGACAACGGAGTAACCAACCTAGGAAAATATACTTTCCCAAAAATGGCTGAATTTCCCACGAATGTCCCGGAGGTTCCAAGTAAAGATGCTGAAAAATAGTTCCAGAGTGTTACTCCAGACAGATAGAATAAAATAGGGGGAGCTCCGTCTGTTGGAAGTTTGGCAATGGCACCAAAAACAACCAAATAAACAATTGTTGTTAAAATGGGATTAATAAAAAACCAGATAGGCCCTAAAATAGTCTGTTTGAAGCTTGAGATAAAGTCTCTTTTAACAAACATATAAACAAGATCTTTATACCTCCATACTTCTTTGAGTTGTATATCAAATAAAGAATGATTGGCTTCAATCGTTTCCGTCCACTTTTGCTGTGGTTCATTCATCTGTGTAAGTTTTTGCAAATTTATAATAATTAATTTCTTACTGTAGTCTTTAGTTTATGAACAATTGTTTACATAAAACTAAAAAATAACAACTAATATATTGATAATTGTTATTATGAGCAAAAACTATTGGCTGTAAAGCCAATAGTCTGCAAATTTTATAAATTATGTTGCTATTTACCAACGAGTTGTTTCAGGTACTGTCCATAGCCGCTTTTTCCATATTTGGATGCTGTTTCCAGTAGCTTTTCTTCGTTGATGAATTTATTTCTAAAGGCAATTTCTTCAATACAGCCTATTTTGAACCCTTGTCTTTTTTCAATTACTCTTACGAATTCTGAGGCATCGTTAAGAGAATCAAAAGTCCCAGTGTCCAGCCATGCTGTACCTCTGTCTAAAACTCCTACTTCAAGCTTTCCTTTGCTGAGGTAAACATTATTAACATCAGTGATTTCAAGCTCACCTCTGTGGGAAGGCTTAATGTTTTTAGCAATTTCCACAACCTCATTGTCGTAGAAATATAATCCGGGAACTGCATAGTTTGATTTGGGCTGCAATGGTTTTTCTTCAATAGAAACAGCTTTGAAATGATCATCAAATTCTACCACACCATACCTTTCAGGATCCGCTACATGGTAAGCAAATACGACCCCTCCATCCGGATTGGTTTTGTTTTTCAGTAAAGTTCCCATTTCAGAACCATAGAAAATATTGTCTCCTAATACAAGAGCTGCCGGGTCATTCCCAATAAATTGTTCTCCCAGAATGAAAGCTTGCGCCAAACCGTCCGGACTTGGCTGTACTACATATTCTATATTGCAACCTAGTTGTGATCCATCTCCTAAAAGTTTGATGAAGCCTGGTTGGTCATGAGGTGTTGTAATAATCAAGATATCCTTAATTCCAGCTAAAAGTAGAGTGGAAAGAGGATAATAGATCATAGGTTTGTCGTAAACGGGCATCAGCTGTTTGCTGACAGCAATGGTTAGAGGGTAAAGTCTTGTTCCGGATCCTCCGGCTAATATTATTCCTTTCATGTGTTTTGCGATTTACGCGTGTTTTCGTTTGTGTTGTGGATATTTTGTTTTTGTGATTTTCTGAGTTTTAACTATATTGATTGTTATAGTATTCCTGATAGTTTCCTGAAGTTACATTCTCCAGCCATTCTTTATTTTCAAGGTACCAGTCAATAGTTTTTCCTAATCCTTCTTCAAAAGTTACAGAAGGTTTCCAGCCCAAATCTTTATTAAGCTTAGTGGCATCGATAGCGTAACGTTTGTCATGTCCTGGTCTGTCTTTTACAAAAGTGATCAGTTTTTCAGAATAACCTTCCGGTTTTCCAAGCTTGGCGTCCATTTGTTTAATAAGTTCTTTTACTAAATCAATATTTTGCCACTCATTAAAACCTCCGATATTATAAGTCTCACCGGTTTTAGCTTCATTGAAAATCTGATGAATGCCCTTCGCGTGATCAATAACGAACAACCAGTCTCTGGTGTATTTTCCATCCCCATAAATAGGTAAAGGTCTTTCGTTAAGAATGTTTGAAATACATAACGGAATTAATTTTTCCGGAAAATGGTTTGGACCATAATTGTTGGAACAGTTGGAAACAATAAATGGCATTCCGTAAGTGTTACCATAGGCTCTTACCAAATGGTCAGAAGCAGCCTTTGAAGCGGAATATGGGGATTGGGGGTCGTAAGCTGTGGTTTCCAGGAAAAAGCCTGTCTCTCCTAAGCTTCCATATACTTCATCCGTAGAAACGTGATAGAATAAATTGGTTCTTTTTTCATTTGGAAATCTTCCGTGTGTGTGCTCCGGATTTAATGTCCAGAATTCTTTACAAAGATTAAGAAGATTGGCGGTCCCGTTCACATTGGTGTTGATAAATGCCATCGGGTCAGTGATGCTTCTGTCAACGTGACTTTCTGCAGCTAAATGTACAATCGCATCCGGGTTATATTTTTCGAAAACTTTTCTGAGCTCTTCTGGTTGGGTAATGTCAGCTTTTTCGAAAACATAATTAGGCTCATTTTCAATGTCTTTTAAGTTTTCCAAATTACCGGCATATGTAAGAGCATCAAGGTTAATGATCGTGGTGTCTGGATTGTTTTTTACAAATTCTCTTACAACATGAGAGCCAATGAATCCTGCCCCTCCTGTAATGATTATGTTCTTCATTTAATAGTATTGTGATGATTATGAAATGGTTTTTCTTCCTATACTTTTATAATAAAATCCGTTTTGTTCAGGGATTTCAAGTGGATACATATTTCTTCCATCAAAAATAGCTTTATTTTTCATTTTTTTGGCAATGAGCTCGAAATTAGGATTTTTAAATTCCGGCCATTCTGTGGAGATGAACAGGGCGTCTGCACCTTCTAATGCATCATACATTCCTTTAGCATACTGTATTTTGTCACCAATAAGCTTTTTTACATTACTTTCCGCAACCGAATCATATGCAACAACCTCGGCTCCTTTTTCCAGTAAAAGAGAAATATTGTCTAAAGAAGAAGCTTCTCTGATATCATCGGTATTCGCTTTGAAAGCAAGACCCCACATAGCAATCTTCTTTCCTGCAATACTTCCGCCGAAGTATTTTTCAATTTCAGAAATAAGAATTACTTTTTGCGCTGTATTTACATTTTCCGTAGCTTCCAGAATCTGGAAATTGAAATCTTCCTGCTTTCCTGATTTAATAAGAGCTTTTACATCTTTCGGAAAACAACTTCCTCCATATCCGATTCCCGGGAACAAAAATCTGTGTCCGATTCTGTCATCACTTCCCATTCCTAATCTTACCTTGTCCACATCTGCTCCTACCTTTTCACAGTAGTTAGCAATTTCGTTCATAAAAGTAATCTTTACTGCGAGGAATGAGTTGGAAGCATATTTTGTTAACTCAGATGATTTCTCATCCATGAAAATAATAGGAATTCCGGTGTTGGTAAAAGGCTGGTAGATCTTAGACATAATGTCTTTTGCTCTTTCAGAGCTGGCTCCTACTACTACTCTTGAAGGGTTCATAGAATCTTCAACCGCAAAACCTTCTCTTAAAAACTCAGGATTGGAAACCACGTCAAAAGGAATATCTGTTTTAGAAGAGATCACGTCTCTTACTTTGTCAGCTGTTCCTACAGGTACCGTACTTTTATTGACAATAACCTTATATTCAGTCATCATTTCGCCAATGTCATTCGCAACCTTCAAGACATAAGAAAGATCTGCTGAACCATCTTCGCCGGGAGGGGTTGGCAATGCAAGATAAATAACTTCGCTTTTGTCTAAAGCTTCTTTTAAATTTGTAGTGAAAAATAATCTTTCAGATTGGATGTTTCTAAGAAACATCTCCTCAAGGTTCGGCTCATAGATGGGAACAATGCCGTTTTTCATACCTTCTACTTTCTTTTCATCAATATCAACACAGTATACTGAATTGCCAAGTTCTGCCAGAGTAGTTCCTGTAACTAATCCTACATAACCTGTTCCTACAATCGTTATATTCAAAATGTTTGTTTTTAAAATTCAAAGACAAAAGTAATAAAAATACTTTCACGTGCTTCTTTAAATTATTGTAAAAGAAATTCTCTCTATTCACTTGATAATAAGATAATTTTGCATTTTTGTAAAAAAAGCGTATATTTGCATTGGATTTACGGAAAAAATGGGAAGGCTTCGAAAGAAAGCCTTTTTTCGTACTGTAAATCAAGATAATAGAATGTATGGAGTTTAGAAAAAGAATTGAAGAATTATTAAATGAATTCCTTGAGACCAGAAAAGATCTGTTTCTTATTGATCTTAAGATCTCTACAGGGGATGATATTACAGTGATTTTGGATGGTGATAATGGAGTTTCTCTGCAAGATTGCCTTGATGCAAGCCGTGCTGTAGAATTTAATATGGATCGTGAGGAACATGACTTCAGCCTTCAGGTAATGTCTGCAGGGCTGAGCGAGCCATTAGTAACACCAAGACAGTTCAATAAAAATATCGGAAGAGAGATTGAGGTGATGCTGGAGGATTCTTCTAAAATTGAAGGAGAATTGTCAAAAGTAGATGATGAGAAAATCACACTTATTTTACGTTACCGTAAGCCGAAAGATATCGGAAAAGGAAAGGTAGATGTGGAAGAGGAGAAAGAAATTTCTTACTCTGAGATTAAAAAAGCATTAGTAGTAATTAAATTTTAAAAAGAAAAAAGAATAGATGGATAATATAGCGTTGATTGAATCCTTTGGTGATTTTAAAGACGAAAAGGGGATCAGTAAGATTGATCTTATGGCAATTATTGAAGATTCACTGAAGACACTTTTGAGAAAAAGATTTGATTCGGATGATCATTTTGATGTAATTGTAAACCCGGATAAAGGAGATTTTCAGATATTTTTAAATAAAACAATTGTAGAGGACGAAATGTCTGAAGACGATGACTTGGAAATTGAAATTTCTGAGGCTAAAAAGATAGATCCTACCTTTGAAGTAGGAGAAGACTTTACAATGGAAATTCCCGTTGCTCAGTTAGGAAGAAGAAATATTCTTACGCTGAAGCAGATTCTGGCTACAAAACTTCAGGAGCATAATAATGCAATGCTGTATGAACAATTCAGAGATAAAATCGGAGAAATTGTAGTAGGGGAGATTCACCATATTCGTCATAAGCATGTTATTTTGCTGGATGATGAAGGAAATGAGTTTATCTTACCAAAAGAAAACCAGATCCCATCCGATTTCTTTAAAAAGGGTGAAAATATCAGAGCTATTGTTGAAACAGTAGACTTTAAAGGTTCTAAACCACAGATTATTATTTCCAGAACTGCTCCTAAATTCCTTGAGAAATTATTAGAGCTGGAAATTCCTGAGATCCAGGATGGAACGATTATCTTGAAAAAGGTAGTAAGAATTCCAGGTGAAAAGGCGAAAATTGCAGTAGATGCTTATGATGACAGAATTGATCCGGTAGGAGCTTGTGTTGGGGTGAAAGGGTCCAGAATTCATGGAGTTGTAAGAGAGTTGAGAAATGAGAACATCGATGTTATTCAGTGGTCTAAAAACCCTGAGATTTTAGTGAAGAGATCTTTAGGAAATGTTACCATCAATAAAATTGATATCAATGAGGAGCAAAACTACGCGTTAGTATATACTCCGGTTGAAGAGATTTCTAAAGTTATTGGAAAACAAGGACAGAATATCAGACTGGCTTCTTGGTTGTCAGGATATGAAATCGATGTATACAGAGAGTCTAGCGAAGATGACGATGTTGAATTAAGAGAATTTAATGACGATATTGAGCAATGGATTTTGGATGAATTTAAGAAAGTAGGACTTACTACTGCAAAATCGGTATTGGATAAAGAGACAGAAAGTCTTTTAAATATGGTTGACCTTGAAGAAGAAACAATAGAAGAGGTAAAGCGTATTCTGAGAGAAGAATTTGAAGATTAAGATTTTAAATAAATTTTAATAAACAGTAAAAAGAAAATACTTTAATTTTAAGAATTAAAAAATAGTAAATAATATAGATGCCAAAAATTAGATTAAATAAAGCGGTTAAGGAATTCAACATTTCGATGTCCAGATTAGTAGAGTTTTTACAATCAAAGGATTTCGAGGTTGAAAACAATCCTAACGCTCAATTGGAAGAAGCGGCATATTCTGCATTGGAGGCTGAGTTTGCTAAGGATGGCGAACAACGAAAGGCTTCCCATGAGGTGGTGATCACTAAAGTTCCGGAAGAAAAACTGGAAATTGAAGAAAAGAAAACCCCTGAAGTGATAAGAGCTAAAGCAAATAAACCAGAAACTAAAATTTTAGGAAAAATAGATTTAGAACCTAGCAAGCCTGAAGTGGAAGAAACCCCTGCTGCTCCTGTAGCGACACCGGTTGAAGAAAAGAAAGAAGAAATCGTGAAAGAAGAACCGGAAGTGAAAGCTGCCCCTGAAAAGCAAGAGTTTAAAGTTTTGGATAAAATTGATTTGTCTCAGATAGAATCTAGAAATAGACCTGTGAAAAAAGACAAACCAAAAGTAGAGGAGAAAAAAGAAGAAATAAAACCTGTGGAACCAATAAAAGAAACTCCTAAACCGGTAGTTGTTGAGGAGAAAAAAGTGGAAGCTCCCAAAGTGGAAGCTGAACCGGAGTCTCAGGAACCACAAAAAATTGAGACAGTATATCAAAAGCTTGACGGTCCTAAGATTGTCGGTGAGAAGATTGACTTAACTCAGTTTGCACCAAAACCAGGTTCTGGAGCGAAAAAGAAAAGAAAAAGAATTGAAAAGCCCGGAGGTCAGAATAACCAACAAGGCCAAGGGAATAATCAAAATTCTGGAAATAACAACAACCAAGGCGGTCAAGGCCAAGGAAATCGTCAGAACAATAATGGCGGTGGACAAGGTGGTAATCGTCAGGGGCAAGGTGGTCAAGGAAACCGTCCTCAAGGTCAAGGAGGTCAAGGTGGAAACCGTTTCGGAAATAACCAGGGTGGAAACCGTCCAGGCGGCGGAGGCCAAGGGGGTGGATTCAAGAAAGGCGGTCAAAACAACAGACCTGGCCAGAGAGTTATGCCGGTTGAATTAACTGACGAACAAGTTAAGAACCAAATCAAAGAAACATTAGAAAAACTTACTAATAAAGGAGGTAAGTCTAAATCTGCAAAACACAGAAAAGACAAAAGAACTTTCCGTAGAGAGCAGGATGAGCGTCAGCAAGAGCTTGAAGCACAGGACAGAACTCTTAAGGTAACTGAGTTTATTACAGTAGGTGAATTAGCGAGCTTAATGAACGTTTCGCCGACTGAAGTGATTTCTGCATGTTTCTCATTAGGGGTAATGGTTACCATGAACCAAAGATTGGAAGCTGATACTCTATTATTGGTAGCAGATGAGTTCGGTTATAAAATTGAATTCTCAGATGCTGATCTTGAAGAAAGTGAAAGCGAAGATATCATTGATTCTGAAGAAGATCTTGTATCAAGAGCTCCAATTGTAACGGTAATGGGACACGTTGACCACGGTAAAACTTCATTGCTTGACTACATTAGAAAGACCAATGTAATTGCAGGTGAATCCGGAGGTATTACTCAGCATATTGGTGCTTACAACGTAAAGCTTGAAAATGGGCAGAGAATTACTTTCCTAGATACTCCTGGTCACGAAGCGTTTACTGCGATGAGAGCCAGAGGTGCTCAAATCACGGATATTGCAATTATTGTGATTGCTGCCGATGATGATGTGATGCCTCAAACGAGAGAAGCAATTTCTCACGCGCAGGCAGCTGGTGTACCAATGATTATCGCATTGAATAAAGTAGATAGACCAAGTGCAAATCCTGATAATATCAGACAACAACTTTCCGGAATGAATATTCTGGTAGAAGAATGGGGTGGAAATGTTCAGGCACAGGAGATCTCTGCGAAATTTGGTAACAATATGGATATTCTATTGGAGAAAGTATTACTTCAGGCGGAAATGCTTGATTTAAAAGCGAACCCTAATAGAAATGCACAAGGAGTTGTTATTGAGGCTTCACTAGATAAAGGAAGAGGATATGTTGCCACTATGTTGGTTCAAACAGGGACTCTGAAAGTTGGTGATTATGTAGTTGCCGGTAAAAACCACGGTAAGGTAAAAGCTATGCTTGATGAAAGAGGTAGAAACCTTACAGAAGCAGGACCATCTATCCCTGTAACTATTTTAGGTTTAGACGGAGCTCCAACTGCAGGTGATAAGTTTAAAGTTTATGAAGATGAAAGTGAAGGTAAAACTATCGCTAATAAGAGAGAGCAGCTTCAAAGAGAACTTTCTATCAGAACTAAGAAACATACGACACTTGAAGAATTAGGTAGAAGAATTGCTTTAGGTGATTTCAAAGAATTGAACATTATCCTAAAAGGTGACGTGGATGGATCTGTGGAAGCATTGTCTGATCAGTTGCAAAGATTATCTACTGCTGAAATTAACGTAAATATTCTTCATAAAGGGGTAGGTCAGATCACTGAATCTGATGTTAACTTAGCGGCAGCTTCAGATGCAATTATTATTGGATTTAATGTAAGAGCCGGAGCAAATGCCAAAGACCTTGCAGACAGAGAAGAAATTGAAATCAGAAACTATTCTGTAATCTATGCTGCTATTGAAGAAGTGAAGGAGGCTATGGAAGGTATGCTTTCACCTGAAATTAAAGAACAGGTAATCGGTAATGTTGAGATCAGAGAGGTATTTAAAATCTCTAAAGTTGGAACAATTGCAGGTTGTATGGTTCTTTCAGGAAAAGTTGCAAGAAACTCCAAAGTAAGAGTCTTAAGAGATGGTATTGTTAAATTTGACGGAGAGCTTGAAAGCTTGAAACGTTTCAAGGATGATGTGAAGGAAGTAACGAAAGGTTACGAATGTGGTCTGAACCTGAAAGGGTATAACGATATTGAAATAGGTGATATTCTTGAAGTTTACGAAGAAGTAGCTGTTAAGAAAAAACTTAAATAGTATCTTAATAAAATAAAATGAAATGCCATCTCTTGAGATGGCATTTTTTTATGTCTTTGGGAGACCTGTTGTATAAAATACAGTATTTGAATTGTTAAAGAATGCGAATGGAATGATAACGTTACTACTGGAATTGGATATAATTACTTGATAATATTCTATTTGTTTTTTCTGTGATTTTTTGAAGATATGAGACTAATTAAAGCTAATAACTTGTTAGAATATTCGTGGTATTTACCTATACATGGAGATTTGATTTTTTAATGTTTTTGTTTAGATTAATCTCGAAATGTTGATTTTATTAATGTTTTTTTTATTTATTGGTTAATTTTTTTTCGTTCAATATTTTCATTTATTTGATGAAATAACTTATTCATTCTTGTCTAATAAGCTCTTTAGATGCAAGGAATAATTTTCGATGTAATGAATATTAGAATTTATTTTACGATTTTATAGTGGCTGTTTTGTTTTATATTTTAAGGTTAATGTATTGAAATTCTGTGTTTAAAATTATAAATTAACTTTTTTATATTAAAATATTCTTCCAAAAGCTGAATTTATTCAATATTTTAGTTTAGAATCATTATAAATAAAAAAATATACGTTTATAAATTTATTACTTAAAGTGTCTGTTTTTGATTTGTATTTAAATTTTAACCTTTTTTATCCCTTAAAAATTGTGATATATTCATAATTTGAGCATTAATTTCAATTTGTTGTTAAAATTTTACACTTTTATATAGGTTAAAAATTTGCTAGTGTTAATATTTATTAACATATTTGTCGCTAAAATATATTAAAATTTGTTAATATGAATGTTAAACTATGTGTATTGAGTGCAGGAGCTTTGTTTTTTCTGGGACAGACAGCTTTTGCGCAAACAACAAAAAAAGATACAGCAAATACTAAAGTAATTGATGAAATTGTTGTAGTTGGGGTACAAAAAAAGAAAAAAGAAGAAATTACTCAGGCTGTTTCTGTCGTTTCTGGTGAGGAGCTTACAAGAATGTCTGCTTCGAGTACAGGTATTACAAACATGCTTCAAGGTAAGATGTCTGGTTTACAAGTATCAACAAACTCAGGTAAACCTGGAGAACCTGGATCAATCAGAATTAGAGGGGCTATCAACGTTTCTGCTACTATCGGAGCATCAGATCCGCTATTCGTAGTTGATGGAATCTATATGACTCAACGTCAGTTTAACTCAATTCCTGCTACAGATATTGAAAGTGTTACGGAATTAAAAGATGCTGCTTCTACTGCTGTATATGGAGCTAGAGCTGCAAATGGGGTTATTGTTGTTACCACCAAAAGAGGTAAATCAGGAAAACCGGCAATCACGTACGATACAAGATTTGGTTTTGCTTACAAACCAAAAGATGTTAACTTCAAAATGATGAATACTGCTCAGAAGATTCAGTTTGAAAATGAAATGTCTGGAATAGGAATTAATCCAAACCCAGTGTATACTCCGGCAGAGACTGCTGAATTAATGGCACAAGATCATGTTTGGTCTAAAGATATCTTAAGAAACTCAGCTATTCAATATCATAATTTATCTGTAAGAGGAGGGACTGAAAATAATTCATACTATGCATCTTTAGGTTATGATTCAGATTCTGGTATTCTTCAAGAATTGGATGGATTTAAGAGGTACAACGCTCGTTTTAACTTTGATCAGAAGATTACTGATAAAATGAAATTAGGATTTGATTTTGGAGTTACCAATACAAGAACCCAGGATCAAAGATATTCTTATAATGCATTAAGCCCATTCTATTCAATATACACATTGAACCCATATGAGACTATCTATAATGCAGATGGTTCTTTCAATCCTACAACCAATTCCATTAACCCAGTTGACCTTAGAAGAAATGAGGTGACTACAGACTGGAGAACAAGGCTTTCTGGACAAGTATTTGGAACGTATGAATTTTTCAAAGGTTTAACATTTAAATCTACTTTTGGTAATATTTATGATCTTAGAAAAAATAAATATGTTGTAAGAAAAGGATCTGAAATTGCTAAAGTATATGGTTATCCTGATGGAAGTATCAGAGATACGAGATCAGATTTTTGGACATATGTGTTTAATAACAGATTTGATTTCAATAAATCATTCGGAAAACACAAAATTTCAGCTGTAGCTGCATTTGAATACAGCCAGGAGCAATTTGGAAGTTTATCTGGTACGAAGAGAGTTATGTTAGGACCGGATGTTACTGACGTTGGTTCTGCTTCTACTCCGTTCGCAGTAACAGGTAATACGACCACTACAAGATACGTGAGTTTACTTGGAGTAGTTGACTATAACTACGCTGGGAAATACTTATTATCAGGATCGATAAGAAGAGATGGAAACTCAAGATTAGGGCAAGATAATAAATATGGTAACTTCTGGTCTGCTTCCGCAGCTTGGAATTTGGCAAAAGAATCTTTCTTTAATGTTCCTTTCTTCAATGACATTAAATTCCGTTACAGTATCGGTACTACAGGTAACATTTCTGCTCTTGCAGATTATCAAAACCTAATTACAGTAGTAGCAGGTGATTATGGTACAGATCCTACTGCAGGTCCGGCTAACGCATATGGTAACCCTAATTTAAAATGGGAATCTAAAAAATCTCAAAACTTAGGGATGGATCTTGTAATGTGGAATAACAGAATTAAGTTTACTGCAGAGGTATTTAAAGATGATAGAAAAGATTTCCTTTATGCAATCCCTAATACGCAATTTGAAGGTGGAGGTTACTTATTCTCAAGTGTAACCAATGCAGGAAATATTGAAATTAAAGGTTTAGAATCTGAATTAAATATTGACATCATTAGAAGTAAAGATATTGACTGGTCTGTAAGAGGTAATATCTCTATGCTTAAGTATAATGTGAAGAGCCTTTATGGAAATAATACTGAGCTTAGTTTAGATGGTACCACATTCATGCGTGTCGGTGAAGAGCCTACAGTATTCAAAATGGTTAAGAGTGCAGGGGTAGATCCAAATAATGGGGATGCCTTGTATTATAAACTTGATGGTTCTATTACAAACGTATACAGCTCAGGAGATGCTCAGATCTTACATGGTAAATCTACATTGCCAAGTGCATATGGAGGTTTTGGAACGACATTTAGATACAAAGGATTTGATTTAAATGCAGATTTCTCTTTCCAAACTGGAGGATGGAGCTACAATATTATGGGGCAAAACCTTGTTGACTTCTCTGCTTATAACCAAAACTTAAGTACTGATGCGTTTAACTACTGGAAGAAACCAGGAGATACAAACGTATTGCCTAAACCAAATGCTAATGGTCTTCAGGGTTCAGATGCCTTCTTACAAAAAACAGACTTTGTGAGACTTAGATCGGTAGAAATCGGATATACTTTTGATAAGAAATTCTTAGGTAACGCCCTTCCTGTAAACAGTATCAGAGTTTATGGTTCTGGGCAGAACTTAGCCCTTTGGACTAACTTTACAGGTGATCCTGAAATTGCTTTAGCTTCTGAAACTCAAGCAAGTGGTGCGTTTATTCCTGGGTCTATTAGCTTATACAATTATCCAAACACAAGAACATTCCTAATGGGAGTGCAAGTTAACTTCTAATTCAATTTTCTCATGAAAAAAAACATAGTAAGAATAGTATTATTTACATCATTAGTTTTTACTGCTGCATCATGTACTGATGATTTGACAGTATTACCGAATGATAGATTAGTTGAGGATACCTATTACACTTCTGAAAGTGATTTTAGAAAAGGTGTAGATTATGCTTATGATGCATTTAAGATGTCTGGATATTATGCTCAGGATTACACTCAATTAATTGTGCCTGATGTGATTTCAGATAACTTAATTCAGAATCCTCAAGGAAGAAGATCAAATAACGACGCTTATAATTTTAACTTTGCTGGTGATGTAGATGCGGTTATCTCTACATATGGTGCTGGTTATGCTGTAGCTGCCAGAGCAAATGCAGTTCTTAGTAAAATTGGAAACTTAAGTACAGGGGCGTTCAGAAGTAACATAGAAGCTGAAGCAAGAGGTATTCGTGCAATGGCGCATTTTGATATCGTTAGAAGATATTGTAAAATCCCTACGCAATCAGCTGATGCAGGTACTTCAATTGGTATTGCTTATGTAGAGAAATTTGACCCGTTCCAGGTTGTTACAAGAAACTTAACAGTAAACCAAGTTTACGATAAGATTATTGACGATTTACTTTTTGCTGAGCAGAATATTACTCAAACTGCTAACGTAGGTAAGCTTACAAAGCCTGCAATTCAAGGTTTGCTTTCTAGAGTATATTTATATAAGGGAGATTATGATAATGCTATTACTTGGGGGCAAAAAGCTTTGGCTTTAAAACCAAGTGTAGGAGCAATCACTACTTTCAAAAATATCTGGACAGATACTTCAAGTGACGGAGTTTTATTCAAAGTATTAAACTCAAGTATTGAAAATATTAAAACAGGTTCTGCTTACAATCAAACAGTGGGAGGGCAGATTAAGTCAGAATATGTTGTAGATTACGATTTGTATACTAAATACAATGCCGTAGATGTTAGAAAAAGTTCTTATTTTGTAACGTCTCCTTTTAATGGGAAAAACTATAATAACATTATTAAATACAAACAAGCTACTGATAAGCCAATTGAAGCTGTGGATATTAAGTATTTAAGAACTGCTGAAGTTCTTTTAAATGTTGCAGAAGCAATGTATAAAAAAGGAAACGAGGCTGGAGCTCTTGGATTATTGAATACATTAAGAACTCAGAGATATACTGGGTTTGTGCCTGGTGCAGAAGCTGGACAAGCTCTTTGGGATGCAATCATGTTAGAAAGAAGATTAGAACTAGCATTTGAAACAGACAGGTTCTTTACATTGAAAAGACTTGGCCTGCCAATTCAAAGATCTAACTTCGGTCCTGAATCAAACGGTGCAGGTAACCCAGCAATTATGTTGAGTCTTCCTGTAAATAGCCACAAATGGCAATGGCCGATTCCTCAGGCAGCGATCAATGCTAACCCGCAAATTCAACAAAATCAAGGTTACTAGTTGTAATCAATTATAAAGAAAGAGGCTGTCTCAAAAGGACAGTCTTTTTTTATGGTCGAAACCTGCAATTTGAAACAAGATTTTCTATTGTCGAATGTTTAATGAAATTTTTAGATTTTTTTAACATGTAACCTACACTTCAAGCAGAAGGTTTTTATTACTATTATTTCTTATTTTTGCTGAACAATAATGAATAATGAAGTACATCCTTTTCATAATCACCTTCTTTAGTTTTGCCAGCTATGCGCAGACTACTGATTCACTAAAAACTAAAAAGCTTCAATCGAAATCGGAAGACACTCTGGTTATCGACTCAGGAAAGAAAGATTCCATGAAAATTTTCAAGCCTACCATCAATGATTATCGAATTCAAACTCAATTTTCAGAAAAGAAAGTTTTTGATACGGTGATGACCTTTGATAAGACTTATATATTCTCTCAATATAATAATCAGGATAATTTTGGAAGAATACAACCAGCTAATATAGGATCCGGATTTAATCCTCTTATCTATCAAGTGAATTCTGAAGAAAATTTGTCTTTATTGCCATCCAATAAATCTTATATGATCCTTGGTGCCAATGAGGTAAAATACTACGACGTAAAAACACCTACAGCTTCATTTATTTATCACAATGCAATGAGGAATGGGGCGGCGCTAAGATCTACGTATACCCAAAATATTGGAAAAAGGTTTAATTTTGCGCTGGAATATATGGGACTTCGATCTCAGGGGCTATATAGAAACTCATTAGCAGCCAATAATAATACGATATTCTCCGGGCATTATATTTCGAAAAGTGGGAATTATGAACTTTTTGCTCACTACCTTCATCAGAATGTAAATAATCAGGAAAGTGGGGGGATTACTGAAGATAATTTATTCCAAAGTGGAGATAGTAACTATAAGAACAGACAAAATGCACAGGTGAACCTGGCTTCCAGTAGTTCACAGTTTTCTTACAGAAGATATTACTTAAGCCATCAGTTTACTCCCTTTAATTCTGAAAAATTTCCTTTCAGTATAAGGCATACAATGTCACATCAGGGAAATAAATACTATTATAATCAGGGAGCTTTGGAAAAATATTGGTACGTTTCTCCTACAGAATTAATTACGGGTTTCCCTTTGACAACAAAAAAATATTCAGATAATTTCAGTAATACGTTAAGTCTTGTTTTTAATAATGAAAAATTCAAGCTTGATGCAGGGGTGCGTTATCAGATGATTAAATTCGGAATCAGAGATGTTACTACGGTAGATGGTGTTTCTTTTCCGGGAGAACTTAAAGAAAATAGAATTGGTGCGGTAGGAAATCTTCAGGTAAAGCTTTGGGATAAAGTTCAACTTAATTCATTTTTAGAATTCTCCAATGGAAGTCAGTTTAAAAGCTATTTGAAAACAACTAATAATCTGAAGTTTGAACCTATAAAAGATTATTTTGTTAATGCTAAAGTCAACTTTCAGAGTGCCTATCCGTCATTTAATTATTTGTTGAATACTTCTATTTATAACAATTATAACTATTATCTTGAAAATGCTAAAAATCAATCCGTAATGGAATTAGGGGGAAGTATCAATCTGAAGTGGTTTAAAACAGAAATATTTGCCAACTAT
Organism: uncultured Chryseobacterium sp.; assembly: GCA_963518055.1. Lineage (GTDB taxonomy): Bacteria > Bacteroidota > Bacteroidia > Flavobacteriales > Weeksellaceae > Chryseobacterium. Next base: position 178,578 of record CAUQIC010000009.1, read on the forward strand.
TTCAGAATTGATAACTATACCTATTTTGATAGTGAAGGGAGTCCACAACAAAGCGACAGCTCTCTCAATATTTCTCAAATTGGAGGAGATGCTACCTTTAGCTTTGGGAAATTCAATTTGAATACAAGACTGCATTTTCAAAATGCATTAACAAATAAAAATCTGTTTCCGATGCCTGGCTTTATTGGAAGAGCCAATTTCTTCTATCAGACTCAGGCCTTTAAAAAGGCTGCCGAAATTCAGGCGGGCCTTAAAGTATATTATTTCTCTAAGTTTGCTTCAAGAGAATACCTTCCAATCCTTAACGAATATATGTTACCGGGTACAGACTCATTTTCAATTGGTGGCCAACCGATTGCCGATATTTATATTAATATGAAAGTGAAGAAGATGTTCTTTTTTATTGAAGGTCAGCAAATAGGAACAACTATTTCCAATAACAAAGCATATGCATTTCCACATTATCCGGTATATGATTTCAGATTGAATATTGGTATTGTGTGGTATTTGTTCAACTAAAAACTATATAAGTTGAAAACAATTAATAAAATATCATTCAATGATATAGAAAGCATCCCTCAACTGGTAAAAGATTTTTTGAATCAAAAGATTGAGGGTTTTGAAAATAAAACATTTTCTGTAGAGAATTTTCGACAACAGATTCATCTTAAAATAGATTCAACCCTTTCGTTAGAGCAAAGGAAATCTCTATCAGGGGTGTTTGAGGGGCAACTTTCAGATTTGAAGCTTTCTTCAAAGCAAAAAGATAATCTGGAAAATCTTACATCTCCCAATACATTTACCATTACCACAGGACATCAGTTGAATTTATTTTCAGGGCCTGTCTTCTTTGTCTATAAAATTTTACAGACCATAAAGACATGTACTTATCTGAAAGAATATTTTCCGGATTTCAATTTTGTGCCGGTGTACTGGATGGCATCGGAAGATCATGATTTTGCGGAAATCAATCACTTTAAAACAGAAAATAATTTCTATGAAACCAACGAAAAATCTGGCGGTCCGGTAGGTAGAATTCAAATGAGTGATATTTATTTTATTTCCGAATTTGAAAAAGAATTTAAAGATTCTGTTTTTGGGACTGAGTTGATCTTAATGCTGAAAGAAGCCTATAAAACAGGAAATACTTTAACTCAAGCGATTAAAATTCTTGTAAACCGCCTTTTTTCCGAATTTGGTCTTTTGATATTAGACGGTGACTCTCGGGAGCTTAAAAGTGAAATGAAGGAAATTTTTAAGCAAGAACTTCTTCATTTTAGCTTACAGAAAGAGTCTAAAGATAAAGTGAAATTTCTCACTGAAAAATATGGAAAAGTTCAGGTGAACCCTCGTGAAATTAATCTTTTCTATCTTTCAGAAACCAGAGATAGAATTGAATTTAATGGACAGAAGTATCATATTGTAGATAAAAATATACAGTTTACAGAAGAGGAAATATTAACAGAGCTGGAAAATCATCCTGAACATTTCAGCCCTAATGCGTTAATGCGTCCGGTATATCAGGAAAAGGTATTGCCCAATCTTGCCTATATAGGAGGGAATGCTGAAATCATGTACTGGCTGGAACTGAAAGATTACTTTTCAAAAATTAATGTTCCTTTTCCTATTCTTATTCCAAGAAATTCTATGCTTTTTGTAAAAGAAAAAACACTGGGTAAGATCGAGAAACTGGATCTTAGAATTGATGATTTCTTCCAAAACTTTACGGTGATTACCAACCAAAAGATTTTAAAAGATAATTCTATTTTACAATTACTGGAACAAAAAGAAGAACTTTTGATAAATAATTTTTCAGCACTGAGAACTTCTGCGGAAGAAACTGAAAAATCTTTTGGAAATATGGTGAAGGCAGAAGAAGTAAGGCAGTTGAAGTCATTTAAAAGAATGAAAAAGCGCTTGCTTCATGCTGAAAAAATAAAACAAAGTGAATTGTTGGAAAGGCTTGAGAATCTATTTTTAGATGTACATCCTTCGGGAACGTGGCAGGAAAGAGTATATAATTTTAGTGTGTTCTTTTCGGATTACGGGTATTCGTGGCTTGAAAATTGTTTGGAAGAGATGGTGGTTCAAGAATCCAAATTAATAATTGTTGCCATTTAATTTTAAAGGAGTATTTTTGTAAATTATAATTATCGAATATGATAAAGAGGTTTTTTATTCTATCCAGTTTATGTATGGTTTTGGGGGTTTCAGCTCAGAAATCGCATACGGTTGTACAAGGTGATAACCCTTACAACATTGCAAAGAAGTATGGAATGACTGTAGATGAATTGTTGAAGCTAAACCCTAAACACAAAGATGGCAAATTAGCCATCGGCGATGTTTTAACGATAAAGTCAGAAAAAGCAGCAGCTCCGGTTGTGACAAAAACAGCTGTAGCTGAAAAAGTAAAAACAACTCCAAGTATCAATGGTGCTTTGGGGAAGATTGTTTTACAGCCGAAGCAGACTATCTATGGAATCACAAAACAATACCGAATTTCTGAATCCGATTTGAGAAAACTGAATCCTGAATTGGATTCTCATATGAAAATAGGAGATGAAATTACACTCCCTCTTAGCAGTATCAAAAAATACGGCGATAGTCAGCAGGTTATTGCTACAGAAAAGCCGGTAGAAATACCTGTTGAAAAAACTGTAACTACATCTACTGCTCCAGTGGAAGGTGAAACGTATGTGATTCAGGCAAAAGATAATTATTACAGAATTACAAAGCAATTCGGTATCAATCAGCAGGACCTTTTTGCTCTGAACCCAGGTTTAGAAGAAAAAGGATTAAAGCCCGGTGAAACCATTAAAATAAAAAGATCAACCACAACTCCTGATACTGTTGTCGCTGAACCTGTAAATCCAAAAGCAAAAATGGACTCAGGGAACGAAAAGACTTCACCTGCTTCCAACAATGTCGTTGCAGGAGATGATTATGTGACCTATACTGTTCAGCAGGGAGATACAGTATTCTCTATTGTTAATAAATTTGGAGTTTCTATTGATGAGCTGATTGCTCTGAACCCTGACCTTTCTCACGGGTTAAAAACCGGAATGGTTTTAAAAATCAAGAGACAGGATCCTGTTTATGTTAAGAAAAATGGTGATGCTCTAAGTGTTGTATTGATGCTGCCTTTCGGATATAGTACCAACGAGACTCAGTACAGAGGTATGGCTCTTGATTTCTTAACGGGAGCTAAACTTGCTATTGAAAGAAATGCCAGAGGAGGACAAAAACTTGATATTAAAATTGTAGACTCAGGAAATGAAGCTTCGTTCAAAAACTCTTTGACGCAGATCAATCCGGAGAACACAGACCTTATTATTGGTCCATTCTTCAAATCGAATGTGATAGACGTTCTGGATTTTACTAAAAATCAGAAAATTCCGGTTGTTGCACCATTTGCAAATACCCCGGAATTATATAACTATAGTAACCTGATCATTGTTGAAACCAACAATCAGACGTACGCTGATAAAATTGTTGAAGAAGTAAAAGCCGTCTATTCAGATCAGAAAATATATGTAGTAGCAGATTCTAAAAAAGAAAATGCTAACTATATCAAAGCCGGCCTTGAAAAAGCGGTGAAAAACCCTAATATTGTGATTGTTAATTCTTCTGCAGATATCCAATTAGATCAAAATATGATGACAGGGCAGGCTGCTCCGGTTATTGCTATTTTGGCTAATGATGATATGGGAGAGGCTTTTGCAAACAAAGTAGTTGCTCTTTCTAAAGAAGCTCAGGGAGTGAAAGCATTCAGTATGTTCTACTCTCCGGTATTTGAAAAGAGAGTGGATGAGTTAAGTCAGGCAAGCTTAGTGTATTTGATGGATAGAAAAATCAATACTGACGGCGGTTTTGAAAAAGAAATTCTGGCGGCGTATAAAAACAAATATTGTAAAACTCCTCCGAAATATGCAATTGTAGGTTTTGATGTGGTTAATGATATGTTGACCAGAGAAAATAAAAAAGGAGAAATATTCAAGCAGATGAATAAAGTTCAGACTCAGCTTGCTACAAAATTTGAGTTTGTAAAATCAAAAGCAAATGGTGCTTATGTAAATACCGGTTACAGAGTAATCAGGTTGGTACCTTAGATGATTTATATCTGTTTAAAAGAATATTATTAACATTATAATTATATTTGCATAATATTTAATTAAGTACATGAAAGCACTTGTATTTCCTGGGCAGGGTTCTCAGTTCGTAGGAATGGGAAAAGAGTTGTATGATTCTAGAAAAGATATTAAAGATCTGATGGAATCTGCCAATGAAATTTTAGGTTTCGATATTCTTTCCATTATGTTTAACGGAACGGATGCAGACCTGAAGAAGACAGAGGTTACCCAGCCTTCAATTTTTATACACTCAGTAGCAGCATTAAAAGCAGTAAACGGTCTTGGAGCTGAAATGGTAGCAGGACACTCTTTAGGAGAATTTTCTGCATTAGTTGCCAATGGCGTTTTATCTTTTGATGACGGTTTAAAACTGGTATCAGAAAGAGCAAAGGCAATGCAGGATGCTTGTGATGCAAATCCAAGCTCTATGGCTGCAATTTTAGGATTAGAAGATGCTAAAGTTGAAGAAATCTGTGCTCAGATCAGTGGCATTGTTGTACCTGCAAATTATAACTGTCCCGGACAATTAGTGATTTCAGGAGAAACAGCTGCTGTAGAAGAAGCTTGTGTAAAGCTGAAAGAAGCAGGAGCGAAAAGAGCATTATTGTTACCTGTGAATGGAGCGTTCCACTCTCCATTGATGCAACCGGCACAAGAAAGATTGGCGGCTGCTATCGAAAAAACAAAATTCAGAAAAGCGACTATTCCTGTATATCAGAATATCACAACTACTGCAGTAACTAACCCTGATGAGATCAAACAAAACCTTATCGATCAGCTTACAGGTCCTGTAAAATGGACTCAGTCTGTTCAGAATATGATTAAGGATGGTGCATCTAATTTTGTTGAAGTTGGACCCGGAAAAACTCTTCAGGGATTAATCAAAAAAATTGACGGATCAGTAGACGCAACTTCTGCTATCTAATACAAAAATATGAACGCGATTTTTTCACCGGGAAAGCTTATGCTTACTTCAGAATATTTCGCGATTGATGGAGCTCTTGTCTTAGCGGTACCAACCAGGCTGGGACAAGAGTTTTTTTTTGAAGAAAAAGACGATGAGAGATCTCTTATTCTTTGGGAGGCCTATCATCAGAGTAAATTATGGTTGACTGCTGTTATCGACTACAAAAACTGGCAGATCATAGAAACCAATATACCATCAAGTGCTGAGTTTATTGTAAAAACATTAAAAAATGTTCAGCAGCTTTCTATAACCAAATTCAAAAATAATCTTACTTACCATTTAAAAACAAATCTTCAGTTTCCTGCTGACTATGGTCTTGGAAGCAGTTCTACTTTAATGAATAATCTGGCAGAATGGGCCGGGATTGATCCTTTCCACCTCAATTCAATTAGTTTAGGAGGGAGTGGATATGATATTGCCGTGGCAAAAGAAAAATCTGCCATCCTTTTTCAAAGTAAACCTGAAATCAGATATGAAAGAGTAGATTTTAATCCTTCTTTTAAAAATGAACTGATTTTTATTCACTTAAATCAAAAACAAGACAGCAGAGAAGGGATCAACTTTTATAAGTCAAAAAAGAAATCTCAAAAATTGGTTAATGAATTTTCGAATATCACAAAGAAAATATTGTTATGCAATGAATTGGAAAATTTTTCTGAATTAATGATGATTCATGAACGGAAAATTGCAGATTTTCTTGAAATACCCACAGTTAAAGAAAAGTTATTCTCTGATTGTCCTTCTTTTGTCAAAAGTTTAGGCGCATGGGGCGGAGATTTCGTGATGAGTGCCAAATTTGGGGGCTTTAAAGACTATTTTTGGGAGAAAGGTTTCACTACCGTTTTTGAATGGCCAGATATAATTAATTTATAATCAATATTTTACGATCCTCTTTTTTTATTTGTCATTCTGACTTATATCAGTATATTTAAACCGTCTTTAACAAATAATTAATATTATTTTTGTTGAACTCAATAAAGAAATAGAAAATATAAGTAAAATGAAAAACACTAAAATCATCCAGGATTTAGAGAAATTAGGGATTAAAGGAAACTATGAAGTAGTGTATAATCCTTCGTATGAAGAATTATATCAGGCTGAAGTTTCTCCTGAAAATCAGGGGTTTGAGAAAGCTGAGCTTACGGAGTCAGGCGCGGTATCGGTAAAAACAGGAATTTTCACAGGTCGTTCACCTAAAGACAGATATATTGTTCAGGATGATGTTACAAGAGATACAATTTTCTGGGATGGTAAAGTAAACTTACCTACTACAGCAGAAATTTTCGGGTCTTGTAAAGAATTAGTGCTGAACCAGCTTGCTGAAGCTAAGAAAATTTACGTTGTTGATGCTTTCTGTGGAACAAATACAGACACAAGACTTAAGGTAAGATTTATCGTTGAAGTAGCATGGCAGGCGCATTTCGTTACTAATATGTTCATCCGCCCTTCTCACTATGAGCTGGAAAACTTCGGAGAACCTGATTTCACGGTAATTAACGGATCCAAAACAACCAATCCAAACTGGGAAGCTCAGGGGCTAAACTCTGAAAACTTCATCATGTTTAACCTTACTGAAAAAATACAAATCATCGGAGGTACTTGGTACGGAGGTGAAATGAAGAAAGGTATGTTTGCTATGATGAACTATTACCTTCCATTAAAAGGTATGGCTTCAATGCACTGTTCTGCCAATGTTGGTGAAAAAGGTGATGTTGCTTTATTCTTTGGTCTTTCAGGAACCGGTAAAACAACTTTATCTGCAGATCCAAAAAGATACCTTATCGGTGACGATGAACATGGTTGGGATAACAACGGAGTATTCAACTATGAAGGAGGATGCTATGCTAAAGTAATCGACTTGTCAGAAGAAAAAGAACCGGATATTTTCAGAGCTATTAAGAGAGATGCGCTTCTTGAAAACGTTGTAGTAAACGAAGGAGTTGCTGATTACAAAGATGGTTCTATTACTGAAAATACAAGAGTATCTTATCCAATCTATCATATCAATAAGATTGTATTACCATCTAAAGCGGGACATGCTAAAAAGATTGTTTATCTTTCCGCAGATGCTTTCGGGGTATTGCCTCCGGTTTCTATCTTAAATGAAGACCAGGCTCAATATCACTTCCTTTGTGGGTATACTTCAAAATTAGCCGGAACTGAAAGAGGAATTACTGAACCTCAACCGTCTTTCTCACCTGCATTTGGTGAAGCGTTCCTTACATTACATCCAACAATGTATTCTAAAACATTAATTGGAAAGATGAAAGAGCACGGTGCTAAAGCTTATTTAGTAAACACAGGATGGAATGGTACCGGAAACAGAATTTCTCTGAAAGATACAAGAGCGATCATCGATGCGATCATTGATGGTTCTATCGATAATGCTCCTAAAACTCAGGTTCCAATTATGAACCTTGAGATTCCTACTGAGCTTCCTAACGTTTCTACCGGAATTTTAGATCCTAGAGATACCTATGAAAATGCTTCAGAATGGGAAGAAAAAGCAAAAGATCTTGCTTCAAGATATATCAAAAACTTTGAGCAGTACTGTGATACTGAAGAAGGTAAGCGATTAATTGCTTCAGGTCCTCAATTGCAGGAACAAACAATCTAACAAAAATTACAACTAAAATAATGAAAAGCCTCATCATTGATGAGGCCTTTTTATTTGTATCTATCTCAAATTAAGAGATTTTATAAGGTGAGCGTTTAAACTTATAAAAGTAAGATGTGTGTAAGCTGCAAACCACCTATTCTACTCTGTGTGAACCGATTGATTCATCATTGAATTTACTTTAAGCTAAGGATGGCTAATCTATATCCATCCATTCCGAATCCGGATAATACTGCATCCGTATGAGCTGCTGTTACAGATTTTTGTCTAAATTCTTCTCGCTTGTAAATGTTACTGATATGTACTTCTACTTTGGGTTTTTGTATGTTTTTTAAACAATCTGCAATCGCGTAGGAGTAATGAGTGAAGGCTCCCGGATTGATTACGACAGCATCAAAATCATCTTCCTGAAGTCTGTTGATAAGCTCTCCTTCGATATTTGACTGAAAATATTTTAATTCATGAGAATGAAACTCAGATTTCAGATTTTCTAAATAGGTTTCCATGGATATGCTGCCATAGATTTCAGGCTCTCTGGTACCTAAAAGGTTTAGGTTGGGCCCGTTAATAATCAAAACTTTCATATAAAAAATTTACTCAAAGATAAAAATTTTCTACAGATCCTGCGTATTATCAATTTTTAGATTTTGTTGAATATATTCTGAAGGAGTAATGCCTTCTATTTGCTTAAAAACTCTGTTGAATGTTGATTGATTAGAGAACCCTGCTTCTGTATAAACATACATTAAAGTAGCTTTTTGAAAATCAATTTCAGTGAAAAGTTTTTTCACATAATCAATTCTGTATGTGTTGAGATAAGTATTGAAGTTAGGATATCCTTTATAGCGTATCGCTTTAGAAATATAGGAACTGTTGATATCCAAAACGACACTCAGTTTTGAAAGATTGAACTTGATATCCTTAAAAAGCATATCCTGGCTCATCACGGCCTCTATTTTTTCAAATAGCTTTTCCATGCCCTCTGTATCAATAATTGGCTCTGAAGGAATCTTTGCTTCTATTATTCTATTATTAAACTGGTGGAGAAGTTCTTGTCTTTTTAGCTTATCCTTATAATAAATAAGTAAGGCGATGACTAAAATATTTGAAATAAATAGAATAATGTCTGTGAGGATAATCTCCTTGTAAGGATGATGTGGAAAATTAAAAGGAATGGTGTAGGCTACTATAATCGCTATGGCAATCGTTAATAAAACATAGGTGGTAAACCATAATACCTCTTTTTTAGAAAAAAATATATAAGCACCTAAGGGAATGGGCAATAGCCAGCAAAATCCGGCTACAGAATTGTTCCAATAGGCCAGCATGATATAAAAATTATATAAAGGGGCCAGGATCAAATAGGTTCTCACAAGCGTATTGGTCGGATATCTTTTTCTTAGAAATGGGTAAGTAGATCCCAGTATAATAATTCCGGCGAATAAATACCAGGACATCATTTTATAATGGATATAAAAAGTGAATATAAAAAAATAAACAGTTAAAATGGAGAGCATGAGGATGACGTATCTATCCATCAATTCAAGCTTTAAACTTTCTGTTTTTTCGTTTTTTATAGTCAATGCAGTCATCTAAAATTAATATTATCTGGGATTTATAAATGAATTGTAATAAATAGCTGTTGTATTTGATTGTATTTCATTTATTTAGGTTCTTTAAGTTATTTTCCGGATTTTCATTGATCAAGCTTTTTTTTCATCTCCCTTTTACGGATAAATTTGTCAAAAGGATTTTTTAAGCTTTAAATCTAAAAACAATAGTATATTTTTAATATGGACTCGGGTTGTGTAATTTTTTTTCCATGGAAATTTAATGAATTTATAGGGAAGTTGTCTAAATTTTTAAAGATATTTTTCTAAGCACCAATCCTTTACTTTTTTCAAATACTCTTTGTCTCTTCATTGACATTTTCGAATGAAGATAAAAACACAGATGCTTATATAAAAACAAATCTCAACTTTTTAAAACATCGTATTATTTAAAATTATTTCAGGATGAAAAAAACACTATTATTACTTACTGCTGTTGTTTCTGCAGCAGCAAATTCACAGGTAGGTATCAATACTTCAAATCCACAAGGGGTTTTTCACATAGATGGATCAAAAGACAATTCCGCGACCGGAGTTCCTACAGCTTTGCAACAATCCAATGATTTTATGGTAAGTCCAATGGGTAATGTGGGTATAGGTACTACCATGCCTGATATTTCTGCTTTACTGGATATTAATGCAGACGGTCTTGCTTCCAATAATAAAAAAGGAGTTCTTTTTCCACGTGTACCGCTAAACTCAAATACGGATGTTGTGAGCGTTCCTAATCCTGCAGCAGGGCTGATGGTTTATAATACAGGAACCGGGAATTTAAAAAATGCAGGATACGTATACTGGAATGGTTCTGAGTGGCGAAGCCTCATGAATACCAGCTCTGTTATTCCTCAGCTGTCTTCAGTGAATTGTTCAGGTGCTAAGCTAAATCCTCCAATTTATACAGCCGGGCAATTGTATAACGGAACAATGACGATTCCCTATAATGGAGGGAACGGAGGAACGTACCCTGCCGGAACTCCTATTGCGTCTACAGGTGTTACCGGATTAACGGCCACCTTGCAAGGGGGTACCTTGTCAAATGGGAGTGGGTTTTTGACTTATTTTGTGAGCGGTACCCCTTCTGTTTCTTCTCCTAATACCGCTACATTTACTATTCCCACAATGTTTGGGGCTGCTTCGTGTAGTAGCACTGTAGGAGCAGAATCTCTCAATATAGGGGAAGTCGTTACTGCAATTTATTCTGTACCCAATGCTACAGCAGCAAATACAAATTTTAATTTAAGTACTTATGTAGTCTCTAATGGGCTGCAACCTTTGCCAACAATTGATGGGATAGAAGTTTCTTTACAGGGAAATAGCAGTGCGTATTATTATCCCAGAATTTATAACAGAGCAAATACTTCTCAGCTAATAAGTTATCAGTCTTTTGCTACTCAGGTAAATCAAAATAAAACGAACCTCAACGTGACATTGGCTCCCGGTGATTTCGAAAATACAGATAGTGATGGTATTGTTTACTGGACAACTTCTGCTGCAGAGGTGGAGACCACAAACCTTCAGGTGCAGGTGAATGTGAATACGTATCGATGGTATGAAATCAAGTGGTGGTGTATGGAAGTCTCCGGAACAAAAAAAATATTCATTTCCTTGACAAGAAAAGCTTAAATATTCATGAAAATATACAATTAAAAAAATGAGTAACCGACTATTAAATAGTGCTCAGTATGAGATATGATGTTAAAAGTATTCATATAGGATGCTGTATTAAAGAAAGGGTAATGGGATTGGACATCTCTATAGATCGTATTTGTAAATTTCTAAATAAAACAGAGGATGATGTCGAACAGATGTATTATCAGAATACCTTAGATACAGACATTCTTCTTAGATGGAGTAAGCTTTTAAAGTATGACTTTTTTAGAATGTATACACAACATCTGATTATGTTTGCACCACAAGAGGGGCAGCAGTATAATAATGTTTCCAAAAAACTGATTTCCTCTACTTTACCTCAGTTCCGAAAGAATATATATACCAAAGAATTGATAGAATTTGTTCTGGAACTCATACAAATAGGAGAAAAAACAAAACTTGAAGTGATTGAAGAATATAGAATTCCTAAAACAACACTTTATAGGTGGATTGAAAAATATCATATAAAGTAGTTTTAAAAAAATTAAAGTGATGAATAAGCAGCCTAATTACAAAAAGATCTATACAGATATAATTCTCATGAAATATCCTGAAAAGCTTGAAATTTGCAGCTCTCTTTTACAGAAGGACGTACTCTCAACACTGGATGTTCTTAGATTAAATCAAATGATTTTTGGCATAAAAAGATCTGGCTCAAACCGGGTTAATCAAAGGCATAAATCCTATGATATAACTACCATTATGGAAATTTTAGAGTATCAAAGGAAGAAAGGATATACTAATGTGGGTATTGCTAACGAATTTCAGATAAGCAGAAATTCTCTTGCCAAATGGAAGAAGCTATTCCTTTAATTTGATTATATGAATTGATTGTCACTAACTTCTTGCAGATATTAATTGAAATAACACTTTGGTGTCATTTTTTTTATTGTAGTGTTGAAAATGTATTTTAAACTATTTTCAATGATATTTGTCATATTTATTAAAATCATAAATTTTGTAACCCTTTATTTTGAAGGTTTTTAATGATGTTTTATGTTAATTTTTGAAAAATTATCATGAAAAATTAAAAGTCTACTTGTTTTGTGGACTAAATATGTATAGCTTTGCAAACATAATTTCGATCGGCTTATAAAGAAAGATGGAGGGAACTGACCCTGCGAAGTCTTAACAACCTGCGTGAAGTAAGGTGTTACATTCAGCCTTTAATGGAAAAATAAGCATTTGGTTTATCGTATATATCGATGCCCTTTGCTGACTTTTCTGTAAAGGGTAATTTTTTAATATATGGTAAACAAAATTGATTATGGTTATAAGAAATTTAATTAATTATAAGGTCTGGATTCCACCGGTGGCTGCATTTTTCTTAGGAATATCCAGTGTAAATGGGCAGAATTCCAAGCTGAAAAAAGATACGCTCAACGAAAAGGAAATTGATGAAGTAGTCGTTGTGGCCTACGGAAAGGCAAAAAGAACAAGTTATACAGGTTCTGTTTCAACGATTTCCAGTGATAAAATTAACAATAGACCTGTTACAAATATTACTAAAGCTCTAGAAGGGCAGGTTCCGGGAATACAGGTGACCAGTACATCGGGGCAGCCGGGTTCTACGGCGACCATCAGAATAAGAGGGGTGGGGTCAATAAGTGCCGACAGTAACCCCTTGTATGTAGTGGATGGAATTCCTTTTGACGGAAATATCAACTCTATAAGCCCGAATGATATTGAATCTATCAGTGTTCTGAAAGATGCTACGGCCAGTGCGTTATATGGTTCCAGAGGGGCCAACGGTATTATCATCATTACTACAAAATCAGGTAAAAAAGGGGAGGCTAGAGTCAACTTGAATATCAGTCAGGGGTTCTCAGGAAGAGCCGTAAAAGATTACGAACAAGTAACTACAGACCAATATTTCCAATTGTACTGGGAGGCAATGAGAAACGGGTACCAGTCCGGGCAGATCTCTGCCCAACAAGCTGCTCAAATGGCGACAGATAACCTTACTTCGGGAACGGGTTTGTCTATTAATCCCTATGGAAATGCTTTTCCTAAACCTGTAGGTACAGACGGAAAGTTATTACCCGGTGCTAAAGCTTTATGGAATGATAACTGGAAAGATATTCTACAAAGAGTGGCTTCCAGAAATCAGGTAGATCTGGATATCAGTGGTGGCAACGAAAAAAGTAATTACTTCTTTTCATTAGGGTATCTCGATGATAAAGGAATGGCTATTGAATCCGGGTTTAAAAGATATAATACCAGATTGAAGCTCAACTCCGAGGTAAAGAGCTGGTTGAATGTTGGGGTAAATTTAAGCTACACCAATAGTATTCAACAGGCACCTCCATCTTCAGATTCCAAATCAAGCAATATTATCCAGGCTGCAAGGGTGATCCCTTCTTTCTATCCTTATTATGAGAGAAATGGTGACGGATCTTATGTATTGGATGCTTATGGAAATACGATCTATGATTTTGGTAAATACAGACCGACAAGTGCCTTGCAGAATGAAAACCCGGCGGCAACTTTACCACTGGATAAAAATGAAAATAAAGAAGATAACTTTTCAGGAAAAGGATTTTTGGATTTCACATTCTTACCGGAGTTGAAATTCAGATCAAGCTTCTCAGTTGATTTAGTCAATTATAATGGACATTATTACTCCAACCCACTCATCGGGCAGGGGAGTGAAACCAATGGCTCTGTGACGAGATCCAACAGCAGAACGTTATCCTACACAACGAGTAATATTTTAACTTTCGATAAGAAATTCGGGAAACATCATTTCAATATTTTAGGAGGTCAGGAATTCTATAAATATGATTACCAGACCATCTCCGGATCTAGAAGTCAATTCTCATTACCCTACTATTATGAGCCTGATGCGGCTGCATTGCTGGGAAGTTTCACCGGAAACAGTGATAAAGTAAGTTTGTTAAGCTTCCTGGGTAAAGTGGAATATGATTTTAATAATACGTATTTCCTGTCAGCATCGGGAAGAGCGGATGGTTCTTCAAGATTCTCAGCAGGTAACAGATGGGGGAAATTCTGGTCAGTAGGAGGGTCATGGAAAGTTTCGAATGAAGAGTTTATTAAAAATCTAAATGTTTTCAATCAGCTTACCCTTCGTGCAAGTTATGGAGGACAAGGTAACGATAAATTATTGCAGCCCAATAAATCTCCTTTGTATTATGCTTATCAGGAGTTGTATAGATTTTATAACAACCTTGGAGAGCCGGGAACAGTGTTAGAAAAAGCATTGACGGAAAATTTAAAGTGGGAAACCAACCTCAACCTCAATGTAGGATTGGAGTTTGCAATTCTTAATAACCGAATTAAAGGAAATATTGAATACTTCCAGAGAAAAAGCCAGGATCTTCTGTTTAATATGCCGGTGGCTCCTTCATTAGGAATCAGTGATTTTCCTGCGAATATCGGAACCATAAAAAATACAGGTTTTGAATTTTCATTGTTTACAACCCCTATTAAAACCGAGGATTTCCAATGGAATGTAGATGTTAACCTGAGTACTTTAAACAATACCATTACTAAACTTCCTAAAGGTTCTATTGTAACGGGAACTAAGCTATTGCGAGAAGGAGGTTCTGTATATGATTTCTATCTTGCTGAATGGGCAGGGGTAGATCCCAATAACGGAAGCCCATTATGGAAGACTTTTACAACAGATGCCCAAGGAAATACGGTGGAAGGTACAACTTCTGAGTTTGGAAAGGCTACGAGAACAATTCAAGCTTCTGCCTTGCCTAAATTTACCGGAGGAGTCAGTACAAATATTGCTTATAAAAACTTTGATTTCTCAGCATTGCTGTCTTTCAGAATCGGAGGAAAAATATTAGACACGGATTACACCTCCATTATGCATGACGGTTATTTAGGAGGTCGTGCGTGGAGTTCAGAGATGCTGAACAGATGGACCCCTGATAATCGTTATACTGATGTTCCTGCAGTAAGTACCCTGAATAATAACTGGACCAGTAATTCTACAAGATTCTTGTATTCCGGAACGTATGCAAGGCTTAAAAATGTGAGTCTGGGGTATACTCTTCCTTCGGATTATTTTGAAAAAATTGGATTGAAGAAATTTAGAATTTATGTTCAGGCAGAAAACCTTCTGACTTTCTATAAACATAAAGGAATGGATCCTGAACAATCTTTGGACGGGACTACGTATTACAGATATCCTGCTATGAGAACCATTACTTTTGGCCTTCAGGCAACTCTTTAACTTTAAAATTGAAACAATGAAAAATTTAAAATATTTATCTCTTAGCCTGATCGGATTATGGTCGCTTACCAGCTGTGATAGTGAGTTGGAAACAGCACCAACCAATCAGGCCAATCAGGTTGAGGTTTTCAAAACGGCAGAAAGTGCAGAAACGGTAATTAATGGAACCTGGGCTAAATTTAATGATGATGGGACCACTTATGCCAATATCGGCTATTCAACAGTTTTGAGAGCCAGTGATGCGATGGGAAGTGACGTTGCTGTTCTGACAAATAAATATGCTTTTGGTTCTACATATGGGTTCACCGAGATGGTAAATAATACTGCCAGCAGACCCTTATTTATCTGGTCTCTGTTGTATTCAACGATTAATAATATGAATAATGTTATTGCAAAGATTGATGGGACAGAAGGGAGCCAGGAAAAAAAGAATCAGGTAAAAGGGCAGGCAAAAGCCTTGCGTGCATTCTGTTATCTGAATATTGCCAGTTTCTATCAGTTCAGCTATCTTAAAGATAAAACCGCTTTAACGGCGCCTATTTATACAGAACCCTCTACGATTACTACACCGGGAAAGAAAAGATCAAGTCTGGAAGATATTTATACATTGATTAAAAGTGATCTTACAGATGCAGATAATTTATTGAAGGATTATGACAGAAACAATAAGGATAAGATCAACCGTGCGGTGGTAAATGGACTTTTAGCCAGAACTTATTTGAATACCGGAGAATGGAGCAATGCTTCAGCAGCGGCAAAAATTGCAAGAGGAGGATTTCCTTTGATGCCTGCCGAAAAATATAAAGACGGATTCAATGATATCAACAATGTAGAGTGGATCTGGGGGCATGGACAAACGCAGGAGCAATCGGATGCAAGTTATGCTTTCCACTTTCTGGATGTATCTTCATCGGGAAGTTTCTATTACAGCTTTATGGCAGATCCTTATTTTAAAGATTTGTTCGATACCAATGATATCAGATACCAGCTCTTTTCATGGGATGGTCTTAAAGGGAGAGAAGGATTGCTGAGGTATGCAAAGTTTAAATTTAAGCCTACGCTTATTGGAGACATCGTTTATATGAGAGCAGCAGAAATGTATCTTATTGAAGCCGAAGCTGAAGCAAGAAACGGTAATACAACTCAGGCTGTCACTGTTTTAAACCAATTAAAAACGGCCAGAAAAGCGAATGTTTACACCGGATCTCTTGCACAAAATGAGGTAGTAAAAGAAATCCTGATTGAAAGAAGAAAAGAATTATTTGGAGAAGGATTCTCTCTTTCAGATATTCTTAGAACCCAGGGAACGGTAGTGAGAAAACCATTTGTTGATGCAGCAGGAAAACCTGTAAAAGTTCAGATTACAACACCTGATGGTACCGTGAAAACAGTAGATGGAAGAGGGCATTCTATTTTTGGGTTCCCTGATAAGACTTCCTTTGTACCCAACAGTAACTATTATTTATTCAGCATTCCACAGAGAGAAGGGGAGAACAACCCGAATCTATAAGATAAAGTCCATAGTTTATAATTAGATTGATTTTTTGGCCACTGCGTTTGCGGTGGCTTTTTTGTTGAGATGATATCTGTTGAAGAGTATTTTTAATAAAAATGCCTGCCTCAAAAATGAGGTAGGCATTTAATTAGTATTTAAAAAAATCAATATTTATTTTATCCCAAAATCTTTAGGGATAAATTCTTCCAATTGATAGGTTTCAATCATTTCATTTTGCAAGAAGTGTTCAACCTGCATAAGTTTGTCTAAATCTTTCCAAAGGATCATTTTCCCCAAAATATCAGAATAGAATATAGCAATATCGATTCTTATTTTTTCAATTCCTATATGATATGTTTGGACGTCTGATTGAAGTGCTTCGTTAAAATCAGATAAAAGTTTGCAACAATATAAGATTTCATCTTGGTCTAATGAGAAAGTCTTAAATACAATAGGTTTTAGTCTATTAAATATGGACTTTTTTTCAGGAATAAAATTAAAATTCTTAAAATCTGTTTTAGGCAAATGAAAACGACTGTCTAGGTATTGGATTACTTGAGATGGAGTTATAATATTGTTAAAATAATCCTGAAGTTCCTCCCATGTAGTCCACCTGCTCCTGTCGAGTGATAGATCAACTAGCCTTAGATAAGCATATAAAAACAATAACTGAGAATAATTTATTTGAACTTTTTTCATAATAAAAATTTATAATCCTAACCAATTCCATCGTATATACTTTGGCGCTGAATCTGATATCTTTAATGGTGGTCCACCAGTTACAATTCGTCCTGCTTTTCCTGTTCCTCCCATAAAACCAGGAGCAGGCGGTCCTACTTGACTTTTGGGAACAGAAAACTCAATATATGATCCCTTAGCTGCCTGACCTAGTTGAACATTAGATGCTTTTATAAAAGGTGATACTTCTACATCTACTCCAAATGGTTCGCCTCTAGAGGCATGTATTAAACCACTATTTTTTATTCCTTTAAGAGCAGTAGACGAAGTGTGATGACGCACTCTGATCGTTTCATCAACTATTTCTTCAACCATTTTAGGTTCCCATTTAGTAATAGGAGTCATCTGCTCTGTTAGAGGGTCAATTTTATAGCCTACTGTCTCTTCAATTCCAAATTCAATTTCCTCAATTGTAAGTTTCCCTACTTTAGGGGTTCCCATTGTAGTAGTTTTTGGAGCAATTCTAGCGGTGTTATTTAATGTCCATGCACTTCTTCCTTCTGCAATAGGAGCATTTTTCAAAATTGTTCCTTGCGGGGCACCTATCTTGGCTGCCTGCAAATTATCTGCAATTTGGCGAACTCCTCCAGCAATTCCCCCAATAGTGCCTCCAATAGCTGCACCTGATAATCCTCCCATTAAGGTTCCTTCTACTACATTTTCTCCAAACATTACAGCGGTTGCAAATCCATTGATGGCCCCTGCGACAGCTCCTCCTGAAGCGCCTGCAATAGCCCCTCCTAAAATACCTCCATTGATACCCCATGTGGTCGCAGCTGCAGCCGCAGCTGATCCTCCTACAGCTGCACCTACACCTCCTGTAAATGCACCGATGGCACCCCCCATAGCAATTTTACCCCAGGTAGCTCCCCAATCCCATTTTGTGGGATTCCATGAACCGTTGGCTTTTGCTCCTGTTACATAAGCCCCTATAATTGCCCCTGCAATAATCCAAGCAAATTCTCCACTTGGATCGGTATACATAAACGGATTATTCAGTACATAACCATACTTATTATAGTTCTGAGTATTAAAGGGAGCCTGAATATTTTCGTCAGCATTTAAGAACCTTCTCAATAACGGATCGTACAATCTTCCGTTCATATGAACGATCCCAACTTCTGCAAAATGTTCATGCCCTGTATATCCTCTGCCAATGAGCAGATCATTACTGGCCAATTGCTGTTTATCAGTGATTATCGCTCCAATTCCTATTTGCAGGTGGGTAAGGTTACCCCATGCATCAAAATGTCTCTGTTCAAGTTTATTTCCAGCGTCATCACTTATAGCTAAGATACTACCTAAATAATCCTTATGCAAAAACTTATATGAACCTGTTGATTCATCATAATTTTTTAAATAAATAATATTACTTTCGTAAGGGGAGCCTTCAATGTACAAAATATGTTTTTCTTTCCCTGTGGTATTATCTCTTACCACTTCAAAGCTTCCGTTATCACTATAGAACTTAGTAAATCTACCTTCTCCTTCAGTAGTAAAATTTCCTCCATAGGTTACGCTTTGTCTCATAGCAGTGAGTCCATACCCAAAGGCAACATCTCCTTTTTCTCCATCAATAAATACAGGATCGTTATTTTCGTTGTAGGCAATGCTTTGAATGAGGTTATTATTGTAATTCTGTGTACCCGTAGTATTAAGAGTCATTCCTGTAGGCTGGTAGATCTTTGTAGAATTTTCATATTTAATTTTTCCTACCTGATCGTTTTCAAGGATCCTTCCCTTAATATCATAAACATTAAGAATTGCATTATGTACTTTAACTCCTGTTACCGGATTAGTCCAATTTGTAAGCCTGTTATTGTCATCATAATCAAAGGATTCTACAATATTAAAATCTCCTCCGGTAGTTCTACTTCTGAGTTCATTCTTTATGGCATCGAATGAATATATAAGCTGGAGAATTCCTTGTTTTAAAATAGAAGAGTGATTTGTGCTTGTCAAGAAACCTGTGGTGTCGTATAAATTACTAATTTCAGCAGCCCCTAATTTGGCTTTTAATACTTGGCCTTTAGTGTTAGTTTCTTTTAGTTCCCAAAGATTCTTACCTGTTCCTTTATCTTTCACCTTGTATAAGTCTCCGTTCCAGATGCTATATACATTTTCTACCTGTACCTTGGTAAGTATACCTGAAGAATACAATTGCTTTTCATAAGAAATTACTTTTGCATTATCATCATAAGTAATGCCTTTTTGTATAAAGTATTTTCCATTAC
Organism: uncultured Chryseobacterium sp.; assembly: GCA_963518055.1. Taxonomy (GTDB): domain Bacteria; phylum Bacteroidota; class Bacteroidia; order Flavobacteriales; family Weeksellaceae; genus Chryseobacterium. The sequence goes on from CAUQIC010000009.1 coordinate 198,226, forward strand.
TACTTTCAGATATTGATAAAAGCCTTCCCTGAGGATCATAAGATATATTGGAACTAAATGCCTTTTCTTTCGATTTCCCAGTTTTAGAAATTAATCTGCCTTTATCATCATATGTAAAAGAAATGAGCTTATCGATTGTTTGCCCTCCATCTGCACTTGAATACTCTTTCTGAAAAATTAATTGTCCTAAAGTATTATAAACATATTCTTTGATGCCCATTGGGCTAATGATCTTTTTCGTTTGTCCAAATCCATCATATTCATATTTATATAATCCGTTAGAAGGATCATGAAACTCTGACTTTCTACCCCAAGAGTCATATTGAGTAGTTACCACATTCTCTGCATATTGGATCCTGATCTGCTCTCCAGCAGCGTTGTAAAAGAAAAGGATGTTTCCTCCTTGGTCTGTAGTAGAAACTATATTTTCTAAAGCATCTGTCGTTTGGGAAGTGGTTCTTCCATTTCCGTTGAGCTCTTTTACTGTAGTTGTAGAACCAGATACAATGGTTTCGGTTTGTGTACCGGTAAAGCTTGTTGTATTTATTTTGGTAGGAAATATTGAATCATCATATTTTAAAGTACTCCAGACTGAAGGACTTTGCCCTTCAAAGTATGGTTCAGATTCTTTTAATTTTCTACCAAGAACATCATATTGGGTTTCATTTGATATAAAATTCCCCTGGTCAAATGCCTTTGTAGATACTTTATAAATTTGATTTAATTTATTTATATATTTTTTTGATACATTATTATCAGGATCATATTGGACCACAATAATATCATAGTTTTCATTTCTTTGATATTGATATGTAGTGGTACCTTGTAAATTAGTTTTTGAACTTAATAATTTACCCCAACGATCATATGTATTGACAAGAACGTTGCTAAGTGGATCCGTTTGCTTTTCAATCTGACCCCAATCATTGTAAATGATATTGTTTTCTAATCCTAGGTTGTCGGTCTTTTTTACAACGAATCTTCCTTTGGGATCATATTCTGCTTTACTGGTTTGGGTTTGTGAATTCAGACTATTATTTATTATTTTTTTGATAATGTTTCCAAACCCATCATAACTGTAAGTTTCCTGCAGATATTCTGTATTATCTCTGTTCCAGTTTTTCAGGATTTTCAACAAGTTATTTTCATAGATATATTCTTGCTTAACAGACTTAGTATCACCATATGCATAGATTACCTCGGTCTTCGTAGTAGGGCGGCCAATATAATAATCAGCTCCGGCTCCGGCAGGATTATGAATGTACTCAAAGGTAGACCGGGTGGTAGCATAGCTATTATTTACAATAGATACGCTTTCAGCTGGCAGAAAATAATTACCATAACTAATGCCATTTGATATAACAGTATTTGTCAGAAAGTCTTTGGCTCTTGTTCTTACAGGAATAATTGCTTTTACAACTTTGGATTTGTCAGCATCTGATACTACAGATACTACCTGTCCGTTAATCAACTGGGAGGCTTGGTAAACAGTAGATTTGAAGCTTAGTAGCTGGGTGTTGTTTTCAGAAAGATCTGTAGGGAACAGCTTAGATTCATCTGTAGTTTTGATTGACCATTCTTTGACCGGGAGGCCATCCATTAATGGATCTATTTCTACACCTGACCATATTTTGGTATTTTCGAAACCGTCTGCGTACCATGAAGATTGAATAGTTTGATGATAGCCAAACACTCTTTTTCCTTGTAACTGCCCTGTCATCCCTCTGTATCTGAAATCCTGTTTTCTTCCTTCCTGCTGTAACTGTGATACGGCATAAGATTGATCCATTCTGCTTAATGAATAGTATGGATAAAATTCCTTTTTCTCTTTTTTATAAAAATGAGGGGTAACAATATTATCAGGTACCACTTCAAGATATTTCACTGATGTAGTAATGCCCCCCTGTACAATTGAAGTGATTCTTCCCAGTTCAAAAACAGGGGTTGGACCTTTTAATTTTTTAAGATATTGTTTCCAGTATAAGAAAACATTATAATAATTATTACCAGATTTTATGGGATTAGTAAGAGGTGAAAATAAAGTAAGATCATAGGTATCCCTCACTTCATACCTTGGGCTTTGAAAAGACCAGTTTGGGGTAAAATTTGGTGATCCATTAGCTTCAGCCCCATTGGCCATTTTTGCGCTTACAACATATCCAAAATTTCTATATTGCGTATTGAATAAATCGAGTTGATTATAGGAAAATACCTGAACGATATCTGATTTTCCATCTTTATTCATATCAGTAACAGAAAAGAAATACTGTTTTGCATATTTTGCATAATTTCCATTCATTTCTTTCTGGTACTTTCTGTAGGTAAAAAAGTTGGTTTTCAGAAAGTTGTTAAATCCTTTTTCCGTACCCATATAAAACCTCCAGTCATCTACTTTTCCACCCGTTGCATAATCTGTAACAGGGATAGTAAAATCCAATTTCCCATCGCCATTGAAATCTCCAAACAATACCGGAAATTCAGAGTCTTTAGTTTCAATCAGATTTCCTGTAAATCTGATCTTTTTAATATACTCATTAGGGGCTGTTTGTATAAATTCAAATACAGTATAGGTAGTATTAGACACATTGATAATATCTACTTTTCCATCACCGTCAATGTCTGTATATTTTTGATTCGTATATAAACTTTCATCCAGACCCCAATTTACTGAGTAAGTAAATATAGGGGTATTTGATTTTTTTAAATCTATAATAAATCGATCGACAAATCCTCCATTTCTTAAAGTAAGAAAGACATCAGAGATTCCGTCTCCATTGATATCACCTTCGTTAATATCAACCTCACAGTTGGTACATACATTGGTAGAAACCAATTTTTCGAATACTTTGACAAAAGCATTATTTCTAAAAATGTAACCCGAAATATAACCATCTTTATATTCTACAATTCCATTTCCATTATAGATTTCTCCCTCCTCATCCAATAAAGTACCTATTACTTTGGTATTATCACTAAAAATTTGATTGGTAGAAATATTTGAAAAGGTTTCATTAAAAGCTCCAAGTTTTATAGTGCCGTTGCTCATTACAAAATCCAGATACGAATCACCGTTAAAGTCTCCGACCAATTTAACATTATTAAAAGGATCAGGATCCGCAATATATTCTTCATAGGAAGTGTTTACCATTGAAGGATAATTAAGCTGAATAGGATTGGCTGGCTTATCGTCTGAATTGTATTCGGTTATTTTGTTAACAAATTGATAGCTTGTTCCGTTGTTGGTATACTCTAGAACATATCTTTTAAACTTGTTTCCATTTGAATAAACCTTAATTTCTGTTAATAAATTATCTTTCACAAAACTTAGTCCATTAACATAGAATTGTTCTAACAAATTTCGTGCATCATAGATAAATGAAATTTCATTAAAATCATTCTTATTAAGAAGTTCATTACCACCCCATGTTATAGAAGTTAAAAAGGCTACATTATTTTGTTTTCTATAATTGTAATTGATAACATTTCCCTGTGCATCTCTCCATTTTACAATATTGTACTCCAGAGGAGTTGTTACGTCTGGATTATCTCTAAATCCACTTTTATATGCTCCATACCACGCTTGTGATCCATCCTCAAAAGTAATTTCAAAATGAGCCGGCCCGGAAATAGGTCCTATGCCCACAGATTTAATCTTAACATTAGAATACTTTTCTGTGACATATTCTGCACCATCTTTACCATATTCTCCAGACTTTAAAATTAGTCTCTGTCCGTTAAAATTATAATAATCAGAATAATCTAGTTGAATACCCTTGACCTCTTCATCCCTTTCAATAAATTTTCCCGCTCTTGAAATAGAGGTGATACCTGATAAACTCCAGCCATATCCTGCAATTCCATTTCCGGAACCACTGTTATAAACAAGATTGATTTGTGGAGTGACATTTTTAACCCCTGGGGGTAAGGTGATAGGTAAGGTAAATTGCAATTGCCCGCCTCCGTTAACCTCAATATTTCCTTTTGTATCATGAAATTTTACCTCTTCTTCTTTCGTTCCTGAGGGGTTATTGGCTCCTGCGTTAGAATCTGTAGGCCCACCTCCAGGATTTTCCGTAGAAGGGCCAAGTTTTGCTATAAACGGGCTGGAGGTGTCCGATTTGGCATGGAATCCTTGGGCTAGAATTACTGCCTGTGGATCCTGAACCGTTCGCGAAGTAGTTTCTGCCTGGTACAATATGGTCTGTGAAAAGCCACATACCGAGAACAAAAACAGTATAAATGATGAAATAAATTTCATATGTATTTTTTATAATGATTGATAAGTATTTAGAGATCGCTATAAAACAAACTCTATCTTTTAGTGACATTTCTTGCGAAAACCCTTCCGTCTTTTAATGTAAAACGTAGTATGTAAACTCCCCAGTCATATCCGGTCATATTGATTTTTATCTGACGTCCCAGATCGGGAGCATTCTGTTGCTGGAATTTCCAGTGAACAGTACTATGTTGGTAAAGCGAAACAGATTCTATCAACCCATCAACTGCTTCTTTCCAGTCAATCGTGAGAAAATCATTGACCGGAACGGGATACAATCTCACTTGTTTCCAGAATTCTTTTTCATCAATAATAGTTGTCTGCATAGTAATAGCAGCTGGTTTTACCTGCTCTTCGAGTTTAGCTTGTTTGGGTGCAAGTTCTTCAGCTTTCTTGCCTGTCACATTGGTTCCTCTGTATTTTTGATTTCCGGCTTCATCATATTTGAAATATACTTCAGTTTGTGAGTAGCCCAGAAAACTTATTAAAAGAGAAAATATAGAAAGTAATTTTCTTTTCATCCGGAATTTTTTATTGTTATTATCAGAAAGTTGTCATCCTGAAGGATTTCATTTGTGTTTATTTTTTTGTTGAAAGAAGCTTTTGTATCTGTTCTTTTAATTCCTTGATCTCCTCTGATTGAGACTTCAATTGTTTATTTTGTTCAATAGAGTAAAGGGTTAACTCTTCTATTTTCTCCAAAAGTTTAGCATCCATTTCACCTAAGTTAATACCGTTTTTTTCCACTTCTTTTGCAGATGGGATATTGGGTAAATGTCCTTTTTGAGATATATGTTTTTCTACTTCTTCTAAAGAACGAAGCTTATAATCTTTTTTAAATACATAATCAGCCCACCCATTGCCGGAAGGATTTTCGACTTTTACCTGCTCAGCCTTAATTCCTTTGCTGACATAAAAAATAAAGTTAGGATCATTGTCGTACTGATCCGTTCCTACAGTCACTTTTCCGGTGTTGAAAAGAACCATCAGGCTTTTGTGCACTGCATCTGAGAAACGGACTCTTGTAATTTTTGGCGAGTTAGGGGTAGTGGTATCTGAATTCGGATCTATAGCGTTATCATTATCCATATGAATATTCAGATTATTACCATCTAGCAATCTTATCACGGCATCATTTGGTTTAGCCCATTGCGAAAAACAGCGTTCGCAAGGCGAAAGAGCCAGCTGCAAGTTTCCTTTTCCCGGAGCTCCGCTTCCGATATTAATATTCTGCCAGTCGAGCTTGAGTACCTGCTGATTGTTCTGTTTGAAAACAACATTAGTGTTATCTGTTGTACCCATAAAATGAGTTGATGGATTAGTCCCTGAGTTTCCCGTGGTATTCCAACTTTGGGCAAAAATGATAGAAGATGAAATCGTTAAAATAAATAGTACTGTTCGTTTCATATGTTAGTGTCTAAATTTATTTTGAAATTGAAATAATAGTTTGATCTTTGATTTACTTTGAATTGTATTCTTTGAGTTTATTGTGTTTTTTTAAGAGCTGCAAAGATAATGAAAAGTGGTTTGCATATAGCCGAAATCCCTTTGTTAACGAATGTTTTAATGGGTAGTGGTGTTTTGCAGAATGCGTTAATAGGCAATGCGAAGAAAAGTGTATTTATTTAATTATAAAACAATATTTGATGAAAAAAAGTTGTAGATGAGAATTGGTTTTCAAAGAGGAATTATAAGAATAACTGTGATTGTGGACTAGTTTAAGGGTTTCTGTAAAAAATGCTCTTAGATTAAAATGCCCATTAGCCGATCAGTGAAAGATAAATTAAAAAGAATGGCACTTGTTTTGGTAATCAATAAAAATTAGAGGAAAAAAATAGTTTCAAATAAAAATATGCCATGGAAATGATAAAATTTATTTTATGTTCCAGCTAAGTTTTACCGTAATTTACTCATTTTAGAAAAAAGCTTTACCTTTGTAACAATGAATCTATTAAGATGGATACTGGCAATTTATTTCATGGCGTTATCATTAATGCCATGTGAAGATGCATCTCATCCGGTAGATTCAGGAAATAAGAAAATCTCGTTAGCTATTCACGGAGTTCATTCAACGGATAAAGGAGATATTTGTTCTCCACTTTGTGCCTGCAGCTGTTGTCAGATTGCCGTTTCAGCATTTAAGATGGATCCTTTATTAGAAATTCCTGAGCAGATTCCTGCTTACTTTTCAAAAAAGATCTTATTCCGCAAAAATGACTTTGCCTATCAGGTATACGATCCTATCTGGCAACCCCCTAAAATTTAATTTATATTGATTTTTAGAAAGTTATACTTTCTGAAGGATTGAAACTTTGCAATACCATTGCAGAGGTTTTCATGATATTTTTGCTGCAGCATTTCGGCTGTAAGCATATATTTTCAATAAAAATTAAATACATTGTGTTAGATAAAATCATAAAATTCAGTATTAAAAACAAGGTGGTGATCGGCCTTATGACTCTGGTATGGATTATCTGGGGAGTATGGAGTGCCACCAAACTTCCGATAGATGCTGTACCGGATATTACCAATAATCAGGTACAGATCATTACTGTATGTCCTACATTGGCAGGGCAGGAGGTAGAGCAATTGGTGACTTTCCCTATTGAGCAGAGTATTGCCAATGTGCCGGGTATCCAGGAAACAAGAAGTATCTCGAGATTCGGACTTTCTGTGATTACCGTCGTATTCAAAGAAGAGGTTAATGTATATTTCGCAAGACAGCTGATCAGTGAGCAACTGAAAAGTGCGGTGGAAGAAATTCCTAAAGGAGTAGGGACTCCCGAACTGGCTCCAGTGAGTACAGGTCTGGGAGAGGTGTATCAGTATATTCTCCATCCTAAAAAAGGAAGCGAGAAAAAATATAATGCTAAAGAACTTCGAACCATGCAGGACTGGATTGTTAGAAGACAGCTCAACGGAACACCGGGAGTTGCCGAGATCAACAGTTTTGGGGGGGAGTTAAAGCAATATGAAGTCGCTATAGATCCTAACCGCTTGAAAGCAATGGGAATCAGTATCAGCGACTTGTTCACAGCTCTTGAAAAAAATAATCAGAATACCGGAGGGGCTTATATCGATAAAAAGCCTAATGCCTACTTTATCAGAGGGATAGGGTTGGTATCTTCTCTGGATGATATAAAAAATATAGCCGTAAAAAATGAAACAGGCAGTGTTCCTATCTTTGTGAAAGACGTGGCAGATGTTCGTCTGGGAAGTGCCGTTCGATACGGAGCGTTAACTTATAACGGAAAAGTAGATGCCGTTGGTGGAGTAGTAATGATGCTGAAAGGAGCCAACAGTAACGAGGTCGTAGAGAATGTTAAAGCCAAGATTCCTACCATCCAGAAATCGCTGCCGGATGATGTAGTCATTGAACCGTTTCTTGATAGAACAGATTTAGTAAGCAGAGCGATCAGTACTGTAGAGAAAAACCTGATGGAGGGAGCTTTAATTGTAATTTTTGTTCTAGTAGTCTTTCTGGGGAATCTGAGAGCAGGACTTATTGTAGCCTCAGCCATCCCGCTTTCCTTATTATTTGCATTGGGAATGATGAATGTCTTTGGGGTAAGTGCCAACCTGATGAGTTTAGGTGCCATAGACTTTGGGCTTATTGTAGATGGAGCGGTTATTATCGTAGAAGCTACTCTGCATTTACTTCACAATAAAAATAAAGGAATGCTGACCCAGGTTCAAATGGATCAGGAAGTAGGAAATGCTGCCTCTAAAATGATGAACAGTGCCATATTCGGACAGATTATCATCTTAATTGTATATGTGCCGATTCTTACGCTGGCAGGTGTAGAAGGAAAAATGTTTACGCCAATGGCTAAGACCGTAGGTTTTGCAATCATTGGGGCAACCATATTATCCATTACCTATATTCCGATGATGAGTGCCTTATTTCTATCTAAAAAAATCTCACATAAAGAGACGCTTTCCGATAAAATGATGAATGCCATTCAAAAGGTGTATCAACCCTTGTTACAAAAAGCAATTAGAATCAAATATATTATTGTTTCAGCAACGATTGCCATTTTTGTTATCGCCGCTTTCATCTTTAAAAATATGGGTGGTGAGTTTATTCCACAGCTGCAGGAAGGAGATTTTGCCTTCCACTGTATTCTTCCGCAGGGAAGTTCATTAAGCCAGAGTATAGAAACGTCTATGCAGGCTTCTAGAATTATCAAACAATTTGATGAGGTAAAAATGGTAGTGGGAAAGACCGGCTCAGCCGAAGTTCCTACAGACCCGATGCCTCCTGAAGCAACCGATATGATTGTGGTATTAAAGCCACAAAGTGAATGGAAAACCAAAAAATCTTACAATGAACTGGCAGATGAAATCAGTGAGAAGTTAGAAGCTATTCCGGGAGTGTTTTTTGAGAAAAACCAACCGATTCAGATGCGTTTCAATGAATTGATGACAGGGATCAGACAAGATGTTGCCGTAAAGATTTTTGGAGAAAACCTGGACTCTTTGGCCGTGTATGCTGATAAAGTAGGGAAGGTAATCCAGTCTGTTGATGGCGCAACAGCTCCGCAGATAGAAAGAGTAAGTGGTTTACCTCAGATCAATGTACAATATGACAGAACAAGAATTGCCAACTACGGATTAAATATTGATGATGTCAACAATGCCGTAAGTACAGCCTTTGCAGGTAAAGCTGCTGGGCAGGTCTTTGAAAACGAAAGGCGTTTTGATTTGGTAGTTCGTCTGGACAGCCTTCACAGATCAGATATTTCAGATGTTAACAATTTAATGATTGCAACGGCCACAGGAGCACAAATTCCATTGTCTCAGGTTGCCAATGTAAGCTATAAGCTCGGTCCCGCACAAATTAGCCGTGAGCAGGGAAAACGTAGAATTGTTATCGGATTTAATGTGAAAGGTCGTGATGTGCAAAGCGTGGTGAAAGATATTCAGGCAAAGCTTGATAAAGAAATAAAACTTCCATCAGGATACTACCTGACCTATGGGGGACAATTCGAAAATCTGCAAGAAGCAAGTCAGCGTCTGATGATTGCCGTTCCGGTATCACTACTTTTGATTTTTATGTTGCTGTATTTTACATTCCGCTCATTCAAACAGGCAGGGCTGATCTTTACCGCGATCCCAATGAGTGCCATTGGAGGGGTATTTGCCCTTCTCTTAAGAGATATGCCTTTCAGTATTAGTGCCGGAATTGGATTTATTGCCCTCTTCGGAGTAGCCGTACTGAACGGAATTGTTTTGATCGGAACTTTCAACCAACTTGAGAAAGAAGGCGAAACTGACCTTCTGAAAAGAGTATATGAAGGAACAAAAAGCAGACTGAGACCGGTATTGATGACCGCTACAGTAGCTTCCTTAGGATTCTTGCCAATGGCTATTTCCACGGGAGCAGGAGCAGAGGTACAGAAACCTTTGGCGACCGTTGTGATTGGTGGGTTGGTATCAGCGACATTCCTTACCTTATTTGTTCTGCCAATGCTCTATATTATTTTTAACACAAAAATTTTGAAAAGAAAAAATAATAATACAGGGACATTTACCATAGTTCTTGTTTTAGGATTCATGATGATGGGACAGACCTTTAAAGCGCAGTCTAAACAAATGTCTGTTGACCAGGCTGTACAGGTCGCCGTGGATAATAATTTAATTTTAAAATCGAAAGACTTAAGCATTAAATCAGCCGAAGCATTGAGGCCGACTTCCAAAGAACTTCCCAAATTGAGTTTTGAAGCGCAGTTGGGGCAGTACAATAGCCGGAATTTTGATCAGTCTTTTGCGATTTCACAAAGCATTCCTTTTCCAACGCTCTTTAAAGCCAAAAAAGAATTGATTAATGAAAATATTAAAAGCAGACAGATTGATAAAGAAGTAACGGCAAATGAGCTTATCAAGCAAGTAAGAACTTATTATTATCAAATTGAGTATCTTCAGTATAATAAAGCTCAGCTAACGAGCTTGGATAAAGTGTATGATGATTTTATCAGAATTGCTACCATACGATTCAAAGCAGGGGATATCAAGAAGATTGAAATTAATACAGCGGAAACCCAAAAAGGAGAAATTGATCTTCTGCTTAGACAGAATGAAGTGTACTTAAGTAATGCTTACAAAAGCCTAAAGACCATTTTAAATACTTCTGAAGATTTTGAAGTTCCTTTCAATCAGAATTATGAACCTTTAAAAGTAGAAAACGTTCTGGACAGTGCTATGGTTGCCAATAACCCTTCAGTGAAAGCTTTCTATCAGGAAATGGAGATGGCAGAAAAAAATAAAAAGGTTGAAAAATCTTTAGGACTGCCTGACTTCAGTTTAGGGTACACGAATCAGTCATTGATAGGTTTTCAGAACGTAAACGGAATGGAAAGATACTATGGAGCAGGAAATCGTTTCAGCGCGGCAACAGTAGGGGTTTCTATTCCGCTGACCTTTGGAGCTACAAAAGCAAGAATGCAATCGTTGGAATATCAAAAACAGGTTGCCGAGACCAATGCAAAAATGCAGCAAAAGCAATTAACAACACAGCTGGAAAATGCCTTCAGTCAATATCAGCAGGATATACAGCAGTATGATTATTATACAAATCAGGCCATTCCTAATGCTGAGAAAATTGTAAAAGCTGCTCAATTGGGATATAAAACCGGAGAAATCTCTTATGTAGAATATCTTTTTGCCCTGCAGACGGCAACGAATATTCAATTAAAATATCTGGAATCTATCCAGCAGGTAAATCAATCGGTAGTCACTATTAATTCAATCATTAATAAATAATATGAAATCGCTATTAACAACATTTTCAGGTAAACATATATCCATAAAGGTAGCAGTAGCGTACGATCTTATAAAAAATAAATATTTGCATATGAAACTCAAATATAATATCATATCCCTTGTCCTTATTTCTTTGTTCATCATAAGTTGTGGAAAGAAGGACGCTTCAGCGGAAAATACGGAGAAGGCTCCTGAAAAAACAGAGCAGAAGGAAAAGCCAAAAGATGAGGCTCCTCAGACGATCGCTGCCCTAACGGAAGAGCAGATGAAATCGGTAGGGGTTACTTTAGGAACTGTAGAGATGAAAGAACTGACCTCTACGATTAAAGCAAATGGTTTATTAAGCGTTCCCAACAGCAACAAAGCAACCATCACTTCTTTATACGGAGGAATTATCAAGACCTTAAATATCCAGGTGGGAAGTATTGTAAAGAAAGGACAGGTAATTGCCACGATTGCGAACCCTGAATACATTCGTCTTCAGGAAGATTATCTGACAACAAACAGCAGAATAACTTATGCAGAACAGGAATACAGAAGACAAAGAGAGCTCTTTAATAATGATGCAGGGGCAAAAAAGAATTTGCAGAGTGCGGATGCTGAGCTCAATACTTTAAGAACCAGAAGAGCCTCCCTTTTAAAACAACTTCAAATGATGGGAATAAGCCCGGGAAGTGTTAATAACGGAAATATGAGGTCAGGATTAGTGATTACAGCACCCATCAGTGGAACAATTAGTGGTATAACAGCGCAGATCGGAAGCTATGTTGATATTTCTTCCCCGGTGGCTACTGTGATCGATAATGGATCTATTCACCTTGATCTTCAGGTTTTTGAAAGAGACCTTCCAAAGATGAGAGTAGGACAGGTTGTTCATTTTAAACTGACCAATAACCCTGACACAGAATATGATGCCAGGATTTACAGCATAGGATCTTCATTTGAAAATGAAAGCAAAACCATTTCGATGCACTGTCAGGTGATTGGAAATAAAAACGGATTGATTGACGGGATGAATATCACAGGGATCGTAAGTCTCGATAAAAGTACTACCCCGGCAGTTCCTTCCTCAGCTATTGTAGAAGCAGACAGCAAATATTATGTTTTCGTGCAAACCGATAAGAAGCCGGAGGAGGAACATGAGGAAAAAGGGAAACCTCATCCTAAAACTTTGAATTTTGAAAAAATAGAAGTGGTGAAAGGAACTTCAGATATGGGATATACAGCCATTACACCCATAGGGCAGATTCCTTCAGATGGTAGGATTGTAGTGAAAGGAGCCTTTTTTGTGAATGCTAAACTGGTGAACTCAGGAGAGCACGAATAAGTCATCATGAAAGTGATCGGGATCAACAGAATATCAATTTTTATCCTTACATTAGAACTGTTTACGAAATAGTTGATTGAAGTATAAAACAGGCTGTTAGGAAGTAAAGATCATCTTACAGTATTTAATAAATGATTCTACTATGCTATTAAACAAAAGAATATCAATCGGGTATTTCCTTCGTGGAATACAATCTCAGATTTTGTTTATCGGAATATTTGCAGTGGCCATAGGGGTTTTGGATATGCTTCCATGGTTCCGGAAAATTTCACTTCCCTTAAATATTCCGGCACTTTTAGGAACCGCAGTTTCGCTTCTCCTGGCATTCCGGACTTCCCAATCTTATGAAAGATGGTGGGAAGCCAGAACCGTTTGGGGAGCGATTGTTAATGATTCCCGTTCTTTTGTAAGGCTGGTGATACAATTTATGCCGTCAAGAGAAGAGAAGATCATTAAGGATTTTGCAGAAAGACAGATTATCTGGACTTATGCCTTGGGAGAATCATTAAGAAAGCAACCTTTCTCAGAAAAAGTTCAGCAATATCTGAAAGAGAATAATATCAGTGGAATGAATATTCCCAATGCTCTTTTGGATGCTCATTCCAGACAATTGAAAGATGTAGCGACTTCAAAAGGACTCACAGATTTTCAGCAAATGCAGATGAATGATATGATCACCAGACTCTGTGACAGTATGGGAAAATGTGAAAGACTGAAAAATACGGTCTTTCCAAGATCTTATAGTGTTCTACTCCATATTTTGATCTATGTATTTGCCATCTTACTTCCTTTTGGATTGGACGATTCGCAACTTCTCCTGGAGATCGGAATTACCTTCCTGATCCCGATTGTATTTATTATGATTGAGAAAACATCCATCATTATGCAGGATCCATTTGAAAATACACCGGTGGATACCCCAATGACTTCTCTGGCACAAACCATTGAAATTAACATCAGACAAATGATGGGGGAGCAAAACGTTCCTTTAAAAAAAGAAAATCCATTATACTATGAAATGTAACTAAAAACCATACTTATTATGGAAGAGATAAAAACACAAATACAGACCCAATCAGCAGCCAGCAAACATAAAAAAAACCTGCTGATTGTACTGGCCCTAAGTGGTACCTATCTGATCGCTGAGGTGATAGGAGGAATTGTCACCAATAGTCTCGCCTTATTAGCAGATGCAGCTCACATGCTGACAGATGTCGTGGGATTACTTTTAGCCTTTATAGCCATAAAAATTGGAGAAAGAAAAGCTAACCCTTCCAAAACATATGGATATTACCGTACTGAAATATTAGCTGCTGTAATTAATGCAGTTGTTTTATTAGGAATATCAATATATGTTTTAGTTGAAGCATACCGTCGTTTTCAGGATCCACCCGAAGTACAAAGCTCCTCCATGCTGATTGTAGCCGGAATCGGATTAGTGGTAAATATTGTCGGATTGATGATCTTAAGAAAAGATTCGGATGCGAGCCTGAATATGAAAGGCGCGTATTTCGAAGTCCTTTCAGATATGCTTACCTCCGTAGGGGTGATGATTGCCGGAATTATTATGCTTACCACCGGTTGGTATTATGCCGATCCGCTGATTTCTGCTGCTATTGGATTATTAATTTTCCCAAGAACATGGAAATTACTGATGGAAGCCGTTCATGTTTTGTTGGAAGGAACACCAAAAGACGTAGACATTCAGCAATTGCGTCAATCGTTGGAACAGACGCCGGGGGTAAAAGATGTTCATGATCTGCATGTGTGGTCACTTACTTCAAGTGTGAATGCGATGAGCGCTCATATTGTCAAAGATGGAGCTTATCCTCAGAATACGCTTCTCAAAAAATTAACAGATGATACAACTCAAAATTTTAAGATAAGCCATACCACTTTTCAGATAGAAGAGGAAGGATATGAAGAAAATGAAGTACATCTGTAAAAAATAAAATTGTTTAGAATGAAAAAGCATATCGAAAGCAAACTCATAGACAAAAACACCAAGCCTACAAGCATGAGGATTCTGGTGTATGATTTTTTAAGCTCTCAGGAGACAGCACTCTCTCTTTCTGAAATAGAAAATCATTTTGATAATGCTGACAGAATTACCATTTACAGAACATTAAAAACTTTTGAAGAAAAAGGGATTGTTCACAGTATTCAGGAAAATACAACCACGAAATACAAATTATGTGAGGATGATTGTGATGAAAAAACCCATAAAGACTGGCATTTACATTTCTACTGCAAAATCTGTAAACAGACCACCTGTAAAGAAGATATTTCTTTCCCGGAAAATATACAGACCAATTTCAGAATTGATGAAATAAGGTTATTTGCAAAAGGAATCTGTGAAAACTGTCTTGAAAGTTTGCAATAGCATTGCATTGGTCTCATCTTTAAATTTGTATAAAAATATCAGTTATGGAAAAATGCTGTAGTACAACCCCGGAAAAAACAGATCCAAAAGGACACAAACATAATCACTCAGAAGGAGATGGGCATGACCACGATGGCCATGATCATTCTCATGATTCAGGAGATCAGACGGTTTTTCAAATGTTTCTCCCGGCGATTATTTCCTTTGCTCTTCTTTTATTAGGAATTGCTTTTGATAATTATATAAAACCAACATGGTTTGCAGGCTGGGTGCGCCTGGTTTGGTTTTTACTGGCTTACATCCCTGTAGGTTTCCCTGTATTGAAAGATGCTTATAAAAGTATCATCAAGGGAGATGTATTCTCAGAATTCTTTTTAATGAGTATTGCAACGATTGGTGCTTTTGCTATTGGAGAATATCCTGAAGGCGTTGCCGTAATGCTATTTTATGCAGTAGGGGAGGTATTTCAGACTATGGCCGTTTCCAGAGCAAAAGGAAATATCAAAGCTTTGCTGGATCAACGTCCTGATGAGGTAACCATTATCGAAAATAACCAGCCAAAAACCATTAAAGCAAAAGAAACAAAAATAGGAGATACCATTCAGCTGAAGCCCGGTGAGAAACTGGCTTTAGATGGAGAACTAATTTCAGATTCAGCTTCATTCAATACGGCTGCTTTAACAGGAGAAAGCAAACCTGACACGAAAAGCAAAGAGGAGGTAGTATTGGCAGGGATGATCAATATGAATAGTATTGCTCTAGTAAAAGTAACAACCGCTTATGAAGATAGTAAGCTAAGTAAAATATTAGAGCTGGTTCAGAATGCAACAGCTCAGAAAGCTCCTACCGAGCTATTCATCAGAAAATTTGCAAAAGTTTATACCCCTATTGTGGTTTTGCTTGCTATAGGTATTTGCGTATTACCTTATTTCTTTGTCAGTGATTATCAATTCAGAGACTGGTTATACAGAGCATTGATCTTTCTGGTAATTTCTTGTCCTTGTGCATTGGTAATTTCCATTCCATTGGGATATTTTGGAGGAATCGGAGCCGCAAGCCGAAACGGTATATTATTCAAAGGAAGTAATTTCCTGGATGCCATTGCGGAAATTCAAAATGTAGTCATGGATAAAACAGGAACCATGACAGAAGGTGTTTTCAAAGTTCAGGAAGTAAGTATTGCTCCTGAATTTAATAAAGATGAAATCCTTCAGATGGTGAATGTATTGGAAAGTAAAAGTACTCACCCGGTGGCTACGGCGATTCATAATTATGTAGGGGACATCAATCATGCTATTCCGTTGGAAAATGTAGAGGAAATTGCCGGACATGGGCTGAAAGCAACAGTGAATGGAAAAGAGCTTCTGGTTGGGAACTTCAAACTAATGGATAAATTCAATATAAGCTATGATATTAATCATGCCAATATTGTATATACCGTTATTGCTGTGGCATACGATAAGAAATTTGCAGGATATATTACCATTGCGGACAGTATCAAAGAAGATGCAAAAATAACGGTGGATAACCTTCATAAAATGAATGTAAAAGCTACCATGTTGAGCGGCGATAAGAGTACCGTCGTAAAATATGTGGCGGATCAGCTTGGTATTGACAATGCATTCGGAGATTTATTACCGGAAGATAAAGTCAATAAAGTAAAAGAGATTAAAGCTAAAAATCAAACAGTAGCCTTCGTGGGAGATGGGGTGAATGATGCTCCGGTAGTTGCTTTAAGTGACGTGGGAATTGCTATGGGAGGTTTAGGAAGTGATGCTACTATTGAAACCGCAGATGTGGTGATTCAGGATGATAAACCCAGTAAAATCCCAATGGCAATCAATATTGGTAAAAAGACTAAAAAGATTGTCTGGCAAAATATTATTTTAGCCTTTGCTGTAAAAGGGGTTGTTTTAATTCTTGGTGCCGGAGGTCTTGCAACCATGTGGGAGGCAGTTTTCGCAGATGTAGGAGTGGCATTATTGGCCATCTTAAATGCAGTGAGAATTCAGAGAATGAAATTTTAAGCAGACAAAAAGGCAGGAAATTAAGATGGCAAATTAATTGCAGGAAATAATAAACATTCAACTAAATTATATTAAGAAAAAGCTCTGCTGAATAAGATCAGTGGAGCTTTTTTGCATCATAAAGAAACCACATCTATTCTCATTTTGCCAGGAATTCACGAATAATTAGGGAGAGAAATAAAAAAAACTCTGCTGAACAGCATCAACAGAGTTTTTATTAACAAGATTAAACGATATAAAAGAAACTAATTTTTCTGTTTTGACAGAGGAGAAAAGTCAAATTTTCCGATAATGGCTATATGCTTTGTATCTTTCCCTATTGCTTTTCTTATTTTGAATATAATAAAAGCAACTACTCAAATTTCGGAATAATATCATGATGGAAACAGATACAGTTTTGTTATTTTTATAGGTGACAGTTGTATTGAAAACCATTGACGTATAATCAAAATATATAGTGTTCAATTGAATCGGAGGTACAATCTTTAGACCTTATATCATTCCGTATTAGAAGACCCATTGTACCTTTGTATTTTTAACCCAACATATAATACTCTGTAAACTTGTAGAGACATCAATGACATTCATCATAAATAAGGCATAAAACAATTTTGAAGTAGTATATTTGTAACACAGAATAGATCGTTGAGGTTATTAATTTCCATATTTATCATTTTTACCGTTGCAATACGCCCCGTGTTGCCACTGGTTAACTACGTGGTAAATTATGATTATATTGTAAAAAACCTTTGCGAGAACAGAAATATTCCACAGTCGACCTGTAAAGGGAAATGCTATGTAGAAAAAGAACTGGCAAAAACAGAAAAACAATCTACAAGCTCAACCATAAAGATTGCAGGATTGGATGTTTTTCTTTCTCATGATATATATTCATTTGTGGATGATAAAGAAGATGAGCCTTTAATAGAAATACCGGGCTCAAATTATATTGATTCTCATACTACGGAATTCTTTTCCCGGGTATTTCACCCTCCGTTAGTCTAAAACTATATTTTTAGTTTTTTTTGGGTGAAAATACGTCACCTTCTATTCAAAAAATTTCAAGGAACTTGATATACATAGAGTTATTATTTGAAAATCCTTTGATTTTCCTCCCATGTTAACTGCTATTTTGTGTCATTTTAAATGTACTGGAATGCTTTAAAGCCTTCATAACATATAAGCTTTTTGCATATTTTCTGGTTGTCCTGATAAATTTGAATAATTACTTGATCAAAGCTTAAGGCAATATTGAGGTCATAGCTTTAGATAACATTATTAATTTCAATTCTAACATCAAAATGAAATCTCCAATTATTTTGGCTGCTTTGCTGTCCATATCATTGTTTTCCTGTGCAAAAGAAGCACCTCAGGTAAAACATAAAAGCAATATGCATTCTTCCAAAGAAAATATGAAGAATGTCCAGGTCGTGAATGAAGAAGATCCTATCTGTCATATGAAAACGGCTGGTTTCCTTAAAGATACTGCAGTATATAAAAATAAGACCTATGGTTTCTGCAGTTCTTATTGTAAAGATGAATTCAAAAAAAATCCTGAAAAATATGCCAAAAAATAAGCAGAACAATAACAAAAGCAAAGTCATTATCCCCATTGCGGTTATTGCCTTACTTTTTCTCGGGATCGGCGTAGGAATGGGATATTTTAAAAAGAATCTCTACACGGTTATGAAAGTGCCTGATTTTGAACTGACAGATCAGAATAATAAAAAGATTACCAATAAAGATATGCTGGGAAAAGTATATCTGGTGGAATTCTTTTTTAGCAAATGTCCTACGATATGTCCTGTGATGAATACCAATATGAAAGCGATTCAAAACCAGATCAACGATCCTGATTTTGGAATTATCTCCATAAGTATAGATCCTGAAAATGATACTCCTGAAGAATTGAAAGAACATGCCAAAAGAATAGGAGCAACTTCTCCGAACTGGCATTTTCTTACCGGAGACAGAACCTATATAGGTAAGCTCGCTGACCAATTCAATATTTATGTAGGAGATAAAGAAGATGAAGGTGAGAGTCTGAACCATAGCGGGATGATTGCTTTGGTAGATCAGGAAGGAAATATCCGTTGCAGGTATAATAAGGATAATATGCCTATCTTGTACTACTCAGGATTGAACTATGATGATCCGGAAGGGAAAACTCCGAAACTGAATGGGAAGTATCACCCTGACAGAGAAATCTTGATTGAAGATATTAAGAAGCTCATAAAATAAGCTGAATGTTTGAGGGCAAGAAGTTGGAAGTATTTTTATTTACAAGGTTACTGATGATCCTTTAGTAATTATAAAGCTAAAGAAGATCGACGGTAATATTTGTGACTATAATAACCTCCGGTTTATGGCATCAGACTTTCTTACTCATAAAAAATATTGTTTAACCATAGAACAAAACGTTATGAAGATTTTGAAAATAGCTGCTTTAGGTGCAGTTTTCGCGGCTCAGTTTAGTCTGGCCCAGTTTAAACAAACTCCTTTGCCATACGCGTATAATGCGTTGGAAGGTTCCATTGATGCTCAAACGATGGAGATTCACTATTCAAAACATGGGGCTGCGTATGCTGCTAATTTGAATAAGGCCATTGCAGGCACACCACAGGAAAAGGAGACGTTGCTTCAGATTCTTTCTGAAACTTCGAAACTGACTCCTGCTGTAAGAAATAATGCAGGAGGGCATTATAATCATGAGCTTTTCTGGACCATTCTTACGCCTGAAAAAAATACTCAGCCCTCTGCGAAATTAGCAAAGGCGATTAATGAAACTTTTGGAAGCTTAGATGCGTTTAAAGAAAAGATGAGTAAAGCAGGTGCAGACCGTTTTGGTTCTGGATGGGCTTGGCTTTCTGTCGATAAAAACGGAAAACTATTTGTTTCTTCAACACCGAATCAGGATAACCCGTTAATGGATATTGTGGAAGAAAAAGGAACTCCGATTTTAGGAATTGATGTTTGGGAGCATGCTTATTATTTAAAGTATCAAAACAAAAGAGCTGATTACCTTTCTGCCATCTGGAATGTGTTGAACTGGAAAGAAGTAAGCAAAAGATATGAAGCTGCTTTAAGCAAAAAATAATTCATGAAATTACTTTACAGCATACTCTTTACCTGTTATATGGTGTTCAGACCTCTGATGCCACTGGCTGAGTATGCTGTAAATTATAATTATATTGTCAATACCCTGTGCGTCAATAAAAGCAAGCCGGAACTTCATTGTAACGGAAAATGCTATTTGAGTAAAGAACTGGCAAAAACCAATAACGATACGGAATCTACACCGTTCAATAAAGTAAAAAGCTCAGGACAGAAAATTCTTGATATTTACATTCTGCCTGATGTTACAAAGGTTGCAATAACCGAAAAAATTCCATTCCTCAAGAATAACTTTATCTATGAAACAGCCTATTCTTTCCTGTTTCTAAAACATATTTTCAAACCGCCGGTTTTTTAAGTTGAGTATTCGCTTACCGGAAAGACTAACCACAAAAAAATCTTACCACAAACTGCTTGCCGATTAAAGCAAGCTAAAAATCATAGGGTTTACCAGAAATGAAAATCGAATATTTTCAAAACTTAAGTGCTCTCCTATGCATAAAATTGATCACTTAAAATGACTTAAGTGTTAACTTGTTTTGTGTCTTAAAAAATTGAATGTTTCTTCATTCAAGGTCTTTCCATTGTATCTATTTAACTTAAAAAAATAAACAATGAAAATGTATAAACTTTTCATAATGGGTTTGCTATTGATGGTCGTTTCCTGTACCCTCGACAAAACAAATTATGAAGACGAAATCAACACTGCCGTTCCTGAGCATTATGAATTTAAAGAAGCCGCTGTTATCAATAAAGATGAATATAAAATAAGTATTGAGGTGTTGAATGGTACTTTTTATCAGGGGTATAATGAGATTCGGTTGAAGATTACCAATGCTCAGACCAACGAAAATATCAATGTATCAAACGTAACATTTTTACCTGTTATGACCAATGGAGATGGAAGTAAGACGTCATGTCCTCATCGATATTCTCTGAATAATCAATCCACGGGTCAATATTATGCTGGCTATTCTGTATTCACCAATACAAGCTATGCCGGAAGAACCTGGAGATTGTATATGAGTTTTACCGTGAATCAGAAGAATTATACAGTAGAAAAAGAGGTAAGTGTGCAGGACCAACCCAACAAAAACCTTAATATGACTTCGTTTAAGGGGAATGATGGAGAACAGTATTTCATAGCTCTCGTATCTCCGCAAAAACCACAGGTTGCTGAAAATAAACTCGTCGCAGGAATTTATAAATATAATAAGCCTATGACTACGGGCGGGAGTTTTCCCGACCCCTCCCAATTTTCATATACTGAGGTTAGCAATTATACCTTACAGCTGGATCCGAGAATGCCGGAACCTTCCATGGGAAATCATTCCTCACCTAATAATAAAGATCTCATACAAGGAAATGACGGATGGTATCAAGGGGTAGTCAACTATACAATGACCGGAAACTGGACATTGAATTTCATCCTGTTGAATCAAAACGGAAAGATTATCAAAGGAACCAAAGTTTCAACAGATTTCACTCCGGGTGTTCAGGGGGCAAAAAGCGAACTTTTTATTGATACCTTATTCTAATTTCATGAAACAATTAGGACTTATCCTGGTCTTTTTGGGAACTCTAATGAATGCCCAAAACAGGAAAATACAAAAAGACAGTATTGCCGTTTTGGAAGAAATAGAAGTAAAAGGGGGTAAAAAGAAGGGGGGAACGAAAATAAAAATGGCTGTTTCAGTTGATGAATTTCTGGCAACTTCCGACAACATAAGCTTTATCAAACGGGGAGCTTATGCCTGGGAGCCGCTTCTTAATAATATGAGTACAGAACGTTCTACGGTGACCATCGATGGAATGCATATTTTCGGAGCATGTACCGATAAAATGGATCCGGTTACTTCATATCTTGAAAGCAATAATTTATCTTCTATTGATATAAAATCAGGTCAGGAGGGAAGTTTGAATGGTGCTACAGTAGCAGGAAGTATTGATCTGAAAAGAAAAAATACTCCTTTTAGCCCTGAAAAAAATTGGAAGGGTACCTACCAAACAGGTTTTGAATTCAATAATAAACAGGTTTTCAATATGGGAACTTTATCCTATTCAAGTAAGAAGCTTGTGGTGGATGGAAGTATTTCTTATCGAAAGGCGGGCAATTATTATGACGGAGACGATGCTGAAGTGAAACATTCACAATATACGAAATTCAATACCGGAATAGGAGTAGCTTATAAGACGGGAGCTTTATCCTCTGTGAGAGTAGATGCTATTTTTGATATGGCAAAAAATGTTGGATTCCCTGCATTACCTATGGATTTATCGCTTTCGCGGGCAATGATTACCTCGGCATCTTATAAGCAGTTGTTTAAAGATGGATTGGTAAAATCGTGGGATACTAAGATTTATTTCAATACCATAGAACATTATATGGATGATACCCATCGTCCGGAAAATCTTGTGCATATGGATATGCCGGGCTGGAGTACTACTTATGGACTGGTTTCGTCGGTACAATTGAAGAATGAACACTATACTTCGGAGATTCGGCTCAATGCTTATAATAATCTGTCCATTGCAGAAATGCGGATGTATCCGCAAAACAGAAGCAACAGAACAATGTTTGCTTATAGCTGGCCTTGGGTGACGACTCGTTTTGTTGGCCTTTCGATGAATAATGTCTGGGATATTTCTGAATATAGTCAATTAAGCTTAGGAGGGTCTTTAGGTTTGAATGATAACAATTCCAAATATGTAGAATTCAACTGGATCTTTCATCCGGGGGCACCGCAGAAAAAAACAAGGATTCTTCCGAGTCTACATGCAGGATATCAATTCACAGCTGATCATTTTAATTTCTCCGTCGGAACAGGCTATGGTCATAGGGCTCCCTCTGTCTCAGAAGGCTATGGATATTACATTTACAATAGTTTTGATCGGTATGACTATATCGGAAATCCAAATCTGAAAAATGAGATTTCCTATGAAACCAATGCCAGTGCCGGTTTTAAAAATGGAAAAATGAGTATTGAAGCGAGAGCCAACTATTTCTATATTCAAAATTATATCATTGGTCGAATTTTAAGTATGGGAAGCCCGATGAATTATCAGTCAGTCGGAGTAAAAGGCTATACATCTCTGGACCATGCTACGCTATTCAATATGTCTCTGAATGCAGGGTATAATATTATCCCTCATTTACATTGGAAGGGAACTTTGACCTATGCAAGGGGAAGAGATGATAATGGAAAAAACCTTCCATTCATCCGCCCACTCAGTTATCTGACTTCTTTACATTTTATGCATCGTAATTTTGGATTACAAACTTCCGTAAACGGAGACTTTATCCAGCTTCATTACAGCCCTGAATACGGAGAAGACCAGACCCCTGCCTATGCTGTATGGAACCTTTCTATAGATTATACTTTTAAAATCAAAAGGCTGACAACTGTTCTCCAGATTGGAGCAGAAAATCTTTTAAACAAATATTACAGCACCTATGCGGACTGGGGGAATATTCCCAGAATGGGACGCAATATTTTCACCTCTTTAAAACTTAGTTTTTAACATATTCAATACGAATATAGTATAAAGGGTTAACGCTATTTGTGTACCCCTATTAATTACAAATAACCTATTAAAATTTATAAAAAATGCAAAACTTTAAAACATATCTATTGTTATCGGCTTTTACATTAGGATTGGTTTCCTGCCAAAATAATGATGACAGCCCTGTTGCTAATAATGTAACTCTTGAATTCAATAATACATTTAAAAATCAGACGATTATTCTTGGAGGTGCTGCTTCCGGCTCAGCTACAGTCAATACTTCTGCAGAGGGACAGGTTCATCATTTTTCAGAATTAAAGTATGTGATCAGTAATATCCGCCTTGTAAAAGCTGATGGAAATGAAATCCCTTATAAAGTGAATGACCTTGATCAGGGAGCAACCGTTGTAGATCAAGCAAAGCCAGAAACACTTCGTTATATTCTGAGCAATATTCCATCCGGAGAATACAAGAGAATAAAATTTGGCTTAGGGGTTAAGAAGGAATTAAACGTTTTGGATCAGGTAAGATTTCCTAAGTTTTATGCCCTTGCAGGATCCAATGATACCCAAATGATGTGGGAATGGGGAGCAGGTTACCGTTTCACAAAACTGGAAGGGTTCTATGGTACAGAGCACAAACAGATGTCTATTCATACCGGGAGTACTATAAAAGGAACCGAAGGCAATTATACCCAGGGAGTGGATGCTTATAGAGATGTTACCTTGGACCTTCCCAAGAATGCTGTAGTAGACAATAAAGCTCCTAAAATTATTATTAAAGCTGATTTTGATAAGCTATTGACAGGGAAAACAAACACGATCTTGTTAATCACAGGAACCGGCATGGATGGTAATGCGACTCCCAATATCCATACAGCCAACCAAATGCTAAAATTTGTTGATAACCTGGGAGGAAACGGAGCCGGTGATATCTCCGGAATGTTCTCAGTGAGCAGTGTGGAAAACTAGATTTTATCTTGTAAAAATTGAATGATTCATCTTTTAATACCTATGATTTTTAGAATGAAAAAAGGACTCTGCGTTTTAATGATTTTTATGTTATTGATCTCTTGTAATACCGATTATTATGAGCCTGTACCTATTGATAATCCGGAAGTTTCGCTCAAAATCCCTTTCGGATTTCCTGAACTAAATAATTCGGTGAAATCCAACAGGCCGACAATATATGGTGTTGAGCTGGGAGAGAAGTTATTTCATGAAAAAAGATTCAGTGCCGACAATACCATTTCATGTTCCAGTTGTCATATGCAGGCTCATGCTTTTGCTGATAATAATGCTCAGGCAATAGGTATTCAGAATAGAGTAGGGTTGCGAAATGCACCCCCTGTTCAGAATATGATGTTTATGAAGTTTTATAACTGGGACGGAAATATTCTTCAACTGGAAAAGCAACCGTTGATTCCTATCATCACCCACGAAGAAATGGGATCTTCTATTCTGGAAGTGATAGGGAAGATTAAAGATGATCCGATGTATAAAGATTTATTCAGAAAAACCTTCGGAGATGAAAATGTGACTCCGGAGAGAATTTATAATAGCATCGCTCAGTACGAGTATACATTGATTTCTGCAAACAGTAAATATGATAAGGTAAAACGAAATGAAGGAGAAACCTTTACAGATAATGAATCAAAAGGGTATCAGACGTTTCAACAGAAATGTGCCGTCTGCCATAGTACAGAACTGTTTACCGATCAGAGCTTCAGAAATATTGGATTTCCCGTAAATCCTGATACCAATGAAGCCGGCCGCGCAAGGGTTACCGGTATTGCGAAAGATTATATGAGCTTCCGGGTTCCTTCATTGCGGAATGTAGAATACACGTCTCCTTATGGAAGTTTCGGACAGTTTCCAACATTGAGGGGCGTTCTTGATTATTTTGATAAAGGAGTGGTAGCAGCTGATAATCTCGATCCTTTTTTTAAACAGAATGGAAATAGAATACCCCTTTCAGAGGAAGAAAAGATCAATCTTATTCTGTTTATGGAGACATTGAGTGACCGTGAATTTGTGCGGAAATAATTGCGTTAATAAAGCAAATATACCGGATTTCAGGAATCAAATAAAAGCAAGAAAATCTGGTCACAACCGAATATTGGGTTTGATTTTAAATCCCGTTACCATGTAGCGGGATTTTCTTTGTTTACTTGTTGAAAATCATTTTGTTCTGCACGGCATTGTATCTTGCGATAATTTTCTATCTTTGCCGAAATTTGGTGAGCCTTAATAAGCTCTTAAAAGGGAATCCGGTGAGAATCCGGAACAGACCCGCTGCTGTAAGCTCCGCACCAAAGTTTTTGAAGAATATATCCACTGTTTTTAATGGGAAGGATTTCAAAAATGGAGTAAGTCAGAAGACCTGCCAGAAAATTAAACGTTTGACGCTTTCGTGGAATAAAGCTTAGGACATCAATGATTTTGTGCAGTGATAACTGTGCTTTGTCGTTGCTTTCTTACATCCATTAGCGTCTTCATTATTCTTACATGAGCTAATGGCGACAAAACTGATTACATCGCAACTCCATAAAGTAGTTTTCACAATAGGTGTGTTAACCTCTCAAGTCTTGTTTTCTCAAGCAAAGAAAAAAGACAGTATCAAGGAAGAGGCCATTAAGGCAGTCCATCTTTACAAAAAAAACTTTAAAGAAATTCTTCCTGCCCAAACTTTACAAGGCGAAGAACTCGAAAGACTGAACAGTCATTCCGTTGCAGATGCTTTGCGATATTTTTCAGGGGTACAGATTAAAGATTATGGAGGAATGGGAGGCTTGAAAACCGTTAACATCCGAAGTATGGGAAGTCAGCATGTCGGAGTCTTCTATGACGGAATTCAGTTAGGAAATGCTCAGAATGGAGTGGTGGATCTTGGAAGATATTCCCTGGATGACCTGGAAGAAATATCTTTATATAACGGGCAGAAAAGTGAAATCTTTCAACCTGCAAAAGATTTTGGTTCATCAGGATCCATTTATTTACAACCGAAAACACCGGTGTTTACACGAAACAGAAAGACAAACCTGGTGATCAGGGCAAAATCTGCTTCTATTGATTTATTTAATCCTTCTTTTCGTCTTGAACAAAAAATTTCACAACGAATTTCAACAAGCTTCAGTGCAGAATTTTTACAAAGCGATGGGCTTTACAGGTACCGATATACCAGAAAATATCCTAACGGGACAACGGCAAATGATACCATAGCTAAAAGATATGATTCGGATATCAAAGCCAAACGTTTTGAGACCTCTGTCAACGGAACGTTAAACAACGGAAGCTGGAATATTCGCGGGTACGGCTATCTTTCAGATCGAGGGATTCCTGCACCTATTGTCAATAGCCGTTTTAAAGCGAGAGGAGCGAGAATGGTTGATGAAAATTACTTTGTACAAGCCAATTTCAGAAAAAAACTATTCCCCAAATTTGAAACTCAGCTTAAAGCAAAGTTCGCTTACGATTATACCTATTTTAATGATACGGTATTATCACAGGCTGCCTATCCTGCACAAAATACTTATATCCAGAGGGAGGTTTACTTATCTTCTTCCAATATATACTCTGTAAATTCCAATTGGGATATCAGCTTAAGCGGAGATTTTCAGTATAATAACCTGGATGCAGATTTGACAAACTTTTCTTATCCTACCCGTTATACAACCCTTGTAGCATTGGCTACTACCTATCAATGGAAGAGATTCAAGTTTCTGGGAAGTCTTTTGGGAACATTTACTTTTGAGGAAGTAAGAAAAAACAAAAGACCGGACGATAGAAGAGAATGGACCCCGGCTTTGTTCATGAGCTATCAGCCTGCTGCAATTCCTGAGCTTACTCTTAGAGCCTTTTATAAAAAGATTTTCAGATTGCCAACTTTTAATGATTTGTATTATACCAATGTTGGAAGTACTTTCCTGGAACCGGAATTTACCTTCCAGCATGATGTTGGATTTACCTACCAGAAAAAATACGACCATCCGGTGTTTAAAGGATTTTATATCAAGGTAGATGGATATTATAACAAAGTAAAAGATAAGATTATTGCCGTGCCTACCACCAATATGTTTCGATGGATGATGCTGAATCTTGGGAAAGTTGAAATTATTGGTGCCGATGTGAACGCTCAGGCTGAATTTGCATTAGGAAAAGTAAAACTTAGACCTTTATTGTCTTATACCTATCAAAGTGCCAAGGATAAAACCTTCAAAGGCGAAGGTATTAATCCTGCAGATACGTTTTATAATAATCAGATCCCTTATACACCCTGGAATAGCGGGTCTTTTACCATGATGGCAGATTATAAAGACTGGAGCTTTAATTACAGCTTCATCTATGTTGGAAAACGTTATGATGGGCAGTTAGATAATATTCAATACAATTCTGTGCAGCCGTGGTATACCCATGATCTTTCTATTCAAAGGAAGCTTAATCTGGCCGGTCACCCTTTTAAAATTAACCTTGAGATGAACAATGTTCTTAATCAATATTACGATGTTGTAAAAAATTATCCTATGCCGGGAAGAAATTTTAGACTCTCTTTAAACTTTACCCTATGAGAAAACTGAATATTTACTTTATATTTTTTGCGCTTATTTCTCTTATGGCCTGTCGTACAGATGAAATAGTGATTCCTATGGAAGTGGTAGACGGGCTTGCCCCTGTAGAAAATACAGCGATCAAGGGATTCTATGTTTTGAATGAAGGAAATATGGGCAGCAATAAATGTACCCTGGATTTTTTTGATTATACAAAAGGAAGCTATTCTCGAAATATTTATGCAGAGATTAATCCTGAGGTGGTAAAAGAATTGGGAGATGTAGGAAATGATATTAAAATCTATGGAAGTAAACTATACATTTTAGTGAACGTTTCCAATAAAATTGAAGTCCTTGACGCTAAAACAGCTAAACGGATAAAGTCAATTCATTTACAAAACTGCAGATATTTAACCTTTAAAGACGGAAAAGCGTATGCGAGCAGCTATGTAGGCCCCGTAGATATCAATCCCAATGCACCCAAAGGAAAAGTGGTGGAAATTGACACGACTTCTCTTGCCATACAGCGTGAAGTAACCGTAGGCTATCAGCCCGAAGAGTTGGAAATAGTGGGAAACAAGCTATTTGTAGCCAATTCCGGAGGTTATATGGTACCTAATTATGATAAAACCGTGTCGGTAATAGACCTCAATACATTTACAGAAACAAAAAAGATAGATGTAGCAATCAACCTTCATCGTCTTAAAA
The DNA here is from genome assembly GCA_963518055.1 of uncultured Chryseobacterium sp. Classification (GTDB taxonomy): domain Bacteria; phylum Bacteroidota; class Bacteroidia; order Flavobacteriales; family Weeksellaceae; genus Chryseobacterium. Next base: position 226,873 of record CAUQIC010000009.1, read on the forward strand.
AGGACAATTACGGAGATTTATATGTCAGTTCACGAGGGGATTATTACAATGTTCCTTCCAGTTTATATCTGATCGATGCAGCTACAGGGAGTATCAAGAAAAATTTTCATATCGCTGTCAGTGAGATGACCATCGTTAATGACAAACTGTATTACTACGGAAATGAATTTAATTATAATACCCATACTTCCAAGAAAACATTCGGAATTATCGATGTGAAAACAGAACAGATTATTTCCAACAAAATTGTGGATTCAGAATATGAAACAATCATTAAAACACCATATGGGATCGCAGTAAATCCAATTACAGAAGATATTTATATCACTGATGCCCGCAACTACGTGTCCATGGGATTTGTCTACTGCTTTGACAAAAACGGACATTTCAAATGGAAAACAGAAGGCGGGAATATTCCTGCACATTTTGCCTTTTTATACAAATAATGAAACTGATCAGACATGAATAAAAAAACTATTAATTATCTAACAATCGGATTTTTATCCCTTCTTTTTGCAGGAATGATAGCTTCCTGTAAACATGATGATGATGAGGTGATAACCCCTACTGATCCTGTAGTAGAGCCTTTCAAAGGATTAGATTCTGTGTACACTATTGAACGTTTTAAAGTATTGAGTATTCCGATTCAACTTTCAGAAAAGCTTACCTGGAGTATCAATGATTCTATAATCTCTCAAAATTCAGAGCTGGAATTTATCAGTGCCAAAACCGCTACTTACCCTCTGACTTTAAAGATAGGGAGTAGCGCAGATGCAAAAGTATATCATTCAAAAATTAAAGTAACTAAAGAATCCGGGATCTTAAGCAAATATATTTCTAAAGTTTTTGACTTCCGCCCTGCTGTTGGACAATTTATGAATGAGATTCCTGAATATATTCAAGGAAATACCACGGCAGAAATGCTTCAGAAAGCGAATGCTTCCCTGGTGGGTTCCAACGCTACCATGCTAAGTCTTGGTGGTTTTGGAGGATATGTGGTATTTGGTTTTGACCATACCATTCCTAACTTGAATGGAAGAGATTTTAAAATTCTTGGAAATGCTTTCTTTGGAAACGCAGCCAATGATCCCCGTTCAGGAAACTGTGAACCGGGAATTATTATGGTAGCCTACGACAAAAATAAAAACGGAAAACCTGATGATAATGAATGGTATGAAATAGCGGGAAGTGAATATTTTAAAAATACAACCGTAAAAGATTATAACATTACCTACTTTAAACCCAATGAAAATAAGACTCCGGTTCCGGGAAGTGAGGATTGGCAGGTTGATGTACAATATGTAAAATGGACCGATAATATGGGAAATACGGGATTTAAAACAAAGAATGTTTTCCATTCACAAAGTTATTATCCATTATGGTTTACAGACGCTTCTTATGGATTTACCGGAACAAAACTTAAAGACAACTTTTATGATCAAAGTGGCAATGGAACCTATTGGGTAGGCAAATCCTATGAATTCGGATATGCAGATAATGCTCCTAACAATGATGAAGCGTCTAATATTGACATTTCCTGGGCTGTAGACAAAAATGGGAAATATGTAAAGCTCCCGGGAATTGATTTTGTGAAAGTATATACTGGAGTCAATCAGGAAGCCGGTTGGCTGGGGGAGGTGTCCACGGAAGTAGCGGGTGCTTATGACCTGTATCTTAAATAAAAACAACCAAAATATTTTTAAATTAATAAAGAATGAAAAAGTTTTATCTTTTTACCCTACTTTTTCTGTTTGCATTGTTTACAAATGCACAGACAAAAGTGCAGGGAGTACCCAGAAATGATCTTTCAGGGAATACTCAGCTTAATACCGCTAATTCGGCGGCAACACTCAGCTTTTCAGATATCCAGTATTGGGTAGGGACAGGTTCCAATCAGGCCGCATTCGTTGTACAATGGAATGACAGCAAAAATCCTGATGCCCTGGTATGGGGATTCAGATGGGATGGAAATGCCACAGGTGAAGACATGTTGAAAGCGATTGCAAAGGCAGATCACAGGTTTTTTACCTTGTTGTATCAGGGAACACAGTTCGGGACAGCAATAGGAGGCCTAGGATTTGATTTGAATGGCCAAAATTCCAACGCGCTGATTAAAAGCGGAAATGCAACTTATCCTTTATATCCTGTAGATGGTATTGTAAACACAACGGCTTATGATTTTGATGATTATACAGCCAAGGATACCAATGATCACTGGTCTTCAGGATGGTATAACGGTTTTTGGTCTTATTATGTTAAAGATCCTACAGATGCCGACTTCGGATTTTCAGGAGTAGGGGCGACCTCAAGAGTATTACAAAACGGTTCTTGGGATGTATGGAATTACAGCCCTATGTCAGGATCATCCCCGATCTCTTCAACATTAACACCTGTCTCACCTTATGTCGCTTCTACTAATTTTACGAATGGTTTCTTTATGGTGAATGAAGAATGGTTTGGGCATACCAACGGGTCTGTAAACTTTATTGATAATAACGGACAGATCAACTATAGAGTGTATAGCAATGCCAATAATAATCATGCTTTCGGAGCAACAACGCAATATGGTACAATCTACGGAGATAAATTCTATTTCGTATCCAAACAAGCTGCTGATGGAGGAGATTCTCAATACACTCCGGGCGGCAGATTGGTAATTGCCAATGCACAAACAATGCAAAAAATCGCGACCTTCAACAATATTGGCGGAGGAGACGGAAGATCTTTCCTTGGGGTAAACGAACACAAAGGATATATTGGAGCTTCTAATGGAATTTATCTGTTTAATATTGATAATCTACAGGTGGGAAGCCTGATTCCTACAACAGGAGGTGGAAGCCAGTATTCCGGACAGATTGGCAACATGATCCGTACATCAAAATATGTTTTTGCAGTAAAACAGACAGCCGGAATTTTAGTAATTGATCCGAATACAGACACGGTGATCAGTACAATAGCCGGAGCTTTCAGTTCTATTGTTCAGGCAAAGGACGGAAGTGTTTGGGCGATTCAAAATCAGAAATTGGCTAATATTAACCTTACAAGTCTTGCCGTACAATATTATGATATCCCTACTACAAAATATGCGGATACATGGGGAGCATGGAATGCGGGAAGCTTTACAGCAAGTAATACCGAGAATACTTTATATTGGATCAAGGCAGGGACCGGATTTAATCCCGGCAATCAAATCATCAAATTTGATGTAACAGCTAAAGTATTCAATGAAAATTTTATTACCCTTCCGGGGCAGACAGGAACCTATAAGCAAATTCCTTACGGAGCAGGACTGCGTGTTAATCCTGCTACAGGGAATCTTATCCTGAACACTACGGAAAGCGGATTTGGAGCTCATTATCAAAAGAACTGGATCCATACCTACGATACCACTGGAAATCTTATCAATACAAAAACATTGAATGATTATTATTGGTTCCCGGCATTAGCGGTATTCCCTGATAACACAGCTCCAACGGTAAGCAATACATTCCCGTCACAGGTGACAGCAGCCAATGTTACAACGATTGATCTGAAAACTATGGTTTCTGATGAAGATAGTTTTGGCTCATCGATTGTGAAATCTGTAAAATCAAATACAAATCCTACAGTTGTTTCTGCAGAGATCAATGCTAATGAAGAATTGGTTATCACACCTCTTTCCACAGGAGTGGCTGATATTGTCATAAGTTTCAACTCTAACGGTAAAGTGGTAGATAAAACACTTACAATTAACAGCCTTGGTTCTACACTGGCAACTACTGAAGTGAAGAAACTGGAATTTGGAATCTATCCAAACCCTGTTACTGATATCCTTTACATTAAAACACAGGAAAAAGTAGTGAATGTATCTATTTACGATGCTTCCGGAAAACTGGTGAACACACAGTTTAATAATGGTCAAGTTAATGTAAGTATGCTACCAAAAGGAATGTATATTTTGAAAGCGATGACTGATAAAGCGGTTTATCAACAAAAATTGATTAAAAAATAATTTTTAGCATAGCTATTTTGTTTCATTGAACCAGCCCAATTTTTGGGCTGGTTTTTTTTAAACATAAAAATTAGACTTTGTGAAAAACGTAAACTCAGTATGAATTTTTTTATTACAACTCATAATTCTATCATCCGTTTAAAAATGAAGATGAGAGAAAGAGGGAGTAAAGATTTTTTTTTAAATAATAACTGGAATTTTAATAGATTTTTTTCGGAAGACTATTTTTGGTAATGTAGTATGCTTAACATACTGTTGAGGAGCGCTTTGGATGGTGCTGTGTAGTATATATGTAGGGGTTGAATTGCCTTGTTTTATAAAATAGAGGTACTTCTGCCGTATGCATATTTTCGAGATACAACATTTGAAAGAATAGTTTTGCCGAAAAATTATACAAATGAAGAGTAAAAAAATTTATTTATTATTAGTGTTTTATGCAAACATTATTTTTTCACAAGTTGGAATTGGAACTGCAAACCCAAGAGGGGCTCTGGATATTAACAGGGAAACCACCAACACCATGGGACTAGTTCTTCCTACGAATGATAGTCCTGATAAGCTGATTAACCCATTAGGTGGAGCTGTAGCAATAGGGACTATTATGTATGATTCTACTTTGAGCTGCGTAAGAGTTTTTAAATCTTCCGGATGGTCCAATTGTTTATGCGATGAGTGTAAAACTCCATCAGGCTTTGGGCTAGATTGTGGCGGGGCACTGGCTGGAAATTTTATAGCCAATTCACCGAGTAACGGAACGAAAATTATTAACTATACCAATGCGAGCGGTCAAAGCTACGGCGCAATTTCAATTCCGTCAACGGGGGTAACAGGTCTTACAGCTACAGCACCATCGGGCACACTGGCCAATGGAAGCGGAAGTATTAATCTTACCATCAGTGGAACGCCTTCTTCTGCAGGGACTGCCAATTTTATGGTCAGTATTGCTGGTCAGACCTGTACATTTACGGTGGCTGTTCAGGCTGCATTAAGAACGATAAAAATATTAAGTTTTATACCAGATGCCTGGAATACAAATTTATCAGATGGTCTTTACTCTAACGTTGCCAGATCAAAATTGAACAATCCTTCTAATTTCGGACCTAATGGCACCGTGAAAGTGATTAATTTTTCATACAATACAATTAATGTAGGCTCTTCTACAGCAAGTCAAATTGCGGCTGCTATAGATGATGCGGACATTATATGGATGGGATATATTGTCAATAGCTATCTACCGGAAAATTCAGATAAAAGACAGGTTATACAACAAAAAATAAATGATAAAAAGAAATTTTTCTTTATAGGGAATGATAATTATGATGGAGGCTATTTTCCGGGCAAAGCCGTTTTTGCCGGTAATACATATGATGGTTATGTCTTTGCAACAAGGCAGATATCTGTAATGGGAGGAGGTCCTGCCAATGGAATCTTTGGAAATATTCCTACAGGGCAGACGATCCAGCAAACGCGGGCTATAGGAAAGATTACTCAATATTCAGGAGTTCCTTTTCTTTTAAATCCGGATGGATCAATCAATGCGGTAGACGGAGATAATTATGTAACAGTAGGGGATACAAACTGGTATACGGCATGGGAAAGTACAGATGGTTTCTATAATGGTACAGGAAGTTGTAGTGAAAATAATTCTTCTATTCTGTTCTGTAATATATTTGAAAAAGCAATCAAGTATGTTCTGTCACATTAAACCTGTGTGGTAAAAATTGTACATCTAATTTTAGCAAGATAAATACAGAATTAACTGAAATGTAAACGAGGTGGATAAAGATCTGCCTCGTTTTTTTATGACTAAAATATAAATAGTAGTCGTTTCATTTAGGTTATTTTATGAATGTAAATATTGAAATTCTAACCCTTATTTGTACACAATTTAAGTCATTTTCTAGAAAATAATTGGATGTACTCTAGATAAAAAAGAATTTTATTTATCAAGATTTAAGGATGAAAATGAAAAATTACAGAATTTTTTGGAAAAATATCAATGAAATTTAGCTTTCATATTGTGTTTATTTAAGGGCAGTACAAGATAAAGTTGTATTTGTGTAACGCGCAGCTGTGAGAATTTGTAGGGCGTCCGAGGTACGTAAGGGATATATCGTTTTTTGGAACCTGAAATGTGAAAAATATACTTTTGCGTCAAACAAAAACAAATGAAAAAAAGAAATTATGTATTACTGATGATGTTCTTCGTGAATATCCTGTTTTCTCAAGTAGGCATAGGAACGGCCAATCCCAGAGGTGCTTTAGATATCAATAAAGAAACCACTAATAATATGGGATTGGTACTTCCTACCAATGCTGATCCTAAGAACTTAATTAACCCAAAGGGAGGAGATGTAGCCATAGGAACCATAATGTATGATTCAACATTAAGCTGTGTAAGAGTATTCAAGGCTTCAGGCTGGTCCAATTGTCTATGTGATCAGTGTGGTCCTACACCCGGTTTTACATTAGATTGCTCAGGTGGAACTCTTACCGGAACTTATACAGCAGGATCAATGAGTAACGGAACCAAAATGATTAATTATTCAAATGCTGCCGGACAACCTTATCAGGCAATTTCAGTTGCTTCAACCGGAGTTACAGGATTAACAGCGACGGCGCCTGCAGGAACTCTGGCTAACGGGAGTGGAAATATATCACTTGCGATAGGCGGAATTCCATCTGCTTCAGGGTTAGCTTCTTTTACCATAAATATTGCAGGACAATCTTGTAACTTCTCTGTAAATGTAAATTCGGGAATTATTCCTAGAAGAACTATTTTGTCATTGGGAGGAGGTATGTATACTCCCAACCCGGGTAATACAACTGCGCCTACAACAATATTGCAGTCAGCGGTAAACTTTGGACCTACAGGAACAGTCCTCTCACAAGGATTTGATATTAAAACAACAGGAACTGCTCAGGGCAATCTTGCTGCAAATATTGCTACTTATAATCCATACATTATTATATTTACCTGGGATTATACTTCCAATGCTGCTGATGCTGCTGCTCTTAAAAACTATTTGGATAATGGAGGAAGGGCTATGGTATTTCTTCAACAGGCACAACCTACCCAAATCCTGAATCAGATATTTGGCGGAAGTACTGTTGTCACTCCGGCCACAGGAACGAATTTCATCAAAACGATTGCAAATATTGATCACCCCATTCTTAATGGGCCATTTGGAGATGCAAGAGGCTTGTTGGTAGGGGATGACAATGACGATAGCAGTTCTTATACGAATGCTAATATGAATAGTTCAAATGTAGATGTTTTATCTACAAAGGATGGCCTTGTGGTTGGATTTGTCCATAAAACCTATAAACTATTCTTTTGGGGTGACGGAGGATTCCCTTTGGGCGCTGTTAATAATACTTCAACAGGATCTTATCCTGCAGGAATTACAACATCCGGTAAACCAATTCCAAAAACAAATTTTGGTACAGGAACGAGAGCGGGAAGTAGTGTTTATAACAGTATACTATATGCTAATGCTGTAGCATGGATGATGCAATAAATGTATTATTCACAAATTTAATTTTAGAAATATTGATAATAAATACGAGAACTAATTGAAATGTATACGGGGTGGATAAGAATCTGCCTCGTTTTCTATGATCATGCATAGCTACGTTAGTTGAAGATTTTTAATAAGTGAAAGCAAGTACAATCATGAAATAAGGCCGCTACTAGAGCGGCCTTATTTGTTGTTATAATGTTTAATTCTATTGGGTAGGTATTATTACTTAAAAATAATTTTATTGGAATATACTTTTCCTTGTTTTGTCTTAAGAGTCATGATGTAAACTCCTTGTGCTTGTTTAGTTTCAAATGTATTGGATGTTAGCTTGGAACGGTACACTTCATTTCCGGAAGTATTTGTTAAGGTAACTTCAGCACCATCTAAAGGAAGCTTTTTGTCCAGAGTTATTTGACCATCCTGGTTATGAGCAGCAAAATTAATGTATGGATCCTTATATTGATAAGCATAATACACTCGAAGAGCACCATTAACGCTAAGTAATCCACCGTTAAGATTTATTTTAACACGATCAAAAGGTTTGTTCATTGTAAGTTCAAGCTCTTGCTTATTAGGCTCACTACCTCCTAATTGTATAGCATCATTGTTTAGATTTTGATAATCATTGTTGGATACATCTCCAATAAATGTCTCTATTGAGATACCACTGATTAATTTTGCAGATAGCTTAACGTCATCTGAGCCCAACCCTATAACAAGCTTATTCGTACCGGAAGCTATATTGGTTGCAGAGAAAATAAGAGTTTGTTCAGTTCTTGCTAATAACCCTACAGAAACTTGTAGTGTTGAATAATCATTTTCGTTGCTTCCTACTGCATTGAGTGGATTTAATACCGCACAGCCCAGGCAAACACCTACAACCTGATTGGTTTGGCTGCTGGCGTAAATTTTACTAATCTGTGCAAAAGACATTGCGCTTGTTAGAAACAAGAATGAAGCCATCAAAGCTGCTTTAATAGAGCGTTGGCTAAGTAATAAATGAGTTTTCATATATAAGAAATTTTGGGTTTTTAATTTTTAACTAATTTACACATAAAATAATTATGTTGGATAATTTATTTCATATTTATGTGATTTGTTAATAATTTGTTTGTTTTAAGTGGTTATAATTTAATTTTGGTTAATGTCGTTTTTCTTCTTTCAGTTCTTAAAATGGCATAAAATAAAGACGGCAGGCCTTAAGCCTGCCGTACAAGAGCAAAAACAATTATTTATTTATTTAATCATAACTTTACGTGAGTATGTTTTTCCTTCTTTTGTTTGAAGAGTCATGATATAAACACCTCCTGATAACTGAGAGTCAAAAGTGTTTGATTTTAGCTTAGAGCGGTACACTTCTTTTCCGGATGTATTTACCAGCGCAACTTCAGATCCTTCCAAAGGAATATTACCACCAAGGGTAATTTGGCCATCCTGGCTGTGGGCCATTAATGTAATAAGAGGATCCTGATAAGCGTAATAAATTCTGAATCCGCCCCCAAGGCTTAGAACTCCGCCTGTCAAGCCTATTCTTATTCCATCGTATGGTTTTGAAGGTTTAAACTCTACGGTTCCTCTGTTGGGTGTTGCACCCAGTTTAAGCAGACTGATGTCTATCGTTCTGCGGTCTTCATTAGAAGTTCCTCCATTCATTGTTTCTAAGGTTACCCCACTTAATAATTGTACAGATAAAGGGATGTTGTCTGTTCCAATGCCAACAACAAGTCTTGTGTCAGATCGGAGATCAGGGAAAATTAAAGTTTGTTGAATCCCTCCCAGTAGCGCTGTACCCAGTACCATTGTTGAATAGTCATCCTCATTGTCACCTACTGCATTTTGAGGGTTGTTTACGTGGCATCCTAAACAGGCAACGCCAAAGACACCTGAGCTTTGAGCATGAGCATAAATTCGGCTTTGTCCAAATGATACTGCATTTGCTGAAAATAAAAATAGAGCGATTAAAGCCGTTTTAAATGAAAATGGGCTTCCAGATAGTAAAGTAGATTTCATGTGATTGGTTTTAAATTAAAAGTTTCAGCAAATTTAATAATTAAATAGAAAAGCAAGAAATAATATTTCCTTTTTTAGTGATTTTTTTGATGGCTCTTAATTCATCGCAATGAATATAACAGGCTGCATAGAATTTAAGGACAAAAGTAGGGAGGGATGGAGGATGTGCATCTGTGTAATCTACATTTCGCACAAGGGTTTCAGTAGTATTTGGTGTTATCTGCCTAAGGGATCAAAAGTGGGGCTGACTTCATTGATTCTTTGAAATTTTAAGAATAGATGACTGAGAATAGCAGCTTACTATTTATAAGAATAAAAAAAGAGAAGACTTTATAAAAGTCTTCTCTTTGTAGCCCGTAGGGGAATCGAACCCCTCTTACCAGAATGAAAATCTGAGGTCCTAACCGATAGACGAACGGGCCCTCTATCTTCCATTACCGAAATAATGTGTTAGTTTTTGTTTTTATAAGTGTCAACTCTTAGTCTTGTAGCCCGTAGGGGAATCGAACCCCTCTTACCAGAATGAAAATCTGAGGTCCTAA
>CAUQIC010000010.1:0-213390 GCA_963518055.1 uncultured Chryseobacterium sp.
GATAAAAGATAAAAGATAAAAGATAAAAGATATTCTCGGTAAATCTCAAAATGGGTTTGGCTATATCAATAGAGGTGGGCTTTAGCCCACCCCGCCCAAACAAATAAAATTAAAAATTCCAATGGCTTTAGCCCAAACTTATATTTTCCCTCTAATCAATTTTAGAACTCTCCTCAAAAACAGGCCTTATCTAATTATTTAAATAAAAAAATAAAAAAATTCACATAAAAAAATCTACGCAAAAAGGTTGCGTAATAACGTATTTACTTTGCATCAGAAATCAGAGAGGAAGGAACATCTTCCCAACGTTTAACAAAAAAACAGTAACCATGAAATTTAATTTTTTAAGAAAAGAAAACAAAGTAGTATTGAACTACGAGGGTGCTAAAGCATATACAATGACACCTGCCGAAGAATTATACAGTGCTGTTGTTACAACAGGACTTTCAAATACAACCTATGAAAAAGGAAATGACAGGTTGGAAAGAATCCGGTCTCTGATTAGAAAAAATGATCCTGAATTCGTAGCAAAACTGGCTGTATATGCCAGAAAAGATATGTACCTGCGTTCCATTCCATTGGTTTTGACGACTGAATTGGCAAAGCAGGTTTCAGGAACTGATTTGGTAAGCCGTACCGTAGATGGAGTAGTTCAGAGAGCTGATGAAATCACAGAGTTATTGGCTTACTATCAGTTAGCAAATGAAAGAACAGAAATCAAAAAGCTCAACAAATTATCGAAGCAAATTCAGAAAGGTCTGGTAAAATCATTCAATAAATTCGATGAATATCAATTTGCGAAATATAACAGAAAAGCAGAGGTGACCTTGAAAGATGCATTGTTTCTCGTTCACCCGAAAGCCAAAGATGAAAACCAGCAGACTATTTTCAACAAAATCATAAATGATAGTTTACAAATACCTTACACTTGGGAAGTAGAACTTTCAATGCTAGGTCAAAATAAATTTGCGGATGATGCGGAAAGAAAATCAGCCTTCAAAAACAAATGGGAAGAATTAATTTTCAGTAACAAATTGGGATATATGGCTACCTTGCGAAACCTTAGAAATATCCTGGAGGCAGAAGTGTCATCTGAAGCTATGAGCAAAGTATGCAGATATCTGTCTGATGAAAAGGCGGTTTCCAATTCGAAGCAACTCCCATTTAGATTTCTGGCAGCTTACAGAGAATTGAGGACGATGGATTCGCCTTACATATCCTCCGTGTTGGAAGCATTGGAAAATGCTGTTATGGTGAGTGCCAAAAACATCAAAGGCTTTGGTTTTGATACCTCAGTAGTGATTGCCGCAGATGTTTCAGGTTCCATGCAGCAACCGGTTTCCAAAAAAAGCAAAGTATTGCTATACGATATCGGTTTACTGATGTCGATGATCCTGCAGTCACAATGCAAAAATGTAGTAACAGGGATCTTCGGTGACCGTTGGTTACGCGTTCCAATGCCCAAGAATGGGATCTTGAGAAACGTAGACGCTTTCTACAAACGTGAAGGTGAAGCAGGGTATTCCACCAATGGTTACCTTGTATTGGAAGACCTGATCAATAGACAGGAAGAAGTGAATAAAGTAATGTTGTTCACCGATACCCAGATGTGGGACAGTACAGGAAAGAGCAAGTCTTTTGAAGACTTGTGGAACAGATATAAAGCGATTGCTCCCAATGCCAAACTGTATATCTTTGACTTGGCGGGGTATGGAAAACAGCCTCTCGACGTTAGAAAAAATGAGGTATACCTTATTGCAGGGTGGTCAGACAAAATATTCGATGTATTGAATGCATTGGAAGACCGTCAATCTGCAGTACAAATGATTCAAAAAGTAGAGCTGTAATAAGCACTGCTTTTATAAAACTAATAACCATTAATTTTTTAAGGAGCTTGTTCCCGCTTTCCACTCTATCTTTTTCGCCAGCGCATTTTTGCAAAACCATTTCAGAAAAAGGATGCCGTTGCAATCGGGGCTAGAACGAATTATCAACAATAAAAACCAATGCCGTAAATAAGAGTTTCATCGTCAACTTCCAATTGAATTATCACTGACTCTTAGAATAAATTGCTTGGTTTTTTAATAAAAAAATAAGTGCGTAAAAAGAATGCGCAGCAATGATATAGATTTGCACAACATAAAACTAATACCTATGATTCATCATAAACCATTTCTAAAGGAAGCATTGTATTGAGGGTAATACCCAATACTTATGAAAAAAACTAAAAAGCTAAAACAGAACTTCGGATTCAATAACTATAAATTAATTGATTTTCCGAAGAAAATTTCCGGGGTAAAAATTTCCAGAATTTTATATGGAATTGAATCGGGATGTTCATATTGCTTTCCACACGGTATCGAAGTGGCGAACGGAAAACATACCAAATATCAGAGAAACTGGAAAAAATACAGAAAAACCCAATGGAAAGATAATAAAAGCAAGTGTCGTACAACAGAAATACTTCGTGGGAGCGGTAATACAGGTTCGAATCCTGTTCTGCAATTGCAGATAGTAGAATGGTAACACCCCGTTAGTGAGATTCTGTTTGATTAATTACCTTTCTTATATATGGTCAAGTGTCGTTCAGGAATCATACTTCGCACGGCTCATCAGGTTACAGGTTCGAATCCTGTCGTCACTGATATCAACAGCAGAATGTAGCTCAACATAGGATAGAGCAGATGATTAAAAAGGATTCCTTATTTTTTACCTTGATGATATTATGCGAGATTATAGGGATAATGAATGAAAATAAAAGTCAATCAAGTGTCGTTTCAGAATCATACTTCGAGATTGAGTAAACATTGGGGCGCAGGTTCGAATCCTGCCTTTTCCCTCGAAAAGGAAAGGTAGCTCAGCGGGTAGAGCAAATGCACGAAAGATTTTGAGAATATTACCTTGATTACTACAAAAAAAGTGGCGTAGAAAAGGCTTACTTTAGTTATATTGGGTACAACTCCAGAAAAAATCATGAAAATGATCTTAAAAGGTCTTTTCGCGTAAGGCCTCTTTTTAATTTTAAAAATAAACAAGTGCCGTAGAATAGTGTTACTTCGCTCATTACGACGGGGTCACGGGTTCGAATCCTGTCTCTTCCACAAAAAAACACGATCGATATAGGAAGAGTAGCTCAGCTGGTTAGAGCACGACATTACACATTCATTGATTGCCTTGTTTTTAATGATAGTTTGAAACTGGAGGTGGGAAATTGGAAATCATCTTTGTATATAATTTTCTACCAGGTCAGAGAGATCATTCTTTCAGACTTAATCAACTTCCATTCTTCCCGCCCCGGTTTCTTTTCTTTATATAAAAGTGTCGTCAGGAAAAAATCCATCGTATAAAATTGGGGAGGAATAACGAAGTCGGTCATTCCGGCAAGGTTACCCGGTTCGAATCCGGCAAACGTAGCCCCCGGTTTTTCCTTATCATTATCTTTTACAAAATGCAGCTAAATTATTTACCTGCATTTTTTGCAGTATCTTCCAGTTCCTCTTCAAACATCATTTTCCATTTTGAAAGCGTAGTCCTGCTGATTTTATATTTTTTAGACATATAGCTTGTGGAATGCCCATGCTTCTTTTGATATTGCAGAAGCTTCAGCATAGTCTTTTTATCGTATGTCTTAAGTTTTTGATTTTCTTTAGAAGGCTTAAAAAGCTTATCATTAAACTTCAGTACATCTTCCGTTGTTGAGATTTTATCAAGAAGCTCTTTTACCTTAGGATCTTTTAATTTTTCCGGATATTCCATTTTCAGCATATCCTGGTAGATTTTTTTGTAATTGGGACGCATAAAAATATTGTTTATCCGTTAGTATCATCACTCTTTTGAAGCCATCTGTGGAGAGTGCTTTTAGGAATAGAGTATTCTTTAATGACATCACTTTGAGTCATTTCACCGGAAATAATTCTTTTCATAATAAAATCTTTAATTTCCTGTGTATAAATATTTTTTCTGAAGTACGGGATTTTTTCAGATTTCTGTAGATTCTTATGGATTGCTGCCGGTGGAGCATACAGAATTAAATGTGAACTGTAGAGTCTGAAAAAATCATATTCTAATAATTTGCTCCATCTTAAAAGAAGATCCGTGTCTAGCGATCCGCTTTTGTACATCTTTTCAACAGATTCTTCATCCTTCCCCAGGAATTTACATATCCTTTCCATTGGTATTTCACTTTCATTAGCCCTCTCCTTAATAAATTTTCCAATATGGATCTCTTTATATAACATTTTATTGAATATTATCTTTTGTTAGTACTTGTGCAGGAAAAAACGAAAAAAGGCAGTATATTATTATGTATTATGAAACATAATTCACAATTTTTTGAAATTGAAAAAGTGAAAATAGCTATTCAATAGTATTGAATGCACTCAATAATGTAATGAAATCTCTAAAAAATTTTTGGGACAGCTTAATATCTTAAAAAGATGTATTCATTGTTACTTTAATGTGCGTGAAGGTATATTCCTTATTTTCAATGGGTTTATAACTTTTCTTCTCCTTCAAATTCCTTTTCCTACCATTTGTGTAAATAATATATAACCTATTAAAGTTTCTTCATGTAATTCTATTTCTTCAAGCCTTTGGTTGCATGGGTGTTTGACAACCAGTATATTACATTTTTATTGCTTGTGATGTAATAAATTATCAACTTAATAAGGATCAAATTTAAACAAAAATTAAAAGCGGGGGCATGAATAATTACAGAAAAATGAATTAATATGTTAATTTTAATTAAAATTAACATATTATCTAAGCATATGTGTGAATTATCTTAAAAGGTATGATCATTTAAAAAGGATAAAAATAAAAAATTGTATTGCATCAAGCAAGTATATACCTTTGCATATCAATGAAGAATACAATTAGCTTATTCGATTTCTCGAAAAAAATTAACTATAAAAATGAGTTGCTGGCGGGTTTTACCGTAGCCATGACCATGATTCCGGAGTCTCTGTCGTTTGCCATTTTAGCAGGACTTTCTCCGCTTACAGGCCTGTATGCCGCTTTTATAATGGGCTTTGTTACGGCAGTTTTGGGAGGACGCCCGGGAATGGTGTCAGGGGGTGCCGGAGCAACCATTGTTGTACTGATTGCACTGATACAATCTCATGGAGTTGAATATCTTTTTGCTACAGTGATACTCGCCGGAATTCTCCAAATGCTTGTAGGAGTATTGAAACTGGGAAAATTTGTCAGACTGATCCCACAACCGGTAATGTACGGTTTTTTAAACGGGTTGGCCATTATTATTTTTATGGCTCAAATTGAACAGTTTAAAATAAAAGGCAGTGATGGAACAGTGAGTTGGCTGCAGGGAACCCCTTTATATATAATGGCCGGGTTAACAGCTCTAACAATAATGGTAGTGTATTTCTTTCCTAAAATTACAAAAACAATTCCTGCATCTTTGGCTGCTATTATGGTTGTATTTGCGATAGTACTGGGTTTTAATATCAATACAAAAACAGTGGCAGATATCGCTCATATCAGCGGAAATCTTCCAAGTTTTCATGTTCCCTATATTCCTTTTTCTTTAGAAACATTGCAGATTATCTTTCCATATGCTGTAATTATGGCGGGAGTAGGCCTGATTGAATCTCTTTTGACATTATCTATGGTGGATGAAATTACCAATTCCAAAGGAAATGCAAACAGAGAATCAGTAGCTCAGGGAGTTGCCAATGTGACCAACGGTTTTTTTGGAGGCATGGGTGGTTGTGCTATGGTAGCGCAGACATTAGTGAATCTTAATGCCGGTTCAAGGGCCAGACTTTCAGGGATTATCGCCTCCCTTATGATTCTGGGAATTATTCTATTTGGAGCACCTGTTATTGAGAAAATTCCTATGGCTGCTTTGGTGGGGGTGATGATGGTGGTGGCTATAAGTACATTTCAATGGGTATCCATAAGAATTGTTAATAAAATGCCCAAGTCTGATATATTTGTGGGAATTACAGTAGCATTGATCACGGTCGTTTTACATAACCTTGCTTTGGCTGTTTTGGTTGGAGTAATCATCTCTGCGTTAGTTTTTGCCTGGGATAACGCCAAGAGAATCCGTGTAAGAAAGAGTATTGATGAAAATGGGACTAAACACTATGAAATATCGGGTCCTTTATTCTTTGGCTCAGTAACCGAGTTTGCAGATAAATTTGACCCAATGAATGACCCGGATGAAGTTATTGTAGATTTCAAAGAAAGCAGGGTGGTTGATATGAGTGCTATTGATGCGTTAGATAAACTCTCGAAACGTTATCAGCAACAAAATAAAACTTTATACTTACGTCATCTTAGTGAAGACTGCAGGAAAATGCTGAGAAATGCTGAAGCCATTGTAGAAGTTAATATCCAGGAAGATCCTACGTATAAGGTAATGCCAGAAGAGTAGAGAGTAAAGAATAAAGAATAAAGAATAAAGAATAAAGACAAGAGATATAGAAGCTTTCAACAAAATGCATGAGAGAAATAAGACTCTTGAAACTTAAAGATTTAAACCTTGAATTTAATGATAACCATAAAGGGACTGTAAGAGAAATCTACAGTCCTTACTTTCTACAGTTTCCTTCCTTCAAATCATAAAATATCTTAAAACAGAAGACTAAAGTAATGCATTTATGATAAAAATTTTATCTTTGGGAAGAATAGAAAATTAAACACTTTTTGAGGATTAAAAATTATTAAATCTTTTTCAACAAAAGCTAAATAAAACTTTTAACTAAAACATATTGAAAACAGATATCGACATTCATAACCACTGTCATTTTTCTTTTGACTTGTGGCTCACCCTAATCAAATCTCATCCTGAATTTAAAGCAAAAAGAGTTGAGCTGTTCTCCTCGTTTTTTGAGGTAAATAAGCCCATAGACGTTGTTGCGAAAACTGTAAAATATTATGATGATCTTTGCAATACAATCAATGAGGTTACAGGAGGGAATATAGATACATTTGAAATTTATTTAATGATCCTGGGATCTTTGAATGCAGATATTAAACTTTTAAACAGAGAAAAGCTTAATGAGTTTTATGTGAAAAGTGAAGAGCTGTTTCTGGAATACAGACCTGTTGTGATTTTTGAGAATATTCACGATTTTTTTGAAGATATAAAAAGTCAGGGTAAGACCATTAATATTCTAAGCAATACGGGATTTATCAAAGGAAAGACGATGAGGAAATTCCTGATTCATGAAGAGCTGGATCAGTATATCGACTTTCACATTTATTCTGATGAGATCAACTGTTCCAAACCGAACCCTCTTATTTTTCAGAAAGTGAAGAATAATATCAAAGATCAGGACTTGCCTTTACATCAGATTTTACATATTGGCGATAATCCGGTGGCTGATTATAAAGGAGCGAAAGACTTCGGTTTCAGTGCACATTTACTTAAACACTAATATAAACATGAACAAAAGATACAGCTTACACCACATTCATTCAGCAGATGAGTTTACTTTCTCACCGGCTGAATACAGCTATTTCAAGTATGGTGATAAATCGTATGCTGAGAAATTTGCAAGAGAATTATTCGAAGGATTTATTTCTGAGCATGATGAGCTTTTAAATACGGATAAGGAGATTGTAGTGTTGCCTAGCCCTTACATGGCAATCCCTACAGCTTCCAATTTCTTATGTTTTTTCTTTAAAAAGCACCTGGATTTTTATCTTTTTCAAAAAGGAAAAAAGTCGAGCATTTTATCTAAGATTAATCGAAATCATACTTACATCACAGATTATGGGAATCTCAGTTTTGAAGATCGTAAAAATTTGATAGCCAATGATACTTATTATATTGATAAAGATTTTTTGAGGGAAAAACTTTGTATTTTTATAGACGATATCAAAATCACGGGAAGTCATGAATATACAGTGAATAAAATCCTGAATCAATATGATGTGGAGGCAGATTTTATATTCATGTACTATGCAGAATTAATGAATTTTGATCTTGATCCCAAAATTGAAAATTTTTTCAATTATTATGCGGTGCAAAATGTAAAACATGTTGCAGAGGTAATGGATAAGCCAAGTTTTGAATTTAATACAAGGATTGTAAAATATATTTTAGGTCTGGATTCAAGTAATTTTGACTATCTTACGTCTAAAGTAAAAAAAGAGCAGATGGATCTCCTTTTGGAGCTCGCCATCAGCAACAACTATCATTTAATAAAAGAATATAAAAATAACATCAATACTTTAACACAAACGGAATTATATTATGGCTATTAACTTACAAAAAGGACAAAGAGAAAACATCAACGCACCTAAATTTACTGTAGGTTTAGGATGGGATATCAATAGTACTTCTACAGGAACAGGTTTCGACCTTGATGCATCTTTATTTTTGTTGGGAGACGATAAAAAGTTAGTTTCAGATAATCACTTTATTTTTTATAATAACCTTGAATCTCCTGACAAAGCAGTGGTCCATACTGGAGATAACCTTACAGGAGAAGGCGCAGGAGATGATGAGCAGATCAAAATAGATCTTACAAAAATTGATTCTGCAATTAAAGAAATTACAGTGGTCGTAACCATTCATGAAGCAGATGCAAGAAAACAGAACTTTGGACAGGTGAGAAATTCTTTTATCAGAATTTTCAATACAGATACGAATGAAGAAATCTTAAAATATGAATTAGATGAAGATTTCTCAATCGAAACTGCCGTAGAATTCGGAAGAATCTACAACAGAAACGGAGAATGGAAATTTGAAGCTGTAGGTGCAGGACAGAGAGAAGGCCTTGAGAAGTTTGTATCAATTTATCAGAAGTAATCATGGACAATCAAGAAAATCAACCGATAGATCCACTAGGATCTATTGAACCTCTTAAAACATTTGAACCTACTCCAATGGTTCCACCAACTCCGGCTCAACCTGCTCAACCTGCAGCGCCGGCAGTTCTTGTGGACAGAGAAGGAAATGTAAACCTGACTCAGTTGCAGTCAGAAGAACGTCAGAAGTATGAAGTGTTAGCAAACTCTATTGATGAAGCTAATCCCGGATCAATTGTGAATTTTGGAGCAGAACTTCAAAAAACTTTAACGAATCAGAGTGACAGCTTTCTGGGAAATGTAAGAAGGTCAAACTCTGGAGAAGTGGGAGGGCTTATCAATGATCTTTTGGTAGAGCTTAATTATGTAGACGTAGAAGAGCTTAATGGAAATAAAGTGAAAAGCTTCCTGAGCAAATTACCATTCATGAAAAAGGTAATGACTCAGGTGGAAAACTTATTTGCAAAATATGATAAAATCATCAATAATATTGAGCAAATCTCATATAAAGTAAATGCAGGAATCATTACTTCTACAAAAGATAATGCTGTACTTCAGACTATTTTTGAAAGTAATGTGAATTCAATCAAGCAAATTGAAGAGCTTGTTATTGCAGGAAATATAAGAATGGAAAGAGCTGCTGTTGAGCTTGCTCAAATGGAGACTAATCCTCAGAATTTTCAGGATTATCAGATTGCTGACAAGAGAGACTTTATCGCAAGGTTAGACAGGAGAATGGCTGATCTTAAGGTAGTACGTTTTATTATGATGCAGTCACTTCCACAGATCAGATTGGTACAGAATAACAACGTTTCTATTGCAGAAAAGGCACAGACTATTCTTACGACAACGCTTCCGGTATGGAAAAACCAACTTTCTCTTGCCGTTGCTATGTACAGACAGCAGCAGAATATTGAAATCCAACAAAAGGTATCTTCTACTACTGAAGCAATCTTAAAAAAGAATGCAGAGCGTCTAGGGCAGAATTCTGTTAATGTAGCAAGAGCCAATGAGCAGACTATCGTTTCTGTAGAAACATTAAGAGAAACCACTTCCATGTTGATCAATACTTTGAATGAAGTGAAACAAATTCAAAAACAAGGTGCAGACAACAGAAGAAAACTGGATCAGGATCTTCAGACATTGGAACATGAACTAAAAGCAAATGTCAGAGGTTAATCTATAGGATATTAAGGTGGGGGAGGATGCAGCAACCATATTGTCACAAAGCAAAAGAAGATTAACAAGGCTTAAACTTCTCGCTAATTTTTTTGAACATATTGATATTATATCGATTTATATCAAAACCGATATTATCCACAATTTGTTCCAGGAAAATGCAGCTTTGGATTATAATAAGCTGGAGCTTTTCCACCTACAGTATACCGATAGTCTTATCGAACTTTTGTCCAAGATCAAAAGGCAGAAGGAAAACGATATGCTGGCCGTCATTAATGAAATTGATATCAACAATAAATACATTTCCGGATTTGAAGAAAAGCAGGTAGACAGTTTTGAAACGGATCGGAAAATGTATAGTGGTATATTTTCTCAGCACCTGAAAACTGTGTATAAAGATCTTACAGAAGATGTTTTTACCGCCAATTGGGATAATGTCCTGTATTTTCATAAAAAATATGCACAGGAGTTTTATAGAAAGGAGGTAGATGAATCTCTGTTAAAAACCGGTTCTTTTCCCGCTTACCAGTATAAAGATTATTCCATTGAAAGAAAACTCCTGGGAAGATTAAACATACAGAGCTTTAAAGTTCGTTTTGTCTGTGGATATCTTGTCGGCGTTAATGACTATGAGCTTTTTAGAATCTTTCAGTCAGATGATTATTTCATTTTTAGTGTAGATGAAAAGAAATTGTATTTTTTTGATAAGGATATAAGTAAACTTGATATTTCAGAAAATCAATCCAATCAGACGAGCATTATCGATCAACTAAAAATTAAAAATGAACAGTTGGAAAACAGCATGAATGAAAGAAAACGAGCATTACCGGCAGAGGTAGAAAACGTTTTGAAAGATTATCTCAGAAACCTCGAAAATATAGACATTATGAGTAAAATATTTGATTTTGATGAAGAAACGAATATCTTGCGGGCAATGCTTAATTTGAATTTAAATAATAACTAGAAGGTAAAGCAGAAATTTTGCTCCTTCGCTAAAAAAATAAATAACAACAAAACATAAAGAAATGGCTATCAACTTACAGAAAGGTCAAAGAATTAACCTTAAAAAAGAAAACGGAGCTGAGCTTTCCCAAGCTTGTGTAGGAATCAACTGGGGAGCAATTGAAAAAAAAGGATTTTTCGGAACTAAAAAAGAAGCAGTAGACTTAGATGGGAGCTGTATTTTATATGATTCAAACAAAAATGTTACAGAAGTAATTTATTTTGGAAACTTAAAATCTAAAAACGGATCAGTAAGACACAGTGGAGATGACCTTACAGGAGATGTAGACGGGGATGACGGGCTGGATAATGAAGTGATCACTGTAGATTTCAGTAAGCTGGAACCTAATGTAGAGCATGTTGCTATGGTATTGAACAGCTACAGAGGTCAGGATTTTGGAACTATTCCTTTTGCATCTATTCGTATCTATGAAGGAACACCTACCAATGTAAAAGAAGTTTTTGCAAAATATGATATCGCTCATGATGCTTCTTTCAGTGGACACGTCGCAATGGTAATGGGAGTTTTCTATAAGAGAAACGGAGAGTGGAAATTCAATGCCATCGGAGATCCTACAGCAGACAGAAAGCTGGAACAAACAGTTCAGACGGTTCAGATGAACTATTTGTAATCAATTATCAATCAAAAGATAAAATAAAACAGCAATATTTGTACCTTGTACACTTATTGCTTTTATCATATAATAACACATCAATAAAGTGGAAAAACATCAGAGTATTTTAGAACTGCACCCGGGTCTGGTGTGGGGATTTGCGATAACAGTGGTTATCATGCTGCTCCTGGACTTAGGAGTATTCAACAAAAAAAGTCACGAAGTAACATCTAAAGAAGCAACGATCTGGTCTATTGTATGGATTTCACTATCCATGGTATTCTCAGGGGTAGTATATTGGGTCTTCAACCAAGCAGACGGTCATGCACTTGCCGTAGAGAAATTTACCCAGTATCAGGCTGCCTATTGGATTGAAAAAGCCCTTTCTGTAGATAACCTATTCGTATTTATCCTTGTCTTCGGATTCTTTAAGGTACCAAAATATCTTCACCATAAAGTTCTTTTCTGGGGGATTATTGGAGCTTTAATTTTCAGAGCGATATTTATCTTTGCAGGAGTTGGATTAATAAATCTGACTTATCTTCCTGAAATGCATATCTTTGGTGAGGCTGTGAAAATTAACATTGTAATGGCCTTATTTGGATTATTCTTAGTATATGCGGGGATCAAATCCTGGGGAGACGGTGGCGATGATGAAGATGAAGACTATAGCAATACTGCAGGAGCAAGGTTGATTAAAAGTTTCTGGAAGGTCTCAGATAATTATGACGGAGATAAATTCTTTACGATTCAAAACGGAATCAAAATGGCAACTCCTCTTTTAGTAGTTGTAGGAGTTATAGAATTTACAGACGTACTCTTTGCGGTAGATTCTATCCCGGCAATTTTTGCCATTTCTGATGATCCCTTCATCCTTTATACATCAAATATTTTTGCGATTTTAGGTCTTAGATCTCTCTATTTCCTATTGGCCAATTTTATTCATATGTTCAGCAAACTTCCGTATGGCTTGGCTATTATCCTTTCCTTTATCGGAGTTAAAATGCTTATCGCTCCATGGTATCACATCTCATCTCCTGTTTCATTAGGAATTGTAGGTGGAGTATTGGTTATTTCCGTTATTCTCTCTATTATGTTCCCTGATAAAGAGGATGAAAAAGAAAAATTAGAAGAAAAATAATTAAATGTAATTTTAATATATAAGCCCTTGAGATCCGATCTTAAGGGCTTTTTTTATAGTTATGTTTGTTTCGAAATTTATAGTTAGATATTAAAACGCTATAGACAGACAGGTTTGTCTGTTTTGTTTTTTTTATTATATATTTGTCTCAATAATCCATTCCTATGAGGTCGCCAAAAGAGAGAATTATAGAAACAACATTTGAATTATTTGCGAAGCAAGGATATAATTCTACGGGAATCAACCAAATTATTTCAGAAGCAGAAGTAGCTAAGGCTAGCTTTTATCAACACTTTAAATCCAAGGAAGATTTATGTGTAGAATTTTTAAATGTCAGACATCAATATTGGTTTAATGAACTTAACAACTTTTCAGAAGGGGCTAAGGATCTTAAGTCAAAAATAGTAAGTGCTTTTGATTTTCTCATATATATGAACAAGAAAGAAAACTTTCGAGGTTGTAGTTTCCTGAATGTTCTATCAGAAATTCCAATGGATAATTTGAAAATTTTGAAAGTAATTCAGTCTCATAAAGCAGACCTTAGACACTATTTTCTGGAGTTACTGAAAGATGATGAATTATCCGATCATATTTATATGCTTTTTGAAAGCAGTATTATTGAAAGCCAGCTTTTTAAATCTAATGAACTGATTGAGAAATCAAAAAAAATAGTCACCAATTTAATACAATAAAATAATGGAACAAAAACATCCGCTTCCACCTTTCAGTCTTGAAACGGCAATGGAAAAGATTCAACTGGCAGAAGACGCGTGGAACAGCCAAGATCCTGAAAGAGTCTCTAAAGCATACACTGTAGATAGCGAATGGAGAAACAGAGATACTTTTGTGAATGGAAGAGAAGAGATCGTGGAATTTCTTCAAAAGAAATGGGAAAAGGAATTAAATTATAAACTTAAAAAAGAGTATTGGGCTCATGCAGGCAATCGTATCGCTGTTCGTTTTGAATATGAATATCAAACTAAAGAAGGAAACTGGTTCAGAGCTTACGGAAATGAAAACTGGGAATTTGATGAAAATGGTCTGATGGCAAAAAGATATGCCAGTATCAATGATCTGGCTATAAAGGAAGAAGACAGAAAATTAAGATAAATACTATTTGCTAACTAACATTTTGGCCACGGATACCCATATTAATTGTGTATTTGTGACTTAGTATTTTTATAGGCAGCAAGGGATCAGAAATAAAACTTCTGCTCCTTTAGCTATCTGCTAAATATTGTTTGCTTTTCAATAATTGATCTTATAAATTCGTGTTTTTTCCATGTAGAAGTTTATTGATTTTTCTCCTTGTTTGTACTGAGATTTTATAAGCTTCATCACGCAGCTTCTGTATTTTTCCAACGGGCTGAAAAATAGTCTTACTTTCAAATGGATTGAAAGATAATAGTTCGCTGCTGCAGTTACGTGGATCCAATAATTCACCCTTTTCAATTTTAACTTCACCAATTTTAATAAAAGGAGAGTTTTTCCATTCAACATTCAGTTTGTTGATGGGTTGGTCTTTTAAGTCATAACAAAATTGAATGAGAACATCTGCCACATAATCGTTCGTTTGGAGATAGTTTTTAAGGGCTTTTTTAATGTTCTGCTTTGCTCCTACATTTTTATCTATAGATTTCGGACTCAATTTTATTTTGATCATATAATCTCCAAGACGATAGGCTCCCACAGAGTAATAATCAAATGACAGAATAAAATCATTTCTTTTGCGAATAATCCTGATAATATTTTTTACAAAAGAGAGGGTTACAACGGAAGGAATTGTTTTTATCAATTGGGTAATAATAGTGAATAAACCACTTCTTTTTTTAAGATATGAACGATTAATAGCTGTAAACAACTTAAGAAATGCAGAGACAGAATTAATAGGAAACAAAGGAAAGTTAACCAAAGGAAAATTAGCCAATAGCCCACCTCCTTCATCTTTAATCTGCGCTGCAAAGCCATATGCCGGAATATCTTTTCTGGAATTTTTAATCTTCAATTGCGCATTCGAAAATCTGATCATAAGATCAAACTTATTTTGATCAAAAAAAGGTTGCAGTGATTCAGGAATATCCTGATTAACCCAAAATGCTCCTTTGGTTACAGCATAGGTTTTTGCATGGGCATTTCTGGTTGCATAATTGACGTCACTGATGGAAGAAGACTGTTCAACGAAATCCGCTATTGATTTTTTATTGATCTCTAATAGTTTTTTTTCCTCATCATTAAGCTCGTCAAACTTCTTATTATATTTTAATGGATTTGGCATTTAGTTTTTAAATCCAATTATAACGCCAAGTTTCGGTTTCAGTGTTAATAGAGTATTACAATTATTTGAATTTTATGGGCTAAGCAATGATGAATACATAGCATATTCAATAAAGGTCTGTATGTTTTTAATAAATAAATGTTTAATGTTCTGATTTTCAGAATATTTGGTTTTGCTGAAATGATTGTCTCATTTTATCGGATTTGGAGATTACTAATCTGTACGGATACTTATAAAAGATAAATTATATGTTGTTGAATAAATAAATGAAACTAAACTGATTGATACCACAATAATCAGTGTCCATTATCAGACTTACCTTAACCTTAAAAAGCAGTATCTTTGTAAAAAATAAAATTATGGGAGTAGCAGATATGTTATTTAAACGTAAAAAAGAATTAGCAGAAAAGAACCTGAAAGATGGTAAAGAATATATGGAGGAATATGGTAAAAGAGAAAGTGTTGTTCAATTACCAAGTGGCCTCCAATATGAGATTATCACAGAAGGTGAGGGAGCAAAGCCGGGACCTAAATCGACTGTGAAATGCCATTACCATGGAACTACAATTTCAGGAAAAGTTTTTGACAGCTCTGTAAAAAGAGGAACACCAGCATCTTTTCCCTTAAATAGAGTGATTGCAGGATGGACAGAAGCGCTTCAGCTTATGCCGGTTGGAAGTAAATGGAGATTAATTATTCCTCCACATTTAGCATATGGTGATCAGCAGATCAGCAAGGAAATCGGACCAAACAGTACCCTTGTTTTCGAAGTGGAATTGCTGGATATCAAATAATCCAACTTAAAAATAGATTAAAAATTTACCTGATATCAGGTAAATTTTTTTATTTGTACTATATTCGTATTGATAATTGTAATAAAAATAAGGGACTGTTCTGGAATATCAATCCTTTTACAATTGTTCAAATAATACACAAAAATATGACTGAATGAAAAAACTCTTTTATCTTTTTGTTGTTTTTAGCGTATTGATTTCTTGTGTTTCCAAGAAAAATCAGGCTATTAAACAAAACATATTGACCCTCAAAGACAGTTATTGTAAGGCTCCCTTCCAATATAATTATAGGAACAAACTTCCATCATATAATTCAGATTCTATTTTAGCAAAGAATGAAAACCTTAAAGCAATGTTTTCTGATCAGAGTATTCTTATCTTAAATGCTTTAAATAACCTGGATGAAGTACATAAGATCGTTGAACTTAAAAAAGACTCGTCTTTAGCTTCACAGGTAAAGATTTTACAACTTAAGACTAAGATCAATAGTAGGATTACTATCGCTTTAACCGAGTTGGATGCTGTAGCAGCAGAGTTTGATTGTGAAGGAGAGAGAGTGGCACAGATAGGAAATTATGTTGACAATCTCAATTCTTCAAAAAATAACAAGCTTATTTTGTATTCTATTATTGCAGGGGCCGCTTCTTCCATTGCCGGAGGTATTGTTAAAAGCGATGGTTGGGATAGCGCGATTGGTATTGGTGGAGGTATTTTAGGAGCAGGATTTGGTTTAGCGACTCTTAATCCAAAAGGAAAAAAAGTAGAATTTACCCATCAGCGAAATCTATTAAGGGATATTTGGAGAGAAAGGTTAGAATCCCCCAATTTTCCACCGTTTATCTGGTATATGTATACCGAAAAGAAGTTTTCAAATAGGGAAGAACATTCTATTATCAGTAATATGAAAACAAGGTGGTTGCATTATCAGTTTGACGACAATAAAACGGCAGCAGATCAGTCTGTCATTTTTAGTGATGGAGGTTTTTACCGGGCAGATGACCTGCATAATCGGGCTGCTATGCTTAATCAGATGCAATCTGCAACAAGAACAATCAATCAAAACATCAACTATTTGCTGTTAGATTTAGATAAATTAATACTTTAAGAAAAAATTAACTGTAATAATAATTGTTACATTTAAAAATTGCTTATCTTTGCCTTGTAATTAAGATGAATAATACAAGATTTGCTACGGCAATACATATCATGACCTTATTGGCAAAAAGTCCTCAGGAGTGGCTTACTTCTGAATGGATTGCAGGTAGTATTAATGTAAATCCTGTAATTGTTCGAAAGGAAATCAGTGTACTGAGAGAAGCAGGCTTGATTATGAGCAGACAAGGAAAAGATGGAGGAAGTCAGCTTGCAAAAAGTGCGGATTATATTACTATTTCGGAGATCTATAGAGCCGTAAAAAATACAGAAGTATTAGGAAAGAAGAATCAAAATCCTAACCCGGCATGTAGTGTTGGAAAAGAAATTAATAGCCATTTAAATACCTTATTTGAAGAAACAGATCAATTGGTAACAACATTTTTAGGAGATAAATCATTACAGGAATTCACTGATCAGTTCGAATAAAAATTTTTACCCATAAATGTAACAAAAATTATTACAATTTAATTTAAAATAAAATATTATGAAAAAAGTAGCAGTAATCGGGGCAACCGGATTTGTAGGAAAACAAATAGTGCATGAATTAACTGGAAGAGGCTATGCTGTTGAAGCTATAGTAAGAGATGCATCGAAAGTAGAAACGCAGGAGAATGTGACAGCAAAAAGTGTTGATGTAAACAATGTAGATGAACTGGCAGGAGCTTTGAAAGGGAGTGATGCAGTAATCAGCGCTTTCAATGCAGGTTGGACGAATCCAAATCTTTACAATGATTTCTTAAACGGGTCTGAAAATATCGAAAAGGCAGTAGAGCAGTCCGGAGTGAAAAGATTAATCGTTGTAGGAGGGGCAGGAAGCCTTTATACTCCGGACAATGTACAAATAGTTGATACTCCGGATTTTCCTGATGCCTATAAACCGGGTGCAACAGCAGCAAGAGATTATTTAAACAAAATAAAAGAAAACAATACACTGGACTGGACGTTCTTTAGCCCTGCCATAGAAATGAATCAGGCTAATGTAGGAGAAAGAACAGCACAATATAGAACTTCACTGGAGACACCTGTATTTGATGAAAATGGAAGAAGCCGTCTTTCTGTAGAAGATGTAGCCGTTGTTTTGGTCGATGAATTAGAACAAAATAATCACATCCACGAGCGTTTTACAGCAGCTTATTAATTTAAAAGAACAAAAATGGTAAAAAAGAAATTATTATCATTGATAGCAATACTGGGCTTCATAAGCATGGTATGGGCTGGAAACCTTAAGGTCAAAGTTTACAATCCGGGAACAAAAGCTATCTTTCCTATTACATCAACCATCATTTACGGAGATAAAGATGCGATGCTTATTGATGCGCAATTTCAAAAGCAGTATGCGGAACAGTTAGTGAAAGAGATTAAAGCAACAGGTAAAAACCTGAAAACTGTTTTCATTTCTCACAGTGATCCTGATTTTTACTTTGGATTGGACGTAATTAAGAAAGCGTTTCCGAATGTGAAAATCATTTCAACAGCTCAAACGGCCTACCTTATCTCCGCTTCAAAAGATGATAAAATGGCAGTTTGGAAACCTCAATTAAAAGCAGATGCTCCTTCTGAAATTATTGTTCCGGAAGCCATTACTGCCATTCCGGATCTTGAAGGAAATAGAATTGAGATCAGACAGAATATTGAGGATCCTGCGCACAGCTTTTTGTGGGTTCCATCAATAAAAACTGTTGCAGGAGGAATTTCGGTTTCTGTAGATTCACACCTTTGGATGGCAGATACTCAAAATATAAAAGCCATTGATCATTGGATCGGGCAGATTGATGCTATGAAAGCATTGAAGCCTGAACAGGTAATTCCATCGCATTTTGCAAAACAATCTCTGTCACCCCAATCGCTTGACTTTGTTAAAAATTATCTTGAAAACTATAAAAAAGCAGTCACTGAAAATAAAACAACCCAGGCTATTGTAGATTTCATGGTAAAAAAATATCCAAATTTGCCCGGAAAAGATGAGCTGGAAATGGGGGTGAAGGTTTTTCGCGGTGAAATGGACTGGGATTTGAAATCACCTTATCCTGCCATTGGAAGAAAGGTTGAAGTGAATTTCGGAGAAATAAAATTCATTTTGGATTTTAAAGATAACAAAACGATGACATTCACGGGAACAGCAGGAAGTTCAAAAGATAGTACTGATACTGTAGAATATACGGCTGTAGAAGTAGCGAAAAACATTTTTATGGTGTATTGGCATGAGCCTCATCTGGGTTTTAATGTAACTCATATTCAGGATTATAATAAAAATATTTTGTACTCCAATATTGCAGGTCCGGATGGTACATTCACTCATCCAAAAGGGACTCTTAAGATTTTGAAGTAAATATTTCAGTAAAGAGTCTCTTATAGGTTTCTCTATTAAAGAATAAAGAGTAAAGAATAAAGAGTAAAATTTTGCTTTAAAGATCCTCTGGAAATTTATAAAGGCTATCTCCATTTAGATAGCCTTATTTTTTTATAGATTCATAAACAATTTTGGATTGACCGGCGTATTGTTTTTGTGTACTTCATAGTGAAGATGAGGTCCTGTAGAACGCCCGGTATTCCCTGATTTGGCAATTACCTGACCTACTTTTACTTTATCATTTACTTTAGAAACGAGTTGTGATAAATGCCCGTATAAAGTTGCTAATCCATTTCCATGAGAAATAATAACACAATTTCCATAACCTCCTTTTTCTCCGGAGAAAATTACGGTTCCGGCAGCAGCAGCTCTTACATCTGAACCATAGGCAACGGCAATATCCAGCCCTTTATGAAACTGCATCTGATCAGCTTCAGCAGGTGGATTATTTTTCTCAACAGGTGTTGTTTTAGAAGGAGTATTGTCGGCTACAGTTTTGGCAGTAGTTGCTGTGGAAGTTGGAGTAGAAGCTACAGAAGCAGCTTTTGGGGTTACCATTACTTTTACTTCCCTTTTATTTCCATAACTGTCGGTAAGTTCAACAATTTTTTCAACAGGTTCCGCTTTTACTTCCGGTTTAGATGCCGTAACGATCGGTTCTGCTTTTGAAGAAGTATGGGACTTTACCGAAGCAAATACCGTTTTAAATGGGATAGGATTTTTTCTCACCCCAAAATTAGAAGAAATATAACCATCCGTAGGCATACCCAGCGGAACCTCCATTAATTTTTTCTGAAGATCCATTAAATATTGGCTGTATCGGTTGGCTTGTTTTGAAAGGTAGATAGAATTTGAAATACTGTCCTGATCGAGCATCATCAGTTTTTCATTGGAAATGTCTTTGGCTTTCAGAAAAGAGTTAAGTTGCGCAACAGTCTGATCTACCAAAGTAAGATCTGTTTTCATCTTTAAATAATCTACACTGTCTTTTTCAGTGTTTATCTTAACAAGATTTACTTCATAGTTTTTGTTATCCTTTTCAGAGAATAGCTTAGCAATAAAGATACCTTGTGCAAAAACTACTAATAAAAGTCCTCCTAGAAGAATATTTACGTTCTTTTTGCTGTTTAGAAATTTTTTCATATTTCTTCAGTATGGGTAAAACGGTTTTTTTAAGACTGCAAATTTAATTAAAAATAATCTTTGTTGGTTATTATTAATTAAAATTCAGTTTTTTCTGTATCTAACGCTGAATTGTATATTTAATTGTGTTGGAGGGTTATTTTTTTCAGAATATGGTTTTTATCATGCTTTCAGGTAGCCTGTTAAATCTTTGTTTAATATATTTGCAGTTCACTTTCCAATTATGGCTAAAAAGAAAATAATTTCAGAATCTTCGAATCCAAAGAAAAATAAAAAGGATATTTCGGTAGGAGTAGTAGGGAGCGGAAGTTTTGCAACTGCTATCGTAAAAATGCTGGTTGAAAACTGTAAAGTGGTGCATTGGTGTGTAAGAAGTGAGTTCGTAAAAGGAGCTATTGAGCTTCGCGGACATAATCCTACTTATCTTACAGCGGCTCATTTTAATCTTAAAAGTTTAAAACTGACAACAGATATTAATGAGTTGGTTACTGCCTGTGACGTTGTTGTTTTGGCAACCCCATCCATTTACCTATCAGACATGTTAGATAAAATGAATTGTGATTATTCAGATAAAATATTTGTTTCTGCAATTAAAGGTATTATTCCTAAAGTGAATGATGTGGTAGCTCACTATCTGCGGGATGAATTTAAAATTGGTTTTAGAAATCAGGCTGTTATTGCAGGTCCCTGCCATGCGGAAGAAGTAGCAATGGAAAGACTTTCTTATCTTACCATTGCAACAGTGGAAGATGAAACGGCTGAAAAGCTTGAAGGAGTGTTCAGTTCAGATTTTATTAAAGTGCATACCAGTAAAGATATTTTAGGAAATGAATACAGTGCTATTCTTAAAAATATTTTTGCCATAGGAGCAGGAATAGCAAGTGGATTAGGGTATGGAGATAACTTTACGGCAGTTTTTGTGTCCAATGCCATCCGTGAAATGGAAACTTTCCTGGAAGCGATCTATGAAGCACCGAGAGATGTAAATGAAAGCGCCTATTTGGGAGATCTTCTGGTAACCGCTTATTCACTTTTCTCAAGAAACAGAAACCTGGGGAATCTTATCGGGAAAGGATATACCGTAAGATCTGCTATTCAGTCAATGAATATGGTGGCGGAAGGATATTATGCTGCCGATTCAATCTATAAAACAGCAAAGCAGAAGAATCTTAAATTGCCGATTATTGAAACAGTCTATGCTATTCTTTATGAAGGTAAGAATGCAGAAAAGCAGTTTAAAAAGCTTACTGCAAAATTGAATTAAAAAAAACGAAGGTTGAATGAACCTTCGTTTTCGAATATATTTGAACTCAAACCCAAAAGGTTTGAGTTTTTTATTGGCTCATTTTAGTGATAACAAGAGCCAATGAAGATCTTACATTCAGATTACTTGCCGTAAATCCGTTTCCGGTATCAAACTCAAACTTTTGACGGATTGTAGTGGGAGCTGTTAATGTTAAAAAATAACTTCCCTGAAAGAATGTAAAAGAACTCGATAGCTGGCACATTCTGTTCGTTTCAGTGATGGTGGCGCTCGTAGCTGCATTAATCAGATAAGATCGTGTACATGTAAAATTTTGAGAAAGATACTGGGTATTGGCTGTTCCATTATTATTACCGGCATTACTTGAATCCACAGAATAACGGACAATATAAGTTCCGGCCGGTAAAGTAATCGTTGAGGTATCTGCGCCCAATGATGCACCGGTAATCTTATTTGCCGCAACTGTAAAACTGGTTAATGTATTATTTGTACTTCCGGTGGGAATTAAAACACCGGGGTTGATAATCAAAGACATGGACTGAGGTTCAGTTCCGGAAAGAATAGCACGCTGCCATTGATCTCTGATCCATACATAATACCCTTTAGGAAAAGTAGAAGCTCCTCCTTTATTATAAATCATCAATCCGTCTGTCGGGTTAGCTATTGGTATCGATGTACTGTTAAGTACCGTAAGGTCATATTGAGGAAAGAGTACTCCTTTATTAGAAGAATTAATATCCAGGACACTGCTTGCGTTGGGAGTGTTTGTATTAATACCAACTTGTGCTTTGGTGGATATGCTAAGCAAAGTGATCGCTATACAAACAATATAAATATAATTTTTCATTGTAATACAGATTATTGGTTAAGGGCTGATCTTTGAATATCAACTTTTGTATTGGTGATAACAATTTCTCCGTTATTGGGAGCTGCACCTCCGGCACCCAGCTGATAGGTACCTCCGGCATCGTGAGCGATAGAAGGAACTAATGTAATAGGTGTAGCTGAAGTAGATACAAAAGAAAAGCTCATATTTAAGGTATGTGTTTTATTACTTGCGATCGATTGTGCATTGATACTGATTGTTTTTCCATATTGAGTTCCGGTTACCGGATCAACAAGTTTTACCAAATATTGATGCAGATGTACGGCAGTACCTCCAATTCCGGCTGTTGTTGTCTCAAGAGCAGTTCTTATGTTGAGGCATAAATTGACCAGATAACCACTGTTTCCGGGAAGGGTAATGGCTCCTGAGGCTGTACTGTAGGTTGCTCCAATATCATTAGATACTACTGTAAATGCAGCATCTGTAAAGTTTTTAAAAGTACCGTTGGCAAAATTTCCGAGTATGGTATAGTCTGTAGTACGTTGAAGTATCATATAGCTCACCAGGTTATACGTGTCGGCTATCTGAGTCCATCTGTTATTTTTCCAGACATACAGACCCGGGCTGATTGAGTTTCCTTTATTATATACCACAAGACCTGTTGCGGGATTACTTACAGGAGTGGTATTGTTTAAAATGTCTACGATATCAACCCTTGGAATAAGAACTCCTTTATTGGTAGATTCGGATATTTCCAACACTGCCGAACTGTTAATTGTGGTTTTACCAATTCCTACTTGTGCGTATATGCTCTGTGCTATGATGAATAATAGCAGGATATAACTTTTTTTCATATGTTGGTTTTTTTAAAGTTGAGATATTTTAATATAAGATCCGGTAGGAATCACATTGACAAGGTCATAAAAAGTACTGTTTTGCATTCTCCCCAGTCGTAATCTCAGTCCTCCGATAATATTGGCATCAGCATTAGTAGGTACACTGTAATAATAGGACCAGGTCGCCAAATGGTTGGTGTTAACTTTGGAAACAATAGGAACCTCCTTTCTGGTATTAGCCCCCCCGGTAAATGTATTGGTGGTATTGTTGTATGTATCGTTGGTGAAATCGATGAAATATCCCATTAGATAGTAGGTGCTCCCTGTAAGAGGGGCGGTTCCTCCCTGTCCTGCCGGGCTTTCCTGAGGGGAATTTAAATTAAGATTGACTTCTACCAGATAATTTCCTTGTGGAAGAACCAGTGAGTATCCTCCCAGGGTTGTATTCTGTACCACTTTAAAACCATTAATATTGGAAACACCGGAAATCGCAGGTGGGTTTACTATTAGTAATGTGTTTGCGCCTGCAACCGCATTGTCCAGCGCAGATAGATTTCCTGTGAAATCCAGATAGGCAACCTTAGGGGTATTCTCAGCATCGATGGTACTTTGCCATTGATTTGTACTGCTGTTAAAGGTATGTAAGGCCTTATTATTGGTATTACTTCCTCCGTTATAAGCTATAAGACCATTGGCAGGAGAGGCTACCGGAGAAGTTGTACTATTGAGATTGGCGATATTCAGATTGGGGAACAACATTCCTTTATTGCCGCCTGATATGACAACTGTCGGGGCTGTAGTATAGCCACTCCCTCCGTTATTAATAGTAATTCCGGTTATAACTCCGTTGGAAAGGGTAGCGGTAGCACGGGCTTTTGTGCCTCCGTTTATAATGGATCCTCCTCCATAAAAATTGACGGTAGGAGCAGTGGTGTACCCACTTCCTCCATTAGCGATGGTAATTCCGGTTACAGCTCCACCTGATACAGTAGCGGTAGCTGTAGCTGAAACTCCATTGAAATTTTCAATGTGCAGAATTGCACTCGGGTCCGGTTTGGACGTGTTTATTCCTACACCTCCGCTTTGGGCTAATGCCACTGTTGCGAAAAATGTACTTAAGAAGTTAACAATTTTCATCTTTTATATGTTTACGAAATAATTTTAATTAAATACACGGGAATATGGTATTAATTTAATTTAAAGATACGTATAAAATAGGGTTGTTTTGTGATTTTTATGTAGATATTTATCTATAAAATTGAATATTTATCAATTTAAAGTGAGTTTTTATTCTTATTTTGTAATATTTATCACTTTTTGTTGAAAAAATATATCGTCGTAATTTATTATGGTTAAGGAGTTTTGTAGTGCAAACTTAAATAAACTTAAAATTTTAGGTTGGATGGCTTGATAAATTAGTTCCTTTTTAGTGAATTATAAAGTAATAAAATGTGGTACATTTTATTACGTATTTTAGAAATAATCATTGTTGTCATTAATCATTTCAATGAAACTTTATTGATACTTTCCATTATATTTTGTTGTGTAATTAAGAAGTGTTTTTCTTTCAAAAAATAACATGTTAAAATAGTTAAACGCGTTTCTCTTTTTAAAACTTTTCCCGAAATTTGAAGTAAAATTTAAAATTATGTCACAATCGCTTACAAGCAGAACACCGAAACCTAAATACGACGTTGTACTGATAGGCGGCGGAATCATGAGCGCCACTTTAGCAACGCTGCTTCATGAATTTGATCCAAATCTTGAAATTGCCATCTTCGAAAGACTGGGAAGATTTGCCAAAGAAAGTACAGCAGCATGGAATAACGCAGGAACAGGTCATTCGGCTTTTTGTGAGCTAAACTATACCCCTGAAAAAGAAGACGGAAGCATTGACATCAAGAAAGCAGAAAGTATTGCGGAACAATTTGAAATTTCAAAACAGTTCTGGTCTTATCTCGTAACCAAAGGGTATATTCAGGAACCAAAGGATTTTATCAATTCTTGTCCTCATATGAGTTTGGTTTTTGGTGAAAAAGATGCTGAATATCTTAAAAAACGTCATGATAAAATGGCAGAGTCTGTTCTTTTCTCAGGAATGGAGTTTTCTACTGATCATGAAAAACTCAGAGAATGGATTCCGTTGGTGATGAGTAAAAGAAATAAGTCTGAAGTAATGGCTGCCACTAAAATGGATATGGGAACTGATGTAAACTTCGGGACATTGACAAGAAAAATGGGAAGACACTTGCTTGAAGATTCTAATGTAGAAGTATTCCTTTATCATGAAGTGAAAGATATCAATCCCAGAGAAAATGGAAAATGGGAAATGAAGGTAAAAGACAGAATCCATAACCACAAACAAGAAGTTGTAGCTGATTTTGTATTTATTGGAGCAGGAGGATATGCCCTTCCATTACTGGATAGCTCAGATATCAAAGAGAGTGAAGGATATGGAGGTTTCCCTGTTTCCGGACAATGGCTGGTAAGTCATAACCCGGAATTGGTAGAAAAACATCAGGCTAAAGTATATACACAAGCTACAGTAGATGCTCCGCCAATGTCTGTACCTCACCTTGATCTTAGAATCATTGATGGTAAAAAAGCGCTTCTTTTTGGCCCATTTGCCGGTTTTTCAACGAAATTCCTAAGAGAAGGAAGTTATTTGGATCTGCCTGAAAGTGTTAATACCAAGAATTTAAAATCACTTTTCGGTGCATGGTGGCATAATCTTCCTTTAACAAAATATCTTATTCAGCAGGTAGCAATGACGAAATCTCAGAGAATGCAGCATTTGAGAGAATTTGTAAAAGACGCTAAAGAAGAAGATTGGGAACTGAAAGTAGCAGGACAAAGAGTTCAGATCATCAAAAAGGATGATCAGTTAGGAGGAAAGCTGGAGTTCGGAACTGAGGTGGTTGTAAATAAGCAAGGGACAATTGCTTCATTATTAGGAGCTTCTCCGGGAGCCTCCACAGCAGTTTATGCGATGTTGAATGTTCTTGAAAAATGTTTCCCTGAGAAACTGAATGGAGAATGGAAAGGTAAATTGCTTGAAATGGTTCCTTCTTACGGAAAAAAACTGGCAGAGCACCCCGAGCTTACTGAAGAAGTGAGAAGCTATACAAAAGAAAAACTGGAATTAGAATATTAACATCTGCAGTGAGCAATGAATAATAAGCAATACAAGCTACATTATTCATTGCTCATCATTTATTACTTATAAAAAGGTGGAAGAAATAGTTGTAAAACCCCTTATTGTCAAAGAACTTCTGGAATCTCTTCAGACAAAAATAGAAGAGGAAAAACAGGTTATTGTTCACTGCTGTTTTCCCGCGTCCCCATTTTTAGGAAATCTGATCAGAATCTGGCATTCAACTTATCTTTTTGACAATCAGTCTGAGCATAGAAGTAAGCTGATACATACAGAGAATATTTCAATTTCTCCTTACTGGACGCCAGTTCCATTCATGAAAGATTTCTGGTTTACCCTTATCTTTTCAGGGCTTCCCAAAGATTGTAAAAGTTTTGATTTGAAAGAAGTTATTCCTGAAGAAGGAGGATTCTTTGTAGAGTCAATTAAAAGAAATTCTTCCGATGTCTATCGGGTAAAAATATCAGAATCCTATTAAGATGAAGATAAGAGAAGAAAAACTGGAAAAGATTATTCAATGGGCTGAAAGCAACCCTGATATTCGCGTAGTTCTTCTCACCAGCTCTCTGGTAAATCCTTATGCTCCCATAGATGATTTCAGTGACCTCGATGTAGAACTGGTCTTTGAAAATAGAAAAGTCTATGAGGAGAATAATTCATGGATCAGTCTTTTTGGCTCACCTATTTCTATGATAGAAGAGGAGGATAACGTTTTTGATGGGAAGCATGCTATGAAAATGGTCCTGTACAAAGACCATGTGAAGATCGATTTTAAACTTTATCAACTTTCCGAATTTATTACAGAAACTAAAGAAGAGATACTGCCCGGCGACTGGGATCTTGGCTATAAAGTGTTGGTAGATAAAGATGAGCTTACAAAAGGGATGAAATTACCGACGTATCAGTCTGTCATGATTCATCAACCTTCGGAAAAAAGATTTCAACAACTCCTTAATGATTTTTGGTGGGATACTACTTATATAGCAAAATGTCTCAAGCGAGGGGATATTTTTTATGCTAAATTTATGTCTGAAAATATCTTGCGAACAGATTATCTGGTTCCCCTGATAGAATGGTATATCGCCGGTTCTCAGGGCTGGAGTAATATCACAACCAATAAACACGGAAGACTTTTCAAAAAATACCTTTCCGAAGATATGTGGAATAAGGTAACTGCAACTTTCTCTGGAAGTGATATCGAAGAAAATTGGGCTGCTTTATTAAATTTTGCTGACCTCGTTCATGAATTAGGAACATCTTTAGCCCAAAAACTAAACTTTGTATATCCGAATAAGCTGGAAAGTGATATCAGAAACTATCTTGCTGAGGTATGGGCAATGTCTTAATTAAGAAAACTCATTGCGCTTAATCAGGTTTTCAATACAATATTCTGCGATGGCTGTAATGGTTACAAACGGATTAACACCAATCGTTCCCGGAATAAGTGACCCGTCCAAAACATAAAGGTTTTCATGTCTGTTTAGCTTTCCGTATTCATCAGTAGCTTCTCCCAGTACACATCCGCCGAGTGGATGATAACAGATATCTGCCCCAAAACCGTTGTTAAAGAGAAAATGACTTCTGGTACCTCCATTAGCTTTATTCATTTTTCTCACAAAATATTTTGCATTTTCCCGCATCTTCTCAGTATGGGCTTTATTCCAATTTAATTTTAGGGCTTTATGAGTTGTGTCAAATGTTACTTCCCCTTTCTTATCAACTCTATTGATCAGTAAGTATAAAGCTGTTGCGACATCCATTCCCATGGGCAAAGGAGCAATTTCTGTAAAAAAGGGATGATCAGGGTCTTCCCAGTTATCAATTCCACCTACCGGAATGGTAGATTGTTTTGCTCCTGTTCCACCGGATAATGGTTTTACCCAGTTTCTTCCCGTCATGAAATTGCCGTTATTTCCCCAGTTTTTCCCTACCTTTTCATCAATTGGCAGATTATTCACTGCATTCGATTTCAGGAGAATTTGCAGAGTTCCCATGGTACCGGCTGAAAGAATTAGTTTTTTACATTTGAATGTTTTATCTGCCAATATATTTCCGGAAGTATCAATATGCTGAGTACTTACGAGATAACTTTTATCCTCATTGAGGGTGATATGATCAACACGATGAAGATCAAGAATCTCCAGATTTCCAGTTTCTATTGCCTTTTTAAGATAATTTTTGTCTAAACTGTTTTTGCCATAATTATTTCCATAGATCACTTCTGTGTTGAGCGCAGAGCGGGGAACCTCATTGCGGAATTCTTTTTCCATATACTTGAAATCATACACGTTGGGAACTCTTATAGTTTTAAAACCAGCTTTATGAGCTTCTTCTTCACCCACTCTTGTGAATTTGTAATAAGGGCAGTCTTTTAAAAATTGTTCATCAATGACGTTCACTTTAAGCTCCTCCCGTACTAAGGGAAAATAATAATCATAAAACTTATTGGAATCAAGATGGGGGAAGATTTCCTTAAAATAACTTTCTTTAGGAGTGACCGCCATTCCGCCATTGACTAAGGATCCACCACCTACACCTCTTCCAACCCATATTTTGATGTTTTCAAAATCCAGCCGGTCTAGGGTACCTGTAAAGGGGGTTAAAGAAAAGATATTCATAAAAGGAGCAATGCTTCTTTTTTTCAACCATGCAGAACTTTTTCCGGGTTTCAAAAGATTGGAGTAAGGAATTCCGGACTTTTCCCAATTGAGGCCCATTTCCAGTAATATTACTTTTTTCCCGGCTTCACACAAACGCAGAGCAGATACGGCACCTCCATATCCACTACCAATGATAAGAATAGGAGCTTCCAAAGTTTCTGCCTTTTTATTATTCAACGCTTGTGCTGCCTGAAACAAATCAGAATATAAAAAATAAAAACCTGATATTGCTAAAGCACTGGTCTTAATGAATTTCTTTCTGTCCATGGACTTTGTTTTTCAAAAAGTATGCTAGTTGTACAAATGTTTATTTTATTTAAAACAGATTATACTTTTTATTACAATTTTAACGCTTCATGCGCTGGAAAATTCATAGTTTTACTTATAATTTAAGATTCATGAAAAAATATATATTGATCCTTTTGCTACTGCCCTTATGGGCTTTTTCTCAAAAAATGGTGTCTCAGGAAGTAATGGATGTTAAGAAATTTCAGGAAGATCTCAATGAAGAATATCTGAATCCTAAGACAACGCCTTTACGCGGAGATAATTTTACCAACTTTAAAGGACACCCATTTTTCCCTTTTGATCTTAAATATAGGATAACGGCAAAATTTGTTACAACAAAAGATGCTCAACCTTTCGATCTGCCAACTTCTTCAGGAAAAACGAAATCTTACAAAGAATATGGAAAAGCGACTTTTGAGCTTGATGGGAAACCCTATACGGTAACTCTATATCAAAGTCTGGATTTGATCAAGCAAAAGAAATATAAAGATTATCTTTTTTTACCCTTTAGAGATGCAACGAATGAGAAAGAAACCTATGGAGGAGGAAAGTATATGGATCTGAAAATCCCGAAAGGGAATACCATTTTACTGGATTTCAACCAATCCTATCAGCCGTTTTGTGCTTATAATGCCTATGATTACAATTGTCCTATTGTTCCTGAAGAAAATAAACTTCCTGTAGAAATAAAAGCCGGTGTCATGTACGAAGATGTCTATCATCACTAATACTAATTATGATAAAACTACAGTTTTTTACTCCTGAAGATTTTTCAGAACTGAATTATCCGTTAGATGAAAACCAGTTACGTCTTACGGCAACGGTGGAAAAGGCACTCCAAAATATAGAAAAGAGAGAGCATCATGATGCTTTTCCGATTACTATCTTGAAAGACGCTCAACCTGTCGGGTTCTTTGTGCTGGATTTTGGTGAAGATAAATTTGATATGACGGATAACAAAAATTCTGTTTTGGTAAGGTCTTTATCTGTAAATCCTAAAATGCAGGGAAAAGGAGTTGGGAAAGTAGCCATGATGAATGTGGATGCTTTTGTCAGAGAAAATTTTAAACATTGTGATGAGATTGTATTAGCTGTGAACCAACAGAATGAATCTGCTTATCATATTTATCTTAAGGCCGGGTATGTTTATGAAGGAAAAACCAGAATAGGAAGAAGCGGACCTCAATATCTTATGTACAAAAAACTTTAATAAAATTTTAAAACCATAATTTCGTTACTGCTGATTTCTTTCCCTAACTTTGAGTAACATCAAATTCAAAATATGGAAATATCACTTCAGAATCAGGTAGCAGTAGTTACAGGAGCATCGAGCGGAATCGGCTCCGGAATAGCAAAATCATTAGCAGCAGCAGGAGCTACGGTTATTATCAATCATTCTTCTGAAAGATCCCTGGAAGAAGCGCAAGCCGTGCTAAAAGAAATTACCAATGCCGGTGGAAATGGGATTACTTATGCATGTGATGTTTCCAAAGAAGATCAGGTGATCAAAATGTTTCAGGATGTAGTTGCTCAATTTGGAACGGTAGATATATTGGTGAATAATGCAGGAGTACAGAAGGATGCAAAGTTTACTGAAATGACGCTTGACCAATGGAATACTGTCATTGGAATCAATCTCACCGGACAATTTTTATGCGCAAGAGAAGCTATTAAAGAGTTCTTACGCCGGGGGATAGATTCATCGCGTTCTATAGCTTGTGGTAAGATTATTCATATCAGCTCAGTACATGAAATTATTCCATGGGCAGGACACGCCAATTATGCTTCGAGTAAAGGCGCTATCAGAATGCTCATGCAAACTTTGGCCCAGGAATATGGAGCAGATAAGATTCGTGTGAATTCTATATGTCCGGGAGCAATTCAAACACCAATTAATAAAAATGCATGGAGTACTCCGGAAGCATTAAATTCACTTCTCACACTTATTCCTTATAATAGAATCGGGCAGCCTCAGGATATAGGAAATCTGGCGGTATTCTTAGCCAGTGACCTGGCAGACTATATTACCGGAACCAGTATTTTTGTTGACGGAGGGATGACTACCTTTGAGAGCTTTTCTACAGGAGGGTAGATGGGTTTAAAATTGAGGATAAAAGTTGAAAGTCGCTCGGAAATTTATATAACAACTTATATCAAATGCATCAAAACCTTTAGAATTACAGAATAATTACTCATCACTAATAATTATCTCTTATGTCAGAAAAACAAAGAATTTCAGATGTTTCATGGAAAAAATGGGGCCCATATGTCAGTAACCGTGAATGGGGAGTTGTGAGGGAAGATTATAGTGAAAATGGAGATGCATGGAATTATACGACTCATGATACAGCGGAAGCCAAAACATACAGATGGGGTGAAGAAGGGATATGCGGAATCTGTGATGATTTCCAAAAACTGGTGTTTTCTGTAGGGTTTTGGAATAAGAAAGATAAAATGGTGAAAGAACGTTTCTTTGGCCTCACCAATGGGCAAGGAAATCATGGGGAGGATGTAAAGGAATATTTTTATTACCTTGATTCTACACCAACCCATTCCTATATGAAGATGCTGTATAAGTATCCTCAAAATTCTTTTCCTTACGAAGATCTCATAACAACCAATGCTGAAAGAAGTAAAGATGAACCGGAATATGAGTTAATAGATACCGGAATTTTTGATAAGAATGAATATTTTGACATTTTTATTGAATATGCGAAAGAAAGCCAGAATGATATTCTTGTCAAAGTAACAGTTATCAATAAATCTGAAAAAGAGGCAACTCTTGTTATATTACCGACAATATGGTTCAGAAATACCTGGAACTGGGGATATGATGATTATACACCGCAACTTTCGGGAGAAGATGCAAAACATATCAAAATAGATCATAAAGATCTTGAAATAAAAAACCTGTATGCAAAGCAGTCTTTAAAGACATTGTTTTGTAATAATGAAACAAACAACAAAAGACTGTATCAGTCTTCTAATGAGGATGGATATTGTAAAGACGGGATTAATCAGTTTATTCTTACCGGAAATTCTCAATCGGTTAATCCTAAAAACAGAGGTACTAAAGCTTCTTTTTTTATTGATGAAGATTTTAAAAGCAAGGAATCTAAGACTTTTGAATTTAGAATTACAGCTAAAAATTTACAAGATCCTTTTCTTGACTTTGACCGTATTTTTGATCTGAGGAAAAATGAATCTGATGAATTTTATTCTGATATCCAGAAGGGTATTGAGTCTGAAGATGAAAAACTGGTGCAACGGCAGGCATTTGCAGGAATGCTTTGGAATAAAATGTTCTACCACTACAATGTTGAAAAATGGCTGAAAGGGGATCCTGCAGAAATAAGGCCTCCAAAATCCCGACAGACGATAAGAAATTATGACTGGAAGCACCTCAATAATGAACATATCATTTCAATGCCCGATAAATGGGAATATCCGTGGTATGCAACCTGGGATCTCGCATTCCATACGATTAGTTTTTCTTTAATTGATCCGGATTTTGCAAAATATCAGTTAAAGCTTTTTCTGTTTGAATGGTATATGCATCCTAACGGACAGCTCCCGGCTTATGAATGGAATTTTAGTGACGTAAACCCTCCGGTGCATGCCTGGGCGGTATTCAGGGTATTCAAAATTGATGAATATCTAAAGGACAAACCTGATCTGGAATTTTTGGAAAGTGCTTTTCAAAAGTTACTGATGAACTTTACGTGGTGGGTTAATAAAAAAGACATCAACGGGAATAATATTTTTGAAGGTGGATTTCTGGGACTTGATAATATTGGTGTTTTTGACAGGAATACAACACTTCCTAACGGTGAACAATTAGAACAATCAGACGGAACAAGCTGGATGGCCATGTTTGCCCTGAATATGATGAGAATTGCCCTGGAATTAGCTTTATATAATAATGTATATGAAGAAATGGCCATGAAGTTTTTTGACCATTTTCTGTCTATTGCTAATTCACTGGATAATATGGGAGACGAAAATTTTAGTCTCTGGGATGAAGAAGACGAGTTCTTCTATGATGCGATTGCTTCGAATGACGGGACTCATATATACTTAAGACTTAGAACGATCGTAGGATTGATTCCAATGTTTGCTGTGGAGGTAATTGATGATGAAATGATTGAAAAGCTT
Organism: uncultured Chryseobacterium sp.; assembly: GCA_963518055.1. Classification (GTDB taxonomy): domain Bacteria; phylum Bacteroidota; class Bacteroidia; order Flavobacteriales; family Weeksellaceae; genus Chryseobacterium. Next base: position 33,621 of record CAUQIC010000010.1, read on the forward strand.
CCCAACTTTAAAAAACGAATGAAATGGGTGCTGGATAATAAACCCGAACTGGCAGCCTTGGTTTCAAGATGGGAAGTTAAAGGACAGGATTCCAAACACCTTTTGTCTCTGCTTCGCGGTCACCGCTTAAAAAGGTTATTGAGCAGAATGTTGAATCCCGGCGAATTTTTGAGTGAATACGGAATCAGAGCGCTCTCTAAAGAATATGAGAAAAGTCCATATACCTTAAGCCTGAATGGTACGGATTATACTGTAAAATATACTCCGGCAGAAAGTGATAGCGGACTTTTCGGTGGCAATAGCAATTGGCGTGGGCCTATTTGGTTCCCGATTAATTTCTTAATTATTGAAAGCCTCCAGCGTTTTTTCTTTTATTACAGCCCTGATTTTTTAGTAGAATATCCTACCGGTAGTGGAAATTATTCAAACCTGGATCAAATTGCCAATTCTTTGAATAAAAGACTTTCTAAAATATTTTTGAAAAATGGAGAAGGGAAAAGGCCTGTTCATGGTCAATATGAGAGATTTCAAACTGATGCTGACTTTAAAGACTATATCCTGTTTTATGAATATTTTCATGGGGATAATGGGCGTGGGGTAGGAGCTTCCCATCAGACAGGATGGACCGGGCTTATCGCCAAAATTTTACAACCAAGATTTTCTCAAAAAGAAATAGCTGAATCTGAAACTGAAATGCCTGAAAATACTGAAGTAAAGAAAGAATAGGTATTCTATAAAAGCTAATGAATGCTTGGTGTTCTATAGTTTATTCAAATATCTGCTGTATAACCTCCAACGATGTTGGTGTTTTAAAATCGGTGATGTGATAATGATAATAGACCAGAAGACTGTCTAGAAAATTTTTTCTTAGACTGCTATGGATTTTTGTTGTATATAAGTTGTCTGCATTCAGTGCATATTTCCAGATCATTGAAACTTCTTCATTGAAAAGTTGGTGTGCTGAACTCGGTAAGAAAGTTCCGGTTTCAGGATCCAGAAATTTACCATCACTTAATAATGGGGAAACTCCCTGAATTTTTAAAATGGCAACAAGAAAAAGTAAATGTGCCTGATAGTTTTTATGGGTTAGCTCATTAACAAATTGATTGATACAGAAATAAATATTAGGATTTTTATTTTCATATTTAAGGACCTGATTCAAAAAATCTGAAATAAAAAATATGACAGTATTAGTCCTTATATCGGTATACATGTCGTTATTTTTTACCAGTTCAAATTTTGAAACAGAGGCTATCCCATTCCCTTTTGTTGAGGTTACGGAAAAGCTGAGTTCAGCCAAAGGTTGCAACAGGGCTTTCTTTTTATTCTTTTTGGAATAAATTCCTTTTAGAAAATAGGTTTGAAAACCCTCTTCTTCCGTAAAACAATGCAGAACCGCATCATTTTCTCCATATTTGATGAACGATAATAAGAAACCGTTTTGTGAATTCATTAATTAATTGACAACTCCTATTTTAGCTGTAGCTTTATCAGACCCATCTTCATTAGTCATCAAGACGAAATAGATTCCTGAGGCTACTCTTACTCCTTTTTGATTATTAAGATCCCATTCATAATAACCCCCTCTGGCTACTGCTGAATGAATAACATTTCCTGCAGCATCTACGATTCTTATATTCGTTTTTTCCGCAAGTCCTTTAATGGTAACTTTTCCTTTGAAATTGGAATATACAACAGGGTTAGGGTATACCAGTACATCTCCGAAATTAGACGTTATATCAGCTACGTCGCTTTGGTAGGTTACAATCCCGTTATAAGTTACAAAATATACTTTTCCTGTTTTTTTATCTACCTTAATATCAGTAACACTATTGGTAGGTAGCGGTGAGTTTTCTTTTGTAAAATGTTTAATGGTTTTTTGCCCATCAGAGGAAAGATAATAAACACCCCCTCCATCAATGGAAACCCATTTATGATCCCCTCCGTCCACTTCAATCTGAAGAATATGTGAATCTTTGAATAGTTCTTCCGGAATACCATTTTGTTCAATGACTATGGGCTCCATTTTAGGTTTTGAAGTCTTAATTTCTGAGGCTGCATTGGACATTACCCTTAAGCCGCTATCTGTGCCAATCCAAGCATCTCCCGATTTATCAAAAGCAACAGATATTGCTCCCGTTGAGCTGCTGGGAAGTCCATTAGCCTCCGCAAGGATGTAATCTGCATCATCAGAAAGATTGGTAGCATTTTTATAATCATATACCCAAAAGTTATTGGTTCGTGGAAGAGGAATCCATAGCATATTTTCATAGAAAATAGGTTTTTGTACTCCGGTACTTGAAAGAATAATTTTTTTTAGAATAAAATCATCCGTTGCTTTATCATAAATACCTACAGCCGGATTTCCATCATTATCAAACCCAAGAGAAGCAAAAATGTTATTTTGGGGATCCGTAGCAAGACCTGTTGCGCGTCGTAAGTAAGGTTGAGCTCCTAAACTATAGTATTTTACCAACTCAAAATCTTTACTGGTAGCATTAAACTTCATTTTATATACCCCTTGATCTCTCATGGTATAATTGGTGAAAAATACTTCATTATTATTAATTGGATTAAGAATGGCATCTAACACATTCATGTTCTCTCTTGGATTATCAATAAAGAAAGATGAATAGATCCACTCTGTACCATTAAAATAATAAAATCCCGGTTTTTTAGAGTTATAAGTAGGGTAGTTATAAGTTTCCGTTCTAGCGCCGGTAGAGACAAGTAACTGGTTATTATCGTATAGATTTATTTTATATGCATAATTATAAAATGGACCTGAGGGCTTATAGGTATTATTACCTTCATCCTTTATTCCTGATGTAACGGTACCACCGAATATTTTTCCGCCCGCCATTAATGCAGTATTACATTCTTCTCCTAAGCTTACTGCATTTAAGGAAACCCCATTGGTCCCGTAAGTGTATATTCTGTTATCGGTAACTACAATATTGTTTGGAGTCATTACAATGTCCCGTATATTTCCAAAACTGGTTGGAAGTTGAATAGGGGTACCATTGTTATAAATATATGCAGCAGTAGCATTTGAAAAGACAATGTCAGATTCGGAATCTATGTGCTTGAATGCTCCAGGAATTTCTGTAGTCCATGTTGAGTAGACAGGAAAGGTGGTATTCATTTCATGACTCTTTAAGCCTGTATTGGTAACAGAATACACCTTATTCCCAAATATAACGGCTTCGTTGCTTGCTTCATAGATGCCGGATTGCATAAAAAATGAAGAGTCTCCAAATTCTTTCTTTTTCAGGTTAAATAAAGAAAGACCATAACCTACGGAAATGACCGCCTGATCTCCGGTAATTGAGATATGATTGATTTTTTTATTACCATTATAACCGGCAGCAATAGGAATATCAACAATATATTTGATTTCCTGTGGGGTGATGACATCCAAAGACCCATTTTCGTAGCCTATAAGAGCTGTTTTTGTCTGTGGATTGTAATCAAAAGCTGTTATTCCGATATTATGGAGCCCATTGGCTTTAGATAACTTCGTAACTTCTCCTGTTGATATTGTATAATAGAATATTCCACTTTCTGTTGCTGCTATTATTTTCCCGTTGTCTTCTTTCATAGCCAAGACATTGTTGTAGGAAAAGAGATCTGCCCACTTTTTTGATGAAATAACCTGTGCTTTTATAACCTGTAAAGAGGCTAAAATACCAAGAGAAATTATAGAAAGTTTTTTCATATTATGCTATTATGCTGCTGTCAATTACCTGGTTATTCCAAGAGATATGCTGTATGTTTTTGTTTGTATCAAAATAAAAATCTATTCTACCTAAAAGAAGACCCGCCCAGCCCACTTGATTAACAAGAACATTTTTGCCTTGTCTGTTGGTGAAATTTTGAGGTTCCGGTAGAAATGTATGGGTATGACCACCTAAGATAATATCAATATTTTCTGTACTGGCAGCTAAAATTTTGTCACTTATTTTATCAGGTTCGTCTTTGTAATCATAACCGATATGTGACAGACAGATTACAAGATCACATTTTTGTTCTTTTTTCAGGAAATTTGAATAATGCTGAGCTACATCAATTGGGTTGGAATAAACCGTCTCTCCATATTGCTTTTTCCCAACAAGACCATCCAATTGAATTCCTACACCAAAAATTCCAACTTTAATTCCATTTTTGTTGAAGATCTTATAAGGAGATGTTTTTCCATCCAGAATTGTATTTTTAAAATCATAATTAGAGCAAATAAAAGGAAATTTCGCATTAGGAAGTACTTTTAGAAATCCGTCCAGTCCATTATCAAAATCATGATTTCCCATGGTAGAAGCATCATACTTCATCATAGACATAAGCTTAAACTCAAGTTCACCCCCAAAGAAATTGAAATAAGGAGTACCCTGAAAAATATCTCCTGAATCAAGAAGTAAAACGTTGTTCTCTTGATTTCTGATTTGTTGAATTAAACTTGCCCTCCTTGCAAATCCTCCCTGATTGGGATTTCTTGTGTAGCTTGCGTCAAAAGGCTCTATTCTGCTATGTTGGTCATTGGTATGAAGAATAGTCAGCTTACTTGCGGCTTTTAAATCAATAATTTTTAATTCTTCCGCCATCATCATATTAGGAGCTAAAGCCACAGCCAAAGATCCACCACCGATTGTTTTTAAAAAACTTTTTCTATTCATTATTTCTTACCGATAAAATTTAAACGAACATCTGTTGCAGGAATGATTTCAGGATTTTTTTTGAAATAGTCAATATATAAATCTCTGAGCTTTACCCCTGTTGGGATTGCTTCCCCTTTTGAAAAGAATTTCATATTGTCACCTCCCAGGGCAAGATAGTCTGATGTGGCAATATAGTAGTCTTTGTTTGGATCTACTGTTTTTCCGTTGATTAAAGATTTAATTAACTGCCCGTTTTTTGTTTCAATATATAAATGTGAGACAGGATTGTTTACCTGTGTTTTGGCATAATATTCGAAAAGGCCCGGTAGATCTGCTCCCTTCATTTTTACAATGATTAATTCATTCTCAAAAGGCATCACTTCAAAAAGATTCTTCAGCATAATGTCACCTTTCCCAATAGTAGTACGAATCCCTCCAATATTGATCAATGCTGCGTCTACATTTTGTGTAAGGTGTGTTTTTGTCCACTGATCACCTCCTTCAAGAGTATAATCTGCTAAAAGATTACCCAGATTGCTGTTATCTCCCTGTTTTGTAAGATCAACATTGGTGTGAGAGATTTTCTGATTCATCTCTTTATCCAATTTTTGCTTATAGGGCTCAATAAACTTTACAAACTCATCATCATTCTTTAGCTCATTATTAATAGAAATATTTTTCTGGGTCTTTACATTTACAAGCTGCGGTGTAGAGACCGTTTTGCATGCAGTAAGAGAGGCCAGAGCAATTCCTAGTAACAAGAATTTATTTTTCATATGCTGTAAATTATTTTTATAAGGCTCATATGCAATCGCTTGTTATTTCAGTGTTTTTGCAAACAATTTTGATCATAGCGATTTCATAATATCTTTTTAGTATATGCAAATATAACTATATGTATAATAAAACATTATTATTTATTATAAATTCTTAGTGTAAATCATTAAATTTGACGAAAATAATTCGAACAGATGAGCATTTTAAAAGGAGTAGGTGTTGCATTGGTGACACCCTTTAATGAAGATTTATCCGTTGATTTCGATAGTTTGACAAAACTTGTTGAATATAATATCGATAACGGTACCAATTATTTGGTAGTATTGGGAACTACGGCAGAGGCCGCAACGCTTTCTGATGATGAAAAGAAACAGGTAATTGAGCATATCATTAAGGTAAATAATAAACGTCTTCCTCTTGTATTGGGAATTGGCGGTAACAATACCCTTGAAGTCAAGAAACAGATCGAGGAAGCTGATCTTTCTGCATTTGAAGCTGTACTTTCTGTATCGCCTTACTATAATAAACCTAATCAGGAAGGTCTTTACCAACATTATAAAGCATTAGCTTCCACAGGAAAGAAAATTATTATTTATAATGTTCCTTCAAGAACGGGACAAAATGTTGATGCTGATACTACTGTGCGTCTTGCAAAAGAATTTCCGAATTTATTCATGATCAAGGAAGCAGCACCCAATATTCTACAATATTTTGATATTTTGAGAAAAAAGCCTGAAGGGTTTTCTCTTGTTTCAGGAGATGATGAATATACTCTTCCTGTAACTCTGGCTGGTGGAGATGGAGTTATTTCCGTAATTGGACAGGGATATCCAAAAGAGTTCTCCACAATGGTGCAATTGGCACTTGAAGGAAAGGTGAAAGAAGCGTATGAAATTCACAACAAATTAGTAGATATTACGCGTTTGATTTTTGCAGAAGGAAATCCTTGCGGTATTAAAGTAATCCTGGCAGAAAAAGGGATCATTAAAAATTATCTTAGACTTCCTTTAGTTGCAGCTTCAGAAGGGCTTTATGCAAAAATTAAGACAGAGATGGCAACTATATAATTAAATGCCAATGATAAATTTGATTAATGTGTTTAAATATCCATTGGGATACGTTGACAAATTATAATTTAAAAATATATTTAAGTGAAAAGTTTCGGCTTTTCACTTTTTTTAATCATAATAATATAACATAATGAAATTAATAAAAGCTATACATGAGAATATTCCTCTCATTCAGGATTTAGCCAGACGTTCATGGGAAAATGCTTACGCAGAAATACTTTCAGGAGAGCAAATGGAATATATGCTTTCCGAAATGTATTCTAAGATTGAAATAGAAAATCATTTTCAAAACCCTAATTACCATTACTATTTGATTCTGGATGAAAATAATGGTTTATATGATGGATTTATCGGATATGAACATAATTATGAGGATAAAACCACCAAATTACACCGTATTTATTTAGTTCCGGAGAGTAAGGGCAAAGGATTAGGGAAAAGGACACTGCAGTTTTTAAATGAAAAAGTATCTGAGAACGGAAATAACAGGATTATCCTTAATGTCAACAAACATAATGCTGCCAGAAATTTCTATGAATCTCAAGGATACATGGTGTATGACGAGGGTGTTTTTGATATTGGGAATGGTTTTGTAATGGATGATTATATGATGGAATTTCTAATTCACCGTTAATTGACTTAAAATTTTGTAACTTTAACCTGTAATTCTATAACAAGTGATTTCTTTTTTTGGATCATCTTTGCTGTAGAACCAAATCACTTATAATACAATACATTCATATGCTTGGTTTTGAGCTTTTATAGCTTTTTATCAGTATATTTTTTTCATCCTTAGTGTTTAAATTCCTGTATTCTATAATACAGGAGTTTTTTTTTATTTAGATTATGTTAAAAAAATATATTCTATTTCACTTTCAATTGAAATAAATTATTATATTTACTAAAAAATTGGCTTATTTATTACTAGGATGAAAATGTATGTAAAATTTGATTTCAATGCCCTTTGTAAAAAGGTATTGGACGAAAAACTTAAAGAGCACGGGCTGAGATATCGCTTACTGAACTTTGGTGAGGTAGAGTTTTATGAGCCCTTTACTCAAGAACAGCATAATCTTTTTAAGAAAAATCTTGGAGATTATGGGATCGAAATCATAGAAAGCCAAAAGACGGCTTTAGTACAGAAAATAAAAGATGCTATCGTAGAACTTGTTTTTTCAGATGAGATTATTCCTGTAAAAGCATCTATTTACATTTCTGAAAAATTAAATCATAGCTATGGCTATCTTTCCAATCTATTTTCAGAAGTTGCTTTTACATCTATTGAAAATTTCATTATTCTGCAAAAGATAGAACACGCAAAAGCATTAATTATAAGAAATAAGCAGAGTCTTACGGAAATTGCTCATAAGCTGAATTACTCTAGTGTTGCCCATTTAAGTACACAATTTAAAAATACAACAGGGATTACTCCGTCCCAATTTCAAAAGATCATAGGAAAAAGAAGAAGAGTCCAAAGCATGGTCATAAATCCTAAAATGCAGTATGAATAAAGAATTTCTGAACGTAATAGTGGCAGATAACGATGAAAATACTTTAATTTTTTTTAAAAATATATTCAAAGAACTAAAAATATCTATAAAAATTCAATGTTTTAATAATAGTATTAAAATGATGGAATATTTGAATAATGATGATGCAGTCGTTCCTGAAATTGTTTTTATTCAATATTCAATTTCTGAAAAAACAAGTATGGAATGTATTGAAGAATTTAAGTCGAATCCGAAATTCAATAACATGGTGACGACTATATTTTCTGACCCGATTTCTGAAACCGATATTGAAGATATTTTTGTAAAAGGCACTAATATTTATATGAAAAAGCCGGAAGATTTTAAGAGTCTAAAAAAAGTACTTACAGACATTATTACAATCAATTGGCAATACCACACGTCCGGATTAAATAAAGATAATTTTATCCTGAAAATATGATGAACAAAAGATTTTTAGCTTTCATTTTAAGATAAATTAGATGATATTTTATGCATACTATTCACACAAAAGTGAAAATTTTATAACTAATAACTAAAATGATATAAAAAGACTTTCAATTAATATCCTGACATTTGTAAATGTAAACTTAGCGACACAAATTTGACTATATACCAAAATACAGATGAATGGGAGTAATTGTTTCTAAAACAAAAAAATATATAAATCACGATGTTAGCTAACAAAATGGATTATATTAATTTCCAATTTTAAAGCATAGAAGATCTTTAAACAAAACGGTACAATCATGAAAACTTAAGAGTGTAGGAGATATTTTTTTTATTCGTTTCATTCCCTCATCTCCCACCTCGACACAGTTAGTTTTTATAATAAGCAAGTTGGAAAAATAATTCATTTTGTTTTTTATAATTTATTTTAATAGTGGCGGTTTTAAATCTATTCAAAGTAGTATATAAATATTTCACACCACATCACAAAATATTAAGCCTAAACTATTAAAATAAATTTTTTCAAGAAGATCTAAAGTAATTTCTTCTAAATAACAGTTTTATAAGGGGACCGCAGGAAAGTATTTCTGCGGTTTTTTTATGAAATTTTGCTCCATTTGTTTTTCCCTTTATAATATTTTAGATAATAATTTTTAATAATCATATTATCAGGTCTTACTAATAGAGGATCGGCTTCAAGAATTCTATCAACCGTATTTTTTGTTGTTTTAATAATTACTGAGTCTTTTATAAGATCCAGTCTTTTGAAATCCACAACACCACTTTGCTGAGTACCCAAAATATCTCCGGGGCCCCTAAGCTGCATATCAACTTCAGAAATCTTAAAACCGTCATTGGTTTCCGTCATCGTGCGAATACGTGTTCTGCTCTCTTTAGATAATTTATCCGATGTCATTAAGATGCAATAACTTTGTTCTGCTCCTCTTCCTACACGCCCTCGCAGCTGATGAAGCTGGGAAAGGCCAAATCTTTCTGAGCTTTCAATAACCATTACGGAAGCATTGGGTACATTTACTCCCACTTCAATCACCGTTGTAGCCACCATAATTTCTGCTTTTCCTGAAGCAAAATAAGCCATAGCAGCGTCCTTTTCATCCGGTTTCATTTTTCCGTGCAGCATGGTAACATTGTAGTCTGAAAAATACTCCATAACATGTTCAAGTCCTTCCATAAGATTTTTGTAATCCAATGTTTCAGACTCTTCAATAAGTGGGTATACAAAATAAATCTGTCTGCCTTTCTTAATTTCATCCTTGCAGAAATTATAGACATACAATCTGTCTTTTTCACGCCTGTGTGCCGTGATAATAGGCTTTCTTCCTACAGGCATTTCATCGATTACTGAGACATCAAGATCAGAATAAAAACTCATGGCCAGAGTTCTCGGAATAGGAGTAGCGGTCATCACCAGAATATGAGGTGGAATTTTATTTTTTGCCCAAAGTTTTGCCCTCTGAGCAACGCCGAATCTATGCTGCTCATCAATAATAGCTAATCCTAAATTTTTAAATTTAACCTTGTCTTCTAAAACAGCATGAGTTCCTACCAGAATAGAAAGAGTTCCGTTTTCAAGTTCTTCATGAATAATTCTTCTCTCCTTGGCTTTGGATGACCCGGTTAAAATACGGATGTTGATCCCAGTATTTTCCAGCAATTCTTTAATACCATTATAATGTTGCTGAGCAAGAATTTCAGTAGGAGCCATCAAACAACTCTGAAATCCATTATCCATAGCAATAAGCATAGTGAGTAATGCTACCATCGTTTTTCCGGAGCCCACATCCCCCTGCAACAACCTGTTCATCTGAATAGGCTTTTTCATATCTATCCGGATTTCCTTTAAAACCCTTTTTTGTGCATTGGTAAGCTCAAAAGGGAGGTGATTCTCATAGAAACCATTGAAGTGATCTCCTATAATAGGAAAAGGATTGCCATGTGACTGCGTTTTGTGATGAAGTTTTTTTAAACCGTATCCTAGCTGGAAAAAGAATGATTCCTCAAACTTTAAGCGATAGTCGGCTTTTTCAAAATGCTCCGTATCTTTTGGAAAGTGTACGTTCAGAAAAGCGTGCTGCCTTGAGATAAACTTAAAAGTTTTCATCATATACTCCGGGAAATTCTCTTCAATAAGGTTGGGGATTTCTTTGCAGATATTTCTTAAAGCATTTTGAAAAAATCTTTGACTTAATCCTCTTTTAGTTAATTTTTCAGAACTAGGATAGATTGGTTTCAGCCTGTTTTCACTTTCTTTATTCTCTTCAGCTTCAATTTCAGGATGAGGCATTGAAAACTGACGGTTAAAAACATTGATCTTTCCAAAAATATACACCTCACGGTTGATAGGAATCTGCTCTTTAAGCCATTTTGAATATTGGAACCATACCAGATCTATACTCCCGGTATCATCATTGAATTTTGCAGAAAGCCTTTTCGTCTTTCCGGTCTGAATTTCTTGTACCTGCGTAATCCTTCCTTTCAACTGTATCTCAACGCTGGTTTCTTCGTGGAGTTGAGAAATTTTATAAATCTTACTTTTATCCAGATATCGGATAGGGTAGAAGTTGAGCATGTCTTCTACAGTGGAAAGTCCCAAAACACTTTTAATAAGTTTGGCTCTTTCCGGACCTATTCCTTTTACATATTCTATGGAGGTTTCTAAAGTCATTTTTTATCTGAGATACTGCATTAAAGATCCGAATTTTTTGAATGGAAAAACAAAGGCTCGAATTTCGGAAAAATAAAAAAGACTTCCAAAAAAATGGAAGTCTGAATTTTATATGATAAAGCTAATCTTGGCAATTAGTCTTTTATTTTCGATTTAAATTTTTTCTGGTAATCCTCCCATTGTTCTCTGGATTTAATCTTTTTAAATAAATCCTTTGAAATCAGTTCGAGATAAGGTTCCAGCTCTTTAGCAGACAACTCTCCCTGTAAAATGGTAATAGGATCTCCGTGTTCATCTAAGAAAACAGTGCTTGGGACGGCACCTACGTTCATATATTGAGTAAATTCATGTAAAGAATTTTTCCCTTTTCTATGCTCTGTATCATGGTTGGAAAATGTCCTTCCAAAAATTTCAATTGATTTTTTTTCTTCTGCATTAAATTTTACCGGATAGTAGTTCTCATTTAAAATCTGGGCAAGAACAGGATGTCCATATGTCTTTTTATCCATGATTTTACAAGGGGCACACCAGTCTGCATAGAAATCAATCAGTATCTTTTTGGGATTTGTTTTCTGAGCTTTTAACGCTTCATCGATAGTTATCCATTTTACCTGGGCGAAAGTAAAATTTAATATAAGTAAAAGTGTTATGCTTAAAATTTTCTTCATAATTAGGTATTTAAGTAAAAATAAGCATAATTACTTATTTTTTATTTTACATCCTGCATTAATTTTTTTACGAGAGAAGAAAGCAATATTAATACCACTCCGGCTACTAAAGCATAAATACCTAATGTTTTGTATCCGTCTGTGTAAGCTAATAGTTTACTCATATTGGTGTTTCCCGTATTGGCCTCTGACAAACTCGCCCCAATTTTTCCTGCGGCAAATTGTCCAAAAGCACTTGCTAAGAACCATAATCCCATCATCATCCCAAACATTTTTTTAGGAGATAGTTTAGTAATGATAGACATACCGATGGGCCCTAAACATAATTCTCCGAATGTGATGACAAGCCATGTAAAAGTAAATAAATTAAGTGAAGACTTTCCATCTGCACCTGCAAAGTATCTTAAACTATAAAATAAGAAAAAACCTGCTGCGAGGAATAAAAACCCGATTCCAAATTTATTAATAGTATTGGGCTCTAGCTTCTTCTTGTTTAGCCCAACCCAGGCAAGGCCCATAAGAGGACTAAAAATAATGATGAAAAAAGAATTTGCACTATTGTTAATTACATTCGGGTCCATACCAAACCCCAATAAATTGTGTACAAGGTTATCTTTTGCAAATAAAGATAATGATCCCCCACTTTGTTCATAAATAGAGTTAAAGAGAAAGTACATAAATATAAATACAAACGCAGCAATTAGCTTTTTTTGATAAGAAGAAGTTTGCTTTAAAGTCTCCATGATGAAATATCCTATAGCTGCAATACCAATTAGATACATAAAATAATCTGTAAAGCTTGTATTTTTAACCATGATAAAAATAAGAGGCATACTTAGTAGTGCACCAATATATACCAGTACTTCACGTAGAGTTCTTTTTGATTTAGGTATAAATTGTAAAGGTGAATCACCAATAGGCCCTAATGTTTTTCGGGTAATAAAAAAAGTAATCAAACCTAGAATCATTACAATTGCAGCCGCAAGGAAGCACCATGACCAGGAGTGATATTTTCCAAGATAAACACATAATGCGCCACCTAATAATCCACCAATATTAATTCCTGCATAGAAAAGTCCATATCCGGCATCTCTTCTAGGATCATCTTCTTTATAAAGCTCCCCTACCATGGAAGAAATATTAGGTTTGAAAAATCCGGTACCTATAATAGAACAAGTAATTCCAAAATAGAAAAAATCGTGGGGAGAAAGGGCAATAATTAGATTACCAACAGACATAATTATTCCACCGAAAACTAAGGATTTTCTAAAGCCTAAAATTTTATCTGCAAAAATACCTCCTATAAAAGTAAAAGCATAAATGAAAGCTTGTATAGCTCCGTATTGTAAATTCGCTTTGTCTTCTAAGAGACCTAATTGATCTACCATGAAAATAGTAAGGACCCCACGCATTCCGTAGAAACAAAAACGTTCCCACATTTCTACTGTGAATAAGGTCCAAAGCTGTTTGGGATACTTTCCTTTAAAGTTTTGTATTTCTTCTAGAGTTAAGCTCATAACGATATATGATTAAATTTTAATTAAGGGCTTTTCTTGCCCTGATCCATTTCAAAACGGATTCTGTTCTGGTTAATAAATTATTTTACTGTTTTATGGGATGAGCAAATGTTTGCCTGTAAATAAATTGTTTTTATCATTGTGGTTTGAAACTTGAAGATGAGTCCATCTCTATTTGTGACGGACTGTGTCATATATTGAAAAAAACTGATAAAAAAGGGGGTGTATTTCTTAGGGTATTTCCATCAAACATTTCTCTATATTTAGTAAGTTTCTTTCCTTCTTGTTTATATTCCACGATTTTCCAATAGATAATCAGTTGGGCTGAATTCGCTATTCGAAAAGTTTTTTCGCGCGACTGCTTACTAATTTCTTTTACTCGTTGAAAAAAAGAATCTTCGGAAATTTCCATCGTACGAAAATAAAAAAAACCTCCGACTTGGCAGAGGTTTTATTCATATTTTGTTAATGCAATTAGTTTACACCGTGCATCATTTTCTTTAAGATAGGTGAAAGTAGACCTAATATTACAGAGGCAATACCACAAAGAACAACGAATACCATGAAAAATTCAAATAAGTTATGAATCTCAAATCCTACAAAAGTAGGGTTGTGTAATGGTAATTGTGCCTTTTCAAATGCAGCAGCCTGCTCAGTAGTTAATGTTACTTTTTTATCTAAAACATCCTGAAGATTTACTCCTATTTCCTTTGCTTTTGTGAACTTATCACCTGTTGCAGGGATCAAAGCTCCTAAGGAACCTGCTAAAGCATACCCAGCAGCATTAGAAATAAAGAAAACACCATATAATAATGAAGCAAATCTTTTTGGTGCCAATTTACCCACCAAAGATAGCCCAATTGGAGATAAACAAAGCTCACCACAAGTTTGGATAAAGTATAAAAGCATCAACCATTTGATTGCCAATAGACCTGAACTTCCAAGATCTTTTACATTATGTGCAATGATGAAGTAAGAAAGAGCAATAATAGCAAGACCAATAGCTTGTTTAAGAGGAGATACGGGTTCTTTTCCACTCGCTCTTAATTTATCCCACATTAAACTGAAAGGGAAAGCTAGTAATACAACGAAAATTCCGTTGAAAATCTGTACCATTGAAGGCGGCATATTCCATCCGAAGATATTTCTGTCTGTTTGATTATCTGCAATGAAGGTTAATGAAGAACCTGCCTGTTCAAAAGCTGCCCAGAAGAAAATGATAAAGAATGAAACAATATAAATTACCCAGATTCTCTGTCTTTCAATCTTGTTTTCAGCAGAACTCATGATAAGAAAAGCTAAAGAAATACCTGCTGCATAGATGAAAGGATAGATGATTCCTTTGATCAACTGTCCCATTTCTACAGCTTTAAATCCAATTTCTCCTACCAATAAATATCGGAAAGCAAAGAACAAAATAACAAATATAACTCCGGTAATCCCTAAGGCCATTCCTGAGAATTTTGCCGTTTGTGTTTCTCCTTCTTCAAAGTCTGCACTTGTATTATTTTTTGGTAATCCTCCGATAGGTCTTCCTTCCGGGGTTACTACATATTTATTTTTAAGGATAAAGAATGTTACAGTTCCAATTACCATGGCAATTGAAGCGGCTAAGAATCCCCATTTGAAAGCAAAAATATCTCTTACCCCTGTTGTCGCATCTTTTACGTCTCCTACGTAAGGGCAGATAAACTGACCTAAGAATGCTCCGATGTTGATCCCCATATAGAAAATGGTGAATGCAGAGTCCAGTTTCGACTTTTCCTGCTTTGGATAAAGACTTCCCACCATTGATGAAATGTTTGGTTTGAAGAATCCATTACCAAAAATGATAACAAATAAAGCCAACCACATGATAAGCTTAGCGCTTCCGATGTCCGCAGAGAAAGTAGAGGCACTGATAAATAATAAAAACTGCCCGATTGCCATTAAGGATCCTCCTACAATAATTGCAAATCTGTTTCCAATGTATTTATCAGCAATAAACCCTCCCAAAAGAGGTGTTAAATAACATAAAGCTAGAAATCCACCATAGATGATTGCTGCATCAGCTTCTTTTATTAATAAGGAATTTACCATGAAGAGCGTCAGAAGAGCTCTCATCCCATAAAAGTTGAAACGCTCCCACATTTCTGTTCCGAAAAGAACCCATAATCCTTTAGGGTGCCTGGAACTCTTATTCTCTACAAATTCATCCGGTTTAGGACTCAATGCTTCAATATTATCCATTTCTATTGTTAATTTTTGTTAAGACTGACAAATATAGTTTATTTTAGGTTTTTGGCAAGTTTTTAATTTTATTTTTAAATAAAAAAGCTGCAGAACGATTCTGCAGCTTGATATTCTTTATAATATTGAGAATTAGTGACCTTTTTCTCGCATAATTTTATTTAGTCTTTTTAACATTGAAAGGCCTAATAGTGTAGCAAATATTAACAAACCGAAATTAACAAGGAAATAATTCGTTTTGTTTTCATAGCTATACCATGTACTTGCAAGGATTCCGGAAAGCTTGTTTCCTACAGAGTTGGCAAGGAAAAAACCTCCCATCATCAAAGCGGTAATTCTTGCAGGGGAAAGCTTCGACACAAATGAAAGCCCCATTGGAGAAAGACACAGCTCTCCCACGGTAATTACTCCATAACTGGCTACCAGCCACAGAGGAGAAACTTTTACAGCTCCGTTATCTCCGGCCATTACAGCCAGAACCATGACCAGACACGATAACCCTGAAATGAATAACCCTAAAACAATTTTTGTAGGGGTTAAAGGTTCTTTGCCTTTTCTTCTTAAAAGTGCCCAAAATCCTACTACCACTGGCGTTAACGCGATTACCCAAAAGGGGTTAATGGATTGGAAAAGTTCCGTATTATACAGATAGACCTTATTTTCAGGGTTTTTCTCTAATACTGCTCGTTGTTCAGGAGAGATGTTTTTAAAATAAACATCTTTACCCATCTCTTTTTTGGTCTCTCCATTATCGTCTTTTTGAGATCTGAACTGATTATCATACACGGGTGTTTCTTTGTTCTCGTAGCTCTTACCATCCACCATATAAATACCTTCTAACGGTTTTTCCAGGGAAGCAGGAACACTTCTGTCCGTATAATAATTAGCCCATCTTGTCAATGCTGTACCGTTTTGTTTGAAAACTGCCCAAAAGAACATACTGATCAAAAAGACTGATAACAATGCTCCGATTGAGGCTTTTTCTTCCGGCTTTGCTTTGAAATAAAGTGAGGCATAGAAGTAAATCACAGGAATACATGCAAAAATGAAGGCATCTGTACTGTCGCTTCCGAAGATATTATTAGGAATAAACCAACCGATTGCTCCTGCTGCAATAGCAGGGACAAATACTTTTAGCATGATTTCGGAAAGCTTTGTATCACCTTCCTGCACAGGCTTCATTTGTGCTGCATGGATGTAATGTTTTCTTCCGATGGTAAAGATCACCATACCAATTAACATTCCGACTCCGGCAGTAATGAAAGCCTCACCCCAACCGAATTTATTACGCATGAAAGCAGCAATAATATTACAGATAAATGCTCCTATATTGATTCCCATATAGAAAATATTATACCCGGAGTCTTTATTGGCTTTATAAGGTTCTTCAGAGTAAAGATTCCCCAGAAGAGTGGAAATAGTTGGCTTAAAGAAACCGTTTCCAATAATAATTAATGCTAAAGAAGAATAAAATAATGGTAAATCCTTGAAAACACCCATTCCTATATATCCTGCGGCCATTAGAAAACCTCCAAGATAAATAGATTTGATGTATCCTAAAACTCTGTCTGCCAAAAATCCTCCAATAAAAGGAGTCAGATAGGTCAGGGCAATATAGGTTCCAAAAATATCATCAGCAGTTTTGTCTGGAAGTCCGAGCCCTCCCTTCATACCGGTTGGCTCAATAACATACAGAACAAAGATTCCAAGAATCAGGTAATACCCGAAACGCTCCCACATTTCCGTAAAGAAAAGGTAAGGCAGCCCTTTAGGATGTTTAGTCTTCATATATTCAAATTTCAATTCCCCCAAAAATAAGTTTTTAATTTCAATTGATAAAATAAATAATCATTGGGCAAACGATTAATGAAATAAATATAAAATGAAATGTCTAAGGAAGTGTTTTCCTTTCATAAAGGATGTTTCAACAAATGTGTACAATTTGTATAAAGGTTGTACACATTGGAAAAAATAAAATTGCAAATAATATGCACATGTATTTCTCTTTGATGTGATATTTGTTTTATAGTTTCGATGGTGTCAATAATGGCATATAATTATTTTAAAAACATGTATGAGAAAAAATGATTTAAAAAAATTGAAAGGAAGCTTATCCAGAGATGAGCAGAGAAACATTAAAGGTGGAAATGCACCTGCTAATGGCAGTGGTATGGGATGCGGTTGTACGAATGCAGCTTGTGCAGCTACACATGGTGGTAATGGAGATTCGTATTGCAACGGTACTTTTTGCTGTGGATAAACCCTTGGAATATTTAAAATGGCAACAGGAAACTGTTGCTATTTTTTAAAAACACAAAAGATATATCAAAAATGACACGCAAAAGTTATATTGCTGTTGTCAATTATCTGGACTATAATAAAATACATATTGATAAGGATGAATTTGAGCTTCAGCTGGAAGGGCATCCTGATTTCCCAAGTCTTTTGGCATTTTCTGATGCTTTGAGGTTTTTTAATATTGAAAATTATAGTTACAGAATTGATAATGATGAAAAAGATATTTTACCTGAAGATTTTCTGGCTCTATTAGAAGGAGAGTTGGCTATTGTAAATAATAAAAATAATCAACTTACCATCAATGGATCTTTGTCAAATGATTTTTTTTCAAAATGGGAAAATATAATACTTGTTATTGAAAAAGAAGGAGAACTTGCCAGTAAAAAATCGATACTTAATTATTCCTACATTAATTGGGGGATACTTATCGTACTTTTTGTATTTCTGTTGGGATACAATTCGTCTTATGTAATTTTAAAATCAACTTTCGTATGTACTTCTTTAATAGGATTTGTATTTGCCTATGAAGCTTATAAGAAAACACATGGGAAGGGAACATTTATCCCTGTTGGAGTATGTAAAAGTAATTATTTAAACACGGATTGTGACTTGGTTTTTAATTCAAAAAAATGGAAAATTTTTAACACCATAGATTTATCTGAGATCTCGCTGTTGTTTTTTTCCAGTCAAATAGTCAGCTTCATTTCATTTGCTCTCGAAAAAAATATTGAATTTCTCTTTACGATCTATCAGTATGCTTTATTTACATTTATCCCGATGGCCTTTTTGTCTTTGTATTATCAGGTATTTGTTGTTAAAAAATACTGTCCTGTATGTATGGTGATTATAGCTTGTGTGCTTATTCAATTACTGATGACTAATAGTGTTGACTTTGACAGAAAAGAAATAAATGTAGCTTCTGTATTCTTGTTTTTAATAGGAACTTTAGGCTCCTTGCTCGTGTTGTTGAATCTAAAGATAAAAAATGAAAATACCAGAAAAAATGAATACACGATCAAAAAGAATCTAAAGTTCAGACGGAATTATCTGTTCTTTAAAAACAATCTGTCTTTTCAAAAGAAGTTAGTCAGCACTGATTTTTCGAGGGCTTTTGTATTTGGAAATGAAAATGCCCGTCAAAGTTTAACTTTTGTCACCAATCCTTTTTGTAAACATTGTAAAGAATTTTATCCTGTTTTTCTAAAACTGGTTAAGAGATATTCTGATGAACTTAGAATTAATATTTTCTTTGATATAGACCTTAATAGAAGTGACAAGGATAATCAAGCAGTTCATGTTAATCTTGCCAATATTTATATCAATTCTGAAAATAAGATAGAATTCTTAGAAGCCTTAAGTAATTGGTATAATGTACAGGGGTATAGTGAAAACAAAAACAATTGGTATAAAAAATATTCTAAATATTTTGGAATCTCAGAAATAGCCCTTAGTGTTTTAAAAGGCCATGAAGAATGGTGTACCCATAACAGGGTTCATTTTACACCCAATATTTTCCTTAATGATACAGAATATCCTATCCAGTATGAAAGAGACGATCTGGAGTACTTTATCCCGGAATTTTTATCAGAAAATTAAATACAATTATGAAAAACTTATTATTTATATTATTGGGAACGGTGATGTTCTTTTCTCAGAACAACAGGTTCGTATATGAGGTGAAATACAAGAAGGATTCAGCTTCAAAAGATATCTCCAGAGAAAATTATTATCTGGATGTTACAAAAGAGGACATAGCCTATTATAACAGACAGAATTATATTAGTGATTCGGTGTTTAGTGCTACAGGGAAATTTATAATTGGTAGACTGACTTCTTTTCAAGTAAAAAAAGCTAATAGTCCTATATATCAAAACTATGAATATATTGGTGATGCAAACTTTTATAAAATATCTGAAGAACCCGAACAGCAATGGAATATTACAGACAGTATAAAAACGTCTAATAATCTTAGTCTTCAAAAAGCTACTACAAGGTTTGGAGGGAGAAATTGGATTGCCTGGTTTTCTAAAGATATTCCGATTCCTTATGGACCTTATAAATTCAATGGCTTACCCGGATTAATTATGGAGTTATATGACACCAGGAAAGACTACTGCTTTAAAGTAATTAAAAATGAAAAGATACCGGAGGCTTATAAGCGAATATCATTAGAAAATTCTATATCCAGAGCGGTTCCCGTTAACCAAAATAAATTGGATAAGTTAAAACTTGAACTCTATGATAATCCTTTTAACTACGTTTTGAATGGAACATTAACGATGTCTGAAGGTAAAAAATTACTGTTGGATGACGGAACGGTTCTATCCAAAGAACAATTGAAACCGGCTGAAGCGAATGAACGAAAAAAAATAAAATCTTTTAACAACCCTATAGAATTAGACAAAGCGGTGAAATACCCTTAGTGAATGTGTGTAAAAACTCCCTTTCAAAATTTTGAAAGGGAGTTTGATTTATTGTTTATAAATTTTGTAAAATGAAATCCGTCATTTTCTGATACAATTGTGGCCTTGTCTGTCCGCCATAGATCCCATGATTTTTGTCCGGATAAGCCATGAAATCAAATTGCTTTTTATTTTGAATCAAGGCTTCGGAAAACTCCATAGAATTTTGGAAATGAACATTGTCATCAGCTGTACCATGGATTAATAAAAATTTACCTTTTAATAAATTTGCGTATTCCGTAGGTGAGTTTTTATCATAACCATCCGGGTTTTCCTGAGGTGTTCTCAAGAATCTTTCAGTATATACCGAATCGTAATATCTCCAGTTGGTTACCGGTGCTACAGCGATTCCTACTTTGAAAACATCTGCGCCTTTAGTCATTGCTAAGCTGGTCATATAACCTCCAAAGCTCCATCCGAACATTCCTATTCTGCTTTTGTCAATATAAGATTGGTTTCCAAACCATTTTGCAGCAGTGATCTGGTCTTCAATTTCGTATTTACCTAAATTCATATAAGTCACTTTCTTATATTTTGCTCCTTTATAACCGGTTCCCCGACCGTCTACACAAGCCACAATATATCCTTTTTGTACCAGGTGATTGAACCACATGGCATTCCCGTTATCCCATGAATTAGAAACCTGTTGTGATCCCGGGCCCGAATATTGGAACATAAATAAGGGATATTTTTTATTAGGATCGAAGTTTTTAGGCTTCATAACCCAAGCATTCATCTGATCACCCACAGCGTTGGGAATGGTAATGAATTCTTTTTCAGCAAAATTATCAGTTTTTAGTTTTTGTAACTGATCATTATTGTTTTGAAGCTCTTTTACAGCTTTCCCATTTCCGTCTTTCAAAACGTAAGTGTAAGGTCTTGCCGCTGTAGAAGATGTTTCGATGAAATAATTATAGTTTTTACTGAAATTTGCAGAATTATTTCCTTCGGCATTGGAAATCAATTGAGATTTTCCACTCTCGATATTTACTTTAGAAACAACCTTATTGATGCTTCCTTTTTCAGTAGTCTGGATATAAATTTCTTTGGATTTTGGATTGAAGCCATAATAATCTGTAACCTCCCAATTCCCTTTGGTAACTTGTTTTTTAAGTTTACCCTCTTTATCATACCAGTATAAGTGGCGGTTTCCGTCTCTTTCTGACGACCAAAGGAAAGAATTGTCTTCCAAAAATTCTAAAGTAGGACTGTCGGTTTCAATCCACTTATCATCTGTTTCAGTGAATAATTTTTGAACAGCTCCGGTTTTGGTATTAACCTTTAAAATGTCTGAGGCGTTCTGAATTCTTTCAGAAGTAATCAAAACAATCTCATCAGGTTTTGCTGTTTGAAATACATTAGGGATATAATAATTTTTGAAAGATCCTAAGTTCAGCTGTATTGTTTTTCCATTATCAAGACGGTATAGCTGAGCCGAAACTACAGAGTTTTTTTCTCCTGCCTTAGGGTATTTATAACGCATCTCAACCGGGTACAGGTTTTTTCCGTAAATAGGAATATAAATTTCAGGAACTTGTCCTTCGTCAGATTTTACAAATACAATCGCATCAGAATTTTTTGTCCATTCATATTGCTTTGCATGCCCGAATTCTTCTTCATACACCCAATCTGCCAATCCATTAAGAATTGAATTTTTCTTACCGTCAACACTAATCTGTGTGATTTTTCCGGAAGTTAGATCCTGGTAGAATAAGTTATTATCAACAATGAAAGCTACTTTTGTAGCATCAGGTGAAAAACTAGGCTCCTGAACAGGTTTTCCTTCATTCAGGCTGATGACTTTTCCGGATTTTAAATCCTTTACATCAAACTTTCCGAGGAAAGAGTGTCTATAAATAGGTTGGCTTCCAACTTGTAAAAGAATTTTAGACTCATCATCGGAAAATATATAGCTTTCAAATTTTCCATCAACAAGGTTTCCTTCTTTTTGTGATGTTTTATAAGAATATTTGGCAATTCCTGTCGGTTCAATGACCAGGTAGTTTTCACCGTTTTTCATAGATGTTATCCCGGCAATGTTCTTTCCACGGTAATATCCTGAATATATTTTATCTAAAGTAATTTCTTGAGCTGATACATTATGAAATGCAGCTGCAATAGTAAAAGTTAAGAGTAGTTTTTTCATTTCTAGCATTAATCAATTTCAAAGATAATAATTTTATTAAAATGTGTAAAAAAAGCTTTTCAAATATGCTTTTTGGCAAAAGAATTGAATATCATTAAGTATAATCAAATCAAATAATAATTATGGAAACGAATGCATACAACCAGAAACTGAACCGTTATGTATTAAACGATCAGATTGTTTATACAGGCTTTTCCAGCTTTAATGATGCTGAAGAATGTGCCCGTAAAAAAGGTGGAACTTTAGTGGAAGTGGGATTTAAAGACGGAAATGATAACCCAGAAGTCACAGATGAAGCAGGTTTGATAGAAAAAAAACTTCATTACTATGTGTATGCAGGCGATGAATATAAATTTATCCATTCATCTGATCCGGGTTTTAGAAAATATGCGGAAGAATTACAGAAAATAAAAGCCAAAAATGACAAGACTAGTCCTGACGAACGATATTTTGCCAATTTTGAAATTGAAAATATTGAAGACCCGATTATTGTCCTCAAAAATGATCACTTCCAATCGGTAACTTCAAGAGAGCGTTCAAAATATTTGAAGCATGCCTGTGTATACGAATTAGGGGTAGCCCTACCAAAATCTTAAAAAAAACGATGATGAGCAAAACAAAATATTCAGAAAAAGCTCAGGACAAAATAGGAAAAGTTATGCACGAATTCAAAGAGGGAAAGCTGAAAACTTCTTCCGGTAAAAAAGTGACAAGCAGAAAACAAGCAGTAGCTATCGGTATTTCTGAAGCTAAAGAAGAAGGCTTGAAAGTGCCTTCTAAGAAAAGTAAATAATTAATTCTCAATAGAAAAGCCTTGTGGAAATATTTCCACAAGGCTTTTAAAAATTATAACATTGCAAAGCGTAATTACCCTTTTGCTATTTCGTCTCATTATAAAGTATTCTATAATACTCATCTGCCATCCTGTCGCTGTTAAACTGATCTTTAACGTCATTCATTGCATTATACTGAATTTTTCTCCATTGATCAGGACGGTCATAGTAAGTTGGAAGAATCTCATTTTCAAGGATTTCATATAATTTATTCAAATCATAGGTATCCTGTTCATAAATACTCATATTCATGTAATCTGCTTTGGGCACTACAAAAGAGTTTTCCCCGTGTTTTGCAAATTCCGGAATCCAGCCGTCGTCTGTCGATAAGTTTACAGAACCATTCATGGCTGCGGTCATTCCTGAGGTCCCCGATGCTTCCCGTGGTACCCTTGGGTTATTGAGCCAAAGGTCTGAGCCTTGCTTTAAAGATTTACTTAAAGACAATTCATAACCTGTTAAAACGGCTATGTTTTTATGGTATTTGCTTTCTTCAACCAATGTATTGAATGTAGAGATTGCAGAATAGTCCATAGGGTAGGGCTTGCCTGCCCAAATAATTTGTATGGGATATTTTGGATGGTTCAATAGCCTGTAAAACCTTTCTTTATCATGTAAAAGAAGTTCTGCACGTTTATACCCGGCAAATCTTCTGGCCCAGACAATGGTGAAAATATTAGGGTTAAATAAATTTCCGGTCTGATCCGCTACAATACTGAATAATTTTTTCTTTAAATGCTTTTTACGGTAATCGAAAACCGTTTCATCATTTTCGTCCTTTGCGTTGTAAAGGGGTTTATCTGCCCAGTATTTAAATTCCTGCGCATTGGTAATGGATGTGATTTCACAGATTCCCGGATATTTACTCCACATAGCCCGGGAAACAGTCCCATGAAGTTGGGATACTCCGTTCGCTATTCTTGCCATTTTCAAAGCGCAAAGTGAATGATTGAAACGATCGTCATCAGTTCCTTCAATACTTTTTATTTCATCCATGCTGTATCCTGAGAAGTAGGACATGTCATAACATAATTTCAGATTATGTTTTTCATTACCGGCTTCTTCAGGAGTATGAGTGGTAAAAACCAGTTTTTCTCTTACTTTGCCAAGGTCTCCATTGTATTTTTGTAACAGATAAAATGCAGCAGGAAGTCCATGAGCTTCATTAAGATGATAAACATCTCTTTCAATATTCATTTCATCCAATAATTTAGCACCCCCTTTTCCTAATAAAATATATTGCGCAAGTTTTGTAGACTCATTGGCGTCATATAATTTGTGACAGATGGTTTTTGAAACGTGATCGTTTTCAGGAACATCTGTAGAAAGAAAA
Source organism: uncultured Chryseobacterium sp. (assembly GCA_963518055.1). Taxonomy (GTDB): domain Bacteria; phylum Bacteroidota; class Bacteroidia; order Flavobacteriales; family Weeksellaceae; genus Chryseobacterium. The sequence goes on from CAUQIC010000010.1 coordinate 58,250, forward strand.
AACATCGGTGCCGTATTGAAAATTTCAGGATTCAGATACCAAACTTTTACCCAAACCGGAGCACTGTGAATCTCGATTTGAAATTTTATTCCGGTATCTTCAAGGAAACTGTACATTTTTCTTGTCCAAACCGGCTGTAAAGTCTGGTCATGGTTTCTGGCCTGGTCATAATATCCGAATTTCCAGAGAATACCTATTCCTATAAGATCCTGTTTAAGATTATAAGCGCTTCTCATATGAGACCCTGCCAGGAAGCCAAGCCCTCCTGAGTATATTTTAAGAACTTGTTCAAGAGCAAATTCCATCGAGAAATACACCGCTTTTTTTGAATATTGGGGATTGATGTTGTAAGGTATTTTAAAATTCCTAAAATCCATATAGCTGATTTGTGTTAGAAGGAGCAAAGGTATTAATAATGAAAATAAACTTTACATTAATTAATTGATAAATAAATGAGAAAACTCAATATTGAATTGTTTTTTTGCCTATCTTTAAATATGTAAATTTTTGATTATCAAAAACTTTTAATGATGAAAGCCAATGGCTGCATGTGTTCTTAATTAAATAAAAAAATCACACATGAAAAAGACATTCTCTGATGAAGATCTGATTAAGAATCTAAGTTTATATTACCTGAACAGGCATTTGAAAAAAAAGCCTATAGAAAAGTATCACCGTACCATAGATGAATCTCCGCTTCATGATCGTGAAAAATACAGAAAGAAGTCAGAGATTTTACTTCTTAACTCTTTCATGCACCATTTCCCCGAAGTGAAATTTGAAAATCTAACTTGCGAAAGCCCTGACTTTATCGCCAAATTAAACGACAAAAAAATCGGAATAGAATTAACCGAAGTGATTAATCATCTGGAAATGAAAAAGGTGGAAAGCACTTTAAATAAAATATTCCGTCAGGCAGAAATATTATTAGAACAAGAGGACACTACGAAATATCGTGGTGTTTATTTTTTAGAATTCCACCCTAATGTAAAATTTGATAACCTCGAAGAACAGCAGGAGAATATCATTAATATCTATAAAAGTATCAAAAAGAATAAACCCGTAGGCTGTGTTAAAAGTGTAAGGAAATCTTTCCACCGCAGAAATGTATTTATTACCCATGAGTACAGTATGAATCTTTTTGATGAATTATGCTCAGAGAAAATCCTTGAACTTATAGAAAAGAAGAATGAGAAATTCCCTTATTACGATACTTCTGTAGATGAATGTTGGCTCGTAATTGTTTCTGATATGAACTCTATTGCTTCAAGATATACCTTTATTCAGGACAAAGAACATTTAAAAGAAGTCAAAAGTCCTTTTCATAAAATTTTTCATCTTGAAAATCTTTGTGGGAATATAACAAGTATAAAATAAGATAGGGTATTTATTGTATTGTTTAATGAAATTGTATTTTTATTTGGAATATTTTACAACTATTTAAATTATGTTATTTATAATTAAATTATAGGTATATTTGATATATGTTGGTTGCTACACCATATCACAACTAATTCAACCATAAAAACATATATCTATGAGAAAAATTTTACTTTTTTTACTTTTGTGTATATCACATTTTATTTATTCTCAGCAAGATTGTGCCACAGCACTGGCTGTTTGTGGAAATTCAAATATTACGTATAGTCCAACAGGATATGGGGATGTGAAAGAATTGGTAAATTCTGGAAGTTGTATCGACTATACGGGAGAGCATAATTCGATTTGGTACAAAATAACAATTGCTAACGGAGGTACGCTTACGTTTGATCTGATTCCCAATAATCCTGATGCCGATTATGACTGGGCAATATTCGGACCTAATGTAGGATGTGGAAACTTGGGAGCTCCTATTCGTTGTAATGCTGCAACTGTAATTACTGTGGGAGCAGCTACAGGAATGAATATGACCAGCACGGTAATCAGCGCTCCTGGGGGTTCATATACTCCGTATTGTAAGTATATGGATGTTTTACCGGGTCAGACTTATTATTTATTTATTGATAATTGGGTGAGCAGTACCAGTAGTGTAACGGCTCCTTTTTCTTTGACCTGGGGAGGGACAGCAACGCTGGCTTCTCCATTTACAGATCCGAATATTCAGCTTTATCCATTTAATCCGCCTGGAATTCCTGCCGCTAATCCGGCTGATCCCAGAGAAGTGGTGATTTGTGGAGCTACTGAATTATTCGATTTTTCTATTCTGTCCGGAGGTATTCTCAACGGAAATCAAAGCTTTGGAGTAACTTATCATATAAGTCAGAATGATGCTTTAACAGGAAGCAACCCTATTACTGTTCCTCAAACTGTAAATACAACTACTATTTATTATTATAGTATCAATTATACAGATGCAGCCAATCCCAATAACCCACTCAATAAGTGTAAACAGATTGGAGCATTTAAGTTTAAGAATGGCTCTATTAGCGTGAAAAATGCAACATTGATCCAGTGTAATAACAATAATGCCGGTACTGCATTGTTTGATCTGACGACTGCAGATATTGGGGCAAGTCCCAACGCTACTGTAAAATATTATTTGAGTATGACAGATCTTAATGCCGGAATTAACGAGATCACAACACCTATGGCATTTGTATCTGCAGAGGGAATTATCTATGCAAAAGTAACCTCAGAATTTGGATGCAAAGCGATTGCTCAAATTACTTTAAAATTTCATCCGGTAGTGGTTGTTAACGAAGCGATCCTGAGATCGTGTGCTCTTGAAACAAACCTCTCTACAGCATCTTTTAATCTTGGAAACGCTTCTGTTACCAATCCGGTCAATCCTGTCAAAAAGTATTACCCATCATTGACAGATGCCATTAACCAGACCAATGAGATTGTAACAATAACAAATTATATTGCTCCTAATGGGGTGGTCTATGTAAGGGTTTCAAATACTCAGGGATGTTATAATGTGGCAAAAATTACGCTGGTTGTTATACCTCCGGTGTATTCGGAAATTCTTAAAGATAAGGTTATTTGTATGGAAGCTAAAACTACACTAGATGCCGGGGCCGGGTTCAAAAGTTATGAATGGAGTACGGGGGCTACTACACAAACAATTAATGTAGGAGTTGGTGCTTATTGGGTAAAGCTTAAAACAGGTGAGTGTATTATCACACAGCCTGTAAAAGTATATGCTTCTGAACAACCTGTAGTTTCTGCTATTGATATTGCGAATAATACAGTTACAGTGTCTGTTATTGGAGGGACTCCGCCTTACAAATACTCCATGGATAATGTAACATGGCAGGACTCCAATATTTTCAATAATGTGGCAAGAGGAGATCATAAAATATTTGTAAAGGATGCTTACAACTGTGATCCTGTAGAAATAGGAATCGTTGTTCCGAATTTTGTGAATGTGATTACTCCCAATGCAGATGGTATAAATGATAGCATTGATTATTCAGCATTAGCAGGTAAACAGAATCTGGTTATGAATATTTTTGACAGATACGGAACCAAAGTTCATCAGCTGGATAAGCTTAGTGGTTACAAATGGGATGGTACACAGGGAGGACGGAAAATTCCTACGGGAACGTATTGGTATTCTGCAACGTGGAATGAGAATGATAAAAATAATACAGCGATCAAATTTACAGGTTGGATATTGGTTAAAAACAGAGAATAGCTGTGAATTTAATACATAGATAAAACCATTTCATAAGAGGTAGTTTTTATGTTTAAAATATTTTAAATTAGTAAGCAAAATCGGAAAAATGAAAGATCTGTTTATAAAGCGCTTTGAATATTATAAATCTCTTGGTGATAAAACATTTGATCAGTTATCGGATGAACAGATTTTCTGGCAATATAATGAAGAGAGCAATTCTATAGCCATTATTGTAAAGCATGTCGCAGGAAATATGTTATCGAGATGGACGAATTTTCTGACAGAAGATGGAGAAAAATCCTGGCGTAAGCGCGATGAAGAATTTGTTAACACTTTTAAAACCAAAGAAGAAGTTATTGAGTATTGGGAAAAAGGTTGGAAGTGTTTATTTGAATCTCTTAATCAAATAAATGAGGAGAATTTATATTCCACAATATACATAAGGGATGAAGCTCACTCCGTCATTGATGCTGTTTTAAGACAATTGGCACATTATCCCTACCATATAGGACAGATGGTATACATTGCGAAAATGGTGAAAAATGAAAATTGGAAAACGCTTTCCATTGCAAGAAATAAATCTCAGGAATTCAATACCGAAATGAAAAATAAATTTTCAAATGAAGAATCAGCAGCCAATTCTTCCCCGGTATGCTTTCAAAATAGCCCTGAAATAAGGAATGAATACAAGCAATAGATTCAATCAATCTTGAGTTCTTATTAAAATTACTATCTTTGCACCCATAAAATTCAGGAGTAACATATGTCTACTTTTCAAAGAACTGCCGCGTATCACACACTTGGCTGCAAATTAAACTTTGCAGAAACATCTACTATTGCCCGTCAATTAACAGATGCAGGTTATGATAAGGTAAATTTTGATGATAAGGCAAACGTATACGTAATCAACACCTGTTCGGTAACTGAAAATGCTGATCGTGAATGTAAACTTCATGTGAAAAGAGCGATGAAAGCTAATCCTGATGGGTTGGTCGTTATTGTAGGGTGCTATGCTCAGTTGAAACCTGAAGAAATTTCACAGATTGAGGGGGTAGACCTTGTTTTGGGAGCTAAAGAAAAATTCAATATTCTTAGTTACCTTGATGATTTGGAGAAAACAGATCACGAAGGAATAGTTCATTCATGTGAGATTGAGGAAACTGATTTCTTTATCGGAAGTTATTCAATCGGAGATAGAACCAGAGCCTTCTTGAAAGTTCAGGATGGTTGTGATTATAAATGTACTTACTGTACTATTCCGCTAGCCAGAGGAATTTCACGTTCTGATACTATCGAAAATGTTCTTAAAAATGCAACAGAAATTGCAGCAAAAGACATCAAAGAAATTGTTCTTACCGGAGTCAATATAGGCGATTACGGGAAAGGAGAATTCGGAAACAAGAGACATGAACATACTTTCCTGGATCTGATTTCAGAGCTTGATAAAGTTGACGGTATTGAAAGAATTCGTATTTCCTCCATTGAACCTAACCTTTTGAAGGATGAAAGTATTGACCTGGTTTCTAAAAGCAGAAGCTTTGTTCCTCACTTCCATATTCCTTTACAATCCGGAAGCGATGATATATTAAAAAAAATGAAACGTCGCTACCTTACCAATTTATACAATAACAGAGTAAGCAAAATCCGTGAGGTAATGCCTGATGCTGCTATTGGGGTAGATGTTATAGTGGGGTTCCCTGGAGAGACAGAAGAAAGGTTTATGGAGACCTATAATTTTCTTAATGAGCTTCCCATTACTTATCTGCATGTATTTACTTATTCTGAAAGAGAAAATACAGAAGCAACAGCAATGGAAGGGGTGGTTCCCATTCCGGAAAGGAAAAAACGCAATAAAATGCTTAGAATTCTTTCTGAGAAGAAAAAAATGGCATTTTATCAGACCCAACTGGGAAAAACGCTTCCTGTACTGTGGGAGCATGAAAATAAAGACGGAAAAATGTTTGGCTTCACAGAAAATTATGTGAGAGTCCAAAAAGATTTTGATCCGGCATCAGTCAATCAAATTGAATTTCTAAATTTAGAAAAAATCCTGTCAGATGGCACAGTTTCTGTGCACTCTTCTTACCAAAATTTTTTAGCAAAAGCATAGGCTCTTTGCAAAATTTCCACTAAATTTATTTTTAAACTTTTAAATACTACATTCATGAGAGATAAGTTTTTATCTTGGGGAATTGTATTAGTAATTGCTACGTGGACTGTAGCATTACTAATCAGAGCGCATTATTGGATACCGACGCTGCTATCTGTTATTTATGCATTGGGGGTATACAATGCTTACCAATCAAAACATGCTATTTTAAGGAACTTCCCGGTTTTGGGGTACTTCAGGTACTTTTTTGAAAGTATTTCACCGGAAATGCAGCAATACTTTATTGAAAGAGAAACCGACGGGAAGCCTTTTCCAAGAAATCAGCGTTCTGCAGTATACAGACGTGCTAAGAATTTAAGTGATACAGTAGCTTTTGGTACACAGCTTGAGGTTAATCAAAGAAAATATGAAGGGATCAAGCATTCTATTTATGCAAAGTCACCCTCAGAAGAACTTCCAAGAGTTTGGGTAGGAGGTGAGCAATGTACACAACCCTACCATGCTTCTTTACTTAATATCTCTGCAATGAGTTTTGGAGCATTAAGTGACAGAGCACAAATTTCATTAAACAGAGGTGCTAAAAAAGGAAATTTTTATCATAATACAGGAGAGGGAGGTATTTCTCCCTATCATCTGGAAGGAGGGGATTTATGCTGGCAAATCGGAACCGGATACTTTGGATGCCGTGATGAAGAGGGAAAATTTAATCCTGAATTATTCAAAAAATATTCAACACTTCCTAATGTAAAAATGATTGAGATTAAATTGTCTCAAGGAGCAAAACCCGGACATGGAGGAGTACTTCCCGGTGTTAAAAATACTCCGGAGATTGCAGCAATCCGTCACGTCACACCGGGCATGACCGTTATTTCTCCACCCTCACATTCTTCATTCTCAGATGCTGCCGGACTGTTGAGGTTTGTGCAGGAATTGAGAGAGCTTTCAGGAGGAAAACCCGTAGGTTTTAAACTTTGTATAGGTGATACCAAAGAATTTGAGGATGTTTGTGTGCAAATGAATGTTTTAAAGATCTACCCCGACTTTATTACCATAGATGGAGCAGAAGGAGGCACAGGAGCAGCTCCACCGGAGTTCTCAGATGGAGTAGGGATGCCTTTGGAGCCGGCTCTGATATTTGTCAACAGAACCCTTAATAATTATAATGTAAGACATAAATTAAGAGTAATTGCCAGCGGTAAAGTCCTTACGAGTCTTGATATTTTAAGAGCTGTTGCAATGGGGGCTGATATGTGTAACAATGCAAGAGGATTTATGTTCTCTTTAGGCTGTATTCAGGCTTTGAGGTGTAATTCCAATAATTGCCCTACAGGAGTGGCAACACAGGATAAAATGTTGATTAAAGGACTCGATGTAACAGATAAAAGTGAAAGAGTATATCACTTCCATAAAAATACCCTTCATACCTGTAATGAACTTATTGCCGCTGCCGGAAGAAGCTCTTATGAAGAAGTGGATGCTACCATGTTTATGAGAGGAGATGAATTTGATCACCTTGCAGATTTGTACTTTCCGGATATCTTGGGAAATGTAAAACAAAAAGCGAGATCTTAAAATAAAAAAACCGTCCTAAGACGGTTTTTTTATGCTTTTATTTCTGTATCTGATCAGTAGGCCTGTCTGCTCTTCCATAAATCTGGAAATTGAAAACGAAAGATCTGTTTCTATAAGAGATCCCTAAATAACCATAATGAGGGTTTCTTGCAAAAGCAGCTCTGGAAGGGACAATAATTACTCCCTGAAGATTGTAAGGTGTTCCTCCGGGAATATCATTAAAAGCTTTGAAGTTTAACAACGCTTCTCTGAATCCTGGTATTTGGTAATAACTTGGCTTTTGCGAATCTGTAGTGGTAGCCGCTGTTAATACTTGCTGCTTTACATAGTAATACATAGGATCGATAGTGGGAATTCCACTACCGTTGATGGTATTCAAAAAGGTAGTCTGAGATATAAAAGCTACATTTCCGTCTGTTTGTGCTCCTACATAAGTGTAAACTCTACCCATTAATTTAATGATATCATTTTCCTTAATGGTTTGGGCATCCGTTGTAGGTTGCGCTCCATCTCTCATGATGTAAATGGTTCCTGAGGGTAATGTTTTGTAAGATAACTGAGACAATTTTTTTTCTTTGTCATCAGTTGTATCAGTTGCACTGAAAGGTTTTATATTTCCTTGTACGTCCAGATAGTTTTCGTCCATAAATTTCTTAATAGACTGGTCATCATAGCTATCCTGAGTTGCAATGTCTGCTGGCTCCTGATAAGTTGCAACTTCATCATCTTTTTTACATGCGGTAAAAGATAAAGATCCCACAAGGATATATAAAAATATTTTTTTCATTTCAAAAAACTTTAATTACTTTACAAATAATATAACGGCAAAAGTATAAAAAAATATGAGAATAGATAAATTTTTATGGAGCATTCGTTTTTATAAGACGAGAAGTATTGCAGCAGAGGAGATTAAAAAGAATAGAGTTTCTATCGGGACGTCTGCCGTAAAGTCATCTAAAGAGGTTAAAGAAGGAGATGTTATCAAAGTTCGTAAAAATCAAATTGATTATAAAATAAAGGTTATTCAAATTCCTAAAAGCAGGATTGGAGCTAAATTAGTTCCTCTTCATATACAGGATGTGACCGATAAAGAGCAATATGAATTGTTGAAACTTCGTAAAATGTCACAGGATTATTATAGAAATAAAGGCGAAGGGAGACCAACCAAAAAAGACAGAAGAGATATGGATGACTATGTGGGTAATGATATCGCTGCAGATTTTACAGATTGGGATGAGTTCTTTGGAGAAACAGGAGGTGAAGCAGACAATGAAGATTAAAATAAAAATGAAAAGCTCTAGAGATAGAGCTTTTCTATTATTTCGTTGACAATATCTTCCGGTTCACGTGAATCTGTTCCTACCATGAATTGGGCTTTACTGTAGAACTGATTTCTCTCAAAAAGATGTTTAGCGATGAATTCCGGGAGGTCTTCATCTGATATATTAGCAATTAATGGTCTTTTTTCTTTCTGTTTAGAAAGTCTTTCAGCTAATGTCGTGACTGAAGCTCTTAAAAAAAAACTTCTAGAGCTATGATTGATAATCTCCATATTGTTATAATAAACCGGAGTTCCTCCACCAACGCTTAAAACTACATTTTCTTCAGAAGCCAATATCTCTTCAAGCGCCTCTCTTTCTAGCTTTCTAAAGTGAATTTCCCCCTTTTTCTCGAAAATCTCAGGAATGGTTAATTTATTCCTTCTTGAAATCTCTTTATCTAGGTCAATTAATTTAAAATTTATTTTTTCGCTTAATATTTTGGAAATGTGAGATTTGCCACTTCCCATGTATCCGATCAATGAAATTATCATGAATTTTTTTTAACAAATTTGCGAAAAAGTTTTGAGATAACGAAAAAAGTCATATCTTTGCACCACTTAAAACAAGGGACATTACTTAAATGAAACTTGATGAGTAAGTGACCGACTCGGTAGCTCAGCTGGTAGAGCAATACACTTTTAATGTATGGGTCCTGGGTTCGAATCCCAGCCGGGTCACAAGCAAGAAAAATTACTGAAACTTTGTAATTTTATTGCCTGCGTGGTGAAATTGGTAGACACGCCATCTTGAGGGGGTGGTTTCCTAAGGATGTGCTGGTTCGAGTCCAGTCGCAGGCACTGCAAAAAAAATAATAATTAAAAATGAATACAATTCATTTTTAATTGTGGCCGACTCGGTAGCTCAGCTGGTAGAGCAATACACTTTTAATGTATGGGTCCTGGGTTCGAATCCCAGCCGGGTCACAAGTTTACTGAAAAGTAAATTTTTTTCATATTAATATTTTGTGATTTGGTGTTTCAAAGGCCTCCCTCAGGAGGCCTTTGATTTTTTATTGGGATCTGTTTTTAACCTAAAATGAGAGAGCCAAGTAAAATATAAATCTATCTGCTTGGAAAGAATTAAGTATGGTAATTCGCTTTTATACCCATAAAAAAAATATCACATCATATACTGAAAGCTTTACGTAAAGTTTAAAATACTTACGTTTTAATATTCCAGTGTCACTGATTTTTATACCCGATTTCTTATAAAAAAAAATCCCCAACCATATCTGGTTAGGGTTTGTTTTTTATTATGGATGCCAATTATATTAGTCCAGATGCATATTGTCAATTAATCTTACACCATCTACGACGACTACAATGAAAGCTCTGTATTGTTTGTCTTTATAGAAAAAATCTGTTTCTTGTAAAGTCTCTTCATCAGCAATGAGAAAATATTCAAGCTGCATTCCATGCTGATTGTCAAAAATATCACTTACCCTATCTTTTATTTCAGGTACAGTAACGGTTCTGAACCAATCATTAACCTTTTTAAGGGTTTCATAAATGATTTTGGAAGCTTCTCTTCTGTCTTCATGCAATCTTTGATTTCTTGAGCTTAAAGCAAGGCCTGTTTCTGCTCTGTAGATTGGAACTCCTATTATTTTTACCGGGAGTTCTTTTTTCTCAACCATTTTTTTAATGATAGCAAGTTGTTGAAAGTCTTTTTCACCAAAATAAGCATGGTCAGGTTGTACTTGTCTGAAAAGTTCTTCTACAACCGTTCCTACTCCGTCAAAATGCCCCGGCCTTGATTTTCCTTCCATTTCATTTTCTAGCCCATCAAAATCATAATGCTTACTTTCTGCCTTTTCAGGATATATATCAATTACTTCCGGTATGTAAACAGCGTCTACAAGGCCAGATTTTTCAAGTATCAGGAGGTCTCTGTTGATGTCTCTAGGATATTTTTGGAGATCTTCAGGATTGTTAAATTGAGTAGGATTTACAAAAATTGAAGAAATAACAAGATCATTTTCTTTTCTTGCCTCTTCATAGAGAGAAAGATGGCCTTTATGAAGAGCTCCCATGGTAGGAGCGAAGCCTATTTTTTTTCCCATTTCTTTCTGTCTTTCAATGAAATCCTGAAGGATCTTCTTGTTTTTTATAACTTCCATAGTTTATTTTAATACTAATTCAAAATTACTAAAAATATAATATAATAAAGTGTGTTTTTAATAATTTGGAAAAGGGAATTTTCGTAAAAAAATGTTAATTAAAATAATGTTGGATGTTTTTTTGTAATTTTGCACATTAAAGCATTTTTACAAAAATTAGATAGAAATTTATGCCGAATCAAAAAATACTGTACATTACTACAGAGATGTATCCATATCAGGAAGATACAAATATGGCTGCAGTGGTAAACAAAATGGCACTTAAGATGCACAATGAAGGCAATGATGTAAGAGTTTTTATGCCAAGATTTGGACAAATAAGTGAGAGGAAATTCCAACTTCATGAGGTGATCCGTCTTTCGGGAATGAACATTATTATCAATGACCTGGATCAGCCGTTAATTATTAAAGTAGCATCTCTTCCGGGGGAAAGACTTCAGGTGTACTTTATAGATAATGAAGAATACTTCAAAAGAAAGCAATATTATGTTGACGACGAAGGGAATCCTTTCGATGACAATGATGAAAGAGCTATTTTCTTTGCAAGAGGAGTTATCGAAACCATCAAGAAACTGAACTGGGTTCCTGATGTTATTCATCTGAACGGGTGGATGTCTTCTTTTGTCCCTATTTATCTTAAAACTTACTACGAATCAGATACTTATTTCAAGGACGCTAAAATTGTTCTTTCTCTGTATAATGAGAAAGATGCAGATCTGGATAAAAAGATTGAGGAAAAGTTGAAGTTTGATAATATTTCAGGATTAAAAGCGTTAGATAACCCAACAATTAAAAGTTTTGTTATCGAAAGTATGAACTACGTAGATGCTGTCGTGAAAGGAGATGAGTTTCTGGATGAAGACCTGGATCAGGCATTCAATGAAACTGCTACCCAAAAATCAGAGTATCTTGATGTAGATTCTATAAACCAACTTTATTAAAAAACACATTTTTAATGACTCATACTCTTAAAAGGACCTTCGCCATGCTTTTATTGGCGATTTTCGGAAGTACAATCCTTTATAACTGTGAACCTGATGCAGATTCTCTTGGTGAACAGCTATTCAATAATGGTGCAGCACAAGGTAATGAAATTTCATCCGACGTTATTGCATACAATATCAATAATAATGATTCTATCAGAAGTGATGCCTCCAGACTTCTTAGTGGACTGAATGCATCAGGAGGAGCATTAAGTGTCGGTGTATTAGGCGCTTTTAATGAACCCAATTTTGGGATGCAGAAAGCTTCTTATCTTACTCAGTTGAGAATGCCTACAGACAATTTTGATTTTAACGGTCCTAATGCAAAAGTAGACTCTGTTGTACTGGTAGTAAGACCTCCGGCTAATACAGCTGATGATACATACTATATTGCTGACTCCATAAAAGCACCGGGAGCATATGATAAAAGTGATTTCCCAGTTGATGGTGATAAAATAGCGGTTTCAATTGATAAAAAAACATATCCGATTCGTAAGTATGGTAAAATTGGAGGAGCTTTTAAGTCAATGAAAATAAATGTACAGGAAGTTACTACATTCTTAGATGCTAATGCAGAAAAATTTACCCGTTCTAACGTTGATGTAAGTACAGGTGAATTATTGGGTTCAGGAGTTTTTGACGGAAATGTAAGTACTGTTTCTATTACAAAAAAATCTGATAACAGCAATGTGTTTACTTCTAACTTAGGATTTAGAATTAATTTATCTAATACAGATTTCTTCCAAAAGCAGGTTATAGATAAAAAAGGAAAACCTGAACTTCAGGATGCTTCCAACTTTACCAGACATATTAAAGGAATCAGAATCTCTGTGGAACCTACAGACGGATATCTTTTCCAATTCTCTCCGGATGATATGGAATTGATTATGTATTATAAGTATGACAAAACAGACAATGGTACAGTAACCCGACCGCAAACGACTCTTAAATTTAACTTAGGTAGCCCTAATGCTCATATTGGACAATATCAATATAACAGATCAGGATCTGCTGTTTCTTCTGCTTTAGATGGTAGCAGCCCGGTGAATGGTGATGCAAAATTGTATGTACAGGGTATGGGAGGACCATCTATAGGAGTGAAAATTCCTGATACAAGAATTGATGAGCTTAAAGCTTCATATCAAAAAGATAAAATAGGTATTATAGGCGCAAAAATCAGATTCTTCGTAGATCCTGGAACATGGGCTAACGTTAATTCGGTTGCGGGTGACCGTAAGTTTACTCTTGTACCAATGATTACAAAAGATGGAAAAATAGATCTTACACAGTTTACTTCAGATGCATTAAACGGATTTAATGTCTATACTTATAATACTGATAAGAAATATTATGATTTTGTGATTACAAAAACGCTTAAAGATATTGTTGAAGGTAAATTAGACACAAATAATAATAGCCAACCATTTGTTAACAATCCGTTCCTCATCAATCTGGGAGCATTTGTAAGAAATAGTCAGGGGGCTGTTGTTGGAGCTAAATATACAACCAGAGCAACTGATATGAACAGAGCTATATTAACAGGTACAACTCACGATACAAACCCTAACAGAGTTCAGTTAATAGTGACGTACGCGACAAAGAAATAAAACACAATAAAAAACAACACTAGACAAAATAAATATGTGCGGAATAGTAGGATATACAGGTTTTCAAGATGCTTATGATATTGTAATCAATGGCCTTAGAAGACTAGAATACAGAGGATATGACAGCGCCGGAATTGTTTTAGAAGGTCCAAATAATAAATTGGAAGTAGAAAAAACAAAAGGTAAAGTTGATGATTTGGTGAATATTTCGGAAAATTTAAAAGGAAAATTCAAAATAGGAATGGGACATACCCGTTGGGCTACTCACGGAGTGCCAAGCGATAGAAACTCCCATCCACATTTGTCAAATAATGGTAAAATTGCAATTGTACATAATGGAATCATTGAAAATTATGATACGATTAAAACAATGCTTACCGAAAAAGGATTTACTTTCAAATCAGAAACGGATACTGAAGTATTGGTTAACTTAATCCAGTATTTTATGGATCTTAACCCTGAAATTGATTTCCCGACAGCTGTAAGATATGCCTTGAATGAAGTATATGGTGCTTATGCAATCACAGCGCTTCATGAAGATTATCCAGGAGTTTTGGTAGTAGGTAGACTAGGGTCTCCACTGGCAATAGGAATTGGGGATAAAGAATATTTTATTGCTTCTGATGCTTCTCCTTTTGTAGAATTTACGAAAGAAGCGATTTACCTGGAAGAAGGGCATATGGCTACCATCTCTCTTGAAAATGGAGTAGATATCAGAACGATCAAAGAAAACTCTAAAATTGAACCTGAAATTCAGGAACTTAAATTGAGTCTGGAGCAGATTGAAAAAGGAGGATATGAGCATTTTATGCTTAAAGAAATCTTTGAACAGCCTAAGTCTATTCATGATACAATGAGAGGTAGACTTATCGTAGATGAAGGGGTTATCAAAATGGCAGGAATCTGGGATCATGTTGAGAGATTTAAAAATGCAAACAGAATCATTATCATTGCTTGTGGAACTTCATGGCATGCGGGTCTTATCGGAGAATACCTTATTGAAGAATATGCAAGAATCCCGGTTGAAGTAGAATATGCTTCGGAATTCAGATATAGAAATCCTATTATCACGGATAAAGATGTTGTTATTGCGATTTCCCAATCAGGAGAAACTGCAGATACAATGGCGGCTTTAAAGCTAGCAAAAGAAAAAGGAGCATTTATATATGGTATATGTAATGTGGTAGATTCTTCTATTGCGAGAATTACTGATGCAGGATCGTATACCCATGCAGGCCCTGAAATTGGAGTGGCCTCTACAAAAGCTTTTACAGCGCAGCTTACAATCCTTACATTAATAGCATTTAAATTAGGAAAACATAACGGAAACTTAGGGAATGCAGACTTTATGAGTCTTATTGCTGAGTTGGATGCTATCCCTAAGAAGATTGAAGAAGTTCTAAGTTCTACCCATGAGCAAATTCAACAGATTGCAAAAGACTTTGTAACTACAACGAATTTCCTTTATTTGGGAAGAGGGTACAACTATCCTGCTGCCCTGGAAGGAGCTTTAAAATTAAAAGAAATTTCATACATCCACGCAGAAGGATATCCGGCTGCAGAAATGAAACATGGTCCTATTGCTTTGATAGACGAAAACATGCCGATTGTCATTATTGCTCCTAAAAAAGGACATTATGATAAGATTGTAAGTAATGTTCAGGAAATTAAGGCAAGAAAAGGAAAAGTCATTGCTGTTGTTAATAAAGGAGACCGTCAGGTAAGTGAGATGGCAGATTATGTTATCGAAATTCCTGAGACATCGGAATGTTTCTCGCCAATCGTTGCGTCAGTACCTTTACAGCTACTTGCTTATTATATTGCAGTATATAGAGGAGCCAACGTAGATCAACCGAGAAACCTAGCGAAATCTGTTACCGTGGAATAAAAAAATGTTGTAAATAAAATAAATTTAGATTTCTTCCGTTATTTCAAAAAAAATCTTAAAAGTTTCTTAAAAAAATTATATATTTACGGCTTAATTATAAAAATTAACATGAAAAGGATATTTCTTTTATTATTGTCTGCGTCGGTAGCATCGGTATCTTGTTCAGGTGGTGGCAGCTCTTCTGTAGGGAAGCCAGGAACAAAAGGAGAATTGATACCAAGAGAAAAAACGAAATCATTTGTTGCGGAAAGACCATACGGAATGGTTGCAATTCCTGCAGGTTCATTTGTTGCTGGTTTAGCAGATCAGGATCCAACAAATACACCTGAAAAAGCATCATTGAAGACAGTTACTGTTTCTTCTTTCTTCATGGACGAAGCAGAAACTACCAATTCAGAATACAGGGTATTTATCAATTATGTAAGAGATTCTATCGCGAGAACTTTACTTGCTGAAGCTGCCGGAGAAGGTGGTGATGAAGGCGGTCGTAAAGGAGCAGCTATAGGCGATTACGCATACCTTGCTAAAAAAGAAGAAAATTTAACACCTTATCAAGAATATATGGAAGGCCAAGGTGGCCGAGAAGATGGAACGTATGACGCAAGCAAAAGATTAGACTGGAAAATTCCTTTGCACTGGAGTACTTCAAAATACCCGGATGTAGAATATGCGGAAGTTTTAGAATCTTTGTATTTGCCTGCATCTTCTAGAATAGGAAACGAAAGAATTTTAGATGTAAGTAAGCTTAAATATACTTACCGTTGGGGAGATATGGATGCTGCACTTGCAGATAACGAAAGAGGAGCCAATTACCTTAAAAGCCAAAGTATCGCGGTATATCCCGATACTACGGTTTGGGTGAAAGATTTTCACTTTGCTTACAATGAGCCTTTATTTGAACAATATTTCTGGCATAAAGCTTACAAGAACTATCCTGTAGTTGGGGTAACCTGGGACCAGGCGAGAGCTTATTGTAACTTTAGATCTAAATTAAAAACGGATTATAACGAAAGTTTAAAAAGAAAAAAACAAAGACCATTGCAGTTCCGTCTTCCTACAGAGATTGAATGGGAATACGCTGCAAGAGGTGGAATGCAAAATGCTACTTACCCTTGGGGTGGTCCATATTTAATGGATGACAGAGGTTGCTACCTGGCAAACTTCAAACCTAAGAGAGGTAACTACATGGAAGACGAGAAAAAAGGTACTTATACATATACAGCTCCAGTTAAGAAGTTTAAGAAAAATGGATTTGGGTTATTTGACATGGCTGGAAACGTTTCTGAATGGACAGAATCTGCTTATAACAACTCTTCATACGGGTTCTCTTCTACATTAAATCCTTCTACAAAAGATAAAAAGGATACGAAGAAATCTGTAAGAGGTGGATCTTGGAAAGATATAGGATATGCGTTGATGACAGGTGCGAGAGATTGGGAGAGAAAAGATTCAGCAAGAAGCTATATCGGATTTAGAACTGTACAGGATATTCCTGAAGCAGCTGTTAAGCCAAGAAGAGTTAACAGACAATAAACCTGATCATTATTTTTCAAAACAATTTTATTTAACATTATAAAAACTAACGCAATATGTTTAAGACTAAAGATGCTTGGATGAATTTCTTCTATTCATTCGGTGCTGCAATTGTAATTCTTGGAGCTTGGCTTAAAATTACTCACATTACCCTGGGACCAATTAACGGTAATATGGCTCTTACTGTAGGGCTTATTACGGAAGCAATTATCTTTATCATTTTTGCATTTGACCCTCCAAAAACTGAAGAGTCATATGCATGGGAAAATGTTTATCCTGAATTATTAGATAAACATGCTAACCCAAACCCATTACATTCTAACGTAACAACTAGAAATACAAGTGCTCAATTTGCTGAATTAGAAAATTCTCTTTCAAACAAATTAGACAAAATGCTTCAAGATGCCAGACTAGACGTTCAATTATTTGAAAGACTAAGAACAGGTATCGACAAATTTTCAAATTCTGTTGATCAGATCAATCAAACTGTAGACGTTTCTGCTTCTACTCATAAATATAATGATCAGCTTAACAAGGCTGCTCAACATATGGAAAGTATGAATGCTTTATACGCTATACAGTTGGAAAGCGGTAAAAAACAATCTGAATTTGCTAACAAATATGTAGCAGATATGCAAAAATCTGCTGAGCAATCTGAAAAATTCAATCAAGAGCTACAAGGTTTAACATCTAATCTGAATAACTTAAATAGAGTTTATGGTGGTATGCTAACTGCTATGAAGTCTTAATTCCTAACCATTTCTAAATTTAACTACTTAATCAAAAAACAAAGAAAAGAGAATGGCACAAGGAAAACAGACCCCTCGTCAGAAGATGATCAACCTGATGTATCTGGTGTTCATCGCGATGATGGCCCTCAATATTGATGCAGAAATCATCAGGTCATACTATGACTCTACAAAAGCTTTAAACGAAACAAGACGTTTAACAGAAAATAAAAACGAAAAGATCTTTGAAAGAACACTTGAAGCCAAAGCGCAACAAGTTCCGGATACCTACGCTCAACCTTGGGAACAATACAAAGTATTGAAATCTAAAATTGATGTTTTGGTAAAATCTTCTCAGGATATCAAAGATTTATTGAAAAAACAATCCGAATTTCACGAAAAAGATGCACAAGGAAAAGAGATTGATGTAAGTGAAAACTTTGCGGCATTGAACAACAATGAAGCAACTACTGAATATTTCTTTAAAGAAGGAGATGAAAACTCGCCTTCAAAAAATGCATTAGATCTAAAAGCTAAGATTGATGATGTAAGAAATTATATCAATGCAACTTTTGGTACCAATGGGCAATTGAAAGATTTAGTTGAAAGAGCAAACAAATCTCTTATTGCGGAATATCCTAAAGGAAAATCTCCAAATGATAAGACTTGGTTTCAAAATAAATTTTATCATCAGCCATTAATTGCGGCAATATCCAATTTGGAGATTATCCAAAATGATGCCAGAAACGTTCAGTCTGATGCATTAGCATTATTACTTCAGGAGAAAGTAGATGCAAGTATCAAGTTTTCTAGCTATGAGCCAATTGTTTCAGGCCCGGTTGATATCCAGGCTGGTAAGCAAGCTGAGATAAAAGTAATGTTAGGTACTTACTCTAACAGCAATAAAATCAGTATTTCTGGTGTAAGCAAAGTAGAGAACGGTAAAGGGATTGTTTCAATCTCCGGATCTGGAATAGGAGAACATAAACTAGGAGGAACCATTACCTTAACAGATGCTACAGGAAAATCACAGCCTTTCCCTTGGACGCATACCTATAATGTAATTGCAGGACCTAGAGAAGTGAAGCTTGAAAAAGGATTATTACTTTCTGCTGATAAAATGAATGTAATGTATAGAGGACTTGAGAACCCTGTTTCAGGATCAATCTTGGGTGCAGACAATTCTAAACTTTCATTATCAGCTCCGGGAGCTACGGTAAGAAATACAGCACCTGGTAAATGGATTGTGAAGCCTTCAACAGGAACTACAGTGAAACTGACATTATCTGGTGTAGATCCATATGGTAAATCAGTATCTCAGGTATTTGAATATAGAATCAAGAATGTTCCACCTCCTCAGGGACAAATGAGAGGAATGAATGTATTGTCTATGCCGGCAACTTCTATCCCGAATCAGTCTGTACAGGCAGCGATTCCTGATTTTGACTTCCCGGTTTCATTTACTGTAAATCAGTTTATGGTAAGAGTACCTGGTAGAGCAGCATTATTGATTCATGGTAATTCATTAAACGATGCAGCAGGACTAATTAAAAATCTAAGAAGTGGAGATGTAGTTTCTATCTTTGATATTAAAGCAACTGCTCAAGGACTTGAAGGACAAACTATTAAAAACATTACTCCTATATTAATTAATGTTCAATAGGACTAAAATTGTAATTTATTATGAAAAAATATATTAGCACCCTTTTAGTATTAGTCTCGGGATTTGCTTTTTCCCAGACTATTCTGAACGCTTCTTCTCCAGAAGAGTTTAGAAAGATGAGAGAGGAGAACAAACAAAAAGTTGGTGATACTATTATAGATAAAACAGTAAAGCCTCTTGAATATGGATTTGTTGAAGATAAAGATATCCTTAAAAGTATGTTTGTTTGGGAAATCATTGATATGAATGACAAGATCAATCAGCCATTCTATTATGACAATCCGGACGGTCTTCTTTCTACACCTACAAGATCTTTATATCAGTTACTATTAGATGCTGCGTTAACAGGTAAAATAGAGCAGGTATATGATGATGAAAACTTTACGGTTAAGCTTTCTCCTGAAGGAATTCAGAAAAGATTAGAGAATGTTAGAATCAATGATGCGGCTATCGATATCTTAAACTCTGGAAGACAATTAACTGATAAGGAGAAAAAAGAATATACGGACGTATTTAAGACGACTACTGATAAAGTAAAAGTTCTTAAAATCATGGGAATGTGGTTTATTGATAAAAGAGATGGTCAGATGAAATACAGACCTCTTGGTATCGCAGCTATGGGACCTGATCCTGCAGTGCAGGGAGTTATCGGACCTGATGGTAAGCCTATTGCCGGGAATGACGAACTTATCGACTTATTCTGGATTTTCTATCCGAATGCAAGAGATATTTTAGCAAACAATTATGTTTTCAACAGAAAAAATTCATCTGCTGACTTATCTTTCGATGATATCATCAATGCAAGAAGATTCTCTTCGGTGATCTATAAATCTTCAAGCGGTTTAGGAGATGGTACTATTAAGGATTATATTCCTAAAGATGCTGACGATCAGATCGATGAAAGTGATAGAATCAAAAAGCAGATTCTTGAAATGGAAAATGATATGTGGAATTACTAAATTTCACTTGATATTTATACAAAACCTGAGTACTTTTACTCAGGTTTTTTTTTATTATGAGAAATGTAGATTATATTATTGTAGGAGATGGCTACGCAGGATTGTTTTTTGCCCATCAGTTAATTAAGAATAATAAATCATTCGTGATTTTTTCTGAAGGCAGGAAAAGTGCTTCCCAGGTTTCAGCAGGAATTATTAATCCTGTAGTACTTAAAAAGTTTACGACATTCTGGAAAGCGCAGGAGCAGATTGACTTTCTTAAATATAGCCTCAAAGAAATAGAAGCATATACAGGTAAAAATTATCTTATTGATGCGCCTATCCATAGAATTTTCCACGATGAAAATGAGCAAAAACTTTGGATGAAAAAATCCGGGATGGAAGAATTATCAAGTTTTCTTGATGAAAAATTCGAGCATTTAAACGTAGTAAAAAACGACTTTCAGACCGGAAAGGTGAATCAGTCTGCTAGACTTGATGTAAGTGGATTTTTCACAGGTTTATTCGGTTTTTTCGAAAAACATGATCACTGGGTACAGGAAAAGTTTGATTACGGCCAATTGAAGCCTGCTGAATCATCATATAAAGATTTTAATTTTAAAAATATTATTTTCTGTGAGGGGATGGGAGTGAAAGATAATCCCTATTTCTCAGAAATTAGTGTAATTCCCAATAAAGGACATCATATAAAAGTCAAACTTTCTCAACCGATACCTGAGAACATCACCATTAAAAAGAAGCATTTCTTATTTCCTACCGGAAACGGACTTTATTTTTATGGCGGAACTTATGATAGGGAACAACTTCACCATCACATTGATGAATCTGCGGTTGCCCAATTGGTTAAGGGACTTTCTGAATTTTATCCTTATGATTTTGACGTGGAAGAAGTTCATTTTGGTTTCCGTCCTACTGTAAAAGACAGAAGACCCATCATAGGTAGACATGAAAGATTTGACAATCTACACGTTTTTAATGGGCTGGGAGCTCGTGGAATTCTAAATGGATGCTATTTTTCAAGAGACTTATTCCGTTGTATTGAGGAAAATGTTCCTTTGCACGAAGAAGTTTCGTTAAAAAGATTCTCAATAGGATAATTTACGCTTAAAGTTCATATTTTTAAGAATAGAATCCAGTGTATGAATGAAAATATAATAGGACTCATAGCCGGAGGGCTGACTTCCATATCCATGATTCCACAGTTGATGAAAGTCATTAGAGAAAAAAATGTAGAAGATATCTCTTTGCTGATGCTTTTGGTTCTTATTTCAGGACTATCTTTCTGGGTAGGATATGGTTTTATGAAAGGAGAATTGCCTATCATTTTCTCTAATTCATTTGCCGTTATAGTAAATATTAGCCTTTTAGTCTGCTATATAAAGTACCGTAAAAAGAAGTAAAAAAACAGATAATAATAAAAAATGCCTTACAATCGTAAGGCATTTTTATTGTATTTACAGTTTTCTTTATTGAAGTACAAATTTAGCTAAAGGAGCCATTCTTGCCTTATTTAAAGTTAATGTATTTCCATTGACTGAATAATTGTCTGCTGAAAGTAAAGCTTTTGTAAACTGGCTTTCAATATCCAGATCTTCACAAGCCATCATGGTAGACATGCCTTGATTGAATTTAATTCTCATCATCTCAGGCTTAATTTCAAAAGTACCGCCTAGCCCGTTACAACCGGCATGGCCTTGATATCTCTTTCCATCCATCTCCAGTTTGAAGTATGGATTATTTTTAGGGTTTTTCAATTGGATAGGCTGCCCGTTAAGTTCAGTCAATTTCCATGTTTTCCCAGTGATATCTGTCGTTGTTTTCTGTGCTGTTTGTGTGTTACATGAAACAAGAAATACAGCAAGGAAAAGGGCTGATAGATAGGAATACAAGCTTTTCATAATTTTTATTTTAAACATTTGTTTAATTATATGCTAATATGATGCCATTTTAGCAGGACCTGATTCTTTTTTTGCCTGTTTAAGGTGGAACAGAACCATATCTACATTCTTCTTTAAAAAGGTGATATTCCCCTTAATTTCAGAATATTGATACTCTTCATTGGAAGCGGTATATTCCGGTAAAGCATCACTTTTTTTAAGGTCATAAGTTTTACCGTTTAAATGTACAGTCGCTGTATTTTTAGTTTGGTTAATGGTTACTTCTATCTTTTCTCCATAACTGTCGACGTACACATTTTTAGAGATGTTATCGGTATTTTCAGGAGCCGATGTTGTGATAGTCTCAGCTTCTTTACTCGGATGTTTACACGCTGTTGAGGAAACAATGGCCAACCCCATAAGGATCGGTGTTAATAATTTTTTCATAGTGATAAGTGATTTTAAAGTGTTTCATGAATTATGATGTTAATGCTATATAAAAATACGAATATTTTTAATAATTATGTGTTAATTTTACATAAACTAACATTGTTTTTTAATTATTAATCTTATCGTAGGCTTCCATTTACACCCTTTTCATACAAACAAAAAGCATAATTATAACGGAGAATTTAAGATTGTAAAATTGAGAATACTTGTTTATAAGGAATGATTCCCCATTGCATAGAGTAGTGTTTTTTCATTATTCATTTGTTGTTTTTAAGTTCAGACAAAAATAATTCAAAAATAAGAGAATAACAATAGGCGTATATTAATAATTCGAAATCATGATGAAATTTAGTTTTTATAGCGTATGTGTTTATATGATAATGGATTAGTTTGGAATAATTTTCTATAAAAAAGGAAATAAAGTGGGGGTGTTTTTTATTAAATCTACACCACATTCTCTGGAAAAAAGTGCGGATGATTTTTATTTATTTTTAACTCCATTACTATTATTCTCTTTTAAAAAAAAGAAGGTCATTCCATTTGATTTTCTATAAAATTTTATCTTCAGTTTATTTAAATATTCGTTAAATTTTGTTAATCTACTATGATGGTATGATAATGTAAGTGTACATTTGCAACTTCGAAATGAGAAACTACATCGTATATTTTTTAACAAGTCTTTTTCTGCTGTTTGTAGTAGAAAGTAAACTTAATGTTAAAACGCTTCGAAACGACTATTCCGGTCACAGTTCTCATCACATGCCGAAAAGGGCAAACCGTCTGAATCAGACTTTCGAAAAACTTTCCATTCAGCAAAAGGCAGATAATGTGGACAATTCCTCTTTGGAACTTGTTGAAAATGATTTTCAATTGTCTGATATATTTCAGGCCATTGCTGTCTTTGCCGGTGTTTTCAGTCTGATTTATATTTTCGGGTTAAAAAACGATAAACGGTTTAAGTCCGATATTCACGGGTCTGTATTTGGTTTTTCGACCAAAAGATTTATCCTGATCCGTTCCATCAGAATTTAAAAGTTCATTTTTTCTATTGATTTTCTGCCTGGCTTCAGGTGGGAATGTTTTGCGTCGTGAATGTCGGTAATCATCACTTCGTATCACTCTCTTTATTACCATTTTTTATTTCTATTCAAACATTAACGATTTATATAAACTCTAGAATTATGATGAAAAGAGTTGCCTCAGGCATTGCACTAAGTATCCTGCTACTGGCGGTTAGCTGCAACAAGAAAAAAGAAGAAAAAGAAGAAGCCTCAGTCTATCCGGTAACGTCACCTGTAGTGATGGATACTGTAATCAACAAAGAATATGTTGCTCAGATTCAGTCTGTAAAGAACATTGAAGTGCGGGCGCAGGAAAAAGGATTCCTTGAAAAGATTTTTGTTGATGAAGGGCAATATGTACATGCCGGGCAAACATTATTCAGAATTATGCCTAAGCTTTATCAGGCAGAATTATTGAAGGCAAAAGCCGAAGTGGAGCAAGCCTCCATCGAATTGAAAAATGCAAGCACACTGGCAGGAAACAATATCGTTTCTAAAAATGAAAGAGCCATGGCAAAAGCTAAATTAGATGCTGCCAATGCAGAAATGAAACTGGCTCAGATTCACCTGTCGTTTACAGATATCAAAGCTCCGTTTTCCGGAATTATCAACAGACTTCCTTTGAAATTAGGGAGTTTAGTGGATGAAGGAGATTTGCTGACATCATTATCAGATAATACCAATATCTACACGTATTTTAATGTGTCGGAGCCTGAGTATTTAAGCTATCAGACCCATGCGGCTGACAGAGGAAGCGATCAGGTTTCTTTAATTACGGCAAACGGCGAAATGTATCCTGAAAAAGGATTAATCCAGACCATAGAAGGAGAGTTTGATAATGAAACCGGGAATATTGCATTCCGTGCCAAATTCCCTAACCCAAACAGTCTTTTGAGAAACGGGGAAACAGGAAAAGTGCAAATGACCATGCCGGTTCATAATGCGTTGATTATTCCTCAGAAAGCAACCTATGAAATTCAGGATCAGAAGTATGTATTTGTCATCGATAAAAACGGAACTGCAAAATCCAGAAACATTAAAGTAACGTATGAACTTCCCGATCTTTACGTAGTGGGATCAGGACTTGCCAAAGGAGATCAGATTCTGTTGGAGGGAGTTCAGAAAGTGAAGGATGATCAGAAATTAAAAACGAAATTCCAGGATCCTAAAAAGGTTCTTCAATCATTGAAATTAAAAGCAGAGTAGTAGACTCTAAAAATGAAGAAGTATGTTTAAGAAATTCATTCGCAGACCTGTTCTGTCTATTGTAATCTCATTGATTATTGTGTTTTTGGGGATTTTGTCGCTGGTTAAATTACCGGTAACACAATTCCCATCTATTTCACCGCCGAAAGTAAATATTACGGCAGAATATCCCGGAGCCAACAACGAATTGTTGATTAAATCCGTAATTATTCCCCTTGAAAGAGGTCTGAATGGTGTTCCGGGGATGAAATATATGTCTTCCAATGCAGGAAATGATGGGGAAGCAGCGATTCAGGTAGTATTTGATCTGGGAACAGATCCCAACGTGGCGGCTGTCAATGTTCAGAACCGTGTATCTTCGGTAGTAAATAAACTTCCTCCTCTGGTAGTCCGTGAAGGGGTGAAGATTACCCGTGAAGAACCCAACATGTTGATGTATATTAACCTGTATAGTGACGACCCTAAAGCAGATCAGAAATTCCTTTTCAACTATGCCGATATCAACGTAATGTCTGAATTGAGAAGGGTAAGTGGAGTAGGATTTGCAGATATCCTGGGAACCCGTGAATATGCGATGCGTGTATGGTTGAAACCGGACAGACTTACGGCTTACAATATTTCGGCAGACGAAGTAATGGAAGCTTTAAATGAACAAAGTTTAGAAGCGTCACCGGGGAAAACCGGAGAAAGTTCAGGAAAAAGAGCTCAGTCCTTTGAATATGTATTAAAATATCCGGGTCGTTACAACAATGAGAAAGACTATGGAAATATTATATTAAAAGCAAAGCCGAACGGAGAATCTGTGCGTCTGAAAGATGTTGCTGATATTGAATTCGGAAGTTCAATGTATGATATCTATTCAACACTGAACGGAAAACCTTCTGCGGCCATTACGGTAAAACAGTCGTATGGTTCTAATGCAAGTGACGTTATCAAGAACGTAAAAGCATTAATGTCAGATCTTGAAAAAAACAGCTTTCCAAAAGGGATGCATTATGAGATCAGTTACGACGTTTCCAGATTCCTGGATGCTTCCATGGAAAAGGTAATTCATACCCTGTTTGAAGCGTTTATTTTGGTGGCTATTGTGGTGTTCCTTTTCCTGGGAGACTGGCGTTCCACCTTAATTCCGGCGCTCGCAGTTCCGGTTTCATTGGTAGGGACTTTTGCTGTAATGTCAGCCTTTGGAATTACCTTGAATATGATTTCACTCTTCGCATTGGTAATGGCCATCGGGGTGGTGGTAGATGATGCGATTGTAGTAATCGAAGCCGTCCATGCCAAAATGGAGGAAAAAAATCTTTCTCCTTTAAAAGCTACAGAAGAGGCGATGCATGAGATCAGTGGGGCAATTATTGCGATTACACTGGTAATGGCATCCGTATTTATTCCTATTGCATTCATGTCCGGGCCGGTAGGGGTATTTTACCGTCAGTTCTCTATTACGATGGCATCCTCTATTATTTTATCAGGGGTAGTGGCTCTTACCTTAACACCGGCGTTATGTGCCCTGATATTGAAAAATAACCACGGTAAAGCAAGAAAGAAAACTCCTGTTAATATTTTCCTTGATAAATTCAACAATATCTTTACAAAAGGAGCCGGGAAGTATGAGAAGATGTTGAATAAAACCGTGACCAAGAAAACCATCACACTTCCTTTATTACTGGCATTTTGTGCCTGTACTTATTTCCTTAGCAACGCCCTTCCTTCAGGGTTTATTCCTGCAGAAGATCAGGGGATGATTTATGCCATTATTCAGACTCCTCCGGGATCTACGCTGGAAAGAACCAACCAGATTGCAAGAGAACTTTTAAAAGAATCGGAAGGCGTTGAAGGCGTACAGTCTGTTTCTTCATTGGCGGGATATGAGATTTTAACGGAAGGAACGGGATCCAACTCCGGAACCTGTCTGATTAACCTTAAAAGCTGGGACGAACGTAAAGAATCAGCCGCCGAGATTATTGAAAAGCTTGAAGAAAAAGCCAAGAATATTCCGGGTGCCAATATTGAATTCTTCCAGCCGCCTTCTGTACCGGGATATGGTGCCGCCGGAGGATTTGAACTCCGTTTGCTGGATAAAGCAGGAAGTGGAGATTATCATAAAATGGAACAGGTAAGTAATGATTTCGTTAAGGAGTTGAAAAAACGTCCTGAGCTGGGGTCCGCATTTACCTTCTATTCAGCGAGTTTCCCTCAATATATGCTGAGAATCGATAATGATCTCGCAGAGCAGAAAGGGGTGACTATCGAAAAAGCAATGGATAACTTATCCACGTTAATCGGTTCCAACTATGAGACGAGTTTCATCCGTTTCGACAGACCTTATAAGGTGATTGTACAGGCAGGACCTCAATATCGTGCCTTGCCGACAGACCTTCTGAAATTATATGTTAAAAATGATAAAGATCAGATGGTACCGTACTCAGATTTCATGAGACTGGAGAAGGTGTATGGTCTATCCGAAATGACGAGACATAATATGTATAACTCAGCTCAGGTGAGTGGAACTCCGGCACCGGGATATAGTAGTGGACAGGCGATCAAAGCCATTCAGGAAGTTGCCGATAAAACACTTCCTAGAGGGTTTGGTATTGACTGGGCAGGGATCTCAAAAGATGAAGTAAGCCGTGGAAATGAAGCTGTTTTTGTCTTTCTGGTATGTTTAGGCTTCGTATATCTGATTCTTTCCGCACAATATGAAAGCTTTATTCTGCCATTGCCGGTAATTTTATCATTGCCTGTAGGGATCTTTGGAGCATTCCTTTGTTTAAAACTTTTAGGATTAGAAAATAATATCTACGCACAGGTGGCGATGGTCATGCTTATCGGGCTTTTGGGTAAAAATGCCGTGTTGATTGTGGAGTTTGCCGTACAGAAGAAAGCTGAAGAAGGAATTCCTGTGAGACAGGCGGCGATTGAAGGAGCTGCCATTCGTTTCCGTCCGATTCTAATGACTTCTTTTGCGTTCATCGCCGGATTGATTCCTTTGGTGATGGCCACAGGGCCGGGAGCGGTAGGTAACAGAACGATTGGAACGGCAGCTGCAGGAGGAATGTTGATAGGTACGATCTTCGGGCTTATGATTATTCCGGGATTATATTACATCTTCGGAACGATTGCCGAAAAATCGAAACTGGCAAAATATGAGGAAGAAAATCCTTTAACAGAACAAACTGAACCTTATGAACATGATGGAAAATTTGAAGACTAAAAATATAATCACAGCCATCGCTTTATCTCTTGTCCTGGCAAGTTGTAAAGCGCCCATGGCGACAGTCATAAAAGACGAGGTAAAAGAAAATCTGCCTCAAAATTTTAACCAGGAAGAGCAGCAGGATGCTAATAATAACAGTGGGACAACCCCCTGGAGACAGTTTTTTACCGATCCCAATCTTGTAAGCCTGATTGAAACAGCCTTGAAGAATAATCAGGAGCTTATGATTACCCTTCAGGAAATTGAAATTGCCAAGAGCGGAGTGTTGGCAAAAAAGGGGAGACTAAGCCCAACAGTTTCTGCTGCGGTAGGTGCCGGATTGAAAAAAGCAGGACGTTATACCAGTGAAGGAGCCGGAGATGCTACCACTGAAATAGAACCCGGAAGATCAATGCCTGATCCTTTGGGGAACTTTGAAGGAGGTTTAATGGCCAACTGGGAAATCGATATCTGGAAGAAGCTGAGAACAGAAAAAGAGTCTGCTGTGGCTCATTACCTCTCTACCGTTGAAGGGAAGAACTTTGTATTATCCAACCTTATTGAAGAGGTCGCTGACGATTATTATGAATTGCTGGCGCTCGACAATCAGCTGGATATTATACAACAATATATCAAGCTTCAGCAAAAGGCATTAGAGATTTCTAAAATCCAGAAAGAAGCTGCGGCGGCAACAGAACTGGCAGTAAAGAAATTTGAAGCAGAACTGGCCAAGTCAAAAGCTACAGAATATACCATTCGTCAGCAGATTACTGAAAAAGAGAATGAGATTAATGCACTCTTGGGAAGGTATCCGCAACCGATTGTCAGAGCGAAGGAAAACTTTATGTCAACCATTCCTCAGACTATTTATACCGGGATTCCTTCACAATTACTGGCGAACCGTCCGGATATCAAACAGGCAGAATTGGAGTTAAAATCATCCAAACTGGATGTGCAGGCCGCGAGAAAGGAATTTTATCCTTCTCTCGAAATTTCTGCCACTTTAGGGCTGGAAGCATTTAAACCTTCTTACCTGGTTAAAATGCCGGAGTCTATTGCTTATAACCTGGCAGGGGAACTGGCAGGACCGCTGATTAACAAAAGTGCGATCAAAGCTAATTTTCAAACGGCAGATGCCAAGCAGATTCAGGCTCTGTATGAATATGATAAGACGATTTTAAATGCTTATCTGGATGTAGCCAATCTGATGTCGAAGATTAAAAATATTGATCAGTATTATCAATTAAAATCTCAGGAAACAAAGGCGTTGGACCAGTCTATTGACATTGCCAACCAATTGTTCCGAAACTCCAGAGCTGATTATCTTGAAGTTCTTTTGAATCAAAGGGATGCTTTGGATGCTAAAATGGATCTGATAGAAGCCAAACAAAAACAACTGAGCACGGTCGTAGATATCTACAAAGGCTTAGGAGGCGGCTGGAAATAAAACATCATAATTCAATCAATAAACAGTTAATGTTTGAGGGGGCTAATTCTTAGGAATTGCCCCTTTTTATTTTTATGACGTCACATTCTGTCGTGGGGTCAGTGTATTTTTGAAGTACATATGATAACGAAATCGAAGTGTCACAATACCAGATCTTATAGTGATGGCAGGTATGTTGAAAAAAGAGTAAATTTGCAAAAATTTAGAAACTAATTACTTATAAAAAAGCTAGAGAACATGAAGAAATACCTGAAGATATATCCACCCGATATATTCCATCCGGCTTCTTACGGCCCAATAATACCATTTATTTTCAACGTTGAGTAATCTTTTGGGACTCCTGAAAGGAAGCCCTCAGTCGCAATGTGTACAATAGGTCTAGAAAAATTGCACAAAAAATGCACATGCTTTTCTTGTGACGACAACTATTTAATACTATTTTTCAAAAAACATTCTTAATGAAAAAACTTTATCTCGGGGCATATACCTTGTGTGCCGTTCTGGGGCTATCAGCCCAGGAAGTGGTTTGGCAAAAAGACATCAAATCCTCTACCCAGGATTTCTTAAGCCAGGTAACGACCACTATTGATCAGCAATATCTGATTACAGGAAGCAGTATTCAAGGCAGTAAGCTAAAAGCTTTAGGCAGTACGCAAAATAACGGGTATGATTTCCATTTGGTTAAACTCAACCAGCAGGGTGATCAGGTTTGGGAGAAATACTTCTCCGGACAAAATCATGACTATTTATCCGCTACAGTAACCACTCAGGATGGTGGATTTCTATTGGCAGGAACAACCTATTCCGGAAAAGGATTAGATAAAAAAGAGGATTCCAAAGGCGGATCCGATATCTGGCTGATCAGAATCAATGAATTTGGGGATGAATTATGGCAAAAAACCTTGGGAAGTACCTCTGATGAAGAGGCTAGGGCTGTGATTCAAACCACTGATTTAGGATTCTTTGTAGCCGGAAATATTCAAAATTCCTCCAACGGCTATGGTTCAAAAGATGTCTGGATCACCAGACTGGACAAAGATGGAAAAGAACTCTCTCAATTGATCTTAGGCGGAAAAGGCTTAGACGAAGTGGAGAAAATGATCCCTACCAAAGACGGTGGAGCATTAGTGGGAATCTATTCCCGAAGTGCTGCCACAAGTAATCAGCCATCAACAATAACTCATACAAAGTCCATAGAGCGAAACACGACCTCGGCAGCCATCAGCCAAATGCCCAAAGCCAGCAGCAACTTCGGGGAAGGCGACTACTGGATTGTAAAGCTTGATAAAAACGGCAAAGTAGAATGGGAAAAGAACTACGGAGGAAAAGGAGATGACCATGTGAGAACACTGGCATTAACTTCAACCGGGTATATCATCGGTGGAGAATCAAGATCCGAAAGGTCAGGAAACAAATCGGTAGGCCTTGAAGAAGGTACAGACCTATGGTTGATTGCCTTAAATGACAGAGGGGATGAGCAATGGCAAAAGTCCTACAACTTTAAAAACCGGGATATCCTGATGGGGATGAATGTGATCCAGAGCGAAGAAGGAACAAAAGGCGTTTTACTGGGTGGTTACACTCAGGCCGAAGGAAGAATTGAGAAAGATGATGAAACATTCTGGATGCTGTATTTAGATGCTAATGGCAATGAACAATGGAGAAAACATGTAAGTGGAGAATCCAGACAAAAAGAAGAGAGGCTTTCAGATTTGAAACTGAACAGAGACGGCTCCATTATTCTGGCAGGAACCAGTGCACAAGAACTGGGTAAAGAAAACTGGAAGATTGTCAAGCTGGGAGACAAGCAAGTGGATCAGTTGATTCCTAAATACGATATCAAGATTTACCCTAACCCTGTTTCAGATTATGCGTATGTAGAAATCGGCTTTGAATTCAAGGAAGCTGAGATTTTATTGTATGATATGAGCGGAAGGCAGCTTCAGAACCTGAAGACGAAAAATAAAGTGACTAAAATCAATACGCAGGCATTGGTGCAGGGTGCCTACTTAATCGCAATAAAAACCGACAACAATAAAACAGCGAATGCAAAGCTGATTAAAAAATAAAATACTACAATGAAAAATCTTGTTTTGCTATTAGCTATAATAGCTGGCGTTGTGCCTATCACAATTTCGGGGCAGCAAACCTCGGATATTAACTTTGGTGATTTACCAAGACCTGTTCCTTCGGTCTCTTCCTTAGTAAGCTATACAGAAGCTCCTGTGTCACTTGCAACAGGAGTACCTGATATTAAGCTCCCTTTATTCGGTTTATCAAGTAATGATAAAAATATTGCAACTAATTTGTCATTACAATACCATCCATTAAATATGAATTCTTCAGAACCGGGGAGCGAAGTTGGAATCGGTTGGTCAATGTTTGCCGGAGGTACAATTTCAAGGGAAGTAGTAGATGAATTAGATGAAAGATATGATGATGCAAGCTGGCAATTTTATAAAAAGAATCAGTTCAATGATATATATTATTATAACTTGGCCGGACTATCAGGAAAGTTTAAAATTGAAAGAAATACGGATAATAATACTTTTCAGATTATCAACCTTACTCCTAATAATATTAAAATCGAATATACCAGAAATAGTAATACTGCTACTCTGATTGTCAACTCTTTTACTATAACAGATGATAATGGATATCAGTATATCTTCAATGATTATAGTCAAAGTAGAAGTTACACCCACCCACTTACTTCAGGGACATTATTTAAATCGGCATTTTACCTGACACAAATTAAAAATGCAAACAATGTTGAGCTATTGAGTTTTAATTACCAAAAAGAGAATAAAAATAAACCCGGTACCAATGAAATACTCTATCAGTCCAGTAAATTAAAGACAATTACAGCTCCGGGAATAGGCTCTGTTATTATTGATTATAATTATGATATAAGCTTAGAAGGCACGATGAATGACCCTTATAGCATTGCAAAAGTTTCGCTTAAAAACAATAATGGAGGAATTATTTCACAATATGGTTTTGAATATAATATTCAGGTGGAAAATAAGCGAACGCTTACTAAAATTCATAAAATTGATTTATCCAGCCCTACAGGCAATCCTTTAGAGACAACAAAACTGCTCTATAATACGTATACTTTTAATAATAATACGGGGGATAGAACCTGTAATTCGACACCACAGGAGCCGGATCAGGGTATTGGTACTTTATACCGAATTATTTTACCAACGGGAGGCATGGTAGAGTATAATTTTGAAGCCAATCAATACTATAGAAATAAAAGTAATCCTGAATATGTAACATCGGAAAGTTTTTCAGATCCTGAAGTTCAATTCATTCAAGCTTTTGATGGAATAGAATTTAATGTGCCCAGTGGTAAAATAAAAACATATACATTTCAGGTGCAAGGAACTCCTGATCGGTATAAGAAAATATATATAGATTTCGATGCTACGAAGTATTACCCGAGTTTTGGCCCTGGCAATTCTCAATCTTTTCTGGATTACGTAATAGATAATGATCCAAGCTTGACCAATACTTGTTACAGTTTTAATGAAGACGCATTAGAAGGAAGGACGTGGTCATTTAAAACAGTATATCTTCTGCCGGGAACCCACTCTATTACAATATCAGGAACAGGAGGACATGGAATAGCATCGCTTTCAGATATAGGAAGCATTGCCCGTCCATTTAAAAATGCAGTAAGCAATGATAAAAAACTGGGAATTAGAATCAAAGATGTTAAATATTATAATTCTGCATTAGATTTTCAGGCCCAAAAAACTATAGCCTATGATTATAATGTCTTTAGTGATACCAATAGTTCAAGCGGTTACACCTTTTATCCTGAAATGGAAAGCTCATCAGTGGAATATACGCCGATAGTCCTTTACAAGAATGTGAAGGTAACTAATGATAGTGGCTATGGATATATTAATTATTACTTTAAAACCCCTGATGACTATCCAAAAATTCCCTATACGTATAAAGGAAGTGATATGAAATTCTGGCCGTACTATAATATAACAAAGTCAGGAGTTATGGAGAAGAAAGACGTTTTTAATGCGCAAAATCAATTAGTTTCTACTATAAACTATGATTTTACATTTGAAACGTTGGATCAATTACCGGAAGTGGCTGTTGATGGAGGAGTAACTAAAAAAGCCTATATAAAGAGTACAAAAGTCATCACTAAAGATTATACAGGAACTACCAGATTTGTAGAGACTAAGGCGGAAACAGAATTCAATCCAGTCAATTTTAAGGTAGCTTCGGTAAAAGAAACCTCATCAGACGGAAATATCTCTGAAAGGTTTGTTACCTATTCTTCCGGTTCTTCAGAATATCAAAATTTGGAAAATGCTTATATGAAAGGGATTCCTGTAAAAACAGAAATGAAAAATAATGGAAAATTGGTATCTGCCAGCATTGTAAAATATGAAAATACTGGAAATTTATATCCATCTTCCGTCATAAATATGAACGCAAATGATAATACCGGCAAAGTAGCCATTAAATATGATGAGTATGATTCTAAAGGAAATGTGAAGCAATTTACTTCCGGTTACAATGCAGCCACAGGAGCCGGTACTCCAACTGTTATTATTTGGGGCTATAATCAGAGCGTCCCCATTGCAAAAATAGAAGGGGCAGCATTATCAGATATTGGAAATCTTGCTGATGATATTATTGCAAAATCAAATACAGATACAGATGCTTCAACAGAAACACTTCTTATCAATGCATTGGATAATTTCAGAAGTCATCAAACATTAAAGAATTTTATCATTACAACCTATACTTACGATCCTTTGGTAGGAACAACAACAGTAACCCCTCCCACCGGACTCAGAGAGCTTTATAAATATGATAAAAATGGAAGATTAATCTCGGTAGTAGATGTTAACGGAAACATTATCAAAGATTATAAATATAATACAAAACCACAGCAATAATTAAAACTAATCGGTTATGAAAAAAATTATATCCATCATCTCTTTTCTTGTTGTGGCTTTGTTTCATGCACAAAGCTTAACCGGCACCGAGAATTATATATACAGCAGATCGTATTTGGAACCCGTTACTTCGGAACAGCCTGCAGCTGCTCAGATACAGGGAGTTCAGTATCTTGACGGATTGGGGAGGGTGACCCAAAATATTGCCATCAAAGCATCTCCCTCCGGGAAAGATTTAGTTGTCCCATCTGTTTATGATACTTCTGGAAAACAAACCAAAAGCTTTCTTCCTCAGCCGGTAGATTCCCAAAATGGAGCCTATATACCGGGAATCGGAGAAAGTTCGGTCAATACTTACTATGGAATTCCTAATGCTTATTCAGAAGTTTTATATGATAAATCACCATTGGAAAGGACTGTGAAATCAGCAGCTCCAGGAACGGAATGGCAAATGAATGGTACTCATACTAAAAGAATGGAATACCTTTCCAATGATTCAGGTGAAGTTAAAAAATATAAAGCTACAACAAGCTGGAACGCTTCATCACAAATTAATGATGTCTCTATTACAATTATTTCGGATGATCAGTATACAACAAATGGGTATTATAACGCCAATACATTGTATAAAATGGTTACCAAGGATGAGAATGATAATGAAACCCAGACATTTATTAATTCTAAAAAACAGATTCTTTTAAACCGAATAATCAACAGGAAATCTAACGGAACTACGGAAAGTCTGGATACTTACTATGTATATGATGATTTTGGTAACCTTTCAATAGTTATTCCCCCAAAAGCTTCGGTTGCAGCTTTAACACAGGAGGTTATAAACAGGTTATGTTACCAGTATAAGTATGATAAATACAACAGAATTGCAGAAAAAAAGATCCCGGGAAAAGGATGGGAATATTTGGTATATGACCAACAAGGCAGAGTCGTGCTTTCGCAGGATGCAAATCTGAAAACGACCAACAACAACTTTGCAAAAAGAGGATGGCTGTTTAATAAATATGATAAATTCGGGAGAATAGTATATACAGGATTTTTTGCCAATACAGGGGAAAGATCGGTGATGCAGACCGCGTTAAATAATATGTCTGCCAATGCTAACAATAATGAAGCACCAAGTACAATACCTTTTACGCTGAATGGTATAGAGGTGTACTATACAAAAACAGCTTTTCCGACCGGAAGCATGACGATTTTAGGCGTTAATTATTATGATGAATATCCTACCGGCTCACCGGCTCAGCCATTACAGATACAGAATAAGGCAACTTTAACTGCCACACCAACCACTATTGTTTCTAACGGATTAAGCTCCACAAGAAGTACAAAATCTCTTCCAACCGCGAGTTATACCAAAAATGTTGAAAGTGATAGCTGGTCTTCCGGTTGTATCTGGTATGATACTATGGGAAGGGTGATAGGGAGCTATAGCAAAAACCATTTAGGTGGATTTACTAAAACAGAGGCTGAGCTTGATTTTTCTGGGGCAATACAAAAATCTTATATATACCATGCAAGAAAAGCAGGGGAAGCAGGAGTAACCGTCAAAGAACGTTTTGTATATGATGCCGGAAAAAGGGTAAAACAACACTATCACCAGGTAGATGACAGACCGGAAGAATTATTGACAGAAAATACTTATAATGATCTTTCACAGGTTACTAATAAAAAAGTAGGAAATAATCTTCAAAGTATTGATTACCATTATAATGTTAGAGGCTGGATTACCGATGTTAATAAAAGCCAGATGGGGCTTACTGATCTTGGCGGAAAATTATTTGCATATAAAATTAAATATACTCAAAAAGAAGGTATTGATAATCCTGACGCTTCCCAATTCTCAGGAAAGAATGTAACTCCGAGGTACAACGGAAGCATAGCAGAAATAGACTGGAGGGCAATAGAAACCGTAGGGGTAAACCCTTCTGTGACACCGAAAAGATATGGTTATTCTTATGACAGTGCCAACCGGCTTTTAGCAGGGTATTATCAAAATCCAAATAATCCGTACAGTAAGGAGAATACAGAAGTATTGGACTATGACCTTAATGGCAATATCGTGAGCCTGTACAGGACTTCCGTCATCGAAAATGGAAGTAATACGGCTACCGTTATTGATAATCTTACTTACGCTTATCTGGGCAATCAGGCAGCAAATATTACGGATGCCTCCCAAAACTTTGCCGGCTATGAAGGGGGAGGTGGTTCTATTACTTACGATCCCAATGGAAATATGCTCACCATGCCGGATAAAGGAATACAAAATATCAAATATAATTTCCTGGATCTTCCTTCCGAAATGGTGATGACGAAAAAAGGGAATGAACGTGTTGAGGTAAAGACTTTATACAGTGCAGATGGCACAAAGCTCAGAAAAGAAAGTAGTACCACCATTATGGAAGTTGTAGGATCTGGGACTACAAAAAAAACAACTGATTACCTTGATGGGTTTCAGTATCTGATTACAGAAAATATAAAGACCGGAGATGGTACCGGAATAGACATGTTTTCATCTTTGTCAGCAAGAGCAATGGTGCCGGAGGCATTCTCCGTAGATGGAAAAACAACTTCTTTAGCTCATGCAGCTAAAACCCCCGATCTTCAATATTTTGCTACAGCAGAAGGGTATTACGATTATCAAAAAGATCAGTATATTTACCAATATGTTGACCAGTTAGGAAACGTAAGAGTTTCTTATGGAAGAAACAGCGCAGGCGCTCTTGAAATCACCGATGCCAATGATTATTACCCTTTCGGGATGAATCATATGAAAAGCGGGAATGCATTCTTTTCTCAGGGAAGCTATAAAAGCAATAAGTATAACAGTAAAGAGCTTCAGGAAACCGGCTTATACAGCTATGGATGGAGAGAATATATGCCTGATATTGGTAAATGGAATGGTGTAGACCAACTGGCAGAAGACTATCTTTCAGCAAGCCCCTACGCCTATGTACTGAACAATCCTATTAATATGTTTGACCCCGATGGAAGAGCAACAGCCATGGCGATCGTGGAAGCCATGTGGAATGCTACACCGGATGGGACGAATTCTTATTGGTTTAATAATGGCGGAGGATTTACAAGCTACGATGGTGGTGCAAGAGGTTCAGGAGGCGCTGGACTTGCCTATAGCTCTACGGTTAGCTATGGAGGTAATTTTACAATGGGGGACTGGACGAATACACTGCCTCCAATTGATCTTAAAGGTAATAAATCCGGTTGGGCAGCTCAATTTAGGAATCACATGGAGAAGTATGCAAGTAATATTCCAGAAATTAGACAATCTTATTATAACTTCAACCCTTATAAACCTGATAATACCCCTGAATGGTATGGATTTGGAGGAAGGGCAAATTGGGGAATTGCAACAGCTGCAGCTAGTTTAGAAAATTTTTCAGGTAGTGCTAGGGTAACAACTTATGGATCTTCACTTAAATTATATCGCCCTAATATTAATGGAAATGTTTTTATCAAAAATCAATATACTAGAACAATGGGAATAAGTAGAATTGGTACAAGTATAGGTACAGCTTCTTTTTTCTTGGGTGTTGCATTCGATGGGATTGGAGTGTTAAATTATGTTGATAATCCTAACTCTTTAAATGCAGTGCATCCTGGTAAAGCGGGATTTAACACTGTGATGGGATATATTGGATGGAAGGGTGGAGTTCCTGGAGCTATAATTAGTACTTTATATTTTGGTGTAGATAATTACTATCCAGGTGGTTGGATTGGTGCATCTGAGACTGCTGATAGGGTTGAAAAGTATGAGCAACAAATTACAGGACATCCATTTTTTAGTAATTCAGCGATTAAATTCTAAATATGAAAAATATAAAACGAGTTTATTATTATTTTTTTTACAAGCTTTATAATCATTATCAGGATAGTTCAGCACCATGGTGGAGTGATTTTAAGGCAAGTGCTTCAATGGGAGCATTGGAAATTTGGTTAATACTATCAATATTAAATTATTTTTTATTGCTCACTGGGAAAACTACAGGCGAAATAACTATATGGCAGCCATCTATTTTTATTCCAATTATCATGCTTTTTTTATTACATTATTTTGCTTTTATTCATACAGATATATGGAGAGAATATAATAAAGAGTTTGATAAGCTGCCTAGAGAAAGTAATAAGAGAAATGGTATTATTACTTGGAGTGTGATAGTTTTTATAATTGTCAATACTGTATTTTCTTATTATTTATTATTTGAACGCTCGAAAAGAAATCAAACGGGACCATATGCTCCCGAAATTGTAGCCAAAGAAAGAAGAGAAGATTCTTTACAGAAAGCTAAACAAGTTGAAAATCTTAAGAAAATATATGGTGAAGATAAGAAGGAATAACATAATATTTTCCTCGCTGCCACGCGAATCTTTTCGTGTTGCCTGGATGAAAATTTTATTTGTATTATTAAATAAGACAAAAACCACTACAAGTGTAGTGGTTTTGTCATTTTGATCTTATAAAACCACTATATTTACCGCTACAACGACCATCTTTACAGGCAAGTAAAAGATTCTCTTTTGCGAAGACTGCGAACGCAGTTCATCAAGGGTCAGTTTTGCCAAAAAACAGCGCAGGTGTTCTTGAGGCCATTGATACCAACAATTATTATCCATTTGGATTGAACCACATCGCGGGAGTTAACAATTCAAGGTTTGGAGGGTTCTATTCTTATAAATACAATGGGAAAGAACTTCAGGAAACAGGAATGTTTGATTACGGATGGAGGCATTATATGCCGGATTTAGGACGTTGGAATGGAATAGATCAATTGGCCGAAAAATATCATTCTACATCTCCCTATGCATATGTAGCTAACAACCCTGTATCAAGGTTTGATGTAGATGGAAGATGGTTTAGAGAAGATGGAAGTATTGATACCTCGGGAAGAACTCCGTCTTTTACAGGCGGTAGGGCAATGATGACCAGTTTTTATGGATCTAACCCCTGGGAAGGGGGTAGCGGAAATTCTTTTGGAAATACACAGGCTTATACTGATATTATGACAGCTATGAGAAATGGCGGAACAGCAGGATTGGTCAACCAGAATGGTACTTTGAAATGGTGGACAGACTATAATGATCCGGATTCAGAGGTAATGGGAATTGGTCAATTTAATATGATGAAATTGAATAATTCACAAATGTATGATTCGTTAAATAATGATTATTGGGGAATATTAAATAATGCAAGTACAGCTCAATCTTACACAACAAATGGAATCGGATTAACTTTAGGAACTACTGCTCAAGTATCCAATGACCTTGTAAATGCAGGTAAAATGATAAAAACATCTAATATATTTAAAACGTACA
This sequence comes from uncultured Chryseobacterium sp., assembly GCA_963518055.1. Taxonomy (GTDB): domain Bacteria; phylum Bacteroidota; class Bacteroidia; order Flavobacteriales; family Weeksellaceae; genus Chryseobacterium. The sequence continues at coordinate 97,873 of CAUQIC010000010.1, forward strand.
ATTTATATAGAAGTAATGGTTATTTGAATGGAAACAAATATATCTCTGGTTTAAAGTTTGTGAAAAATGTAAAAGCTATTAATGCTGTAAATAGTTCTAAAATAGTGAAAGGAGTAGCAAGGCTGGGATTGCTAATTTCATTTGAACAATTCAGAATATCTCATCATCCAGGATATATATCAAGAGGTATTGCAAGTTTTGCTTCTGGTTATATACCATATGTGGGTCCTGCTATATCTTTAGGTATCGATAATACTGAAGTTGATTACTGGAATATATGGACATGGGGTGCAATGAAAAGAGGGAGTAACCACTACGATTATTTAAATATTGAAAACTAATATGAAAAATTTTATGAATAAAATTAAAAATGCTTATTTGTACGCTTATTATGAGTGTTATCTGCAAACACATATTTATTATAAAACACACAAAAATAAAAATTTTTATTCTTCAGCCACTTTAGGTTTTGTACTTTTTTTCTTATTGGTTTTTCCCTCGGTTATTTTTTTTGGAAATAAATTTGAAATTGGAAAATGGATGTATCTTATATTAATAGGAATTGCTTATGCTCACTTATATTTTGATTCTTGGTTAATAGGTGATGATGATTTGACAGAGAAGATAAATGCTTTTTACACAAATAAACGAATTGTAAAAGAATCAAGAAAGATTGTACTAATTTTTGTATTCTTATGTATCATATTTTGGATATTTGTTGTAAAATATGATTACTAGTAATTGTAATTAATTTTAAGAAGCGTTGTATATAATAAAATAGAGTATTGGTTTTCAATACTCTATTTTTAGAAAAATTATCTTGGAAATGTAAGGGTAAGTTTCACAAGAAACAGCGCAGGTGTTCTTGAGGCTATTGATACCAACAACTATTATCTATTGGGGCTCTTCAAATTAGTAAAGTTTTTAAAATGATAAAAAATATAAATATTGTAAAATCTAAATTTAAAAGAATAAAACAGGATTTTTTTAAAACAGATTTGTTTGAAAATTTAGAGAAAAATGTACAAGAACAATTAAATAATAATGTGTCATTTTTGGATAGCGAAGCTCCTATACTAGCATGTTTTTTTTCAAATGATAATTTCTGGATTCTTACAGATTTGAGGTTAATTACTAACTCTACGGAAATTCTCCTAGATAATATTGAAAAGGCTGAAGTTCCTGAGATATTTAAAGAAGGTAAAAATAATTATGAATGTGGTAGCGTACAAATTATAAGAAAAGATAGTACAAATTTTACATTAAATCTTGAAAATTCAACTTGGTATGCTATATTAAATATTTTACAATTTATTATTAGGAAGTAATTTAAAGATATGAGCCTCCACTGATTTGAGAATCTTTTCATGTGATTTGGCTGAACATCTTTTTAGTACTATCAAATAATATCCCACTCTGTTGGAACGAACGTCTCGCTTGTATCCTGTGGATGAACAAAAACCATTGTATTTTTTGCAGTGGTTTTTGTATTTAATAAGAACTTTGAATTTTTTATATTTGTAGTACTGAATAAAAAATCATGATGGAAAAATTAAAGAGTTTAAGAAAGCAGCGGGGCTATACTCAGGAATATATGTCCAAGATTATATCAACGGACGCATCCAATTACAGCCGCAAAGAAAGTGGTGATGTGAAGATTTATGATGATGAATGGGAGAAATTAGCCCAAGCTTTAGATGTTCCGGTGGAAGATATCAAAGAAGAGAAGCAGACAAATATTGTGCAGAATAATAATGATAACACTACTTTTAATGATAGCTCCGCAGGAATAAACTGTAGTAATAATTATTATAACATCCCTGATTATTTGTTGGAAAGTCTTCAGGACTATATCGCACTACTTAAAAAGCAAAATGAGGCTTTAGAAGAAGAGAATAAGAAATTAAAATCGAAGTAAAATCTCATGAGCATCTCACTCGTGTCATTGAATATAACAAAAACCACTGCAACTGCGGTGGTTTTGTCGTTTTAATCGGATTAAACCCTTATATTACCAATGCAAATGTCTCTTTGCCATGTAAGAGTAAGAATTATTTTGATATATTAATGATGATAGCAGAAATAGAACAAGAAACAATGGATATGGATTGGTTTTTTACAGATGGAAAACATATCGGATTCATGGCGTCCGGAGGAGGTAAATTACCAGACTCTGTAGCGGAATCCGAAAGCAACCGTCAACTACTCGCTCTTTATTTCAGAAATTTGCCTGATACCTCAGAAGTTCTGATTAATCCGGAATTGGATACTGTATTGATCAATAGTCAAAGATCAAATACAGGAGCTGATGAAAGATATTTAGAGGATTATGTGTTGATGACAAAAAAAGGATTATATGCTTTTGATAAAACTAAAATGAATAATTTCTTGGATCCTTATTATCATTTAGTAGCCAGTCCGAAAGCTCCATTGGAATTAAAAGACTTGCCCCAGCATATAATAGACATTCTTATTCGAACTCAATATACTCATAAACTTGTGGATGCTATGGAGGTGAAGACGATAGGGATTAATTAAATAAAAGTTTTGTAATTCATTAGATCTTGCACCTATACGTTCCTCCAACCCTATATCGATAAGAACTGGTAGACCTACTGGTCTCAAACACCGGTTCCGTGGAAGGCTTTTCTTACCATGGTCTCTTACATCTTTTATTAATTTCATAACTTTGTAGTTATCAACAATTAAAATAGAAATTATGTCCATTACCCATGAGTCTGAATTAGCCGGAATGCAGAAAATAAGCGAGGCGGTTGCCTACACCTTACGGGAGATGACGCGCTATGCACAACCCGGGATGACCACAAAAGAACTTGATGAATATGGTGCTAAAATATTATCCGATTTTGGAGCGAAATCAGCTCCGTATCTTACGTACGGTTTTCCGGGCTGGACATGCATTAGCGTTGATAATGAATTCTGCCACGGAATCCCCACTGAAAAAAGAGTTTTAAAAGAAGGGGACCTGATCAATATTGATGTATCTGCAGAACTTGACGGATATTGGGCAGATAACGGTGGTTCTTTTGTCATCGGAGAAGATAAGTACGGGCATCAAAAACTGGTGGATGCTTCCAAATATATTTTACAGAAGGCCATCGACAATATAAAAGGAGGCGTTAAAATCGCCGATATCGGAGCTTTGATGGAAACTGAAGCCAGAAAAAGAGGCTATAAAGTAATCAAAAACCTTGGAGGTCACGGAGTAGGAAGAAGCTTACATGAAGAACCGGATGAACTGCTTAATTATAAAAACCGTTTTGATACCCGACGTTTTAAGAAAAACTCCGTAGTGGCTATAGAGACTTTTATTTCTACAGATTCGAATATTGCGGTAGAACTCAAGGACGGATGGACAATGGTCGGAAATAAGGGAGGTTATATGGCTCAACATGAGCACACCATTGTAGTGACGGACGGTAAGCCAATGATCTTAACCCATATGAACGACATCTTGAATTGATATCCACAACGATCAAGTATAATTATATTTTGCCACGAATGCACGAATGCTTTTTATTCGTGTATCCGTGGCCTAAAAATAACCTCTCAATAATCCTGAATTGATATCCACAACGATCAAGTATAATTATATTTTGCCACGAATGCACGAATGTTTTTTATTTGTGTATCCGTGGCTTAAAAATAATATGCAGAAGTGACAAGTTTTTGAAATAAGTAGTTTTTACCCCTCAAACGTCTCCAGGATTCTGTCATAGTTTACTTCAAAACCCGGTTCCATGGTCCCTTCAGCCCGAAATGTTTCAACATCAGTAATCCCGGCATAAGTTTTCAAAACATCTTTGAGGTAAGCCGAAACGTAATCCGTTGCTCCCTCCATCTTTCGTCCTCCGGAAGCGATAGCCAGATAAACTTTTTTATCCTTAAACTGACCCACACGATTCCATTGTTCATCAAAAATGTAGGTAATCCCGGCACGGATCAGCTGATCCAACCATGCTTTAAGGGGAGTTGAAATCCCTAAATTAAATACAGGAGTCCCGATGACGATGACATCTGCCTCCCGTATTTCATTCACAATCGTATTGGCGTAGGAAAGCAGTTGCCGGCTTTGTTCATCGTATACATCCGGTTGTTTGTAAAACTCATGAATAGACATTTCATCAGCATGGGGTGGAGGATTTTTAACCAAATCTCTCACGGTAACGGTATTGACATCCCCCTGCTGTATTAATCGGTTGACAAGAGCTGAACTCAACCCTTTACTGTAAGACTGATCTCCTCTTGCGCTGGAAATGAGGTGCAGAATATTTTTCATATGATAATCTTTTGTGATAATGACGATCAGTATTTTCAGATGGGGACATGAGGGAGAAAAAAAATGATAAAAGATAAACACTACCTTTAAGGCTCTTAATTATGGAATCCAATATGATCACTCAAAAGCATATCAAAGTAATAGAAAACTTGACCCAATTATTTGAGAGTACGGTATATCGGCGTAAAGAAATCATAGTGGATGTAGAGGAAGTACATCGGGATCTGTTCTACATTAAAAAAGGGGTCGCCCGCATTTTTTACTATGACGATAAAGCCCAGGATCATACCCACTGGATCAGTTCTGACAACCACTTCATTGCTCTTTTTTCAAGTGTGTTAACCGGAAAAAGAGTCCCCTTCGGAATTGAAGTGATTGAAGATAACAGCGAAATATTCCGGATGCCTTACCACCAGTTGCTGGAATTGAAATCCAGGACTCCCGAAATTCAGCAGTTCATGGAAGATTTATTTGCCGAAAGTTTAATAACGATGGGAAACAGACTCATGGATCAACAGATAAAATCTACAGATCAACGTTATCATGATCTTGTAGCCTCTCACCCCGACTGGCTTCAAAGGATCAACCTCGGATATATTGCAGGATATCTTGGAATGACGCAGCAGCAGCTAAGCAAAGTCCGGGCACAACGGTCATGATTCTTTTTTAATCCAGGTGAAAAGAAATGCCATGTTTTCCCCTTAATTTCGATAAAAGTTAAGCTAACAGGGCATTGCTGTAGGGGGGGTACTCTTATAGTCTGCCATTTTTTTCACTAAAAAAGAATCATAATGAAAAAAGGAACTTATCAATTCCATGACGAAGCGAATTTTAATTACCAATTGAACCGAACCCTGATGTGGGGAGGAGGAGATCTGGACGACATAAGGACGATCGCTCCGAAAATTCATACCACACAAGATTGGGTAAGAGAAATGACAACGCTTGCAGAAAAAGCCGAAGACCGCGAGCTGATAGCCCGAGCCATAGGGTATTACAGAATGGCAGAGTTTTTTGAAGCGGATGGCTCTCCCGATAAAACAAAGCTCTATGCAAAATCGAAATCCTTATTCTACAGTTTTTATCACCATCTTTTTGAAACGGTAATCCGCCGTGATGAGGTAGAATATGAAGGCGGAAAACTTCCGGTTTGGATTGGCGTGCCTGAAACAGAGATAAAGGATACTGTTATTATTCATGGAGGCAATGACTCGTATATGGAAGAATTTCTGCCTGTTGTTCAGCGTTTATTATCAGAGGGAATTGCCGTTTATCTCTTCGATGGTCCCGGTCAGGGAGGAGCGTTAAGAGAGTCGGGAATATATTATACCTACCAATGGGAGAAACCTGTTACGGCTATTTTGGATCAATATCATCTGGAAGATGTCACCATTATCGGATTATCATTGGGTGGAATGTTAGCGCCGAGAGCCGCAGCATTTGAATCCCGAATAGAAAGGGTAGTAGCCTGGGGAATCATGCCGAACTTCTATGAGGTGGTGTTGAGTAAAGTTCCCCATGAATTAAGATCATTAATGGATCTTCAGGAAAAAGAGAAGGTCAATACATTGGTTCAAAAGAAAATGGAAGCCGACCCTTTGGTAAAATGGGCGATTCAACACGGAATGTTTAGTATGAACGTAGAAACTCCTTACGATTATCTCAACAAAACCAGGGATTTTGAGATGGAGAGCATCGGAGACAAGATTACCCAGGACTTTTTACTCATAGGCTCCGGTGAAGATCACTTTATTCCCACAGTACTTTACAAAAGAGTCATTGACGCCTTGCCGAATGTAAAATCGCTTACGTATAAACTGTATACAAAAAGCGATGATGCCGAAAATCATTGTAATATGGGAAATTCAGGATTGGTTGTAGACGATATCGTTCACTGGATTTTATGGGCTAAAAATAAATAACCTCTTAACATCAGAAGTTTTGATCATAAGGCTGTTTCTTACGAGGCAGCCTTATTATTGTTAAAGAAAAAATACTTTCCTATATTTATAGAACCAAACCATATCATAAAACGACCTGCTATGAAAAAATTTCTTCTAATTCTTCTGGGAATCATTGTTATCCTCGCTGCAGTACTATTGATTAAAACCTATACCTATCCTTTTAAGAAATCGAATGCCGGAGCAGGGGAAGGTTGGAAACCTGTAAAAAATGACTCCGCTGTCATGCACCTTTCCGGAGGTATAAAGATTCCTACCGTTTCTACAGGAAGTTTGGGTGAGTTTAATTATGAACCGTTTGCACGGTTTAAAGAATATCTGAAAACATCTTACCCATTGGTTTTTCAACATACTGAAAATGTTGAAGTGAATCAGTATGGATTGGTATTTAAGCTTAAAGGCAGTAACCCCTCATTGGAGCCAATTCTTTTCCTTTCTCATATGGACGTAGTACCTCCGGGAGATGCCGATATAAAAAATAACGAAGAAAATATATTCCGTCCGGATGATAAACCGGCAGAGCCTGTTTCAAAGGTTGCTGAAGATTGGGATTTTGCTCCCTTTTCAGGAGCTGTAGCCAACGGAAGAATCTATGGAAGAGGAGCCATTGATATGAAAGGAATGCTCTTTTCTTTAATGGAATCCATGAACAGTCTGATTAAAAATAAACAAACCCCTCAACGGGATATTTACCTCGCTTTTGGCTTCGATGAAGAAGTGGGAGGGCAGAAGGGAGCCATGCAGATTGCCGATTATTTCAAGAAAAAAGGATTGAAATTCGATGCAGTATATGATGAAGGAGGCTTGATTATGAGAAAAGGAAATGTGGCCGGAATAGATACTGATGTGGCCGTAGTAGGTTGTGCCGAAAAAGGATTTCTTTCCGCCAAAATTAAAGTAAAAGGTTTGGGAGGGCATTCTTCTATGCCTCCCATGGAAAGTGCCATCGGAAAAGCGACAGTTATTATGCAACGACTGGAAAATGACCAGATGAAACCTGAGATTACGCCATTAATCAAAGAATTTTTTGATAATATCGGGGGTGAAATGCCATTTACCACCCGACTTGCATTAGCCAACCAATGGCTTTTAAAACCGTTATTAATCTCGCAGCTCACGAAAAACAATACAACGAATGCCTTGGTAAGAACAACCACTGCTTTAACCATGATGAAAGGCAGCGACGGAACGAATGTCCTTTCTCCGGAGGTTGAGTTTGTAGTCAACTTCAGACTCCTTCCCGGAAATAGTGTAAAAGACGTCAGAGATCATATTGCCAAAGCAACCAAAGGTTTTGATGTGGAAGTAGAAGAAATTGATAATACGAGAGAAGCCTCAGCCCTTTCACCAACCAATACAAAAGCTTTTAAATTAATAGAAGCCGGAGTGAAAGAAATACATCCCGAAGCTATCGTTACCCCTTATCTTACTATGGCAGGTACAGATGCCGGAAAATACGAGATTGTCAGCAAAAATGTATACCGTTTTATGCCCATCAAAATCAACAGTTCAGAACAGCAGAGCATTCACAGTACCAACGAATATCTGAGCATCGAAAACTATCTGAAAATGATCCACTATTTTGAGTTTATAATGAAAAACTATGATAAGTAGGAGAGAGTTGAAAATGGAAAATGGAAAGTTGAAAGTTGAAAATTGAGAGTTGAAAATGAATGGGTGTGAGGTAGAATTTTTGATATGAGATTTCAGACATTCGACTTAATGTATAAGATAAACCTATTGGTATTTCACAGATTCAATATTCAATAGGAATGGGCTTTAGCCCGTTCTAATTAAATTGAAAATTGAAAATTGAGAGTTGAAAATGAATGGGTGTGAGGTAGAATTTTTGATATGAGATTTCAGACATTCGACTTAATGTATAAGATAAACCTATTGGTATTTCACAGATTCAATATTCAATAGGAATGGGCTTTAGCCCGTTCTAATTAAATTGAAAGTTGAAAGTTGAAAATGGGAGTCGGATGGGTAAGGGTAGACGGTTAATTCTTAGGGAATTGAAAGTTGAAAATGTAGAGTTGGAAATTGAAAATTGAGGAAAAGGAATTAAAATCATAGAAGTCACTTGTCATCTAATCTCGCAGTCTTTTATCTTTACTCTTTATTCTTTGCTCTATTTCTATTATCCAAAAAATTATATCACGTCAAGTTTTGTCGCATTACGAGTATAGCTTTGTCTCATCAAAATTACAGAGCTATGGAATTGCCATTTTACTTAAACTTTACAGACTTTGAAAACCATTATTACAATAATCTTGAAAAATGGTTTGAAGAATATCATAATGCCAGCGAAATAGATTATCTCAAAGCATTAGCAGACCTATACAGTCCTTATGTTTATTATAATTTTGCTGCGGACAGATTACAACCGGATGCCTGCATTGAAGTGAAAGACTGCTTTTTTCCCTATCATGAGAAAATTGGAATTTCTTTTTGTACCCATTGTGAAAAAGAAGTATCTTCCCAAAAAAATCTGAAGCATGTATTTGAATTTAAAAATATTTCAATGATGGAATATGCACAACATATTTTAGATAAGATTAACAGGTACAGCTCGAAGAACCGTAATGCTCTGGAAGGGAACAAAAGTATTTTGGATTATATCAATCATTACGATATTATAACTTCTGTAGAAGGAGTAGGCTATTGTGTCAGTTATAATCGTCACCAGAGGGTACTTCCTTTTTTAAAAGCTTATCTGCCTTATTATGGGCAGACGGTCGATATGGCTCTCTACAAAGAATTTATTTTCTCTGTTGTGGAAATTGCAGAATTTATCGATCGGAAGTTAAAAACTATCAAAGCTTTTGAACATACTATCTATGCACAATCCAGATCAGAAGCCAAATTTAAAGTACAGATGAACCGCCAATTTTTGACTCTGTGCAATTAATTTTTCACCACATTCATACTTAATTATATTGTCGAAAAACTTATGTTTTTCAAACAAGATCCCGGTCAGAAATGATCGGGATTTTTATTTCAGAGCAATTCTTATATATAGTTTTTATCGTCACAAAAAATCCCGACCTTATAAGATCGGGAATAGATATTAGCTTTGATTTTTAGTTTTGCATTACCCCTGCATTTTTTAATTTTGACAGTAAATTATTAAAGTCGTTACGAAGATCTACTATATCATTAGCAGTTGAGCTATTCTGACTCACTGATTTCGTAATCGGCGGGTTGATAATCAACGGCTGAGTGTTGGTGTCATAAGGATCAGAAATAGTAACCGGGAAATTGTCCGTATATCCTCCCAGGACTTCAATGACAATATCCAAACTCCATTTTTGATTGGCAGTATCTGAACTGCTTTGGCCAAAAGTAAGAGTTGCTTTATTGTTTTTGATATAGATTCCTGTTGATACCGGAAGTCTTTTAAACTCATCTGAAGTGCCACTATAGCTTATAGGCTTTACATCTGAAAGAGATATCATTTCTTCCTTTACCTGAGTAGAATCCATATCATACCAGTATCCTTTAGTGGTTACTTTAAGATAAAGGTCTCTGGCTTCGAAAGAAGAGCCGATATTGTCAAAAGTAATATCAACAAATTTATTCTTAGGAATATCCGGAAGCGTAAAACTTCTTATCAGTTTATCTGCCTGAGCCTTCTTAACGGTAGAAACCATTGGAGATATTCCGGGGATCTCCATTTTGTTATTATAAGCATTTTTAAAAAATCTTTCAATATTTGTATATATGAGACCCGTAAGAGGGGAATGGGCTATAAACTCATCAGTACATTGAAATGTATTATCATAAAATTCCAATGTTTTATCCTGTGGCCCATGAATGAACAGAAAGTTGTCTTTAGAGGCAAGATTCACAAAGATATTGTTAAATACTTTTACACCATCTTTATAATTACCTATGGTTAACGAGCCGGCTACCTGTCCAAAAGGTTTCTTTCCCGGGTCTCTATGAATATAATTGTTGTAAACAAGAGTTTCACGACATTTCTTATTCTTAAAATGTGGATTCTCAGAAATTACATGAAATTGAAATGAATACTCTGGAGATAAATAAAATCTATTTCCATAGAAATGCTCTCCGCCGGCTCTTAAATGGGCAGGTGAATCATAAAAGTTATTGTTGAAAATAGTATTGTTGCAGCTTAATGCAGCCGGATCCGGGGCTGTAAATAATGAATTGTTCTTGAAAGTACAATTGGTCACATTAGCGCCGAGGGTTCCAAGATGAAGGGACAACCCTGCATTATTGTTATCTTCAAATAAAACGCCATCAATAACAGTGTCAATACTCCCTCTTCCAAAGTCAGACATATTACCTTCTTCAATATCAATTCCGGCCTCAGGAGATGTTCCGTAAGTCTTTCCGGTATTGGTGTAAGAGCCGCCAATTACTTTGAACCTTTTACTATTTACAATTGAACTTCCTTGTCTGTAGTTATTGTCTGCATGGCAGTTTCTTAATACCCCATCTTCATTCCAGTTATTCGTTTTGGGAATGGCAAAAAGTTCATCTGAAGAAATAAAAAAGCCATCCATACAGCAGTTGTCAGAACTACAGTCTAATAGTTCGTACCTTTGGGATGAACTTATCTTAAAGCCTGATTGATTATTGTATTGATCAGGATCACCAAGATCCGGCTTTCGGTCATTTTTGGACCCGTCATAGTTAAGATTTTCTATTTTAAAATTCTTACATCTGATAAATTCAAAACCACGCATATTAATAATGGGTGGATTATCTGGATGAGCCTTAATTACAGCTCCGTTACCATAAATAATAAAATCTGATTTATCGGTAAAGCTGAAGAAAATTTCCGGTCCCATATTAAGATCTCCAATTACTATATCAGCCTTTGTTTTTTCATCTTTTCCCCATCTGTATCTTTCTTTGAATGTTCCATCCCCTTGCATATATTTTGCATTTTCAAATACTACAATAAAATCTCTCGGGGGAAGAAAGGAAATCATTCTTCTTATTGCCGGAGCATCATTGTTAATCCCATCACCTTTGGCACCGAATCTTTTCACATAGACAGTTCTATTGGCAAGCCAGTCTATATCGGCGTAGTAATCACTGCCTTTTTGCCTGTAAATGATACCGTCTGCCTTCGCAGGTGTCATTGTTGTTCCGTCATACCAGGTATTAATTTTTTTGAAATTCACATTTTCGTCCGTGAAACTATCTACCAGCTGTACTAAGCTGTCATTAGGAAAAGCGCTTCCTGATGCGAAGAAATCTTCAGTATAAATCATTGTTTTTTGTTTTTGGTGTTTTATTTTTTATAAACAGATATACAAGTTCTTGCAAGAATTTTGTTGTTAATCTGTTACAAATGTAGCCTGCCACCACGACAAAACTTGACGTATAAAAAGAAAGTCCTAAACATAGGTTTAAGACTTTAGATATTGAATATTCTTATGTTTTATAATGAATTATTTTTCTTTCGGTAAGGAATATTCCAGATGAGGTCAGCTGCCAGATAATGCACTCCTCCATGATGAATGCTTCTGCTGCCTCTGATGAGGTCATCCATATACCCTATGTCTACAGTGAAAGGAGAGTTGGGGATCGTAAACATATAATAAGCAGTAATACGCATTTCACGATAGCCAAAAGATTCCCACTGTGAATCAGGTTCATTCAGATGGCTGATGGAGAAAAGTGCCTCGGCACTTAGGGCTAGTTTCTGATTGTTTTTTTTGGATAAATTATAGGTCAGCTGACTTTTGATACGGGTTCTTAGCTGGAAATCCTCTTCAACTTTATGAAATCCGGCATCAAAAAATTTTCTGAACTCCTGGCGGAAAGTATTCTTTAATTTTAGTTTTTTCCCCAGATCAAAAGTATAGGCGTACCTTCCGTATATTCTGAATTCTTGCTCTGTATTTTCCTTTTCATAAGGGGCGTCGCTGTCATATTTGGGCTGTCGTCGGTAGCTGATTGCATAGCTATACTGTTGATGAGGTGCAAAAGAATGGTAAACCTCATGATTTAATACAAAAATAGCTTGTTTTGAAAATAAATTATCATTGGTGGGGCTGCTTTTGCGTCCTATGGCAATATAGCTCATGCTCTGCTTTTTCCCCAGAGAGTCTAGCTGGCGCTTCACACCAAAGGCAGACCAGAAAGCCGTATGGGCATCTCCCAATCCGGGAGGACTGATCTGTGCTTTCATAATACCGGTCATACAACTCAATAAAATGAATCCGGCAAAAATTTTCGTTATGCTTACTACCATTGATCTATATTTCAAATTTAATTGCAATACCTGCGAAATCATAAGGTCCGATAACAAAAAGGATGATGCGCAGAAAGGATATTGGATTGTCGCAAATTTAGAGGCTTTAGTCATAAGGTATTTATTCAAATTCTTTTAATACTGTTTAAAAACATGACAAAATAATCCCATGATTTAGGAAAGTTTTAGGAATACCCCCCTTCATCATAGCTCTTAAGAAATTATATGATTTTTTAACGTTTATTTAGAATAATTCAAATTAATATTGTGAGTCCAGTTTCTATTGCGTTATTTTGCACCTTTATTTATAATTATTTTAAATAAGGCTGAAAAAAATGACTGATTGTACTGAAAATAACCTCCTGCTCAAGCAGTTGGTTGGTGATTGTCTGATGAAAACAGGGCAGTTTACCAATACTTTAAAGAGTAAAATACTACCAACGTATAAATCTCTTCTCTTCCTTCTTTTCTCTTTTTTAAGTTCTATTTTGTATGCTCAGGATACTCAAGGTGGAATTGCCGGAAAAGTAGATATGATAGATGGGCAACCTCTAAGAGCCATTTCTGTTTCTTTACTGGGAACAGATCATCAAACCCTTACAGATGATGATGGAAATTATACGTTTTCGAACCTCAATGCAGGACAGTATACAATAAAGTTACAGATTTTAGGAAGTAAAGAAATCCGTCTTCCTGTTGAGGTAAAGGCAGGAGAAACAACTCCACTGAATTATCAATTGACAAAAGAAAATATTCAGGCGATCCAGGAGGTTGTTATCATGAAAAATACCAACAGATTTTCTAAGAAAGAAAGTAGCTTTGTAGCAAGGCTCCCTTTAAAAAATCTAGAAAATCCTCAGGTATATAACACGGTTACCAAAGAATTGTTTCAGGAGCAGGTAGCGGTGGATCTGGGAAGCATTTCTAAAAATGTACCCGGAGCAGGGGTGCCCATGATTGCCAATCAGGGAAGAGTAACTTTCCGTTCAAGAGGTTTTGAAACAGAGCCTAATGCCCGAAATGGAGTAGCAGGAGCTGCATTCTCTGTAATAGATCCTGTAAATCTTGAACGTATTGAAGCTATAAAAGGACCTTCTGCAACATTATTTGGAAAAAGTGTAGCCAGCAGCTATGGAGGAGTCTATAACCGTGTGACTAAAAAACCTTATAATGGTTTTGGAGGGGAAGCCGGATATGTAGGAGGAAGCTGGAGCTATAACCGATTGACAGTAGATGTGAATACCCCGGTTAATAAAGACAGAACAGCACTTTTCCGTCTGAATGCTGCGGGAACTTTTGAGAAAAGCTTTCAGGATCTTGGATTCACCAATTCCTTAGCGATTGCTCCTAGTTTTTCTTACCAGATTAATGACCGTATGTCGCTTTTACTTGACGTAGAATTTAATCAGGCTAAAGGAACTTCAGTGGTGCGTTTTAACCCTTATACGGGGAGCAATAAAACTCAGTCTATTGCAGATATGAAGTTTCCATACTATAAAAACTTTTTAGGAGATGATCTTGCTTATGAAACGCAGATGATGAATATCTTTGCTCAGCTGAACTATAAAGTTTCAGAAAACTGGACTTCTCAAACGATCTTGTCCCGTGCAAGGTCAACGATTAACGGTTACATTTCTGCCATTAACGGGAAAACAGACTCTACAGCAAGTGCACAGGTGATGGTAGGAACTACTTCATTTATTGCAACCAATATTCAGCAGAACTTTATTGGTGATTTCCATATCGGACGTTTTAGAAACAGAATGGTTGTAGGATTAGATTACTATAATAATTCCAATCATTTTGACCGTTACCACACCAATACGAAAGTCTTTAATTTTGTGCACCCTTCTGCAGATTTTAGAGTAAACCGTAATACAATTGATGCACTTACGGCAACTTCTGTTGTTAGGAAAGAAAATAATTCTGATAATACCTATGCTGCCTATGTATCCAACGTTTTTAATGTGACGGATCAATTGATGGTGATGGCAAGTTTAAGGGTAGACCGATTTCAGTTTAAAGGAGTTTATGATATTACCACGGGTGAGATAAAAGGAGGGCTAAGCAATAGTGGTACCCAGACAGGACCCTATGGACAAACGGCACTTTCTCCTAAGCTGGGACTTGTTTATGAAGTGGTGAAGAATAAACTTTCCCTGTTTGGAAACTATATGAACGGATTCAATAATGTAAGTGGTACAGATATCAATGGAAATACATTCAAACCGGAATATGCCAATCAATTTGAATTTGGATTAAAGGGAGATATCTTCAATCACAAACTTGTTGGAACATTAAGCTATTATAACATTCGTGTTGATAATATCCTGAGAACAAATCCTGATGATATCAACTATTCTATTCAGGATGGTACTCAGCTAAGTAAAGGGTTTGAAGCAGAAATAACAGCTAATCCGTTTGACGGACTGAATATTGTAGCGGGGTACGCTTACAATGACAGCAAATTTACCAATGCAAATCCATCTGTTAATGGCTTAAGGCCAGCCTTATCAGGTCCGGCAAACATGTTCAATTTCTGGGTAAGCTACAGAATTCCTGAAGGAAAATTAAAAGGCCTTGGAATAGGAGGTGGAGGAAATATGGGATCTTCTTCTTATCAAACCAACACGCAGACGGCTAAAGTGATTATCCCTTCTTATACCATGCTTGATTTAGGAATCTTCTATGATCAGCCAAAATATAGAGTAGGGTTGAAATTTGACAATATCACCAACGAAAAGGCTTGGTCTGTACGTCTTACGCCACAGGCTCCGGCCCGTTTTCTTGGAAGTGTTTCTCTGAAATTCTAATAAGATCTATTATACAATATAAAGCCCGGGCAAATGAGTCCGGGCTTTATATTTTTAGCAAAGATTTGTTAGTTGATCCATAGGCAATAATTGTTGCGGTATCTTATCTTTCCGTAAGCATTTCCTTTGAAAGTACCCGGAGTATTATCATACCAATCCTGTCTGATAACATAGAGCCCCGGCATACTGGGTTTAAAAATAGCCTGGTGATTTTCATCAATGGTAAGATTCTTCTCCCAGTTTTCGGGATTAAAGATTCGTATGCTGCTTCCTTTCTCAACAGGTTTCATATGGCGATAAGGAAAAACGGTATAAATACCACTTTTTTCCTTAAGAATAATATCCATCAACTGAGCAGGAGATGTGTTTTCTGAATAATGCCCTACCTGATAAGCTCCACACATAAAATCAATGGGACGAACATTTTCCTGCGGATTTTTAGAACGTAAAAGCACAGGTTGTGTATCATTCATTCCTAAAATCCTATAGGTGCCTTCTTCAGTAGGAGTGAATACCCCTTCCCAATAATCTCCTTTGGGCTGTATTTCGATTTTTGTTTTTTCTCCCTTATCATTCAGAATAAAAAAACGAAAGTTTTGAATCTCTTTAAATTCGGCACCCGTCGTACGGTTGCGCTGGCTGAGGTCATCAATAAAGCCATAAAAAACCTGAACCTTAACAGGATCATTAATTTTTCCCGATCCATGAATTTCCATCCAGTAAGAACTGGCACTCATCACTTGAGGAAATAACAGCATGATTAGAAATGAAAGCCAAAGCCATAGATTTGTGGAGTGTTTCTGCATTGACGGATGATATTTAGAATGTATTTTTAACAGATACAAAGGTAAGCAAAGTATAGATTAAATACATTGTGGATAACTTGTTAGTAACTTGTGGAGAAAATAAAAATATAACAAAAATAGAGCACTCATAAGAATGCTCTATCTAGTTTGGAATAAGGATTTTGTTATATTGATTGAAGGTTTTGTTTATCCCGCTTTACACATGGCATCCCATGTGGTCCAGAAATGGGCGTTAATCGCACCAATAGGAGGGTTGATACTATCTGCTACAATACCCACCATAGAAGCACAATTGGAATTACATCCTATTTCATTATAACTTCCTGCCTGAGGAGGAATCTGACGCCATGTGCCTGTGGAACCACTTAGTAATTCAACTTTAATCTCAAAAATTCCTGAAAGATTAGGGGTTTGAATTTGTTTTGTCGGATTCTCACTGGAAATAGAATCACTCCAGTTTCCCTGCGAAAATGTTACACGCCATGTTGAAATCATTTTTGAGGTTTCATTCTGTGGCGAAAGATATACCCAGAACTGTGCTCCATTACCAAGCTGAAGCTGACCGGATGAATTTACATTTGTTGCCATATTAATTGGGTTTTAGGTGATACGTTTTGTAGCTCAAAGTAACGAAGAACCGGAAATATAGAGTAGCGTATAAATGACTAATTGTTGGGTTGGGTAGAAATACGGAGAGAGTTTAGAGTTGAAAATTGAAAATTGAAAATTGAGAGTTGAAAGTTGAAAATGGGTGGTAGACGTGGGGGAAATTTGGGTGGGTTCTAAGGGAAGTGGAGAGTTTAGAGTTGAAAATTGAGAGTTGAAAGTTGAAAATGGATGGAAGAGTGGAGAGTTGAAAATGGAAAATGGAAAATGGAGAGTTGAAAGTTGAAAATGAGGGTGGAGATTGTGCTATAGAATTTAATGTATACTAACTAAACAACAATGATCGAGGTAAAGTATAAGGGCCTTTCTGTATAAAGCCTTGTCTCTGTGGTCATTGTATCTTAATAAAAGAAGCCTGTACTACAGTAGCACAGGCTTTATCTCTTTTGCAGAAAGGAAGGGATTCGAACCCTCGATACAGTTACCCGTATACTACCTTTCCAGGGTAGCTCCTTCAACCACTCGGACACCTTTCTTTTTGAGATTGCAAAAATAGAGTATTTTCTTGAATTTCCAAATTATTATTGCAATTTTTCACTCGTAATTTCTCCACAAAGACTTTTAGTGAAATTATCAGCGAAAGTTCCGGTGTAATTGGGATTGTTTATCAGGTGCATCGCTTTTGTAATCGCTGTCTCCGCTGTCATATCTCTACCACTGATAGCACCGATCCTTGAGAAAATATTGCTGTTCTCATACTTTCCGAAAGAGATTCCTCCTGAAATACACTGACTTACCACTACGATTTCTGTTCCATTATCTCTGATTTCCTGAAGGGTTTCCCGTGTTTTTTCACTGCTGAAAATAGTTCCCGACCCGAAAACCTGCAAAATAAGAACCTTCATTCTCGGGATTTCCTTGAAATGGCTGAGATGCATTCCCGGAAAAATTCGCCAGAACAAAATATCTTCAGAAATATGTTCGTCAACATGAAACTCTACTTTCGGGTCACAACGGAATAAATTTTCTTTAATAATATTTAAATGAACCCCCGACTGCCCAAGAATAGGGTAATTCGGACTTGAATATGCATCAAAATATTCAGCAGAATACTTCAACGTTCTGTTACCTCTTAATAATTTGTATTCAAAATAAATGGCAACTTCCTGAATCACCGCTTCATCATTTTCATAAAGACTGGCATAATACAGACTGGTTAAAAGATTTTCCTTAGCATCTGTCCTCAGATCACCAATCGGAAGTTGAGAACCGGTCATAATTACAGGTTTTCGCAAGCCTTTTAACATGAAACTTAAAGCAGAAGCTGTATAGGACATAGTATCCGTTCCGTGAAGGATCAGAAACCCATCATAATCATCATAATTTTTTTGAATATAGTTGGCGATCACTCTCCATTCTTCCGGTCCCATATCCGAAGAGTCCAGTGGTTTTGCAAAAGGATGTACAAAGACTTCGCATTCCATCAGCTTCATTTCGGGCATTTTTTCAAATATATTACCAAAATCAAAGGCACGAAGGCTTCCGGTTTCGTAATCTTTTTCCATCCCAATGGTACCACCGGTATAGATAAGCAGGACTTTTCGTTTCATGTATTATTTTTAATTAAGAATTTGAACCCGGATAAGGTTCATAGTTCAAAATTACGTTAATTTGCAAAGATTTGAAAACGAATGAAACGCTTATCGTTAAATTTTATAAAAATACAGTCATAATTGTAAGCGCAGCACCCTGGGTATTGAAAAAAATAACTGAATGCAGATGAAAGACTTAGCACATACTTTTGAATATTTAAAACAATTTTTAACTGAAGAAAGACTGGCGAAAATTGAACATTTTTCACAGGAAAGTTCAGATTTTGTACTTCCCGTTGTAGAAGATATCTATCAGTTTCGGAACGCCGCAGCCATTGTACGTTCTGTAGAAGCTTGTGGCTTTCATAAGGTGGTAGCTTTGCAGGAAGAATACAGTTTTGAACCTAACCTTCGGGTGACAAAAGGGGCAGATACGTGGGTGGAAGTCGAAAAACTTCCCCGAAATATGGGATCTTTTCAGAATATTAAAGACAGAGGTTATAAGATTGTAGTGGTTTCACTGGAAAATAATGCTAAAATGTTACCGGAATACGAAATAACGGAACCTATTGCCTTAGTTTTTGGAACTGAAATGGAAGGAGTTTCCCAGGAAATTCTGGATTTTGCAGATGAAACACTGGCCATTCCTATGTACGGTTTTACAAGAAGTTTCAATGTTTCCGTTGCAGCTTCTATTTGCATGTATGAATTGAAACAAAAGCTCCTGAAATCCGGTATCGATTATAAATTAAACGAGGAAAAGCTTTTAAGAAAGAAAATCCTTTGGGCTACCAATTCTATTAAAAGCGGTAAGGAGATTCTGGCAAAATATAAAGCAGATCATAATCTGGAATAAACAGAATGAAAAAGTACACCCCATATCTATTCTTTTTTTCTTTTCTGATGTCTGTCATAACGTTGGTTATACAGGAAAACGGATATAAAGAACTGTATCCGTTTGCCGGGTGGAAGCTTTTTACGGTACCTGTTGGAGGAGAAAAAACTTTAGAGAGATACAAACTTTACGGACTGAAAAATAAGGATACGGTAAGAATCTTAAACAGATCTGTGGAAAACTATGAAGCCAATGATGAGGAAGGAGTGGTTTATCTTTATGGTGAAAGGATTGAAAAAAATGAAAACAGAAAAGAGAATATAAAGAAACTTTTAATCTTTGCTAAAAGTACTAGACCTGAATTTCAGAAATATTTGCTGTATAAGGAAACCTATAATCCAAAAGAGATAGGGGAGGAAAAGATTAGTATTAATAAAAAACTGATTACCGGATTATAATGAAATACCCTCAGCTTACAGTATTCAATTATAAAATCGCTTACTATGCAATAAGAGTAGTCGGTTTATACTGGCTTGTAGCTCAATATTTCAGATTTTCTCAACTCCTGGGCAGACCGAAAGAAATGTATGAGCCCTTCTTTTGGCTGCAAAAAATAATTTTCCCCGAATTTCCAGGGATTCTGATGTTTGGAAGTCTTTTAATAGTGTGTGGGGTAGGGATTATCTTTTCTGCTTTTAGGCCATCCTATTTATTGAATGCCTTGATTTTTGTATTGATGGCAGTTATCAATCTCCCTTTGTCAGCCAATTTCGGACTCCATCACGATAACCATCTCGTGATATTAGGCTTTTTTCTGAGCATTTTTTTACTTCCTAAAAATCTTGATGAAAGAGATTATAAATTGGTACAATATTTCTATCTGGGAATTTTGATGACGTATACCTTTGCAGGAGCCAGCAAGTTTTTAGGAACAGCCAAAAATATCATTAACCATACGGATAAGATGCTATGGACAAGCAGAAATGCCGCAAAATTAAACTCTTACAGTAACTATTGGGTTGCTGATATGAATATTCCGGCCTGGATGAAGGAAATGTATGCGTATGAAAATCTCTGGATAGGAGTAACTGTGTTGGGGATAACGCTCCAGCTTCTCTGCTTTCTGGGAGCTTTCAACAGAAAATTACTTAGCTTTTTTATGCTGTTTATTATTCTGTTTCATGTGTACAACATCGTATTTGTACTTGCTGATTTTAGAAACGCTATTCTTTTCGTGTTAGCAGCACTATTTCCGTATCATATTTTCGCTCCCTTTTTAACCAAAAACAGGAGCGAAAATATAAGACTTTAAATCATTTTGTTGTAATTCCAGGCAGCCACAAAAAGACCTGCCGTTTCAGTTCTTAATCTCTGATTTCCCAATGAAACAGCCTTAATGTTATTTTCTGCAAGAAATGCAATCTCTTTCTCGGAAAAATCTCCTTCAGGACCGATTAAAAAAGTAATCTGTTCCATTAGTGGGATATTTTTAAGATCGATCCTTTCTAAATTTTCATGACAGTGAGCGACAAAAGTTTGCTCAGTATTGAGATCTTTAAGAAAATCGATCAGCTTTACAGCATCATTAATGATCGGGAAATGGAATCTCAAACTTTGCTTTGATGCAGCGATAGCCTGTTTTCTGATTTTATCAATATTGATGTTTTTTCGTTCTGTTTTTTCAGTAATAATAATACTGATTTCAGAAATTCCCATTTCTACCGCTTTTTCCACAAAAAACTCTATACGGTCAATATTTTTTGTGGGAGCAATAGCAATATGAAGTTTTGGGTTAAAGCCAGGTAGGTTTTCCTTCATTTCAGCGACTTCAATACCAGCTTTTTTCCCTTCAATAATAAGTTTCCCAGAGGCCAGATTACCTTTGCCGTCTGTCACATGAATGTCTTCTCCGGCTTTCATGCGAAGAACTTTCACTATATGTTGCTGTTCTTCGTCGTTGATGATTACTTTCTGATCAGCTATTTCTCCGTAAAATAATTTCATATATCCTGAGTTAAGAATGCAACTCCTGTTTTTATGGTGGTGTATATGTCTGTGTCACAGTCACGGTACGTGCACATAAATATCTCTTCGATCCAATTGTTATTCACGAAAATCAGATTCAGATATTCCTGTTTTCTTAAATTATTTTTGATCGATAAATAATCTCCTTCTTTGGGAGTGAAAGGAAAACTAAAAAGATTTTCAGAATTCATTTTTTCTAAAATTTCCTCTTTTACATCCTGAATATATCCTTTCTCAGAACTTGATGGAAAATAATCTAAAGAATCTTCTGCGTTCTCATTTTTTCCTGTTACAGTTTCTAATACCCAATAATACTTTGAGTTTTTTTTAGAATGTGTTCCAAGTACTTTTTCTTCTAAGAGTATTTTCATAAATCATATTTTGCAGTTGCGGAAGTTCTCAGATCCGTAAATTCTCCTCTTTCAAACTTCAGCTTAGCGACCATGGCTATCATGGCTGCATTATCGGTGGTATACTCGAATTTTGGAATGTAAATATTCCAGCCCAGTTTTTCGTGATTGTCTTCCATAGCTTTTCTTAATGCAGAGTTTGCTGAAACCCCCCCGGCAATCGCGACTTCTTTTACATTGAGGTCTTTGGCTGCTTTTTCCAGTTTGTTCATTAAGATTTCGATAATAGTTCTCTGTACAGAAGCACAAAGGTCATTGAGATTTTCTTTAATGAATTCCGGGTTTTTTCTGACTTCTTTCTGAATGAAATATAAAACAGAAGTTTTAATCCCACTGAAAGAGTAATCGTAATTTTCGAGTTTAGGCTTATTAAAAGTAAAGGCATCGGGATTTCCTTCCTTAGCCAGTCTGTCAATAATAGGTCCGGCAGGATAGTCGAGGTCAAATATTTTTCCGATTTTATCAAAGGCTTCCCCTGCGGCATCGTCGATTGTTTTTCCGATAATTTCCATCTCAAAATAATCCTTTACCAGCACAATCATGGTGTGCCCGCCGCTTACAGTGAGGCATAAAAATGGAAAAGTAGGCGGCACAGGATTTGCATCCTCGATGAAATGGGCCAGAATATGGGCTTGAAGATGATTTACTTCAATCAATGGAACATTAAGGCTCATAGCCAAAGACTTAGCAAATGATGTCCCTACAAGAAGTGATCCCAAAAGTCCGGGTCCACGTGTAAATCCTATAGCTGAGATAGCATTTTGTTGTATATTTGCTTTGGTAAAAGATTTTTCAACAACGGGGATAATATTTTGTTGATGGGCTCGTGAAGCCAATTCAGGGACTACACCGCCATATTCTTTATGGATGGCCTGGTTCGCGGCAATGTTCGAAAGAATAGAATTTCCCTTGATGATAGCTGCTGAGGTGTCGTCGCAAGACGATTCAATACCTAAAATTATAGAGTCGCTCATAATAATGGCAAAGTTAGAGAATAATAACGAGAATGAGAATAAAAAATCAGTAGCTGAAAACCTAGGGGATCAGGTACAGAAAACTGTTGAAAATGTAGAAGGAAAGGTTCGGGAAACAGTAAAAGAAGCATCTGAGCTGGCTTCAGATGCCATTCATCATCCTGTAGAAACTGCTGAAGAATTTGGAAAACAGGCAATGAAAGACGTTGTCAGTTATACCTGGTGGGCAAAGCTTCTTTTGACACTTTTTTGGTTGGGACTCTTTTTGGTAGGAAGTATACTTCTTGTTATTAATCTTCCGGTGACCAAACAATGGGCAGCAGATCAAGCTCTTCAAATTGTGAATCAGGATTTTAAATCCGGTTTTTCTACGGAAAGTGTAGATGTAAACTATTTTGGGGATGTTACCATAAAAGGACTTAAAGTTAAAGATTATAAAGGCTTTGACTTTATTACAGCCCGTGAATTTCGAGCAGATTCAGACTGGATTTCTCTCGCTGTGAATGCCATTTCAGGAAACAGCAATTCTCTAAGCTTTAACTCCCTTACCCTTGTTAATGCTGATATAAAAGTTATTACCTACAAAGGAGATAGTATTGCCAATTTTATTAGGTTTACAGAACTTTTTGATAACGGAAAGAAAAGGGATCCAAAGAAACCTCCTTTTCAATTGAATTCCAGAGTACAGATTATTGATTCCAAAGTTTCTATTGTGAATCAGAACTCAGAAGGAGAACACGGAAAATGGCTTACGGCTACAAAATTTAACCTGAAAGCCCCCAATGTAAAAGTTAACGGACCGAATGTTTCGGCATTGATCAATAATATGTCTTTTGTGACTTCCAGATGGGGAAAATCTCATTTGGTAGATACATTCTCCACAGAGCTTTCTTTAACGCATCAGTTTTTATCCCTAAAAGATCTTACACTCAACACAGACCATACTTTACTTCAGGGTAATATTAAATTTAATCTTCATAATGGTTCCTGGTCTGACTTTGCCGATAAAGTGAGCTGGGATATGAATATAGAGCAGGGAAGTCAGATGAGTGGCTATGATATCAGTTACTTTGTGACCAACTGGGATAACATTAAACCGTTTAACCTTTCCGGGAAAATGACCGGCCCTTTGAATAAATTTCATCTTGAAAATTTCCTGATCAGAAACCCTGACGTGAACATTGCTACGAAAACAATGAAGGTTGATAACCTGTTGAAAGGTCATTTTGCCATTGAAACAAGAGAACTTTCGACAGATTTTACGTATAAGGACTTAAAAGCAATGATGCCTTCCTTTATTTCGAGTAAAATGAAAAATTTTGCAGACGATTTTGGAAAGCTTAAATATAATGGTACGGCAAGAGTGACTCCTAATCTGGTATATGTTGAAAATGGTAACCTGATGACGGGAATCGGGCAGGCAAAAATCTCCAAACTTTCTTTGACGGACTATAGCACTGCGATGCCTAAGTATACGGGATATCTGGATGTAAAAGACCTTAATACGTCTGTAATCACAAAAAATAAATCGGTAGGGCTGATCTCCGGTAAATTTGATCTTAACGGGCAGAGTTTTGATGTGAACACCATGCGTCTGACTACCAAATCTCAGATTGCCAGCATCGAAATCATGGATAAAGTGATTAATAATCTCTATCTGGATGGATTATTGGATCATAAAAAATATAACGGACTCATCACCGTGGATGATGAACAGGCAAAAGCAACCATCAAAGGGCTGATAGATTTCAGTACACCAAGAATATCGATGGATGTTAATGCCGATGTCAGGTATCTGAACATGAATTATTTTACAGGAAAACCGGGAAGCCAGGTCGTAAGCGGCCAGGTTGAAGGTAAAATGGCCATGTCGTCCATCAATGATCTTACCTTAGATGTGGACGCCAACAGTCTTCATTTTGCAACGGCAACCCAAAAGTATGATATCCCTAATGCAAAATTAAGAACATTTATTGAGGCAGGCGGGCGTGTGATTGATGTCGACGCACCTGGTGCAGCGATAGGCAAAATTTCGGGAAAATACAGTCTTGCAGATCTTGCAGGAATGGTTGAGAACGGAATAGGAAGAATATTGGTAGGGCCACCTCCCAGAAAGCTGTACAGAGGCCAGAATTTCAGTATGAATTTTAACGTGCAGCAAGGACTTGTCAATTACTTTTTGCCGGATCTGAAGCTTCCTAAAGGGGCTGTAGTAGAAGGAGAATATAACGGAGATTCGAACAATCTTATCCTGAATCTTGATGCTTCTGATTTGAAATATATCATGACCAAAGAAGAGGAAATAACTGATGCGGATAAAGCTTTAGCCTCTTCCAGTCCTGATTATACCATTAATAACAGAAAAAACCAGAGCAGGGATAGTGCGATGGTAGATAGTGTTAAGGTGAGAATCAATACGGCTAATCTCAGTCAACAGATCTATGCAAAGGTCAACAGATTAGAATACAATAAAAATATCATTAAAGATTTTGAACTTAAAGGGAATAACGAGAATGGGCAGACGCTTCATTTAGCCACAGTATTTAAGCATGGAAGTCCTGATGATGAAATAAATGAAAAACTTAAAGAATATGCAATCAATGTGGATCAGTCAACAGATGCTGCCGGTGATTATGTCTTTAGGTTTGAACCTACCGAAGTTAAATTTAATGAAGTGACATGGGCTATAGATACGAGTCCGGAACTGAATCATTCTATTACCTATCGGAAAAATACCGGGGATTTTGATATTAGAAATCTGAGGGTATATTCTGATAAGAGTGCCTTATTTATTAAAGAAGCTCAGTTTAAATCGATTAAAGATTTTTACGTGGATGCTGAAATTAATGATTTTTCGATTGAGAAACTCCTTGAAATGCAGTCGGGAGGAAATGGGATGGATATTAAAGGTCTTGCCAACGGAAATGTGAAGATCAAAATGGATAAGAGTACCCTGCAGCCATTGGTAGATCTTACGATTGATGATATTAAGATGAATGGTAATGATATGGGAGATATTACCGTTTCTGCAACCAACGGATTCTCACTGAATGTTTATGATATTGATATCAAAGTACATTCTGCAGGTGCATTGGGAGGAAATAGTCTTGATGTTACCGGGACTGTAAATAACAATACTTCTTCTCCGGATATTGATCTGACAGCACAAATGCGTGACTTTGATCTTAGCTTTGCCCAACAGTTTGTACAGACTATTTTTGGAAATCTGAGAGGAAAAGCCACAGGAGATCTTAAAATTAACGGAAAGCTTAAAAATCTTGATTATAACGGGGATATTGCTTTAAAAGATTTTGGATTAAAACTTTTATTTACGGGAGTTGATTATTCGTTTGATGATACCGTGATTCAGCTAACCAAAGGTCTGGCGATTCTCAACAATATTGAAGTGCATGATGGAAGAACAAATTCCAAAGGAAATATTTCCGGGGCGATCCAGTTTGAAACACTTTCTTCCATGGGGGTTTCTCTCGTAATGAGGGCAGATAACCTTTTAATGCTGAATACAACACAGAAAGATTTTGACCTTTTCTGGGGAAGAGTGTATGGGCAGGGAGATTTGTATGTGGATGGACCCGTTTCAGGATTAAGTATCACAACACCTAATATGAAGGCACTCAACGGAAGTACCTTTACTTTTAATTCAAGCTCTACTTCAAATGTTGAAGAGTTTAAGATGTTGAGATTTTTGAAAGAAGGAAAAGATGGCCTTGTAACCCTTGAAGAGAAGAAAAAAACAGGAGCCAACATGAATATTGATTTTAGCCTGGCTGTAGATAAAGGGACAACTGTAAATGTACTGGTTGGTGATGATGTAGGAAACATTACGGTAAAAGGATCTGCCGACCCCCTGAAATTCCATATGAACAGGCAGGGGAATATTGCGATGAGTGGAACCTATAAGGTGGATAACGGAACATTTGTTTCTAAAGCAATTCTTAATAAAACATTCCAGATCGAAAAAAACAGTAGTATCCGATGGGATGGAGATGCTATGAAACCTGCTCTGGATATTAACGCCAATTATATAAGGATGGTTTCTAATGTAGGAGAGTACCTTAATTTGAATAGACTTCAGCCTATCAGTATTTTGCTTCAGGCTCATATTAGCCAGTCGTTGATAGACCCTAAGATTGATCTTAATGTTACGGCTTTAGATGTCTCCAGTCAGGTAAGAGAAACGTTGGCTGCAAAAATGAGTCAGGAGGGAGAAAAAGTTCTCCAGTTCGGTTCAGTTCTCTTGTTAAGTACGTTCAACGTATCCAATAGCGGAGGGGTAGATGTGAATGTGGGTAATGTGGCAGAATCGTCCGGATATAATATGCTTCTGAAACAATTGGGATCGGTTCTTAATACCATGAGTAATGAATTCCAGATTGACCTGGATTATGTGAAAGGAGATCAGAATGCGAATATCGGAGACAGAGCCAACGCGGGATTCAGAGTTGCTGTTTCACCGAGGATCAATGTAAAAACTGGATTGGGGATTCCGCTATCAAAAACGGATGGTACACAAGCTAATTATCTTTCTACTGAAGGCTCTATCGAGTATGATCTTTCTAAAAAGAATGACGGTACATTGCTTGTACGTGGGTATTCTAAGCCTACCAACATTGGTATGATCAGTACAAACGGTTCTGCAAATCAAGCCTATGGAGTTGGAGTTATGTGGAGTAAAAGCTTTAATTCTTTGTTTAAAAAGAAGAAAAAAGACAAAAAACCTTCCGAAGGTAAAACTGAAATAAAAACAGATTCTATAAAATCAGGAGGCAAATAATTTGAATATTTTAATGATTTTTATCATCTGTGTTAATTATTGTTAATGTTTGATATATTTTTTTTAGTTAAATTATTTTTCGTAAATTTGCAAAAAATACATAGATTTTTTAAAGAAATTGTAATTTAACTAATATGAACTATCAACTGGACGAAATAGACAAGAAAATTCTTGATTTCTTAGTAGAAAACACAAGAATGCCTTTTACTGAAATTGCAAAGCAGATGGATGTTTCTGCTGGAACAATTCACGTAAGAGTGAAAAAGATGGAAGATGCAGGTATTATTTTGGGATCATCTCTTAGCATCGACTATGGAAAGCTGGACTACCACTTTACAGCTTTCATCGGAATCCTTTTGACAAAATCTAACCGTACTCAGGAAGTATTGAAAGAATTGTCAACAATTCCTAACGTAATCGAAGCTAGCGTTATTTCCGGAAAATATAATATTTTCTGTAAAGTAAGAGCGAAAAATACGGATGATGCTAAAAGAATTATTTATCAGATAGACGATATTCAGGATGTAATGAGAACTGAAAGTATGATCTCTATGGAAGAGTACTTAAGTGATAAAAACAGACTGATCAACGCGATCTCTATTTAATTCAAATTTTAAACGAATAATTATAAAAGAACTTATGAAATCTCTCATAAGTTCTTTATTTTTGTACCTATGGAAGAATACAGCTATTTTGATGAAGATCCGAAGAAAGGATGGGGTTTTGTACTGGCATTTGCAGCCTTAATGTTATTTACGTTAATGGGGCTTGGTATTGATGTAGATGAGTATTTACAGCATGAATACCTTGAGATCCCGAGATGGTACTTTTATGTAATCTTTTCCATTGATTTTCTGATGGCAGTTGGGCTGATATTAATGTTTTTCTACAGAAAGATAGGAATCATCATGTTTCCTGCACTTCTGGTGCTGCATTTCTTTATGCACAATTATTATCTGTCCACATTTTTATACACGGATGTTACCAATCTTTTCCTTTTTACAGGATTTGGAATGCTGGCGATTATTCCGAAATGGAAGTTTTTTAAGTAAGAGTTTTTTAACCTCTTATTCTTATATAAAATAGCTTTTAAACATCGTTTAAAAGCTATTGTTTTTTTAGGTTATAGTACCTTGTCGCTTTCTGTTTCAGTGGATTTTTACTCCATTCTGTCCATGTGTTGGTATAAGGATCATACCCACATTTTAAAGGTTTTGATACATCCAGATTTTCCGAAGTATAATGAGACCTTTCGGTATAGGCTCTGCAATCGGTACAGATATATCTGAATTCACAGTCTTTGCAAGATTCTATGTGGTCTTTGGTAAGGTTCCAGTATTTTTTGAAACCGGGCTGTGCCAAAGCTTCTTCAAGACTTGAATGATAAATATTCCCAAAGCTTTCCTGCATTAAAGGACAGCTTTTAATATTACCTTCTTTATCTATACCCATCTTTTTATTCAGACAAGAATTATAGTTGATAGCCTCCAGCGCTTTGGAAAGATTGGTGTTGAAATACTTCATATCAACTTTCCCGCAGGAAGAGATTTTTAGATCTTGTTTAGTGAATTGTACGGTAAACCTGAACTTTTCTTTTACTCTAACAGGTTTCTGCTGGCAATAATAGAAGATGAGACTATATATCCTTTCTGCCTCATTGTTAAGTTCTTGTATGAATGACTGATCTATTTCTTTATGAAAAGGAGAAATTATTTCTATTCCCATCAGTACCGATGAGGTAAACGTACGGTCTATATCGATAAGTTCTTCTAATGTTAATGCTATTGAACTATAGATTACCAAATGCCTGATCTCAAGATTCTCTACAGCGCTTTTTAACCTCTTTAAAAGGCTGATCTCATCCATTTCGATAAAGAGGTCATTAATGCTGTTTGGTTCGCTATATTCATAAGATATGGGCGGGAAATTCATATCCCGGTCATCTTCTGTAATAAATCCATATTCGTTTTCCAAAAGAATCTCTAAATATTCCTGGATAATGTCCTGAGATTCTTTATTATACATTTTCAGTGTTTCTTCTACAGAATTCTTTTTTAACTCCTCAATCACCTCATAAAACTCTAGAGGATATAATTCTGAAGTATTTCTCTGGAGGTCTGAAATAAGGATCCTATTGGCTCCTTTTGTAATGAAAATAGGACTGAATAGATTGAAATACTTCATACGAATCTTACCAGAAATTTGTAAGGTTTTAATTTTGTATAGAAATCTGTTTTGTATTTTTCACTGGCTATGGTGGCATTGAAACTGAATTTATCTCTTTCTTTGTTTTTTATAATTTCCCTATAATTGTAGATCAGTGGAAGTGGATATTTTTCTTTAATAATGTCTTTTTTTCTCATAAATAATTAGCAATTTCTTTTTCTAATAAATAGTTACACATGACTGAGGGACCAAGGAACTGACCTATCGCATTTACTTCTAAAAAATAAATTGTATCCTTCCTTTTGATAAGGTCCAATGAACCGCAATTTAGATCCAGAGATAGCATCAGCAGGTGAATTTTTTCTTCAATATTCCTTGGTAGCTGATAAGGAACATTTCTATTGGGCTTTTTGTGGTTATATTTTCTGAAGTCAATTTTTGTCTGTTCATCATTTTGCGAAAAAATAGCCGTTGACCAAACTTTTCCATTCAGGTAAAAGCTTCTGATCTCAAAATCTTTTTCAATTTTTTCCTGAAAGAATGTGATAAAGAAGTTCTCATTTTGAGCTTCTTCTACAACCGCAGTATACATTATGCCGGTAGAGTCTTTGATAATGTTTTCTGCTCTGGGATTTCCGCCAATTGTTTTGATGATGGTTTCGTGAAGTTTGACTTCATTTGTATTATCAGCAAGGAAATAATGGGGTACATCTAAACCTGCTTTTTGGGCTTGTTCCAATACCAGGAGCTTATTTACGTCACTATTACTTTCTTTATTGATATGTCTCTTAGATTCTAAGGTTTTTCTTATATAATCTTCCAGCCAGTGCTGGTATTCATTCATATTGAGATGTATTGATTCATTTTCATAACGCAATCTTTTGAAATTCAAGCCTCCGTTTCTATACCATACACTGGTAATATCATCAATAAAAAAAGAATTTCTATAGCTTTCAATATAAATTTTTTTTTCTTTCGTTTTAATGTCAAAAACCTCATCTTCATGCACGCGGATGAAGTCTTTACCCATTTTCAATAACCACTTTATAACTTCTGTTGTGGTGATTTCCTGGTTTTTGGAGATGATCAGGATCATTTTTTGTTTTTATTTTTTTTGGAATAATCTTTAATTATAAGATCTACATATTTTAAAGTTGGCAATCCTATGCTTTTTCGATTATGGTTGACGGCTACAGAATCTTTTATTCCTGCATACCCTTGATATACTCCATAAGTATAAGGCAGTTTATGATGTAAATTATTTCGGTCTACCATGGCAGCATAATCTCTTGGAGGGAATTCCCCGGATTTTACATACTCCAGTAATTTGGTTTTAAAATAAGGATAATAGTCTTCATTATCTGCCATATGAAGGAGCACTGGCTCAGAAGGCATAAAAAGATCACCATTCCATACACCTATTTTCTGTATACTCGGAAAACCTTCTTTCTCAAACATCCATTGTAAAGTTTCAGCATTTTTCTTATCATTAATCTTCATTAAAGTATTATCTGAACGATTTTTTTCCTGATCGCGCTTAAAGACAACCGTAAAAGAATCTACCATTTTTTTATTGAGATTTTTTTTCCATTGTGAAACTTCATGTTCTATTTCCAGGCTGTCTATCCCATATTTTTTAAATAATTGCAAAAAAATTGCATCTTTCTTTTTATGCCTCCAGTAAGGTGCAATCAAAGGAATGAGTTTATAAAGGCTCTTCTTACCGCCAAAATTTTTATGATACTTATTAGCAAATGATATATAAGTTTCGTATTCCTCGATACGATATTGGTTTTTTGGAGTGTAATGCTTGAATAATTTTTTATACTGTTTTATAGTACTTAGTGTATCCTTCCGGAAACGATATATGCTGTCAATAGTATTGACTTTTTGGTAATAGGTAATATAGTTTGAATTTCTATTTTTGCAAGAAGAAGGAATGTTAAAAATGATAATTATAATACCTAGGTAACACCAAGCATGTTTCTTCATATTTTACAATTTTTAAAATTGTTGAAGTGTTAAGATCTTTTTTATGATAGCTATAATAGAAAATAGAGGGATAAACCCTCTATAATCTTGATATACTAGTTTATATATAAAGTACTTTGAAGTTTTCCATCTTTCCATGTTTCTTTATCATAACATTCAGATCCACAGTCTGTGGATACATAGCTGTTGCCATTTCCTTGAATAGATTTAAGATCCTGTCTTTTTAACTTTTTGTTTTCTATTGAAGAAACTCCATTTTTGATACCGATTAATTTTTTCATTTTGTAATTTTTTTGATATTAATACAATTGATTATGTCATATATAATCCCTGACATAGGGTGTGAATAATTCCTGCTATTTAATTTGTACTGTACACTTACAACCTAAATAGGTGAGAATGTATTTCGCTCAACGTTGATGACTTCAAAACTAAATAAAACAATGTCACTATTTAGTGATAAAATGTGTAATTATATTGTAATTTTTTGTAAAAATGTGTACACATTTTATTGAAAATCAAAAGCAGTGAATTAACTAAATATTAAAAATTAAGAAAAAGTAAAGGTTATATTAGATGACATTAAATAAAATATTAGATAATACTGTGAAGCTGCATTGTATGTTTTACTATTGTACAATATTGATATTTAGAGACAAGTACAGACCTTTAGATTCTAATAAGTATAAATTGGGTTATTCATAATCGTGAATCTGGCTGTAGTGTAAGGAAATTAATGATGGTTGTTT
The DNA here is from genome assembly GCA_963518055.1 of uncultured Chryseobacterium sp. GTDB lineage: Bacteria > Bacteroidota > Bacteroidia > Flavobacteriales > Weeksellaceae > Chryseobacterium. Next base: position 130,135 of record CAUQIC010000010.1, read on the forward strand.
GATAAGATAAGAGTAATTTTACCGGCTCTTTTTAACAGAGATAATGCTGAGAATCAAACACCATAAATTGAAAAGATATTATGAGATTGCTCACAGGTAAAGCTTATAAAAAAAAGCATTTTATCCGCTGGATGAATACCTGAAGTAATTAAAAAATATTTATTTTCCATAACTCCTAAAATCAAATTACAAGAAAAAAATAATATGAACACACTTAAATTTTACAAAAAAGAAGGGAATTTATACACCTTCAAAAATCAACCTGTTTTTATATCCGTACTGTCTGCTTTCTTTTTAGTAGTAGCCGTTTTAACTTTTAATAGTGTGAGGCCCTTAAGTCTTATTCTTATAGCAGTTGTTGTTTTGATCATGATTAATTTTTTTGCTAAAAAGTTTGTTATTGATGTTGACCGACAAACGATTACCGGAAAACACAGCATTTTTGTTTCGGCTCAGACTTATCCTATACAGGATTTTACCAATTTTGAAGTCCTTGCTACCAAATATATGGGGTTTATTACTACCAATGTGATGTTGTCGATGCACTTTAATGCGGGTGGAAAGGATAAAAGATTAACTATCGGGCAGGCGCTTACTCAAAAAGGAATACAGAAAATGGTGAATGAAACGGAAGATATTATGAATAGTAACCAACAAAGTGATGGACGTAATTGACCGCTATAAATTTGAAGAAAATGGAAGTGAGATCCGCTTTATGCCGAATTACAGCTTCCTGCGTACGCTGGTTTGGTGGTTAGCATTAGGAGTAGTCCTTTTTGCGGCTATTTGCTACTATTATAGAGGCCAGTGGTCAGGAGATTATTTTAAGGTCGCTTTGGTACTTTGGGGTATTTATATGATCTATTTTCTGTTTGATCTCTTCTTTAAAATTCCCATTACTTATATTTTTGATAAATCTGAGAAATGTGTGTATAGAAAGCTCTACCTCTCTAAAAAGATTATGAATTTTGATGAAATGGTCTATTTTATCAACAGTGAAAGCGGAGGATCCTGCTATGTTATCGGAAAAAAAAGAAATCAGTTTGTAAAGAATTATAAGATCAGTAATTATTTTTCAAGCTCTAAAGCATCCCAAAAAAGGGAAGAGGAATATATTGAAAAAATACTATCCCCTATATTGATTGCCGTTGGAGTTTCTGTAGATCAATAGGGATAATAATTACATTTAAAAAATAAAATTCGGGCGGTTTCGAAGAAACCGCCCAAATTTTTTATATAAAATAAATAATCTTAAGCTAAAATTCTTTTTACAGCTTCTTTTACAGCTGCAGCATCAATTTTATACTTTTTCATCAATTCTGCAGGAGTTGCAGATTCTCCGAAAGTATCATTTACAGCTACAAATTCCTGTCTTGTAGGTCTTTTTCTTGCCAGCATTCCTGCTACAGACTCACCTAAACCACCAAGGTAGTTGTGTTCTTCCGCTGTTACAATTTTACCTGTTTTTTCAACAGATTTTAAAATGATTTCTTCATCCAAAGGCTTGATTGTATGAATGTTAATTACTTCACAAGAAATACCTTCTTTTTCAAGCTCATCAGCAGCCACAAGAGATTCCCATACAAGGTGTCCTGTTGCAACGATGGTTACATCAGTTCCTTCCTGAAGCATGATTCCTTTTCCAATTTCGAAAGGCATATCTTCAGGCATAAATACAGGAACAGTTGGTCTTCCGAATCTTAAATATACAGGACCTTCAAAATCAGCAATGGCAAGGGTTGCCGCTTTTGTCTGGTTGTAGTCACAAGGATTGATTACAGTCATTCCAGGAAGCATTTTCATCATACCGATATCTTCCAGAACCTGGTGAGTAGCACCGTCTTCTCCTAAAGTAAGACCGGCGTGAGATGCACATATTTTTACATTCTTTCCGGAGTAGGCGATAGACTGACGGATCTGATCGTAAACTCTTGATGTTGAGAAGTTAGCGAAAGTTCCTGTAAAAGGAATTTTTCCGGTAATACTAAGACCTGCGGCAAGTCCCATCATATTAGCTTCAGCAATACCTACCTGAAAAAATCTTTCCGGTGCTTTTTCAATGAATTTTTCCATTTTCAAAGAACCGATAAGGTCTGCACAAAGTGCAACCACATTAGGGTTTTTATCGGCAAGTTCTGCCAATCCGGCTCCGAATCCTGAACGAGTGTCCTTTTTTTCTGTATATGTATATTTCATTTTTATTTTTTTAATCGAGATTTTTTAAATAATTGTTTAATTTCTTTTTATCAGCTGCATCAAGTTTTTCCTGAATTTCATTGAGGTATAATACTTCGCGTCTTATCTCATCCAATGTTAATTTGATCCCCACTGTATGGTAGCTTGCTTGTGTAAGATACATATCACACATTTGACCTACATAATTTTTCAAATGCTCCTTCACTTCTTTATTATTGAATGTGGGCAGTTCTTTTTCAAAATTTATACAGTGTTTAGGAGTTCCTTTTAAAAGCTTGGCATTACTGTTTTCATGAATTGCTAAACTACCTTCCTGATCACGTTTGTTTTTATATTCAGAAATGTAATCCGGAATATAATTATAGCTATCATAATCAGAGACAGCAACAGCAGAATCTGATACTATAGCAGCAGCAGAATCAACAGCATAATCTGTTTCTCTTTTCTGGAAAGCTATCATGACAGAATCCTTTTTTCTCTGTTGATCCGTCATGGCTTTTTTGTGATCAAAATATACTTCATCTTTCGAATCATTGATAGAGGTAGCTACAAAATGTTCAGTATCATAAGTCTTTTCAGGGCCTCCTTTTAAAATCATTCCTTTTACTCCTGAGCTTTTATACTTGGCTCCTTTTTGGAAGTAATTTAACAGACCATTCAAAACCTGAAAATTGTTGTAGGAAGATTTTTCATCAATACATAATTTAAAATCTTCATCTTTATTCTTTTTCTCTCCGTTCTTTAATTTGTAGTTAATTAAATAGTGAGAACAAGGTACCCCTAAAACCGTTTCCTGAGTATTCAGTTTTTTGCTTTCCAAAACATATTCTTGTTTCTCCTGATAAGGATCTTCATACATTCCCATATAGGAAATTGATCCGAAAACATCAGAACCGCCAAGATGATTGTTCATCTCTAAGCTGACAGAGGTCGTCCCAAGAGCATCAGTATAGAATAACATAGGGAAATTATTGACGCTCATCTTAATTTGAGTCAAAAATTCATTATTCTTACTGGAATACGTTTTTATAGAACCTGAAGATGCATTTTTTTCAACAAATCTGTAGGTAATCTCTTGGGCAAAAGAAATCTTCTTTTCTTGAGCCATACTCAAAATAAAGCTTGAAAGAAAACAGATTAAGATGAATTTTTTCATGAAAATGATGCGTTGATTAATAAGATATTAGTAATCAGCCGGAGATTCTAAGTATAATTGCTTGAATGCGGTATCCAACTGCTCATCATTAGGAGCTTTACCATGCCAAGCATGAGATCCCATCATATAATCTACTCCGTAACCCATTTCCGTATGAAGCATAATCGCAACCGGTTTTCCTTTTCCTGTTTCTGCTTTTGCTCTCTCAAGGATAGCAATCACAGCTTCAAGATCATTCCCGTTCTTTTCTTCTAAAACAATCCATCCGAATGCTTCAAGTTTAGCGTGAAGATTTCCTAAGCTTAATACATCATCTGTATCTCCGTCAATCTGACGTCCGTTATAGTCAATCGTTGAAATGATGTTATCCACTTTTTTAGCAGCAGCATACATCAATGCTTCCCAGATCTGACCTTCCTGAAGTTCCCCATCTCCGTGAAGAGTATAGACAATCGACTGATCACCATCCAATTTTTTACCCTGAGCTGCCCCAAGACCTACAGAAAGTCCTTGTCCCAATGAACCTGATGCTACTCTGATTCCTGGAAGACCTTCGTGAGTTGTTGGGTGACCCTGTAATCTAGAATTTAGTTTTCTGAAAGTGGCTAATTCTTTAACAGGGAAGAAACCGAATCTTGCCAGTGTAGAATAGAATACCGGTGAAATGTGTCCGTTTGACAAATAAAAATGATCTTCATTTTTTCCCTCCATCGTAAAAGGAAGATGATAGTTCATTACCTTTCCGTAAAGGGCTGTGAAGAATTCTGTACAACCTAAACTTCCTCCCGGGTGGCCTGAATTAACATCATGAACCATTCTTAAAATGTCTCTTCTGATCTGCGTAGTAAGAGATTTTAACTCTTCGATACTTTTACTCATTATATCTGATTTATTTGCACACAAATCTACAATTTTTTGGTGGCTTACGGAAATGCAAAAATCCGGAAATGCAAACTCCGGATTTTAATGTATTTGAATATTTTCCTGCTTTTAACAGCCCTCGTTGAGATAAACAGATACTTCAGTAACAATATTATTCACAAATTTGAAGGTTAATTGTGTTCCTGCCTGGCTGTCTTCCAATGTGAAATAACCAACATCTTTAATAGGTTTTCCTTTATCATCCCAATCCGGGCGTACAGTGAAGCTGTTATAATTTCTATAAGCATTGATAAGATCATCTCTGGTACTTCCAACTCCAATACCGCTTTTAGTTTTAAACTTTTTGCTGGTTGTAGTCATATAGGTGATGGACGGGACACTAGGGTTAGCTTCATTGATATAATTATCAAAAAGATCAATCTGGATGATTTCACCATTGTATTTTACCATGTTCTTTTTATCTCCGTCCGAATTCTTCAATGATATTCCTGCAATTTTTTCGGCCTCTGCTTTAGGCATGAAAACTTTATAAGGCCCTATTCTTAAGGTGGAAACTTCAAAATTTTCCTGAGCATTGATAGAACTAAATGTCCATAGAAGAACGAAAAGTGAAATGATTTTTTTCATATTTTTTTATCTCAATAGGTATTAATCTTGTCTTCAAAGATACTGAAAATAGACTGTTGAGGAGAGATGATCAGTAATGTGTATTTTTTTTAAATTTCGTTTGTTTTTATGTGAATTTATTATGTTTTTAAGTTATTTTATGTTTAAATTATTAATATCTATTGATTTTTTATATCTTTATTGACACCTTAAACATAATATATATGAAAATTAAACAATTAATTTATCTGGGGATATTTATTGTATCTATTTCCATTGTAAAGGCACAGGATTTCTTTACGACAATCAATGAAAGATCTATTAAAGCAGAATCTAAGAACCGAACTGTACAGCCCGAAAAATTTCTAACCTACACACTGGATGTGGCTGCTATAAAAAGTTATTTTACTTCAATTCCGGAATTGAGAGATGATGAACTTAAAAATAATGCACCCATTATTGTTCTCCCGATGCCTGATGGATCGAAAGCAAAATTCAGAATTTGGAAATCTTCCGTCATGGCTCCGGAACTGGCCGCTCGATTTCCTCAGTTAGTTACATTTACAGGACAGGGGGTTGATGATCAGTATGCCACCATAAAACTGGACTTTACAGAATTAGGATTTCATGCCCAAATAAAATCAGTGATAAACGGAGATACTTATATTGATCCCTACGCTAAAAATAATATTACCGATTATATTGCTTATAAAAAAAGTGATTTGATTGATAAAAACCCAAGGATTTGTGAGACGAAAGATGAAGAGACTCAATTAGAAAAAAAAAGCACTCAAAAAAGCGTTACCGCCAGCGTGGGAACTCAAATTAGGATTTTTCGTTTTGCAGTAGCTTGTACAGGTGAATACGCAAAGGCTGCTACTGGATTGGCTACACCTACAGTTGCACAAACATTGTCAGCTATTGTAACAAGTGTAAACAGAGTCAATGGAGTCTATGAACAGGAAGTAGCTTCACGACTGATCCTGGTTCCGAATGAAACCAATGTGATCTTTACAGATCCTGCCACAGATCCTTTTAATGGTAATAATAACGCAAATACGTTAATTAATGAAAGCCAAACCCAAATTGATTTGTTAATAGGAAATGCAAATTATGATATAGGGCATACCTTTAGCACCGGGGGCGGCGGATTGGCCGGCTTAGGGGTTATATGTAGCAATACTTCTAAAGCAAGAGGGATTACCGGTTCCTCTAATCCCGTTGGTGATCCTTACGATATTGATTATGTAGCCCACGAAGTAGGGCATCAGTTTGGAGGCCCCCACACATTTAATGCCATTACAGGAAACTGTAATGGAAATCGTAGCGCCGCCAATGCTGTTGAACCCGGAAGTGGAATTACGATTATGGCTTACGCAGGAATATGTGGAAGTGTAAATAACCTGGCAGCGAACAGTATTGCAATTTTCCATACACGTTCATTTCAATCTATTACAACAAAAGTTCAGTCATCAACCTGTCAGGTAACTAACTTTGTTGCTAACACGGCACCTGTCGTGAATGCAGGAAATGATTATATTATTCCTAAGGGAACACCGTTTAAATTAACCGGTTCTGCTACGGATGTAGAAAATAACAGCCTTACTTATTGCTGGGAACAAAACGATAACGGGCCGGCAGGAGATTGGAATGTCCCGACCGGGAATGCTGCTATTTTCAGATCATTTATGCCCGTAACGGATTCTTACAGATATTTTCCCAAGTTGACAGATATTATCAGCAATACAACATCCAAAGGAGAAATTTTGCCATCCTATGCAAGAAGCATGGAGTTCAGATTGACTGTGAGAGATAATAATGCAGGTTGTGGAGGAGTGGCCAACGATGATGCAATCATTACGGTTGATGGCAATTCAGGGCCATTTCTGGTAACCGCTCCCAATTCGGCCGTAACATGGGCGGGGAACTCTTCTCAAACCATAACATGGGATGTAGCGAATACAACAGCGGCTCCTGTTAATTGTGCGAATGTGAGTATTTTGCTTTCAACAGATGGTGGACTTACTTATCCTACCACGCTTGTTGCTTCAACACCTAACGATGGCTCAGAGACTGTTACCATTCCTGATTTGAATACAACCCAGGCCCGAATTATGGTTGCAGGAGCAGGAAATGTATTTTTTAATATTAACCCTGTTAATTTTACCATCAATAGAGAAGTATTGGCTGTCAAAGAAATAACGGCAAATAAAGATGCATTTGTAGTATATCCTAATCCAAGTAAGGGACTTCTGAATATTCAGTTTACCCATTCAAATGAGGTTTATGATATTGCTGTATATGACACCAGCGGAAGATTAGTATTTAGTAAGCAGGATAATAAGCCGGGTTATGATAAAACAGGTACTTTTAACTTAACACAATTAATTAAAGGTGATTATCTTGTTAAGGTTAAGTCTAAAAATATTGATAAAACCATCAAGTGGATTAAAGAATAAATCAATAGTATCTTAATCTGATAAAAAAGGCTGTTTTCAACTTATGAAAACAGCCTTTTTTATCATTAAACTACTCTTAGATATTGTTTGTCTTTCACCAGCCATAAACCAATAAATGTCAATAGCCCGTTAAGAACAATCAATTCTACCCCAATTCGGTAATCGGTGTAATTGGTAACAGCAAAATTAATCAGGTAAGTAGCAATTGGAGCTATGATTGTTACTGCAAGAATAGAATATTTCTTTGAAATTTTAAATTTGGTGAAAATACCAAAAGCAAAAAGTCCCAGTAATGGCCCGTAAGTATACCCTGCAATTTCCATAATCAGATAAACAATCGACTTGTCATTCAACGCTTTAAAAACCATGATCAGGATAAAGAAAACGACGGTGAAGGTTAAATGCACTTTCATACGAAGGCGCTTCTTTTCTTTTTCAGTTTTGGTTTTATCCTCATTAAGGTTTAGCAAGTCAACACAGTAAGAGCTCGTTACAGCTGTTAAAGCACCATCCGCAGAAGGGAAAAGCGCCGAAATTAATCCGATAATAAAAATAATGGAAATAGCCATCGGGAAGTATCCTTGAAGCGAAAGCGCAGGGAAGAGATCATCTCCCATAATATTTTTTATATTGCCTGACGCATCTTTAAAACCGAAAATATTAGTTACCGTTTCTCCGTTGATTGTTCCATATTCAGCCCCGTTTTGTAAAGAAAAGAGATAAAGCAAACCTCCTAAAAATAAAAAAGCAAGATTAACAATCAGGAGCGTTCCTGCGAAAGTCAACATGTTTTTTTTCGAATTTTTAAGGTTGTCAACGGAAATATTTTTCTGCATCATTTCCTGATCCAGACCTGTCATCGCGATTGTAATAAAAACACCCCCTAAAATTGTTTTCAGAAAAAATGTTTTAGAATTGGGATCAAAGTTGATAAAGTGAGTGTAATTTTTCTGTTCTAAAATGGTATAGGCTTCCCCGAAAGATAGATTAAGGTTGGATAAAATATAGACAATACAGGCTACTAAACTGATAATCATAAAAGAAGTCTGTAGAGTATCTGTAATGACAATTGTTTTTACCCCTCCTTCAAAAGTATAGAGAAGCACCATTAATAAAAGAACAAGAGAAGTTACCCAAAACGGAACCCCTAATCCTTCCAGCAAGAAAATCTGTAAAACGTTTACTACCAGGTATAATCTTGCTGTAGCGCCAATAGCCCTGGAGATGATGAAGAAGATTGAACCTATTTTATGAGCTTCCACATTGAATCTTTTTCCTAGATACGTATAAATAGAAGTCAGATTCATCTTATAATACAAAGGAAGTAATATAGCCGCTACAATGAAATATCCGATGAAAAAGCCAATCACCATCATATAGTACTCAAAACCTCCGTAAATATATTCTGAACCGGTCATTTTTCCGACCGTCCCGGGAACTGAAATAAAGGTAACACCGCTTAAACTGGTTCCTATCATTCCAAATGCTACAAGCCACCATTTACTTTTTTTATTCCCGATAAAAAATGACTGGTTATCAGAATTTCGGCTGGTAAAATAAGAGATCACCAAAAGGCCGATGAAATAGATAAAGACAAATAGCAAAAGGATAGTTCCTGGATTCATGCTTGATTTTTAAATTTTAGCAAATATATAAAAAAGGATCACTTGTGAATAGTGAATTTGAAATACTGTTAGTTTCCGGAGTAATTATGAATTGCGAGTTAGCTTTGTGTTTGGTAAAATGATAAACCTTGATATATTTCTATTCGTAAATTTCAGGAAGTTTTAGATTTTTAAAACTGATGGCATCAAAACCGCCGGAAAATTGATTATTTCTATCATAAGACAAAGAGCTATATATGGGGTAAAGCTTAATTTAATAATTTATTTCCTTAAGTTTATATTACTTATTTCATTAATAGATTAAAATTTAAAAAATGGAGACAGAAAAAATAGGATTTATAGGATTGGGAAATATGGGGCACCCCATGGCTAAGAACTTAGAAAAGGCAGGCTTTACCCTTGGCGTTTATAACAGAACTGCTGAAAAGGCAGAAGCATTTAAAGAGCAGTCTGTGGTTTATACAAGTGTTTCGGAGTTAGTAAAAAACTCTGATGTCATTTTTACAATGTTAACCAATGATCATGCAGTAAGAGCAGTGTACGAAGAAATTCTTTCTGTAGATATCCACGGAAAACTGATCATCGACATGAGTACGGTTTCTCCTGAAGTCAGTAATGATATCGCTTCTGCAGTTAAAATAAAAGAAGCCGGGTTTATTGACGCTCCTGTAGCCGGGAGTACAAAACCGGCAGCCGAAGGGACGTTACTTATTATGGCCGGAGGAGATGAAAAAGATATTTTGCGCGCTGAGCCTTATTTACAGAAACTGGGAAAAGCAATTAAACATTTAGGTGAGAACGGAAAAGGGATTGCCGCAAAATTATCTGTGAATTACTTTATTTCTGCTTTATATCAAGGTCTTGCTGAAACCATTTTATTTTCAGACAAATTAGGAATCGAACGAAAGGATATGCTGGAGATCATTAATGAGAGTGCCAGCGGAAGTGGTGCCACCAAGGTAAAAACACCATTGTTGATTGCTGATCATTATGAGCCTGCATTTGCCTTAGACTTGATGCTGAAAGATATTCTTCTGGCCAAAAATGCCGGGGCTAATTATCCCTTGTCAAAAACCTTAAGTGAAACTTATCAGGCAGCCCATGATGCTGGATTTGGGGAAGATGACGTGATAGGAATCATTAATTATTTGAAACAATAACTTAAGAATTAATCACACAAACAAACGTTGTCGTAAAAATAGATTGAGTATTTGTTAACAATAAAACCCTTTCATAGATGTACTGTGAAAGGGTTTTATTGTAAGGTGAAAACAGTGACTAATTCACTAAAACATCCTGAAGTTCGGGACTTTTTTGAAAACTAGCTTTAGCAAAAGGACAGAGAGGAATGATTTTTTTTTCATTTTTCCTGGCAAAGTCTACCGCTGCCAAAAGCATTTCTTTACCTACACCTTTTCCGTTGTAAGCTTCTTCCACTTCAGTGTGGTCGATAATAAATCTTTCTTCTCCGGCCCAGGTATAAGTCATCATTCCTGCGCGTCTTCCATCTATGAAAGCTTCAAAACTTCCGTGTTTCTCGTCGTTGTTTTGTTTTACTTCGATCATGTTATGAGAATTTAGTTAGTATTTCTATGTCGTTAGTTAATATTTTATGTACAGGGCAAGCATCTGCAATGGTGTGTAGTCTTTTTTTCTGCTCATCATCCAGAATGCCTTCAAAGCTAATTTCTCTTGTGAAAATCGCTCTTTTTGTTAGAGGGAAATTCTCAAGTTCTACTTCTACATTGATGTTTTCCACATCCCATTCTTTTCTTTCAATATACATTCTTAAGGTGGCAGCTGTACAGCTTGCAAGGGATGTTGCCAGGATTTCCAGAGGGTTAAAACCTTTATTTTGTCCCCCTTTATCAACAGGCTCATCGGTAATGATTTGGTTTTCACCCGCCGTTACCTCTGTATAATATTTTGTTTTTCCTAAACTTGCTTTTACGGTTACTGCCATTATTGTTTGGTATTGAATTTATAACTTAATGCTCCGGAAGGGCACAGGTCAATTTGTTTTTTAAGCTCTTCAGGAGTTGCATTTTCTGCTTTTATCCAAGGTCTTTCTTTAGGATTGTAGACGTTGGGAAGAGTCTTTACGCATATAGCAGAGTGAATACACTTTTTGGGTTGCCAGATTACAGTGATATCACCATTAGGATATTCGTGTGTTTCCATATCAATTTTCTTTTAATGTTTTTTCGATTCTTCTGTCCGGAATCAGCCATATAAGAGCCACGATATAATAAAAACCTATGGCAATATAAGGATAAAAAAATGAAGTAGCGATCCCCAGGACATAAAAAATAATCGAGATATACTCTTTAAATTTAGAATGTATAGCTTCTTTTAGCTTTGAATTTTCACCTTCACATTGTATAATTACATGTTCCAGAATCGTATAGGCAATAGCAGACATAATCAATCCGATACCATAAGCTGCAACGGGATTTTTTGCAAAATGAGTGGTCCCGATCCATTCTGTAGCAATAGGCATCAGTGAAAGCCAAAACAATAAATGCAGGTTGGCCCAAAGAATACTTCCATTTACCTTTTTTACTGTTTGAAACAGGTGATGGTGGTTGTTCCAGTAGATTCCCACATAAATAAAACTAAAAATATAAGCCAAAAATTTAGGCATAATAGGTTTAAGACTGGCCCAGCTGCTTCCTTCCGGTACTTTCAGCTCAAGTACCATGATGGTAATGATGATGGCTAAAACCCCATCACTGAAAGCTTCCAGTCTTCCTTTAGTCATTGGTGGTAACCTGATTTTTAAAATTCTCTATTTTCATTTTCAGATTAGCGAGCATCTCAGGATTAATAACACCACTTTCAAGATCAAAATTTTCATAAAATTTCGAAAGTGAAAAGGTCTCTTTAATATCTGCTGCAAACTGTGGGAAAAATGTTTTTGCAGTATTCATTACATTGCCACCCCCGTAACCTCCGGGAGAAGTACTCATCAGCAGCATGGGTTTGTTTTGAAAAACCTTCACATTAATCCTTGATGACCAATCGAAAACATTTTTAAAAGCTGCAGTATATGATCTGTTATGTTCAGCAAGAGAACAGATAATAACGTCACAATCTTCAATCATCTTTAAAAACTGATGAGCTTCTTCCGGAAATCCTTTCTTTTCAAGATCTACAGAAAAAACGGGCATCGTGAAATCATTAAGATCAAGCAAATTGATCTCCTCAGTCTGAAAATCTTTAAGAACAAATTTTACCAGTTCCCGATTGATAGAAGTAGAGGAGGAGCTGCCTGCAAATGCTAATATTTTCATGTTTTTAAGCCGTATTTATTTTCTGTTTAAAATTGCTTTCGGAAGATGGACGTATTCTTTGTCATCACCTGGAACCAGAGGAAATGCATCATGATTCTGATCATTCCAGTTTACTTTTGCCTGATCAATCATTTCTTTATCGGAATTGACAAAGTTCCAGAAGATAAAACGTTCCTCATCGAAAGGTTCACCTCCAAAAAGATATACGGTGCCATTTTCACTCATGTCAAATTCACAAAGTTTGGTGTCTTTAGCAATCATCAGCTGTTTTGAACCATAAGAGTTACCCTCTGTGGTTACTGTTCCATCTAAAACGTACATGGCAGCTTCGCCATAAAGGTCTTTTCCGATACTTATTTTTTTAGGCTCCTTCGTTTTAATTTCAATGAAGAATAACTTACTGTGTACAGGAACGGGAGAGGTTCTTCCAAATGCTTCACCGGCAATCAATTTATACTGAATTCCATCTTCTTCCCAAACCGGAATATTCTCTTCTTCGATGTGATGAAAAGTAGGTTCAGACTGTTCAAGATGTTTAGGGAGTCCTACCCAGATCTGAAATCCGTGAAGCCTTTTGTCGCTATGTCTAAGATATTCGGGAGTTCTTTCTGAGTGAACAACCCCTTTTCCGGCAGTCATCCAATTGACGGCACCCGGTTTTATTTCGATAGCACTTCCGATACTGTCCCGATGAAAAATAGATCCTTCAAGCAGATATGTCAATGTAGATAGCCCAATGTGGGGATGAGGGGGAACGTCAAGATTCTGATAATCTTTTAATTCCGAAGGTCCCATATGGTCAATAAATACAAAAGGCCCCACTGCTCTCTTTTCACGGAAAGGAAGAAGCCTTCCTACTAAAAAGTTTCCTATATCTGCTGCTTTTTCTTCGATGATAAGTCCGATATTTGACATAATGTTGTAATGTGTTTTTTTGAATTGTTTACTTAAATTGAGATGTTTACTACGGATTTAAAGTTGATTATATCCTTCAAATCGATCATCTACGATCCGTTTCCATTCAGGATGTTTTTTAATAAAAGCAAAAACATATGGACAGAATGGTAAAAGTTTTTTGCCACTTTCTTCAATATAATTCAGCGTTTTTTCTACCACTGCCGCAGCAGCACCGGTTCCTGCTAATTCAGGCTCGGCTTCCGTATGTATTAAAGAAATTTGATGTGTCGTTTCTCGATAATCAATGAAGGCAAAGTGTCCATTGAATTCTATTTCAAATCTTTTATCAGTTTTTAGAAGGGGAATATTTTCAAACTCTTGTTTCATAATTTTGTATTAAAGAATAGGTTGTTATATTGAAGACTAAATCTAACAGATTTAAAAAACCTGTTAGATTTGTTAGCTATATCATAAGAATTGCTTCTCTATACTTACCTTAATATTATATAAAGTTAATAAAAATGGAATAATCAAAGGTTAATAGAAACTTAATTTTATTAATCCTCCAGATAACCGAATTTTCCGGTATTAAAGTCTTCAAAAGCCTGCATGATTTCCTCTCTGGAATTCATTACAAAAGGCCCGTGAGGGTAGATAGGCTCGTTAATGGGTTCGCCACTGATGATTAAAACGATTGAATCTTCCTTTGCTTCGATGGTAAATGTTTCGCCTTCATTTTTGAATAAAGCAAAATGATCTGCCTTTACATATTCCTCTTCGTTAATGGTGATATTACCTTCTATAACCAAAGCTGCTGTATTGAATTGAGCCGGAAAATTAAACTCTGCTTTTCCACCTGCTTTCAGTTTAGCATTCATCATGTGAACAGGGGTAAAGGTATCTGCGGGACCTTTGTGTCCTTTATAGTCTCCCGCAATGATTTCAATGAACCCATTCTCCTCCAAATCTACAATCTCCATTGTAGAGTTTTCGATAGCCTGATATTTCGGGCTGCTCATTTTATCTTTTGCCGGAAGATTTACCCATAACTGAACCATTTGGAAGATTCCTCCTTTTTTGGCCCATTCGGTTTCATGATATTCCTTATGCAGGACTCCTTTTGCGGCAGTCATCCACTGTACATCACCTTCTCCGATAATTCCGCCACCACCGGCACTGTCATGATGTTCTACTTTTCCACTGTAAGCAATAGTTACTGTTTCAAAGCCTCTGTGCGGGTGAACACCCACTCCTCTAGGTCTATCTGAACCATTGAAATGAAATTTTGAATTATAGTCGAGCATAATGAACGGATCCATTCTCTTCATATCTAATCCATTTGCGCCGGGAATAAAATTATGAACTCTAAAACCGTCGCCTACAAAATGCGCAGGTCTTGGAGATACTACGATTTCTACTTGTTTAGTTGCCATAATATTGTTGATTTTATATACACAAAAATACTATAGCTATACATGGAATGCATTGATCTGTGATAAGTTCGTAGGCCGGATAAATGATGGGAGGTAAAAATTGTAAAAGACTGGAAAAGTAAATGTTTCTTACTTATTCCTCCTTCGATTTCATATTCTTTCCATCCGAAATATGTAGCCTTCTGAAAACGAATCCTGAGAAAATGGTTAATATGCCTACCGTAAGAAATGTATACCGGAATGCATTATGAATTTCCCCTTTGATAAGGTCGGTGTTTTCAAATAATTTTAAAACAATCAATCCGAAGGCAATACCGAATCCAATGGCGAGTTGTTGGTTTACCGAAATCAATGAATTTCCGCTACTGGTCTGAAAATTACGAAGGTCAGCAATGGAAATGGTATTCATAGAGGTAAACTGAATAGAGTTGAAGAAACCTAATACCGCTATGATAGGAACAAACCAGTACAAAGATGTATGGATGTTGGGAATAGCTAATAAGCATATCAGAGTTCCAATGATGAAGGTGTTTACCATTAAAGTCTGACGGTACCCGTATTTATCTAAGATTTTAATGACAGATGATTTTCCAAATATAGCGGTTATGGCCATAGGAGCGATAATCCAACCGGAAGTTACGGCTGATTGTTTATAGGCAATCTGAATCATTAAAGGAAGAAGTAAAGGGACAGAACTAATCCCTAATCTCGTGGCTAGATTTCCTACAATCCCTACCCGGAAAGTTCTTACCTGGAAAAGATTTAGAGGAAAAATGGGATGTCCTCCCTTTTTTGCATGTTTATAGTAATAATAAAGGAATAGAAAACCAAGGATAAACACTACAAGAACCGGGGTGATATTCTGCATATCTCCGAAAAGCTCCAGGGAAACGGAAAGTAGGAGAGAGGCTGCAGCGAAGATTAAAAAACCTTTTAAGTCAAAATCCACAACGTCAGATTTGTAATTAGGCATAAATTTTAAACCTAAAATAATGCCTAAAAGACCAATCGGAATATTAATCAGAAATATCCAGTGCCATGATAGGTAATCTACCATATATCCTCCAACTAACGGCCCTAGAACAGGCCCTATAAGTGCCGGGATAATGGCAAAGTTCATTGCCTTAAGCAACTCATTTTTATCAAAAGTCTTGATCAAAGCCAGTTTCCCAACCGGTGTCATCAAGCTTCCACCCACTCCTTGGATAACTCTTGAAATAACGAGATGGGTAAGGTTTTGAGATAATGAGCAGAATAAAGAACCCAGACTAAACAATACCAATGAAACAATAAATACCTTTTTTGTTCCAAACCTATCTGCCAAAAAACCACTGGCAGGCATGAAAACGGCTAGTGTCAGTACATAGCTGATAATAGCGTTTTGCATGTTAAGGGGAGATTCGTCAAGATCCTTTGCGATGGAGGGTAGGGAAGTATTCAGAATTGTGGAATCCAGCATTTGCATAAAAATAGCGGTAGCCAGAATTAATGGAAGTATTTTTTTTATGGATGTCTGTTGCGGCTTGGTTTCTGTCATGATATACAGGCTGGAATGTTTTTACAGCTTCCGGACTTATTGGGTTTGAAGAAAGTGCTTACTTTAAGCAGCTTCATTCTTTAGATAAAGAAATCCATATAAAATTAAAAAAGTCCTGCGAAATATCACAGGACTTTTTGATTTATTTTCTAGGCTTTTCTACTCCTTTCCATTCGTCACCGGCTTTTCTGTACTGGCTTAATGTAAAGTTTTTGAAGTCCTTGGTTTTATATTCGATGTTGTCGGTATTTTGCTCAAACGGCATAATGTAATAGAAGTCAAGGTCTGTTTTATCAGATTTGTTTCCTTTTTTTACAGAAGGAACATATTTTGAAAACTTATAGCTTGGAAGGTATTGCTTCAATCTTGTGTAGAAGGCTTTATCGTCTTTCTCACTAGGAATAATATCTACAATATTTAAATCATCTTTTTTCTTGTCAATCCAAAGATAATACGTTTTTTCCTCACCTATATTTCTGTTGAAAGAGTTGAAGGCAAATAATTCTTTTGGAACCATTTCTTTTATTTTTTCAGGATCAACTTTAGTATAATATTGTCCTTTTGAAGGATCAACATAAGTTTCAAGATTATACATTAAAACAGAATTGTTTTCAAATTTTTTATTTTTAAAATATTGATTTAATGATAATTCTGCCGTTGCTCTCAGCTCCTTACCTCTGTCATCCAGCTTTTTCGTAGGATTCTGAGGATTTACATATTTTACAAATTCATATAAAACAATAGGTTTTATATCTTTTAAGTGAGGGTAAGTCTTAAGCTGTTCCGCTTTTACAAGCCAGTAATATTGTTGGTAGTAATCGTCTTTATCGGCATCTTTCACACTTTTATAAGCTAAAGCAAGCTTTTTTGAATTCAGATACTTGCCATATTTTCCTTGTCCGAAGGCCAAACTTATGGATAATAAGGCAAATAAAATAGTAAGGTTTCTTCTCATTTTTTTATAATTGATATTTTCGTTTTCCAAATATAATTATTTATTAGATATTATTTTTGATTGTCAGTTAAATTGTACTAATTATTGTAGTTAATTCAAAAAACAATCCTGTATTGCTACAGGATTGATAAATTTTATAAGAAACGCTGAAAATCAAAAGGTAAAATTAAGAGCTTTAAGTACTATTTCATTTCTGCATATTAATTTCCAATTTTCAACTTTCCCTTTTCTGTTAATAGGAAGTTTCATGTACTTTTATTGATCTTCCACTCGGATCGTTCATCTTTTTAAAAGCTTCATCCCATTCTAATGCGATAGGTGTGGAGCACGCAACTGAAGGCACTGAAGGTACTGTAGCAGCTGAGGTTTCACTTGGGAAATGCTCTTCAAAAATAGTTCTGTAGCGATATTCCTCTTTATTTTGTGGAGTGTTTAGTGGGAATCTGAATCTTGCATTCGTCATCATTTCATCCGTTACTTCTTTTTCTGCTACTTCTTTTAAAGTGTCAATCCAGGAATAGCCAACCCCATCTGAAAACTGTTCTTTCTGTCTCCAGGCAATAGACTCCGGAAGAAGATCTTCAAAAGCTTTTCTTAATACCCATTTCTCTATTTTACCTTCAGAAACATTGATCATTTTGTCTTGTGGGTTAAGGTTCATAGCAATATCCATAAATTCTTTATCCAGGAACGGGACTCTGCCTTCAATTCCCCAGCTCATTAATGCTTTGTTGGCTCTTAAACAATCGTAAAGGTGAAGTTTTCCCAGTTTTCTTACTGTCTCATCATGGAATTCTTTGGCATTCGGTGCTTTGTGGAAATATAAATACCCACCAAATAATTCATCAGAGCCTTCTCCGGATAATACCATTTTAATACCCATAGATTTGATCACCCTTGCTAAAAGATACATTGGGGTAGAAGCTCTGATTGTGGTTACATCATAGGTTTCCAGATGATAGATCACGTCACGTACAGCATCCAGTCCTTCCTGAACTGTAAAGTTAACTTCATGATGAACAGATCCTATGTGTTCTGCTGCCTTTTGAGCAGCCACAAGATCGGGAGATCCCACAAGCCCTACCGCAAAACTATGAAGTCTCGGATACCATGCTTCCTGCGTATCACCACTTTCAATTCTCTGTCTTGCAAATTTTGCAGTAATGGCGGAGATAACAGAAGAATCCAATCCTCCGGAGAGAAGTACTCCGTAAGGGACATCACTCATCAACTGTCTGTGAACGGCATCTTCAAGGCCTTTTCTTAAAGCTGCGATGTCTGTTTCGTTATCCTTTACATGGTCAAATTTTTCCCATTCTCTGGTGTACCATTGCTGAAGTTCCTGTCCATCTTTACTATATAATAGATGGCCGGGTAAGAAAGTGTCAATTTTTTTACAAACTCCTTCCAGCGCCTTAAGCTCTGAAGCAACATAGTAGTTTCCGTTTTTATCCCATCCCTGGTAAAGAGGGCAGATCCCCATATGATCACGTGCGATCAGATATATATCGTTTTCAGTATCATATAACGCAAAGGCAAAAATTCCGTTCAATTTTTCAACAAAATCTTTTCCGTATTTTCTGTAGAGAGCAAGGATTACTTCGCAGTCAGATTGAGTCTGGAATTCATAATCCGGGAATTCTTCTTTTAATTCTCTATGGTTATAAATTTCGCCGTTAACAGCCAATACGACTTTTCCATCTTTAGTAAATAGAGGTTGCTTTCCTGATGTAGGATCTACAATGGCTAGTCTTTCGTGAGAGAAAATTACTTTTTCATCCTGAAAAACTCCACTCCAATCCGGTCCTCTATGACGGATTTTTTTTGACATCTCTAAGACTTGAGGTCTTAATACTTCAGTTTTTTGTTGAGCATCAAATAAACATACTATTCCACACATATTTTTATTATTTATGTAACAAAAGTAGAACTGATGTTTATAAATAACAATTAAAAATATTTAAAAGCGAAAAATTTTAATCAATTTAAATTAAAAAAAGTAAAAAATAAACTATTTGTAGTGTTTTATATGTTTTTGATTAATTTTTTTCGTTAGGCGAATTTTAGACGATTCATATACAAAATAAAAATGACATATTTATTAATATATGGTAATTTATTTAATTAATTTTAGTCCTTACTTTGTGGCTCGAAATAATTTTTTTTCATCATTTGTGTTTTTACCTTCTTGCAATTCTCATGCAAGAAGGTTTTGTTTTTATTGTACTCCCAATAAGGTTCCTGAAACGTTCCATGAACTGAAACTACTCCCTTCCGTAGGTCCCTGTGGAATCTTTACCTGAATGCTGTGTTTTCCGGCCTTTAAATCCCCAAGAGGGATAAAGTTGGGATTGGTGACTGTTCCGGGGCACCAATTGGATCTGCTGAGGTCTGATGAGGATAGACCATCCTGGAAATTTCCTGATGCCGGATTGTAAAGACGATAAGAGCCACAATCCGTTCTCCATGGAACAAAAGAGAATATTTGTTTCCCATCTACAAATATAGAATTAGGTTTAGGAACAAATTCATCACCGTTTTCCCAGCCTCCATGTCCGGTTGTCGTGTATCTTAATTGGGCATTTTTCAAATCTTTATGTAAGGTGAAATCTACGAATAGCCCCTTATCTTGACTGAACATGGTTGAATAATCCTGTCCTGCCATTTCCATAATGTTTAAAGTGTTGAATAAAGGAATTATTGTATTGTTTTTATAAACGGCCTGATCACTTTTATGGATTGTAATTTCTAAGCTTATTTTGTGGCCTCCTTTGTCATAATTACCAATGAATGCCCCTACCCAGACTTCTTTTCCCGATAAGGAAGGTTTTAATTCGGTGATATCTTCCCGATATGGGTTTATTGTTTGCCAGGTTTTATCTTTGAGCTGAATGTGATTGAACTTCTGAATTCCGAAAGGAGTAAAGAATCTCATCATTTCAATAGCCGGGCTGTAGTTTTCTGTTGCGGTTATTCCATAATACTGTTTCCCGTTTCCATTTTCAAAAGCAGGAAGTGTTTTCGCTCCTTTTTCCAGGCCGTCAATAAACGATTTCTCTTTGTCCTGAGGAATAAAGAATACAGTTCCGGTTCTGTCATACGCATCTCCATTGGACTGTTGCTTTAGCTCCACAAAAATATTTTCTCCTTCTGTAATAGTAGGAAATTGTACCTTTTTAAGAATGATGGTTCCTTTAGCATATCTTTTTATTTCATGATCTGATTTTGAAGCATCAGAGAAATTGATAGTTTCGTTGTCAAAAACTTTCAGCGTGGTAAATCTGCTCTTCCAAAGAAGATCTTTGTACCCTAACTGATCTGTAGATTGTATGGATCCTTTGATGATGTTTTCGATTCCGGTATTTTTAATTTTCTTTATTGAAGTAGCCGTAATCAATGAGTTTTTATTTCTTTCTACTTCTAGAACAAGTCCCAGGTTTTGTCCCAAAACTGACGGGCCGCCCAGAAGTTTTAAATCATTAGTATACCAGACCTCAATGGTGTTTGAATTGATTTTGGTGACTGCTTTTTTGCATGTATAACCCAGGATTTTTTTTGTTTCACTCGTTAATTCAAAGTTCTGTTTACCTACAGACTCGGTATCTGACGAAGAAATGATTTCACCCGGTTTTAAAAAAGCATAAGAAACAATAGTATTGGAGGGCTTTTCGATTTTAGTTATTTCAAAAGGATAATTGCTTTTTTGCTCTTTGATTTTATTATTTACGATGAAGTTTTCTTTTTCATTTACCCAGACTATAGTAGAAGGCTGATCAGATATTATTTTACCATTCGATGAGCTGGTGTACTGGATTTCATAAGTCTGCGAAGATGCCCAGGTGAATAAAGAAATAGCAAGAAAACTAAATATAATTTTATACATTAAAAGCGGTTTAATCTATAGAATAAGTAGCTTAAATGAGGGAAATGTTACAGATTTACAGGATGAAAAAGCAAAAAACTACCCCTTTAGGAGTAGTTTTGTATGTATTTGAATATTGGTTACCGGCCTAAGAAATTCTCTCAATCAAAGCCATGTAAAAACCATCATATCCTGTACTAGGCATTACTTTTTCGTCTTTGATCATTTTGAATCCTGGGTTGTTTTTCAGGAATTCTTCTACCTGCTTATTGTTCTCCGATGGAAGGATAGAACATGTAGCATATACCATCTGTCCCCCTTTCTTAAGCATCTTAGAATAATCCTGAAGAATTTGCTGCTGTTCCTTTTTTATTCTGTCAATAAAGTCCTGGTCGATTTTCCATTTACTGTCCGGATTTCTTTTCAAAACTCCAAGACCTGAACACGGTGCATCAATCAAGAGCCTGTCTGCCTTCTCATGAAGACGTTTGATCACTTTATTATCAGAAATCATTCTGGTTTCAATATTATGAGCTCCTGCTCTTTTAGCACGACGCTTTAATTCAGCCAGTTTCCATTCGAAAATATCCAATGCTATGATCTGACCTTTGTTTTGCATTAATGCGGCTAAGTGAAGCGTTTTTCCGCCTGCACCTGCGCACGCATCCACAACTCTTTGCCCTTCTTTAACATCAAGGAAATATCCTATCTTTTGTGAAGATGCATCCTGAACTTCAAATAAACCTTCTTTGAAAGCTGTGGTAAGGAAAACATTCTTTTTCTCTTCCAGCTGTACAGCATCCGGATAATTTTTTATCGGGAATGAAACTACGCCTTCATCTGAAAGATCAGAGATCAGCTCTTTAGTTGTTGTTTTTAAGGAATTAGTCCTTAAAACTGTAGGAGCCTGTTCGTTCAATGCAATCATTTCTCTTTCCCAGCCCGCGCCCAGTTCTTTTTCCAATGTTTCTGCTAACCAGTCCGGAATAGAATGTTCTATTGCTTTTGTAGGAACGGTGTTCTTTTTAAGTTTAGTAAGGATATCTGCAATTTTGATTCCGTCAAATTCCTCAAACTTTTTATAATTGGTTTTACTCCAAAGTAGATAAGCGATGATAAGTTTATAAATGTTGTTAGGCTTTACCCCTTCACCCATATAGTACTCAAGACGCTTCTTCCAACGGATAATATTGTAGAAAATCTCAGAAACAACGGCTCTGTCCTGGCTTCCCCATTTTCTATTAGCTTTTAAAAGTCTTTCGATTACTTTATCTGCGTATTTATTTTTCTCGAAAAATGTTTCTTGTAAAGCATCGTGAATTCCGATCGCTAAGTTTCTGTGAATAAGTTCCATAAATTTGCTTCGCTGTTTGAATCTGCAAAAGTACGAATTATAGTTGAGAGTTTAGAATTTGGGTTGGAGAGTTTGGAGGTGAGAAGGTTTTGGATCGAATAGCTTGTTCGTGATATTTATAAATTCTTATACCATATACATTTTAACACAGAGCTCTACGTATTTTTTTAATGAAATAAATAAATTTTACTCCTGAATTTGTAATTTTTTTTCTGAAGATTCATTTTTTTTCTTTAGTTATGACCACTTTTCATTCAAATAGGAGTAAACCCATATCTTTGTTTAAATGAAGAGGCTTTACAAGTAAAATATATGCGGTTCATCAATATACTTTATTTTCTTTACATTTAACTTACTTAATTTATTGTAATTCACTCATTGGTGTGAAATAAGGAGCTGATATTTCTGCTCATTCTTTAAGGGTTGTAGGTCGTTATCAGCTGTTTATTATCTTCTATGCTGACCTTTATCTCTTGACTTCAACCTCTAAAAAGCCCTACCTTTGCAAAAAATTAAAAATATGAGTGATACAGTAATTTGTCCGAAATGTAGCTCCGAGTTTACTTACCCGAGCGATAATATGATGGTGTGTTCTCAATGTTTCTATGAGTGGAATCCTGAAGAAGTAACTTCTGAAATAGCTAGTGAAGGAAAAATATTAGATTCTAACGGAAATGAACTTCAGGATGGTGATTCTGTGGTCGTTGTTAAGGATCTTCCGGTAAAAGGAGCACCAAAACCTGTAAAAGCGGGAACTAAAGTGAAAAATATCAGATTAAGACCTGGAAGTGATCATAATATTGACTGCAAAATTGATGGCTTTGGAGCTATGGCTTTAAAATCAGAATTTGTAAAGAAAGCTTAAAAATATTTGCTTTTTACGGCTTGAAAAATAAAAAAAGGAAAAAATTGGACAGTGTAATCTTTCAAAAGACTTAATTGCAAGATTGCTAATGTCCGTCTGGAAGGCAGAAAGAGAATTAACCAAAAATTTCCTTATTCTGTGGAAGTACAAATGTAAGAAAAAGTTTAACAACAGATTCTTATGTTTGTATTTTTTTTATCCATAAATTGTGGATAAGTGTAAGGAAATCTATAAGTTATGTGTTGATGAGGAAAGAGCCGAATAAAGAGTTTTTTTTCTATCTAAACAAAAGAAATATTAACTAAGCCATCTAGCTTGTCATCAGTATAAACGACCAATTCTTTATCCTTTACCTGAACCTTGTTCCAATAATAATTTCCTGCAAATCTACTTTCGAGAACTTCAGCATTAAGACCGGTTTCCGTAATTCTGATTTCTTTTGGATAATAAGAAAATTTTGAAAGCTGGAAGTTGTCAGCTTCTGCTTCATCAAAGATATTCACTTCTCCGAAAAGTTTGGCAACATATGAATTATAAGGATGTCTGTAAGTTTGTTCCGGACTGTCATTCTGAATTAATCTTCCATCCTGAAGGATAATGATCTGATCTAACCATGGCATAATATCCTGAAGCTCATGGGTGGAAATAATCAAAGATACCCCATGTTGTTTTACATATCGGAAAAGCCTTTCTCTAAGTTCAATTTTTCTTGGAAAATCAAGATTACTGAATGGCTCGTCCAAAATAAGTAATTTAGGAAGTACAGAAAGCGCTCTGGCAATAGCAACGCGCTGTTGTTGACCTCCGCTTAAATACTTAGGAAGTACATGAGCGAATTCCTGAAGCCCCACCACCTCAAGAAGTTCTCTTACGGTTTCTTTCTTTTGTTTTAAATTGATGTTCGAAATAAACTTACCCACATTTTCTGCAACAGTCGCATAAGGCATCAGATCAAAATTCTGTGCTACAAACTTCATTTCTGCCTCTCCCGGGACTAAATTCCCTTTAGGACCTAAAAGTCGGGTTCCATCAAAAAAAATATCACCGCTTTCCCAATCGAGAAGTCCGTAAATTACATTGAGAAGAGTAGATTTTCCACATCCGCTTTCTCCGGCAAGGGCTATGATTTTATTGGCTTCAAACCTTAAATTTAGGTTTTGAAACAGGGGTTTGTCTTTGGTGTGAGAGAAAAATAAATTGTTTATTTCTAATAGCATACTACAAATGTAAGGTTTTTATGAAAACACAATTTTTTTTATTATATTAGCGGGAGTAATAAAAATAAATCAAAAATGAGAAAAAAACTGTTTTCGTTAGCTATTCCTGCTTTATTTATTGCTGTAGCGATGGTTTCTTGTAAAAAAGATAAACCTCTTTCCAGCGAAAGTAATGAAGTGACTACAACTAAAGAGGGTAGTCAGTATACTTTGGATACTCTAAACAGTAAAGTTGAATGGAAAGGATATAAGGTATTTAAATCTGAAAATACCAGCCACTTTGGAACAATTAAATTTGAAAGTGGAGATGTGACAGTGAAAGACGGAAAGCTTGAAAGCGGAAAATTTGTTGCTGATATGAATTCATTAACTTCTGTAGACTTGAAAGACAGCGCAGAGGATTTAGGAAAATTAAATGGACATCTTAAGAGTGGTGATTTCTTTGAAGTGGAAAAATTTCCAACAGCTTCATTTGAAATTACAAAAGTTACTCCGGCTACGGAAGGAGATTATAATACTCTGTTGGATGGTAACTTAACCATTAAAGGAATTACAAAACCAGTTCAGTTTAAAGCGAATGTATCTGTGAAAGATGGAGAAGTGAGTGTCGCTACTGAGCCGAAAGATATCAAAAGAGAAGAGTTTGGAGTAAAGTTCCAGGCTCCTGCTGAAAACGGAGTGATTAAAGATGAGGTAACTCTTCAAATCAACGTTAAAGCTTTAGAAAAGAAATAATTTTTTTATTTAAGTGAAATAAGTGATTGAAGTCTGCCTCCCAAAAAAGGGGCAGATTTTTTTATTGTGGATTAATTATTAAACTTAAAAGTCGTATTTTTGCAAAACATTTTGAAAGGGTAAAATAATGATAGAAAAGATAGAAGAACTACTGATCGAAGTAAATGGCTTCAATGCTACCTCTAAGGAAGATATAGAAAGCTTCCGAATCAAGTACAACGGTAAAAAAGGGGTTCTGAATGATTTTTACGAAACATTAAAAGAAGTTCCTAACGACCAGAAGAAAGATTTCGGACAGAAGATTAATACTTTAAAGCAAGCTGTTGCTGGAAAATTGGAAGATTTGAAAAATGCTTCTGCATCTTCTGTTGTCATAGAGAAAGAAGATCTTACGAGACCTGCTTTCCCATCGGAACTAGGTTCAAGACATCCGATCAACCTGGTGAAAAACAGAATCATCGAAATTTTCAAATCTATTGGTTTCGCGGTAGCAGATGGACCAGAGATTGAAGATGACTGGCATAACTTTACCGCGCTTAATCTTCCGGAATATCACCCGGCAAGAGATATGCAGGATACTTTCTTTATCGAGCAAAACCCGGATATTCTTTTGAGAACGCATACTTCTTCTGTACAGACTCGTTATATGGAAGAAAATCAACCGCCAATCAGAATTTTATCTCCGGGAAGAGTTTTCAGAAATGAAGCGATTTCTTCACGTTCTCACTGTATTTTCCATCAGATTGAAGGTTTGTATATTGATGAAAATGTAAGTTTTGCAGATTTGAAGCAGACGATTCAATTCTTTACCACTGAACTTTTTGGGAAATCTAAAATCAGAATGAGACCTTCATTCTTCCCATTTACTGAGCCTAGTGCTGAAATTGATGTGTATTGGGGATTAAACTCTGAAACGGATTACAGGATCACAAAAGGAACAGGATGGTTGGAAATTATGGGATGTGGAATGGTAGATCCTGCCGTATTGAAGAATGTAAATATCGATTCTGAAAAATATTCAGGATATGCATTCGGAATGGGTATTGAAAGAATTACCATGCTTCTTTACCAAATGAGCGACATCAGAATGTTCTTTGAAAATGACATCAGAACCTTGGAGCAATTCAAGACATTATAAAAAAATCAACCTCCGGAATTCCGGAGGTTTTTTGTTTTTAATTACTGACCTAAGAAACAAAACGGTAACTAAAAACTTGATTTTTATTGAAAAATTTACACGTGTCTTGTTTCTTATATCCATGACTCTTCTCTTTGATTGTTCATGGCTTTTACAGTCTTAATAACTGCTTCTATTATAAAGACAATCAAAAATTAGAATCTATTACATCTAGCATAAAAAATGTCTGTAAATTTTTACAGACATTTTTGTTATAATTAGTAATTATTCGTTTACTTAGCGAACTTTAAAGGATATTTTACATTTTTAAAATCATCAATGCTTGCTTTCAGAGAACCTACTGCAAGTTCTGCTTTCAGCAACATAGGAAGATGATTGGCATCGTTGGAAACCCACATCGTCACTCCCTCTTTTTCTTTAAATACTCTTCCGCTTTTTACAGAAGGAATGATTTTTAGACAATTGATGGTTCCGAATTTAGTTTTCAAATCTTCTGTTCCTATTACTTTTAGCTGAAAAGGAAACATCTCATCATCAATCCATACATTCATATTGATAACAGTTCCCACTTTCAATTCATCCGGGCTTTTACTCCTTAAATAATAAAAACAGGAAAGCATATCCTGAACTCCTTTTACAGATTTTAAAACTTTAGAACCATTAGCCGGCTCTTTTTTATCTGTTAAGATTAAAGTACTGTTATCATGATTGAAGACGGTTTCAAAATGTTGACGATATCCCCCTTCACGGACATTTCTGACATAGAAGCTTGGTAGGCCGGTCTCCATATTAATGAAGCTTTCATATTCATCTTCTACCTTGAAGAACGCTTTTACAGCTCCTGTCGTCTGTCCGGTACCTTTTACATACAGATGGGGTATCCCTTTGTAGTTTGTTTTTTTGGTCGTAAGATTAGCGGTTCCGGCATTTAGAAAGCCGTAGTGAATTCTTAACGTGATAGATTCACCGTCTGCAACATTATCAATCTGGGCCGAGCCTAAAAAGAATATGAATACTGCAAAGAGGTTAAAAAATTTCTTCATGGTATGACATTTACAAATACATTGCCAAATTTAAAATCTTCATTGATAGATATTTGACAAATCTCAGGTTTTTATTTAGAATCAATTAAATATGCTTCGCATTAAAATTAGTAAATTTGCAGTTACATGTATAATTAAATTATCTTAAATTATGATAACCACTGATATATTGATCATAGGTGCAGGACCTACAGGACTTTTTGCAGTTTTTGAAGCTGGTCTATTAAAAATGAAGTGCCACATTATTGATGCGCTTCCACAGCCGGGAGGGCAGCTGGCAGAACTTTATCCTAAGAAACCTATTTTTGATATTCCGGGGTATCCTTCCGTAAATGCCGGAGAATTAGTAGATAATTTAATGGAACAGATCAAACAGTTCCAACCTGGGTTTACACTGGGAGAGACAGCTGTTTCTTATACAAAGGTTGATGATGAGTGGTTTGAAGTAATTACCAATAAAGGGACTGTTCACAGATGTAAGGCGATTGCTATTGCCGGCGGATTAGGAACTTTTGAACCGAGAAAACCTACTTTCGACAATGTAGCTGATTATGAGGAGAAAGGTCTTGAATATTTCGTTAAAGAACCTGAACATTTCAGAAACAAAAAAGTAGTGATCGCAGGTGGTGGAGATTCTGCGCTTGACTGGAGTGTTTTTCTTTCGAATGTAGCCAGTGAGGTGACTTTGATCCACAGAAGAAATGAGTTCAGAGGAGCTTTGGATTCAGTAGAGAAAGTCCAGGATCTTAAAAACCAGGGAAAAATTAAATTGATTACTCCTGCTGAAGTTACCGGTATCAAAGGTGATGGAAAAGTAGAAGCTATCACAGTAGAGGTTGAAGGTCAGGAAGCTTACGATATTGAAACAGATTATTTCATTCCATTATTCGGTTTGACTCCAAAATTAGGAGAGATCGGAAACTGGGGGTTAAATATTGAAAAGAATGCGATTGTGGTAAACAACGCTCTTGATTATCAAACAAATATTGATGGTATTTATGCCATCGGAGATATCAATACCTATCCCGGGAAATTAAAATTAATTCTTTGTGGTTTCCACGAAGCTACTTTGATGTGTCAAAGTGTTTATAACAGACTAAATCCTGGTAAAAAATTCGTATTAAAATATACAACCGTAAGTGGTGTAGACGGATTTGACGGAAGCCGTAAAGAAGCAGAGAAGGCTGTTGTGAAAAAAATTGACTAATTTTGCAAAATTATGTCAGATATTAATATTAAAATCACCGATAGAGAAGGTGTAACCCACGATGTTGTAGCTCCTACGGATATGTCCATGAACTTAATGGAGATTATTCGTTCTTATGAATTGGCAGAAGAAGGTACTATTGGCGTATGCGGAGGAATGGCGATGTGTGCTTCATGCCAGGTATATGTAATCAATGATCCGGGTCTTGAGCCCATGGGAGATGAAGAAGATGCAATGCTTGCGGAGGCTTTCCACGTGAAAGATAACAGCAGATTGGGATGTCAGTTACATATGGTAGATCAAATGGAAGGACTTGAAGTGGAGATTGCCCCTTATCCTTAGAAAATATTTTTTTAATCTTAATAAAGAAACCCGTTCAAAATTTTTGAACGGGTTTCTTTTTATAACAGTCTTTATTATTTGATCGGTTGAAACTTAGGATGTCCTACCTGCCATAATGCAAAGGCAAAAATATCTGAATATTCTTTGAATACTACATCCAAATCACTTGTGAAATGACCATTTTCGTAATTAACATACAATAAAACAGGTTTTCCGGAAGCCGTACTGTTTTGTAATGCTGCAGCAAACTTTGCCGGTTCCCATGGAGTAATTCTGGAATCGTTCATTCCGGTACGAACGATCACAGCTGGATATTTTACTCCTTTTTTAACCTTGCTTTGAGCATCCATTTCGATCAGGGACTTTATATCTTCAGTGTTTTTTAAGTTTCCAACTTCAGGAATTTGATTGGCACCATTGGCCGAGTTTTGAGAGCGAAGAACATTGGTCATTCCTACTTCGGCAATGGCAACTCTATATAAATCCGGTCTTTCAGTAATGGCTCTTCCGATCAGGATTCCTCCCATGCTCATTCCGTTACCGATGAGTTTCGAAGAAGCGGTATATTTTTGATCAACAAGATATTCTGAACAGGCGATGAAATCTTTCCAGGTATTAGGCTTTTTAGCTTTCATTCCGTCTTTATGCCAGTTTTCCCCTTTTTCTCCTCCTCCTCTTACATGGGCAACTGCTACAATAACACCTTGTTCCAGCAGTACAGATAGTCTGTTGGAAAAACGTGGGGTAGAGGATATTCCATATCCGCCATATCCTGTGATGTAAGCCGGAGTACTGCCGTCCATTTTAATATTTTTAGGATAGATAATAGATAAAGGGACCATAGTGCCATCGTGGCTTTTCACCTCAACTTCCTTCACTTCATATAAGGCATTGTAATCAGGATAGTTACTGTCTCCATTGAAATGTTTACTCTTTGTAACTTTTCCATCCTGAGGGTTATATTCATAGAACGTATTAGGAGTTAGCCAGTTACTGTTATTACATTGTATATTATCGTTTTCTCTGGAATTGAGAGAGCCTGAGCTATTGACTCCACCGGGTAACGGTACTTTTTTTATAGCCAGTGTTTTAAGATCAATCTGATATTTATCCTGAGTAATCCCATTGCTTAATGAGTAGAATAAGTAATTTTTAGAGTTGTGAAGAGATTTGATGACATTATTGCTTTCCGGAATAATTATTTTAGCATTATCAAAGTTAGGTTTTGATACACTTGTTAAGCCGATTTTATAATTCGGGGCATTATGATGACTTAGAAAAAAGAGTTGATCTCCCTCGATGAATATCTGTGTAATATCATCCGATGGTTTTATGATCTGTTTCCATTTGATTTTTTTATCTTTAATGGAAGAGAGTGGCGCATAAAACATAGGGTTTTCTGCTTTTGTGGAGCCAATGCGTAAGATCATTGATTGATAATCATCTGTAAAAGAAACTTCAGGGAATTGTTCCGTCAGTATAGAAAGCTCGGGATATTCTTCTCTTGATCCCAATACAATATCTTTCTCCTGGCTGGTACCTATTTGGTGAAGCATTGCCTTCATTTCTTTCAAGAGCATATTGCTGTTCGGATCTCCTGTACTCATTTTAGTATAGGTGATATATTGTGCATCAGGGGTGAATTCAAAATTAAACTCACTCCATATAGGTGTCAATATATCATCGAGCATCTTTTTAGTCTTCAGATCTAAAATCCTGAGTTCGCAAATCTCACCTCCTGATTGGGAAAATAATAAGGCCAGTTTTTCACCTTTAGCATCTAGGTTGAAATTGGTAATCTGGGCATTCTTTTTATAGGTTTCAGGATCAAAAATCAAGGTTTCCTTACCGGTGGAAACATCTTTTGTATAGAGTTTGGAAAGCTTTTCATTTTTCTTTGTTTTTAGATAAAAATAGAGATTTCCTATTTGTTTTGCATAACTGTAAGAATCACCTCCCATTTCCTGAACCTGTTTCATCCGCTTATAAAGTTCATCTCGATTAGGAATCTTGTCGATGACGCTATGGCTGAAGTCCGACTGAGCTTTGAACCAGGTTTTTACTTCGGGGCTTTTCAGGTCTTCCAGCCATTGGTAACTGTCGGTAATTTTAGTTCCAAAATAATCATCTGTTGCAGGCTTTTCCGGAGTTTTTGGATAATTATATTGAGCAAAGCCGATTTGGCTTAAAAGTAAACAGCTTGTTAAAAAAATAGATTTCATGGTGTCATTTCTTTTGATCGTGATAAAGTTTTAATTACAAAAATACTAAACTATACTTTAGAATTGGGACTAGTTGTATAAAAATAAGATCTATTTTATCGTTAAATTTCATTTTTAGAAATCCATTTCCCAACACTAGGCGCCTGATAATTTCTCATTTTTTCCAGAAGCTCCTCGATGGTGTTACTGATCAGAAGCATATCTTTGTTTACCTGCTTTAAAAAGCCTTTATCTACCATATTCTGAACCAATTTGATCAGATCATCATAAAAGCCATCAATATTCAAGATTCCGATAGGTTTTTGATGAAGCCCGAGCTGTGCCCAGGTGATCATTTCGAAAAACTCCTCTAATGTTCCGTAGCCACCAGGGAGAACGATAACCCCATCACAAAGTTCATTCATTTTGGTTTTTCTTTCATGCATGGTTTCTACCAGAATAAGCTCAGTCAGATTTTTGTGAGCAATTTCCTTAGATTGTAAAAATTGAGGAAGAACGCCGGTCACTTTTCCGTTTTCACTTAATGCTCCGTTGGCTATGGTTCCCATTAAACCGGTTTCTGAGCCTCCATAAATAAGCTGTATATCTTGTTTTGCTAATGTTTGACCAAGCAAAAAGGCCTGCTCTTCATAGATTTTATCTGTGCCGAAACTAGAGCCGCAGAATACTGTAATACTTTTCATATTTAAATGTTTTTGGAACCATTAAAGTGTTTTAAGTGATTAAGGAAAGTTAAGAAAATATCCAGAATATTTTTAAGCAGGATACTTTTTAATCCGCTTTCGGGTTTTTAATAATCTTAACTGCTTACCCTATCTTAATGGTTTAAATTAAAATTAAAAATATCCAAAATCATAAGACTTTGGATATTGAATATAGTTGTTTTTAATGTTCTATTTCTGAGGAATATTGGCTAAAATATCTTTTAAGAAGCTCCAGAATTTCTGAGCAGAAGGGATATTCGCTTTTTCTTCAGGAGAGTGTGCTCCTCTGATGGTGGGTCCAAAACTTACCATTTCCATCTCAGGATAGTTGGCTCCGATGATACCGCATTCTAGTCCTGCATGACAAGCTACAACATGAGGTTTCTCGTTGAACTTCTCAGTGTATATCTTTTCCATGATCTTCACGATTTCAGAACCCGGTTTCGGTTTCCATCCCGGATAAGACCCACTAAATACAACGTTCATTCCAGCCAGTTCTGCTACAGATTTAAGTTGTTCAGCTGTGGAATATTTAGAAGAGTCTACAGAAGATCTGGTAAGATTTAAGATTTTCAGTTCGCCTCCTTTTAATTCAACTCTTGCTACATTGTTGGATGCTTCCACAAGGTTGGGTACATCGGGGCTCATTCTATAAACTCCATTATGAAGAGCTTTTAAAGTAAGAATCAGTTTTTTTGAATCAGCTTCAGAAATTGCTTTATCAGAAGAAGTAGAATTTTCAATATTGATTTGAAGACCCGGTTCTACAGATGCAAATTCTTCTAAAATAGCCTTTTTAAGAGCTGTCGCTTCTTCTATAAATTCCTGAGCATTTCTCACAGAAACGATGGCTGATGCTTCTCTTGGGATAGCATTTCTTAATCCTCCGCCATCGATAGAAATGACTTCGATATTTTGCTTCTCAACACCCGTGTAAAGAAGTCTTCCTAAAATGATATTTGAATTTCCAAAACCTTTATGGATATCCATTCCTGAATGACCTCCCTGAAGACCTTTCACCTCAATTCTTACGATTTGTCCCTTTGAAGCTTCAGTTGGATAAGTTTGCGTGATCGTTACATCAACACCTCCTGCACAACCGATATCAATCTCATCATCTTCTTCCGTATCAAGGTTTAATAAAATCTGTCCGGTTAATTGTCCTGGTTTTAATCCTAAAGCACCCGTCATTCCCGTTTCTTCATCAATAGTGAACAATGCTTCTAAAGCAGGGTGTGGAATATCTGAACTTTCAAGGATAGACATAATAGTAGCTACCCCTAAACCATTATCAGCACCTAAAGTTGTCCCTTTTGCTTTTACCCAGTCACCATCGATTTCCATTTTGATACCTTCGGTTTCGAAATCAAAACTTACATCATTATTCTTCTGACAAACCATATCCAAGTGCGATTGTAACACGATTGATTTACGGTTTTCCATCCCAGCTGTAGCCGGTTTTTTAATAATGACATTTCCTACTTCATCTACTGTGGTTTCTAAACCCAGGTTTTCACCAAATCCCTTGATGAATGCTATAACTTTTTCTTCCTTTTTTGATGGTCTTGGAACTGCATTCAATTTGGAAAAATTTTTCCAGATGATTTGCGGTTCTATGTTAGATAATTCCATTGAAATTTATTTTTCTCAAATTTACGAAATAAAAAATGCTTCCGTGAGATACAGAAGCATTTTTTATAAGGAGTATGTTGTAAAGAAAGCTGATCAGTAAATATGAACTTTAGTTTCTTAAATTTTTATGATTTAGCATCCACATTCTCCGTAGATCGGAGTTGTAAAGACTGTTCCATCCGGTTTTTCAATTTTCAAGGTACCTTCAAATAATAAAGCTTCTTCGCCTTTTATTTTTTTACCTTTTATAGAGATTTTGTAATCACCATTTTCAATTTCTTTAGTAAGCTCTTCATCCACTTCCATATCACTTGATGAAATAAGATTCATAGCCAGCCTTTTACCATCCAGCATCATATAAGCCGTTTTTCCGGCATCATCTGCATAGATGTATTTTTCTGCTTCAAAATCTGCTTTACTTTGAGCAAAATAACAAGAACATTCTTTAATCTCTTTTGGAAAAGGGATAGTTCCCACCAAGATTTTATCGGAATTGGCTTGAGCTGCAGCAGAATCTTTGACAGTGTGTAAAGAATCGGCAGATGGAGTGTTCGAAACCGTTTCTTTTTCTTTTTTACAAGCTACCAGAAGAAACGCTGAAAAGATAATAACTAAATATTTCATTTATTTGTGGTTTTATTTTTTTAACCTCTTGCTCTTTCCAGAAGTGTCATCATTAATAATGAAAGGATTACTAAGCTTTCTTCCTCATCATCAATATCGATTAACCTGTCCAACTGGAATCTTCTTCCGAAGAATGAAGGCATTTTTTTTAATTTAAAATAAGCTTTTCCGTCAATACCTGTTACGGTATAAGAAGGATTTAAAAAGTAGCCTGTAAACATTCCGATGATAGGAAGCTCTCCTACGAAACTGTCCCAGAATCTTACCCATGCACTGTCTTCCTGAACTTTAAATTTCGGTTGATCATTGGCGTCGAGAATATCATAACTTGCCTTCCAGATCGATCGCATTCCCTTTCTTGCCAGTCTTCCAAAGTTTTTATTATTAACAACATCATTCAAAGAATATGAAGCGTTGAAATCAATCCACTGATTGGCTCTGATTCTAAAAAGCTCTTTCGATTTGGTCTCATCATTAAAAACGATTACATCTTCCTTCAACTTGAACATTTTCTGACGAACATAGGCTACATAATTCCCATTTCTGTCTGTAATGTTGAAGTCGCTTGCTAAGGTAGTGATTTTGAATTTGAAATCCAGTGGATAATTTAGATTGTTAAGTACCATGTTAGTTTATTTTTTTCATATTTAATTAGAGCGGCAAATATAGAAGTTTTTTTAGAGTTACACGGTATTGTAAGTACTATGAAAAGGTTAAAATATCATAATGGGACATTGTAAAGGAGGGAGGGAAATAATAGATAATAGACTTTTAGATGATATACATGATATGGAAAATTAAAGACTTACAATTTTTAAAGAGTAATGGTCATCTTATAATATCAATTATTAGTTTGTGTTTTACACAATGAAAAGCTCTGTAGGCTCTGTGTGAAGGATTATTTTCAGAGCCTAAAAATTCATAGCAAAGCAGATTAATTCTTTGCTGTTGACTTGTTGTATTTTGTTTTCAATTTTCGTTTCTCATTATTAATTCCTCAACAATATTCCTTATTTTTGTTGGATATGGATTATCCAAGTAAAGTTTTGGCAAAAGCTGTTGATGAGATTTCCGGACTCCCCGGAATAGGAAGGAAAACTGCATTAAGATTAGCATTACATTTATTAAAACAACCTAGTTCCAGAGCGGTAAGTCTGGGTAACTCTCTGATTAACCTGGTCAATGAAATAAAATATTGTAAAGAGTGTCATAATTTCTCTGATTTTGAAATTTGCGAAATATGTGATAATGAAAAGAGAAATGG
This sequence comes from uncultured Chryseobacterium sp., assembly GCA_963518055.1. GTDB lineage: Bacteria > Bacteroidota > Bacteroidia > Flavobacteriales > Weeksellaceae > Chryseobacterium. The sequence continues at coordinate 165,383 of CAUQIC010000010.1, forward strand.
TGAGTTAATCTGTATTGTTGAAGATGTTCGTGACGTTATTGCGATCGAAAATACAGGTAAATATACCGGGAAGTATTTAATTCTGGGTGGGAAAATCTCTCCTATGGAAGGGGTAGGGCCCGGCCAATTAAATATTCCAAGTATAGAAAGAAAATTGAATGAGGGGGGGGTGAGAGAATTCATCTTTGCTCTGAGTGCCACGATGGAAGGTGACACGACAGCTTATTATATTTATAAGAAATTTAAAAATTTTAATGTAAATTTTTCAAGCATAGCAAGAGGAATTTCAGTAGGAGATGAGTTGGAGTATGCGGATGAAATTTCTTTAGGAAGATCCATTATCAATAGATTACCTTACAACGAAAAGGATTAGTATGAAGCTGTCAGTTATTATTGTTAATTATAATGTTACCCAATTACTCAGAAATTGTCTTTTATCTATTCAGAAATATATACGAGATACCGAATATGAGGTAATTGTGATTGACAATGCTTCCACAGACAGTTCCTGGGGGGACCTTATCCCTGAATTTCCCGATGTGTATTTTATTTCTTCCGAAAGCAACGGAGGTTTTTCAAAAGCTAATAATCAGGCCATAGAAACTGCAAGAGGAAAATATCTGCTGCTTTTAAATCCTGACACAGAATTAGAAGGTTTTTATATGAAAGATCTTTTGGATTTTGCTGACGCTCAATCTGATTTTGGATGCATGGGCGTACAAATGCATGATGCAGAAGGAAATTTCTTGCCGGAAAGTAAGCGTTCCGTTCCGGATATGTTCAATTCTTTTGAAAAGCTGTTTACCAGTTTTAAAAAAAATAATTCTAAGTCTTATTACAGAAGTGATATAGAAAAAAATAGCATAGCGGAAGTTGAAGTGATTACCGGTGCTTTTCTATTGATCAAAAAAGAAGTTTATCAAAAGATAGGCGGTCTGGATGAAGCTTACTTTATGTATGGAGAGGATATCGATCTCTGTTACACATTACTAAGGGAGGGCTATAAAAACTATTATTATGGGGAAGCTTCTATTCTCCATCATAAGGGAGAAAGTACAGTTAAAGACGAAGTTTATCTCAATAGATTTTATGGAGCGATGCAGATCTTTATTGATAAATATTATAAACAGTCAAAGCCGATGCAGTATTCGTTTTTGAAAGCCGGCTTAAAGCTTCGTCATCATATTGAGAAAATCAAACTGAAATAATAAATTCAAGGCAATAAAAACAATTATATTCCTTATACAGCAAAAAAGCAACTCAATTTGAGTTGCTTTTATTTTATATCTGATGATAATCTTCTTATTTAGCCGGTGCTACAGGTGTAGATGCCGGAGTCGTTGTAGAAGAAGCAGGAGCTGATTGTTTTGCAGGAGCTTCTTTCTTCGTTGGTTGTTGAACAGGAGCTACTTGTGAAGGTTTACCTGTGATCACAACGCTTATAAGGATAAGAACGATGATGGTTGCCCCAAGAGTCCATGTTGCTTTTTCCATAAAATCATTGGTTCTTTGTACTCCAAACTGAGCAGATGATGCTCCTCCGAAAGTACTGGAAAGGCCTCCACCTTTAGGGTTTTGAGCCATAACAACGATAACCAATAAAATACTGGCAATCATAATAAGAACCATCAATAGTGTAAATATAGTATCCATTAATTCTGATATCTTTTTGAATGGGCAAATTTAATCTTTTTTTACTGAACAACAAAAAAAGATGTTGGTAAATATGGATTAACTGCAAAAGTTTATCGATCAGGCAATAGTTTTGTTCTAGAAATGCGGTCTGCAAATGATTTTCAATGTTTTTAGTGATCTGATTTTTCACAAATGAATTTTAAAACATAACATGCACTAAAGTAGATGATTAAAGTTCTGTTTTTAACCGGGAATTCTTGAATTATTTTCAAGTTAGTCTAAGGATAGGCCAGCCACTCAATACATAATGAATGATATATAAAAATTAAATTTTATCACATGTGAGATTTTTGTGTCTTTAAAAATGATGAATGACAAAATTTTTATGCCCTTATGTTTACCAATCAATGGAACCGGACGTTATAGACTTCACATAAAAAAGACTATCTCAAAAATGAGATAGCCCTATCTTATAAAAAAAAATATTCTTATTTAAAATCAGAATCTTTAGCCTGATTCAGCTCATATGACTGTACTGCCATATTGATATCTATTCCGCCCATATTTTGGATAATGGTAAATGGAAGTTTAATACCTGAAACCTCTTTATAGTTTGCAAAGCTTGTAGGGATAGATCCTCCTTCACCTGCTTTTATTTCACCTGTTTTTAATCCGGTCTTTACACTGTAGTAATAAGTGTTTTTTGATCCTTTTACCACATAAGAATCTTCCTCATTATATTTCTCAATCCCTGCTAATTTCATTTCAGTTGATTTTGTAAAAGTGAGTTCCGGAAAAAGTTCAGGTTCCATCATGGCGGCTTTTTGCTTGTCATTTAAAGGCATTTTTTGTCCTTGTGCCTCTACATAGCCGTTTTTACCATCAAAAACGATTTTTTGAAGCGTTTTACCCATCATTTTCATATCCATCATCATCTTTCCTCCTTTTCCCTGAATAAGCTTCATGCTCATATCCATTCCCTGAACTTTTGTAGTAGCATCAGCAGTGATAGAAGTTACTTTCTGAACAGCTGCCAAGCCTCCGATAGCATTGATGTATTTGTCAGCTACAGATCCGATGGTAATAGCAGCATCCACTTTTTGTGCGGTAGGTTTATTAACCGGATTAGCTTCTTTGTCGAAGTATTTGACAGGATAACCCAGTTTTTCAAGACCTTCAGAGATATCAGAACCTTTACCGGCAATAAAAATTCTACTTTGATTAGGGAAGATTGTTGCTTTTACGGCATTGGATACATCTCCAACTGTTACTTTATCTATAGATTTTAAAAAATTAGTATAAAAATCAGCAGGAAGATCCTGAACTTTTTGATTGAGAGCAAACTTTGCAATCGTTTCCGGCTTTTCTAAAGACATAATAAAAGAGCCCTTAAGCTTAGCTTTAGCATTTTCCAATTCTTCAGGTTTTACTGTAGAAATTGCGTTAAGCTCATTCATCATTTCCTTGATTGCCTTATCTGTTACTTCATTTCTGACACTGGTTTCAGCTGAAAATTCAGGAGTATATTTACTTGGAGTCATGCTGGAGTAAGCTCCATAAGTAAAACCGTTTTTCTCTCTAAGATTCATGAAAAGTCTTGCTTCACCGCCTCCGCCAAGAATATAATTGGCAATGATAGCAGGGAAGTAGTTCGTGTCTTTCATCTTTAGCGTGTTTAAATTGCTTACAGATAATACAGACTGTACGGCAGAAGGAACATCAACCACATTGATTTCAGTTTTAGAAAGATTGGAAGCAGGCTCCAATGCTGTAAATTTTGTGTTTGATTTTTTCCAGCCTCCGAAAGCTTTTTCAATCAATGGCTTTACCTGATCAAATTTTACATCACCTACGATCACCAAATAAGCATTATCTGGTGAATAATATGTATTGTAAATGTTCTGAACATCTGCCAGTTGGATTTTATTGATTGACTCTATTGTTTCAAATTCTCCTCTTGAAGTGTTTTTCCCATACAACAGGGCATTAGAGACTCTTGAAGCAATCGTAGACGCATTTTTCTCGTCTGCCTTTAAGCCTTCAATTGTTCTTTCTTTTGAATTTTGAATCTCTGCAGCAGAGAATTTAGGATGAACGATGGCATCAGCCATGAGTCCCAAAACTTCAGGGAAATATTTAGAAAGTGAATTAGAAGATGCACCGTCAGAATTGAAACTTAAATTGGCTCCTAAAAAGTCTACTTTTTTATTAAAATCATCTTTACTTATATTCGTAGTTCCGTTTTCAAGCTGGTCTGCCATGATTGAGCTTACTCCTGTTATATTTCCTTCAGAGTAAGGAGGCCTGTCCATAGAAAGAGTCGTGTTTACTCTTGGGAGTTTGTTATTTTCAACGACCATTACCGTAAGCCCATTGCTTAACTGGAACGTTTTTGGTTTTGCAATGTTAATGGCAGGAGTAGGTCCCGGTTTTGGCATTGCATTAATATCTATTTTTTGTGCGGTAAGCATTCCTGCAAATAAAAATGCCGCTGCTATATAAGTGAATTGCTTTTTCATAGGGTAAAATTATTTTTTCTCAGGAACGTAGTTGATAATGATTCTTTGGTTAGAATTCAAATATTTCTTAGCTGCATTTTGAAGATCTTGTCTTGTAATAGATCTGTAAATGTCAATTTCTTTGTTGATAAGGTTGGTATTTCCCATCAGTACATGATTGGTTGCCAAAGAAGCTGCAATTCCCTGAATGCTTGAATTTTGGTTTACAAATTGATTTTCAAACTGATTTTGAATTTTTTGATAATCTTCTTCAGAAATTAAAGTAGTCTGAAGTTTTTTAATCTCAGCATCAATATCTGTCTGTAAAGTCTGCTTTGTGGTTTGTCCCATGGGAATGGCAAAGAATGCAAAAATACTGTAATCTTCAAGCCCCTGATTGAAAGCCGCTACCTGTAAGGCTTTTTTCTCCTGGTCTACCAGTTTCTTATACAATACAGATGATTTACCATTGCTTAAATAAGAAGAAAGCATATCTAACACATAAGCATCCCTTTCTTTATTGGCAGGAGTTCTGTAGGCAAAGACATACGCCGGAAGCTGAATGTTAGGGTCTGTTGCCGTTACTTCTTTTTCCTGAGTAATAGGAGCATCTTTAGGAAAGTCTTTTGGATACACTGTTCCTTTCGGAATAGCTCCGTAATATTCTTCAATCCATTTTTTGGTCTGTTCAGGTTTAATATCTCCTGCGACCACTAAAGTCGCGTTGTTTGGAATATAGTATTTTTTATAAAAAGCCTGGAATTCTTCAAGCTTGGCAGAATTAAGATCTTCCATAGAGCCGATAGTAGGCCAGTTGTACGGGTGATTCGTAAACAAATTCTTTTGAATGGTTGGGAAAAGATTTCCATAAGGCTGGTTATCCATTCTCATTCTCTTTTCTTCTTTTACTACTTCTCTCTGCGTATCTACCCCAATCTGGTTGATTACTGCATGACGCATTCTTTCAGATTCCATCCATAATCCAAGCTGTTCGTTATTGGATGGGAAAGTTTCATAGTAATATGTTCTGTCATTAGTCGTATTGGCATTGTTTTGCCCTCCGTTTGAAGAAACAATTTTGAACCAATCTCCTCTTTTGATATTTGGAGTTCCTTCAAATAAAAGGTGTTCAAAGAAGTGTGCAAAACCTGTTCTTCCTTTTACTTCATCCTTAGACCCTACATGATACATGACACCGGTCGTTACTACCGGAGCCGAGTTATCCTGATGAAGAATGACATGGAGGCCATTGGGAAGGTCATATTCTTCGAATTTAATTTGCTGTGCATTCAGCATGAGCCCGAAGAAAGCTACGGCTGCAGCAGAAAGAAGTCGCTTTTTCATAAACTTAGAAATTGTTTATCAATGAGTAGGAAAAGTGAATTAAATGTTACAGAAAAGACTTTTTGGAGTTGAAAATTGAAAATTGAAAATTGAAAGTTGAAAATTGAGAGTTGATAACTCGATAGATAGATAGATAGATAGACTTTTCAATTTTAAGAGCTAAAATTGGGGTTGGGAAGATCATATCTAGGGTTTCTTTTGTCTAAGATTTTTATCCGTATTCTATCATTAAAATTCTAAGTTCTCTCATCAAAGTTTGAATTCTCCTCTGAATACATTAATTTTGTGTTCCCAAATTTTTTTGCAGTATGGACTATTTGAAAGGACTCAATGAATCACAATATGAAGCCGTTACTTCTTTACAAGGACCTTTGATGGTACTTGCAGGAGCAGGTTCCGGAAAAACGCGTGTATTAACTATGCGTATTGCCCATTTAATACATAATGGAATAGATCCTTTCAATATTCTGGCACTTACCTTTACCAATAAAGCAGCCCGGGAAATGAAAGATCGTATTGCAAAGGTAGTAGGAGACAGTAATGCGAGAAGCCTTTGGATGGGAACTTTTCACTCGGTTTTTGCAAGAATTTTAAGAATTGAAGCCCATTATCTGGGATACCCTTCAAACTTTACAATTTATGATCAGCAAGATGCACTGAATGTGATCAAGAAAGTATTGAAAGACATGAATATTGATGCTGATCTTTATAAACCGAAAAAAGTTCAGGCAAGAATTTCTACCTATAAAAACAATCTGATTACGGTAAAAGCTTATTTCAATAATCCTGAATTGATGGAAGCTGATGAAAAGGCCAATATGAAGTTTATCGGACAGATTTACCAGAAATATGTTGATGCGTGTTTCAGAAACGGATCTATGGATTTTGATGACCTCTTATTGAAAACCAATGAATTATTGACCCGTTTTCCCGAAATATTGGCAAAATATCAGGACAGATTCAGATATATCATGGTAGATGAGTACCAGGATACCAATCATTCACAGTATCTTATTGTAAAAGCACTGGCTTCGAAATTTGAAAATATTTGTGTAGTAGGAGATGATGCTCAATCCATTTACTCATTCCGTGGGGCGAATATTTACAATATCTTAAACTTTAAAAAAGATTATCCGGATGCAATCACTGTATCCTTGGAGCAGAACTACCGTTCGACTCAGAATATTGTAAATGCAGCCAACGTTGTCATTGCGAAAAACTTACAGCAATTTAAGAAAAATGTCTTCAGTGATAACGAAGAAGGGGATAAAATTAAAATATACCGCTCTCTTTCAGATGCTGATGAAGCTAATTTTGTGGCAGGAAATATCTGGGAACTTCGCAACAGAGACCAGAGAAAATATAGTGATTTTGCTATTTTATACAGAACAAACTCTCAGACCAGAGCATTTGAAGATGCTTTGAGACGTAAAAATATTCCCTATAAGGTATACGGAGGACTTTCTTTCTATCAAAGGAAAGAGGTGAAAGACTTAATTGGTTATCTACGTCTTTTAATTAATGAAAATGACTCTGAGGCGTTGATGAGAATTATCAATTATCCTGCCAGAGGAATTGGAGAAACAACCCAAAATAAATTGATTGTTTTTGCTGATGCGCAAAATATTTCAATTTCAAAAGTATTAGATAGCCTTCCAATGTATGCTCCACAATTAGGTCTTAATAATGGAGTTTTAAACAAACTGAATGACTTCTGGTCGATGATCAAGGCTTTTCAGGTATTGCTGAAAACAGACACTGCTTACAGTGTTGCTATGGAAGTGGCGAAACGAAGTGGTTTGATCAAATTTTTAAAAGATGATCAGACGCCGGAAGGAATTTCCAGGGTCGAAAACGTACAGGAATTGATGAACTCTATGCAAGGATTCATTGAGGAGCAAATGCAATTGGAAGATGGTGACCCGAGTCTTTCTAACTTCCTTGAAAATATTGCCCTTTCTGCAGATACCCAGGATAAGAACCTTGAAGATGATATGGTTTCACTGATGACAATTCACCTTTCAAAAGGATTAGAATTTCCGGTGGTTCACCTGGTAGGTCTTGAAGAAAATCTTTTCCCAAGCTTTATGAGTTCGGCTACCAGAGAAGATCTGGAAGAAGAAAGAAGGCTTTTCTATGTGGCATTAACCAGAGCTGAAAAGCAGGCGTTTTTCTCTTATGCGGTTTCCCGTTTTCAATGGGGTAAAATTACCGATGCAGAGCCATCAAGATTCTTAAGCGAGATTGATGATGAATATATTGAGTTTCTAAATCCTGTACTGGAAAAGAGATTTATCAATCATTCAGGGGTTAAATCGAATATCTTTGATGAACATCCTTCTGAACTGAAAGGTTTCAAAAAAGTAGAGAAAAAAACAATAGAGAAAGGTGACCACTCTAAATCAGCTCCGGAACCGAGAAAACTGAAACCGGTAAGTACGGCAAAAATCATCAATCCAAGTGGGGCTTCTTCTCAGGACATCGAGGTAGGAGATAAAGTAAGACATGATCGTTTCGGAATTGGGGAAGTAGCCTTCTTAGATGGCACAGACCCTCAAAATATCAAAGCAAAAGTCGTGTTCATCCATGAAGGAGAGAAGAATCTTATTCTAAAGTACGCTAAGCTTACCAAAATTTAAACTGAAGTAACACCATCAATACCATACAAAACGGATTCAATTTAGGATCCGTTTTTTTGTTTCATGTATGTTTAAAACAAAATCCCTGAAAATCTTATATCATCTCATCATAAATAGCTCTACTTAACCTGGGAAATGAAGAATTTACTATCAGAAAATAATAGTTATTTGAGGGAAATCTCATTGTGCGTAACGTATTTTAATTGTTGATTTATTCACGTAAGCCGCTGATAGAATATTTTTTATTGAAATCTGTTTAAAATTATTTAACTTTAAGTTAGGGATAGAAAGAAATGATAATTATTTTTTATAAAATAAAGTCTATTGATTTTGTAGACTAGTGAATATATTTTACATTTGCACCTTGCAAAAACATAAATGTTCCATCAAACTCTAAACTATATGAGAAATAAAAAAACTATTCTTTCGGCCTCTGTCTTATTTTTTCTTGGCGTATTTGCGTATGGACAGGAGAAAGACAATATAAAAGTTAAAAAAGACAGTGTAAAAACTAATAATGTAGAAGAGGTTGTGATATTGGGATCAAGAGCCGGTGCCAGATCAAAAACTGACAGCCCGGTACCGGTAGATGTTTTCAATATTAAAGAATCTTCAGTGATCTTGCCACAAAGCAACATCGGACAAATTCTAAACGCTATAGCTCCATCTTTTACTTCTACCGTTCAGACTAATTCAGATGGTACTGATCATCTGGATCCTGCCCAGCTTAGAGGATTGGGACCGGATCAGGTATTGGTTTTATTAAACGGAAAAAGAAGGCATACTTCAGCTTTGGTTAATGTAAACGGAACACCGGGAAGAGGTACGGTAGGAACAGATTTAAATGCCATACCCGCTTTTGCTTTAAACAGAATAGAAGTCTTAAGAGATGGTGCAGCGGCTCAGTATGGATCCGATGCGATTGCCGGAGTTATGAATCTTGAGCTTAAAAAAGATACCGGAAAGTTGACTGGGCAGATTAGTTACGGAGGAAATTTAACGCCTGCTGCCAATGATCACACCGGTAACTTTGACGGACAAAATATCCAGCTAGATTTAAATTACGGTAATAAGATCGGAACCAAAGGTGGTTTTTTTAATATTACCTGGTCTTCACAATTCAGAAATCCTACCTATCGAGCAGGAACAGAAAATGCTCCTATTTACAACGCATACAATGCGATCGAGAAACGTGCTTTAAATGACGGGGTAAACCTTTCTTCTCTTTTTACGGATATTGGAAATACCCCTAATTCCCAACAGCTCGTCAATTATATTCATCAATATGCTCAGGGTGTAAGTTATTTTGATCAGACTCTTCAAAATAAAATACAGGGGGCTAATACGATTTCCGCTTTGCAAAATGTTTTGAGATCCGGTAGCTTTACCAGAGATCAGCTTAATTATATTACAGACCAGGAACTGGCTTACCGAGGACAAACCAGAAAAGATTTTAATATGCAGGTAGGGCAGTCCAAGCTTAATAATCATCAGCTTTTTATCAATGCTGAAGTCCCTGTCAGTGATGACTGGAAAGTATACACGTTTGGAGGGTATAGTCTGAGACATGGTACGTCGGGTGGTTTTTACAGAAGACCAAGTGAAAACAGAACCTTTACCGGATTGTACCCTGACGGTTACCTTCCTCAGATTGGTACTGATATTCAGGATATCTCGCTGTCTGCCGGAATCAAAGGAAAATGGGATGGGTGGTATATTGATTTGAGTAATACTTTTGGACAAAACTCTTTTACTTATAATATTGGAAATACAGGAAATACATCTCTACGTTTTGCTTCCCCTAAAGAATTTAATGCGGGAGGTTTAAGATTTACTCAAAATACAATCAATTTGGATTTTTCTAAAAAATATGATGTCTGGGAAGGGCTGAATGTTGCTTTTGGAGGAGAACATCGTTTTGAAAACTTCAAAATGACCGCAGGCGAAGAAGCGTCTTATGCAACTTACGATGTTTTTGGAAATGTATGGAACGGAAATTCTCAAAGGCCTACCGACTTTTTCGGGGCTTCGCTTCCGGGAGGTTCTCAGGTATTTAGCGGATTCAGACCTGAAAATGCAGTAAATAAAAACAGACAATCTGTGGCAGCGTATGCAGATATAGAGTTTAACTTTACCAACTGGCTTTTGGTAGATGCCGCAGCGAGATATGAAAATTATTCGGATTTCGGATCTACGTTCAATTATAAACTGGCTTCAAGAATTAAAGTGGCTCCTAACTTTAATGTAAGGCTTGCCGGATCCACTGGCTTCAGAGCACCATCTATTCACCAGATTTATTATAATGTTACCTCTACCTTATTTGTAACATCTCCTCAGCTTCCCAACGGCCAGCTGTTGGAAGTGGGAACGTTCAGCAACGATTCTCAGGTAGCAGGGTTATTAGGAATGCCAAAGCTGAAGCAGGAGACTTCAAAATCTGCCAGTGTAGGATTTACCTATAAAATCCCATCTGTTAATTTAACATTTACGGCAGACGGGTATTTTACGAGAATAGACAACAGGATTCTTCTTACAGATCAGTTTTTAAAAGCCAGCGTGCCTGATGAGGCTAAAAAGGTTTATGAGCAATTAGGAATCAATGCCGCACAGTTCTTTACCAATGCCATTGATACAGAAACAAAAGGGCTGGATGTAGTGATTTCTCATAATGCAAGGTTTTCAGGCTGGAAATTGGATAATAATTTTGCCATTAATCTTAATCAGACGAAACAGGTTGGAGATATCCATTCCTCAGGACTACTGCAGTCTCCGGAACTGGAAAAGGTGTATTTCTCTGAGAAATCGAGAGTGTATCTTGAAGAAGCAGTACCAAGAGTAAAAGCCAGCCTTTCTCATACATTGACATGGAAGAATGCCAGTTTCTATCTTAGAAATACCTATTTCGGAAAAGTAACGGGAGCAGATGTACTGGATGTCAACGGAGACGGAATTATTGGATTTGATGAACACCAGAAAATAGGGGATAAAATCATTACCGATCTTTCTGTAGCGTATCAGTTTACCAAAAATATCGGATTGACTTTAGGAGTAAATAACCTGTTTGACATTTATCCTACTAAGAACCTTCCGGCTTCAAGTAATAATGATCAGTTTGTGTACTCACGCTCTACGTCACAGTTTGGACAAAACGGAAGATATGTTTTCTCCAGACTTAATTTCAATTTTTAATTAAGTCTTATATCTATAAAAAAAGGAACCAATTTTAGGTTCCTTTTTTCTTTTAATGACTGATTAAGTAAAATATTATCCTTTTGCTTACTTCCATGTTCTCAGTTCATAAGCAGCCTCCCAAAAGTGAAATTCCATTCTGGATGCCATGATAAAGGCTTCTGTCATTCTCTTTCTGGTTTCTTCAGTACTGTTTTCTGCAAGGGTATTACAGATGTGTATCGCTTGGTCTACAGCAGTTGAAAATTCTTCTCCTGCATAGGTAGCAATCCATTTTTCATAGGGATTGTTAACTGTATTTTGAATCTCATAAATATAATTTCCTACTTCACGGTAGATCCAAAAGCAAGGGAGTACTGCTGCAACGGCAATTTCCACTGATTCCAACGCTGCAGTGCTTCTTAGAAAGTGAATATAATGATGACAGGCAGGTTGTAAGACTCCTTTGTCGTGAAGCCCAAAATCTTTAAAGTAAGATTCATGCAGTGCATTTTCTACAACGATGGCATTCTCAGCGAAACGCATAAAAGTAAGCACATCCTGAAGGTCAGTGATCTTTGCAGCAATGAGAGAAAGTGTTCTTCCAAAGTGCTCCAGATATAAAGAATCCTGAGCCATATAAAATCGGAATTTTTCCTCTGGTAGAGAACCGTCAGATAATTCTTTGATAAAAGGCATATCAAGAATAGATTGATAATGTTTTTCTATAGCATTCCAGGTTTGTTCAGACCATTTCATTTTTAATGAGTTTTTGTGGGTTAAAAAAGTGGTTCAGCGGACCATTTCCTAGTCCTGTTTGTACATCCATACCATTTTCTATCGCTAGGTAAATATATTCTTGTCCCAAAGCAACAGCATTGTACAAAGATTGCCCCTGAGCAATATAGGCTGCTATTGCGGAAGAAAGGGTACAACCGGAACCGTGGGTGTTGTTGGTATTCAGTTTTAGGGTTTCGAAAGCATGGAAATTCTCGTTTTCATCATAAAACAATGAAGTAATCGTTGAGGTTTCCTGATGACCACCTTTAAGGAGAATGGTTTTGCAACCCAACTTTTTGATCTTTTTGCCGGCTGTGTATAAATCTTCTAAGGTTTCCACTTTCATGTCAGCCAAAATTGCGGCTTCATCCATATTGGGGGTAATCACGTCGGCAACGGGAAATAGCATTTCGGTGAGTGCTGCGATGGTCTCTTGTTCAATCAATCGGTGCCCGCTCGTAGCCACCATTACTGGATCAAATACAATAGGAATTTTTTCATATTCTGCCAGTGTGGAAACAATGGTCTCCACCAGCTGCGGAGTATGAACCATTCCGATTTTGATGGCATCCGGAACGATATCATCCAGAATGGCTTTTATCTGATCACTCACTGCTTCAACAGGAATAGGGTAGATTTTCCTTACACCCTGCGTATTCTGTACAGGTAATGCCGTTAATACAGAGGTAGAAAAGCAACCTAAGGCAGAAGCCGTTTTGATATCAGCCTGAATTCCTGCCCCTCCACTTCCATCAAAACCTGCAATGGTTAATACGGATGGATATTTATATTTTTTCATTTTAAAATTTCATTTTTTAGTTCAAATGCTGCTTTTTGAGGATTATCTGCACTGCATATCGCCGAAACTACAGCAAGGCAGTCTGCGCCGGCATTGATGATTGCTTTTGCGTTTTCAAGTTGAATATTACCAATAGCTACCAAAGGTTTTTCGGTAAGTTGTCTGATTTTTGTTATCCCTTCCAATCCCCATTCTGTAATGGTATCTGTTTTCGTATTTGTTCTAAAAACAGGACTTATTCCAAGATAATCAGAAACCTGGGTCTGTTCATTTTCAAGTTGTGCCAGATGTTCTACAGAGTAACCAATCATTGTATTCCTAAAAATAGGGAGTTGTCTCAGGATAGTGGGTTGGGTATCACTGTTTCCCACATGAATGCCTGCTGAGCCTATTTTTTCAGCTACTTCAATATTATCGTTAATGATGAGAGGAATATTATACTTATCCGTGATTTCGATAAGTTGTCGGGCTTTTTGAAGAAAAGTATCTGTATTATCCATTTTTTCACGCAATTGTATGATATCTACACCTCCCAGAATGGCTTGTTCCGCAACGGTGAGAAAATTTCTTCCTTTGCAATCAGCTTCAGAAATAACAAGATATAATTGATGAGGAAAAGGTGTTATACTCATTGTTGTTCTATCTTTATATGATGAATAAATTCTTCCTCTGTGATATTGTACAGTTTGTCAATTAAATTGACCTGAAGACTGCCGGGCCCTTTACTTTCCTGAGCTGCCAGCTCTCCTGAAATACCCAACAGAGCCATTGCCGCGGCAACCCCTTGAACTTTATCTTCAGAACACCCTATAAATGCTGCAGCTATTGCCGTTGCCGAACATCCAAGACCTGTTACCTTCGTCATGAGTGGGTGACCATTTTTTATCAGGAAATTTTGGTCAGGACTCAAAATAATGTCTGTTTCACCGGAAATACACACTATTGTATGGTATTGGTTAGCCAGAATCTGGGCTGCCCCTATAGCATCATTGCTATCAGCAGTGCTGTCTACTCCTTTAGTTACTGTAGTATTGATCTTAGCTAAGGCGATAATTTCAGAAGCATTGCCTCTGATTACGGTAGGGTGGTATTGTAAAAGCTGGTGTAAGATCTGATCACGAAATGAAGTTGCTCCTGCCCCTACAGGATCTAATACCCATGGTTTATGAATGGCATTTGCTGTTTCTGCCGCCATCAGCATAGATTCAGACCAATATTCATCTAGGGTGCCAATATTGATAACCACCGAATGGGCAATGTTGATCATTTCCCGGATTTCTGATTTGGCGTGTGCCATAATAGGAGAGGCTCCTACCGCTAAAAGAGCATTAGCAGTATTGTTCATCACTACAAAATTGGTAATATTGTGAACAAGAGGAGACGTTTGTCTTACAAACTGAACTTGTTGCCAGAGAATTTTTTCCATTGTTATCATTAAAATAAAAATAGCTTTAGGAAAAAATCTGAAACAAAAGGTACATCAGGTTGTCATGTATCTTTGCTTTTCCCTACGTCGGTGTAAGCCGTATCAGGTTCAAAGGGACTCTCTCAATTCTTTTTCAGAATACCCCTAAAGCAAGACAAATGTATAAAAATTATCACAGCAGACAAAAAACCGACCATGGAATTTGAAGCAGGATAGCTATCTTTCGACCAGCTCTTTTACCTGTTCTCCATAGAAGTCTGTTTCTGTAGTTTTGATTTTTAAAAGTTCATACCATTTTCTAAAAGCTCCGATAAAGACGATCAGCATGAGAACCATGGCTGTAGCTGCCAAAGCTGCTAACAAGTACTGTTCTTTAGGAATATAGATGGTTGCCACCTGAATGTATCCCGCCCAGAACGTAATAATAGCCATAAATACTCCGGGAATAGCTGAACATAATGCATATTTCCCTCTGTTCATCCTGATAAGCATCGTTGTACAGACAATGAGTCCACAAGCTGCCAGCAGTTGGTTACTGATCCCGAATAAAGGCCAGATGCTGCTTACATTTCCGGTATATACCAGGTATCCCCAGGCAAAAGTGAAGAGTAAGCTGCTGATGATAATTCCTGGAATCCAGTTCTTATCATTAAATTTCGGAACAACAGACCCCAGCATTTCCTGTAAAAAGAAGCGTCCTACTCTTGTTCCTGCGTCAATAGCGGTAAGAATAAACACGGCTTCAAACATGATTGCAAAATTATACCAATACGCAGTAAGCTGATCCATATAAGGAATCTTATTAAAAATATGAGCCATCCCTACAGCTAATGAAACTGCACCACCGGTTCTTCCATGCAGATCAATGCCTATTTTTTGTGAATAATAATCGATGTCTACTCCGTGAAGTGCCGGGTGGGCTGCAAGAAAAGCATCGTATGATTCTTTTGGAGTGTTAATGGCAAAATAATCTCCCGGCATTAAAGTACATGCGGCAATCAAAGCCATCAATGCTACAAAACCTTCTACCAGCATAGCTCCATATCCTACAAAAAGGATTTCCTTTTCTTTATTAAGCATTTTAGGAGTTGTTCCTGTTGCAATCACAGCGTGAAATCCTGAAATAGCCCCACAAGCAATGACAATAAAAATAAAAGGAAGAACAGGTCCTCCGATTACAGGTCCGCCACCGTTGACAAAAGCTGTTAAAGCAGGCATTTGTATCGTGGGATGAATGACAATTACTCCTACGGCAAGCATAATGATGGTTCCAATTTTTAAATACGTAGAAAGATAGTCTCTTGGGACTAAAAGCAACCAAACGGGTAGTACTGATGCCAGAAAACCATATAAAGGAATCGCTATGGAAATCGTTTTAATATCCCAGGAAAATAAATTATTGATGGTTGGATTCTGCATTAAACCATGGCCACCGATGATCCCGGCAATTAAAAGAATACCTCCCAGAATACTGGCAAAAAGTACACTGTTCTTTTTATATCGCATGATCAATCCCATGATTACGGCAATTGGCATGGTAATCACTACTGTAAAAAGAGACCATGAAGCTTCATGCATTGCATTGATACAGGCAAGAGATAAACCTGCCAGGGTAAGAATAAGGATAAATAAAATGGCAAAACCGGCTACAGTTCCTGTTGTTTTACCAATCTCTTTTGAAGCAATAGTAGCAAGACTTTGCCCTTTATGTCTTACAGACGCAAATAATACCACCATATCATGCACGCCACCTCCTAATACACAACCTATCAAAATCCATATGGCACCGGGTAGATATCCAAACTGTGCGGCTAGAACAGGTCCTACTAAAGGTCCCGCAGCGGCAATAGCGGCAAAATGATGTCCGAAAAGTACATTTTTATTCGTGGCAACATAATCTTTACCATCTGCAAACTCTACAGCAGGGGTAGTATGTTGGTCATTGAGCCGAAGTACTTTGTTGGCTATAAAAATTCCATAAAACCGATAAGCAATAGCAAAAATAAGCAGGGAGACAAATATAAGAGTGAGTGCGTTAATATTATTCAGAAAATCCATATCCAGTATTTTTTAAGTAAATAATTTAAATTATTAGCTTTTTTATTGAGAATAATTTAATCATTAGCCAAGGTAATTATTTTTTTAATTAAAATAATGAATATGTATACTAATCTAGCAGATTTGTATTTTGTTAATTATTTATTGGGTTGATCTGTAGTGTTTTAATTGTTTTTACAAGGATGATGTGTATATTGTTTTACTTTTTCTGTGAAACAATAAAATCTACGGTTTGATCCGTCATCTTATCAAGAGCGGCCTTATCAGTAGTAGAAAAGCTATGAACTCCGTTATCAATGACGATTAAAGAAGTCTGAATTTTTGCTCTTTTGAGTTTTCTGTATAATTTTTTAGACTGACTCAAAGGAACAATCTTGTCTTTATTTCCCTGAACAATTAAAGTAGGAACACCGGTTTCAGCATAGGTGACAGGGGAAATTGTTTTTAAATAATCTATAGCTCTATCCTGATCTTTTGTAAGGTCATATCCTGAAATACCTTTTACCAGATTCTGCTGCAGGCTGACAATTTTCTTTGAAATCATACCAATCAGTGAAACGGGAATCACGCCCAACCTCGTATGAAAGAGACTGTTCAGGTCAGCAGGACCGTAATGGTCTACAACATAGTTTACATGAGATGAATAGGAAGAAAGGTCCGGATTTCCTACAAAAGTTTGATCCGGAGTATAAGCAGCGAGTAGAGCTAGGTGCGCTCCGGCTGAAGCTCCAAATAATCCTATATTATCAGGATCAAAATTATATTTTTCTGCATTCTTTCTTACCCATCTAATGGCATCTTTGGTATCTTCAAGAGGAAGCGGAAAATGAGTGCTGTCATTCAGAAGTGTATAATTGATGCTGATAACCGCATATTGCTTTGCCATCAGTTTGAGAACAGTACTTTCTAAATAATTGTCTGCATTCACAACTTTATCGCCTTCTATCCATCCACCTCCGTGAATATAGATTAATACCGGAAGTTTATCAATAGAAGCATTCTTGGGCGTATAGATATCCAAAGCCATAGGTTTCCCTTTTTTATTGTTTTTGTAAACAATATTTTCAGAAACTTTTGCTATTTCAGGAAGTAAAGTGCTTTTTACCCGCGGAGCTTTTTCCGGAGCCTGTGAAAATGACTGGGAGTAAACTAAATGAGAAAGGCCTAGAAGTACAACAAAAAACAGGTTTGTGAAAAACCTGTTTTTTGATATGTTGTTGATTAATTTCATACTAATTTTTTTTGAGGGAATGTTATTTTACTAACTCCTCAAAAAGTTTACCAAAAGTGATATTCAGATCCTTTGATTTGCCTGGATGAGGTCTGGAGGTCTGAACAACTGCACTTCGAACAGCGGTTAACCACCGGAAACGTTCGGGAATATCCAGTTGAGCAATAGGGCCTCCCTCTTTATCACCATTGGCTATTTTCTGAAAACTTTCAAGATTTTGAATAATATCTTCATAATCCAGCTTACTGTGCATCAGCTTAAATTTATCAGGACACAAATAGAATTCAACTCTGATGAATTTTTCTCTTTTAGAAAACATCACGAGACCGATATTGAAAAATTCTTCTCTTTCAACTTTGGGTACCAAGCGTATTACCGCGTATTCATATATTTTATCCTCTTGCATTTTTAGCTTCGTTTAGAAAGATTTGTGAGTTTTCTAATCTGGTTTTCATGAACTGAAAATAGATCTCACGAATTTCATCGGGAGTCTCATCAGCATCGTTCCAGTGTAACCAGTCTTCGGGAATAGCATTGACAATATCTCTGAAAAGAGCATCATTCAATACTTCATGGGCAAACTTATCGGCTTCATCCAACATTTTAGCTTTAGGTAGTAATACATGGTCTTTCACATACTTGAAAGGTGTTTTTGCTGCAGCATCAAAATTCTGCCATGAATGGTGAAAATAAAACGAGGCTCCATTGTCGATGATCCAAAGTTCTTTATGCCACATCAGCATATTGGTATTCTTAAAAGTACGGTCAATATTGGTAATAAATGCATCCAGCCATACTATTTTCGAAGCTAAAAGAGGATCCACACTTACTCCCGGATCATAAGTGATGGAACCGGAAAGATAGTGTAAACCAAGATTCAAGCCTTCAGAATACTTTAATAAATCTTGTATTTCCTCATCTGCTTCCGTTCTTCCAAAGTCTGCATCAAGATTGATAAAAACCAATTCAGGAATTTTTAATCCTAAAGCTTCTGTAATCTTCCCCCCTAAAAACTCAGAGATCAGCATCTTGACTCCATGGCCTGCACCACGAAATTTTAATACATATTTGAAATCGTCATCAGCTTCTGCCAGGGCGGGAAGGGAGCCTCCCTCTCTCAGTGGCAGAATGTAACGCATCACGGTTACCGTTCTTAAATTCTGCATAAAGCAAAATTAAGCTTATTTTTTAATAGTTTTTTTCATAAATTTCAATTAAAATAAATTGTATTTGCTGTATGGGGCTGACTATTAAAAAAAATATATCTCTGGAAAACCTGGAAACAAGAAGTTTTCTCGCAGATAGTTTTCATAGGGATACCACTGAAAAACGACCACTGGTGATCTTTGTTCATGGCTATAAAGGCTACAAAGACTGGGGTGCCTGGGAACTAATGGCTGAAAAGTTTGCTGAAGCCGGTTTTTTCTTTGTTAAGTTTAATTTTTCTCATAACGGAACAACAATAGAAGATCCTTTTAATTTTGCAGATCTGGAGGCTTTTGGAAATAATAATTATTCTAAAGAACTGTCTGATCTGGGGGTTGTCATTGATCATTTTATTCAGGATCCTCATGTGGATGATCAAAAGATTGTTTTGATCGGTCATAGCAGAGGAGGTGGGATTTCTATTGTTAAAACTTTTGAAGATGAAAGAATCAACGGATTGATTACTTTGGCTAGCGTTGATACCTTAGATCGTTTTCCTAAAGGGGATTCATTTGAAAACTGGAAGAACAATGGAGTGTATTATGCATTAAACGGACGTACCCAACAGGAAATGCCTCACTATTACCAATTTTACCAAGATTATGAACAAAATATCCATCGTTTTGATGTAGAGCGGGCGACTGAAATGGCTAAAGCTCACTTATTAGTTGTTCATGGAACACAGGATGAGGCCGTAGAGGTAAAGCAGGCGGAACATCTTCATATCCTTAACCCCAATTCTGAATTGTTTCTCATCGAAAATGCTAACCATACTTTCGGAGCCAAAGAACCGTGGACAGAAAAAGAATTACCCGGAGATTTGAATACCGTAACAGAAAAGTGTATTGATTTTATTAAAAAGAAGATGAGATAAGAAAAATGTTTTTAAAATAAAGCTATTTAAAATACGTTATAATATTTAATCACCATATAAATTATTTATGAAAAAAGTTATTGCCGGCGCATTGGCGCTATCATTATCAGTAGCAATGGTATCTTGTAAGAAAGAAACAAAAATAGAGGCTTCTGTGGGAAAAGATTCCCTGAATACAACAATGTCCATGGATTCTACTGCTACCCCTAAAACTGATTCAACAGCTACCTCTTCCGCTACTAAATCTTCTGCAACAACAGAGAGCATTATTACAAAAAATGGTGGCAAATATCCGCATGAGATTAAACTGTTTGAAGATAAAGCTCTGTCTGACAGATTGAAAAAAGTTGTTGGAAAAGATTATGATGAAATGGTAAAAAGTTTCAATGTAGAGAGTCCTATTGTATCTGAAGATGGTATTTATAAATTGCACGGTTGTAAACAGCATGATTGCCCGGGATATGCTACCTCTATCTATTATGATTCTAAAAATGATAACCTGAATGTTTCCATTGATAAAAATGGAAAAGTAACCGACTTCGCTGAAAAAGGGAAAATTGCTGTTTCAAAAACGTTAGAAACTAAATAAACCGGAAGCCTTATATTTCCATTATAATAAAGAAGAAGCCTGACTTTTCAGGCTTCTTCTTTATTATTTTTATTTAATAGTCAGTAAAGTCCAGGCTTCTTCAACTTTGCTTTCCAGAAGAAGTTTCTGAACATCCAGATGAATATTTTCATCCGCATGGAAGTTCTCGGCAGGTAATACTTCTATATTGGCTAACATTCCAAGATCGTTTCCTGTAAATATTTTGCTGTATTTAATAGAATCTGGAAGTAAATCAAAACCAATTCCTTTTGTTACCAATGGTTTTGGAACCTCAAAAAGACTGTTTTCATTACTTCTGGAATACCAGTTGCTTCCTAAACGAGCTACCATATCCAGTTTTTGCTGATCCAGATTTCCTGCTTCATTCAGATATTCTTCTCTGATGTGAATTTTCTGAACTTCACAAATTACCAGATTTCCTGCTCCGCCCTGGTCTCCAAGTGATTTTACTTCCAATACTTTACATTCAAAGTTCACGGGACATTCTTCAATCAGTTTTGGCCTTACCAGATCAGCATCTTTCATGCTAAGGCCTGACTTGATAAACTCATTGACTCCTGTTCCATATTCTGTGGATGCCAAAGAAATCTGTTGAACAATTGGAAAATTGACTGTGCCAATCACCACTTCCGGAACTTCCAGAACATTTTCTAAAGTATGTTTCGTTGTATTATCACGTACTCTCCTTGACGGTGAAAAGATCAAAATCGGAGGAACCGTACTAAACATATTAAAAAAACTGAACGGAGATAGATTATGGTTACCGTCTTTATCCACCGTAGAGGCCAATGCAATCGGGCGTGGTGAAACAGCTGTTTGCATAATGGTTTGAAGTTGTACAGGGGTTAGCTCGGAGGGTATTACTGTTTTCATAGTTTTCTTTTTAACACTTAAGTTATTTCTGATTCTGCATATAAAAGTTCACTTTAGTTTTTTGAAAATCGTAGATTTTCAAAAAACTAAAGTGAACTTAATTTTACCATTATCATGTAACTTAAAAAACTTAAGTGTTTAAATAATTATTAAAGTGTTGGGATAATTTTACCGGAAACTTCACCGAAACCTACTCTCACCCCGTCCTTTTCTGCCCATGCTTTCATGGTAACGGTATCGTTATCTTCAATGAACTTTCTTTCTTCTCCATTGCTTAGGGATAAAGGGTTTTGTCCTTTCCATGTTAATTCAAGCATAGATCCGAAAGATTTTGGATCACTTCCTGAAATGGTTCCACTGGCATATAGATCACCTACTTCAACGTTACATCCGTTTACAGTGTGATGAGCAAGCTGCTGAGTCATATTCCAGTACATATGCTTATAATTACTTTCGC
The DNA here is from genome assembly GCA_963518055.1 of uncultured Chryseobacterium sp. Classification (GTDB taxonomy): domain Bacteria; phylum Bacteroidota; class Bacteroidia; order Flavobacteriales; family Weeksellaceae; genus Chryseobacterium. The sequence goes on from CAUQIC010000010.1 coordinate 186,981, forward strand.
TGATTAAATTTTGATCACCGTTTTCAGGTTGAATATAAACTTCAAGATTGATATCGTAATTTTTGTTTCCGTCAAATTTCAGATACTCTAAAACTTCAGGATCTTGTGTAGGAGAAACGGTTCTAAATGGCTCTAAAGCTTCAAGAGTAACCACCCAAGGAGAAATGGATGAACCAAAGTTTTTGGCAAGGAATGGCCCTAGCGGAACATATTCCCAAGATTGAATGTCTCTTGCAGACCAATCGTTGAATACCACCATTCCGAAAATAGCATCTTCAGCATCTTTAGTAGAAATACTTTCTCCCATCTCTGTATTTTTGTTGATGATAAAAGCCATTTCCAGTTCAAAATCCAGCTGTTTGCAAGGTCCGAAAACAGGCTTGTCTGCATCAGCAGGTTTCATCTGACCTTTTGGACGGTTAATTTCGGTTCCTGAAACAACAATAGAGGAAGCTCTTCCGTGATAACCTACCGGTAAGTGTTTCCAGTTGGGTAGTAAAGCATTTGCAGGATCACGGAACATTTTACCTACATTGGTAGCATGTTCGATGCTGCTGTAGAAATCTGTATAGTTGGGAATGTGAATGGGCATCATCATTTTTACCTTATCTAGGTCATAAAATGCCTCTTCAATTGTTTTTTGATCTTTTGATAATGCGGAACCTTCCTGTAGCAAGGTCTGAATTTTAGTACGGACTGCATTGGTAACAGGTTTCCCCAATTCAATGAATTCGTTGATAGTGTATGCCTCAAAAACATTGTCGTTTAATCCTTCAATGTCTTCAAAATAACCAAGATCATACAACGTTGCAAGATCAATAACCTGATCGCCGATTCTTGTGCAACATCCAATATATTCTTTGTTAAAAACTGCAACTCCGAAAGGGATATTGTGTATAGAAAAATCCGAATTTGAGGAATAGTCTACAAATGATTTCATAAGTTTAGATTTAAGTTAGATTAAAATACCATCCGGAGAGCCTCCCCATGATGTTTATTTTGCCTTTTTAGGTTTTGAATAGGATTCTTCATCAATCCATCTGTCTTTAGTATTGACATCGATGAGGTACAGTATATTATCCTGTTGGGTTAATAATAAAGTCTTAGTGACAGGCAAAGGTACTTTTTTACCTTCAAGCATATCAGCTCTTAAAGAAACAATATTCTTTTTTCTGATAATATCGCCGGTAAAAACATTTGAACTGCTGTCACCGGTGGCTTTATCATCAAACACCTCCACATAAGTGGCATCATTTCCTTTGATAATAATAAAGTCCCTTTCTGTATGATCTGCCTCATCTTTAATGAAAACAAATTTTTTGTTGTCAATATTTACATTTTCAAGATGCTGGTTGATGCCTTGTCTTGCTTCAAGTCTGTCCAGAATCGCATTCAAGGACCCATACTGTGCTTTTAAGCCTAATGTTCCAAGGAATAGAATTCCGATTAAAATTTTTTTCATACGCTGTGTGTTTTATAAAAAAGTTTTGTCAAGACTTTAGATCCTGACAAAACTTATTCTTTTTTATTGTTAAATTAAAGATTTCCTCTTCTTTGTTGTTCTCTTTCTAATGCTTCAAATAGAGCTTTGAAGTTTCCGGCACCGAAACTCTGTGCGCCATGTCTTTCAATGATCTCGAAGAATAGAGTAGGACGGTCTTCTACAGGCTTAGTAAAGATCTGTAACAGATATCCTTCTTCATCATGATCAATAAGTATACCTAAGTCCTGAAGTTTTTTAAGATCTTCGTCAATGTGACCCACTCTTTGAGGAACCATATCGTAGTAAGCTTCCGGAGGAGCAGAAAGAAACTCTACACCACGTTTTTTTAATTCAGTTACGGTGTGGATAATATCTTTTGTAGCAACAGCGATATGCTGTACACCTTCACCTTCATAAAAATCAAGATATTCTTCTATCTGAGATTTCTTTTTACCTTCAGCAGGTTCGTTGATAGGGAATTTTGCATATCCGTTTCCGTTTGACATTACTTTAGACATCAATGCAGAATATTCTGTGTTGATCTGTTTATCGTCAAAAGAAAGAATATTTACAAAACCCATTACCTTTTCATACCATTCTACAGTAGGAATCATTCTGTTCCAGTCTACGTTTCCTACACAGTGGTCAACGTATAATAAACCTGCTTCTTCAGGCTGATAAGTGCTTTCCCACTTCTCATATCCTGGCATAAAAGCTCCGTTATAATTTGTTCTTTCAATAAACATGTGAACGGTCTCTCCGTACGTATAAATTCCGGACATTTTTACTTCACCTTGCTCGTCAGTTAGTGTGATGGGCTCCAAATATGGTTTTCCACCTCTTTTGGTAGTCTCTTCAAAAGCTTTGTATGCATCGTCTACCCAAAGTGCCAAAATTTTTACTCCGTCTCCATGTTTTTTTACGTGTTCATTGATAGGAGAATCTGAACTAAGCCCTGTTGTTAATACCAATCTGATTTTTCCTTGTTGAAGCACATAAGATGCGCGGTCTCTTACTCCTGTTTCAGGACCGGCATAAGCAACAGACTGAAAACCGAAAGCGGTTTTGTAATAATGAGCTGCCTGTTTAGCATTTCCTACATAAAACTCAATATAATCTGTACCGTTTATCGGTAGAAAATTTTCTGCTTGAGCAATCTTTTCGGCGAATGTAAGTGTTGACATATTTTCTTTTTACTTTTATTTTATTGGTATGCAAATTACAAAAATCTTAGATATAGCGAAAATATTACTGGAGATTCATTGAATATATTTAACATAAAGTTAAAGAAGTGTTCACTTAAGTATATTTAAGTTTCTTGCTTTTAAAATGAGCTGCCTACATTTGTAATACAAAAGACAAGTGAAAAAAAATGTTTTCGGACATGAAAGCCGCAGAGATGATCTGCGGCTTTCTTATTCTTTAAATGGTTTCAATCATTTTGTTCAACCTTCCTGCATCGGGATTATAATTATCCCATATTTTCCAGGTGTCGTTAATTTTTCTGATAAAATAAATTTGAGTGTTCAGCTGATTCACAAAGTGTTCTTCTCCTTTTTCTCCAACTTTAAATAAAAGATTCCAAAATTCTTGAGATTCTAATATTTTTTTATCCGGTTCATCAGTTAAAATATTAATGTCAAAAACTTCGTAATTAGATCGGTTATTTTTAGTCACCAACTGAAAATCTTTGTCACAAAGTTGTTTACTGAATTGTGATATTCTTTCGAGAAACGGAGAATCATCGAATACCAAATCTTTGAAAAGTTCAGTATTATGATTTGGGAAATTTTTACAGAACTCAAAAGCGGTAGCACAGTAATCATAAACCATCTGCGTGGTAAATGAGTTGTTATCTGCATCTTCATTCTCTTGTTTCTTATATCTTACAGAAAGAATATAGTCGTTGAGATCTTTGTATCCCAGAAAAATACAAATTTTGTCTAATGTTTTTAAGAATCTTAAATCACTATGGGTTTTATCCTGATAGTCATTTTCAAAAAAGCGTTGTAATGTAACGTGTGAAATGGTATTTCCTATTTCAAATTTTTTCCCTCCTTTTAATTCTTCTGCTTCGGATAGTTCTTCTTTAATAATTTCGGAAAGAATAATATAATGGCTTCTCTTCCATTCACTCACATTCCCCAAAACAGAATTCCTTACTTTCGAATGCTTTACAACCTCCTCTCGTATCGAATTATATATAGTCTTCAATTTCCTTGTTTTTGAATGTGTTTGATCAAAAATACTGCCAAAATGTTAAAGCTTTTTTAAGATTTATGTATTTAATTTAAAAAATTCTCTTTAAATTCTAGATGAAATTGGGTTTTGATTTTTTTTTTACTGCTTGATTGTCAGTGTTTAAATCTTTCAAAGGCTGCTCTTTCCAGCATTTCCCTGTCATCAGGATGGGCAATGCTAATGAGCTCCTGTGCTCTCTGTCTCAGGTTTTTACCATAGAGATATGCTGTTCCATACTCCGTTACTACGTAATGAATATGACCTCTTGTGGTAACTACTCCTGCCCCCTGTTTAAGATAAGGGACAATTCTTGAAATCCCTTTTTTTGTTCTTGCTGTAATGGCAATAATAGGCTTCCCGTCTTCGCTTAATGCTGCTCCTCTCATGAAGTCCATCTGTCCTCCGATACCACTGTATTGCAAGGTCCCGATAGAGTCAGCACAAACCTGTCCGGTAAGGTCAATTTCAATCGCAGAATTGATAGCCACCAATTTTTTGTTTTTCATGATATTGATGGGAAAATTTACCTCGCTTACATCTCTGAATGCAAAAACCGTATTATCATCTACGTAATCATAGAGCTTTCTGGTTCCAAAACAAAAACTTGTAATTGTTTTGTTATCATTATAGCCCTTATATTTATTGTTGATGACATCGTCCTGAATCAAATCAATTACTCCGTCACTCAGCATCTCGGTATGGATACCCAGATCTTTATGATTATGCAAACATTGTAGTACTGCATCGGGAATCGTTCCAATGCCCATCTGAAGAGTAGAAAGGTCTTCAATAAGCTCGGCTACATTTTTTCCTACCAACATTTCTTCAGGGCCCACTTTTGAGCTATAATCTACCGTATGAAGTTCTTCTTCATGCCATACGAGTTTATGGATCCTGCTGATGTGAATCATTCCGTCTCCGTGTGTTCTTGGCATTCTTGGGTTCACCAGAGCAACAATAGTTTTTGCCGTATCTACCGCAGCTCTTGCAATATCTACTGAAGTTCCTAATGTACAGAAACCGTGTTTGTCCGGAGGTGAAACAGTTACCAAAGCTACATCGAGCGGTAATATGTTTTTTCTGAATAGAATAGGAATTTCACTTAAAAATACAGGCACAAAGTCACCTCTGTCTGAGTTTACAGCATCACGAACCGGTGTAGAAACGAATAGGGAGTTGATAAAGAATTTGTCTTTATACTCCGGCTTAGCAATTTCTATATTTCCCTGTTGGGTAATAGAAACCATTTCAACATGGTCTAATCTATGAGCCTGTCTTGCCAGTTCATCAATCAGATAATTGGGAGTACATGCGCTGCCGTGGAAAAATACACGGTTACCGCTTTTTACTGTATATATCGCTTCTTCCGCACTGATGTAATTATGCATATTTTATCTTTTTATTATAAAATTTCTATTAATTTTTATTTCATAAAATGCCTAACCTCTCTCAAAGATAATCTTTATATTTTTACTTATTTAAAATATTATCAATGATTTTAGAAGACTTTTATCATATTAATTGATTTAATCTTAATAAAAAGAATAAAGGACCAAATGCGTAACATCTGATCCTTATTATAAGTTTTTAGTAAGCTGCTGAAAATTATTAATTGGAAACTTCGGCCTCCACTTTTTGTTTCATGCTTCCTGTGTCAGAGAAGCGTAAGTGCCAGCTGAAAGATTCCTCAAGCAAATGAGGAGTATGACCGCCTCTTTCACAAGCTCTGTCAAAATACGACTGCAATTCTTCCTTATAATCGGGATGAACACAATTATCGATTATTTTCTGAGCTCTTTCTCTTGGGGCTAACCCTCTTAAGTCGGCCAATCCTACATCGGTTACCAGTATATCAACATCATGTTCTGTATGATCGGTGTGAGAAACCATAGGTAGAACATGTGATATGTTGTTACCTTTTGAAGCTGCCTGAGTAACAAAAATACTTAAATAGGCATTTCTTGCAAAGTCTCCTGAACCTCCGATTCCGTTCATAATTTTAGTTCCTCCAATATGGGTAGAGTTTACGTTTCCGTAAATGTCAAATTCAATGGCTGTATTGATGGCAATAACTCCTAATCTTCTGATCAATCCCGGAGTGTTGGAAATATTTTGAGGTCTTAAAACAAACTTATCTTTATATTTTGAAAGGTTTCCTAGGACTCTTTCATAGCAATCTTTAGAAACGGTAATGGAAGAGGCAGAAGCGAAACTTAGTTTGCCGGAATCTATCAGATCAAAAGTGCTGTCCTGAAGAACTTCAGAGAACATCGTTAGATCATAAAAATTACTGTCTTTAAACCCTGTAAGGACTGCATTAGCCACTTTACCAATACCTGCCTGAAGAGGAAGTAGTCTGTCTGTAAGACGACCTAAGCGTACTTCATTTTCAAAGAATCCCAGAAGGTGCTGAGCAATAGCAGTTGTTTTTTCGTCCGGTTCCGCAATGTCAGCAGGGCTGTCTTTAAGATTTGTAAAGACAATAGCTTCAATTTTATTGGGATCAACAGGGATGCTTTTTCTTCCGATTTTATTCCATGGAGCTACAATAGGAATAACATTTCTGTAGGGATAATCTTCAGCTTGATAAATATCGTGTATTCCATAAACTTCTTCAGGAACTTCGGTATTGATTTCGATGATTACCTTTTTAGCCAATGCTGCAAAGGTCACTGAATTTCCAACAGAAGTGGTGGGAACAATGCTGCCATCTCTTTCAATATAAGCCGCTTCAATAATCGCAACGTCAATACTTTGAAGGTTTTTGGTGTGAAGAAGTTCTGCACTTTCACTTAAGTGCTGATCAATGAAGAGAATTTCACCGTTATTGATTTTGTTTCTTAAAATAGGATCTACCTGAAATGGCATTCTTTTCTTCAATACATTAGCTTCTGCTAATTTTCCGTCAGTACCGTGTCCCAATGATGCACCGGTCATTAAAGTGACTTTAAGATCTTCAGTTTTTCCTCTTTCTGCAAGCGCGGGCAAAATAGCTTTGCTGTCACCTGCTTTTGTGAAACCACTAGACCCAATGGTCATTCCGTCTTTGATCAATTTTACAGCATTTTCAGCTGTTGTTACTTTGTCGTGTAAACTTTCTAATCTGATTCTTTCTAACATGTAATCTTGATTTTTATTAAACCACCATTACTTAGGATGTGTTATGAAAAATAATGATGGTAATATATGTTAACCATACCTTACAAATTTACGAAAAAAGACGCTTTAAATAAAGGATTTAAAGCGTCTTTTGTATGTATTCAGTAATACTTTTTATGAATTTTTACTGTTTTATTCCAGCCATGAAGTTTTGTAAGATGGATCTTCCACTTTTAAAGCTTCTTCCGTAATTTTTAAAGGACGGAACGGGTCAACCATTACAGCATATTCTTCCGTAAATTTTTTACCGATACTTCTTTCCATGGCACCTGGGTGAGGGCCGTGAACAATTCCTCCCGGGTGAAGGGTAAAATCCATCAGGTCGATATGATTACGGCTCATAAAGTCTCCTTCAGTATAGAATAATACCTCATCAGAATCAATATTGGAATGATTGTAAGGAGCAGGAATAGCCTGTGGATGGTAATCATACATTCTTGCACAGAATGAGCAAACTACAAAATTGTGTCCTTCGAAGTTCTGATGTACCGGTGGGGGTTGGTGAATTCTCCCGGTAATCGGTTCAAAATTCTTGATATTGAATTTATAAGGATAAAAATAGCCATCCCAACCTACCACATCAAACGGGTGTGTTGCATAGATAAAGTCTGTGATCTGGTTTTCTTTTTTTACTTTAATTAAGAATTCTCCTTTTTCGTCAATCGGTTCTTTGAAAGCAGGAGCAATCATATCTCTTTCACAGAAGGGAGAGTGCTCCAGAAGCTGTCCGAATTCATTTCTGTATCTTTTCGGAGTATAAATAGGAGAGTGGCTCTCTAATACAAAAAATACAGTGTCATCAGATTTCAGTTCTACCTGATAGATGGTTCCTCTTGGAATAATAAGATAGTCTCCGGCTACAAAATCAAGATCTCCTACAAACGTTTTTAAAACTCCGTTACCCTGATGAACATATAAAAGCTCATCGCACTCAGCATTTTTATAGAAATAGTCCATTGATTTCCTAGGCTTGGCCAATCCCATTTTCAGGTCGTTATTCATCAAAAGAATCTTTCGGCTGTCCATAAAATCATCTTCGGGAGTCACATTCATTCCTTTGAACATTCTTGGAGTAATATTTTTTTCTACTGCAATTTTAGGAGTGACATCCTTTGGCTCGCCGATCGATTTGATCTGTGTAGGACGGTGAATATGGTATAATAGAGAAGAGATACCATGGAAGCCCTCTGTTCCGAAAAGCTGCTCATAGTAAAATTTATCTTCCGGTGATTTAAAGATAGTGTGTCTTTTTGGTGGGATGTTTCCCGCTAGATGATATCTCATTTTACTTTTATATGTAGTTTCTCAAATTTACTCATTTTTCACCAACTGGTAACACTTATATTTTTTTGTTAAGTTTTGTATTTCAAAAATATTTGTTAGATTTGTCTAACAATTTTGATTTCATGAAGCGAATACTATTTTCTGTTACTTTTTTATCATCCTACTGTTTTGCCCAGCAGACAGACAGTTTAAGTTTATCTCAAAACAAAAATGTAGATTCTGTACAGGTTTCCAGAAGAGAAATAAAGACAAGTAATATTGATGATATAGTGGTTACCGGAACCATAAAACCGGTCAGCAGGTCGAAAAGTCCTGTGGCAGTAGAAATTTATAGCCAGAAATTTTTCCAGAAGAACCCGACCCCCAGTATTTTTGAAGCCATTGCTATGGTGAATGGGGTAAAGCCCCAGCTGAACTGTTCGGTATGTAATACAGGAGATATTCATATCAATGGATTGGAAGGTCCATACACTATGATTTTGATTGACGGAATGCCAATTGTAAGCTCGCTTTCCACTGTGTATGGGCTAAGCGGAATTCCAAATAGCCTGGTAGATAGAATAGAGGTCGTCAAAGGACCCGCTTCTTCTATATATGGATCTGAAGCTATGGGAGGGGTGATTAATATTATTACTAAAAATGCGTTAACAGCTCCTAAATTGAGTATTGATGTAATGACCAGCACATGGGCTGAAAATAATCTTGACCTTTCCACCAAGTTTAATGTTGGAAAGAATGCAGCTTCATTATTAAGCTTAAATTATTTCAGCTTTCAGGAAAGGATAGATCAGAACAAAGATAATTTTACAGATAGCACACTCCAGGATAGAATTTCAATTTTTAATAAGTGGAATTTTAAAAGAAAAGATAATCGCCAAGCGAGCTTTGCGATGAGATATCTATATGAAGACCGCTTTGGAGGTGAAATGCAATGGAATAAATCTTTCCGCGGTAGTGATGAAGTATATGGAGAAAGTATTTACACTAATCGTGCGGAAGTTTTTGGACTGTATGAATGGCCTATGAAAGAGCATATCGTAACCCAATTTTCTTACAATTACCATGATCAGAACTCTTTTTATGGAGCTAAGCCCTATAATGCTCTTCAAAAAGTAGCCTTCGTACAAACCTATTGGGACAGAAGCTTCGGAAAGCACGATATCACGGCCGGGGTTACTTTTAAAAGAACTTTTTACGATGACAACACACCGGGAACTATGGCGTCAGATGGAGTAACCAATGCTCCGATGAAATCTCCGATATGGGGAGTATTTATTCAGGATCAATGGGAGATCAATGACAAAAATACTTTGTTATTGGGCTACCGTTATGACTATGATAAGGTACATCATTCGGTACATTCTCCAAGGTTTGCATGGAAGTTTTCACCAAATCCTTATCATACCCTGCGTTTCAATTTTGGTACAGGTTTCAGAGTGGTTAATTTATTCACTGAGGATCACGCAGCTCTGACAGGTTCCCGGGAAGTTGTTGTAAAATCTGATCTTCAACCGGAAAGATCGGTAAACGGAAATTTAAACTATATCTGGAAAATCCCAGTAGGAAACCATATGCTTCAACTTGATGCTTCAGCATTTTATACTTATTTCAGTAATAAAATTGTTGGCGATTTTGATTCTGATCCTAATAAGATTATTTATGATAATCTGCATGGATACGGAATTTCAAGAGGTGCTTCCTTAAATGTAGACTTTACTTTTCAATTCCCTTTGAACATAAATTTGGGAGTAACCTATCTTGATGTTTATCAGAAATATGATAATGAGAATCAAAAAACTCAGCAATTACACGCACCAAAGTGGAGCGGAACTTATAATTTGAGTTATAAATTCCCTAACAATCTGACGGTAGATTTTACGGGACAGTTTTATGGACCTATGAGACTTCCTATTTTGCCGAATGATTTCCGTCCTGAGTATTCACCGTTTTATTCTCTGGCCAATATCCAGGTTTCAAAGAGTTTCAAATCCGGATTTGAGGTATACTGCGGTATTAAAAATTTATTCAATTTTACTCCAAAGGATCCTTTGATGAGGCCATTTGACCCGTTCGACAAACAGGTTGATGATCCTATTAGTAATCCTAACCATTATACTTTCGATACAGCATATGGGTATGCACCTATGCAACGCATCAGAGGTTTCCTGGGAGTTAGATATACTTTGAAATGAGACCTTTTATTTTATTTTTAATGTTTGTGCCTTGTCTTTATCTGTCTCAGATGAAGACAAGCACTTTTTCTGAGCTGGAGCTTCTGCAAAAAGAGTCTCCCAAACCAGTCGTAATCCACCTTTATACGGATTGGTGTGCTGTCTGTAAAATAGAATCCTTTCGGTTGAATAAAGATAAAGATCTGGTTGAAATGATGAATGACCATTTTTACCTGATTAATTTTGAGGCTGAAAAAACCAGAGACAAAATCCATTTTCAAGGGCAGGAATTTGAATATTTAGCCAATGGAAATTCCGGAATTCATGAGCTGGCTCTCGCTTTATCCAAAAATAAAAATCAGCCGGTTTATCCGTTATGGATTTTTCTGGATAAGAATCAGAATTTGATCTATTATCAGGAAGGATTGATTACTCCTGGTAAAATGAAAGAAAAGTTGAAAGAGATTTCGGCTTTGTGATGGGTTGGAAATCGCCAAGGTGCTAAGTTTTTTTGCTATGCGGATATTTTTAAGGAGCAAGGGTTTTATTCGCGATAAAATTTCATGTCGCTTATTGTAATGCCACAGATCCACGAATAAAAATGATGTATGTATCATCTCACGGATAAAATTTATGTTTCTATGTGATTCAAAAAAATATTTAAACCCACATTAGGAACATAGAATCTTGTAGAAAATTAAACCTTTTTATACCTGCATTCGTGGCAAAATCTTAAGAGCATCCTTACTGAAAATCTTGGATTTTCTTGCGCCTTAAAGCCATATATTATCTTAAATTCTTTGTGCGTTAGCTTTTTTTACCAAAAATTATTACTCTCACAGATTTCACAGATTATGCAGATCTTTTTATCTGTGGAATGGGTGTGACCTGTAGGAAATCTTTTACTCTTTAATTTCAGCGTCTATTAAAACAGCAAGTTGTATGCACGGTTCATCGGATCTGTTGCTCCAGGCATGGTTGGTTCCTCTTTGGATCACAATATCTCCAGGCTTTAAGAGTGTTTCCCCTTCTTCCATAATCAGGTGAAGTTCGCCGGAAAGAATGATGATATAGTCTAATGTTGGAGTTTGATGCATCATAGGATGAGGTTCTCCTTTTTTGAACTCCACTCCTAAATCTTTATCCGGTGGAACCACTACATATCGAAAATAAGTGCCATTTTTAGGGGTTTGTGGAAATCCGGTATTGGGAATTTTGTTTTCAAAGTCTAAGCTTGCGGGCATTGTTTGAGTATTCCAGATGTCTGAAATAATCAATCCCGGGAAATGTTCTATGGCATTTTCAACCTGTTGATCCTCTATAATGATAGATTTTCCGTCTTTTATTCCGGTGACGATGCGTCTTGGTATTTTGTTCATAGTTTTATGAATTTTTCATGATTAGTTTATGACCTTGGGTCTGGTTATTTTTAAGAATAGAATGGGCTTTAAGAACTGTTTCCAAAGAAAGGTTTCCCATTGTTTTATATAGAGAGGGAATGATGATTTTATTTTCTAGAAGTTTCGCAATTTCCTCCAGACTGTTTTTGTAATAATCATAGTCTTTAACCATACTGTAGGTGTAATTGGAAATATTCATGATCACAGTTCCTTTGTTGAAAAGAAGTTCATGGGCTTCTTTGGTGACAAGAGCGGTGACATCTACATAAGTTCCATTGATTTTTAATACTTCAGCGGTTACTTCAGCCATATAATTTCCAACCAGATCAATTCCGATATCAAAAGGCTGGTGATGGTTGGCTTTTAAAAGATTCTCTACAAGATTCTCTTCTTTGTAATTGATAATCTGGTGTTCTTTCAAGCCTAGATTAAGAAACATTTGTTTATTTTCTTCAATACCCACGGTGATGACGAAATTCTCAATCTGATGAGCCCGCAGAATTTTAATTAAAAAAGAACCTACTCCGCCGGCAGCTCCGGTGATCAGAATCGTTTGTTCCGGTTGTACTTTCAATCGTTTAAAAATTTGGAGCGAAGTTAATCCTGCTGAAGGGATCGATGCTGCCTGTTCAAAGGAGATATTTTTAGGTTTGAGTGAAACAATAGCTTCCGGAACGGAGATATATTCGGCATAGGTACCATTGCTTCCCATAGAACCGCTGCCACAGAACACCTTATCTCCGATATTGAACTGAGTAACATGTACTCCTTTTTCTACCACAATTCCTGCTAGCTCCCGGCCTAATATTGGCGAACTGATTAATTTTCTTTCCAGTTCATTTTCCAACATCTGATAATCGATAGGGTTGAAGCCACTGGCTTTGATTTGAATTAAAACTTCGTGGCTTTTGGGCTGAGGTTTTTCTACAGAACCTTCTTCAAGCTCAAAATTTTTATTTAAAATAACTGCTTTCATATGTATAGTTTGAGTAACAAATGTAAAACTGAAATAGTTTATATTTGCTACTAGTTAACTAATGGTAACTAGTTACCTTCATGAAACTATTATGGCAAAAATCATTGAAAACGGAGTAGAGAGAGAGGCTAGTTGTACCGAGGAATTGTTCGCTATGCGTGACAGTCTCGATGTTTTAGGTGGGAAATGGAAACTGATGATTCTTCGATATCTTACTAACAGACCTGATCAGAAGATTCATTTTAAAAAGTTAGAACGCAGTATTGAAGGAATTTCTGCTAAAATGCTGAGTAAAGAACTGAAGGAAATGGAGATCAATCTTTTAATTACCAGAACCATTCAGGATACCAAACCCATTACCGTTACCTATGCCGTAACAGAATATGGTAAGTCGGTATTTCCGGTAACGGAGACTCTCGTGAACTGGGGAATACTTCACAGGGAAAAGATCAAAGAATCTATGGGTTCTTCTGAATCGTAAACCCGATAATAAAAAAATCCTCAAACCTTATAGTGGCAGAGGATTTTAAAGGTATTTACCTAAGAGTGATATTAATTTTTATCTAACCAAGAGTTTACGAGATCTGGATGATCTTTTACCCATTTCTTTGCGGTTTCTTCCTTATTTTTACTCTGTTCCATCTGGATCAAGAGATCAGACATATTTTCATCCTCAAAATGAACTTTAGAAAAGAATTTCGCCAGCTCGGGATGATCTTTACCAAAGTTTTTTCTGGCGTATGTTTTAATTTGCTCTGCTTCCCCAAATATCTTTTTGGGATCATCAAGAAACTTAATTTTCATTTTTCCAAACATCCAATGAGGCTGCCATCCTGTTACTACGATCCATTGCTTATGCTGTATGGCATTTTGTAATTCGGTGATCATGGCAACTGTTGACGAGTTGATCTGTTGATAATCAAGTTGATAATCAGCGATCGCTTTATCGGTTCCATAAGTTAATCCTGCTCCTTTTTCAATTCCAATAATTCTATGATTGAACTGATCCGAATGTTGTCTCAATTCCTCGATGGAATTGATGGGTACGTATTCAGGGACTACCAATCCTATGCGGCCATTATCATAACTTGTCCCAAGATTTTTTAATTCCGGAAATTTCGCCAGTTTTTTAGCATGGGTATGAGGAAGCCAGATTCCCATGAAAAGGTCAGTATCTTCATTATTCATGGAAGCCAGAATCATATCGGTAGAAGCTTTCTGAATAATAACATGATATCCCTGCTCATCCAAAATGGCTTTGGCAACGTGGGTCATGGCGACACCTTCTGCCCAGCCATCTACCATTCCGATGGTTATATATTTGGAGTTTTTTAGATTTTCACATGAACTTAATGCGGCGAAAGCCAGCACTAGAATCGGGAAAAATAGATTTTTTAATTTTTTCATCTTATTGTTTCTTCTTTACAAATCCTTGAGTAATCCTATCGAGGATAATGGCTAAAATCACGACGGATAATCCACTTTCAAATCCTAATCCGATATCCAGATTATTGATTCCTTCCAATACTTTTTCACCTAATCCGCCCGCAGCAATCATTCCTGCAATAACAACCATGGATAAAGACAACAGTATGGTTTGGTTAATCCCTGTTAAAATTGTTTTCATTGCTAAAGGAAGTTCTACTTTAAACAGAATCTGACGATTGGTGGCTCCAAAAGCCCTTGCTGCTTCTACAATATCTTTCGGTACAGCCTCAATTCCTAATGTCGTTAATCGTACAGCTGGGGGCATTGCAAAAATTATCGTGGCAAAAGCACCTGGAACTTTACCGATACTGAAAAATAGTACCGCAGGGATCAGGTAAACAAATGCCGGCATTGTTTGCATCAAATCCAGTAAAGGGCGGATGATTTTTGAGGCTATGGTGCTTTTTGCTGCAAAAATCCCCAGAGGAATGGAAATAACAAGCGCAGTAAGGGTGGCGACAAAAATAAGTGCCAGTGTTTCCATGGTTTCTTTCCATAATCCCATTAAGAATATTAAACTCAATCCGGCTAGAGTGACCACTGCGATGGCTTTACCTGCTTTCCATAATGCCAGGAGGGTAAAAAAGAGAATGATAACATAAAAGGGAGTGTTTACCAAAACCCATTCAATCCCTATTATAGAAGCATTTCCTATATGTTTTATGACATCAAATACAGGTTTTCCATTTTCTGTGAGCCAATTGATAGCAGTTTCTACATATTGACCTATATCTATAGTTTTATTCATCTTATTGATTGTTTGCGATTTCTTTTAATTCAATGATCTCTTCTTCGTTAAACTTGGTTGCTTCTATGATAAGAGATAGCTGGGTGACCAGACCTAAAAATTTATTGTCTTCATCTACCACAGCGATAGCCGATTTACTTCCGGAAATCAAGGGTAGCATTTCTTCTACAGTGACTTCAGGATAGACAGAAGGCACGTTGCTATTGATGATAGATTCCACGGTAGGCTCTTTCTTTCTGGCAATTTGAACGACATCCTTAAGGGTGACAAATCCCAAAAATTTATTTTGAAAATCCACCACAGGTAAGTTTTCTAAACCTGTTGATCTCATTTTTCTTAAAGCTCCTTCAGGACCGTCTTTTCTAAAACGTACCACGGTCGCTTTATTGAACATTAAAGATCTGGCGGTGATGATGGTTTTACGATCTACTTTTTCTACAAAAGCTTTTACATAATCACTTGCAGGATTGGTGAGAATATCTTCAGCTGTTCCTATCTGTTCGATAACCCCATCTTTCATGATGACAATACGATCCCCAATTTTAATGGCTTCGTCCAAATCATGAGTAATGAAAACAATAGTTTTTTGTAATGTATTTTGCAGTTCAAGCATTTGATCCTGCATTTCAGATTTTATCAAGGGGTCTAGTGCGGAGAAAGCTTCATCCATCAGCAAGACTTCAGGATCGTTAGCCAGTGCTCTTGCTAATCCTACTCTTTGCTGCATTCCTCCTGAAAGTTGAGAAGGATATTGATTTTCGAAACCATTTAGCCCTACAATATCTAATGCTTTTTGTGCTTTTTCATCACGGGAAGCCTTGCTTTCTCCTCTGATTTCCAGTCCAAAACCAGCATTATCTAAAATGGTATGATGCGGGAGCAGACCAAATTTTTGGAATACCATGCTCATTTCCGTCCTTCTTACTTCCAGCAGGTCTTTATTGTTTTTTCCGGTAATATCATCGTTATTGATGAATACTTTTCCTGAGGTAGGTTCATTCAATCTGTTGAGGCAACGTAGTAAAGTAGATTTTCCACTTCCTGATAATCCCATGATTACAAAGAATTCCCCTTCATAGATTTCAAAACTGGCTTTATTGATTCCTACGGTACACCCCGTTTTTTCAAGAATTTCCTTTTTGGAAAAACCTTTGTCTAAAAGTTCCTGGGCTTTTTCTTTGTTTTTACCAAAAATAATAGTCAGATCTTCAACTTTAAGTTTTACTTTTCTACCGTTTTCATTTTTTTCCATATTCAGATTTTTTTGATTAATAAATGCTACATCAATTCATTATCTTATGCTTGATTTCGGTTGTTCTGTGAATGACGATATTGCAAAATAATTTGCAGAGCTTATCATGACAAAAGCTTTTAACAAAGAAATAAAGACACAAAACCTAAGGTCTTATGTTTATTTTAATATGTCAATAGATTATACTCTAGAAAAAGAGTGTATCATGTAAAAAGAGAGAAATCTTTTATACAGATTTTACAGTTAAATTACAGATGAAGTAATTAAAGATATGTGTACTGAACAACTTGAAATTCTACATTCCATCAAAATGCAGATCAGCATAAGAAAACTGTGTATCAATTTCTTACGACGATGCAAATTTACGAATTTTATATTAAATGGATTTTTTGAGCCTTAAAAAGCTGGTTTTAAGGCTCGTCCGGAAATGAAATATTTATACTGATTGTACTCTTCTTATGAAAGAGAAAATAGTAGTAACGAGGTGATTTTTTAAGAATAAAAACGGACTGATAGGGTTACTTCAGTAAAACAGCAATAATAGCCAATATCGCAGGTAATGCCTGAACGAAAAATATTTTCTTAGTGGCAGAAATAGCTCCATAGATTCCTGCTACTGCAACACATCCTAAGAAGAATAATGCTACATTCGTTTGCCATTGCGGATCTTTAATCAGAAAAGACCAGAAAAGACCAGCAGCAAGAAAACCATTGTACAATCCCTGGTTGGCAGCCAATCCTTTTGTAGGTTTGAACATTTCGGCAGGCAGAGCGGCTTTGAAAACTTCTTTTCCTTTGGTTTCCCATGCAAACATTTCCATCCATAAAATATACAAATGCTCAAGGGCAACAACAGCGATCAGAATTTTGGCAACAACTTCCATAGTTTTATTTTTTTTATCATTGTAAAACTAAAAAAATAAAGTTAAGTTTGAGTATTCAATTCTAAAGATGGATAATTTCAAGGCGCATTTAAACAAATTTATTACAGTAACTGACGATGAGTTTGTTTCGATTTTTTCATTCTTTGAAGTAGTAAAGGTGAAAAAGAAACAGGAACTGATGCTGGAAGGTGAGGTTTGCAGAAATATGTATTTTGTGGTGGAAGGATGCCTTAGAAAGTATTTTATTAACGAAAAAGGAGTAGAGCACACGACTCAGTTTGCGATTGAAAACTGGTGGATTACTGATACCTTTGCCTATGAAAGACAGTTGCAGACAGATTTTAATATTCAGTCTGTAGAAAAGTCTACCATTCTGGTCATTGATTTTAAAAATCAGGAATTATTACTGGAGAAGCATCCAGTTATGGAAAAGTACTTCAGAATTATTTATCAAAGAGCCTATGCTGCTTCTGAAAGAAAGCTCCGTTATCTGACCGAATATTCAAGAGAAGAATTATATGTTCATTTCAGTACTTTGTATCCTTGGTTTATTCAAAGAATTCCTCAATATCTTATTGCCTCATTTCTTGGTTTTACTCCGGAATATTTAAGTGAAATTAAAGCAAAATTACGTTCTTAAACCAGTTTAAGTTTTTTACGAATCAGAAGTCGGAAATTTGTCATGTAATTAAAAGCTAATGCAATGACAGATACAAAAAATCAATTTCCACAGCTATTTTTAAGACTTGCTCTTGCTGTAACCATGCTTTCTGCTGTAGCCGATCGATTCGGGTGGTGGAGCAAAGAAAATTCCTCATGGGGAAATATGAAGAGCTTTGAAGAATATACAAGATCATTAACTTTTTTTCTTCCCGAAGCTTTAAGTACATTTTCAGCGTATGCAGCGACATTTTTTGAAATCTTATTTCCATTGATGCTGATGGTAGGCTTTAAAACTAAAATTGCCGCCTACGGGAGCAGTATTTTGCTATTGATTTTTGCTGTATCCATGACTGTTGCATTAGGTTCTAAGGCTCCACTCAATTATTCAGTTTGGGTGGGAAGTGCAGCAGCCCTTTTACTGGCTGTTCAGCAACAATATTCTTTTAGTATAGATCAATTAACCAAAAAATAAATATAATGAGTGCAAGACTTAACTTGGCTACTACAGATGCCGCAGCGTACAAAGCAATGTTTGGATTAGAGGGATATTTACAGAATACTTCTTTAACTCATATTCAAAAGGAATTAATTAAAATCAGGGCTTCCCAGATCAATAAATGTGCTTTTTGTCTTGATATGCATACCAAAGATGCCATCAAATATGGAGAAACGCCACAAAGAATTTTTATTCTGAATGGATGGACAGAAGCCAGAGAGTTTTTTACAGAAGAAGAGCAGGTACTTTTGGCAATGACAGAGGAAATTACTTTGATTAGTGAAAAAGGGTTAACAGATGAAACGTATCAGAAGGCTACATCATTCTTTACTGAAGCCCAGATCGCTGAGATTATTATGGCCATTGTCACGATTAATGCATGGAACAGGATTGCGGTAAGTACCCATCTTCCTATTGCTAAATAATTTTATTCCAGACTTTTTACTTATTTATACAAAAACGGCTTTTCAATTTTGAAAAGCCGTTTTTAATAACAGGTAATATAGCATAGGCAATATCAACTTGATATAGTAATGCTAAAAATAGACCTGTGATTCATTTTATATTAGATCTCGCTTAAAGCAGAGTTGATGAACGTTAATTCTTCCTGAGAAAGACTAACCTCCATTGTTTTGGCATTCTCAATAGCCTGCTGAGCATTTCTTGCTCCTGCCAATACTACTGTAATGGCCGGTTGTAAAGTAGTCCATCTTAATACCAATTGAGAAAGGCTGGCTCCTTTTTTCTGAGCAATAGGTTCAATTTTTTCTAAGAAAGTTTTTACCTTATTAAGATCAAATTGAGAGAAATATCCGTTTCTGTGGTCGTTGTCTTTTAATTTGTTATCCTTGAAATATTTACCGGTTAAAAGACCTCTTTCCATCGGGCTGTATACAATGATTCCTGAATTGTTCTCTAAAGAATAAGGAACAAGATCATTTTCAATAGCGCGATTCAACATACTGTAAGAAACCTGGTTGCTGGCTAATTTTAAAGTTCTGTTGGTCTCTTCCATTTGTGCCACACTATAATTACTTACGCCGGCAGCACGGATTTTTCCTTGTTGGATTAATAGCTCCATCGCTTCCATAGTTTCACTGATCGCAGTTGTACTATCCGGCCAGTGAAGCTGTAAAAGGTCAATATAATCGGTACCCAGCCTTTTTAAGCTTTCTTCAACTTCTTTGATGATGTTTTCTTTAGATGCTAATTTATATACAGGAATTGTTTTTCCTTCATCTTCAGCATCAAAGAAGAATTCTCCCTTTCCGTTGTTGCTTCCATCCCATACCAACCCGAATTTTGTTAATAGCTGGATTTTTGAACGGTCTTTTCCTTTAATAGCCTCACCAATCATTTCTTCACTTAATCCAAACCCATAGAAAGGGGCCGTATCGATAGAAGTTACTCCATGATCCAATGACGCATGAATAGAGTTGATGGAATCCTGTTTTTCATTACCACCCCACATATTACCGCCAATAGCAAAAGCTCCGTGAGTGATGGTTGATAATGCTAAATCTGTGTTTCCTAATTTTCTATATTCCATTTTTTATTTTTAAAATTTGTTATGGTGTGTTCAACCGTAAAGTCATATTCTCAACATCTCTGTTCTCACTTCTTTTTACTGAAGTGCCTAAACATCATTATGACTTTTGCGGTAAACCATTTATTGGTTGTTTAATTCTTTTAAAATTGCCTCTCCAACACTTTTTGCAGACTGCGGGTTCTGTCCGGTAATGACTCTTTGATCCATTACCACATGATTCTGCCAAAGTCCTGATTTTTCAAATATGGCTCCTCTTTCTTTTAATTTATTTTCCAGTAAGAAAGGAACAACATCTGTTAGTTTTACGGCAGATTCCTCTTCATTGGTAAAAGCATTGATTTTCTTTCCCTCTACAAGGTACTTCCCATTAGTCAGTTTGATATTAACCAAACCGGCCGGCCCATGACATACTCCTGCTACAATTCCTCCGTTTTCATAGATTTTTGAGGCGATAGTTGCCAGTTCTTTATTAT
The DNA here is from genome assembly GCA_963518055.1 of uncultured Chryseobacterium sp. Taxonomy (GTDB): domain Bacteria; phylum Bacteroidota; class Bacteroidia; order Flavobacteriales; family Weeksellaceae; genus Chryseobacterium. The sequence continues at coordinate 207,248 of CAUQIC010000010.1, forward strand.
CTGCTAAATCCCACATTGCTCCATGTCCACCTGCATAAAAGATAGTTGAATACTCTTTCGGGTTCACCTTTGATGGGGGTAAAGAATGGTCTATTTTATTTTTGTATTCTTTATTTTCCCAGAATTCTTTATTCACGGGATCTTTAAGGTCAAATCCATCTACGGGCGGAGTTCCGCCTTTAGGGCTCACAAAGTCAATTTCATAGCCTGCGTTATGAAGAACCTCCCATGGATGTGATACTTCTCCCAAATAATATCCTGTATCTTCTCCTGTACTGCCTTTTTTGTCATGGCTGGTGACAACGAATAATATTTTCTTTTTCATATCATTAGATTTTTGGTGTTGAGCCTGACTCAATCCTAAAGTGAAAATACTAAAAAATAATAGGGTCAGTTTTTTCATTGTTAAATAAGGTGGGTGGTATAAATTTGCGGTATCTCCTGAAGTTTTTCATCAATCAAAGCCCCGAAAGCTTTAATATAAGGCTGCTCATTATGCTGCGCTAATCCATCTGCACTTTTCCAGATTTCATAAAAGACAAAGTGATTTTTATCTTCAATTCCCTGGTGAAGGTTGTACAATTCGCATGCTTCTTCTTTTCTTGTTTCTTTAACCATATTCTGAAGAACCTCCAGTACTTCTGCCTGATGCTCTTCTTTAGCTTTGATAATCGCTGTAAGATGAATTTTCATAATTAAATAAAATTTTCAATTGAGTTATAAATGGGTTTCCAATCTAGTTCTATTCTGGCTTTATCTGCACTACATCTGCTATTGGATGCAAAACCGAAATAACCTCCTGCAGGACCAAAATTGTCAACCGCTTCTTGTACACTTAAAGATCTGGCAGGTTCCAGATTATATTTTTTACTGATGATTTCTGCAATGTTTTTTAGAGAAGATGAACCATTTTCAGCATAATAAATAGAGCCTTCTTTTGCTTTTTCTAATGCAAGGACGTACAGGTTTGCCAGGTCTTCAATATGTAAGTTAGACCATACATTCTCACCTTCATTAAAATAAACTCCATGTCCTTTTTTCTGAGAAAAATGAATAAGAGCAGGGATCTGTATGCTGTCTTTTTTTATTCCTAAACCTTTTCCATAAACCATTGTAGGAACAATAACAATACTTCTGATACCTTTATTTGCAGATTGTAGCACGTAGTTGTTGATCATAACTCTTGATGCCATCTCCAGTCTTGGCTGCAAAGGAAAATCTTCTCTGAAGATAAAATCACTTTTTCTACCATTCTCTTTTCCTCCAAAAATAGCAGAACCTGAAGTAAATATAAACGTTTTATGGCTTCCTTCCATTGCATTGATAAAATGATCCACAGCATAAGCATCATCCGCTGAATCAGCATTATGGATAACAGCATCAACATCGGCAACCGCTGTTTTTATCAGATCTTGATTATGGATGTTTCCCACAATAGTTTTGATTCCCAATGATTCAAGTTCCTGCACATGAACTTCATTACGAACCAGTCCTGCCACTTCATAATTCTTATCAAGAAGTTTTCTTGCGACAGTTCCGCCTATATAGCCGGTAATACCTGTGATCAGTACTTTTTTCATGATACGAGTTCCGGTTTTAATTCTTTTTCAAATACATTTTTAACATGGTCTCTGTAAAGTTTCATATCACGTTCTATATTCGCATTCTTTTCTACATCGTGGAAATGGAAACTATCCATTTTTTCTAATGAGACAAAAGCATTCATTCTATGGAATCCGAATAATGGACCCTCATCTACACTTTTCTCATCAAAGAACTCTCCCGGAAGGGTAAATGCGGTAGCAGGAGCATTCCAGCTTGTGGTCAGCATATATTTTCTACCCCCAAGCATTCCACCTGTTCCATAGTTGATCTCAGGATGGGCTGCATTTCTGCCATCACTCATATAAATACCTTTCGCGTGACCTGCGGTGAAAACCTCATCAATATATTTCTTTAAACCGTTCGGAAGCTGAAACCACCAGATAGGAGTGTGGTAAATGATATAATCTGCCCAAACAAATTTTTCTACTTCTTCATGTTTGTTATAATGTTCACTTACATGGGTTATTTTTATTTCAACATTATCAAATTCTTTAAGAACTGCTATTGTGTTTTCTGCAATGGTCTGATTATATTTTCCTCCGGAATGTCCGAAGTTTTGTCCTCCGTTAATGATTAATACTTTTTTCATTTTTTTTATGATTGTTTAAATTTTACTCTGCAAAGTTAGGATGGATTATTGTATAATTAAAATAGTATAACTTATACATATGTATCATAAAAATGATAGTTTAAATTTTCTGTTTTATGTGAAAAGTCATACGGACTGTTAATCACGATATCATCACGCTCTTGTACATTTGTTATGATAATTAGAATGGATATGATACAGATTGCGGTTTTTAGTGATGTACATGGGAATCTTCCAGCATTGAATTCGGTGTTGAAGGATATAGAAGAAAGAGGAATTCATCAGAAATTCTGTCTGGGAGACCTTGTAGATTTTGCACCCTGGGGAAATGAAGTGATAGATAAGATTAAAAGTCTTAATATTCCTTGTCTCATGGGAAATCATGATGAAAGAATCGCTTTTGATATTCCTGTAATTCCTTTATCTAAACATTCTGAGGAGGAAACTAAGGCCAGATTTATCGCTATTGACCATTCTAAAAAGCATATTACAGAAGAGAATAAACAGTTTTTATCTGAACTGCCTTTTCATGTAAAATTGAACTATAAAGTAGGAGAGAATCATTGGAGTATTCAGTTGGTTCATTCCAGTTTATCAAGCAATGATACTTATTTATATGAATCGGAAAATGATGAGGTTTTTACAAATATGCTGAAAGAATCTCAATCTGATATTGTTGTAATGGGGCACACCCATTTATCTTTTAAAAAGCAATTCGACAATGCTAATTGGGCTGTTAATTGTGGTTCTGTAGGACGTTCTAAAGAAGAAAACAGGCTGGCCTCTTATCTTATTTTAACCCTTGAGGAAAAACAAATTTCTCCTGAAATTGTACAGATCCCTTATCCGCTTGAAGAAACTGCCCGTAAGATCGAGGAAAGTGGAATTCCGAATTATTATGCTGCTTTTCTAAGAAATGACAAAGTAGTTTTACACTAATTGATTGTCTTTTATTGAAAGATTTATCCTGAAATAAGATTTATTTTGAATCTATACTGAATGATTAGTGTAAAATTTTCTTTTTATACCTCATTTTAAAAGATCAAGAATTATATATTGTTTTAAATTTTAATAGATTGATTAATAGTTGTTTGTAATTATTCGAACTTTAATCTGCTTAGATTCGAACTGATTTTATCTTTAAAATCAGTTCGAATTTTTTTATTCGGACTTTTTAGAAATTAATCCGGAGCATATTTGTATCAGATTATTAAAGTCAACTAAAAATTTAGAAATCATGAAAAAAACAAGTCTTCTTATTGTATTACTATTATCAGTATTTTGTTTCGCCCAATTAAAAAAAGGAAAAATAGATACCTTACTTACTCCGCAAATTGGGGGAATAAAACAAGCTATAGATATTAAAACAGATGATTCCGAAAAACCGGTATTGTTATTTTTATCCGGTGGGCCTGGAAGCTCAATGAGGAAAAATGCTGATTCTTTTACCCATCTTTTAAAAAGTAAATTCACCATTGTTCAATGGGATCAGAGAGATGCAGGAAAAACATTGGAGATGAATCCTTCTCCTGTTCAGCCTTCCGTGGAGATGATGGGAAAAGATACTTATCAGGTGATTAATTTCCTGAGAAAAGAATTAAAACAGGAAAAAATATACCTGTTGGGTAGTTCATGGGGGAATGCTTTAGGCTTCTACATCGTTAGAAATTACCCGGAGCTTTTAAATGCGTATTTTGCGGTAAATCCTGTTATCAGCCAACTGACGAGTGAGAAGGAATTGCTTCAAATTTTAAAAGATCATTTTAAAGAAGATCCTGTTGCTACTCAAGAATTAGCCAGTGTACATATTCCGTTCAAAGTAGATGAAGATCTGTTTTATTTAAGAAAATGGCTTTTTTATAAAGATGGAAAGAAAAATGTAACCGGTGAAGATTTCAAAAAAGGTTTTCTTCAATGGTCTAAAACATGGTCAGCTGCATGGAACGAAGTCATGAATATTGACCTGCCAAAGACTTTAAAAAAAGTAGAATGTCCCATTTATTTTTTTGTGGGTAAAAATGATGTACAAACTTCTACAAGAATTACGACAGAATATTTTGAAAAAGTAAAAGCGCCTAAGAAAGACCTGTTTTTATTTGAAAATTCAGGACATCAGATTCATAAAGATGAGCCGGAAAAATTTCAGAATGCCCTTATGCAGGCTGTAAAATAAAAACCTGAATCGGGAAGTGATCAACAAAATGCTCATAAGATGGAAAATGATATCAGTATTATAATTATTTTGTAATTTTGTATTATAATTTTAATAATTAAGTCATGGTTAATTTAGAATGGTATCGTACTTTTAAAGCGATCTATAAAACCGGGACATTAACAGGTGCAGCAGATGCTTTATTCATTTCGCAACCGGGTGTGAGTCTCCATTTAAGTTCTTTGGAAGCGTATGTTGGATATAAACTGTTTGACAGGACCGGCCGAAAAATGATCCCGACAGAAAGAGGGAAAGTATTATTCAATGCAGTGGCAGAGCCTATTACCAAACTGGAAGATGTAGAGAAAAACTTTCAGAAATCTACTGAGAAACTTACCCCTACCATCAGTGTGGGCATGTGTTTTGAGACTTTTCAGACTACTTTGGAGCAATATGTTTCTTCATTACCTTTCAATCTGATCATCAGTTTTGGAGAATATCCTGAAATGCTGGATCAATTGGATAAAGGAATTCTGGATCTTATTATCACTCCCAAAAAAGGATCTTCACCTAATATAGAACACGAAGCTTTTTCCTCTGAACAGATTATACTGGTGGGTGGGAAAGATGTTGATAAGGCAGCTTTCAATAAAATATTGAAAACAAAGAACGCCGATGGGATTGAAGAATGGCTGAAGAATGAAAAATGGTATGGCACTACCGGTGATATGGAGCATCTTTTTCAGTTCTGGACCCTTAATTTTGGACATAAACCGAACTTTCGTCCCAATTATATTGTTCCTAATCTTAATTCAATTATTCGTTGTCTGAAAGGAGGAACAGGATTAGCTGTCGTTCCTGACTTTTTATGCAAAAATGAAATAGAAAGTAGAGAAGTAAAGCTGATCTGGGAAGGAAAGAAAAAGCTTGAAAATACACTCTATTTTGGATGTAGGAAAAAGACCAGCTATCAAACAGAAATAGGACATATTAAAGGGCTATTTCGTCAGGTGATGGGTAAGTAAAATCATATCCCGCATCTGCAAGCCGTTTTCAAAAATCGGGGATGGGTAATTTTCAATAAAGAAATCTTTACGTATTCCCGTTTTGATAAAACCGTTTTTCTCGTAAAACCTGATCTGTTGAAATCCTGTATCGGAAGTTCCAACACAAAGGACTTTATAGTGATTGTTATGGGCAATTTCCTTGGCTTTATCTATTAAAATGCTTCCGATTCCTTTGCTTCTATATCTTTCAATCACGGCCATATTTTTAATCTCTAGTTCCGTATCACTGTTTTTATATAAAGCCATAACGGCAATATTTTCGGATCCATCATGAAGCAGGTAGATGTCACATTTGAAGATATATTGATTGATCACTTCAATAGTCTCATCTGCTAACAACAATAACTCGTAAGGAATCTTTGAATTTTTTTCAGTATGGTTAAAAGTATAGTCTTTCATTAATAAGCTTATGTAAATAATTTAATTTTTTCCGGACCTTCTTTTATTAAGTAATAGCTTGGAATAGATACAAAAATAAGGAAAATAGAGATTGGATGTTAGTTTAAGAATTAGGCTTGCCTCTTTTGGGTTGGGATAGCGCAAAGTCGCAAAGAATTTAAGATAATATGCTGCTTTAAGACGCAAGAAAATTTTAGATTTTCAGTAAGGTTAGCTTCTAATATTTTGCCACTAATGCACGAATACATAATTTTATGAGATGTATGCATTTATAATTTTATTTGTGTATTCTAAGACATATGCAAATTATATCTTGTTAAATTTACAAAAG
>CAUQIC010000011.1:0-190477 GCA_963518055.1 uncultured Chryseobacterium sp.
AGATCTATGATCTGGAAAATTTTGCTCACATTATCAAAAAAGAAGCAGATCCGGAAGTCAACTTTATAAACATCTCCCACCTGGACAGAAAAGGGCAGGATGCCTTTATAGAGAATAAGCTACATGAAGAAAAGATGAGGATGACAGATCTGTCATTTTCATTACTGTGGAGAATCAATATTATCAAGGTAAGGGAAGACTATCAATATTTGCAGCTAGATTTCCATCATTCCTTATTCGATGGATGGAGTCTTTCTTCCTTCGTAACAGAATTGTCCGATACCTATTCCCATTTGGCCAAAGATGGCCGTTATGTTCCCGCACCATTGCAAAGTACTTATAAAGATCAGATTATCGGTGAATTAGCTGCTGCAAAGAATGAAGCCTCCATTCAATACTGGCAGGAGGAGCTGGATGGTTATTCCCGATTTGAATTACCCTCTACGGGAGCAGCGCATCTATTCACGTGTGAATGGTTTGATTTGGGAAAAGAATTCAGAGCTGATTTAGAGGAGCTTGCCTTAAGATACAATACAAGTTTCAAGCATTTATGCTTTGCCGCTTATGTATATACAATGAATATGTTAAGTTATGAGGATGACTTAACACTGGGTATCGTTACCAATAATAGACCATTAACACCTGACGGAGACAAATTATTGGGATGTTTCCTAAATACCATTCCATTTAGAACAAAACTTCCTAAAGGATTAACCTGGGGTGAATATATCAGTTACATAGAAGATAAACTAAGACAGTTAAAATATCATGAAAGAGTTCCTTTCCACAAGATATTAGAGATTACAAAGGAACCTGCCAATGAAAAAAATCCGATTTTTGATATCTCCTTCAACTATATAGATTTCAGAGTTTTTACCGAAATACAGGATGTTGATCGAATTGTAAAACCAAACGATTTTAAAGCATCAGATTTTTATATGAATAATAATACCAGTATTGATTTTCATATATACGCAGATAACAAAGATTTCAAATTGGCATTAACACACTCGACGACAGTTTTTACTAAAGAAGAAGTAGAAAAACTTTCCGGTTACTTTAAATCAATATTGGATCAGTTTTTAAATGGTGTAAATGAGCCTTTGGAAAAAGGAAAAATACTACCGGAAGTAGATAAGATAAAAATTCAAACAATAAATAATAAGGTTGAGGTATCCTATCCTGAAACCTTAACCATTATTGATTTATTTGAGTCTCAGGCAGCCAGGACTCCTGATGCTGTAGCTTTAGTTTATGAAGGAGACAGCATGAGCTATTCCGAGTTGGATAAGTTGTCTAATACGCTGGCGCATGAACTTCGTTTACACGGAATTGGCAGAAATAGTATAGTGGGTCTTTTGGTAGACAAGAACCTGTATACTGTTGTCGGGATGTTGGGTATTTTGAAATCCGGCGGCTGTTATTTGCCATTAGATACTAATTACCCGATCGGAAGGATACAATATATGCTTGATGACAGTCGTACAGAAATTGTAATTACCGATAGAGATCATGAAGCTCTTCTGGAAGAAACACCTGTTAAAAAGATACTGTTAGAAGAAATTATTGACAATCCGGAATCAGTTCCTCATGTAGCTAAGATCAACCAGCCTGAAGATCTATGCTACATCATCTATACATCGGGAACAACAGGGAATCCTAAAGGGGTCATGGTAGAACACCGCAATATCGTTCGTCTTTTTTACAATGATGCGTTTCAGTTTAATTTTGGAGAAAATGATGTTTGGACCATGTTCCACAGCCACTGTTTTGACTTCAGTGTATGGGAAATGTACGGAGCATTATTGTATGGTGGGAAAGTGATCATCATTCCGTCTTATGTATCCAGAGACCCTTCCCATTATCTGCAGGTATTGAAGAAGCACAATGTAACAGTCTTGAATCAGACTCCCACAGCTTTCAATAATTTAATGGAGGAATGTGAGAGAAAAGCAATAGAGCTTACCGCTTTGCGCTATGTTATTTTTGGTGGAGAAGCTTTAGTTCCTTTTAAGTTGAAGTCATGGCATGAGCAGTATCCTCAGGTGAAGCTTGTGAACATGTATGGGATTACGGAAGTTACCGTTCATGCTACTTACAGAGAAATCGGAAAAGAAGAGATAGAGAACAATATCAGCAATATAGGTCAGCCTATTCCCACCACATCATTATATATTCTTGATGAAAATAGAGCGTTGGTTCCTCAGGGAGTTATAGGAGAAATTTATGTAGGCGGCTCGGGAATAAGCAGAGGGTATCTGAACAAGGAAGAGCTAACCCGTTCCCGATTTCTGGATAATCCTTACCGAAAAGGAGAACGTTTCTATCGCTCAGGTGACTTAGGAAGATTGCTTGAAAACGGAGATGTTGAATACTTAGGGCGTATAGACAATCAGGTACAGTTAAAAGGCTTTAGAATAGAGCTTAAAGAAATAGAACACCATTTACTTCAGTATGCATCTATCCAGGATGCTGTTGTTATCAAGCGTGATTCAGAAGAAGGTCATCCTTACCTGTGTGCATACTACACAGGTGAAGAAGTTGTAGAGGTTTCTTCCCTCAGAGCCCATTTAGGGGATCACCTTCCTGGCTATATGATTCCTTCTTACTTTGTAAAACTGGAAGAATTTCCGGTTACTTCCAACAATAAAATTGCGGTATCTCAATTACCTTCACCGGATAACGAGATATTAGGGAGCTCCTATAAAGCCCCGGGTAATGAATTGGAAGAGCAAATGGCCGCTGTTTGGGCTCATGTATTGAAAGTATCTCGTGTGGGAGTTCAGGACAATTATTTCAGTATGGGAGGAGATTCATTGAAAGCTATCGGATTGATTTCCAATATCAACACTAAGCTGAATTCTTCATTAACAATCGCTGATTTATATTCTTACCAGACCATAGAAGAATTAGCAGAGAAGATTAAAGGAACGGAAAACAACAACGAGAGTGCCCGTATATATAAAGAGACTGAGCAAGAACTTGATCAGTTTGAGAAAATGTACAGAGAAGAAGGGAAGTTTCTGGACTCATATGAAGCGGTATATCCTATGAACGGAGTTGAAAAGGGGATGGTTTTTCACTCTTTAAAAAGTAAGCCTACCAATATTCATGAAGTTATTTATCATGAGCAGAATATATATGATTATCCGGTAAAGAATTTTAATTTTGAGTTGTTTAAGTATGCGTTGGATCTCATGATCGATAAACATACAACACTGCGTAAGATCTATGATCTGGAAAATTTTGCTCACATTATCAAAAAAGAAGCAGATCCGGAGGTCAACTTTATAGACATCTCCCACCTGGACAGAAAAGGACAGGAAAGCTTTGTAAAAAATAAATTACTGGAAGAAAAAAGAAGGATGACAGATCTGTCATTTTCATTGCTGTGGAGAATCAATATTATCAAGGTAAGAGAAGATTATCAATACATATTACTGGATTTCCACCATTCTTTATTCGACGGATGGAGTCTTTCTTCTTTCCTTACAGAATTACTGAATATGTATTCTACTTTGACCAAAGATGGCAGTTATGTTCCGGCACTATTGCAAAGTACTTATAAAGATCAGATTATCGGTGAATTAGCTGCTGCAAAGAATGAAGCCTCCATTCAATACTGGCAGGAGGAGCTGGATGGTTATTCCCGATTTGAATTACCCTCTACGGGAGCAGCGCATCTATTCACGTGTGAATGGTTTGATTTGGGAAAAGAATTCAGAGCTGATTTAGAGGAGCTTGCCTTAAGATACAATACAAGTTTCAAGCATTTATGCTTTGCCGCTTATGTATATACAATGAATATGTTAAGTTATGAGGATGACTTAACACTGGGTATCGTTACCAATAATAGACCATTAACACCTGACGGAGACAAATTATTGGGATGTTTCCTAAATACCATTCCTTTTAGAACAAAGCTTCCTAAAGGCTTAACCTGGGGTGAATATATCAGCTACATAGAAGATAAATTAAGACAGTTAAAATATCACGAAAGAGTTCCTTTCCACAAGATATTAGAGATTACAAAAGAACCTTCAGGGGAGCATAATCCGGTTTTTGACGTTGCTTTTAATTATTTGGATTTCCAGATTTTTAAAGAATGGGAAGCTTATGATTCTTCTATAGCCTTAGAAGAAGATTCCCTTTCAGAATTTTATCTGAATGAGCATTTCCCTTTTGGTTTTCATATAGAAGCGCATGATCTTAGACAGGAACACGGAGGTGTTTATAATAAAAGCTTCAGATTGTTATTAAGATATTCAACTGCAGTTTTCAGCAAAGAACAGGTAAAAAAACTGGCGGATTACTTTAAGTTGATATTAGATCAGTTTCTATACAGTGAAACCGCTTTGATGAATAAAGAGACAATACTCTTAAAAGCAGACAGAGAAGATCGGGAGCTGTTAAAAGAATTTAATGCAACCACTACGAAGTATGAAGCTGATCAAACAATATTAGATTTATTTGATAAGCAGGTTCAAGCAGATTCCGAAAAAACAGCGGTTCATTTTGACGGGAAAAAAATGACGTATGGAGAATTGGACAAAATTTCAAATCAGCTATCACATGCTTTGATAAAAAAAGGAATTACCGGTGATACTTTGGTCCCTATATGTATAGACCGTTCATTTGAAATGATCATTGGAATTCTTGGAATTTTAAAAGCCGGGGGAGCCTATGTTCCTATAGATCCCACGTATCCTGAAAACCGAATACAATATATTCTTGGTGATACGAAACCAATGATTGTATTGACAGAGTCCAAATATCAATATTTGTTTAGTGATGTAGAATATTTAAATCTTGATGATAAGTCCGTATATCATGGATACTCTGAGGCATCTCCAGATATAAGAGTGCCTCAAACATCTCTGGCTTATGTTATTTATACTTCAGGAACTACGGGGAATCCAAAAGGAGTTATGAATCAGCACGATGGTATTTATAACAGACTTTTATGGATGCGTGATTATTTAGACGTAACAGAAGCAGATATCATATTACAAAAAACAACCTTCTGTTTTGATGTTTCAGTCTGGGAATTATTACTTCCTTTAATATCAGGTGCAGGCTTAGTATTTGCCATTCCTGAAGGGCATAAAGACCCTAATTATTTACAGGAATTAATTAAAAAGGAGAAAGTCACCATCATGCACTTTGTGCCTTCTGCGTTATCAGTTTTCCTATTAGCATTTGAAAATTTCGGACTGAGTGATTTGCGTGCTGTAATATGTAGTGGTGAGGCATTAAAATCGGCGTCAGTAAAAGATTTTAGCGCTAAGTTTAATGGAGTACATCTTTATAATCTTTACGGGCCTACTGAAGCAGCCATTGATGTTACAGCTATTGATCTTACTGCATACAGCGAAGAAACGATAACCATTGGAAAACCAATTGCCAATACCCAAATTCATATCGTTGATCATGATAATAACATCCAGCCCATAGGAGTTTTAGGAGAATTGTTAATTGGAGGAATTCAGGTGGCAAGAGGTTATTTGAATAAACCTGAACTCACATCACAAAAATTTATTAACAGCCCTTTTGCCCCTCATGAAAAACTATACAGAACAGGAGATTTAGGACGTTGGCTACCCAATGGAAATATAGAATATGTAAGTAGGAATGACCATCAGGTAAAAATAAGAGGAAATAGAATTGAGCTGGCAGAAATTGAAAGTACTCTGTTGACTTATCCTAAAATAAAAAATGTAGTGGTTGATTATCGCAGCAATAATGAGGACCCTTATCTTGTTGCATACTATACAGCGGATACCTCAAATCCGTTGAATACTCAGGAAATAAAAGATTATTTAAGAATAAAAATGCCTGAATATATGATTCCTTCTTATTTTCAGGTGCTGGATGAGCTGCCGATTACCCGTAGCGGAAAAATTGATAGAAAGTCATTGCCGGATCCAGAAAAAACAACAGATGCTGTATTTGAAGAACCGAAAAACTTGGAAGAATCCAGAATGTTAACTATTTGGGCAGATATTCTGGAAACGGAAGTCTCAGAAATCAGTGTATCAGATAACTTTTTTGATATTGGGGGGCATTCATTAAATGCTATGAAACTCAATCTCATGATTCGAAAAGTATTTTCAAAAGATTTTATCTTAAAAGACGTTTTCAATTATCCAACAATACGTCTCATGGCAGAGAAGATTTATGGGAAAAAGTACATCACCGAGGATAATATTAATGTATTCAAATTTGATTATAGCCTGTTGGATAAATTAGGAGGCAGTACAGTGTATGATGCAACTTTTGAGCAAGTTAAAGAGTTTATTAGGTTTAGAATAAAAGGCGATCTGTCATTCAATGTATGCGCTGTTTTATCGATTAATCACATGGATAATGAAATCATGATGAGTGCAATATCCAAATTAATAGACAGACATGAAATTCTCAGAACGACACTGTTTTTTGAAAATGGACAGGTAAAACAAAGAATTCATCCAAAAATTGATAGTAATAGAATTGTCGAAAACGTAGTTTTACTGGAGGGAGAGTCGATAGAAGAAGTGCAAAGAAGAGAAATGAATAAGGCCTTTGATAGAAAATATAATTTTGAGAAAGAGCCGGCTATATCTATAAAAATTCTAAATTTCCCAGGGGAGATCCAGGAAGTTATCATTACGATGCACCATGTGATAGCAGATAAGACTTCTATGAAAATTATGAAAACTGAATTAAATCAGCTATATAATAATTTAAAACTAAACGCGCAAACAGAATTAAAACCTCTTAAAATTCAGTTTAAAGATTACACCCTATTAGTCAATAAACTGAGGGAAGAAACGGAGCTGTTAACAGAAAGATTTTATGAGGAAAAAATTAAGAAAAGCTTATTATTGAATGGGACTCCATATTTTGAGCTTATAAAAGATTCCGGCAACAGTTATAAAACAACATTAAAAAATAATATACAAGAATATTTAGAGCTTCAAAATAGAGCGAACGAGGATTTCCCGGAAGCATATGGATATGTAAATGATATTCTTGAAAAGGAAGATGGGGCACAATATCTTTTTGTAATAGACAATAAGCAACTTGAGAAGATAGAGGCCATAAGAAACAATATGGGAACAAGTTACTTTTTATTAATTGTATCTTTTTTCTCAATTGTCATTGGAAAAATGAAATCAAAGAAGTCAACGGGAGTTTTGTTGTCAATAACCAATAGAGTTGTTGAAGAATTTGAAGATGTCATCGGTTATTTAGCTTCTGATATGTTAGCTGTAATTGATATGGATCGTGATGTAAGTATAGGAAAATTAGTTAATAATGTTTCTGATACCATCAATGAAACCTCTAATTATAGATTTTATAATTATGAAAAAATCTTATCTAAACTTGATTTGAATTTAAATATTGTCGCCCCTGTATTTCTAAATTATGCTAGAATTGATGATCGTTTATCTCATGTACCAACGTCAGAACATCTTATGAGAGAAAAGAATAAATCATATTTTGATATTTCCTGTACCATGCAGCATTATGATAACTCAATTTTGATTTATATCAATTATAAGCTTACCTACCTTAGTAACGATGAAATGGAAGAGCTATGGACCAATTTTTCAAAAACAATTGATCTTGTTGCAGCTAATCCGAAAATAACCGTTCGTGAACTGATAGGTGAATAGATATTCGTAGTAATATTACATAACAGGCAAAGAATTAAAATATATCCAATTGATTTCAACAGTACTCCATAGTACTCACCAAATTTTTTATTAATATGACAAAAAAGATCAAACTATTTTGTTTGCCATATGCTGGAGGAGCTGCCAGTATGTATGATCAGTGGAAAACAAAATTATCTGAAAGAATAGAGTTATGTCCCATTAATTTAGCGGGAAGAGGAAACCGAATTGCGGACCGTCCGTATGCAAATCTAGAACAAGCGGTAGATGACATATTTCAGATGATTGAAAGCAGAATTTCCGAATCCGAGTACGCAATTTTTGGGCACAGTATGGGAGCTCTGTTGGCTTATGAATTGGTCCGAAAAATATTAGATAAAGGAAAAAAAGCCCCTTTGCATATCTTTTTCTCAGGAAGAAAACCCGTTCATATTCCGAAGAGAGGAAAATTCTATAGAGATATGACTCCGTTAGAATTTCAGGAAGCAGTGCTGTCTTTAGGAGTAACACCACCTGAGATTTTTGAGAACCCGGAGTTAAAAGAAATATTCATGCCCTTATTAAGAAGTGATTTTACAATTGCCGAAACATTTGTTGATAGACCAGAGATTGAGCCTTTACAGTGTAACATCTCTGCATTAATAGGTGAGGATGAAGACATTACTACTGAAGAAGCAGATCAGTGGAAACTGCATACTACAGAAAAATGTTCAGTATACTATATGAAAGGCGGCCATTTCTTTTTATTGGATCAACAGCAGGCCGTCATAGAGATTATCAACAATAACTTACTTGCAGAAAATCAGTTTTTAAAACAAAGAATGTATTGACGTCTGTGATCTGATTATCAGGGTTATCCTGAGATTGATGTGATGTACATCAAAAATAGATTTACCAATGACGAATGTTTCAATAAACCATAAAAAAGCTTTTAGAGCTGGGGAACTTAAAAAAATGACTATGAAATTCTCTAAAAAATCAGTTGTATTAAGTATAATATATTATTTCCTGCTATTTCAGACGATTCAGGTTGCGGCACAATCTGTGGCAGGTACCGCTATAAACGGAAAGATAACAGGGATTAACAATCAGACCTTACCACATGCAAATGTTGCCTTATTTAATTCTTCTGATTCTCATATGATAAAAGGAACCATTACAGACGAAAAAGGATTGTTTGTCATGGATAATGTAGCTTCTGGAAACTATTACTTATCGGTAGAAGTATTAGGATACACTACTTACAAATCCGATCCGTTTAGTCTTTCACCCAATGAAAAAAAAGAATTAGGAGTCATCAGGCTGGATGAGAAAAGTACCTTGCTGAAAGGAGTTGTATTGACAGGTAAAAAACCACTTATACAGAATTTGTCAGATAGAGTGGTATTGAATATCGAAAATAGTATTCTGGCTACAGGAAATACAGCTTTGGATATTTTAAATAAAGCACCGGGGGTAAGTAATAATAATGGGGTAATCAGTTTGATTGGAAAAGCAAATGTATTAATCCTCATCAATGGCAAGCAAACATATCTCTCTCCGGAGCAATTGACCAATCTTTTGAATAGCACGCAATCAAGCAGTATCAAATCAATTGAAATAATGACCAATCCGTCTGCAAAATATGATGCCGCCGGAAGTGCGGGGATTATTAATATCGTATTGAAAAAAAGCCAGGATGAAGGAACAAACGTAAATCTCAATTTGAGTAATGGACAGGGCGTTTACCGAAAAACAAACGGTGGAATATCATTGAACCATAGAAATAAAATGATCAACATCTTTGCTGACTATGATTATTCGGATAACGTATTTTTTGGAACCATTGATATTGATAGATTTACAGAATTATCAGGAAAACCTCTTTTTTTCACATCTTCATCTTTTGAAAGATACCGATTCAAAACCCATAATTACAAACTAGGTGCAGATATTAATATAACACCTAGAAGTACGTTGGGTTTAACGGTTAGTGGTAATTTTTCCAGAGGAGATTCTAAGATCAGAGCGAGAACAGATATTGGATCGCAGCTAAAACAGGTTGATTCAACTGTTATAGGATCAACAGTAGCAAAGTATCCCAACAGATATTTCACTTATAATGTAAATTACAATATAAAACTGGATACCATTGGTACAAATTTGAATGTGAGTTATGATTATTCGTTTTCTAAAAAGAAGGAAAGTTTTGATTTCGGAAACCGTTTCCTGGATGCTAATGAAATAGAGTATCGTTCACCCAATAATTTTAGAAACCTTACGCCTCAAGATGCATTTATCCATGTGGGAAAAGTAGATTTTTCACATCCTTTCAATGAAAAATCTAAAGTAGAAGCAGGACTGAAATACAGTTCAGTGGAAACAGATAACGTGCTTCAATATGATGTTTTAAAGGATAATGGAACCTATGTCAATAATAAGGACCGAAGTGATCAATTCATATATAAGGAAGAAATTATGGCGGCCTATGCTAATTATAATACTCAATTAGGCTCTTACACTATCCAGGCCGGATTACGTGTAGAACGAACAAAATCTGATGGGAATTCTGTCACAAAAAACAATGTAGTAAGCAGAACATATACTGATTTTTTCCCAACCCTTTTCTTGCAGAAAAAAATAAATGAAAAACATACCATAAGTGCCAATTACGGAAGAAGAATTGACCGCCCGAACTATGTTTCTTTAAATCCTTTTGTTTACTATATCGATGAGTATACTTTTAGATATGGAAACCCTTACCTAAACCCTCAGTATACAGATTCATACTCAGTAAGCTATACACTTAATAACAAGTATAAGTTTGACTTAAATTACAGCAATACAAAAGATGTGATTGCCAATATAGTTGTAACGGATCCCGTTACAAATGCAATCTCACAAACAGATGCAAATCTTAATAGATTTAGATCTTACAGCTTAAATATAAATGCTCCAGTTAAAATTGCAAATTGGTGGAAAACGTACAATAATGTTTCAATTTATTACAACCAGTATGATTCCGGTGATATTAAAGGAGCTCCTCTAAAACTGGAAAAAGTGGCATGGCAGGCAAGCAGCAATCATACCTTTACGATTGATGACAGATCATCAGCAGAGTTAAGAGCTAATTACATCTCGCCAAATGTGTATGGAGTTTTAAACCTTACCTCATTCTATGGAATTGATCTGGGTATCAACAGAACATTTATGGACAATAAGCTGAACGCCCAATTAGCCATAAGTGATATTTTTAATTCCTGGGGGAAAAGAACCGTTTTTAGTAACCTTCCAGGGAGTAATTTTAATGTTCTCAGAACTTTTGACAGCAGAGTAATCCGATTAAGCTTAACGTATAAATTTGGAAATACAAAACTAAAATCAACTGAAGGAAAAAGTGGTGCAGAAGAAGAAAGAAATAGATTGAAGTAGATGGATCATCTATCCTTGAACAAATAAACAGGGTTTCTCCTCAGAATCAATAAAATTATACAATACTAGGATGATTTCACATTCTAGGTTTAGATAGATGTGCTTTTTAAAGACGATCTATCTTCTAAAAGATCACAAAAACAATAACCTACCTATGCTAGAAAAAAGTATTCAGAAAGAGCTGGTATATATTTCGGCGGACAAAAATATTGAAAAAGTTCATATTGGAGTCTTTCCGGTAAAAGGACGATATTTTAGAAAAGAAATGAAGAACAGAGGACAGGGATATTTTCAGGTGGCTCTGGACCTGCCAAAAGGAAAATCATTTTATCATTATTTTATTAATGGAAACTTTCAGAATCCTGTTAATAATAACCTGAATGTTATTTCTGAGCATGATACGCATAAACGGTCACCACTAGTTTTAGAAACAGAAATGTTTGGTCCTGTCAAATTTGAAAATAACGAAACTTTTATCAACCACATTGAAGACGATATATGGGAATTTAGGGTGATTTCCTATCAGCAATGGATTGAAAATATATCTCTTCTGATCAATGAGCAGGAATACGGGTTAAAAAAACATTTTACCCATAAAAACAAATCGTTTTGGCATGCTAGAGTTCAGTTAGAATGCCCGGAAATAAATTACTACCTTAAAATTTCCAACGAAAGACAAACCTGCTACCTTCATGAAAATTCCAGATTAGAAAGACAGCTAAACCCTGATAACAGGATGATTTATGACCTGTCGGGGCCAATAAAACAAAAGAGTGAAAAACCTCATATGAGCGCGGGATATCAGATTTTTCCAGACAGATTTTTAAATCTTGAAACACCGGAAACTTTACATCCATTAAAAGAGTGGGGAGATACTCCGGATTTTGTTAATTCTTTTGGTGGTACATTTAAAGGGATTGCAGACAAGCTTGATTATATTGCAGATATGGGATTTGAATTTGTTTACCTTAATCCTATTGTATATTCAAGATCCAGTCATCGTTATGATTGTATTGACTACCTAAAAATTGATCCATTATTAGGAAGCGAAAATGATTTCGAAAACCTGGTTAAAAAAATACATGGCCATGGCATGAAAATCATGCTGGATATCTCCTTAAATCATTGCAGTACAGATTTTTTTGCATTCAAAGATGTCGTTCAGAATGAAGAAAATTCAAAATATCTGGATTGGTTTGAGGTGGAAAAATTTCCACTATATTCAGAAGAACGATGCTTTTACAGCTGTTGGCACGGATATCAGGAATTACCACAATTTAATTTTCTGAATCCTGAAGTGACAGACTACTTTACTCAGGTTGCCAGATTCTGGACCGAACGATTTTCCATAGATGGATGGAGGCTGGATGTATGTACAGAAATGCCGGAAGAATTTGTGAAAAAATTTACAGAGGCCACCCGGAAAGTGAATAGTAATGCAGTAATTATTGCGGAAAGCTGGGACAGTAACATGAATATTTTTTCTCCTGATACCGGAGTTGATGGTTTAACCAACTTTTCACTGTACTTAGAAGCAATAACCCCGTTCTTTATTAATGGGAATATGTCTTTGAAAGAATTTGCCTCTACTATTTTGGATATGAATTATAAAAATTCAATCAAAATGAACCAATATTCATGGAACTTTTTGAGTAACCATGATATTTCCAGGTTTCAGTCATTAATAAAAAATAAAGAACAGTATATTCTGGCATTTACGCTTTTGTATGCTTTACCGGGTACCCCGGTGATCTATTATGGTGAAGAAAAAAGGATGGAGGGATTAGGAGATCCTCAAAATCGCAGATGTATGGAGTTTGATAATGAAACTAAGGATTCTGAAAATATATATGATCACCTACGGCAGCTTAACCAGTTTAAAGCTAAACATAAAGATATTTTTTATTATGGTGATCTTACCTTTGAGATGGTAGACAATGAAAAAAAACTAATGATAATCCAAAGAAGTCATCACAATGAACGACTGATCTTCTACTTTAATTTTGACAATGTTTCCCACAGTTTCATTCACTCATCCAATAAAATTGAACTTGCTCCTTGCTCGTCAAAACTTGTACACTGTGATAAATAGGTAAAACAAGTTGAATATTTCAAACTCAATTCAAAAATTCAATTCAGAAAAATATGATAATTCATTTAGCTTCAGAAGTTGCTCCATTCTATAAACGGGGAGGGCTGGGAGATGTGGTAGGTACTTTACCCTTTTATCTCTCTGAACGGGAAGAAAATGTGGTGATTTCATTTTACTATAAAAATAGAATGAATATAGATAATCTCACGGTGTCAGGATCATTTCTTGTCGATATTCAGAATGTTTATTACAGATTTGAATATTATCATTACGAGGAAAATGGGGTACAATTTTATTTCCTCAATATGGACGATGACTTATTGTTCAGTGATATGGAAAGTACAGGAAATGATAACGCTGATCAGGACGGTAGGAATCCTTATGGGTTAAATTTTTCATTCGTTATATACCTTTATTTTGCAAAGGCAGCCTTACAGCTCATAAAGAAATTAAATTTCTCCCCGAGACATCTGTTTTTTCATGACTGGCATGTATGTGGGTGCTTTGCTTTTCCGGAACTGTTGAACAGTCTGAATGAATGCTGCAACACCGTTGTTATCATTCATAATTATGAACATCAGGGAGAAATTTTCCCGGATCAGATTCATTTATTAGGAGATAGTGTGCGTGATGAATTAATGTCTGTTTATGAACAGTATGGAGCCATTACATTCTTTGCTTTGGCGTTCAAAAATGCCAACTGTATTGCTACAGTAAGTCAATCATATGCAAAAGAACTGCTGGAAGGTGAGCTTCCACACGTAGGACTTAAGTTTTTAAAATTGATCAAAAGGGAAAAAATATATGCATTACCCAATGGGGTGGATTACACGACATGGTCTCCGGAGAGGAGCCCTTACCTGGATAGGCATTATAATCTTACTTCCTATAAAGATACCAAATCAGAATGGAAAAAACGGTTGGTGGCAGAAATGGGATTTGATAACGGAGATGCACCGATCGTTCTTTTAATGGCAAGATTAACAGAACAAAAAGGAATTAATATTCTTATTGATCTGTGGGATACCGTTGAAGAATCTCAAAAGAAGATGCAAAAATTGTTAGACCTAGGGGTAAACTTAATCATTTATGGAAACCCCGAAAAAGGGCTCCAAGGAATTATTCATAAAAGGCTGACAATCTATAAAGAACAATTTGCAGGACGATTTAACTATGTACATCAATATACTGAAGAAAAAGCGCATCGTTTCTTAGCAGGCTCTGATATGATACTTTGCCCTTCTTTATATGAGCCATGCGGTTTGGTCCAAATGTTTGCAATGAAGTTTGGAACCGTTCCATTAGTAAGGCCGGTGGGAGGGCTGAAAGATACTGTAATCGCACACGAAGAATTTTCTGAAGAAAGTACCGGATTTTACATTGAAGAGTTTCAGCAGCAAAGTCTTTACGAGACTATACAGTATGCTGCAGAAATATACAAGGATCAACCGGAAATTTGGGACGATATCGTAAAAAGAGGGATGCTAAAAGATTTTAGTTGGAAAGAATCACTTAAATACTATAATTCATTTTTAGATAAAATAGAGCTAGAACAAGAGCAGCATATGTTTAAATCATATTAGATCTTTTCATTGAACATACAAATAATTTAAATATTAAAATAAAATGAGCTTTACAAAAACAAAAAGAAGACATGTCATTTCTTTAACGGATCTGTCTTTAGAAGAAACACTTGAGATCATTAACAGAGGGATAGAGCATGCAGAGGGGAACGTGGAATACGGACATCAGCTAAAAGGAAAAATACTGGGTATTTATTTCAAAAAAACATCAACAAGGACAAGAACAGCTTTTTCAACAGCCGCACTAAGGCTAGGAGCTCAGGTTATAGCCTATGGACCGAATGATTTACAGATAAATACCGGGGAAACAATGAGTGATACCTTACACGTACTTTCAAGAATGTTGGATGGTTTGGTGTTGAGAACTGCTGAAAGCCCGGAAATTCTCAGAGCTTTTGCTAATCAGGAGAGAATGTCCATCGTTAATGCAATGACAGAAGATGAGCACCCTACACAGGCACTGGCAGACCTTACCACCATGAAGCAGCACTTCGGCGAATTATCTGGGCTGGAAATTGTTTATCTGGGAGAGGGTAATAATACGACCACAGCGTTAGCGTTGGCGATAGCTAAATTCCCTAATATGAAAATTAGCTTTTTTACCCCGCCAAATTATAATATAGATCCCATGTTATTAAAATATGCACAGGAAGAGGGAGCAAAGAATAACACGATTATTGAAGAGTTTCATGACTTAAAAAAGCTTCCTACACAAGCAGACATTGTATATACTACACGTTGGCAAACTACAGGCACTACAAAGGCCGATGCCAATTGGAGAGAGATTTTTGAGCCTTTTGCCGTTACTCAGGAAATAATGAATAAATTCCAGAATGCCATCTTTATGCACGATTTACCTGCTCATAGAGGAGAAGAAGTTGAAGCTTCAGTCATTGACGGAGTTAAAAGTATTGTTTTTGAACAGTCTGAAAATAAAGGGCATAGTGCAAAAGCCGTTCTGGAATGGTGCATGCGATAGTATGGAAATTTGATGAAAATGATGTCATTCATATGGTGACTTCCATAAGTATAGAGAAGGATGTGAAGTGCTTTTACAAACATCCTTCTTCTCTTTATTGAACGGAAGTTGATCCGATCAAGTGGGTAATTATAGAAAGATTTTAAGACCGATCCTTAAATTCTCACAAAAAAAATCTCTCAGAAATCTGAGAGATTTTTTGTGGGTCCTGAGGGATTCGAACCCCCGACCCTCTGGGTGTAAACCAGATGCTCTGAACCAACTGAGCTAAGAACCCGAATTTTTTTGAAAGGTTTCGTTTCCTTTTCTGTGGGTCCTGAGGGATTCGAACCCCCGACCCTCTGGGTGTAAACCAGATGCTCTGAACCAACTGAGCTAAGAACCCTCTAGACTTGTTCTCTTGTTTAGAGTGGTGCAAATATACGACTTATTCCGTAATCTCCAAATTTTTTTCTAAAAATTCTCCCACAACAAAGTTACTTCCGCCAATAAAAATCATTTCTTCGTTTGTATATCGTTCTTTTGCAGAAAGATACGCCTCCTGCACAGAATTAAAAATTTTATAAAAAATTTTTGCCTCTTGCAGTAGATTTTCATAATCTTCCGGGTGTCTTCCCCTGTTGATGGATGGTTTTGCAAAATAAAACTCAGAATTTTCAGGAAGTAATTCCATCACTTCATCTATTTTTTTGTCGTTTACAAAACCCAAAATGACATGCTTATGTCTGTCAATAGAATTTAATTGGGAAAAAACATATTCTAAACCGGCTTGATTGTGTCCTGTATCACAAATAGTAAGAGGATTTTTTGAAAATTCAAACCAACGACCAATAAATCCAGTATTCTGGTGAACGTGCCGAAGCCCTTTTTCAAGATCCTTCTCAGAAATATTGATGGATAGCTTTCTTAATTCCTCAACCATTCCCAGAACCACACGAATGTTTTTTTGCTGATAGTTTCCTTTCAAATCAGAGATAAGGTCTGTATGAAGCAGGGTCGCATCTATAAAAGGGGCTTTTTCCAGGTTTGCTTTTTCTTTTATAATATTTTTTACGGATTCGTTTTCATCTCCTGAAATGACAGGAATATTTCTTTTGATAATTCCTGCTTTTTCATGGGCAATCTCCTCAATAGTGTCTCCCAAAATGTTTTGATGATCCAGCTGAACGTTTGTAATCGCTGAAACTAGGGGAGTAATAATATTGGTAGAATCCAGTCTTCCTCCCAATCCTACTTCAATAATCGCAAAATCTACCTGTTGCTGATAAAAATATTCAAAAGCCATAATGGTAGTAAATTCAAAGAAAGAAGGTTGGATGTCTTCGGGAATTTTCTTAAGCTTTTGGATGAAATCAAAAACAAAGTCTTTGTTACAGTTTTTCCCATTGACTTTAATACGTTCGGTGAAATCAATGAGGTGGGGTGAATTATACAAGCCCACTTTATAACCTGCTTCCTGAAGTACAGAAGCCAGCATATTGCTTGAAGATCCCTTTCCATTAGTCCCACCAATGTGGATGCATTTTATCTTTTCCTGCGGATTTCCAAAGAAAGCACAGAGTTTTGTGATATTACCAAGCCCAGGCTTGTAAGCTTTCTGTCCGTCTATCTGATAGTTGGGCATTTGTATAAAAAGCCAATCTACAGCTTCCTGATATTGTTCGTGTGTTATCATGATACAAAATTCTCAAAAGTTTTATAAAAATGAAACAATAATTTTTTTTAACTGTAACTTTTTTATATTTAATTCGTCTAATATGGATAAATCTTAATATGAAATTGCTGTGATTTGCAAGGACAAATGCTGATGAAGATGATGCGATTCCATATGGCCATTAAAAACAAATAAACATATACATATGAAAAAAGTTTGGATTATCGTTTTTGGATTAAGTTGTCTGGGTTTAAGTGCTCAGAAGAAATGGTCCTTAAAAGAATGCGTAAGCTATGCAGTGGAGCATAATCTTCAGGTTATCCAAAATCAATATAACAAACAATCTCAGGATGCTAATCTTAAAATTGCCAGAAAAGGATATTTACCTTCCGTTTCAGCAGGAATGAATAATTCCGTGAGTTTTGGGCAGCTTTCTCTGGGAACCGGAAGTATCAGGAACGACAGATTCAGTAATAGTGCCAATCTTGGTGCCGACATCCTGGTATACAATAATGGAAGGCTGGAAAAAAACGTCCGCAAAGCTCAGTTTGATGTCGAAGCAAGTCAATATGACATTGAAACCATTAAAAATGATATTTCTCTTCAGATTGCTCAACAATATCTGACCTCACTTTTAAACAAAGAGATTGTGAAAATCTCTCAGAGTGCAGTAGAAAATGCTCAGAAACAATTTGACAGGGCAAAAATAACAACACAGGTAGGTACTACAGCCCAGACCGTTTTAGCTGAAGCAGAAGCGGCTTTAGCAAGAGAAAAACAAAACCTTAAGACCGCAGAAGTAAATGTTGGAAGAGCATTGTTTGCCATTGCTCAGCTTTTACAGCTTCCTGATTATAAGGGTTTTGATGTTGAGGATGTAAATGTTCCGGATACCCTAGATTCACAATTGCAATCTGTTGATGAGGTATTGGCCACCGCTTATGACATTCAACCTCAGATAAAGGCTGCTGAGAGCAGAATAAGATCTGCTGAAGCTCAGACGGAAGTAAGTAAAACGGCATTTTGGCCTACGCTTACAGCCAGCGCAGGAATTTCTTCATTTTACAACAACATCTTGAATACAAATGGAGGAGTTAATGCGGGGCAGTTAAGCTTTTTTCAGCAGTATAAAGATAATTTTGGACAAAATGTAGGGCTTTCTCTGAATGTTCCTATTTTTAACAAAGGAATCACTAAATTGCAGGTAGAACAATCAAAGATAAATGAAAGTCTTGCTAAGGTTACTTTAGAACAACAGAAGCAAACGGTAAGACAAAATGTACAGAAAGCACAGTTTGATGCTGATGCGAATTATGAAACATTCATTTCAGCAGTAGAGACAGAAAAAAGCACAAAATTAGCGCTTGAATTTGCTGATAAGAGCTATGCTGCAGGAAGAACAACCATTTATGATGTGAATGTTGCCAGAAATAATTATGCAAATGCACAGGGATCAGTAGCGCAGGCTAAATATAATTATCTTTTCAGTCTTAAACTATTGAGTTTCTATGCAGGAATTCCATTAAGTTTGTAAAATGCCTATTCAATCATTAGAAAAATACTTACCTCAAAATACGCTTAAATATTTAAGAATTTGGTTTTCAGATTACTATATTCATATAAAAGTTACACGAAACAGAAATTCTAAACTGGGAGATTATAGAAAACTTCCAGACAATTCACATGAAATTACAGTAAACTCAACGCTTACTCCACAGCTTTTTTTCTTTGTGCTTACTCATGAGCTGGCGCATTTAATCGCTTTTGAAAAATATGGAAGAAGAATTTCTCCTCATGGAAGTGAGTGGAAGCAAACTTTCAGAAGTATGCTGCTGGAAAGCCTCGAAATTTATGATGAAGATTTGAAACCAATCATTGTTCGATTTTCAAAATCTCCAAAAGCAAATTTCATGGCAAGTCCTGATCTTGTAAGATATTTTCATACTGAAAAACAGGATGATAACCTCCGTTTTATCGAAGAACTTGAAAAAGGTGAATTTTTTATATACGGTAACGAAAAGTATTTATTGGAAGGTCTGATCAAAAAGAACTATCTTTGTAAGAACCTGGCTACCGGAAGGAAGTATTCTTTCAAACCTTTAGCACGGGTAGAAAAATGTAGCTAAGAATGTTAAAATCAGATAGATACTGTGTGATAATGGCGGGAGGAATCGGAAGTCGATTCTGGCCAATGAGCACGCAGAAATTTCCCAAACAGTTTCAGGATATCCTGGGAACAGGCCGTACTATGATTCAACAAACCTATGACAGAATCAGCAAGCTAATTCCTAAGGAACAGATATTTGTCATAACAAATAAAGAATACGTAGCGCTTTCTCATCAACAGCTTCCGGAGATTCCTGAAGAAAATATCGTAGGCGAACCGTTGATGAAAAATACAGCGGCATGTAACCTGTATATGGCTAATAAAATTGCTGAAATTGATCCAAATGCTACCATGATTGTATTGCCGGCAGACCATCTTATTCTTAAAGAAGATGTGTTTTTGGAGAAAGTAGAGCTGGCTTTTGATGTGGCTTCAAAACATGATTATCTTGTGACGCTGGGTATTACGCCAACTAGGCCTGATACCGGATACGGATATATTCAGTTTGTTGAAAAAAAGGGATCAGAATATTTTAAAGTTAAAACATTCACAGAAAAACCAATCCTTGAGATTGCCCAAAGCTTTTTAGAAAGTGGCGATTTTCTTTGGAACGCGGGAATATTTGTTTGGAATGTAAAAAGTATTCATCAGGCCTTTGAACTTTATCTTCCTGAAATGATGCAGCATTTCATGGCATGCGAATATAATTCAG
This sequence comes from uncultured Chryseobacterium sp., assembly GCA_963518055.1. Taxonomy (GTDB): domain Bacteria; phylum Bacteroidota; class Bacteroidia; order Flavobacteriales; family Weeksellaceae; genus Chryseobacterium. The sequence continues at coordinate 20,197 of CAUQIC010000011.1, forward strand.
ATAAAGAAGATAGTTGCATAGAAACCATTTATCCGAAAGTTCAGAAGATTTCTATTGACAACGGAATTCTGGAAAAGGCAAAAAATGTTTATGTTATACCATCAGACTTAGGGTGGAGTGATCTCGGGACCTGGACGTCAGTCTACGAAAATACAGAGAAAGATAAGAATGGAAATGCCGTGAAAATTAAGCATTTACTTGCTTATAATGCTAAGGGGAATATTATCCGTTTAAAAAATAACAATAAAGCAGTTATCATCGATGGTCTTGAAGATTATATCATCGTAGATACTGATAAGGCTCTTCTTATTTGTCCCCGTGACAATGACCAACTGATTAAGGATTATGTTCTTGATTTGAAGAATTTCAAAAAAGGAGAGAAGTTTATGTAAATTTTGGTATATTTTCTGCTGATTTACGAGCTATGATTAAAATTACAACTCAATTTACGATTCTTATATTTCTATTTTTAGGAGTTTTAGGATTTTCTCAGGAGAAGAAGAAATTTTCGAGTATTCCGAATATTTTACAGCAGCTTGATCCCGATGATAAAGTAGATTCCTGGGTATTGGTGTATAACAGCTATGGTAAAGGGCAGGAGATTAAAACCTACGGCAGTAAGTTGAGCTATACTCCCCAGTTTTCTGGCTTTAATCTATTTCCCAGTGAAGACAGTTTTTATTATATCGCTTATTCTTCAGGAGGAAATATGAATTATGTTATTGATACAGAAGCCCTGAAAAAGTTTGTCGGTAAGATCGATAATGCTCAGGAGGCTGCTATAATTCTGGCGGCAGATGGCTATATTGTCGATGAAGAATTTAAAGATCTGGCAGGTAATTATCATGAGGATAAATCAAATTATTATCTGGATCTGGGAAAACTGACTTCTAAAGAATGTCCTTATCAGAAAACACATTATACTTTAACAGTAAACAAAGCAACAGGGATGGTAACCAATGTTAAAGACAATGGCACCTATATCGAGCTTTACAATAAAAAATGTGCTAATAACCCGAGACTTTTAAAGATCGAAAAAAAGGAAGAACCCAAGAAAGATGAGTCTAAGAAAACAACCAAACGCAAATAACGTTTACGAAACAGAACGCTTAATCATCCGTCCGATATCTCAGGAAGACGGAGAGCTTATTTTTGAGCTGTACAACACCCCTAAATTTATTCAGTATATTGGTGATCGTGGTATAAAATCGCTTGCTGATGCTGATCATTATATTAAAAACAGATTTCTGCCTCAGATTGAAAGGTTAGGCTATGGGAATTATGTAGTAATCACAAAAGAGGATAATCATAAAATAGGAGCAGTGGGGATTTTTGAAAGAGAAGGGTTGGAGATCGTCGATATAGGATATTCTTTATTAGAAAAGTTTGAAGGAAAAGGATATGCTTTTGAAGCTGCTCAGACGGTTAAATCAATTGGAATGGAGGAGTTTGGATTGCCGAAAATATCTGCAATTATTTCAAAAGACAACATAGGTTCTCAGAAATTAATTGAGAAGTTAGGATTAAAATTCCAAAAATATGTTACACTTCCCGGTGAAACAGAAGAGCTGAATTATTACGAAACGGAATAAAATAGAACCATACCTATTTGATGTATATTTAAAAAATAAAAAGATCGGCTGCCATTTGGCAGCCGATCTTTTTATTTTCATAGCAAAGACGATTTATTTTTTAATGATTTTAAGGGTCTTTGCAGGTCCTTTCTCAAGTTGGAAGGTCATCATGTAGATACCTGTAGTTAAATCTCTCAGATCAATCTCAGATGAAGGGGTAAGAGTTCTTACGTTTTTCCCTGAAAGATCATAGATCTGGATGGATTTAATTCCTTTCACATCTGAAATTCTAATAACATCAGTGAACGGGTTAGGGTAAACAGAGATCTGTGCTTTATCTTTAGCTGTTACATCTGAAACAGCTAATGTAGTGCTGGTGAACTCATAGGCTCCCATATCCGGAGTTGCTGATCTCGCAGCTCCACTGAAGTCCGTAGTCACTTCCGGAAGTGAAATTCCTTTATTATCCAAACCGGAATTTGAGGCCGGATCTAAGTGAAGATCTGTAGCGCTGACGAAGACAGGGGCAATGCTTAAAGAGTTTACATTTCCTCCGAATGCTGTCTGTATATCAGATAGTAATGCTTTATCTGATCCTAGATATCCTAATGCTGTACCGGCGGAATAATAATCATTATAATTAATATTTCCGAAAATAGTATTTGTAGTACCTGAGGAATATATTGAATACCTACTACCCGCAGCTTTATTATTAGCTAAAATATTGTTTCTGATATCTAATGCTCCGGCAGCTGTTACATTCGTAGCATTCACATACAATGCGGCAGATATTCCTGTTTCCGCATTTGAAGTATTAAGATTTACTGTGTTATTGTATATTTTATATCCGGCTCCTGAGAAAACAAAAATACCTGTAGACTGCCCTGCTGCAGTCGCTTGAACGTCAGAAATAACATTGTTGTAAACCAATGTGTTAGATGCCGCTGAAGAAGAGCCCAATACAATTCCCTGCATTAGATTGCCTCCAAGATTATTTTTAAGGCCAGACATTTTATTCGAAAATATTTTCACATTGGGAGTTGCTCCTCCTAAGTATATTCCGCTACTATTAACATAGGTCAGCATTCCGCTCACTTCTGTAATCGTGTTATTATTAACCACGGTGGAAACGTTCGTTGCTCCTGAAGAAATTGCTATTCCCGCAGCATAGTTAACTCCTGTAGTTGATGTTGAAGTGTTTTTAGCAACAATTGTATTTCCGGTAATCGTAGCATTATTGGTTCCTGCTCCTAAATTGATTCCTACGGAAGCTGCTGGTGAGGCGGAGGAAGCTCCTGCGTCTGTGCGGATAACAGATACTGTATTATTACTAATCGTTGATGTTCCTCCTACTCCGGCTACATAGATGGCGTTTTGTACCATACTATTGGTTAATGTATTTCCGGTAATGAGTAGATTGTTACCATTTCCGGCAGCAGTATTGGCTGTAATGAATAAACCATTATATCCCGTTCTGATATCATTATTCTGAACCGTAATATTGTTAAAATATCCTGCAGCTGTTGAACCGTTTGCAATGACGAAATTGGTAGAACCTGTTGTGCCATTCACAAAAATGGAATTTTTAACGATCACGTTAGTAAGGGGAGCGGTACTTACTGCAGACCCCATAAAAATAACAGAAGATCCGGTGGGTGCCGTATTACTAAAGGTAAGATCTCTGGTTGTTCCTCCGGTAGCCATTGAGCCGTCAATAGTAACATTAGAACCCAAAATAGTCACAAGAGGAGCCGAAGCAACAGATCCGCTAATGGTAGCTGCAGCTGTTGGTTTAATGGTAAGAGAAGAATAAGTGGTAACCGCATTTAAAGCAGCAGTGGCTGTTTCTGTAGTATTGGCGGTAATACTTAAATTTACATTTCCCTGGTGCACTCCTGTGTTGATGGCATCAAAAGCCCCTTTCAAAGTAGTGTAAGTAGCAGTTGCCGTTCCGGCAGTTGCAGTCACGTTAACCTGTGCATTTGCATAAAGACCTAGTAATATCAGGCCTGAGAGTAGAGTTTTTTTCATACGGGTTAGATTACTGTTTTTGCCAAATATATAACAAATAATCCAATCCGTTAATGTTTATGCATGAAAATTTACTCCAGTTAACATAATTGATAAAATAATAAAAACTAGATCTCTATGCAAAGCCTAATATATCCAATGATAAAAAGGGTTTGAGAATATTACCCTTCCAAAATTTGATCTGCAGCCGTTTTTGAAGTTACTTTTTCAATAACTCTTGTACACACTCCATTTTCATCAAAAATAAAAGTAGTTCTTACAATTCCCATATAGGTTTTTCCAAACGTTTTTTTCTCTTTCCAAACTCCAAATTTTTCGAGGATATTGTGGCTTTCATCTGCAATAAGATCATATGGAAAGGCAAATTTATTATGGAAATTTTTCTGTTTCTTAATAGAATCTCCACTCACTCCCAACAACTGAAATCCTGCTTCCTTAAGCTTAGAATAGTTATCACTCAAATTGCACGCTTCTACGGTACATGTTGGAGTACTCGCTTGGGGATAAAAGAATACAACAAGTTTTTTTCCTAAGAATGTTGATGAGGCTACTGCTTCTCCATCCTGATTAAGTCCTTCAAATTCTGGTAATTTGTCTCCAACTTTCAGCATAATATTTTAATTTTGTTCAAATTTAAGGGTAAAATGACAAAAAAGCAAAGAGCTGAACTCGTTCAGCAAGAACTGGATAAATTATATCCTACAACGCCTGTCCCGTTGGACCACACTGATCCTTATACCTTGATGGTTGCTGTAGCTCTTTCGGCACAGACGACAGATAAAAAGGTGAATCAAGTGACACCTGATCTTTTTGCTGTTGCGGGAACTCCGCAAAGGATGGCTAAACTTGAAGTATTTCAAATCAAAGAATTGATTAAAGAAATAGGTTTGTCCAATACCAAGGCTAAAAACCTGAAAGGAATGGCTGAACTTTTACTGGAAAGACATAACGGAGTGGTTCCTCAGACGTATGAAGAATTAGAGGCTCTTCCTGGAGTAGGACATAAGACTGCGTCTGTGGTGATGAGCCAGGGTTTTGGATTTCAGGCTTTTCCGGTAGATACTCATATTCATCGTCTGATGACGCAATGGAAACTAACGTCCGGCAAAAATGTGGTGGAAACCGAACGTGATGCCAAGAAAATATTCCCGGAAGAAGTATGGAATAAACTTCACCTTCAAATCATTTTCTATGGCAGAGAATATTCTCCGGCAAGAGGAAAAGGGGAGAAGGACTTTATTACGAAAATGATGTTTGAGAAATAATCCATTCCATTGATATAAAATCAAAAGTCCTTTCTTCAGAGAAAGGACTTTTACAATTTAAATCTATTGGTTTTTGAGGATTGTTAAATTAAAAGTCAAGTAATCTTCTATGATAATTAATCTGACCCAGGTGATAATCCAGATGGGCAATCAGGTGAATTAGAAAATAATCTGTGGTCATTTTATACCCTAAAGCTTCAAGGGGGTACTCTTTCTTTACATCCTCTTCGGATAATTGGCTGAGAACAGTATTTACCATAAGTTCAGTGGCCTCAATTTTTTCTATAAGTTCAGCTCTTGGAACATTTTTTAATGAAAATTCCAGATCTCGATCTCTAATATAGTCGGTATTTCCAATCTGGGCTCCTATAAAATGATTAAGGTTTCCCACCAAATGAAGGCATAGATTTCCTGCAGAATTAGAGATGTTCTTATCTATTATCCAAAGGTTTTCCTCATTTTGATAGGCTTCAATTTCTGTTTTTAATTTGTTTAGATCTCTGCTGTAGAGAGATCTTAGACTTTCTGTGATCATATCGGCTTTTGTTTTTAAATACTTTTTATTAATTTCTAAGTATGAGGGATAATAAAAAAGGCATTGATCTTTATCCAATGCCTTCTTTATTAATTATTTTTGTTTTTTAGCCCAAAGCTCCATTTTTCTGTTCAGAACATCCAAAGGCAGACATCCCTGGCTTAATACTTCATCATGGAAGCTTGCCAGATTAAACTTGTTGCCAAGATCTTTCTGATACTTTTCTCTCAATTCACGGATTCTTAAAGATCCTATTTTATATCCTAAAGCCTGCCCCGGCATAGCCATATATCTTTCCACTTCTGCTACTGCAGCCCCTTCATCATAAGAAATATTGCTCAGGAAATATTTAATTGCTTCTTCTCTGCTCATCTTTCCGGTGTGTATACCTGTGTCTACTACCAGTCGTACGGCTCTTAACATCTGATCGCTTAAATACCCCATTTTTTGATATGGATCAGTATACAATCCAAATTCAGGGCCTAAAGTTTCACAATAATGTGCCCATCCCTCTCCATAAGCTCCAAACCAACCGAATCTCATAAACTTTGGAAGTTTTGTGTTTTCCTGTTGTAAAGAGACCTGATAATGATGTCCCGGAATCGCTTCATGAAGGAAAAGAGATTCCATTCCTGAAGTTACATTAAATTTGGTAGGATCGGGAAGCGGAACATAAAATATTCCCGGTCTTTTCCCGTCCGGAGTTCCCGGAATATATTCTGCACTGGCACTTGCTTCGCGGAATTTCTCCGTCTGTCTGATCTCAAATTTTGTTGTTGGGGTAACATTAAACATTGTTTTCAACTTTGGAGTGATCTTTGCCAAAATGCTGTTGAACCCATTTAAAACATCCTTAGACGTTTTATAAGGCATTGCTTTAGGATCGGTTTTTACAAAAGTGATAAACTCTTCAAGTGTCCCCGTGAAGCCCACTTGCTGCTTTACTTTTTCCATTTCCGAGCGAAGCATTGCTACCTGTTGTTGACCGATCTTATTGATCTCATCAGGGGATTTCTTGGTGGTAGTCCAGCTTTTCACGTAATATCCATAGATTTCTTTTCCATTAGGAAGGCTGTTATACCCGTCGGTGTCTCTGCCTTTCGGTAAATATTCTTTTTCAAGAAATGTAGCCATTTTTGTGTAGGCAGGAATTATCTTTTTGGTAATCGCATCCTTATAAAGTCCTGAAAATTTGTCTTTTTGAGCTTGAGTGAAATTTTTTGGAAAGTTTTTAACAGGTCCGTAGAAAATGTTTTTTTCCATATCCGGAGTGATGATTTCTTCAGCTTTCATCTGAGGAATCATTTTGATAACCAGTTTCTTAGGTAGAACGATTTTATTGTTGATCCCTTCACGGAAGTTTTCTGAAGCAGCCTCCATCCATTCCGGAAATTTTTCCATTCTTTTCAACCAATCACTATAATCTTTTTCAGTTTTGAAAGGCTGACTTCCTTGTCCGCTTCCATAAAGAGGAAAAGTTAAAGGAAGACCCCCAAATTGGGTAAAAGGAATATATTCCGGATGATAAGCATAGGCTTCAATTTTATCTTTTAAGGTGTAATCCAGCACATCATATACAACTTTATCCTCATCGGAAAGTGTTTTGTAATCAACATGTTCCAGCTGTTTTTGCACCGAATTATAAAAAGCAACTTCTCCTGAGATGAAATCTTTGTCAATATTGATGGGAAGCTGGTCATTATATCTTGGGTCTCCCTGTGATGTAGCATCTAAGGGATACAACTTAAGATACTGCTCATAATAATTGGATGCAATAGAGTCCAGATTAGAGGGAGTCACTTTGGTAAGAGGTGAATCCGACTTCTTACACGAGGCAAGAGCAAGCATAAACCCTATTCCTAAAATACTTTTTGACAGAATATTTTTCATTTTCAGAATCTTTATGAAGCAAAAGTAAGTATTATTGGGACATCAGGACTAAACATATGACTGGATTTTAAAAAAATAATTTTCAAAATCCTTTTAACTTTAAATCAATTTTTTATCTTTGTCTAAAACGTTTAACAATCATATTATTACAGTTCTTTTTTTAAGAAAAAATGAAAGGGATTTTAAAAATTTACCATCCGGAGGAAACGCTAAAATACAATATCAGAAATACTTATTGTAAAGCCGTTTACAGCAATCAGCAACACTTTTTAGAGCTCGAAATTATAACGGATGACGGCTTGGATCACGTAGATGATGATTCATTACAGTACAACTTTCCGCAGCTTTCACTCGAAGTTTTCGATTTCCCTATCGAGTCGACGGAAATAGAAGGAAAAACTATCAAAATCAATGATTCTGACGAAGAAACCTACACAGAGGTGGACCTTTTCGACGACGAAGAGGCCTATGTCTATGACAATGAGCTTCTTTTTGAAAGAAATGAAGAAGGGGAGCTTCAGGTCATCTGGAAAGGAACCATTGATGATTTCTATACGGGATCTGATACACCTATTCCTTTTAGATTAAAATGTGAATTCGGGCAGGACGATATTGAGGTAGACGAAGATTAATCAGGGTCTTCTGCCTTTTTATACTCAATTTCTTTTCAAATTTTTTTGGAAAGAAATTTGCTATTTACCAACTATAACAAATTTTAAGTTGTTTTTAAGCAATTTTTAAGACATCAATTAATAATATTCTACTACATTTGTCGTTGAAACTTTTATAAAAATTCACATTAATGCTGTTAACGGAACTTTCTCAGATTTTATTTGCACAAATCACTACACCTGCAGTTGCCACAGACGATTTAGAGTTTTCATTTTGGAAAATTATGTTCCATGGAGGGGCCTTCGCTAAAATAGTGATGGTGACCGTTCTCCTTTTGGGGGTATTTTCTTTATACCTGTTTTTTGAAAGATTTTTCTTTATTAAAAGACTGACTTCAAAGACCGATTCCAATTTTATGAACAATATTGAAGATTTTATCAAAGCAGGAAAGATAGAAGCTGCCAGTGATTACTGTAAAACCCAGAATTCACCGGAAGGAAGAATCCTTGAAAAAGGGATCTCCAGATTAGGACGTCCTGTTTCCGATATTGTAAGTGCTATGGAATCTCAGGCACAAGTAGAAGTGGCCAATATGGAGAAAAACCTGAATCTTTTGGCGGTAGTACCAAGTATTGCTCCCATGTTAGGACTTTTAGGAACGGTAATCGGGATGATTATTGCTTTCTTTAATTTGTCCCATGCCACAGGATCTTTTTCCCCAAAAACTCTTTCAGAGGGTATTTATACCGCTTTAGGACAAACAGCAGTAGGTTTAGCCGTAGCTATTCCTGCAAACTTCTGTTACAATATTCTTTTGACGAGAATTGATAAGTTTGTATTAAAAGCTCAGAATATGTCAGGAGAATTTTTAGACCTTATCAACAAACCTTTATAAATCTTTCTTATGAAATCGTTATCAGAAAAGTTTTTTTAAAAGGCTAACTGGTCGATTCCATCTGACCCTTAAAAATATTAAAATAAACAGATGAAAATTCAGAGAAGAAATAAAGCAAATCCGGAATTTAGTTTAGCAGCGATGACAGACGTTATCCTGTTGATGCTGATCTTCTTTATGATAACGTCTTCTGCTGCTAACCAAAGTGCTATAGAGGTGAATCTCCCAAAAGCCGGAACCACAGAAGATAATATTCCTAATCCTCTGACGGTAAGTATTAAACCCGATGGATCATTTTTTGTAGATGATAATCCGGTAAATAAAGGAGAGCTTGAGCAGATTATAGTTAATAAGCTGGCCAGCCAGACCAATAAATCATTTACCATTAGAGCGGATGAAAACACGCTTCATAAAGATGTTGTTTTTGTGATGGAAATTGCTGAAAAAAATAAATTTAACATTGCTATTGCAACGGTTAAAGATAAATAAGGAAAGAAGCATTACAGAAGATGAGAAGCTATACAGCAAATAAAAATGAAGAAAATAAGGATAGAATAAAAAGTGCATTACTTTCTATTCTTATCTGGGCTGCCATTTTGCTTTTTGTTTTTTTATATAAACTAAAACCTGAGCTGGACAAAGATCCTGAAGTGATCACTACCATGCTTGTCAATTTCGGAGATAACCGAAACGGAAAAGGGATTGAGGAACCTGCTGATCAACCCGGAAGTCTGGCAGCAGCTACTGAAGAAGTAGCTCCGGAACCTGCAGAGACACCGGTTCCTGAAACCAAGACGGTCGTAAAACCTGAGCCTGCCCCTGAACCTAAAAAGGTAGAAGCCAAGGAAAAGATCATCACAGGAAACAGTTCAAAAAATACGGTTCCTAAAAAAGAAGAATCCAAAAAAGCGGAGAAAAAAGAAGCAACCAGTACGAGTGCTGCTAAAAATACCAAAAAATCGGGAACAGCCACAGCAAACTCAAAGACGGGAAATGGTGACGGAAAAGGAAATGCTGCCATTGGAAATCTGATCAAAGGAAGAGGAACAAAAGCCGGAAGCCAGGGAACCGGTGATGGTATTGGAAATGCTGGAGATCCCTTAGGAGGCGATGGAAACGGAGACAGTAAAGTAGGAATCGACAGAAAATTGGTAGGATATATTCCCGGAACAATGGGGAGAGGAGGAGCACAGCCCTCTCACAGTTGTACAGTAAGTGGATCTATTACGATTGCCTATACAGTAGACAAAGCTGGCAATGTGGTTTCTGCAAGAAGATCAGGAGGAATTTCAGATCCTTGTGTATCTTCTACATCAGTAGCCTGGGTGAAGAAATATGTAAAAGCTGAAAAAGCCAATACATCCTCAACCGGAAGCTATAAAATTACATTCTAAAAATACAAAAGCACTTTATTCAAGTGCTTTTTTTAATTCATTAATTCTGTTGATGATTGGTAGGGCGAAAATTCCGCTGGTCTGAAGGTATAGCTCATAAAATGTTTTCGCTTTATCCTGGAAGTCTTTATCCTGACCTTCTCTGCTCTTAAAATAGAAAAGATTTCCAAGCATTTCATAATAATCTTTATGATCTCTTTCCTGCCTCTCGTTGACTATTGCAATGATTTCTTCTTTGGTTTTGGAAGATATCTCAGTGAAACTCATCTTGAAAATGTCTCTCATCAAAGTATCAAAATCCAGCTCCTTTTGCATTAAACTCTCTTCAGGTTTATCTAAAATAAGTTTTTCTAAGGCCTGAGTTAACTGACGGATGAGTCTTAAAGTAAATTCTTTATCTGTGATCATAATGATTGATTTTATCGCTAGTTATCGGTTATTTACGCTAGATTTAAACGGAAGTATTTTATAATGTTATTTATTTATCCTCTTAAGAAGTTTATATCGGGCGAACTTTTTTTAATCTGATTATATTTCAGGAGATAGCTTTGTTTGTGTAGGAATAAATAAGGAATTTAATAAAGACTCCTTGTAAATTTCCTCTTCTAATATTATCTGTTGCGCACTGTAATAAGTTGGCAGGCTATTTTATCAAGCAAAAAACAAGTATGCAAGTGCAATAGAAGTAATGACCCCCACTAAATCCGCCAAAAGCATGGCAATTACGGCATATCTTGTATTCTTAACAGCTACAGCTCCAAAATAGACCGCAATCACGTAAAATGTGGTGTCTGAACTTCCCTGAAGAACCGCTGCCAATTTTCCCTGAAAACTATCAGCTCCAAATGTTGCCATGGTATCCACCATCATTCCTCTGGCACCCGAACCGGATAAAGGTTTAATTAAAGCAGTAGGAAGGCCATCAACAAATCTGGAATCCAGGTTGGCTATATGGGCCACCCATTTCATGCCATCAATAATAACATCAAAAACACCTGATGTTCTTAATAGTGAAATTGCAATCAACATTCCTACAAGGTAAGGGATAATCTTAACACAGGTGGTGAATCCTTCTTTTGCCCCTTCAATAAAAGCGTCAAAAACGTTGATCTTTTTATATACAGCTCCAAGGACAATGGCAAGGAAAATAAATAGGATAAGTCCATTACTTAATACTTTGCTGAAATCATCCAGCTCATCCTTACTTAGCTGTACCAGATAAACCACTAGTAAAGCAATAATGGCTGAAATTCCCCCTACATATGCAATCACTACCGGACGAAGGAGATTGATTTTCTGATATAATGAAACAATAATCATTGCAGCCAACGTTGCGGTAAAGGTAGCAATCATACAGGGAAGGAATATATCAGTAGGTGTTTTTGAACCCATTGAAGCTCTGATGGCAATGATAGACACGGGAATCAAAGTCATTCCGCCCGCATGAAGGCAGAGAAACATGATTTGTGAATTGCTGGCTGTATCTTTATTGGGGTTTAAAGTCTGGAGACTTTCCATGGCTTTTAAACCAAAGGGAGTTGCAGCATTATCCAGTCCTAAAAGATTGGCACTGAAATTCATCAGCATATGCCCGAAAGCCGGATGATTTTTAGGAATGTCAGGAAAAAGTTTTGAGAAAAAAGGCTGAATAAAGCGACTTAAAAGATTGATACCTCCAGCTTTTTCCGCAATACTCATGAATCCCATAAACAGGGTCATGATTCCGATCAGCCCAAGGCATATTTTTACAGCCGTTTCTGAAGTACCAATGACTCCGTCGGATTCCTGAACACGGTAAACTTTTACATTCTGCTTTAAAGAGTCTGTGGTTTTATAGTGGATTCTACCTTCTATAAAATCTGTTTTTTTCATCAAACTGTCCTTTATAACAGGGGATAGAGAGGCTATAGGTTGTGTTGCAATCTGCACGGTATCACCTCCTTTTCCTACCACCATATCATTGAAGATGGCTTTGTAGTTGCTTGATGAAATATATTTTATACTGGCAATGGCAATGGCAATGATAATAAATGCCGACCAAATTCTGCTGAGAACCATCTGATTGATTTAATTGTTTAAACTTATCAAAAATACTTTAAACCACAAAAGGTACAAAAGAATTAAACACTTAAGTTTTTGAGAAGTGAGAAGAATTTTGTTGACAATAGTCTCAAGTTTTTGAAAATCATGTATTTTAACGCAATATTAGCAAGTGTTTTTATAGGATGATGTAAATTTTTCTTTCGCCGCGGCATTAGCACTTACCCGGGTACACAGATGAGAGTTCCTTGCTGAATGAAATGCCTTTGCAATCAAAAAATAATCATGAAGTTTTATCACTTCTTTGCGTATTTCTGGCGTTTAAAATTAAAAATTACTCTTCCAGATAAACAAGATGTCCTTCAAAATTATCATCTAAGTTTTTTAAAACTCTGGCATCATTCATTTTCTTTGCTAATCCTTCTACAAAAAAACTTTTTTCGAAGAATTGACGGTGAATTCCAGGGAGTAATTCCATAAAATAATCCATTCCGAATTTATTGTTGTGAAGATCCATCTTGGTTTCCAAAGGTTTGTTGGGAAACAACTCTTCATGCAAGTCTGTCATTCTTTTACAGAAATCCAATGCTTTTTCCGGGGAAGAAACTTTGCAGCAGTACATCATGATAAAACAGCACCACAAAGCATGTCTGAAAGCATTCCCAATTCCGTTATTAGACGCTGTTTCGGGGAATTTTTTCTGAGCAATAGTATATGCTTTAACGGTCGCATGAAAGCTTAGCAAAGCAAAAAGAGGATGGGGAAGAAGGAGTGATAAAAGACGGATAATCTTTTTAAAACTCATACTCCGGATGGTATTGAAAAATATCTTAAAAGTCCTCATAAATAAAAATCTCTCCCTAATTAGAGAGAGATTGTATTGTTTTTGTTACAGGTGTTATGCTTTTACAGCTAATAAATTAACGGTTTTAGCAACAACATCTTGAATTTCAGTTCTTTTTACAATGAAATCTACAAATCCTTTTTCCTGTAAGAATTCTGATGTCTGGAATCCTTCCGGTAAATCTCTACCGATGGTTTCACGGATTACTCTTGGTCCTGCGAAACCGATCAGAGCTTTTGGCTCAGCCATAATGATGTCTGCAGTCATCGCAAAAGATGCTGTGATTCCTCCAAAAGTAGGATCACAAAGATAAGCGATGTATAAAAGACCTGCTTCTGAAAGCTGGGCCAGTTTAGCCTGCACTTTTGCTAATTGCATCAAAGAATAAGTAGCTTCCTGCATCCTTGCTCCTCCGGACTGACAGATAATCATATACGGAAGTTTGTGCTTGATACAATAGTCTACAGCTCTTCTGATCTTTTCTCCCATTACAGAACCTAAAGATCCTCCGATAAAAGCAAAATCCATACAAGAAACTACCATTTCAGTTCCTTTTACAGTTCCTACTGCATTTCTGATAGAGTCCGTAAGCTTTGTTTTAGCTTTTACTTCTTTTAAACGGTCTTTATAAGGCTTTGTATCTTTGAAATTTAAGATGTCAATACTTTCAACATTGGCATCCAGTTCGGTGAATTTACCGCCGTCAAAAAGGATGTCAAAAAATTCCGCACTTCCTATTCTTACATGAAATCCGTCTTCAGGAGAAACATAGTTATTTCTCTTTAATTCATCATGTTCCACAACCTTCCCTGATGGAGTCTGATGCCATAGGCCTTTGGGAACGTCCTTTTTTTCATCAGTAGAGGTGGTAATGTTTTTTGCTTTTCTTTTAAACCAGTCGAATGCCATTTTTGCTTGTATTAATGTATAAATGTAAAATGTACCAATGTAAATGCATTCTCAGGAATACTTTTTACATTGATACAAATGTACAGTTCTTATTTTAAAGTATTTACGTTGTTTAAGTCCTCAAATGCTTTCACCAATCTTGAAGAGAAAGTTTCCTCACCTTTTCTTACCCAAACTCTTGGATCGTAGAATTTCTTGTTAGGCTTTTCTTCTCCTTCAGGGTTACCGATTTGAGCTCTTAAATAATCGATGTTGTTTACCATATAATCTCTAACACCTTCTGTATAAGCAAACTGAAGGTCAGTGTCGATATTCATTTTGATGACTCCATAGTCGATCGCTTCTCTGATCTCTTCTAAAGTAGATCCTGATCCTCCATGGAATACAAAGTTAACAGGCTTAGGAGCAGTTCCGAATTTTTCCTGAACATATTTCTGAGAATTGTCAAGGATTTTTGGGGTAAGAACTACGTTTCCTGGCTTGTAAACTCCGTGTACGTTACCGAATGCAGCAGCAATGGTAAAGTTTTCAGAAATAGCTTTTAATTTTTCATAAGTATACGCTACATCTTCCGGTTGAGTATATAATTTAGAGTTATCAACGTCTGAATTGTCAACACCGTCTTCTTCACCACCGGTAACACCGATTTCTACTTCAAGAGTCATCTTAAGCTTAGCCATTCTCTCAAAATATTTAGCTGAAATTTCAAGATTCTCTTCTAAAGGCTCTTCAGAAAGGTCTAACATGTGAGAAGAGTAAAGAGATTTTCCTGTCTGCTTGAAGAATTCTTCGTTAGCATCCATTAATCCGTCAATCCAAGGAAGTAATTTTTTTGCACAGTGGTCTGTGTGTAGAATTACTGTTGCTCCATAAGCCTCAGCAAGAGTATGAATATGTTTTGCTCCTGCAATTGCTCCTAAGATAGCAGCTTTTTGTCCGTCATTGCTTAATCCTTTTCCTGCGTTGAAAATAGCTCCACCATTTGAAAACTGGATGATGACAGGGGAATTTAATTTTGCTGCAGTTTCCATCGTAGCGTTGATGTTGCTAGATCCAATTACGTTTACTGCAGGTAATGCAAATTTGTTTTCTTTAGCATACTGAAAGATATCAGTAACTAACTGACCTGTGGCAACTCCTGCCGGAAAAATTCTGCTCATGTTTTACTTTTTATTATAAATTTATTAGGTGTTTTAATTTCGGGTAAAGGTAATCATTTTTAGGGAATTGCTAATTTCTTTTGTCTCTTCCCCAAAGCAGCTTCTGACGAATGGTTTCGTAAAAACTAAGACTGTTTGGCTGTACCAGAAGGAGCTGAAAAGAGGCTTTTTTAATGATGATTTCCTTATCTGTTTCAATGTGTATTAATCTTGAGTCTAAAGAAAGAGAGTATTGAGGTACCCGGCTTTCCACTCTGAATTTTATTTCTACTTTGTCGTTTACTACTAAAGGTCTCACATTCAGATTGTGAGGAGCGATAGGAGTGATGACAAAATTTTCGTTATTGGGAGAAATAATAGGTCCGCCACAGCTTAACGAGTAAGCTGTAGATCCTGTCGGGGTGGAAATAATAACTCCATCTCCCCAGAATACATTTAAAAACTCATTATTAATGTAAGAATCTACCGTAATCATGGATGTTGTCTCTTTTCTGGAGATAGTAACATCATTTAGAGCATATGGAAAAGAGTCTTTTAGTTTGGGAGAAACAACTTCAATCACAGAACGGCGACTCGTTTTTACATCTCCTTTCAAGATAGAGTCCAGCTCTTTGAAGGCTTCTTCTTTGGTAAAGAAAGCCAAAAATCCAAGTCTTCCGGTGTTTACTCCTACAACGGGGATTTCAAGATCTTCAATAAATGTTAAAGAGTTGACAATGGTTCCGTCCCCACCAAAAGTAAAGAACAGATCCACTTCTTTATCCATCAGATCCTGCTTGCAATTAAAAGTTTCGAAGATTTTTGAAAATTGAAGAGCTTCAGCCATTTCATCATACAAAACAGATTTTACCCCTCTGCTTTCGAGCTCAGAGATAAACTTGCTTAGATATAAAAAAGTATCAAGATCTTTTTTCTGAGAATAAATAGCTGCCTTCATTGTTATATTTCTATAAATTTTTGGAAAAAACCAAATCGATCCTTAAACAGGTCGGTTTTTTCGTCAGAATAGTATTTTTCAACAATTCTGTAGTCGTATCGGTCAAAAGTAGAGTCTATTGAGGCCAGGTTTTCATTGCTGATTTTTATGGTGACATGGATCACCTCGTCGGACATAAAACTTATGAATCCCCCATAAAATTTTGAATTATTACTTTCTATAATATTGGCAATCTCAGTCATTGAATACTTTCTTGCCGGCGTTTCTATCGTAAGAATAGCTCCCGCCTCTGAAAATAACGGATAACGGGATAAATCCTGAAAAATATCGTCATAGGAAATGTATCCAAGATATTTTTCATTTTTATTGATTACCGGGATTATATTAGAGCTAAATGTATGAAACAGACGGATGCTGTCCATAATATTATTATCCTCCAGGATGGCAAACCGTTCGATCTGGTGCTCCAGATCTTTTAACGTTCCTCCGTCTTCCTCATAAAGGAAATCTTTGGCAAGAGCTCCATAAAAATGGTGGGATTTTTTGATGAAAACATGGGAATACCCGAAATCTTCTAATGTGTTTCTTGCCGACTCTATTGAATCAGAAAGGCTAAAACACGGGAAGTCTTTTGAGATATAGTCCTTAATAAACATTGTGCTAATTTATAAAAAATTAAATGAAACTTTTTCTGAAAACCTCACTTTTTTTGAACCTGAACGAAAAAAGCGAGGCTAAAATTTGTTTGTAAAGAAAAAAAAAGTACCTTTGTCGCCTTTCATTTTTACTTTTTATTAGATTTATTTCAAACTGCACTGTCTACTAACGACATATGCAGTTTTTTTATTTTAGGGCTTTTGCAAATTCCCACATCACAATTCCACCACATACACTTACATTCAGAGAATGTTTGGTTCCCAATTGAGGAATTTCCAGAAAAACATCAATATTAGGTAATACTTCATCACTAATTCCTTCTACTTCATTTCCTAAAACAAGGGAATACTTTTTTGATGTATCAATGGTGAAATCGGTGATAAGCTGACTGTTATTTGTTTGTTCAATCCCAATGATCTCATAATTCCTGCTTTTCAAATCTGCAATAGCTATATTGGTATCTGTCTCGTGAGACCATTCTACACTTTCCGTGGCTCCCAATGCCGCTTTATGAATTTCACGATGAGGGGGTTGTGGCGTAATTCCGCAAAGAATGATTTTTTCAATCAAAAAGGCGTCTGCTGTTCTGAATGTCGCTCCTACATTATGCATACTTCTGATGTTATCTAAAATGATAACCAATGGAATCTTGTCAACCTTCTTGAATGTTTCTACATCGATTCTGTTCAGTTCTTCCAGTTTTAATTTCTGTACCAATTGTTTTATTTTGTTGAGATTAAATTTCCGTCTTCCCGGTAATAAACACTTTTACCGTTACGTTTGTCATTGACTAATTCTGTTTCACGTTCTAATTTTCCGGACGCCAGGCTCCGGTGGCAATCCCGCTGTTATAGAACTCTTTACAAGATCCTTCTTGTAATCCTTCTTTAAATCCGCATGGTTTCCATGCGAATACTATTGTAGAAGTAGAAAAAAATAAGAGGAAAGAATTATTTCATCATTATTTTATTTCAAAAATACTAAAATACTTATAATGGGGTCAAAAATATACTATTAAAAAATTACTCACCTTCTTCATATTGATACTGGGCTTTACTTATTCTCATGCTCAGAATACCTGTTATCTCTATTTTCAAGAGTTTTACGATATGAGAAGAAAGGATGAGAGTAAAAAAATGACGGAGGATTAAAAAAAATCGAGCTTTAAAGCTTATTTTCTGATCATAATCTGATGTACATTTTTCTCAATATTCTGGGCTATCGCCTCCATCGGAATATCATTTTCGTCATTGTTAAAAGGATCTTCAATCTCTTCAGCAATCAACTCAAGGCTCATCAATACATAATATACAAAAACGGTAAGAGGAATCATAAAAAGACCGATTGTGATCACATAAGCAATAGGAAGAGCAAAAACATAGAGAATAATAAACTTTTTAATAAATGAGGAATAAGAATAGGGGATTGGTGTGTTTTTAATTCTTTCACAACCTCCACAAACATCCAGAAATCCAGAGAGTTGATTGTCTAAATAGAGCATTTCAACTTCAGAGATTTTTCCTTCTTTTTTCAATTGGTTCAGTTTATGGGACAAAAGAATAATGATCTCACTTGGGCCATGGTTTTGTAATGATTTCTCAATCTCAGAATAGTCTTCATCCAGAGCCAATCGTGTTGATTCTTTTGAAAGATGTTTGGCTAAAAAATGAGGAAAGAATTTTAAATATCTTGAAACCTGTTCTGCGTCCTGTCGATTGTCTTCAAGGAGGGTATTTATTTTTATGGCAAAGTTTCTGGTATCGTTAACCAGTTTGCCCCAAAGCTTTCTGCCTTCCCACCATCTGTCATAGGCGGTATTTGTTCTGAAAACAAGTAATAATGAAAGAACAAAGCCCAATAAGGAATGAATCATTCCCACATTACTGACTCCGGATTTGGTGGTAAGGTGGAGGTATTCTACTTCCAGATATTGGATTCCCCAGGAATACAATCCAATGAGAATCATACTTGGAAAAAGAATTTTCAGCGTATCACTTTTGTGTAAGCTGAAAAGGATTTTAATGAAATGTTTGGTATTGTAGACTCTCATAAATTCACTTAGTACTACAAATATAATTTTTTTCCTTTAGCTTATGGTTATGTAAAACGGTAAAGCTTATTCTGGAGAGCGTTGTTACTTGGTGAAAAAATACAATGGATTATTATAGAAAAGACTATCTCGAAAAAACGGGAACTGGGTACGGGGAATTTATGTTCGCGTTTTTGTAAGAAGAAAAAGAAAATCTAAAAATTGTCACAGGAGTCTTGCCACACTTATAGGGGGGCATTTCGATTTTAGCTTATTTTTTTGAGTAATGTCAGATTTCTTCATCTTTGACCTATCCTTCATTTTTAAAATTTTCATAGATTTTAAAAAAACACTATTTTTATTTCGCATTAAATACAAAATACATGATCCTCGAAAACGTAGATGTTGTCAATGACATCAGTAAAGAAGATTTTCAGAAAAATTATTTTAAGAAGCAAAAGCCTCTTTTAATTAAAAACTTTGCAAGCCGCTGGGAGGCATTTGATCAATGGAATCTGGCTTATATTAAAGAAAAGGCAGGGGATCAGGAAGTTCCGCTGTATGATAACAAACCTGCCGATGCTGCTAAAAGTTCCGATGCCCCGGTAACGCGTATGAAAATGAAGGAATATATTGATACCATAAAATCTAAGCCTTCAGATTTGCGGATTTTCTTTTATATCATTACAGATAAGCTGCCTGAACTCCTGAAAAACTTTACGTATCCGGATTTGGGTATAAAGTTTTTTAAAAGACTTCCAACATTGTTCTTTGGAGGAAGCGAGGCACACGTTCTGATGCATTACGATGTAGATCTTGGCGATTTTATGCATATCCACTTTGAAGGGAAAAAGAGAATTTTACTATTTGACCAGAAGCAGTCTGCTTTTTTATACAAAGTCCCATTGTCTGTCCATACCATTTACGATGTAGATTATGAAAACCCGGACTATGAAAAATTTCCGGCTCTGAAATATGCAAAAGGATATGAAATTTTTATGGAACACGGAGATGCTCTTTTTATTCCTGGGGCATTCTGGCATTTTAACAGGTATTTGGAGCCCGGGTTCTCCCTGTCGTTAAGAGCGCTCCCCAATAAACCTAATGTTTTTGCTAATATGCTGTACCATGTCTTTATCATGAGGTATACAGACAAAATTATGCGCAAGATGTTTAAATCTAAGTGGGTAGATTACAAGCAGAAATGGGCTTATAAGAAGAGCTCGGAAGCATTGGAGAAGCATTTGAATGGTAGATAGGCTGAGCACGGGAGGTTTGAAGAAATAGGACATACGGTGTTGGTTTTTTAAACAAGGATGTCCTCTCAATTTTATAAATAATGATGTAGGAAGCCTCCAACTTCTTGCTCTTATCATTATTGGTTTATTAATCCAAAAAGCTTAGCGTCTACAAATTTTCCTTTTTCAAAAAAATAATCTTTCATCGTTCCTTCTTCACGGAAGTTTAGAGAAGATAAAAGTTTTTCTGAGGAAATATTCGCAGGATCAATAAAAGCGTCAACGCGATGTAATTCCATGCTTTCAAATCCGAAAGTGAGAATCGGGAGGATAGCTTCTTTCATATAAGACTGCCCCCAGAATAAAGGATTGAGCTCATATCCGATCTCTGCCCTGGAATGCTCACGATACCAGTTGTGATACCCACAGGTACCTATAACTTTATTTTCTGATTTTAATTCCAGTGCCCAGCGGAATCCCTTTCCTTTTTCAAATTCGCTGTTGAAATATTCAATAATATTCCTGGCATCATCCAACGTTTTAAATGCTTCAAGATCGTAATATTCCATCACATGATCCTGAGAGAAATACTCAAAAATATCCTCTGAATCGGCAACGGTAAGCTGTCTTAAAATAAGTCTTTCTGTCTCTAAAACAGGAAATTCCATGGGTTGTATTTTATGGTGAAATTACAATTAATTATCGATACGAAAAAGGAGAGTCAAAGTAAAGCATGAAACAATTCGGTAACCCTGAATTTATTTTTCTAAATTTGGGGCTCATTTTTTACTATGGCAAAATCGAAGAAGGAAACTCCATTAATGACTCAGTACAATACCATCAAGGGAAAATACCCTGATGCACTTTTACTTTTCAGAGTAGGGGATTTTTATGAAACTTTTGGGCAGGATGCCGTGAAAACATCTCAGATCCTGGGTATAGTTCTTACCAAAAGAAACAATGGAGAAGGAAGCGTGGAGCTTGCCGGATTTCCCCATCATTCAATAGATTCTTACCTTCCTAAGTTGGTAAGAGCAGGAATGAGAGTTGCTATCTGTGATCAGCTTGAAGATCCGAAAATGGTCAAAGGAATTGTAAAAAGAGGGGTGACGGAACTGGTAACCCCCGGAGTAACATTCAATGATCAGGTACTTAATTCAAAAAAGAATAACTTCCTGTTGTCTCTTCATAAGGAGAAAGAGAAATATGGAATTGCCTTAGTAGATATCTCTACGGGAGAATTTTTAGTAAGTGAAGGGAATCTTGAAAAATTATTGCACATCGTCAATACTTTTGATCCGAGTGAAATTATATTCCAGAGAAGTACACAAATTCCGGAACAGATTAAAAATAAGAATGCCTTTAAACTTGAAGACTGGGCATTTCAATATAATTTTGCTTACGAAAAATTAACCAATCATTTTAAAACCAATTCTTTAAAGGGGTTTGGAGTTGAAAACCAACCTTTAGCTATTACAGCAGCGGGAGCAATTTTTGCCTATCTCGTAGAAGATACCCATCATAATCTGCTTTCACATATTACAAAACTTCAGATTATTCCTCAGGAAGATTATCTGATGATGGATAATTTTACTTTAAGGAATCTGGAGATTGTATATCCAAGTAACCCACAAGGAAAATCCCTTTTAGATATCATTGATAAAACAGCTACTCCAATGGGAGGAAGGTTGTTGAGAAGGAGAATAATCCTACCGTTAAAATCAGTAGAGGAAATTTCCAGAAGATTATCCCTGATTGATTTCCTGAACGAAAATGACAGCCTGAAATATGAAATCCGCCAGCTGCTGAAATCAATCTCCGATCTGGATCGATTAATGGGGAAACTAGCCGCAGAAAAAATTTCGCCTAAGGAGTTGGGGTATTTGCGTCAAAGCTTAGTTAATATTCATAAAATCAAAGCATTGCTTCATCCGTATGCAGATGTGCTGGCATGGCTTGATCCTTTGTTTGATCTGGATGAACTGATTACCTTTTTACACAATCATTTGAATGAGGAGCTTCCTATAAGCATTGCTAAAGGAAATGTTATTAAAGTAGGCGTTTCTGAAGAATTAGATCGATTGAGAAATCTTCAGAGTAAAGGACGTGGCTTTCTGGATGAAATGTGCCAGAGGGAAATTGAAAGAACAGGAATTTCAAGTCTTAAAATTGATTTTAACAATGTCTTCGGGTATTATATTGAAGTGAGGAATACTCATAAAGATAAAGTTCCGGATGACTGGGTAAGAAAGCAAACGCTTGTTAATGCCGAACGGTATATTACAGAGGAATTAAAAGAATATGAAAGCCAGATTCTGGGAGCCGAAGAAAAAATTGGTGTTCTTGAATCTTCTTTGTATAGAAATGTATGTGCTGAAGCAATGGTTTATATTGATCAGATACAAGGGAACTCTAATATCATTGCTCAATTAGATGTTGCTGCAGGATTGTCTGAACTGGCTGTTTCTGAGAGTTATACAAAGCCGATTCTGAATGATGGATATGCTATTGATTTAAAAGAAGCAAGGCACCCGATTATTGAAAATGCACTTCCATTGGGAGAAAAGTATATTCCTAATGATATTTTCCTGGATAAAGATTCACAGCAAATTATCATGGTTACAGGGCCGAACATGGCCGGTAAATCTGCTATTTTACGTCAAACGGCTATTGTCTGTCTTTTGGCTCAGATTGGTAGTTTTGTACCTGCAAAGCATGCGGAGATCGGAATGCTGGACAAAATTTTTACGAGGGTGGGAGCTACTGATAATATTTCGGCAGGAGAATCAACTTTTATGGTAGAAATGAATGAAGCAGCTAATATTTTGAACAATATTTCGGAACGAAGTCTGATTTTATTGGATGAAATAGGACGAGGAACTTCTACATATGATGGGGTCTCTATTGCATGGGCTATTGCAGAATATCTTCATCATCATTCTACACAAGCCAAAACACTATTTGCAACCCATTATCATGAGTTGAATGAAATGACTGTGAATTTTGATAGGGTAAAGAATTTCCACGTCTCTATTCAGGAGAATAAAGGAAATATTATTTTCCTAAGAAAGCTGGTTCCCGGAGGAAGTGAGCACAGTTTTGGTATTCATGTGGCAAAGTTGGCAGGAATGCCGGCCAAAGTAGTAAGCAGAGCCAACGAGATCCTTAAAACGCTTGAGGCAAGCAGAACCCAGGGAGGAAGCTCGTCAGAGACTATTAAAAGAGTAACTGAAGAAAATATGCAGCTTTCTTTTTTCCAGCTGGATGATCCTGTTCTGGAGAATATCCGTGAAGAACTGACTAAAATTGATATCAATACATTGACACCGATTGAAGCTTTAATGAAGCTGAACTCAATAAAAAAAATGATTGGAGGATAATCCAATCATTTTTTTATCTATTCTGCAAAATTAGCAGCAAAAGTCATCCGGAATTCCTGGGACACCCGAGCGTTCCTGACCTGTTCGTCGATCAGTACAGCTTATTACTATATGGCAAATAGGGCCTGCACCCTTAATCTCTTTTAATTCTTTTTTACTAAGCTTTCTTGTTTGAATATTTGCGGTTTTCATAATAAATTCTGATTAGGTTATACGTCTTGATGTAATTCTGACTGATGCTCTAGCAGCAAGGTCCATCCTGAATGCCATGCACACCAGACATTTCCTGACCTGTATTCGGGTCATAACAGCTCACCACCAATGGGCAAAAAGGTCTTGCACCACTGATTTCTTTCATTTCTTTTTTGGTAAGTTTTTTTGTTTGAATGTTTGATTTTTTCATAGTACGTAATTTTAGTTTGTATTTTGGTTGACGTCCTTAATTAGCAGCAAAATCCATCTCTGTCAATCAGCCCTCGAACCAGCTCCCCTGTTGAAGGATCCTGGCAAAAGCCTCGTAAACATAAAGGAAGTGCGCTTCCATTAATTTCTTTTAATTCACTTTTTGTAAGCGTTCTTTTTTGAATGTTTGATTTTTTCATGGTATTATTATATGATTATAAGGTTTAATATTTAACTAGCAGCAGAATCCAAATTTATCAAGAAGACCTACCTGAATTTCATCGGTTCCTCGTACAATACAAAGACCTTCCATTTCACATATAGCCCCTTTAAGGCCCCCTGTAATGGCTTTTAATTCTTTTTTGGATAACTTCTTTTGAACTGTATCTGATTTTTTCATGATCGCTTTATTTAGTTTAATGAGTCGATTAACAACAGTATCCGTCTTTTCCAATAAGACCTCGTACCAATTCATCAGATCCGGGAAGCATGCAGAACCCTCTCAAACAAAGAGGGACAGCGCCGCCATTGATTTCTTTTAATTCTGATTTTGCCAGTTTTCTTTTTTGAATGTTTAATGTTTTCATATAATTTTAATTTAGTTTTTATCTTTTGAATGAGCGATGGCTAGCAGCAGTATCCGTCTTGTCCTACAAAACCTCTGAAGAGGTCATCTGACCCGGGTACCATGCAGAATCCTCTGAAGCATGCAGGAGAGGTACCCCCATTGATTTCTTTTAATTCGGATTTCGTTAATTTTCTTTTTTGAATGTTTAATTTTTTCATGATATTTTTAATTTGATTGCAAGCTAAGTTACATTTTATTTCGAATAAATCAATATTTGGTGAAAGAAATTAATGTGATTATTGAATTTATTAACAAAGTTTAACAGGTTGATATTCATTAAGAAAGAAAGCATTTATTAATTTTGAGCATGAAGACTTTGATAAAGATATCCGCTGTATTTTTGTTTTGTACCCTGTACAAAGCACAACAGACAGAAGTTCCTGTCATGAAATATGAGAAACTTGAGCAGAAGATTCAACAAGAAAAAGCTCAGCTGCTCGTGGTCAACTTTTGGTCTACCACCTGTGGACCCTGTATAAAGGAATTACCTCATTTTATGGAAATCAATAATGAGTACGCAGGAGATTCAAAATTTAAAATGATTCTTGTTTCATTAGACAGGCTTGCGGATAAGGAAAAAGTCTTGAAATTTATTAAAAGTAAAAGCCTTACCGCTGAGGTTGTTCTGCTGGATGATATAAAAAGGATGAATACCTGGATCCCAAAATTTGAAAAAGACTGGGATGGAAATATTCCGGTCACTCTATTTTATAAAAACGGACAAAAAATAAAGTTCAATGACGGAGAAATGAGCAAAGAGGAACTGGGGAAAGCAATTACTGAAAATCTACAATAAACCATTATTTTATTATGAAAAATTTGAAAATTTTAATGGCCGCATTTTTAATCGGTTTTGGACTATTAAGCTTTACATCAGCGGATAAAAATAGACCTCAAAAGGAGAGTGTATCGGCAAAAGGCTATGAAGTAGGAGATGAGGCCACTGACTTTAAACTTAAAAATGTTGATGGCAAAATGGTTTCCTTAAGTGATTTTAAAAGTGCAAAAGGCTTCATCGTTATATTTACCTGTAATCACTGTCCGTACGCCAAGAAATATGAAGACCGAATTATTGAACTTGACAAGAAATACAAAAACCTTGGGTATCCAGTCATTGCTATCAATCCCAATGATCCGATTGTGCAACCCGAAGATGGGTATCAACAAATGATTGAACGGGCAAAACAGAAAGGGTTTACCTTTCCGTATTTAGTAGATGAAGGACAGAAAATATATCCGAAATATGGAGCTACAAAGACCCCTCATGTCTTTGTGTTACAGAAAGAAAATGGTAAAAATATTGTGAAATATATTGGAGCTATCGACAACAATTATGATAACCCCAATGATGTATCAGAATATTATGTTCAGGATGCTGTCAATGCATTAATTAAAGGAGAACCGGTGAAAATGACAAAAACGGTTGCCATTGGTTGTACTATAAAAGGAAAGAAATAATATATTTGCTATACTCATTAAGATCGGTGTTCCTGAAATACCGATTTTTTGTGCCATAACTTTTGATATGAAGCTAAAATTCAGTTTAAAATATTTTGTTTTAACCCTTATTATTTTTCTTGTTGAGGTATTAATTGCTACCAAGCTGAAAGATATTTTCTTTGTAAGAGCCTACCTTGGGGATGTTATTGTAGTAATGCTTCTTTATACTTTCATAAAGAGCTTTATACAAGTAAATAATAACGAGAAACTGATTCTTGGTATTTTAATTTTCTCCTGCATGATAGAATTTGCCCAGTACTTTAATATTGCTGAAAAATTAGGGTTCAAGCCGGGAAGCGTGATGTATATCGTTATCGGAAATTCCTTTTCCTGGATTGATATTCTGTGTTACGCTATAGGTTGCCTGCTACTGTATGTTGGAGTAAAAATGAAGCCTTCAAAAGGATTGAAGGCTATATAGTTAAGTTGGATTGCTATTAAAAATTAGAGATTTGCTTCTTAAAGGATTTTATCTTCCAAAACTATCATATTTATCTTCGGCATATTGAGTAAAACGATTTAACAAAGCTACATTTTCCTTTTCCAAAGGAGAAAGTTCGTTATCTACGTTATTTGAGACAGGAATATACCAGTCTGTCTGTTCAAAGAAATTTCTGTACGTTTCTTTTTTAAAAGAATAGCCATGTCTTGCAAACACTGAGTTTTTAATGATCTCAAGATCCAGTTTCCTTAAATTTTTAAGATCTTTCTCTGTCAGCTTTTGTTTAGAGGCATTCAACTTGAAGATGGCTTCAGAGGCAACTCTATTTTTGGATGTTGTATAACTTTCGGTTTTTCCTGTTTCGGAGTCGGTGTATTTTTCTACAAAGTCTTTGGGATTAGACCAGTCTACCAGATTAGAATCTTTATCCAACATGAAATTGGGATTGTAAACAAAGTCTTTCTTACTTAACTTGAGCATTTTTAGAGGTGCTTTTACAGCTGTTTTATTATAAGCATTCCATTTTCCGCTTAAACTGTCTCCATTGAGTTTTACCTCAAACCTGCCATCTGTTTTATCATTGCCCGGTTCGTCCAGTACAAAAGACTTGGAGGTTTCATTAAACACGCCTCGGAAAGGGCGCTGATTTCCATTCACAATACTTTGACCATAGACACTATCCTTGGTAATTCTGTTGATTTTTAAAGCGATTTTCTTATAGGTGTTGGCTTCAAATTCAGAACCGTCCGAATCGTCAATCATCTTTTCCATTCCGGAAAACTCACCGGTGTAAATTCCATAATACTCTTTATAAACTTCCGGAATCACTACAGAATCTTTTTTTGTCGTTAAAGAATCTTTTCCGGATTCATTCGTTTTGCCTTCCTTTTTACAACCTGCCAAAGAGAGGGTAAGCAAAGAAATAAGTGCATAGCTTAGGGTTTTCATAGTTGTTTTTTTGTAATTAAGTATTCAATTAAAAGGATATTGGGAATCCAGCCCAGCCATGCGATGATTTGGTAGACATCCATAGGATTGGGGTGGAATAAATATACAATAATAACTTTCCACATCCGTAATGTAATGGCAGAGAGCGTAAAGGCAAAACTTCTCCACATCCATTGTTTATGTTCTGTAAATTTCTTTAGTCTTGCCATCCGGTAAGCTTTAAAAGTGGAAAGCCACCATAAAATGCCTAAAATAACAAATGATGCTTTTGATAATAATCCTCCGTTGGCAAAAAATCCCATATATATTCCTGATGGTGCGGCGAGAACCAGAATGAGAAAAATATAAACTTTTCCCATATTTCTGTGAAAGTTTTTCCATCCAAAGTCTTTCCGAAGGATGGACAGAAATCCTGAAAGAAGTACAAAAATACTGGTATAAACATGAGTATAGAAGAAGCTGAGATACTCCGCCCTTTGTTCTACTTCCGTTTGTTTGATCATTAAAAAACTCACATTGGCGTCCAAAGGAATATACTCCAGAGTGATTTTCAACATTAGCCAAAAGAAATACCCAAACCCTATAATGAGAAGGATTTTAAAAAAGATAGATGTATTTCTTTTGGCCGATAACATTATTTTTAATCAAAATCCATCGTAAAAGGTAGATTATACCAACTCAAAACCGGTGTTCCTTTATATTCTTCCGGTTTCCATTTCTTACGTATGGAGGTAATAGCTTTTTCAATCTCCTTATTAAATTCTTCATGATCCCCTGTTACGAAAACCTTTTCTATTTCTCCTTTAGCGTTGATGGCAAATCTTGCATTCGCTTTTATTTTCCCTTTAACTCCCTTAATTTTATTGGTCTTTATTTTTCCGGCTACCTCCTGCATAAATACGCTTATCCCTCCCGGATATTCTGCAGGCTTATACTCTTCCGGAATAAAATGTTCTCTGGAATGGTCTTGTGTGGGGGGAGCTTCCGTTTCTTTCGTTTGGGAAAAACATAATGTAAATCCCAGAGATATTAAAAGAAATAACAGTTTTTTCATGGATTAGTTTTTATAAAATTTTACAGATTATTCAAGTCTTGTGCAATGAGCCATCCTTCACTCCAGCATGCCTGAAAATTGAAGCCTCCGGTTACCGCATCAATATTTAAAACTTCACCTGCAATATAAAAATTTGGAAGTAATTTCGAAGACATGTTTTTAAAGTTAATTTCCTTTAAATCAATGCCTCCGGCTGTTACAAATTCATCTTTAAAAGTGGATTTTCCGGTCACCTGAAACTTCTTGTTACAAAGGTTTTCCAGAATCTTCTGCATTTCTTTTCCTGAAATATTGGCCACCTGCTTATTGAGATCAATCTTTGAGATTTCAAGTATTTTTTGCCAGAATCTATTGGTAATTTCGAAGATTTTGGATTGCCCGATGCTTTTTTTAGGATTATTTTGTTTGAAATCCTGGAAAACTTCTTCAGCCTCATCTATGGGGATGGAAATGAAGTTAACCTCAATTTCAAAATTATATTTAAGTTTAGCCAGACTAATCGCTTCCCATGCAGAAATTTTCAGAACAGCCGGTCCCGAAAGTCCCCAATGGGTAATAAGGAGCGGTCCACTTTCATCGGTTTTCAGTTTCGGAATTGAAATACCCGCATTTTCAAAGCTTGTTCCCGGAAGATCTTTTAACAGGTCATCTTTAATATTGAAAGTAAAAAGAGAAGGAACCAGATCAATAATCTTGTGACCCAGATTTTCTACAATTTTTAAAGATTTTGGTGAGCTTCCGGTTGTATACACGATATAATCGGCCTCAAAATCTCCTGAATTGGTTTTTACAAGATATTTTTCATCCAATTTTTCAATTTCTTTTACCGTACATTTTGTATTTACAACAACATTTTTCTTCTGAATTTCATTCAAAAAAGTATTGATGATGGTCTGTGAAGAGTTACTTTCCGGAAAAGTTCTGTTGTCATTTTCAACTTTTAACGGAACATTACGGTTATCAAACCATTCCATGGTATCTCCCGGCTGGAATTTAGTGAAAACACTTAACAATTCCTTGTTTCCTCGCGGATAGAACTGAACAAGTTCTCTGGGGTCAAAACATGCGTGCGTGACATTACAACGCCCGCCTCCGGAAATTTTTACTTTTTGGAGGACATCTGAATTCTGTTCCAGAATCGTAATATTAAATTTTTTTTCGTCAAGGTTGGACGCACAGAAAAAGCCTGCAGCTCCGCCTCCGATAATGATGATCTGTTTCATGTATATGCAATCCTATGCTGAAGATTATTTTTTCAAAAGTACAATTTTTATAAACCATCTTATTTGAGTATTTTTGGAGATTATAATTTTAATTATACCAAAAACGATTTCAGTATGATTTTCTACCATAAATTTGAAGTGAGATGGAGCGACCTTGATGCCAATAAGCATTTAGCCAATTCATCGTATGTACAGTATTGTGCGCAAGCCAGAATGGCTTTTATGACCAAAGAAAAAATGGGGGTTACTCAGTTAAGCAGATGGGGAATCGGCCCGGTAATTCTGCATGAGAGATACTCTTTTTTTAAAGAAATCTATGCTGATCAGATTGTGATAGTAAGCGTAGAAATAGACGGATGCGCAGAAGATTCTTCTATTTATCGCTTTGTACATAAATTTTATACTCCTGATGGGCAGCACTGTGCAACGGCAGAAGCGACAGGAGTATGGATCGATATGATGCTAAGAAAAATGACCACTCCACCGGATGATGTAGTGGAAGCAATGAATAAATATAAAAGCCCGGAAACCGTGGTGCTGTCGAGAGAAGATTTCAAAAAATTCCCTTTTCACCCACACAATATTGACCCGGCAGAAATTAACCTGTAAATAACAAATGATGATGGATCAATGAAGCCTATATTCATGATGCGTCAATTATCATTTGTTGCTTATCATTTATAAATAAAATTTATGTTTGAAGATAAATCACAGGAGCTTACGCCCATCTCAAAATTAGGAGAGTTCGGTTTGATTAAGCATCTGACAGAACATTTTCCCTTATCCAATGAGTCTTCGGAGCTTGGAGTTGGAGATGATGCGGCAGTTATTAATCCTGAAAATAAAAAAGTAATTCTTACAACAGATGTTCTGGCAGAAGGAGTACACTTTAATTTAGGCTATGTGCCTTTAAAGCACCTGGGATATAAAGCGGTTGTTGTCAACCTTAGTGATATTGCAGCGATGAATGCTTCTCCTACTCAAATTCTGGTTTCTCTGGCAGTGTCAAACCGTTTTCCGGTTGAAGCATTGGAAGAGATTTATTCCGGAATTCAGGCAGCATGTGCAAGATATAAAGTAGACCTTATCGGAGGAGATACAACCAGTTCAAATTCCGGATTGGTGATGAGTATTACCGCCGTAGGGATTGAGAATGACGAAAATATCGTAAAAAGAAGTGGGGCAAAAGCAAATGATCTTCTTGTGGTAACAGGAGATTTAGGAGGAGCTTATATGGGGTTACAGGTGTTGGAAAGAGAACATGCCGTTTATCTTGCGGATCCGAATATGCAGCCGGAAATGGAAGGTTATGATTATATCCTTGAAAGACAATTGAAACCTGAGGCAAGAACTGATGTTAAACAGATTTTAGAAGAACTGGATATCAAACCAACTTCTATGATCGATATTTCTGATGGTCTGGCTTCTGAAATCCTTCATCTTTCAGACCAGTCGAAAGTAGGGTTCAGATTATACGAAGAGAAAATTCCATTGGATAACCTTACCATCTCAACAGCAGATGAAATGAACTTAAATCCGGTTATGACGGCATTAAGTGGAGGTGAAGATTATGAATTGTTATTCACTATTTCACCCAATGATTTTGATAAAATTAAAAACCATCCGGATTTTACCATTATAGGACATGCCGTAGAAAATGAAGAAGGAAACTTTATGGTAGCAAGAGGATCTAACCAGCTGGTAGCTCTTACTGCACAAGGCTGGGATGCCTTCCTTGGAAATCAGAATGGATAAATTATATTTAATTTTGAATATTGTAGAAAACCGCAGCACTTTTTTTGCTGTGGTTTTTGTTTATAGCTTGATTATTTTAAAATAGAGTGATGAGTACACCCGAAAAAGAAATCCCAATCCATCATCTGACTTCTGAGCAATTTCAGATGAGTACCTTGAGAGCTGCCGGTCCTGAAAATTTTCATGATGTTCACCGGCACAATTTTTTTGAAATTATCTGGTTCAGAGAAGTGTATGAAAACAGCCGTTTGGAGTTGGATTTTGAAAGCTATAAAGTGGAGAATAACCAAATCTGTATCATTACCCCCGGGCAGGCATTCAATATGAAATTAGAGGGAGAGGACGGATATGCAATGGCAATAAGCCGGGAGATTTTCAATGAAGCCTGTGATATTGAATGGGTACTCACAGGAGGAGTACTTCCTTTTACTTTAGACCCCAAAAATGAGAAAACCTGCACTGCGATTATGTCATTGATTGAGCAGGAGTATAAAGGAGCCTCAAGGACTGAGCTCTTAAAAACATATTTGAAGGCATTTTGTATTATCATTACAGAACAAATTAATCCTCAGGAACCTTTGCTCAATGACCGTCAACGGATTCAGGAGCTTGTGGGTTTGATTGAAAAAAATTATATCCTTCATAAAGAAACCGGATTCTATGCTGATCAACTTAAAATAAGTACCCATCACCTTAACGATATTGTACGTTTATCCAGAGGTACAACGGTGAAAAAAATGACGGCCCAACGCTTGGTGCTGGAAGCCAAAAGAGAACTTAGCTTTGGAGCGTTAACTATAAAAGAAGTGGGCTTTAAGTTAGGATTTAGTGATGCTTCCTATTTTTCAAGATTTTTCAAAAAACATACCGGGCAGAGCCCTGAAGAATTTAAGATCTCAAAAGGCTAATCTTCAAAAAGTTCCGTTTTTTTATTGTAAAATTACTATTCAGAGGAGATTGCAAAGGGAAATCCTCAGTTTGTGCTATTCATCCTCCAATTGTTTTATTGTAAGTTTTTGCTTTTTGCAGCAATTTTGTCCCCGGAAAAATCGCCTGTGAAGGCTTACAATTATTTATGAAGAAGTTAAATATTGTAGTGTTTATTTTAGCGCTACTCAACACGTTGGAGTCATTAAGTATAGATCTTTATCTCCCTGCTTTTCCAAGCATGGCCGAAATTTTTAAAACAGATATCGGGCACATACAGATATCTATTTCAGTATTCTTTGCCGGGTTTGCCATCGGTCAGCTGCTATGGGGACCTTTATCAGACAAAAAAGGACGTAAGCCTATGTTGTATTGCGGCCTTTTACTTTTTATCATAGGAGCAACCGCTATCTATTTTACCTCAGATATTTATGTTTTATGGGCGATGCGTTTTCTGCAGGCCTTTGGAGGAAGTGCAGGTATTGTGATAGGAAGAGCCATTATTATTGATCTTTATGATAAGCAAAAATCAGTAACTATCTTTTCTCAACAATCTCAGATCAGTGGTATTGCACCGATTGTTGCCCCATTGCTAGGAAGTGTATTTCTTAAATACTGGGGTTGGAACAGTTCATTCGCATTTTTATGTATTATGGGATTGATTACCTTCTTTATGGTCTATAAGTATGTTCCTGAAACGAATACAAGGATCAGTCTTCCGGATCAACCTATAGATGAAAAAGGATTAAAAGACCAGCTGAAGATGATTATCTCCAATAGAGATTTCATCAACAGTACTATGATCGGAAGTATTGCATTTGCTTCATTAATTATCTATATTTCTAATGCCCCGTTTTTATTTATGGAGATTCATGGTTTCTCCAGCGGAGTCTTCAGCTTTATATTTGCTTTTAATTCATTAGCTCTTATTACTGCTGCTTATATCACTCCAAGGTTGATCAAAAGAATCAGCAATTCAAATCTCCTTTTTGCAGCTACAATAATGCTATTTGTTGTTTGTGTGCTTCATATTTTGATTGCTGCAGGAAATCTTTCTGTAGCCTTAGAAATTGCTATGCTGTATCTGTCATTACTGGCTATAGGAATTTTATTTCCTATTACCTCTGCTCATGCCCTGTCTCCATTTAAGGAAGGAAGAGGAACTGCTGCGGCATTACTGGGATTTATGCAATTGATGGTTACTTTTATAGCATCTGGCTTGTTGGGGCTTTTAGAGGCAGATTCTATTATTCCAATGGTTGTAGCACGCGCCGGAATTGCGCTGGTAGCTGTTTGGTTTGCCTATCGTATTGTGAAGAGTAAAAAAGGTGTTGTTCAGGAAAAAATAGCCTAAAATAGACCATTTCAAAATAAGAAATTATTTTTAATCTTGTAAAGGATAAAGCCGGAAGTATTATTAATTAAAAATGTCTTCCGGCTTTCCCTATTTTCTCTATTAAAATCAGTTTAAAATTGATTTTATCCGGCTACTTTTTCTTTTGGTCACACTATTCGGACACTTAATCAAGTAATTTTTGAAAAAAACAGGCAATAGCCTCTCTTTGCATAAAAATTTAAATTATGAAGAGAAGCCTTCTGACAGCTGCCTGCTGTCTGTTGCCGCTAGGATATTGGATCAATGCCCAGACAGGAATATCCGCAGAGCTTAAAACGGAATATGTTCCGTTTTCCAGCTATATCCGTCCGGAAGACAGCGTAAAAACCAATTCCAAAAGTGATTTTAAAAGAGTAGATCTTAATCTGAGGATTCCGCTGTCAGTAAAGAAAGATACCAACGGAAAAATTCGTGCCTGGTCCATGTTGCTCGGAGGTTCTTATGCGAAAATGTCCCACAGAAATTATGAGAACCAGCTGTTTCCTAATGAAATGCTGAATGCACAAGTCGGAATACAACATATGCGGCCCTTAGGAAAGAAATGGAGTATGATGATGACGGCTTCTGTAGGGATCTATACTGACCTTGAGAAAATAGACTTTAATGATGTATTAGGGCAAGGTGGTATATTGTTTATCAGACATTTTAACCCTAATCTCGCGTTAGGAGGAGGTCCGGTTCTTACCACTGCATTTGGAGCTCCCATGGTATTGCCTTGGATTTATTTTGACTGGAAGACAAATGGAAAAATTAAATTCAATATTAACTTTCCGGAAGGTATGGAAGCGGGATATCAATTCACAGATAAATTTGCTTTAAAAGCAGTTGTCAATCTAAGCGGGATGTCTGTGGAAAGAAATAAGGACGGGAAGTCTACACTCCTGGGATACCAACAGATTACAGCAGGATTACGACCGGAAATAAGATTGAATGACAAGCTGGCTCTCCGTCTTACAGGAGGAACGACTTTAGTACGAAGCTTCAGTGAGAGTGACAGGAAGATTTCAAGTATTTTTAAAGACAAAAAAATAGCCGATCCACGTTTTGCAAGTACATTGTATGTAGCGGTAGCACTCCGCTGGAATTTGCCTTAACACATAATGAAAGTAAAGGAGGTCGTGAAATGAATATCAATTTTCTAATTTCTGACCTCCATTTTTTATTTGCTTATCAGCTTTTTGTAAACGACCTGGTTAAGAAGTTCTTCTTTTCGGGTACGGGAAATGGGAAGCTCTGTTTTGTTGATAAACAGACGTCCTCCGGAAATCATGTCAATATGAGTAATATTGATTAAGAAAGACTTATGAATTCTGAAAAAGTGCTCAAAAGGTAACGATTCTTCTATTGCCTTCATGGTTTGGTGGATAACCAGCGATTTATCTTTAAAATGAAGCTTCGTATAATTCTGCATACTTTCAATATATAGAATATCCACCCATGAAACCTTAATGAAAGTATCAGATTGTCTTACATATAAAAAAGGATCGTCCAGAAGAGTATTCTTTTTTAGCTTTTCATTGACAATGAACTGTTGCTGAGCCTTATTTACAGCCTGATAAAAACGATTAAAAGCAATAGGTTTTAAAAGATAATCTGCCACATGTAAGCGGAATCCTTCGAGGGCATATTCAGAATAAGCGGTGGTGAGAATACATAAAGGAGGATTTTCAAGTTGTTCGAGAAACTCCAGACCACTCAGATAAGGCATATTAATATCCAGAAAAAGGAGATCTATTTCGCTTTCCTTTACTTTTGAATCGGCTTCCAGTGCAGTAGCACAGGTTCCTTCCACAGACAAAAAATCAATCTGATCTGCCAGTTCCTTAAGGTGAAATCTTGCCAATGGTTCGTCATCTACAATCAGGCATTTCATTTTAGGAATAGTATTACTGCTCATTTTCTTTGGATAATTCTAAGGTTAAAGTTACGGTATAAACAAGATCATTTGATTCAATTTTCAAATGGTGAGAATTGGGATATTGTAGTTTTAAGCGTTTTTTTACATTCTGAAGTCCTATTCCTCCGGCTCCGTCTTTCTTTTTATATAGAGTCATATCAGAGTATGAATTTTCAACATAAAAGAAGAGTTTTCCGTTTTCTTCTTTACAGGATATCTTCACATATCCTTTGTGTCCCGGAAGTCTACAGACATATTTAAAGGCATTTTCAATAAAAGGAACCAGGAGTAAAGGGGCAATATCGGCCTTTTTATTATGAATATTCCAGGCAGCCTTTACATCCAGTTCATTTCCCCATCTTAATTTTTCCACTTCAACCAGATTTTGAAGATATTCAATTTCCTTATCCAGAGGAACCAAAGGCTGGTTGCAATGATATAGCTGATATCTCAAAATATCTGAAAACTTCATGAGGAGAAAGGAGGCAAGCTGGGTATCTGTTTTCATCAGGATATGAATGTGATTCATAATATTGAAAACCAAGTGAGGATTAATCTGATCCTGTAATAATTTCAGTTGATTTTCCAAATGTGCCTGCTGAAGAAGAATATGGTCACGTTCTATTCTCCCATGCTCTTTATAAAATTTAATGCCACACGCTGAGCCATTAATCAGGAATGATGCAGGTAAAGACATATAGAACCCCTTCCATAAAAAGGGCAAATGATCTGCAAAATTTTCGGGAAGGTTGCTTTTGGGGTACTCTTCGAGATAAGTAAAAATAAAGGCAAAAATTAAACTCAAAATAAAAATAACCATTGTTGTTTGAATCAGGAACTTTTTCATTTTTTTTGCCCGCAATGCTTTTGGTAAAAGTCTATTGGTTAAAAAATGAGTAAAGGTAAAGGAGCAGACCCCAATAATTACAGCCTGGATCATAGCCAGATATTTTTCAGTCGAAGTTTGAAAGTTGCACCATAGGACAATGGTAAAGACAAACCAGAAAAGAAAAGTGAAAATATATTCTTTTAAAAGAAAAGATTTTGTCATGAGAAAAACAGGAGTAAATTCATAAAAAAATAGAAACTGCACAGGCACAGTTTCTACGGTAAAGATAATTGAAGTTTTTTAGAATAAGAAATAACCTATCCCAAGGCTGAAACTATGAGGCTTGGACTTGAATTCCTTACTGATATTTGAAAGACCGTTTTCATATCTCAGATCCACCGTGAAATTTTTATAATCTATCCCTACACCTCCTGTAATCCCAATATTGGATTTGTCAAAATTTTTAAACCCTTCCGCAAAAGCCTGTGAAGTAGAGATCTTATTATTGAAAGCATAGCTGTAGACGCCACCGGCAAATACCCTCAGATTAAAATCATCCGTTTTTACCACTTTATAACCTACTACTACAGGAATATCAATGGCATTCCAGGTCAGTTTTGCTGAGCTTCCATCTTTTGCATCGTAAGATGTTTTTCTTTTGTTGAATAAAGCTTCTCCTTGTACATACAGCCTCCCAATATCCATTCTGGTCATAATTCCTGCCTGATAGCCGAAGCCGTATTTCCCTTCCAAGGAAGAAGACTCCGTTGAGGTTTTGGTAAAACTGGCCCCTCCCTTTACCCCAATATGAAAAGAAGGAGTTTGCTGTGCATGAATTTTTACGGAGCAGATCATGCATAAAAGAAAGGCACTTGCTGCTAAAAATTGTTGTTTCATAAAATTAAATACTATTATTTGATGCAAAACAACAACTCCCTTCGATGAGGTGAAATTTTATTTGATGAATGGCACAGATGCTTTGACAAAGCTCTGTTTCTGAGTGAAAAAAAAAATCGGAAGTGATGATACTTCCGATGAATATTTTTTATTAGTAAGGCTCTTCCACACAAATAGTAGGAGGTGTACATCCTCCGGTTCCACCACCAGGATTACCGCCTCCTCCGACAGCAATACATTGTCCAGGGCTTCCGTCTTCATACATTTCACAGGCTTTTCCCCAGGCGCATTGGCAGTCACTCTGGCAATTATAGGAATCTCCTCCCATATGACAGCTGTCTATTCCGTTTCCAAGAATCGTTGAAAGATCCTTTCTCAAAAGTTTTTTCATTTGTTTCATAGTTTAATCTGGTTTTAAATGTTATAGTTTAGAATTGTACATCCTGTGTAAATATAATAAAATAGTCTTAAATAATTGTAAATGAATTATATGTGAAGTGTTTTGTTAAGCAAAAGAAGTCACTGTAAAAGTGACTTCTTTATAAATTCTAAGAGTTTCAGGCTTAAAAGCTGAAATCCTTTTGATACAGTGTATATTCTTTTTTGAATAAAGGAATGGTTCCTTCATATCTGAAAGGAGAGATTCCGAAACCATAAAACATATCCGCCTGAATTTTGCCTTTTACAGAAAAGACTCCTTTTCTTTCCGGGATAAATGTTAATCCTAAGGATGGGAGAGCAGAAATTCTTCCTCTTAGCCCCGAATTGGCAATAGGAACAGTGACAAACAACAGTCCTACAGCTCCTTTTGCTTCCAGTCCTGCTTCTGCAGATAAATTTCCTTCCAGCCCTGTAATCGCAGGATCTGATTTCTTCTGCAGATTGATATTCAGTGCAGGGGAGGTGCTTATCAGGAAGTTCGCTTTTCCTTCAAGGTCTAAAATTTGTCCCTGTACTTTTCCTGTTGCCTGTACTCCCAAAAAAGGACCTGCAGAAAGTGTGGGGCTTAAAATTAATCCTGTAGGACCAAGAGCGATTGGAACGATAGGAATATTCAGATAATCTGTAGTGCTTAGCGTATAGCCTAAACTCCCTACGATAGTGGCAGAGCTCTGAAGTTTAATATCATCCATAATCAAATTGACATAATAATCAGATAAATGTCCCCATGAGAAGGATATTTTATAATCAATTTTTGGAGTAAAGCCTCCTTTTACATTCACACTGGATGTACCGGCTGATGATAAAGGAAATGAGAAGGTTTTATCAAAATTAAAACGGTTCAGCTCAACTATTTTCTGATTTTGAAGGTTCTTTGCCTCAATGGAAAAGATCTTATTATTGATTTCTCTGGAAACCATACCTTCTACAGGAACGTAATTAACCATTTTCCCATTGATACTTACAGGCGCTTTATCCGAAGGATCATATACTCCGCTTAAAGTTCCGCTATAAATGAATTCTTCAAGTTTTGCACTCGAGGTTTGTACTGTAAACCTGTTATTTGCCTTTGAAACGGAGGTTACTTTTGAAAGGATCGTACTCACCTGATCACCATCTACCTTTGTACCTACAAGAACAGTTCCTGCCGAAATACTGTCGGTTTGGGGATTGGTACGGCTAAATGTAATTTCTCCGGCCTGTTGAGCTGAAATTGAATTAATCGACTCATCATTCAGGATAATAACATTTTTTTGTAAAGTCAGATTTCCTAAAGTTTTCATAGAAGCCGACTCTGTCGGTTTTTCAACAGGAGTATCCGCCGGATCATCCTGAGAACAAGACGTTAAAAGAAACACGCAGAAAATAGAAAAAAGAATAAAAAGATAAAAGCTTCTGCTGATTTTGAAGGGGTTAGATTTCATTTTCATAAACAGTGATTTTAAGTTTAAATCTAATTTAAATGAATTATTTAAAGACAGCAAAAGAATTACATTAAATTAGTATCAATAACATAATGATTTTCAATGAGATTTGAATTGTTCTTATAAAATCAGGCAAAGAAAAACCCGCTAGTACAGCGGGTCGTTCATGTTATTTTTTAAAACTTAAGGTCAGAGGGATGGAGACTGTAGAAGATACCGGTTTTCCATTAATCTCAGCAGGTTTCCATTTACCCTTATCTTTAATTCTATAAAAAGCGGCCTGAATGAATGCATTTACATCATCATTATTTCCTTTTATCTGAGGATCAAGAGCATTTCCTTTAGAATCTATTATAAAGTTTAGAGTAGATTTATAAGTCTCAGAAGAGACATTTAAGAAAGCAAGATCAACGGCTCCATATAAAAGCTTTTGAAAAGATGCTTTACCTTGATCATATTCTGCATCTTTAGTTAGTTTTGCTTTTGTAGGAGGATCCATTGCAATCATTTTCTTGTCTTCCAATGAAATTTTCTCCAAAGCAGATTTATAAGCATTTATTTTATCTTCTGTAAGAAGCCACTCCTTCTTAGTTCTTAAGTCATTAGGCTTCGGATATTTGTTGTACAAAGCCGTTTTCTTTCTTTCATAACGGGAGTCTGCTCTTTGGAATTCAGAAACCTGAGCATTCCCAAAAACAAAAGTTAAAATAAATACTAATGCTAAGAACTTCTTCATAATAATTAAGCTTTTACAATATTAATGATTACTCCTGTAGCCTTTTCCATGCTTTCCAACGCTACATACTCGTATGGTCCGTGGAAGTTAATTCCTCCTGCAAAGATATTTGGGCAAGGAAGTCCCATATAGGATAACTGAGCTCCGTCTGTTCCTCCTCTGATCGCTTTGATCTTAGGCTCGATACCGGCTTCAGTCATCGCTTTTGCAGCAAGGTCTACAATATGCATTTTACCTTCAAACTGCTGTTTCATGTTTCTGTATTGTTCTTTGATTTCCACTTCAGCAGTTCCTTCACCATGTTTTTGGTTGAATTCTGCTACTTTTCCTTCAAGAAATTTCTTTCTTGCTTCAAATTTATCAGCATCATGATCACGGATGATATATTGAAGTTTAGCTTCGGAAATATCAGCCGTAATATCCATTAAATGGTAGAATCCGTCAAAGCCTTTTGTTGTTGCAGGGGTTTCGTTAGCAGGAAGCATTTGAGCAAATTCAGCGGCTAAAAGTGCTGCATTGACCATTTTTCCATAGGCATAGCCAGGGTGTACACTTAATCCGTGGATTTTTACCACAGCTCCGGCAGCATTAAAGTTTTCATACTCCAATTCTCCCACTTCTCCACCGTCCATCGTATAAGCCCATTCAGCACCGAACTTTGCCACATCAAATTTATGGGCACCTCTTCCGATCTCTTCATCAGGAGTAAATCCTACAGCGATTCTTCCGTGCTTAATTTCAGGATGAGCAATAAGATACTCGGCTGCAGTTACAATTTCTGCACAACCGGCTTTATCGTCAGCACCAAGAAGGGTGGTTCCATCGGTGGTAATTAATGTCTGCCCGATATATTTTTTTAAGCTTTCAAACTTTGAAGGTGATAAGGTGAACCCCGTTGCTTGGTTTAATAAAAGATCACTTCCATCATAGTTTTCCCAAACCTGAGGTTTTACATTTTCTCCGCTAAAATCCGGTGAGGTATCATAATGCGAAATAAACCCGATCGTAGGCCTGTCGTCATTTTCCAGGTTAGAGGGAACATAGCCCATAATATACCCGTGTTCATCAATTGAAACATTTTCCAAACCAATTGTTTTCAGTTCTTCCGTAATATAATTGGCAATATCCCACTGACGCTCAGT
The DNA here is from genome assembly GCA_963518055.1 of uncultured Chryseobacterium sp. Lineage (GTDB taxonomy): Bacteria > Bacteroidota > Bacteroidia > Flavobacteriales > Weeksellaceae > Chryseobacterium. The sequence goes on from CAUQIC010000011.1 coordinate 61,228, forward strand.
AGAAGGAGTAGATTCACTCTCTGCATCACTGGTTGAATATATTTTTACATAACTAAGAAAACGGTTCAGTAATTTTTCTTTCCACAAGGGGTTGAATTCTATTGTACTCATCAGATTTATCATAAATTTTAACAAAGTTAGGAAATTTGACGTTCAGAATGTGTTAATTGCAACTGAATATAAGTTATTGAAATTTTAAATCAGATTTAAATATTTGAAAATCAAAATAGTGCTAGCTTTGTAAGTAACCTATATAAACTAGTTTAGTTTTATTATATTTGAGAAAATCAAAAAGTAAAAATGTTTCTTACCGAATGTCCTAGAGATGCTATGCAGGGATGGGGAGAGTTTATCCCTACTGATAAAAAAATAGATTATATCAACTCCTTAATGGATGTTGGTTTTGACGTATTGGATTGCCTGAGTTTTGTTTCTCCAAAAGCAATTCCACAGATGGCTGACTCTGATGAGGTGGCTGAAAACATTGATAAATCACGCTCTAATACAAAGGTTTCTGCGATTATCGGAAATTATAGAGGAGCTGAAAAGGCTTTGAAGCATCAGTCTGTGGATATTATCGGATTCCCATTCTCTATTTCTGAAACTTTTCAACATAGAAATACCAATAAAAGCCAGGAAGAGGCCTTTGACGAAATTATCAAGATGCTTGAATTGGTGAAAAGTGAAGGAAAGCAATTGAATATTTATTTCTCCATGGCCTTTGGAAACCCTTATGGTGAAATGTGGAAGTGGGAAGATGTAGACCAGTGGGCCCAACGGTTTTCAGATATTGGGGTGAAAGATATCCTGCTTTCTGATACAACAGGAGTGGCTACACCTGAAACAATAGCTCTTTTATTTGAAAAAATTCCATCAAAATATCCTGAGATCAACTTTGGAGGACACTTTCATAACCGCTACGAGGATTCTTATTCAAAACTTAAAGCAGCGTATGATCAAGGTTGCAGAAGGTTTGATAGTGCCATCAAAGGAATCGGCGGATGTCCAATGGCTAAAGATGACCTTGTTGGAAATATGCCCACAGAGCAGGTAATTAACTTTATGAGTGTTGAAAAAGCAGATCATAAATTGAACCTGTTACACTTTGAAAGCTCATATAATAAGGCTAAAGATATTTTTCATTTTTAAAAATATGTAAAAGAATCTCTCACATATTTTACAGCGTAAGCCTATTTTTCTCTGTGAAGTATGTGAGTCTGAATGAAATAAAAAATGATAGAAGCAGGCCAAAGCCCGCTTTATTATACCCGGAATTCATTGGCTTTAGCCAAAACCCAATTAAATTCAACCCAAAAACAAAATATAATGTCTCCAATTATTTCTTCTTCCGAATTAAAAACACTGTCTACAGAAAATCTTATCATTCTTGATGCGCGAACAGGAAAAGATGCTAGACAAAATTATCTTGAAAAGCATATCAAAGGAGCAAGATTCATTGATTTGGATAAAGATCTGGCTGAAATAGGAGAAAATGCAGCTTTTGGAGGCAGGCACCCGCTTCCTAGTGTAGGAAAATTTTCGAAAACTCTTTCAAATCTTGGGATATCAGAAAAGTCCCATATTGTTGTGTATGATGACAAAAACGGATCAAATGCTGCCGCAAGAGCCTGGTGGATGCTGAAAGCTTTTGGATTTGAAAATGCTCAGGTTTTGGATGGAGGCATGCAGATCGCAGAAAATAATGGCGTTGACTTTTCTTCAGGGGAAGAAATCTTTGAAAAGACATCACTGATTAAAAAGGAGAATTGGGCACTTCCGGTTTCAACTCTTGAGAATGTTGAAAATGAATTGAAAAATGGCTCTTCTACTGTAATTGATGTAAGAGATGCGTATCGCTATAAAGGTGAATCTGAGCCTATTGATTTAGTTGCAGGGCATATCCCGGGAGCGATTAATATTCCTTTCTCTGAAAATTTAGATGAAAACGGAAATTTTTTGAAGCCTGATATTTTAAAAGAAAAATATGAGAGACTATTAGAAAATAACCCTCAAAATTTGATTATTCATTGCGGTTCGGGGGTGACGGCTTGCCATACTATTTTAGCACTTAATTATGCAGGATTTTCTATTCCTAATCTTTATGTAGGCTCATGGAGTGAGTGGAGCAGGAGAGAAGGAAAAGAAATTGCCACAGATATGTAAAAAATATAAAACCTCAGAAAGCTCTGAGGTTTTATATTTTTATGGGATTGCTTAAAGCATTCCTAATTCAAACTTAGCTTCTTCACTCATCATATCCTTATTCCAGCTTGGTTCGAAAGTAAGCTCTAAATCCACAGTTTTCACATGATCTACTTCTGCTACCTTATCTTTTACCTCTTGCGGAAGGGTTTCAGCCACAGGGCAGTTAGGGGTAGTAAGTGTCATTATAATTTTTACATCGGCATCATCGGAGATCTGTACATCATAAATCAGCCCTAATTCGTAGATGTCTACCGGAATTTCAGGGTCATATACGGTTTTCAGTACGCTGATGATTTCCTCACCAATGTCAGCAATTTGATCGTCTGTAAATTTCATTTTTTAATCTAGATTGATATTCCTTTTCAACAAATCTTCCTGACGCATGCGCCGGAAAATATTTGCCAAAGTTAAGACATCTTTTTCACAATAGTGAACAATTCGCTGCAAGTCTTTTTCTATGTAGTAAATTGATGAAACCATTGAGCCATCGATATCATCTTTTGGAGTAGGAATTCCAAAAACATGAGCAAGTAACTCTAAGGAGACAAAACTCTTGTAATCCCCAAATTTCCATAGTTCCATAGTATCTATATGAGGAATCTCCCATGGCTTTTTCCCAAACATCTGAAATGGAGCAGGAGGCTGCATTCCATTGATAAGGTATCTCCTCGCAATCCAGGGGAAGTCAAATTCTTTTCCGTTGTGAGCACAAAGAATGACATTATAAAGCCTCGGACTATTGAAGATTTCACCAAATTCCTGAAGCATTTTCTTTTCATCATGTCCGGAAAAGCTTTTAATTTTTAAGGTATCATTCTTTTCGACCATTCCGATGGTGATGCAAATGATCTTTCCGAACTCCGCCATAATACCGGCTCTGTCATAAAACTCAGCTGCCGAAACATCTTCCTTTCTCTGGAATCTTGTTTTTTTATCCCAAAGGTGTTGGTCTGTTTCAGATAATTCTTCCCAGGATCCTGCCTGTGGAACAGTCTCTATATCAAGAAATAAAACTCTTTCTAATGGTATGTTCTGTATCATGAGTGTTTTTTATGGGCTATCCTACCTGCATTCCGTTTTTTGTAGGTAATGAAGGAGCTAAAAGAGTAACATCCTTTTTATCATCTCCATACAGTCCTAAAACAAGGCATTCACTAAAAAAGTTGGCAATCTGTTTTTTAGGAAAATTAACTACTGCTAAAATTTGTTTACCGATCAATTCTTCTTTCTGGTACAATGATGTAATCTGCGCAGATGATTTTCTGACGCCCAGATCTCCAAAGTCGATTTCCAGTTGGTAAGAAGGATTTCTTGCTTTCTCAAAATCGCTTACGGAAATTATGGTTCCACATCGGATGTCTATTTTCTCAAAGTCTGCCCAGGTGATTTCTGGTTTTGTCGTCATGGTAATACGTTAATTAAATGTTCAACTTCTGTTTTCTGTTCTTCATATTTTTGTTGTAGTTCTGAATCTACGCCCATTCTTTTATAATATTCCAGTGCTTTATTGCCGAAGAATTTTTTATGAAAGTCTGATACCTCTGGTATTTGTGGGAAAACTTTATGAAAAAGCATTTCGTAATACGCCTGAAATTCTCTTTCATTTTTATCTTCTATCACTTGGTCGGGGGCCTTTTGTCGCACATGAAGCATTTCGTGGGCGATCATATTCAATACAAGATTCAGATCAAAGTCAAATAAATTTCTCGGGATCATCACCATTTGTGGTTTTCCAAGTTCCCCTTCTGCCGTAAGAAGCATAGAAGTAGGTGAAAGCTCCTGCCTGAAGCCAAAACCTGCAAAGTTTTCGTGCTCCAGATTAAAAGAATGAATCAGGTACTTCGCTGCATCCAGAATCTGATTGTGTTCCTTGTATGCATCAAGATGTAAATTGACCTGTTCAAAATTCATTGGGAATATGTTTGATAACAAATGTATTAAAATTTTATCAACATAATAAACCTTTATCATTCCTATAAAATGGTAAATTTGAGGTGTAAAAAAGAACATCTGTTTTATAGAAATTAATGAAATATACCCCATGTGGAATACACAAATAAAAATAAGATTTATATTTTTTTAAAGATTACGATATACCTAATTGGATTTCTGAGTTTGATATCAATATCAAACTATTGGGTGGGAACAAAAGAAAACTGGGATGAAATCATTAAGGATGAATTTATTCCGGCTTTTATAGTCCGTACTATTTTCTTAATCGTTGTGGGACTGGTGTTTTTAGGATTCTCTTTTTGGGTAAATTATCTTTATAAAAAAGAATATAGTCTTCCAAAAGAGCTATTTTTCTTAACAATATTTTCTCTTCTGTTAAATATATGGGTAATGCTAATTCTTTAGATTTGAAATGATGATCTATTGTATTTCCTCTGAATTGTATCCATTTAAATATAAAAATCTGTGTCTCTTGGGATTCATGGGCTTTTCAGATCTTTATGTAAGAATTTTTTTAAAAACAAAACATGAAGATCACAATAGTAGGTTCCCAAAAAGAAGAAAAATTTTCAAAGGGAGTTATCAATGATGAAGATACAGAACTGAGAGATTTTTTATTTAACAAAGGTTTAAACGTCACATCCACAATCTGGAATGATAAAGATGTCGATTGGGCTGGATATGATTTCGTTATTATCAAATCTCCGTGGGATTATCATAACCATTTATATGAGTTTTTGAATTGGTTGGATAATCTGGAGAAATTGGGAGTTAGGATTTTAAACCCGGCAGAAATTATCAAATGGAATAGCAATAAGCATTATCTTAAAGATATTTATCAAAAAGGACTTCCGGTAATTCCTTCCGGATATATTGAAAAAGGAGGTCATTTTGATGCTGCCTTTTTTGATCATTTTAATGCGGATAAACTGGTCGTAAAACCATGTGTAAGTGCAGGAGCCCAAAACACCGTAACGATTAGCAGAGATAATGTTGATGAGCGTTCTAAAGAAATAGACGAGCTTCTGCAAGAGCAGGATTATATGGTTCAGCCATTCGTGGAAGAAATTAAAAATGGTGAATGGTCTTTCTTGTTTTTTAATGGGAAATACAGCCACTGCTCACTAAAAACACCTAAACAAGGAGATTTTAGAGTGCAGCATTATCATGGTGGTAGTATTAGTTATCCAAGTCCTGACCCGTTGCATATTGAGCAGGCAGCTGCATATTTAAAAAGCATACCTCAGCCACTACTTTATGCCAGAGTGGATGGCGTTTTAATCGACAACACATTTCAATTAATGGAACTTGAACTTATTGAACCTTATTTATTTTTTAACTCAAATCATGAGTTATTAGAAAATTATTATCAGGCTTTGCGTGCTCTAATCTCATAAAAATAGGACCGGAAATTTGTCTCCGGTCCTGTTAAACAAGATTAAGTGTAAAATTTAGCCTTTAAGGCAAAAAAGGATCATTCAAATGTTAACAGATTTTTATTGATTCTTAATCTACGTTTAAGGGGATTGATAATAAAGGAATTTTATTTTTATACGCCATAACGGCTGTTTTACTTCGATGGAATAAAGATCCCAGAAGATTGTATTTGTGAGGTACCATGGTGAGTAGGTCAGAATTCGTGAGTTTCACTTCCTCCTCAATTGCTTTGATGATCTCTGCAGATTGAATCATTTTAAAGCTGTATTTAATATCATCAAGATCATACCCTGAATTCAGATCAATATCGTTAATAACCTCTGTAAAATCCTCCAGACTCTCACCGACATTAAAAACTTCAATGTCAGAACTGAATTCATTGATGAAGAAATAAATATCATTCATTGCCGACCAGGTCATGTTTTTGTGATTGTCATAGGCAAAAAGAATTTTTCGAATACCGGTATATTCTATATGGGCGGGAATGATCAGTAGAGGTTTCTTAATTTTGTGGATTGCTGTAGTTACTGTATTGCCCAGAACTTTTTGTTCAAGAGTTTTATCTGCCATGCCCATCACAATAAAATCACCATTTGTGTTTTGAATACAATGAGTAAGCTCTTCTATAAAATTACCGGAAGCCAAATAATGAGAGGTGTCTATACTGTATAATGTACTGAGATCATAAGCTTTATTTTCAAGTCTTTTTTGATTCTTAAGGGTTTGCTCATAAAAAAAATCTGCAGAGGCTTGCGCATTTAAGGCATGAATAGAGATCCTCTGCAAATTAAAAAGCACTATCTTATATTGAAATTCTTTAGCCATAGACGCAGCATAATGTGTGGCATTTTCTGCTTCATGGGAAAAATCTGTACATACAATTATTGTTTTCATCGCACCGAAATTGATAGAGCAAAAATAGAATGGGATGCTACTATATCTTGTTAAAAATAAGGTGACATTGCATAAAGTGATGATGAAATGTCTTTTTCAGGTGATGAACCGTTTATCTTCATTTGAACTCTTTTATTTAACGCTTCATGTTCGCTTTTGGCGGTCTCGTTGAAAATAGGGGATAGGCATATGAAATCTATTTCTATATTTACATTCACAAAATTCCGGAGATGAGCAGGATTTCTACAATCAGGAAAAATATAGTACGATATAAAAAGATTCTTTCAGCAATGAAAAGGAGGCTGGCCATCTGGACGGTAGCCATCATTACCTTTTGTCTCTTTTCTTATCTTATAGATCCCTTCGATCCTGTCTGGCAAAATTATCTGGAAACTCCCTTAAAAATGATTCTTGAAGATGCCCTGTGGGTAGTGTTCTTTTCAGCTATTATTTCAGAGGTAAGTATTCTTATCGATAAGACACTCAATAAGCTGCTTCCATGGAATGACAGAACGATACAGAGGCTTTTCGTTCAGGGGGTTCTTCAGATCATAGGAAGTGTATTGATGGTAATGATTATTAATTTCATTGTAGAATGTACTTCAGACAATTTACCGGAAATGGACTCTAGGAAGGAATATACTTTGCTCGGGCAATGGGTGGCTACCAATATCGTGGTATCTCTCACGATCAGTGCTTTTAATACCGTTGATTACTTATTGGAAAACTGGAAGAAAACGGCTGTAGAAGCAGCTCAGCATAAACTAAGAGCATCAAAACATAAACAAGCGGCAATGGCAGCCGAATTACAGGCCTTAAAACTCCAGATTGATCCTCATTTTATCTTTAATAATTTAAGCGTATTGTCTGAGCTTATTCTTGAAGATCAACAACTCGGATATGAATATTCCGAAAAGTTTGCAAGAGTATATCGGTATCTGTTGGTGAATTCCAAGAAAGATATTATTGCCGTTGAAGAAGAACTCAAATTTTTAGAATCTTATATTTTTCTGATTGAAAAAAGAATTGGAGAAGGAGTGATATTTAAAATTGATATCCAGGAGGAGTGCAGAGGTATGTACACGCTTCCGTTATCATTGCAATTACTTGTTGAAAACGCTATTAAACATAATCAAACTTCAAAATCGAATCCTCTGGAAATAGAAGTATATACCACTCAGGAGAAAGAATTGGTCGTTTCTAATACATTTTTACCGTTGATCAATAAGCCGGATTCTTCAGGAGTTGGATTAACTAATATTATCGCAAGATACGAGATACTAGGATACACAAAACCGATTATAGAAAAAACTGAAAATAAATTTATTGTAAAACTTCCATTGATATGAAGATAAATAAAATTTTAATTCTTGAAGATGAAAAACCTAATGCAGACAGGCTCAAGAGACTTTTATTGAAATTAAGACCTCATCTCGAAATACTATCCGTAGAAGATTCCATTACTTCAGCAGTACACTGGCTGGAAAATAATGTGGTGCCGGATATTATTATGATGGATATTCGCCTTGCGGATGGATTGAGTTTTGAAATTTTCAATAAACATGAAATAAAAAGTGCGGTTATTTTTACTACAGCTTACGATGAATATGCAGTACAGGCTTTTAAATATAACAGTATCGATTATCTTTTAAAGCCAATAGAAGAAGAGGAGCTTGATGCGGCTCTAAAACGCTATGAAACATTTATGGAATCAGTTCCTGTTGTAGGATCAGCCATTGAAGGTTTGCTGAACTATCTCCAGCCGAAAGATTACAGAAAACGTTTTCTTATTCCTCACAGAGATGGGTATAAAACGGTATTAGCGGAAGATATTTTATACTTTTATACAGAGTTGGGAATCAGTAAAGCGATGTTGAATAGCGGCGTGATTGAAAATATTCCTCAAACCCTGGAAGAGCTTGAAAAACAGTTGGATCCAAAAACTTTCTTTCGTGCCAACAGACAGTTTATCATTCACATTGATTCTGTAAAACAGGTATTCAATCATTTTAATGGAAAGCTTAAACTTGAGCTTAGAAAACAGCCGGATATGGAAGTGATCGTGAGTCGTGAAAAGGCTTCTATTTTCAAATCCTGGATGGATTATTAATCAATAAAACAGTATGAAATACAGAAGATTGCTTTACATTAGCAATCTTTTTTTGTCTTTAAGAATACGGCCTTAGGCATGAAAAATCCCTTTACGAATGCTCATAAAGGGATAAGGATATGAAGAAATACTTATGCTGTATTGAAGATACTTTAGCTCACTTAAATGGTTAAAAGCCTTTGTGCCTTTTGGGGCCTGACTAAAAAAATCTATAAAGGAATCGCGTACCCTAATGAAATAGCAAAACCTCTGTTCTTTACGTTTATTCCTTTTTCGTCCGAGATATTACTTAATCCCAGGTTATATCTTCCGTCTACAATTAGTTTTCCCGGACCTGCAGGAATAGCTACTCCGGCACCCATCTGTAATCCAAAATCTATTGTTTTCGTTTTTCCGTAGGTTGCTTTTATTCTGTCATTTTTCCCCATAAGAAAACCGATGGAAGGTCCTGCATTTAAATATACCGGTCCAAAGCTGTATTTGGCCAATACTGGAATTTCTATATAATTAAAGGTATAGGTTTGATTTCCAAAATTGTTTTTAATTTGGGTCCCTTTACTGATAAAGTTAACTTCGGGCTGTATGGAAAAACGGCTTATTCCAGTCTGAATATTAATCCCCAACCCTGCCTGGAAAGATGTTTTAGATTTTTCTCCGCCTATATCTTTAATAGATTGAGTGGCAATATTGATCCCTGCTTTAGGAATCAGCTCTATACCGGAGTCTTTTTTTGTTTCTTTAGTTTGCTGAGCCTGTAGACCCAAACCTAGAACAACCGCTGTGATTGTTAAAAACTTTTTCATTGGATAAAAATTTAAATTATTGACTTGTTTTTTGATTGACTAACACTGCGAAATTAAATATTGGAAATTCCTCCGATGTGAGTTTTAGAAGCGAACCGTAGAAATTGAAATATCAACCGTATTTTTGAAATATTAAAGCGAAGAAGACCTGGTTTTATATGTTTAAACTGCCTGAATAAGCACTTTTCCTTTCATTTTTGGTATCATACGTTTCATCTGCCATTAACTACGTTTCACCCGATTTCTAAGTCAATATCCTTATTATATGCGCTTATTTTGCTCCTGTAAAATTTAAAATCAAATGTTATGAATTACAGAAAAGGATATCTGGTACTTCCTCTTATCGCAGCAGCAATATTATATTCCTGCGGCTCAGGAAATGCTCAGGAAAATTCCCAACAAATACCGGCACTCCCTACAGATTTTATCCAGGTGAAATCCGGGGATGAAGACGTCTCTACAGGATATCCTGGAAGCATTGAAGGACAGGATAATGTTGAAATAAAAGCTCAGGTTACAGGATATCTGGAAGCGGTATATATCAAAGAAGGACAATATGTTAATAAAGGGCAGACTTTATTCAGAATTAATCCTTCGGTATACAATGAACAGGTTAATACCAATCAGGCAGCCTTAAAAGCTGCTTTGGCCGCTCAGGAGACCGCAAGACTTGAAGTTGAAAAGCTAAAGCCACTTGTAGAAGGTAAAGTTGTTTCTGATATGCAGTTGAAAACCGCACAGGCAAGTTTTAAAGCAGCAGCAGCACAGGTAGCACAGGCACAGTCTTCGCTAGGATCTTCAAAGATCAATGCTAATTTCACCTACATCAAAGCGCCGGTAACCGGATACATTGGAAGGATTCCTAACAGAGTCGGCAACCTGATCAGTCCTTCTGACTCGGCACCGTTAACAACACTTTCAAATATCAATACGGTCAATGTATATTTCTCAATGAATGAAGCTGATTTTATTGCACACAGAAGAGCTGCTACATCAGGGAATAATACCGAAAATGTTGACCTTATTCTGGCAGATGGCTCCAAGTATGAACTACAAGGGAAACTGGAAAGTGCCAGTGGAAATTTCGACAGAACTACGGGAAGTATCCAGATGAAAGCTGTTTTCCAGAATCCCGATAAATTATTGAGAGCCGGAGGAACAGGAAGAGTGATGATTCATAATGCATTGGATGGTGTTGTTAAGCTTCCGAAAACTTCAGTGAAAGACATTCAGGATAAATTCTTTGTTTATAAACTGGAGGGTAAAGATAAAGTGAAGATGACTCAGGTTAAGGTATCCGGAAGTACTTCCCAGGATTACTTTATCAAAGGAGGAGTGAATGCAGGAGATAAGATTGCAATCAACAGAATTGATGCTCTTACAGATGGAGCTCAGGTGGTTGCAAAAGTGGCTCCTTCAAAATAATTTTTATAATCATTCTTAGATCATTCGAAAATGTTAAAAAAAATAATAGACCGTCCTGTATTGGCGACGGTAATATCCCTTATCATTGTTATTTTAGGGATCATAGGATTAAACCAACTGGCGGTGACCAGGTTTCCCGATATTTCACCACCCACTATTACAGTTTCAGGATCTTACCCCGGAGGTAACAGTGAAACGGTGATACGTTCCGTGGTAACCCCTCTGGAAGAGCAGATCAATGGGGTGGAAGACATGAGTTATATGAAATCCACTGCCAGTAATGATGGAACATTCACTATTTCTGTTATATTTAAACAGGGTGTAAATGCTGATCAGGCGGCTGTTAATGTACAAAATAGAGTACAGCAGGCTACTCCTATACTTCCACAGGAGGTAATAAGAATGGGGTTAACGACCTCGAAGCAACAGAACAGTATGGTATTGATCTTCAATATTTATACAGAAGATAATAAACAATACGATGAAACATTCCTTCAGAACTATGCCAATATTAACCTTATCCCACAAATTAAGAGGGTAAAAGGAGTTGGGCAGGCACAGATTTTCGGGATTAAAGACTATTCCATGAGAATATGGCTTAATCCTCAAAAAATGTCATCATACGGGCTTGTTCCGGCGGATGTTTCCAATGCGATTGCAGATCACAGCTTAGAATCTGCTCCTGGTAAATTGGGAGAAGAATCTACTGCTGCTTTGGAGTATGTAATCCGGTATAAAGGGAAAAAGAATACTCCGGAACAATACGAGAACATGATCGTTAAAAATGATGGAACTAAAGTCATCAGGCTTAAAGATGTTGCCCGTGTGGAATTCGGATCCATCAACAATACCGGTGATAACCTTTCTAATGGGAAGAATGCCGTTACTGTAGCAATTATGCAGACTACCGGATCAAATGCCAATGAAATTGAGATAGGAGTTAATAAAGCGATTGACCAATTGGCAAAATCATTTCCTCCGGGTATAAAGTATACTAAGGTAATGAGCACCAAAGAGAGATTGGATGAAGCCACCGGTCAGGTAAAATCTACGTTGATAGAGGCATTTATTCTCGTATTTATTGTTGTATTCATTTTCTTGCAGGATTTCAGATCAACCATTATTCCTGCGATTGCAGTTCCGGTAGCGATTATCGGTACATTCTTTTTCCTGCTGGTATTAGGATTTACAATCAATGTACTGACACTTTTCGCTCTCGTACTGGCCATTGGTATCGTCGTTGATGATGCAATTGTAGTAGTGGAGGCAGTACATAGTAATATGGAAGGGACAGATCTTTCAGGGAGGGATGCAACACATAAAGCAATGAGTGAAATTACAGGTGCAGTAATCTCTATTACATTGGTAATGTCTGCAGTATTTATCCCTATCGGATTTATGTCAGGATCTGCCGGATTATTCTACAAGCAGTTTGCCTACACACTCGCTATTGCGATTATTATTTCAGCGGTAAACGCATTGACACTAACCCCTGCTTTATGTGCGGTATTTTTGAAAAATCATCATGCAGAAGAAGATGGAAAACCGAAGGGGTTCGGACAAAGATTTGCTACAGCTTTTAATGCAGGTTTCAATAATATGACCAACCGCTATGCGAAAGGAGTGAAGTTCTTAATCGGACGTAAATGGATTGCAGCAGGGCTAATAGCAGGAATCATCGGGTTAGCTGCATGGTTAATGACAAGTACTTCCAAGAGTTTTGTCCCTATGGAAGATGATGGATTCTTTATTTACTCATTAAGTATGCCACCGGGAACGGGATTAACGAAAACGACAGAGGTTTCCAATAAAATAAATACCATTTTAAAAGGGGTGGAGGCCGTTCAGGAAAATACATCTATTACAGGATTTAACTTGTTAAGCAACAGTGCAGGGCCAGCCTATGCCATGGGGTTTGTGAAATTGAAACCGAAGAAAGAAAGAGGGGCGGTTCAGGATATTGATGAAATCATGAATATTGTAAATGGAAAATTGGCAGAAATTAAAGAAGGAAGTGTGATCAGTTTCAGAATGCCGCCGGTAGAAGGGTATGGGGTAACCAGTGGTTCAGAGATCGTATTACAGGATCGTATGAGTAGAGATCCGCAGACGCTTAAAGCGAAAGCTGATGACCTGATCGGGCAATTGATGCAGGTGCCGGAAGTTGCCTATGCATATACTATGTTTAGAGCAGATTATCCTCAGTTGGAACTTGAAGTGAATGAAGACAAAGCCAAACAACTGGGAGTAAGCGTAGCCCATCTTTTAGGAACAGTGCAGACTTATTTCTCAGGAGATCAGTCTCAGAATTTTTCAAGATTCGGAAAATTCTATAGAGTGAATATCAAGGCTGACGGGGTTTTCAGAATGGATGAACAGGCCTTCAACGATATTTTTGTGAAGAATGATAAAGGTGAAATGGTTCCTGTAAATACGTTGATTACTTTGAAAAAAGTATACGGTCCGGAATCTGTTCAACGATATAACCTGTATAATTCACTTAACATCAATGTGGTTCCAAAACCGGGGGTAAGTAACGGAGCTTTGATGGATAAAATGGAACAGACGCTAAGTAAACTTCCATCTGATTATAGTTATGAATGGACAGGATTAAGTTTAGAAGAAAAGTCAGCAGGAAATCAGACTGCTGTGATCCTCGGACTATGTTTACTTTTCGTTTATCTGCTTCTTTCGGCACAATATGAAAGTTACATTCTTCCGTTAGCGGTAATGCTATCCATTCCTACGGGAGTTGTCGGGGCATTCCTTGGAATAAAAGCGATTGGATTTGATAACAATATCTATGTACAGGTAGGATTGATCATGTTAATCGGGTTGTTGGCAAAAAATGCAATTCTTATTGTAGAATTTGCCGTGCAGCGTAGAAAAGCAGGACTGTCTATATTAGATTCAGCATTGGAAGGAGCAAAAGCCAGACTGCGTCCCATTATCATGACCTCATTGGCATTTATCGTGGGAATGATTCCTTTGATGATCTCTACAGGTGGGATGGCTTCAGGAAATAAATCGATCAGTGTGAGTGCTGCTATCGGAATGTTGAGCGGAGTTATTTTGGGCGTATTTGTAATCCCTGTATTATATATGTTCTTTCAGTACCTGGATGAGAAATTTTCATCCAAAAAGAAATATCCTGTAATCCAAAATCAATTGACAAATGAGAATATTTAATATAAAGAATTTCCTTATTTCAGGTGCAATGGCATCAGTAATGATATCATGTGCTGTAGGGAAAAAATATACAAGAACAGATCTTCAGGTTCCTCAGGCTTATAAAGAATCAGTGCAGGTGACAGGTGATACCGTAATACTTCCTTGGAAGACGTTTTTTAAAGATCCCAAACTGATAGGATTAATAGATAAAGCATTAGCCCGAAACAATGAAGTAAATGTTGCTTTGAAAAATATAGAACAGCTTGATTTGATCTATAAACAAGCTAAGCTGTCTCTTATGCCAACATTAGATTTCAGTGCTGGAGCCAACAGAAGTTGGGCTTCTACAAATACCTTGAACGGATCACTTAATGAGCAGTTTGTGGGAACAACCCATATGGATGATTTCAGTGCAAATCTGAGACTTTCTTGGGAAATAGATATTTGGGGGAAAGCTAAAATGCAGAAAGAATCTGCCGCCGCCGGGTATTTTGCCCAGAAAGAAAACTTAAATGCTATTAAAAGCCGTATTGTTGTACAGGTGGCACAGGCTTATTATAACCTGATCAGCCTGGATGAGCAAATGAAAATTGCCCAGCAAAACATCGATTTAAGTGATAGCACTCTTAAAATGATGAACCTCCAGTTTACCGCAGGACAGATCAATTCATTGGCTGTTCAGCAGTCTGAAGCACAGAAGAAAACAGCAGAGCTATTAATTCCACTGGCAAAACAGAATATTTCTATTCAGGAAAATGCATTGAGTATTCTTTGCGGTGAGTATCCAGATAAAATTGAAAGAGAAGGAAATCTGAAAAAGATGATTCCTGAAAATAAATTATCAGAAGGTCTTCCGGCGCAGTTGTTGAGCCGAAGACCGGATCTCAAAGCTGCAGAATTGAATGTAATCAGTCTGAATGCAAAAACAGGATTGTCAAAAGCGGCCATGTATCCAAGTATCAGCCTGAGCCCACAGATTGGAGTAAACTCCAATAAATTTAATTCATGGTTTGATATACCGGGATCAATTACTAAAGCGATTGCCGCCAATCTTGCAGCTCCGATTTTTCAGAAAAAAGAATTGAAAACAGCATATGAAACGGCATTAATAGAACAGGAAAAGGCTGCAATCAACTTTAAACAGTCAGTAATGACTGCTGTAGGTGAAGTTTCCGATGCAATGGCAAAATCTAAAGGTTCTTCTGAAAGATTACAGCTTCTGGATCAACGAACTGCTATTTTGGATAAAGGAATCATTGATGCCCTTAAATTATATAAAAGTGGTATGGCAACCTATCTTGAAGTTATTACAGCTCAGAATAACAAATTGCAGAATGATCTTGAATCCATCAATGTTAGTCTGGAAAGATTAAATGCTGAGGTTGATTTGTACAGAGCACTTGGTGGCGGTGTACAGTAAAATGTAAATGGTAAATAATAGGAGAGGAAGTTACATTGTGTAGCTTCCTTTTTTTGTTATAAATAATTTCTGAAAGGGATTGTGTTATTTTTTTTCGCTTTAAATCAATTAGTTATAAAAAAAATATATTTTTTTCAAGAAATGTATGCAAGATTTTTGAAAAAGTGGATTTATATAATTGAGTACTCGAAAATAATTTAATGTTTAATGAAAAAAATAATATAATGAAGAAATTTACAGTACCCCGATTTTTAATCGTTTTTTTAATCGCATTGGCAGGTGTTACATTATCCGCATGTAATAATGACGACGGACCTGAAATTCCACCGGTAAAGCTGGAAGATGTAAAAGGGAATTATAAAGGAAAATTGATTACCGTACAGGGAAGCGTTAAAACAGAAAAAATACAAGGCTTTAAGGTAAAAAAAGATACCCTCTCGTTTGAAGAATTTCCGATAGCTGAAATTGTGAAAAATGTAGTAAAAGATCCTATAAAAGCAGAAGCAGCAGTGAAAGCAATGGGGAAAGTGAAATTTGAAACTACTTATACGGCTTCAATAAATACAGTGAGTAACGTCGTAGAATTTGTATTTGCTCCTAAAAATCTGGAACTTAAGATTCCTGTAGATGGAGGTACTAAAAATACTACGGTTGCCATCGTGGCAAAACAGAAAGGTTTTTTTGTAGGAATGGATTATTCGATGAGGTTTGCTCTGGTAGCGGAAAAGATTACGGTAGATGGAACAGTGCTCACCCCCTATGAGGCCATTAATTATAATTTTCCATTCTGTATAAAAAATTAATTGATACATATTCTCAAAAATGGATTGCGCTTTATGAAGATGCAATCTATTTTTGCTTTAAAATTTTAATAGATATTCAATCGATACGGTAGCGGCATAATGGAAGAAAGTAAAGAACAGATTTTGGTACAACACCTTCTGCAAAAGAAGGAGGCTGCCTGGAAAGAGCTCTTCGGAGTCTATTCCGGAAACCTGTCCTATGTCTGCTCCCGGTATGTTACCGAGAAGGAAGATGCACATGATATCCTTCAGAACAGCTTTATTAAAATGTTCCGCTCTATAGAATCTTTTGAATACAGAGGAAGTGGGTCTTTGAAGGCCTGGATGACAAGGATTACTGTCAATGAAGCCTTAAAGCATATAAAACAGAAAGGAAATTTAACATCTTATATTGAGATGAATGATCTTCCTGACATCCCGAATGAAGAGGAACCTGATTTTGAAGAAATGCCCCGTGAGGATATTATGGAGATGATCAGAAAACTTCCGGAAGGCTATCGGACTGTTTTTAATCTGTATGTCTTTGAGAAAAAAAGCCATAAAGAAATTGCCGTGCTTTTAGGAATTGCCGAAAATTCTTCCGCATCACAGTTTCACCGGGCAAAAGGACTGCTTGTTCAGAAAATAAAAGAATTTAAAACGTCAAAAAAAGCACAATATGAATAATGAATGGTTAAATAACCTGCGAAGCAGAATGGAAGACCATGAAGAGGATGTTCCTGACGGGTTGTGGGATGAAATCAGCGACGAATTATTCTCTGAAAAAGAAGAGAATAATACAATTGCCGGATTCGCTCCTGAGGCTGATGCTGTTGAGCCAAAAGGAGACGTTGGGAGAAATGTAGGAGGAAGATCTTTATTCTATCGTATCGGAGGTATTGCTGCAGCGATTGCGTTGCTTTTTTTGATGTTAAAAATAAGTCTGTCAAATGAGGAGACACATAAAAAACTCTCTCAGAAGAAAACAGACCTTAAAAAAGAATTTAAAGATGGTTCTGTCTTAAAGGATGAAATAGATAGAAAAAGTGCAGACGGAATTGAGAAACCCGAAATTGATTTTTCCCTAGCTGATAATGCAGATAATACTGTTATTCCTGTAAAAACTTTAAAACAGGAAATACGTAATCATCCTTTTGAACGGAAGCTTGATCATAAGGCGAATGCTAATATCACAGGAATTATTGCAGATGAAGGGAAGGCAGTACAAGAAGAAACTCCGCTGGCTCAGAAATTACCTTTAGTTAATGAACCCGTAATTGAACCTGTCAAAGAACAGAAAATAGACGAAACTTTCTTTAAAGAAGAAAAAGCAACTGAAAAATATGCTGCCCATACAAAGAAAGAAGGGATGAAATCTCAAAAAGACAAATCCTGGATGCTAAGTATGCTTACAGGAAACGCTTCATCCAATGCTGCAGAACAGCAATTTCCGGGTTATGCATCGATTAGCGGAAAACCAATGAATATTGAAAAGGTCTGGAGTGCTTCAACATATGATGATAATGCATTGACTGCAATATTACTCGCAAATCAAAGCCAGCCCGTAGAGGCAAGAATCAGACATAAAGTTCCTGTGACATTCGGGCTTTCACTTTATTATAATCTTGGAAAAAAATGGGGTATCGGAACAGGTTTGAATTATACAAAGCTGTCTTCAGAACTTCATTCGGGAACCGATAATAATTATATAAAAGGAGATCAGTCTGTTCACTATCTCGGAATTCCGGTTCAGGTTAATTATAATGTGATCCAAAAAGGAAGGTTTACCGGATATGTAACAGGAGGGGCTTTGGTAGAAAAACCCATATCAGGAAGTATCACAACAACTTATGTTGTCAATGATGAGATTAAAGAAACTTCAAAAGAGAAACTGGATCATAAACCGTTTCAGTTTTCTGTCAATACAGCAGTTGGACTTCAGCTGAAAATCATTGATAAACTGGGAGTCTATGCAGAACCGGGAATAGGATATCATTTTAAAGAAGAAAGCGCACCTAATACTATTTACAAAGAAAAACCTTTGCAGTTCAATGTAAAATTTGGGCTCAGATTGTTGCTCGATTAAATATACACTTAACATCAATCTTAATATTTACCTATGAAAACAAAATTAATTTTTTTTGCTTTTCTATTATTCGGCATGCTGAATATTGAAGCACAATGTAACCCAACCATTACCAGCCCAAGGCTTGGTGTACAATATCCGGATAAGATTTTATTCTGTGATGCAGAGAATGAAATACTTTCTACCCAGGGATTCGATACCTATCAGTGGTATAAACAGGAATGGACATGGCAAACTCCCAACAACAATCCATGGGTAGCCATTCCCGGTGCCACTTCACAGCAATTGACGATCAGTGGCAATGACCAGTTGAATTATTTTAAAGTAGCAGTGACTTTGGGGGACTGTGTAGCAGAGAGTCCGGCAATTATGGCCGATGGTTTTGTCTATGCACTTCCCGCTATGATGAGTACTTTTACACCCGGAACTTATGAAGACCTGGGAGGAGGAGAATTCAATATTTGTGAAGGAGCCTCCGTGAAATTTGATGATGTTTTTCCTTTGGTGTACGGAGTACATACCTGGTACAAATGTATCCCTTCCAATATTCCTCCTGTAGCGGGGGATCCTTGTATTGTAACAGGGGCGACAGGAGATTCTTACACAGCAACAACATCAGGAGACTATGGCTTTTATGCGTGTACAGAATATTGCCCGGATCAGTGTCAGTTTCTAGGAACCAATTCATTTATAAAATTAAATTTTGGAACCTGGGGATTTTGTGAAAATATGGGGACGGGAGAAACAAAATATAAGGATAATAGCCTGAAAGTATATCCTAATCCTACCGCTCAGTTTCTCTATATCGGAAAAGAAGCAGATAAATTATATAAAGAGGTTTCGATCATTGATATGACAGGAAAACTTGTTCTGCAGAAAAAAGACCACCCATACAATCAGGCAATTGATGTCAGCCATCTGGTACCGGGTAACTATATTATTGTTTCTAAAAGCGCAGATGAAAAAAATGAGTACAAAAATAAATTTATAAAAAAATAGGATTAAATAATCTTTTCGTTAGTTTTTAATTATGGTTATATCGGCACAAACTTTTGTTGCCGATTTTTTTGTTATATGGGATAAAGGAAAGTCTATTCGGTTTCAATTAATAAGGGTCTTCCTTCAAAAGAAAGAATGTAATTTAGTACTTCATTCAAACGACCATTTATAGTAAACTGCTTTTGAGTAAATTTTAATTTTAAAAGCTTAAAATGGTTTTAATTCAGAATGTTCCTTTTTTATCATTTATTGTCTGATTTATACCTTTTTATATTAGATTTAATGTTGGATCTTTGTTCGCAACACAATTGCATTAAATGTTTATTTAACTATAAGATGATGAATTACTCTATAATTATTTCGGCTATTTTTTCTCTAAAAAAGCAAGGAAAAAGAAATCAAAACGGCCATTTCTTTTCACCATTTCATTCTGTAAACATTCTAATACCTATTTGCTGATTCAAGGACTTTACCTTCCGGTAAAATTAATCACTAAAGGATCTGTATGACTCATCTCCAAAAAAGAGATGAGTAGGATATAATATTACAAAACCAAATAAAGAACCTTATCAGGAAAGAGTTTTCTTTATGTATGCTATTATTTTGTAAACGAGTTATAAGGATAGATTTTTTATAAGATATATAACACTTAATTTTTTTAATCAGGTTTCCTTTACTCATTCTTTTAAACACAAATGTCATTATAGTTTAGGAAAACCTGACTAAATAATTAAACACAAAAAAGGATGAGTTTATTTAAAGAAATAAATGTAGGAGCTTTAATTCAGATTAAAGTGGTAGAGAAAAAAATTGATATTTCCAGAATTTGTAGTTTTTTCAAACTTGAAGAAGAAAAAATAAATGAAATGTATACTTCAGAAAGTATAGAGAGTGATCTTCTTCTAAAGTGGAGCCGGTTTCTGGAATATGACTTCTTTAGAATATATTCCCAACATTTGGTACTCTACTCGCCTCCTTCCGGGGAAATATATAATACCTCGAAAAAGATAATTAAATCTGAATTGCCAACCTTTAAAAAACATCTTTATACCCGTGAAATTATAGATTTTATAGTAGATCTTGCCGAGAACGGGATAAAAACAAAGAAAGAAATAATGGAAACGTATAGAATTCCGAAGACAACCCTCAACAGATGGATAGCTAAATATGGTAAATCAAAGTGATTTATAATAATACCCATGCTTTCATGAATATTTTTGGCTTGTAATTTTTGATAAGTTGATCTTTATTTTGATAATGAAAACAAATAGACCCATGGAAGGGCCAAATTACAAAAAGATATTTTCAGATCTTATAGAAGCTAAATTTCCCGAAAAAAGAGATATCTTTAATACATTTCTTATTAAAGATGAGTTTAATGCTATGGATGTTTTGATAATAAATAAAATGATATCGAAACTCTTGAAAATAGATAATATAGATGAAAATCAGAGATTTAAAGCTTATGGTCCATCTGACATTTTTGAAATATTAGAATATCAAAAAAGAAATGAACTCAACAATTCTGAGTTATCAAGACAATTAAAAATTAGCCGTAATACCATTGCTAAATGGAAAAAACAACTGCTGGCAGGAGATATTAGCTATCAGACTAGTGATGAGGATCATTAATATGCAAATCTAAAACATTCAAATTTGTTAAATGTAATACTCAAAATAAATTGAAAACAATCCAAAATATCAATTTTGATCAATCTCAGGCACCTTATGGATGTCAAATCTTGAGATTGTCAAGCTTTTTTAAAAAGCTTACCGGATTACCCCAGTTTGGTAAAAAAGAAAGGGTAAACTTTTTTGTTGTTCTTATTATTACTGAGGGAAAGGGAAAACATTTTATAGATTTTGAAGAATATTTAATTGAAAAAGGATCCATTTTATTTATAACTCCCGGTCAGATTCAACAGTATGAACATAATCCACAGTATGGAGGCCTGATGTTGATTTTTTCTGATCTTTTTTTCAAAAAGCAAATTGGCGATATTGGTTTCTTAGCCCAATCATCAATATTTGATATTACACAAAATGCGCTGGTGAAACCTGATCCACCGGAGTTTTCTCAAATACTTAAACTATTAAAATTATTTCACTCAGAAATTACCTGTTCCACTCTCTTTGCTAAAGAAGAAAGTCTTCAAAAATTAGCAAGTCTTTTTTTTATTTATGTAGAAAGACAAAATCAAATAAATAATAAGGCTGATAGCCCTTCGAACTTATCTCAATATTATCGTTTTAAACAGTTATTAGAAGAAAATTTTATAAAAGAACGAAACGCTCTTTTTTATGCATCGCTCATGGCTGTTTCTTCTAAGACACTCAATAGAATTACAAAATCAGCCATTCAGAAGTCAGCTAAAGAATTTATTGATTTTAGGGTGATTGTAGAGATAAAACGGCTCTTAATATTTGAAAAAATGAGTGTAAAAGAAATTGCATATACACTTAACTTTAATGAGCCGACTAATCTTATTAAGTATTTTAAAAAGCATACCGGTGAAACTCCTGCTTCACATAAAGACAGAAAGAAATAGCTGTTATGTATTATTCATTGTCCCTTTTCAACCTTTTGGCGTATAGGTTAATATCATAGTTTTGTAAAAAAAGTATTTTAAATGAACATAAAATACTTTCAAAAAACACAAACGACAACAAATGAAAAAAACACTATTATCGGCAACTATGCTCATTTTTGGCATAGTTTCGGCACAAGTAGGGATTAAGACTCCCAACCCTAAAGCTATCCTGGACATAAAAGGGACTAATTATAATCCTACCGGCACTTCGAATGACGAGGGAAAAGCGACCTTAAGAGTTGATGGTAATACTAATCATTCTTTGGATGTAGGAACTTTCGCCTCTGATCCTTTTGGGGCTTATCTTCAGTCAAAAGATAAAAGTCAAGGTACAGGACTGCCTCTAATTCTAAATCCTGTTGGAGGTAATATAGGAATTAAAACAACCAATCCTACCCAGTTACTGGATGTTAATGGAAAGGCAAGAGTCAGAACATTAGATAACGCTTCCAAAACAGACAATGTCATGTTTTCCACTTCAGAAGGAGTATTGGAAAAATCTGATATTACTTATGAACAACTCAATAAGGTGATTAGCCTTCCCACTTCTAATTCTAATGCGTGGAATTTAACAGGTAATAATAATGCAGTACAAGGAACAAGTTTTTTTGGTACCACCAATGCCGTAGATCTGGATGTGAAAACCAATAATATTCAACGAATTCGGGTTAAAGCAGATAATGGGAAAGTGGGTATTGGAACAGTAAATCCGGAGGGCAATTTACATGTCGTAGGTAATAATTATGATCCAAAAGCCAGTGATGAGGGAACCCAGGGGAATTATGCTACTTTCAGAATAGACGGGGGAACGAATCATAGCCTTGATATGGGAACTGTAGCCTCGGGGTCTTATGGCAGCTATCTGCAATCCCATAATAAAGGAGCAGCCGGAGGGCTTCCTTTTGCCATAAATCCTAACGGAGGCAGAGTGGGAATTAATACACTAAGCCCACAGGAAACCTTAGACGTTAATGGAGGGATTCAGCTGAGAAATAATATCCGTCTGGGAGGATCAGATTCTTCTCAGGGAGATGCAGGAAAGCCCGGACAGGTATTGGTATCTCAAGGAGAAAATAAACCTGCGAAATGGGTAGACGTATCAGAGTTAATGGTTAACAAATCACCGATTTATGCTTTTGGGGAAGGTAGATCGGCACAGAATAATATTGGATCTAAAGTAATATACGAATCTCCCGCAGGAGTAATGCAGAACGGTCTTTTTACGGCTCCGGAGACTGGTATTTATATCGTTTCGGCAGGAGCCCCGCTTTGGCAAGGAGCAGCTGGGAGCATATTTAGTTCCGCATCCTGGAAGACAATACTATATCTTAATGTAAATGGTGGGGGAATTGCCAGTTATAGAAATAATCTTGTAACAAGTTCCCAATATATTAATTCGACAATTACTAATTTTTCAAGAATTGTTAAATTGAATAAAGGGGATGTTTTAAAAGTAGTCGTCGACTATGGGGCTACCGGTGGGAATAGCACCTCCGGACAAAACCTCACCGACTATGGAACAACATACATATCGGTTGTAAAAGTCGATTAATCATAAAAATAGCTGCAAAATTTCAAGTAATCAATAATTCTTAGTTATTTATTATTTAGAATGAGTGTGTTAGTATAGATTGGTAATATCCCGGCTTTTTCCGGGGTATTTTTTCTTAGTATTGAACGATAGAAGAGGAGTGTTTATCTAGCAGTTCAAATTTTTGTTTTTATGCTTTAACAAGATGTATTACGTGATTATTATTTATTTAAAATACTTCTTATATGATTTTAATTCTAATAATCGGGATATATTGTAATTGTATAACATACTAATTCAAGGAGAGTAGTAAATTTGGATTGATCAACATTGACCAGAAGCTAACAACCAATCACAAAATATAAATAGGTATGCAAAACGAATTAAGACCATTATCTACAAAAGCAAAATTTGATGATCCCATCCTATGTACAGAACCCGAAATCTGGCAATGGGAAGTTTTAACGAAAGCCTTTTTAGGAGACCCTACCATAAGCTTTTGGTTTAAAGGAAAAGAGAAAGAATCAGAGCTGATGTCCTTCTTTGAAGGAATCGTTAAAGAAGCTTTCACCACAGGAGGTACTGTATTTGGCAGCACTGATCAAAAAGCTGTTATTGTATGGACGTGGCTAGGCAATGATAAAGAAGCTGCAAACCCATTTAAAAAGCAATGGCATAATGCACTTGGCTCGGATGGGGTAAAACGTTATCATTGGTTGTATGATCAAGGAGATGTAGCCCTCGAGAAAGGTCATGCTCAAAGAAGTATGGAGCCGGCCTATATTGCAGTACTGCCTGAATTTCAAGGAAAGGGATACGGAAGCCATATCTTTAAGTGGAGTTTTGATCATGTTATAGGAAAAGGATATGATGCTCCCTTTATACTGGCAAGCAGCAGACGTTCTGCTAAATTATATTGTCCTTTATTGGGCTTCTATGCCCATAAGGAAGTCTTTGGAGACAATGACACCGAACAGCCGATTGCCGTTTTTCTCAAACGACAAAAATAGCAAGAGATTGATAGAATATGCATAAGAGGCCGGCAATATTATTCGCCGGTCTCTTGCTGTATTTATACATTCATAATTTGTTGATGTATTTTTTAGTAGTTTTCTTTTTATAGAATAAAGTCAATGTTAAATCAGTGTTTCGTAAAATAGTATATTAATTACATTTACTCCAAAAACACACGCATGCTGATTAAAATTTACGGAAGTGCCATTCATGGAGTGGCTGCCCAAACAATTACTATAGAAGTGAATGTGGATACCGGAGGAGTAGGGTATCATTTGGTAGGTTTACCTGATAATGCTATTAAAGAAAGCAGCTACAGGATTTCTGCCGCTTTGAAAAATGTAGGCTACAAAATTCCGGGAAAGAAAATCACGATTAATATGGCGCCTGCAGACCTCAGAAAAGAAGGTTCTGCATATGATTTGAGTATTGCGATTGGTATTTTGACCGCTTCAGACCAAATCTTAGCTGAGGAGATTCAAAACTATATCATTATGGGAGAATTGTCTCTTGATGGCAGTTTACAGCCTATAAAAGGAGTGCTTCCCATTGCCATACAGGCTAGAGAAGAGGGTTTTAAAGGAATTATACTACCTGTTCAAAATGCCCGTGAAGCAGCAATTGTCAATGATCTGGATGTTTATGGAGTAGAAAATATTAAACAGGTTATTGACTTTTTCAATGAAGGAAAAGCTATTGATAAAGTTATACTAGACACAAAAAAAGAATTCCATGAGAGGATTAATAATTTCCCCTTTGATTTCTCAGAAGTAAAAGGACAGGAAACAGCCAAAAGAGCTATGGAAGTTGCCGCTGCCGGTGGTCACAATATCATCTTGATTGGTCCTCCAGGAAGCGGAAAAACAATGTTAGCTAAGAGAGTACCCAGTATTTTGCCACCATTGACCTTAAGAGAAGCGCTGGAAACAACAAAAATACATTCGGTGGCCGGAAAAATAGGAACTGAGGCTTCGCTGATGACCGTTCGCCCTTTTAGATCCCCTCACCATACAATTTCTGATGTTGCATTAGTAGGTGGTGGGAGCTATCCACAACCGGGGGAGATTTCACTGGCTCATAATGGTGTTTTATTCCTGGATGAAATGCCTGAATTTAAACGCACTGTCCTGGAAGTGATGAGGCAGCCGTTGGAAGACCGCGAAGTTACGATCTCCCGAGCTAGATTTACCGTAAATTACCCTGCAAGCTTTATGCTGGTGGCCTCTATGAACCCAAGCCCAAGTGGCTTTTTCCCGGATGATCCTAATAATACCTCATCGGTTTATGAAATGCAAAGGTATATGAATAAATTATCAGGGCCGCTTCTGGATAGAATAGATATCCATATTGAAGTACAGAAGGTAGAGTTTGAACAGCTTTCGGAAAAAAGGAAAGGAGAACAGAGTAAAGATATTCGGGAAAGGGTATTGAAAGCCAGAGAGATTCAGAATGAACGCTATAAAAATCTGAATATAAGTAGTAATGCCCAGATCGGGCCAAAAGAACTTGAAGCATTTTGTGAATTGGATGAAACGTCTTTCGGGCTTATAAAACGGGCTATGGAAAAACTTAATCTTTCAGCGAGAGCTTATGACAGGATTCTGAAAGTTGCCAGAACAATAGCAGATCTGGAAGGATCCCAAACCATCTTATCCCATCATATTTCAGAAGCGATACAATACAGAAGTTTAGACCGGGAATTCTGGAATGGCTAACCCCTGTGTAAAAGGGGTTGACACTATTACAAAATTCCCGATCCAAAATTATAAGGTAGTGATTTCCAAATCCGTTGTAAGGCGTATTGAAAAAGGATCGTTGTAGACCTTAGGGATCCATTGAAACTGTTCATTCACTTTATTAATATAACCAATACCCGGCCATGGCAAGTGAGAAGCAGAGATCAATGTTCTGTTCTCATAGCATTGTTGCAATACCTTTTTACGGGTTTCTACTCCTTTTTCAAAGTCGATATCCCATTGAGTTCCCCAATCCGGCTTTGCAATCAGTAAGGGCGAATGAAGAATATCTACCACATTCGTGATTGATAGGTTTCCGTCATAAACCGTGTAGATAATATGACCTGGAGTATGTCCCGGAGCCGGCTGTGTTTGTATACATGAGAATAAGTGGTCTCCCATCTCAAACAGACTAAGCTTGTCTTTAATGGTAGAAAGGATATTGCGGACCAATGGTATACTTGATTTTCCTCCTTCAGGATTTTTACTCTTTTGAAAATAGGGCTCACCTGTCATCCAGAATTCAAACTCCTGACGGCTAATGTGATAACGGGCATTTGGGAACACAATATTGCCATTTTTAGAAAGAATTCCTCCAATGTGATCTCTATGGGCATGGGTAATCAAAACATCTGTCACTGAGTCAGTAGAAAAACCTGCCGCTGTAAGGCTGTATAGTAGATTTCCTGCATTTTCTTCATCATAAAATCCTTCTCCTGTATCTACTAAGATCATGCGATCTCCTTTTTTAACAAGCATTACATTGATAGGAGCCTCAAAATAAGAGTCCGATAGATAAAGGCTTCGGAGTTCATTTTTTACAAGATTTTGTGGAATTTCGGGGGCTAATATAGGCTGATGATAGCCAATGCCAAAATATCCGTCAGAAAGTATAAAAATGTCTAAGTCATTGCATGGAATATGTATAAATCCATGATCTTTCTTCAAATGATGATTCATATTAAGTGAGTTGTGTGTGTCTATTATGTTTACTACAAATTTAAACAATATTCTGCTATAGTAAAGCGGTCAGCACTAAGAATAAAGATAAAGGATAATGTGTCTCGAAAGGAAAAATAATCACAAAAGATAATAATGGTTACCTCAATATATGCAGGAATAAAATCTATTGCTTGATCAAAAAAGGATGAGATTAAGTCATAATAAAAAAGGTGTCGATCATATCCTGTTGCTTTTGCTGGATGATTTTAAAAATCATCTTTTGTTTTAAGCTATTTTCCTGTTTTTCATTGATTTGTAATGGACCGTTCTTTTTCTGTTTCTTTTTTATTAAAATAATATGTTTTTGCTTATTTTTTTGTTGATTTTATCTATTTTGTATTTTGTGCTGATTTTCAGAATGTTAATGATTTGTGATTGTGGATAGTAGTAATTATGTAACGTTTTAGTCAAATTATTGTATTAAGTTTGATTATTATATTTTTAATCATATTTAATTATTGAAATTTAATTGTTAAAATTCGTGAGTTTTAATTTGTAAGTTAAAAAAATCAATACATTATTAATTTATATTGAAAGAAGAGAGCTAATAATCTTGTCTTGGTAGGAAGGTCGTTGCCGATCTTTATACACGCACTGACTTCATAAAACTATTCTAAGACGCATATAAAATATAATGTGCTGGGTATCTATGTGTCTTTATTTTACCATTCATACTTCTGGAATCGAATGCTAAACTGCCTTTTTAGGCAGATAAATATCATTACATAACTCATTAACCAAATTACTTTTAATATGTCACACGAAACACGAACATTAAAATCACAGTCTTCGGTTGAAACAGTATTACTATCCTCTGAAGACAGAGAGAAATTATTAAATGGATTTAATAAAACCGGTTGGGACTATCCACAGGGAGAAACCTTAGGCTCTCTTTTCCGAAAGACAGCCGATCTTTACCCTGAAAATACTGCTATTGTATATCAGAATCAACAGATGACTTATGAGGAATTGGATCTAAGAAGCAACCAGATGGCCAACGCATTAGTGTCGAAAGGGGTAAAGGAAGGAATGTTTGTTCCTATCTGGCTTGATCGATCTCTGGAATGGGTCATCGCTGTTCTTGGAGTCATTAAGGCAGGAGCAGCCTATGTTCCAATTGACCCGGTATACCCAGTGAAAAGAGTTGAATATATTCTTTCGGATACCTCTGCGAGAGTCATCATAACCCATCATGAGCTGGGAGCTTATTTGTCAAAAAGTGAAGGAACTGAGATATTCGAATTTGATACTCTGACTGCTCTGGATGGATTATCCACCCAACGGCCCAATGTTAAAGTCAATGCAGATTCTCTCGCTTATACCATTTACACATCCGGTTCAACAGGAAAACCTAAAGGCGTTATGGTTGGGCATCAGGCGATTCAACATCTTGTAACATGGCATAACCACCATTTTCATGTGGATCATACTTCACGATTATCTCTCGTAGCAGGTTTGGCCTTTGATATATCGGTCTGGGAAACCTGGTCTGCGTTGACTTCCGGGGCGACTCTTTTTATAGCCGATAACGAAGAAAGAAAAGATGCATTAGCTTTGATTGAATATTACCGTAGAAATCGTATTACTCATGGTTTTGTTCCTTCTATTTTGGCCCCGGCAGTGGTCAATCATTCTAAAAATTATACTGATCTTAGATTGAAGTATCTTTTTACAGGAGGGGAAAAGCTTAAACCTGTATTAACTACCGAATTGAGCTATGAATTGATTGATTATTACGGACCAACAGAATGTACTGTATTTTCCACTTTTAAAAAGGTAAAAGATAGGGATGGAAAGTATATTTCCTCAATAGGTAAACCCATAGCAAATGCCGGGGCCTATATTCTTGGAGAGCAAATGGAATTGTTACCGGTTGGTGCTGTAGGAGAATTATATATTGGAGGGAATATCCTGGCAGAAGGTTATCTTAATAATGAAGAACTTACCAAAGCGAATTTTATGACGAACCCATTCAGGGAAACTGAAAAGATCTATCGTACGGGAGATCTTGCTAAATGGCTCCCTGAGGGTGATATTGAGTTCCTGGGAAGAAAAGATAATCAGATTAAAATCCGTGGATTCCGGGTTGAGCTGGGAGAAATAGAGCGTACGCTGATACAGCAGGAAAATATAAATGAAGCCGTAGTCATTACAAAAGATACGGCAGGCAATAATAAATATTTGGTTGCATTTGTTGTTTTAAAACCAAATGCAGAAAGAGATATTACAATAATCAGAAACCTGCTGAAGGAAGAACTCCCGGGCTATATGATTCCTGCCCAGATTATTTTTATAGATAAAATACCATTAACTCCGAATGGAAAAATGGACACTCAGGTATTAAAGGATTTAGCAGATAAGGAAGCAAAAGAGCTCGTTTCATTTGAACCTCCAACCAATGAAACAGAGCGGATTATAGCAGATATCTGGTCTTCAGAGCTGGAGCGTCCCGTTATTAATACCACAGATAATTTTTTTGATATCGGAGGAAACTCTCTTTTGGTTGCAGTCGTTGCGGTGACATTGGAAAAGAGGCTGAATATAAAAGTTTACTTGAGAGATATTTATCAGTATCCCGTATTGCAAAAGCTTTCAGAGGTTTTGATTGCCCGCTCCAAAGAGGAAAGAGAGGCTCTCTCTGTAGAAGATATGGAGCCTTATGTTGAACTACAGCAAGATGTATACCTTGCGCCGGGAACTGTATTTGCCGGAGGTTTTGATCCTAAACAGCTGGAAACTCCTGTGGCCATATTTTTAACAGGAGTCACGGGCTTCGTAGGAATTCATCTTTTACAGGAGCTTTTAGACACTACAAATGCTGATATTTATTGTCTGGTAAGAGCTCAGGATGATTTTTATGCAATGGAAAAGATAGATCGTTGTTTCAAACAATATCTTATTCCTCCAAAAGAAGAGCAGAGAGCAAGAATTATCCCTGTAATAGGTGATTTGTCATTGCCGTTATTAGGTCTTTCAGAAAAAACTTTCAAAATGTTGGCAGAAAAAGCTGATGTCATCTATCATTCCGGGAGTTCTGTGAATTTTATTGAACCTTATTCTTATATGAAAGCTCCAAATGTAGAAGGTCTGAGAGAAATAATAAAGCTGGCAGGAGCGGAAAGAACCAAATGCCTAGCACTATTATCTACTATATCGGTATATAGTTGGGGGCATATATTCACCGGTAAAACAGTAATGTTGGAATCTGATGATATTGCCCAGAACCTTATGTCTGTTAGCAAAGATATTGGTTATGTAAGAAGTAAATGGGTGATGGAGGCTATAGCAGATTTAGCAGCGAAAGAAGGATTGCCTTTAATAACTTATCGATTGGGATATGCGATGTGCCATAGTAAAACAGGAGCAAGCGCTCCTTATCAGTGGTGGTCGGGATTAGTAAAAAACTGTGTAGAATTTCAATCTTTCCCTTCCTTGACGGAATTACGTGAAGGTCTTATCACTGTTGATTACATGACCCAATCAATGGCTCATATCACCAGGAATAAAGAGGCTATAGGAAAGAAATTTAATCTCATTGCAAGTCCGGAGGCCAATCTCACTCTTGAAGATTTCTTTGGCCTGCTCAAAAAATACTACCCATTTACTTTGAACAGCCTTCCTTACAAAGAGTGGAGAAAACAATGGGAGAATGACAGTAAAAACCGTTTGTACCCGCTTACCAGTCTTTTTCAGGATAATATGCATGAAGGCTTATCTACTGTGGAGCTTTATCAGAATACCTATATCTGGGACTGCTCTAATGTAATTCAGTTTTTGAAAGGATCCGGGATTCAGGAGCCTGTATTTGATAAGAATATGTTGGACTCTTATTTAAATTATTTGGGAATTCAGGTGTAAGCAAAAACTTTTCTATTCAGAGTTCAATACCTGAAAAATTTCAGATATCTAGTAAAGATTAAAAAAAGCAATCATTTACCTGGTAATAACTATTTTGAATTTCCCGGATTTATAATTCGGGAAATTTTTTTGATTGATTTTTCAAGGTAAGCCTTTAGAATGTCGGACCTATTATAGGGTAAAGCTAATCAACACCAAAATATACCTCTGTGCTTTTTTCGTTTTCAAATTTTTGTAAAGGGATGAAGAGGAAGAAATAAATAAAAAAAATTCAAAGGAGGATGTTTCTCCGCAATACAAAAGCAGAAAATATACAAAAGCTTACATTTTTATATTTTGTATTTAATAATTGTAAGAATCATGAAAACGCTTTCCGGTTCTCGCGTCATTTCTATGAAGTAGATCAGTAGTATATGATGGTTGAAGATGGGAGGCAATTTATTTTCCGGAATTAATCCTTAAAAAAAGGCATGAAAATATCCTTCAGTTAATGCTTTAGCTCCATGAAGTAGATTGGAAGTACGTCATTGTTTCAGATTCGCTCCCATAAATAGTTAGATTAGGGACTTTATTTATCATAAAAAGACAGTATAAAAAATCTTTAAAAATACAGATAATAATGGTCTTCATTCATAGAAAGAAACTGGTATGGAATATTCGCAGAATTTTTCATTGGAAAGACAAAGAAGTCATTTTGAAACCATACAGGTGGAATTTAAAATTAATTTTTATTAAATATGAAAAGGAAAAGTATTAATGCTTTAGCCCTTCTTTTTTCGGGATTGGCTATGGCACAAATAGGTATTAATACAACCAACCCATTGGGGATGTTCCATATAGATGGGAGTAAGGATAATAGCTCGACGCCTACTTCTATCCAGCAAAGCAATGATTTTATTGTAAAAACAACGGGTGATACAGGGATAGGGATTACAACTTTAGATCCTTCTGCTAAACTCCAGATTAACGCAGCTGATAAAGGGATTTTGATTCCTAGAGTTTCTTTAACAGATCCTACTGATAGGGCAACGATTGCTTTGCCGGCTAAGGGGCTTATGGTGTATAACACTAATATAAACTCAAGTATGGATGAAGGCTTTTATACCAATTACGGAACTCCAACATCTCCGGAATGGACTACTTATCAGAAAAAAGATAAAAATGCATGGACATTTTATGATCTGTATGACACTGTTGCTGCCGAACCAATTGATAAGCCTGTCACCGTTGGAACGACAGTGAATAATGTTGATTTAGGAATGGCTGTTTCTGTAACAATTCCCGCCCATACACAAGCAAAATTAATTACTACCTATAGTGTTCCACTTGGGACAACTCTGGTTGACAGTAAATTTGGAGGGTATTATGGGGTTCGATTTTTGAAAAATGATACTGAGTTTCCCGCAGGCTCCAGAAAATACACAATTACGATTCTCTCAGTAGATGGATCACTCTCGAGAATGTCTTCTGTAAGTGCTACAGTTGGCGAGACATTGGTCAATAATACAGACTCACCCATTGTTATCAATTATGCACTCAATGGCTATGTAGAAAGTGTTGGTACAGAGGATGCAACAATTAGATTTAATATGTGGTCTCTTACAGATCCTAATTATAATTGGGGAAGAGCCTATATGAGTGTACAAATGTTTACCAAACCTTTATAACTTTTATTAAAGAATATAAAATGTATACAGAGCGTTTCTCAGTATGATAACAGACTGTAGAAGATACACTCCCGGCTTTATATTATCCCTCTATGAAATAGGAAATACTTATTTATTTGAAATTGTTTCCCAATAGTTGCTTTCATTGATCATAAAAAACACAACATCATTATAAAAAACCAATTGATATAAAGTTGATTGGTTTATAAAAACATAAATTATGAAAAAAAAACTGACAGCCCTTTTTGTGGCTACATTTTCAATGTTGGTATTTGCTCAATCCGGAAGCGTGGGAATAAATACCCCAAATCCTACAGAAATACTTGATGTAAATGGAATTGAAAGGGTAAGATTGCTTCCTGAAGATGGTAGTCTAAACGCGATCCATACCAAAACAGACGGAACAAAGTCTATAATTAAAGATCAGCCATTTAATGCAGTGAAAACAATTGTGGCGGATAATAACGGAGTATTAGGGGCTATTATGGGAGTTCCCCGACAAAATCCTGTGATTATTACCGGAGTAGACGGTAAAGATGCTGTATCAAAAACTTATGAGGCTTCTGCAAAAGATGGCGTGGCGGGAAGTACTCCATCATTAGTTAAAAAGTCTTTTGTTTTGGAAAAAAATCCATTGTGACGTTTCTATTTAACATTTCTGTGCACAATGTGGTGACGCAAAAAGGAAATTCTCTTTTGGATGGAACTTCTAAACGTATCGGTGCAGAACTTCGTTTAAATAATGTAGCATTCATAAAAGCCGGCTTTCCATTTACCAATTCGGGTAACAAATATTCAGATGGTTATTTTTATCTGAATGGGAGCCGAATGTTGGTTTTGGATGCAGGAAGCTATACGGTAGATCTCGTAGGAAGTGTTTTTGCTTACTCTGGCGATAATACAGGGGTTGCTGCTACTTTTGGAGCTACTTCTTATGATCAGTTAGATATCATCGCCAGTTCATTCTGATGATGGAGCTCTGTATTCTTTAGTCTTTTTTTAAAAAATATATAATAGTTATCTAATTTTTAAAAACCATAGTAATGAAAAAGAAATTATTTGCAGTTTTAATGTTATCAATGTTTTCTATGTCTACCATGAATGCTGAAATTTCCAGCATAGGATTTTCTGAGAAAACCTTATCCAGATGTTGGTATTCAACTTCTTATTCTACTGAGACTGTAGGAAATTGTACGGTCACCTATAAAATTGTTACAAAGTACTGTTTTTGCTATCCCATTTGTAAAAAGAAATGTGAGATTAAAAGAGACTGTTCCGATCATGGCCCGGGAAAAAATAATAGGTAAGTACCCTTTCTGAATGGTCCCGTTATGAATGGGGTTATGTTTTTTTTTGTTTATTATTTTAGTATAAAGTTTTTATTTGAATCATTGAAACTAAAAGCCCAGACAGGAAACTGTCTGGGCTTTTTCATTTAAAATTTAAACTTAATTTACGGTAACTTTAATTACATTCGATACTGCCGGAACAGAATATTGTGTTCCAACTTTAGAAATAATCATATTTTCACTTTGCGGAGTTCCTCCAAATAAAGCCTGATGATTTCCTGCTCCCGGATATTGGTCGATGCCCGTTCCGGAGTCAAATAACATTGTTTTTGAAGTGAGGTCTCCCTGGGTAGCAGCGTCAATAGTCTGCTCATTGGCATAGAACCAGTCATTGGAGAAGCCAAACATCGTTACATAGGCAATTTTATCTCCTGCATCTGCTTTAAAGCCGGTTGATACTTTGCTTCCCGGAGCTACAGGTGCGCTTCCGGCAACATAAACCCCTTTCACATTAGGGACAGACTTTAAACTGTTTTGTAACTTGGCGACATTTCCAAATTGTGCAATGTCTTTCAAGCCCATTCCACTATCTAATTTTCCTAACTCATAGATTGGATTTTTGTCACCTCTGTAAATAACAACCAAAGCAGGAGAAAGCCCTGTCATAATTCCTGTGTTAGCATTAAGCTTAGTCATCATTTTATTGATATCTCCCATTTGGGCAATGTCAGTAATTTCAGGATTAGTCATTGCATTAGGTGTAAAGAACGGAGCACTGTTTAATAACTGAGATCCATTGTAGTTAGAAACTGCCCATACTCCTGGAGAAAGTGGGGTTTCATTGGCTGTTCCTCCGGAAGTATTAGTGATGGTTAGGGTAAATACTGAAGAGGTGTCATCATAGGCTAATTTTAGTTTCACCAATTGTGAGGCGTTTACATTCGGAACCTGCATAATGGGTTTGCTTTGTGGTTGTCCTGTTACATCATCTTTGGAACCGTTATCCCACAATAAAACACTTGAAGAAACATCTCCTGTTATGGCAGTTCCACTTCCATCAAATAACTTGATTCCCGGTTGTTGTGATGCAAAAAACCAGTCTTTAGATGCTCCATACATAGTGGCAAACATTAAGGCTTGTGTTTTTCCAGCACTGAATTTGATCGTTTGAGACTCTCCGGGCAAAATAACTTTGTGTCCTGCAGCAGCAAGGAAAGTAACTCCCGGTATTTCACCGCTCTCAACAAAATCTTTAGGGGTAACGACATTTTCAAAAGTAATTGTTCTTTGAACAGACGTATCCATCATGTTGTTGTCAGAATTGTCACATGATGAAAGAGTGAATGCAGCCAGAATACCTGCTGCTGATGTCATGATTTTAAAAACGATTTTTTTCATAAAGTAATTTTTATAATTATAACTGTTAGTTAAAACTATAGTCGTAGCCTTTTTAAAATCCTGACAAAAAAATAAATATTTTTTTTCAGCAGTTTGTTATGTCCCTTTCTTACCCTCCAAAATCATCTGGATCATTTTTACTTTTCTGTTCTCTCTTGTTTCGGGTTTCTTCGCTTCTTCAATCCAGCGGATATATTCCTTTCTGTGGGTGTAGCTCATTTTTTCGAATACTATTTTGGCTTCAGAGTTTTCGTTGAAAACAGAAGCGATATCTTCTGGAATTTCAAGCAGTCTTTCGTCCTTATCTTCATTAAGGGAAACGAAAATTTCATCCCCAAAAGTTTTGTCGAGCTGTTTTCTGATGTCCTGAGTGAGGCCTAGAATATGGCAGTCGGATTTCATTTTGGCAAGACTTCCACGGTATTCAACTTTATGATCAAAGATGGCCTTAATCTTTATCTGTCCTTTTTTGTTGAATAGTTTTTCAGTGGAAAAAGGAAATTCTACATAAGCAGCGTTCATGTTTTCATTTTGTTTAATAACTGCTTTAAATTCTATGGATTGAGGATTCATGATAAAAGGTTTTAGGCGTCAAAAATAAAAAAACCGTGAAAGTAAATTTCACGGTTTTAAAAATAGATCAGAATAGATTATTTTTTCTTTATTTTCTTAGGTGTTGTTGTAGTACCTGAGTTTTTAGTTTTTGTATCTGCAGGAGTGTTTTCACTTCTTACAAGTTTTAACTCGTCAATTAATCTTCTTGCACCAGCATATTTATCAATTGTCCAAAGTACAAAACGAACGTCAACGTTGATGGTTTTTTGCCATTCCTGTTCAAATACGATATCACCGCTTAATGCTTCGCTGTTTCCATCGAATGCAATACCAATAAGGTTTCCGTCTCCATCAATTACGGGAGAACCTGAGTTACCACCTGTAATGTCATTATTAGAAAGGAAGTTTACGGGCATATAACCTGCAGCATCAGCATATTGCCCAAAATCTTTTAGGTTATATAGATCAATCACTCTTTGAGGAAGATCAAACTCTTCATCTCCTTTTTTGTATTTCCCAACAAGACCTGCCATGTCAGTATAGTAATTGTCAGTAATACCGAAGTAATTTCTGTCAGTTCTGATAGGCAATTTATCTACAGTACCATAGGTTAATCTCATGGTAGAGTTAGCGTCCGGGTAGAATTTCTTCTCAGGCATAGCTTTCATTAAACCGGCTAAGAAAAGACGATTGTTTTTTGCAAAATTATCATCTACTTTTACATATTTCTCCATGCTCATTTTTTGGTCAGCCACAATTCCGTTGGCAGTTTTCCAAAGTGGATCAGCATCAAGTTTTAATGCATCGGGGTTCAATAAGAAGTTAGTTGCAGAAGTTTTGTTTGCAAAAATTGAAGAATAAGCAAGATTCGAAACGTTCTTGGCATCCAATCCTAAAATAGTAGCAGAAGCAACTTCTTTATTTTTAACTCTTGACTGATAAAGACTTGTCATCGCAGAAAGCATTTCTCCCTCCAGAGAAGGATTAAAGTTTTCATAAGCAGCCTTAATAGCGGCTTCTGTTTTAGCTTTCATAGCTAATCTTCCTTGCATATCCTGAGCAGCATAAGCTTTTAGAACAGATCCTACCTGCAAAGCAAGGCTAATATATTTTGTATTTCTTGAAAATTGAGAAGCATAATTTCTTTCAACATTTCTGTCAGAAACCTGTGTATAATAAGCACCGATATCTTCTAAAATTCCATCGTAAGAATCATTTCCTGGCATTGTAGACCATTTTTTATAAATGTCTTCAATTTTTTGCTTGTCAGAAATTGTTCCGTTTTTATTAACAGCATCAATAGTTCCTTGTCTGTTTTTCCAGTAGTTAGCTACTGAAGCATATTGGGAAGCATAGTTAAGCTGAGTGGCTTTATCTTTATCCATGTACTTCTTCATGACATCCATGGCAACTTTAGATGCTTCAACCCAAGCCGGGTAATCTTTGTTTACCATTTGCTGAATTCCATAAGAAGTCAAATAACGGTTTGTTCTTCCCGGATATCCTAAAATCATTGAGAAGTCACCAGGCTTAATTCCTTTAAGAGAGACAGGAAGGAAATGCTTAGGCTTCAGAGGAGTATTGCTTGGAGAGTATTCTGCCGGGTTTCCTGCAGCATCAGCATATACTCTGAAAACTGTAAAGTCTGCAGTATGTCTTGGCCACTCCCAGTTGTCTGTATCACCACCAAACTTTCCTAATGAAGAAGGCGGAGCACCTACTAATCTGATGTCTTTATAATCCTGGTATACGAAATAGTAAAATTCATTTCCGTTGAAGAAGTCTCTTACAACTACAGTGTATTTACCGTTTTCAGAGTTTTCTGCCTGAATTGCTTTTGTTTCAGCATCAATAACAGCTTTTCTCTCAGCTCCGGTCATACCGTTGTTCAACTTAGAATTGATTCTTTGCGTAGCATCATCCATTCTTACTAAAAATCTTACATAAAGATCTTTTGCGTTGAATTCGTCTTTCTGCTTCATGGCCCAGAAACCATTCTTTAAATAATCTTTTTCCGGAGTAGAAGCAGCTGCAACAGCGCCATAACCGCAGTGGTGGTTGGTGAAAATAAGTCCTTTGTCAGAAACAATTTCACCTGTACAGAAACCACCAAAGCTTACGATAGCATCTTTTAAGCTTGAGTTGTTTACTGAATAAATTTCTTCAGGCGTAAGATGTAGACCCTCCTTTTGCATATCAACACTGTTAAGTCTTTTGATGAGCATTAGCAGCCACATCCCCTCATCCGCCCTCATCTGAGCAAAGCCCAATAAGAAAGTGAATAGTAGAAATAGTCTTTTCATTTTATAAAATAATTTTTGTGTCGCTAATTTACTAATTTTTACGAGATTCTGTCCCGGATTGGTACGAAAATGGGATGATAATCCACATGAAAAAAATACTGTTACCACTTTTTGCTGTTTTGCTTTTAGGAGTTATTTTTAATTGCTCCACTGTACCGGACAAAAATCCTTCTCTTCAGAGGCATTGGATGATGGTTTCTCTTGATGGTTTCTCTAAAGATCAGTTAGTGGCCAATAAAGCTGAAATCAATCTGACATCCAAAATGGAAGGAGGGAAGATTCAAGGAAGTGCCTTTATGGGATGTAATCAAATGTCCTTTACTTCTGAATTTAAAAAAGGAGGGAAGGTGAAAATTTCAAAAGGGGTAAGTACCATGAAAGCATGCGGGAATATGGACTTAGAGACTGCTTTTCAGAAAAAATTCGATACAATGACCCGGTATTCTATTGAAGGGCATTTTCTTACTTTGTCTGATGATCATGGGAATTCAATGAAATTTGTAGCTGCTGATTGGGATTAAGGTTAAAAATTGACAATTCACAATAACAAAAGTCCGCTGTTGTAGCGGACTTCTTTTTGTTTGAAAATCTAGATTGGTTATCAGCTTTTAGTAATATTTTTTATTTTCTCCAGAAATAGGCCGGTAACAATTATTATTTGTGTTCCTAGAATCAACCCTATAAACGGGTGCCTGCAGTTGAAAATATTTTAAAATATTGGTGAGTTTTGGAAGACTAAATTACTAAGTATCAAAATAAGAAATCAGAAAAATAGACAAACGATCAAAAAAATCGACTAACGACATTTTCCTTATGTTTTTGGATGCTTTTTAGGGGTCGAGAAAAGATAAATTGTTTTTATAGGTCCTGCCGATAGGAAGTTTTATGTGATGAGTCAATTCTATTTCATGACAATTTTTAGAACGGATGAGATGCTTTGGAACAGCATAACTCCGGTGTATTCTTACAAAAGAATCAAAAGTATTTTTATGAAGTAGATTTCCCAGAGAATCCAGAATACAATGTTTTTTCTCAAGAGTAATGATTCGGGTATAGTCTTTTAATGCTTCCAGATACAAAATATCTTTCATTTTGATTTGAAAAATATTCCCACCTTCTTTTATTTTAATGCAGTTTTGCCCTAACATCGCATCGTAACATTCACACTTTTCCCTGACTTCAAAAAAATCAAAAAGTCTTTGCATGGAATAATGAAACCGCTCTGCAGTCAGTGGTTTTGTCAAAAAATCCAGGGTATTGATCTCAAATACCCCGGCAGCTAACTCCGGATGTGAACTTACAAAAATACACGCAGGAATTTTATGGGCCAGCTTTCGGAAATCCAGTCCGCTCATCCCTTTTAGATTGGTTTCAGTGATAAGGAGGTCAATAGGAAGGTTGAGATAGGGGATTGCTTTTTCTGCAGAAGCGAAAGAAGCGACAACCTCAATGTTTTTGTATTGCCTGATGTAATGATGAAGAACCAGCCTGTCCAGTTCATCATCATCAATAATCATACATCTGATAGGAGTAATCATGAGTTTCCGGATGTTGTTTTTTAATTTAAATAATTAAAAGCCAGTAAATTATTACATAAAGTTATTGATTTTTTATAAAACTATTCTTGAGTAAACTTAAATTTATATTAAAAAATGTTATTAAATAAAAATTGATTTTGTTTTTTTTCTGAAAAATATTAACTTGTAAAAATCATAAACATAGATAGAAATTAATGCTAGAAAAGAAAGAACATAACTATGAGAAAGCAGTCTTGGTGGGAGTTATTACTCAAAATCAGGATGAAGAAAAACTGACGGAGTATTTAGATGAACTGGAGTTTTTAGCTTTCACAGCAGGAGCAACTGTAGAAAAACGCTTTACTCAAAAACTGACTCAACCCGATTCTAAAACTTTTATCGGGAGTGGTAAAGCCATTGAAATAAAAGAATATGTAAAAGAAAATGAGATCGGAACTGTAATTTTCGATGATGAGCTCTCTCCTTCACAGCTTAAAAACCTGGAAAGAGAAATGGAGGTTAAAATTCTGGATCGTACCAATCTTATCCTTGATATTTTTGCGCAAAGAGCCCAGACTTCCTATGCAAGAACTCAGGTGGAATTGGCCCAATATCAATACCTTTTACCACGATTGACGAGAATGTGGACTCACTTGGAGCGTCAGAAAGGGGGAATTGGAATGAGAGGTCCCGGTGAAACTGAAATTGAAACTGACCGTCGTATCATTCGCGACAGGATCTCCTTATTGAAAGATAAACTGAAGACGATTGATAAGCAGATGGCTACTCAGCGTAACAACAGAGGGAAAGTCGTTCGTGCTGCTTTGGTAGGATATACCAACGTTGGGAAATCTACTTTGATGAACTCCATTTCAAAATCTGAAGTTTTTGCAGAAAATAAATTATTTGCGACACTTGATACTACCGTAAGAAAAGTGGTGATCGGAAATTTACCATTTCTGCTTACCGATACCGTAGGATTTATCAGAAAATTACCAACACAGCTTGTAGAATCATTTAAATCTACGTTGGATGAGGTAAGGGAAGCTGATTTGCTGATTCATGTAGTAGATATTTCTCACGAAAGTTTCGAAGATCATATAGAGTCTGTCAATCATATTCTGATGGAAATCAACGCTCATCAGAAGCCAATGATCATGGTCTTTAATAAGATTGATGGCTTCAGTTATGAGAAAAAGGATGAAGATGATCTTACGCCTTCAACCCGTAAAAATGTTTCTTTGGAAGAGTGGAAGAAGACGTGGATGGCAAAATCCAAATATCCAACGGTATTTATCTCTGCTTTGACAAAAGAAAATTTTCCGGAAATGAAAAAAATGGTGTACGATGAGGTGATGAAAATTCACATTTCGAGATTCCCATACAATGATTTCCTCTTCGAATATTTCGATAATGACGAAGAAGAAGAAAGCAACAATTAATGAAATATTACTTTTTCCTTTTATTTACCTTATTTTCGGTTTTTGGTTTCAGCCAGAAATCAAAAATCGATTTAAAAGCCATTGAGAAAAGTCTCAAGAATCCAGATTCTCCCTACAACTATGATAAGCTTATCTTTAAATATAAAGGATATCCGAAGTCTTTAGACAGTATAGAATCTCAATATCTCTACTACGGAAGAAATTTTAGAAATGATAAAATAACTGTTTCAGAAGATAGTTTTAAAACTCTTGCTGAAGCTTTTAAACAAAATGATTTTGCAGAATGTATCAAGCAAGGGAAAGCATTATATGATAAAGACCCTACGAATCTTGATATTTTGCTGATTCTTCTCAGAGCCTATGATTCTTTAAAAGATGGAAATAACTTTATGCATCACCTGAATCAGTTTCGTGCGCTTGCTGATGGGATAAAGAGTTCAGGAGATGGAAAAACAGATAAGACTCCTTATCTGGTTAATTCTGTAGGGGATGAATATATTTTGCTGAATATTCTAAATATTGGTAAGGATTACACAAGGAGTTCCAAACCGACCAAAAATGGGATGTTTGATATATGGGAAAAAGACGGTCGGCAGATCTATATCAAAATACTCTATCTAGAACTAACCAATTAATCTTAAAGAACACTTAGTGGAATTATATTATTCATTTTCAGCATTAATCGTATTAGCATCAATATTTGCCTATCTTAATTACAGATTTCTAAAACTTCCAAGTACTATCGGAATCATGGTAATTGCCATTGTGGTTTCCATTTTTCTGGTACTGTTCGGGGAAACAATTCTCCCGAGAACTTTTGGACACCTTCATAATTTAATGGATAGTATCGACTTTACGGAAGTTTTGATGGGAGCTATGCTTAATTTCCTTCTTTTTGCAGGAGGGATTCATATCAATATTAATGATTTGAAAGAACAGCTTAGACCTGTGGTTATATTCTCCACAGCCGGAGTTGTTATTTCAACCTTTGTAGTGGGCTTTGGAATGTTCTATCTATTGCCTTATGTAGGGGTTAACCTTCCTTTTATCTATTGTCTTGTTTTTGGAGCCCTGATTTCACCAACGGATCCGGTAGCAGTACTGAGTGTCCTGAAACAGGCCAATGTCTCAAAATCTTTGGAAACTAAAGTGGCAGGAGAATCTTTATTTAACGATGGTATGGCAGTCGTTGTTTTTACCGTTGTTTTGCAGCTTGCCGTAGGGAAAGAGGTAGATCTGAGTGTTGAAAATATTGGATTGCTTTTGCTTCATGAAGCAGGAGGAGGTCTTTTATTAGGAGTTCTGCTAGGTTGGGTTACTTCGAGATTGATGCGTGAAGTGGATGATTATATTATTTCCGTATTAGTGACCCTTTCTGTGGTGATGGGAGGTTATCTTATTGCAAGGCAAATGCATATTTCGGGCCCGTTAACAATGGTAGCGGCAGGATTATTTATGGGGAATTTCAACAGAAACTTTAAAATGAAATCCGTTACTCAGGACTATCTGATCAAATTCTGGGAGCTTATCGATGAAATTTTGAACGCCGTATTATTCCTGTTTATCGGGTTTGAACTTTTGATGATTAAAGACCTGAAACACTTCATGATTCCTGGTCTACTGGCAATTATTGTAGTTCTGCTTGCAAGGCTTATTTCAATCTGGGGGCCGACGAAATTTACCTCTCTGAGAAGAAGTTTTAGCCCGCAAACTGTAAAAGTATTGGTTTGGGGAGGGATCCGTGGCGGAGTTTCCATTGCATTGGCGATGTCTATTCCTAAAAGTGAATACAGTGAAATTATTTTAAGTATTACCTATTGTGTTGTAGTATTCTCGATCATTGTTCAGGGGCTTACCATTGCCAAAGTAGCAAACCCCAAACAGATTGTGAAAGAAGAGGAAGAACAGGAGGTAAATGTTCCGGAAGAAAAAGCCTGATGAATAATTAGATGTCATACAAATGAGTGATATTGTTAAAGAGATTAAAGAAGCTCTGGCGGTCTTATCTATTCCTGAAAAAGCCGAATTTTTCCCCCGATTTTTCAAAACCGGAAAAGGAGAATATGGTGAAGGGGATTTATTTTTGGGAGTAACAGTTCCGGATCAAAGATCTGTGGCCAAAGAATATTATTCAAAAATAAACTTGAAAGATCTCAGCAAACTTCTTTCTTCTGAATATCATGAACACAGGCTAACGGCTCTTTTTATACTGGTTTCCAAGTTTGAAAAAACCAAAGATCAAAAAGCAAAAGAAGAAGTTGTTTCATTTTACCTTAATCATTTATTATATGTTAACAATTGGGATCTGGTAGATTCGAGTTGCTATAAAATTCTGGGGAGGTATGCCTTTGAAAATAAGAAAGAGAACCTTTTAAGAGGTCTTTCTGAATCTGATGAGATGTGGCATAAGAGAATAGCAGTGGTGGGAACGATGCAACATGTGAAAAAAGGATCATTTGATCTTACAAAAGAATTTGTTACCAGAAATCTGATGCACTCCCATGATCT
The DNA here is from genome assembly GCA_963518055.1 of uncultured Chryseobacterium sp. Taxonomy (GTDB): domain Bacteria; phylum Bacteroidota; class Bacteroidia; order Flavobacteriales; family Weeksellaceae; genus Chryseobacterium. Next base: position 104,924 of record CAUQIC010000011.1, read on the forward strand.
GATGCATAAAGCAAACGGATGGCTCTTGAGAGAAATGGGAAATAAAAATGAAGATGAATTACTAACTTATCTGAACCAATATTATAGAGAAATGCCAAGAACATGTTTGCGGTATGCCATCGAAAAGTTGAATGAAAATCTAAGACAGGACTATTTAAAAGGAAGAATATGACAGATTGCCTATTTTGGAAAACTTTTGTTCATTACTTTTTACATTTCGTATTTCCTGTATTTATCGCATTGATTTTTTATCGTGATAACTGGAAAAAAGTGTACCTGATTCTTTTGGCAACAATGCTTGTAGATTTGGATCATCTTTTTGCCAATCCCATATTTGACCCTTCAAGAGGCAGTATAGGATTTCATATATTACATTCTTATTATGCCATTGCGGTGTATTTTTTAATGCTCTTTTTCAAAGGAAATATCAGAATTATTGCCATTGGACTTTTATTTCATATGTTGACAGATTTTCAGGACTTTACGCTCTGGTGCCATTAAAATATTATTAATATTTTCTTTTGATCTTTCAAAACTTATAGATTTTTTGTATTTTGTAATCACTTTATGAGATTAAAAGAACTTTTACATTACACGTATATTTTTCCTGTTCTTGCGGTAGGTTACTACTTTTCCGGATTGATGGGAAGCGGAGTTATTTATGATATTATCGCAGGAATTTTACTAATTGGAAGCGTTTTATCGGCAGTACATCACGCTGAAATGGTCGCTCATAAAGTAGGAGAACCTTTTGGAACAATCATCCTGGCACTTTGTATTACCATTATTGAAGTAGCGCTGATCATCTCGCTGATGGTCGCCGGAGGAGATCAGGCAATCACGCTGGCCAGAGATACTGTTTTTGCAGCCGTAATGCTTATTCTTAATGGTATTTTGGGAATCTGTATACTAGCGGGTGGTGTTAAATACCATGAGCAGTTTTTTGCAAGAACCTCTGCTACCACTTATTTGGTGAGTACTGTTTCAATTCTTGTTTTGACTCTTGTTCTCCCAAATTTTACATCAAGTGTCAACGGACCCTTCTATAATCAGGCACAACTTATTTTTGTGTCTATCGCCTGCCTGGTTATTTACGGTGTTTTTTTGATGGTGCAAACAGTGAGACACAGAAGCTACTTTATTGTTCCCGATGAACATCCCGAAGAACACTATATTCCTACGTTAACAAAGACGCTGATCAGCTTTGGATTTTTAGTGATCTGCCTGGTGATTGTCGTATTGATGGCAAAAGGTCTTTCTAATACCATTGAAGGAATGGTACAGAGTGCAGGAGCTCCTAAATCTTTGGTGGGAGTCATCATTGCTGCAGTGGTACTTCTTCCTGAAGGGGTTGCAGCGATACGTGCTGCAAGAGCCAATCAGATACAATCGAGTTTAAACCTTGCTTTAGGATCAGCATTGGCAAGTATCGGGCTTACGATTCCTGCTGTTTCTGTGGTGTGTATTATGTATGACATCCCGTTAGTCCTTGGATTGGATAAAAAGGATATTATTTTGCTTTCTTTATCGGTGTTTATCGTAATGCTTTCATTAAGCCGTGGAAAAACAAATATCTTATACGGAACAGTGCTATTGGTGAATCTTGCTGCGTATATATTTACCGTAATTGTTCCTTAGAGAGAGCCCTCGTAACCACGAAACATAAATACTGTTAAAGTCTTCTCGCCAATTCCATTTTGAATGCCATTAATTTGGCAATATTTTCCGATTTATAGATCGCCATATCTGCATTTTCTCCTACAAAATTCTCTTCGATAGTAGTTCTCCAGAGTTCTAGCCATTTATCAAAGTGTTTCTGTTCCATGGCCTGAATCTCATTAATAGGGAAGTGCACCCCCATAGGATTTCCTTTGTAAGTCATCTGCCCGAAAAGAATGGATTCCCAGAAAGAATACATTTTTGGAAGATGCTTTTCCCAATCCACTTTAGCAATGTCATTAAAAAAGAATCCAATAGTCTCATCTTTAACGACTTTTGTATAAAATGAATTGACAAGGTGTTCGATGTCTTCTCTTGATTCCAGCTTTTTCATAAGCCAAAGTTAGCGTAAATCAGGTAAAAAAAACGATCTTACAATTGATAAATCTCATAAAGTAGTAAAAGCCTGTGGCTTACCCCGTTTGTCATGCATTTACATGTGTTAAAATTATTTAATTCGTAAAAAAACAATGATAATTGACATTGATTTTGTAAATTAAATTATTAAACACTAAAAAATCATAAAAATGCGTAAAAAAATCAATTCTATTTTGGTTCTTGTCGTACTATCGGTAGCTGCTTCATGCTCAAGAGATGAAGTGGGTTCTGTGGGTAATGATACAGAAAATCTGAGTTATACTGATTTAAAACGAACACAGATGACGGAAGCTGAAATGCTTCAAAAAGGGTGGAAAATCGTTGATGAATTTAAATTATCCGAAAACCCGGGCACCAACCGTAGTCTATCTGACGAAAGTAAAGATGTCCCCTTTAAAACAAATCATTTGAAGGATATGGGATATGATGTAAATTTTTCAGGGGAAAGAATGAGACTTAAAAATGTTTTTGCCTATGCCGGCCAGACTCCCGACGGAATTATATTTAATCCTGAATTATCTATAGATGGTGACACTCGGAACAGCGCTGCCAGCCCCAATGTATCTATTGTTTTGGGAACTCCGGATGTGAAGATAAAAACAGACGGGGTGGATTTACCTGATGATGCTTATACTACGGAAGCTATTAACAATGGTGACAGGGAAAGTGAGATCACCGTTTCCTATTCCTATAAAAAAGGATATTCAACCTCATGGAAACGTACTGTTTCAGGTTCATTTGAAGTAGGTGCTTCAGTATCCATTGATGTTCCACTGGTGGCAAAAGCATCTGCCAGTACTAAAGTTGTGGTAGGAGGGGATACAACAGATGGCACGGAAAGCTCTGAAGAAATTACACAAACCAGTACCTACAAAACGATTGTACCGGCACATTCTAAAAAGACTATTTCTATTCTGACAAAGGTGAAAGGGTCTTCTGTAGAGTATACAGTGCCTATGAAATTGAAAGGAAATTTGCTGGCCAATTTTCCTTCGCCGGCTAACGGCCATTATTATTGGGCTTTTCCGGTTGAAAATTTCCCTAATTTTATTTCAAATATCCATGGGGAATCTGGCATTGTGAAATCGGTCAGCAATGTAAGTGTAACGGTAATAGAATCACCGGCGCAGGCTATATAAAGGTATCTTTTACAAAATAAATACTGGAGACAGAGGCTTTACAGCTTCTGTCTTTTTTTGAAGATTACCAAAAACAAATGAATTCTATTCTTAACTTTGCTCTTGAAATAGAAAAAGATGTAAGGGAGAAAACTGGTGGTTGCACCAGTTTATTTGCACAAAGATCATAAGTGTTAAAGTAAAAAAATATACGAATGACCCGGGGATTCAGAAAAAAAATTCGTCAGAAAAATACAGAAAATAGCGGTTTCGGAAGTAATGCCTCAGGAAGATTTATCAATAAAGATGGCCTTCCGAATGTTCAGCGAACCGGAATCAATGTTTTTAACAGATTAAGTTGGTATCATACGATGCTCAATTTATCTACTTTTCGATTTCTTTCTTATCTGTTGGTTTCCTATATTCTGGTCAACCTCATTTTTGCGATGATCTATTATCTGATCGGGGTACAGCATCTTACCGGAATTGATAAAAGTGATCCTCTTAATGAATTTATTGATGTATTTTTCTTTAGCTCGCAGACTTTTACAACCGTAGGATACGGAAGAATTGCCCCTGTTGGCTTTATGGCGAGTTTGGTGGCGACATTTGAAGCTTTTTTGGGATTGCTTACCTTTGCCATTGCAACGGGACTTTTTTACGGAAGATTTTCCAGGCCAAGAGCGTATTTAAGATTTTCTGATCTTGCCGTTATTGCTCCTTTTAAGGAAGCTACTGCATTAATGTTTAGACTGGCACCCTATAAAAATAATGCACTTACTGATGCCGATGTTATTGTTTCAGTAGCTATCGAAGTGATTGAAGATGGAGTTCCTAAGAGTAATTTTTACCGTTTAGAAACTCAGTTGAACAAAATTAATACATTGGCACTGAACTGGACGGTTGTGCATAAGATCGATGAAAATTCACCTTTTTATGGCTTTTCTGAAGATGATTTTAAAAATACCGATATTGAGCTGATTGTACAGGTACGTGCCTTTGATGAAGTTTTTTCCAATACAGTAGTTCAGCGATCATCTTATGTAAGCAGAGAGATTGTATACGGAGCCAAATTTGTCCCGATGTATTATCCTGATAAAGAAAACCGGAGTACGATCCTGAATCTGGATAAGATTAATGAATATCAAAAAACAGATCTTCCCATTTTTTCGGGAAATAATGAATAAATGAATTTAGATTTTTACAAAAAGCAAGCTTTACAGAAGCAGAAAGAACATAAAAAGTTTTTGGACGGATTAAAAAAGAAACCGCCCAGGAATCTTGATTATATTGTTCAGGAAACCCATGATGAAGTTTTTGATGAAATAGACTGTCTGCAATGTGCAAATTGCTGCAAAACCACCGGTCCGTTATATACTGAGAAAGATATCGAGCGTATTTCAAAACACCTTCGGATGAAGTCCGCTGATTTTGAAGCCAAGTTTTTGAGGGTGGATGAGGATAATGATAAAGTATTGCAACATCTTCCTTGCTTTTTTCTGAATAACGACAATACCTGTTCCATCTACGAAGTAAGACCAAAAGCTTGTCGTGAATATCCGCATACCGATCGCAAAAAGATTTATCAGATCAATAATTTAATGCTTAAAAATACCATCATCTGTCCTGCCGCTTTTGAATTTGTAGAAAAGATGATGAAGAATGTTGGAAAGTAATTTCTCTACTCTATCTGAAAGTTTTAGAACTTGTGAGGGAGGATTTTATTTTTTCCAAATTCTTCTTAAATAATGATAAAGTCCGTTAAATAAGAATGTTAGATATAATTTTTTTAAATGTTGCCTCGTTTAGTTTAAACAATCATTTAAATATCATATTATGAAAAAGTTATTTTTAACGGCAGCACTTACATTGGTGGGAGTAATCGCAGTATCAGCCCAGACACAGACTCAGAAACCGGCCGAAAAGCCTTCAACCACACAAACAACGCAGTCACAACCGGAGAAAAGCCAGCCTACCACAGATTGGAAAACTTCTACGACAAGTGACCCAAAACAAAGTGCGCCTGTAGAGACTGCAGCCCCCGCCACGGAAGCAACAGGTCATGTAGAAACGATGGAGGCAACTAAGCCTGCAGAAGCAACAAAAGCAGAAAAGAAATCTAAAAAGAAAAAGTAATCCATACTTTAGCAAACACTAGTCGATATCCTGAAATCTTGTATTTCAGGATTTTTTCTGATCAATTTCCTTAATCCTGAATTTTATAATTTCCCTGATTAAATCTGATGGAATAGATTCATTGATAGGGAATTGTACGGCACCTTTTGAAAACGTATACTTTTTTTCTTCAAAATTCTTTTCAAAATTTTTTATTCCTGAGGCACCAGGATAAAAGCCGATATGTTTCTTATAACCGGCAAAATAAATCAAAGGCTTTCCTTTGTATTTAAAAGCTGGCATCTGATATCCAATGTATTCCTGCAAGTCTGAGACCTCATCATGAATAATTGTTCTCAATTCAAGCAGCTTTTCCTGAACATCTATAGGAAACAAAAGGAGGTACTCATCAATATTTTTAAAGGTGTTTTTCATACTCATAAAAATAAAAAAAGCGTTGCATATAGCAACGCTTTCTCCTTTCACTTTTTACTTTTTTCCCATTATCCCGGGAACAGGCTATATCAAAAAAGGTCGGGAATTAATCCCAACCTTGTATTTTTTGTTACACCACTCCTTGAGCTAACATTGCTTCTGCTACTTTTACGAAGCCGGCAATATTTGCACCTTTTACGTAGTTTACATAACCGTCTTCGTCTTTTCCGTAATCTCTACAAGCCTTGTGGATACCGATCATGATTTCCTTTAATCTTGCGTCAACTTCTTCAGAAGTCCAGTTTAGACGGATAGAGTTTTGAGTCATTTCTAATCCTGATGTTGCAACACCTCCGGCATTGGAAGCTTTACCAGGAGAGAATAATACTTTATTATCTAAGAAATAGTTGATAGCATCCAGTGTAGAAGGCATGTTAGCCGCTTCAGTTACACACAGACATCCGTTTTCAACTAGTAGTCTTGCATCTTCTAAATCTAATTCGTTTTGAGTTGCAGAAGGGAATGCTACATCACACTTCACTTCCCAAGGACGTTTTCCAGCGTGGAACTCAGCAGATGGGTATTTTTTAGCATAATCCTCAGCTCTGTTATTTCCAGAAGATCTAAGTTCTAGTAAGTAATCAATTTTTTCTCCGGTGATACCGTCTTTATCATAGATATATCCATCAGGTCCAGAGATTGTTACTACTTTAGCGCCAAGCTCTGTCGCTTTTTTGATAACTCCCCAAGCTACGTTTCCGAAACCTGAAACACTTACTGTTTTTCCTTGGAAGTTTTGTCCGATCGTTTTAAGCATTTGCTCTGCGAAGTATACAACACCGTATCCTGTAGCTTCAGGACGGATTAATGAACCTCCGTAAGCAAGACCTTTTCCTGTAAGAACTCCCGTAAACTCGTTTCTGATTTTCTTATATTGACCGAAAAGGTATCCAATCTCTCTTGCTCCAACACCGATATCTCCTGCAGGTACGTCTGTTTCAGGACCGATGTGCTTGCATAATTCTGTCATGAAAGCCTGGCAGAAACGCATTACTTCCATATCAGATTTACCTTGCGGATCAAAATCTGAACCTCCTTTACCTCCACCCATTGGAAGAGTTGTTAAAGAGTTTTTGAATACTTGTTCAAAAGCTAAGAACTTAAGAACTGATAAATTTACTGTAGGATGGAAACGGATTCCTCCTTTGTATGGACCAATAGCAGAGTTCATCTGAATTCTGAAACCTCTGTTAACCTGAATTTCTCCTTTATCGTCAACCCATGGAACTCTGAAGATAATGATTCTTTCAGCTTCAGCCATTCTTTCAAGCAGCTTCATTCCGGTATATTCTTTCTTGGTAGCAATGAACGGAATTACTGTTACGGCAACTTCTTTTACAGCCTGTAAAAATTCCGGCTCATTAGGATTTTTTGCTTCAATTTTTGCAATAAACTCTTGGATTTTCTGGTCAATATTATATTGTTCCATTATATTAAGGTTGAATATTATTGTCAACAAATTTAATTTTTTTTTCAAGATTCACAACACTCTATTTTAAGATTGTTAAAAATTAAATAATAATGTTTCGGAATATTATTAAATTAATAATTTATGATCAAATTTTGTTAAAAATGAAATGTTATGTGTGAAATAATGCAATATTAAGAAATCGTTAATTCTTAAATTGCTATGAATTGCCTCCCGGAAAACGTTTTTACTTTCCCTAAAAGTTCCAATTCCAGAATTATTGGTAAAATTTTATGAGAAGAAAGCGAAATTCCATGTACCAGATCATCCAGAGAGATCTGTGGATTGTCTTTTATGAATCGATATATTGCTTGTTGACTATCAGATAATTGTACAGATGATTCACTGTAAGGAAAAAGCTCTTCAATTTTTTCTTTAGGATTATTAATTCCGAGTTGTAGAATAAGATCTTTTATAGAAGAAATTGCCGCAGCTTTATGATGGAAAATCAATTGATTACAGCCTTGGCTATAGTTGTCTGTTATTTTTCCGGGAAGAGCGAAGACATCTCTATTGTAATCATTGGCAAAAGAAGCGGTACTTACAGATCCTCCTCCAAAACCTGTTTCTACTATAATTGTTGAAGGAGAAATTCCGGCAACAATTCTGTTTCTTTGAATGAAATTTTCCCGGTCAGGTTTTCGGGAAGAGCTAAACTCTGTAAGCAATACACCTCCTTCCTGAAGGATCTTTTCAGAAAGCTTTGTGTTCTTTGCCGGATATAAAAATTGAAAACCGTGAGCCAGAACAGCTATTGTCGGTTTTTTATTACGAATTGACTGTTCATGAACTTCCTTATCTACACCTAATGCTAAGCCGCTGACAGAAGCATATTTTGAGAATTGAGTTGCAGTAAAGAAATCTTCAATAAACTGTTGTCCGTAGGCTGTCATATTACGGGTGCCTACGATGCTTAATTTTGATAGTGAATCATCGATGTTTCCCTTTTGATATAAAATGGCAGGAGCATCTATACATTCATTGAGCAGAGCAGGGGTTTCATTAAGATACTTTAACCTGACATCTATATTATGTTTTTCACAAAATTTGAGCTCTTTTTCTGAGAATCTCAAGTGAGCTTCATTTCCAATGTCAGAAATAGTTTTTTGGCCCATTCCCTCCATTTTCTTATAGTCTTTCTTAGCTCTTTTCCATGCTTCTTGTGCACTTCCAAAGGTTCGGATTAACTTATGAAAATTGATGTCGCCAATCTGATTGCATTCGCGGAGAGCGATGGCAAAAAAGTGTTCTTCGGAGATCATGTGTGTTTTTTTTCAAATGTAGTGAATTAAGTTTTATTTCTTTCTCAATTCATCCAAATGATCCCAAATGTCATCTCTTTTTTTATAAGGAAGTTCTAAGAAATCCTCGGGGTGATTTTCTTTATATTCCTGCCATAATTTGTCATCTTTTTCACTATAATAATTGGGGAATTCCCAGATGAATTTTTTCTTCTTTTCACCTACATTTTTAAAAGCAAATGCTATAATACTTCCTACCACAGCTCCGGAAAGGTGAGCCTGCCACGAAATTTTGCTGGGTTCCTGCATGTTATAGAATAACTCTTCAGGAAGCATTCCCCAAACCAAACTTCCATAATACAAGACAACAAGCATTGAAATCGTAAGAAGCTTTGTATTCCATTTGAAAACACCACTAAAGAAGAGAAAGAAAGCGAGAACATATACAACACCACTGGCACCTATGGTACAAGTGTACGTATAATCACCGGTGAAGATATCAATAGGAGGGAGCAGCCAAACTAAAAGACCTGTTGCTAGCCATCCAATAATGAAGACTTTGTTGGCAACTAATGGATAAAATTGGTAGAGCAGAAACATCAATGCAGCAATCGGGATTGAGTTTCCTATAATATGGTCTATATTTCCGTGCAAAAGGGGAGAGGTAACGATTCCTAATAATCCTTCAGGTAATAATGGGATAATGGCTCCAAAGCAACTTCCAAAAAAGCCCTGCATTTGTAAGAAGTACCCCAACCACATTGCAGAAAGCATCAACAATGGATATATAATCGCTCTTTTGGAAATTACATTTTTAAACATGAAGATTTTATGTCAAATCAAAAGCCAATGATAAATTTCGGAAAATTTGTCGATTAATTTCTCCCTACTCATCTGATTTTAAGACAAAAAGTATCAATTTTAACTTTTAATTCTATGAATTGGCATTGATTTTATTAAGTTAATTTGTTGTAATTGAGGTTTAAATTCTTTTAAATTAGACATTTTATCACATTTGATTATTTAATTAAAAAATTATATTAACTATTTTTGCATTGAAAATTATTTAGAGTAATGAAGAAGTTTTTATTGATTTTCTCTCTTTTTATAGGGATTTATGTGAGTGCACAAGAAGAATTGAAAAAAGATTCTGTAGTAGTAGATACCGTAAAATACTGGTCAGTCTTAGGAAAAAATACCCTAATGATTAATCAGGCCGCCTTTTCGAATTGGGTAGGAGGGGGTGCCAACAACGTAGGTTGGCTTGCCGGTATCAATTATAATCTGACATACGAAAAAGACAAAGATCTTTGGGAAAACATGATTATCCTTGGGTATGGGCAAAATGATACTAAAGGATTAGGAATTAGAAAAACACAGGATGTAATTAATTTTTCTACCAACTACGGGCGAAAATTCTCCAAAAGTTGGTATTTCTCTTTAGGTGCGGGATTGCAGTCTCAGTTTGCTGGGGGATATGAAGATGGAAATAATCCGGATGCAAAGAAAATTTCAAATTTTATGGCTCCGGGCTATCTGAACGTCGGGATGGGTATCACGTACAGACCTGATGATAATTTAACGGTTACTTTACGTCCCACCAACGCCAGATGGACTTTTGTTTTAGATAAAGACCTTCAGCTTGCCGGAAATTATGGTTTGAAAAGTGATGGAGATACTTCTTTATTACAATTCGGTTTCTTGGGAACAGCTATATATAAGCTTAAAATTATGGATGATATTTACCTGACGAATACAGCGTCTGTCTTCTCTAATTATCTTGATCATCCTGACAGATTAGTTTTAGCCTATGGAGCTCTTTTGAATTTAAAAGTTAATAAATATATCTCATCCAATGTCACATTAGATTTACTATATGACCATAATCAAATAGAAAAAACCCAACTAAAACAAACGTTGGGAATTGGGTTTGCCTATACTCTGGATAATGGGGTAAAACGCTCTGAACGTAAAGACAGCCAGTGGTGGATTAAAAAATAATTTTAAAATATATTTTCTGTAAAAAGGACTTCATTTTGAAGTCTTTTTTTGTGCTTATAAAGTTGATTTTTTAAGTAGTTTTAAGTTTGGGAGGAGATAGAAATTAACTTAAAGTCTTTAATTTCATAAGGTTATAAGGGTGATTTTTGTTGTGTTAAATTCATTTTAAAGTGAATTTTATCCTGACGTAGATTATTATTTATACATTTGTAGGAAATCGTTAATTATGAAAAAACTTTTATTGATCGCTTCCATTTGTTTGGGAGCTATTACTTCGGCGCAGGAGGCTAAAACTGATACTGTTAAAGCTTGGTCTATTCAAGGACAAAATACCTTAATGCTAAACCAGGCTGCCTTTTCGAATTGGGTAGGAGGGGGAGCTAACAATGTAGGTTGGCTTGCCGGTGTTAATTATAATCTTACTTATGAAAAAGGGAAAGACCTTTGGGAAAATATCATTATCCTCGGGTACGGACAGAATAATACCCAAGGTACTGGAGTAAGAAAAACTCAGGATGTAATCAATCTTTCCACTAACTATGGTAGAGAGTTTGCCAAGCATTGGTATTTATCAGCAGGATTAGGGCTTCAATCTCAGTTTGCACCCGGTTATGAAGATGGAAACAACCCTGATGCTAAAAAGATCTCAAATTTCTTCGCTCCGGGGTATCTAAATGTAGGAGCCGGTGTTACTTATCGCCCAAATGACAATCTTACGGTGACTTTGCGTCCTGCGAATGGAAGATGGACTTTTGTGTTGGACAAAGATCTGCAAACAGCAGGAACATATGGTCTTAAGAATGATGGAGATTCTTCATTATTCCAATTTGGTTTCCTAGGAACAGCCATGTATAAGATTAAAATCATGGAAAATATTAACCTTACCAATACGGCTTCTGTATTTTCTAATTATCTGGATCATCCGGATAGATTGGTGCTTGCTTATGGAGCGATCCTAAATATGAAAATCAATAAATATATCTCATCCAATATTACACTGGATCTGATGTATGACCACAATCAAATCTGGAAAACACAGTTGAAACAGACATTAGGAGTTGGTTTTGCCTATAATATCGACAACGGGAAGAAACGTTCAGATAATAAGGATAACCAAGGCTGGTTAAAAAAATAAACCCTATAAATAATAAAAAGCACTTCCGCTTGTGAAGTGCTTTTTTATTATCAAATATATAAGTCTTAAAATTCTATATCTACTTCAAGTTTCTCAGCCAATAGCTTTGAAATTTTCTCTTTTAAAGGCTCTATGTCAATATTCTGCATGGCATCGTTGGCAAAAGCATATAAAAGCAATGCCTGAGCTTCTTTTTTAGAGATTCCTCTCGCTCTCAGATAGAATAAGGCATCTTCATTCAGCTGACCTACTGTACATCCGTGAGAACATTTTACGTCGTCTGCAAAAATTTCCAATTGAGGTTTAGTATCAATACTGGCTCCTTCACTTAGCAATACGTTATTGTTCTGCTGATAAGCATTGGTTTTCTGAGCGATTTTATCAACAAATACTTTTCCGTTGAATACTCCGTGAGCATTGCCATCAAAGATTCCTTTATAGTTCTGGTAGCTCTCGCAATTCGGGAAATTATGGTGAACTGCCGTGTGATGGTCTACCAGCTGATCTTTTCCAATAATTGTGATCCCGTTCATGAATGAATTAATGTTTGATCCATTCTGAATAAAATCAAGATTGTTTCTTACCAGTTTACCTCCGAAAGAGAACGTGTTGACAGTGGTTAAGCTGTCTTTTTCCTGTTTTGCAAAGGTATGATCTACAAGGTAAGAAGTGTTGTTATCGTTCTGAAGCTTATGCCAGTCTGCTTTTGCATTTGGATAAGTGAAGATCTCTGTTACTGAGTTTGTCAATACATAAGTACTGTCAAAATTATGGTGACTTTCAATCACCTCAACTTTTGCTCCTTCTTCTACGATTAATAAATTTCTTGTATTGTAGAATGTATTTTCCTCCTGATTCTGAGAAATGTAAAATACATGAATAGGTTTTTCAATTACTACATTTTTAGGAACCTTTAAAAAGAAACCATATTTGCAGTATGCGAGATTCAGATTTGTGAATGCTAGCTCTTTAGAGGCAATTGTGTTGAAGTATTTTTCAAAAACTTCTTTATGCTTATCATCGTTTAATGCATAATTAAATGATAAAAACTCTACATTTTCAATAGAAACTTTTGAAAGTTCTTTATGAAGCTCGCCATTTACAAAAACGATCCAATCAAAATTCTCTTCACCCAGATGCAGTTCATCAAACTGCTCTTTGGTGATATTATGGTGCCCATTCGGAAAGAAATTATAGTTTTTTTCCGTGATCTCCTTTAGATTGGTATATTTATATTCTTCGTCTTTTTTGGTAGGAAAACCAAGATTTTCGAACTTTTGAAGAGCAGCTTTTCTATTGTCATCAAGAAATCTGTGACGAAGGCTCTCCAAAAACTCATTATGGTTTTCGATGATTTGTTCTTTTAATGCCATTACTGGTATATCTGTGGTTTGCACCATTTTTTCTTTTTATTTTGAACTAAAAATATTACTATTCCGAGGAACAGGGATCTAATTTTTAATATCGGAAAATTCCTTTTTGCTGCCTTTATGAGTGATAGCGAAAAGTTTTAATCTCAAATATTAAATTTCAAATTAATTTAAAAGCCAGTCGTACCCTTTTTCTTCAAGTTCTAATGCTAAAGATTTATCACCTGTTTTGATGATTTTTCCATTAGCAAGAACGTGAACGAAGTCAGGTTGAATATAGTTAAGCAATCTTTGATAGTGTGTAATCAAAAGAACTGCGTTTCCTTCGTTTTTAAAATGATTTACCCCATCTGCAACAATTCTTAACGCATCGATATCTAATCCTGAATCTGTTTCGTCAAGGATCGCCAATTTAGGGTTAAGCATCATCATCTGGAAAATCTCGTTTCTTTTCTTTTCACCTCCTGAGAATCCCTCGTTTAATGATCTTGAAAGGAAATCTTTTTTAATCCCTAGTTTTTCAGATTTCTCACGGATTAATGCAAGCATTTCTTTTGCCGGCATTTCTCCTAATCCGTTGGCTTTTCTGGTTTCGTTTAAAGCAGCTTTAATGAAGTTCGTTACAGAAACTCCCGGAATTTCCACCGGATATTGGAAAGATAGGAAGATTCCCTTGTGTGCTCTGTCTTCAGGAGCATCTTCAATGATGTCTTCTCCTTGAAAAAGAATCTCTCCATCTGTCACTTCGTAATCCTCTTTTCCTGCAATTACCGAAGAAAGGGTAGACTTACCAGCTCCGTTTGGCCCCATGATAGCGTGAACTTCACCCGGCTTTATTTCAAGATTAATACCTTTTAATATTTCTGCGCCATCTTCAATTTTGGCGTGAAGGTTTTTAATTTCTAACATTTTATTTGCTTAAACAAATTATTTTTGAATTCTATATACTAAACTTTCAGGTTGACCTGGAACATCATTAAGTGTCCCGATTTTGATCATACCTGCCTTTTCCAAAACTTTAACAGAAGCTAAATTACTGGGACGAACAAGGGCAAATATTTCTCCTTGACGGTGTTCATTAAATCCCAAATCTATAGCTTTCTTGGTGAATTCTGTGGCATATCCCTTCCCCCATGCCTGGGAAGCAAAACGATAGCCTAAATTCAATTTTTCTTTTTCTCCGTAGAATCTATAGCTCAGTCCTCCAAAACCTATTATATTTTCAGGGCTTTCTTTTTCAACAATGGCCCAGCTTCCAAAATGATATGTTTCCCAATGATCAAGCATTCTGGTAAATGTACTTTCTGCTTTTTCAAAACTCATGGGTCCACTTGGGTTATGAATATTGGTCTCAGGGTCATGATTAATTTCAAAGAAAATTTTAAAATCTTCTTTTACAGGTTTTCTTAAAATTAATCTTTCTGTAGCTATCATATTTTTTATCCTACTGATCCTTCTAATGAAATTTCAAGTAATTTCTGAGCCTCAATGGCAAACTCCATAGGAAGTTTATTTAAAACTTCTTTACTGAAACCATTTACGATCAAAGCGATCGCTCTTTCAGTATCAATACCTCTCTGGTTACAGTAGAAAATCTGATCTTCACCAATTTTCGAAGTCGTAGCCTCATGCTCTAATTGTGCGGTAGGATCTTTGATTTCAATATATGGGAAAGTATGTGCTCCACATTCATTACCCATCAATAAAGAGTCACACTGAGAGAAGTTTCTTGCTCCTTTTGCAGAAGGCATTACTTTTACCTGTCCTCTGTATGAATTTTGGGATTTTCCAGCAGAAATACCTTTCGAAATAATAGTTGATTTGGTATTTTTACCAATGTGAATCATCTTGGTTCCTGTATCGGCATATTGATGATTGTTGGTTACCGCGATAGAATAGAATTCTCCGATGGAACCATCACCCTTCAAAATACATGACGGATATTTCCATGTTACTGCTGATCCGGTTTCAACCTGTGTCCATGAAATTTTTGCATTCCTTTCGCAAAGGCCTCTTTTGGTTACAAAGTTGAATACTCCTCCTTTTCCTTCTTCATTACCCGGATACCAGTTTTGTACTGTAGAATATTTGATTTCAGCATTATCTAATGCGATCAATTCTACTACTGCAGCGTGAAGCTGGTTTTCATCTCTTGATGGGGCTGTACATCCTTCCAGATAAGAAACATAACTTCCTTCGTCAGCAATGACAAGGGTTCTTTCAAACTGCCCTGTTCCTGCCTGGTTGATACGGAAGTAGGTGGAAAGTTCCATTGGACATTTTACCCCCTTAGGAATATAACAGAAACTACCGTCAGAAAATACTGCGGAGTTTAATGCTGCATAAAAATTATCTCCTCTCGGAACTACTTTTCCCAGATATTTTCTTACCAAATCGGGGTGATTTTTAATAGCCTCAGAGATGGAACAGAAAATAATTCCTTTTTCTGCCAATGTATCCTGGAAAGTCGTTTTCACGGAAACTGAGTCAATAACGATATCTACAGCGACTCCTGAAAGTCTTTTTTGTTCTTCGATATTAATCCCTAGCTTTTCAAAAGTCTTCAATAATTCAGGGTCTACCTGATCAAGGCTTTCTAATTCTGGTTTTGCCTTTGGAGCAGCATAATAACGGATTGCTTGAAAATCTGGTTTCTCATATTTGATGTTCGCCCAGGTAGGTTCCACCATTTTTTTCCAGATTTTGAAAGATTCCAAACGCCATTCAGTCATCCATTCTGGCTCTTCTTTTTTAGCAGAGATAGCACGGACGATATCCTCATTTAAACCAATCGGGAAATCTTCATAATCAATCTTCGTTTCCCAACCGAATTCATATTTTTTATTTTCTAGATCGACTCTTAAATCGTCTTCAGTATATTTACTCATTATTATTTTTTAGATTTCAGATTTTAGAGATCAGAATTCAGAATTAAATCTGAGGTCTGATATCTAGTATCTTATGTCTTTTCTCTAAAGACTAAATGATTCCCCACATCCACATGTTCTGGATGCATTCGGGTTGTTAAAAACAAACCCTTTTCCGTTCAATCCTCCTGAATATTCAAGAGTCGTTCCTGCTAAATAAAGGATGGATTTTTTATCTATAATAATTTTAATGTTATTATCTTCAAAAATCTGATCTGTGTCTGTTTTTTGGTTGTCAAACTTTAAAACATACTCTAAACCAGAGCATCCTCCGCTTTTCACCCCCACTCTTATATAATCTTCAGCAGGGTTAAAGCCATCTTCAGTCATCAACTGGATCGCTTTTTCCTTTGCATAGTCTGATACTTTTATCATTGTATTTATTTAGAATGATTTAATGATGCAAAAATACGAACTAATTTCCGCAATCTCAAATCGAAGATATCTATTTTAATGATTCTGATATTAATAGAGTTATTTTTAGAATTGGAGAAGTGTTAAAGTTGTATAAAATTTATATATATTCCTCTGAGTATTCCGCCTTTGATTTAACCTTGAAAGAGCTTTTTGATCTATAAAATAAATTGGCAATGAGACAAAAGCTACTTGGTTTTTTTGTATTGTTTTTAGTCAGCCTGCACTATGGGCAAACGACGAGATATATTTATGAAACTTCGGTAAATCCGGATTCCATTAATTTGGTGGGCGTGAAAACTGAAAGAACTTTTTTAGATATCAAGGGAAATAAATCCTTATTTATCAGTGAACATAAATTGATAAAAGATTCTCTTTTTGTTTCATTTAAATCTGAAGTGAAGGAAAATTATAAAAAAGGAGAAAAAGATTTTTCTAAACTACAGGGGAAAAAACAAATTGATCCTACTTTTTTTGAATATTTCATCACTAAAAATATTCCTGAGCAGAAAACATATTATTATGACAGAGTGGCGGGAAAACAAATTTATTATCAGGAAGACAGACCTTTGAAATGGGAAATAAGCAACACAAATGAAAAACAGAATGGGTATTCTGCCCAAAAAGCAACTGTTGTTTTTGGGGGGAGAGTCTGGACAGCCTGGTTTGCAAAAGATATCCCTGTTTCCGATGGTCCTTATAAGTTTTCAGGATTACCGGGATTGATTGTCAAGCTTGAGGATGAGAATGGTGATTATAAATTTGATCTTGTCAAAAAAGTGATCATCAATAATGCTTTTGAAGAACCTGTTAATGCTGATGCAAAACAAAGTACAAGAATTAACTTCCATGGTGATAAAGCTTCACTCGACTTAGAATTTAATAAGAATAGAAGAACGGGATCTGGAAATAATGGAGTGGGGGATATGGCTTTTGAAGGGGAAGGCAAACAAGGAGGAGGAATGCATGGTGGAGGTATGAGAGGAGGTGGTCACTCAGGGGGTGGAATGCACAGAGGAATGGGGGGCAATTCGTTTCCTTCTCAAGGAACTTCTGAAGGAAGTTCTTCTATGCCCAATACTATGAGTCAAAATCCAATTGAATTAAAATAAAAATATAAATGAAAAAATTAGGTATTATAGCAATGGCGCTTTTCATACAGGCTTTCTCAGCACAAGCTAACAGGTTTGTGTATCAGGTAACGATGAAGCCGGATGCAGAAAATAAAAGTGATATCAAGACTGAAAATGCATATCTTGATATTTCTTCCGACAAATCAGTTTTTTATTCTGAAAACAGAATTAAAAGAGATTCTATCATGCAGAAAGCTTTTCAAGGCGGCGGTGGAAGAGGAAGTATCAACAGAGATCAGATGGAAGGGTTAAGAACCAATATCAACTATTCTGTAGAAAAAGATAAAGCGAATCAGAAAACTTATTTTAAAGACAGAATTGGAAGGGATATTTATTCTTATGAGGAAGACAGGCCTTTGAATTGGAAAATTTCTTCAGAAACGAGAAAAATTGGAGAATATAAAGTTCAGAAAGCCGAGGCTGATTTTGGAGGGAGAAAATGGACGGCATGGTTTACGACAGATCTGCCTTATCAGGACGGACCCTATAAATTTGGAGGACTTCCCGGTTTGATTGTAAAAGTAGAGGATGATAAAGGTGACTATTCTTTTGATTTGATGAAAAATTACAAGATTCCTGAACTTCCGGCTTTAAATCAATTTGGAAATACGGTGAAAGTAAAAAGAGCAGATTTTGTCAAGCAACAACAAAAATTTAAAACAGATCCCATGTCATTTATGAATCAAAGTGGAGGACAAGGGGGATTTTCGACTACAATGAGAATGGGTGGAGGAAGAGGCCCTGGTGGTGGTGGCAATCAGAATCCTGCCGATATGAAAAAACGAATGGAAGAGAGGGTGAAAGAAGAAGCTAAGAAAAATTCTAATCCCATCGAATTACAATAAATAAAGAACCCCTGAAGAACAACTTCAGGGGTTTTATCTTGTGATCAAAATTATTTTAAAAGTTGATTGAAAGTATCACCTTGTCTGATATCACCGGTGTTATACCCTTTCATAAACCATTCTTTACGTTGGGCGGATGATCCGTGAGTAAAACTTTCCTGGTTGACGTATCCCTGGGATCTTTTCTGGATATTATCATCTCCGACAGCTTGTGCTGCATCTATAGCAGATTCAATATCTCCCGGCTCTATGATGTTCTTAGTGTCATTGGTTCTTTTTGCCCAAACTCCGGCATAGAAGTCTGCCTGAAGTTCTGTGGCAACGGAAACCCGGTTCATTTCTGCTTCAGAATACCTTCCGCTTCTTCTTAAAGCATCAACTTTCTGAGTGGTGCCTAAAAGAGTTTGTATATGGTGACCTACTTCGTGAGCAAGTACATAAGCTACTGTAAATTCTGTTACTTTTGCGCCAAATCTTTGCTGGAGTTCCCCAAAGAAGCTCATATCCATATATACTTTCTGATCAGCAGGGCAGTAGAAAGGTCCCATTGCAGATTGCGCTGTACCACATGCAGAAGTTGTTGTATCTTCAAAAAGAACAATTCCAGGTGGGGTATAGTTCATTCCGTTTTCTTTAAAAATCTGGTTCCAGGTCTGGTTGTTCCATCCAGCCATCATATCGACCATTTCTCCAACCTTTTTTTCCTCTACGCTAAGTTCTCTTTTTTGACCGGAGTTTCCGGACGATTGTATGCTTCCTGAGTTTAAAATTCCCGAAGGGTCGCCTCCTAAAAAGAAAACGATTGCGGCAATAATTAAAGTTCCGAGTCCTCCCCCTACAATCATACCACCTCCGCCTCCGGAACCGCGGCGGTCATCAACGTTTCCGCCTCTGTCGTCTGTCCATCTCATATCAATACTTTTTTGTGTCGTAAATTTATAAAATTAAATCTTACAACAATTTAATAATTAAAGAATGATTTTTTATTTATCATTAAACTTTTCAATTAAAACTTTTTTATAATATTCTTTATTATGTCCGTTTATATGCTCTAAGTATTTGTATTTATTTCGGAAATACTCTCGCTGACAATTTTGAGGGAGATATTGGTTGATTTCATCATCATCCGTATGCTCAATAATAGGGTACATTGGAAGTTCAGCTTGTAGCAAGCTCTTATTTTTTGCTAACGTTTTAATAACCAGATAACGCAAAGAATAACTGCAATTATATTTTGCAATATCTGGTTCTATATATTTTTTGAAATAATAATTAATAGCCTCTTTTTTAAATGCGTTATCCAAATTGGCTCTGTCAAAGGTTAGAAATAGTGTATAAAGCCATTGATCCTTTATATGTGTTTTCACTCTCTTTACAGAATTTTTATCTTCAGGAGTGATAAGGATATTTGAGATTTTGGATTTTTTCAAAATATCTAGAAGAAGTAGTTCCGAAGTATTTTTTAATTCCCCGATATTTTTTTTATCTTCTATATTATAATAGATGTTTGTTTTACCAAATGTTTCAAGAGTAAGCCTTTCATTGATGTACTCATGAAGAGCGGCCTGATCTCCAGTATAAACAAATTTTTGATCCTTTTCTATGGCAATATTTAGCTTTTCTGTTGGTTCAAGGAATAAAATAATATTTTGATGAAAATCATTAGAAACATTAATATAGGCTGTATTAGTCTCGTTAAATTCTTTTTTATCCTTGCTATTGATCGTCACCTCCTTTTTTCCATCTTTTACGATGATAGGGTTATCTGTGTTATTAGTAATGGTAAGTTTTTGGGCTTTTATTGCTGAAAATAAAAATAAGAGGATGTAAGCAATCCTCTTATTTAAAAAAATATATTGTGTATACTGAACCATAAATTATTTATTCAGTTGTTTGGTTTTCAACCAATATGAAGTAGACTGATAGGCTGAAATTGTTTCATTTATCAATTTTTGATCGGTATTTTTCAACAATTTTTCGTTATAGTAAAGCTTAAATTCAGGAGCCAGATTACTTTTATCCAGTTCCAAAGAATATTGTTTTGCCTTTTTTACCGGTGAAATAATCGTTAAGCGATTATCTTTTACCAGCCCTAAATCCTGATAGGTAGCGATATAAGCTTTAGGCTGGAATTCTTTTGTGAATACATCCTGACCCAGGAATTTGGATTGGTAACTGAAATTCAGCAATCCAAAGAGTGTAGGCATCAGGTCGATCTGTGACATTAAAGTATCAAATTTTTTAGGTTGAATAAATCCTTCTGAAAAGATCATAGCAGGAATTCTGTATTTATCCATCGGAAGCTCAGTTTTTCCGGCACTCGAAGCACAATGGTCTGCAATGATAACAAAGACTGTGTTTTTATACCAGTCCTGCTTTTTGGCCATATCGAAAAACAGTTTAAGAGAATAATCTGTGTATTTTACCCCGCCTTCACGTGATTTTGAAGTTCCCGGGATATCAATTCTTCCATCCGGATAGGTAAATGGCCTGTGATTGGAAACAGTCATCCAGTGGTTGAAAAACGGTTTCCCTGATTTTGCTTCTGCATTCATCACCTGGATTGCTTTTCTTGCCATATCTTCATCGGCAACGCCCCAAACGTTGGCGAAAGTGATTTCTTCCGGTTTAAAGTTGTTCCTATCCACAATACCATATCCGTTTCCGGCAAAGAAATCCTGCATATTATCAAAGTAGCTGTATCCTCCATATAAGAATTTTACATCATAGCCTTTGGTTTTGAAAACATTTCCGGTAGTAAATTTATTTTTATTATCATTTCTTTTAATGATACTTTCTCCTGCCGTAGGAGGAATACAAAGAGTTAAGGCCTCTAATCCGCGTACGGTTCTGTTTCCGGTAGCATACAGATTGGTAAACATCAATGATTTATCGGCCAGACTATCCAGAAACGGTGTGATTTTCTGAGTATTTCCATAATGTTCCATAAAATCTGCAGAAAGGCTTTCAATAGAAATAAGAACTACATTTTTCTTTACTTCAGGTTGCTCAGCAACAATATTTCTGGATAATGCAGGGGGTGAATATTGACTTAAGTAATTCTTTTCTGCCTGTTGTTGGTTGATCTGTGAATAAAATTGAAAATAATCAAGTTCATTATGAGTAAATGCCCAATAGAATTTAGGAAGACCATTGGCTTCAATTTCATCAGCAAAAACATTGTCAGATTTAATCTGCATTAATGATGGAATTGCCAGTAAACTTAAGGCACAAAGTACTATAAAACTTCCCAGTAAAACCATTTTCTGCTTAAAGTCAGGAAGTTCCAGCAGCTCATCTTTTGTTTTTTTATAAATAAACCATGTGATGGTTACAGTAACAATCATAATTGCAGTGAACAGAGGGATCACAGGATAACTTTCCATAATGTTGCCAATCACTTCGTTGGTGTAGATCAGATAATCTACCGCAATAAAGTTATAACGTACTCCAAATTCATTATAGAAAAAATATTCACTGACTCCATTGAAGATAATTACAAGAACATATAATAGTAATGTGATGAAATACAATGAGTTTCGGATTTTTATTCTTTGAGCGGGGAGAAAGAGCATCAATCCGAAGAAAAGAGTCTTTATTCCTACAAATGCAAGGGCAATTTCTGTTATGGAACCTCCATATTGTTTGAAGATATTATTCGGGATGAGCCATATATACAGGAAAAATAAAACCAAAGCTCCAAAAATAATATACCCGTAAGGTTTTTTGTATTTTGAGTTGGAAAGAAACAAAAAGTAGAGCACAAGTATTGCACTGGCCAATGTGAAAACGAAAATATCATTCACGAGACCTACCAGTAATACTTTTATGATTTCGAAAAATCCAAAACTAGCGGTTGTAATAGGGTGAAAAAAGAATACAGTTCTTATTATCAGTGAAATAATAAGATAAAAAATTCCAAGATAAAGGAATGGCTTTATTTTTTTTAAAAACATGTATGAATGTCTATATTAGTTTACACAAAGATAGTTTTTGTGTCCAACTTTTAACACAAAAAAAGTAAAATATCCCGTTTATTAGTAAGATTTTATGAATTTTTAAGCGTAAATGAAGTTTTATAAAGAGCTCATAAACAAAGAATTTTATATCTCCAGATAAAAATAAAAGCTGCCTCATTCTGAGACAGCTTGTGTATATTGTTGAGATTGATCAAAGACTAAGAGTGACCAAAACCAATATTTCCTTTTTTGTTTGATAGATTCTTTTTGAAATCTATCATTCTTAAAGCGGTTACGGCTGCTTCTACACCTTTATTTCCAAGGTCTCCGCCACTTCTTGCGATAGATTGTTCCTTATTATCATCTGTCAATACACAGAAGATTGTTGGAGTATCGGTCATGATGTTACAATCCTTAATACCTTGTGCTACCGCAGAACATACATAATCGAAGTGAGGGGTTTCACCGCGAATCACACAGCCAATAGAAATTACTGCATCAAATTTTCTCTCTTTGCAAAGCTGCATACTTGCATAGCTTAGCTCAAAAGCTCCGGGAACGGGGAAAAGTTTAATATTCTCAGGCTTTACTCCTTCTTTTTCAAGAATTTCCAAAGCTGCATCACGAAGATTATACGTTACAAAATCATTCCACTCAGAAAAAACAATGCCGATAGAAAATTCTTCGGCATTGGTTATATGAAGTGGCTTGTAATCGGAAAGATTAACTGTTGCCATTTTTTAATAATATTTAGTCATTTCAATATAAGAATCAGACATTCCGTTGTCGTAGTCCTGATATTTCTCGTTAATTGCTGAAAAGTATTTTTTAGCATCTGCATTTTTCTTTAACCCTAAAGCTACAATACCCGCTTTTCTAGTAAAGAAGTATGTTGTATAAGGATCATCAGAAGCATTGGCTGCTTTGTCTAGTAATGATAACGCTTCATCATTCTTATTAAGACCTGATTTAGCATCTGCCATTGCTCCGTATTTCATGGCTACCAATGTTTTGTTGTCAGAAGAAAATTTGTCTAAAAGATCATATGCTTCCTGGAATTTTCCTTCTTTAAATTTCAGTAAACCAGCATTGTAAGCAGAAAGCTGACCCACATTTGTCCCTGAATAATCATTATATGTACCCACAAAACCAGGGTTTGCAGCTGATTTCCCTCCTAAAGCTTCTTTATCTTTACCTTCTCCCAGGTTTTTCTGAGCAGCAAGGAAACTTTTTACAGCTTCAACGTTTTTAGGAGCAACTACAAATTGCTTGTAGCCGAAGAATCCTAAAACTCCTAAAACTAGAACCCCAAATGCAATACCTAAAGGCTTTGAATATTTTTCAAGAAATCTCTCAGTATTTAAAGCCTCTCTGTCAAGGTCTTTAAAAAACTCAACTGTTTCTTTACCTTCTTGCTCATTCTGAGCATTCTTTCCCAATTTTGCCATAAGTTTTTAAAAATTGAATTGCAAATTTAATTGTTTCTGAATGATTTACAAAATACTTTTAGAGCATTATTCTGTAAATGTTATGAATTATCAACTATTTATAATAAAAATGCCTCGAAAACATAGTTTACGAAGCATTAATTTTTTATTTATACAGATTAATATTCTAAAATATTATAAACTTCAGCACCGAATTTTTTCAGTTTTTCATCTCCATGTAAGCCTTTTAATCCAATCAGGAAGCTAAATTGAGAAACTGTTGCTCCTTGCTTTTCTACTAATTTGGCTGCGGCTTCTGTAGTACCGCCTGTAGCGAGAAGATCATCATGAATCAAAATTCTTTGGCCTTTTTTTATTTGGCCTTCACGGGTTTCGATAATAGCACTTCCATATTCCAGGTCATAGCTTTCAGAAATGATTGGAGGAGGAAGTTTTCCTGCTTTTCTGATCAGGATAAAAGGAACTTCCAAAGCGACTGCAATAGCGATTCCGAATAAATATCCGCGGCTTTCTATTCCACAGACAGCATCTACTTTTCCTTTACTAAAGGCTGCAAGATCTGCGATGACATCTTCATAGAGTTTTGGGTCTAAAAAAATAGGTGAAATATCCTTGAATTGTATTCCGGGAATCGGGAAGTCAGGGATATTCTCAATTGTTTCTTCCAGTTTTTTGATCAGTTCTGCTGAAGCCATTTATGGGTTGATTTTATAACTGGAAATTTTCCAGTCTCCGTTTACATTTTTAAGTCCGAAAGTTACTTTTAATGAAGTTGTTTTTCCGGTTTTATCCGTTACATCATAAGTTGCGTTGACACTGGCACCGTTAGCATTAGCTGCACTTGTTGTAATGTTCTTCACACTTACGTTTTTTACCGCTCCGAAACCGGAGTTAGGATTTGAGAAAGATTCATAGCTTCCCCAGCTAGGGTTATTGGAGGTGTCGTATGCTGCTTTTAAATTTTGAGAACTTACACTATTCAAAAACTTACTTACGGTATTTTTCGGGTCTGCGGCAGGCTGTTTTGGAGTTGCCGGCGTCGCAGGAGTAGCTGTTGTACCTGTTTCTGTAGTTGTTGCAGGGGCTGTTGCAGAAGGATTATTAGGGTCTACAACAGCACTTGGCTGCTGTGATACAGCGGTTGTGTCAGTTTTAGGAACTGCAGGAACTTTCAGGGCTGCCGCATTCACATCAAGCCCGATTTTTGACATTTTAAAAGTCTTAGCAGTTGTTTTTACTGAAACTGTGATATCAATTTTATTATCCACAACTTTTGAAGCAGGGATTGATGAAAACTTCAGATTAAATCCTTTGAAATTGTTATCCTGCATTAAATTTTTAGCCGTAGAAAGTCTTACTCCATTACTGAATACTTCCAAAGTAGCTTCCAGACCTGCACCTGTGAACGATACAGGGTTTCCTGCTGCATCCACAAGTCTTGGGATTACCTGAATTGCTGTAGGAGCGCCGCTTCCATCGTCTCCGCTAGGTCTTGTAACAATACTTAGCGAGCCGGCTTTTACGTCGTTTGGATCACTTTCTTTCGCTTTATCATCGCCGAAGATATTCATTTCTCCAAGTGATGGTGGGGCAGTACTGGCCCATTCTATTCCGTTTTTCTGTGCAACTTCGTCAGCAAGACTGAGGATTTCAGGAACCTTTTTCCCGTTGATCAGTTTTCCAAGGGCTTTGAGCTCATTTACATCACCATCAGCTTCTACACCAAATGTTTTAAGGATATAAAGAGCCTCATTAAACTTAATCTGTTTAATGGTGGATAAGCTGGAAGTCATATCATTGATACTTGACTGCAGCGTTTTAGTATTCGTAGCATCTACATGATCCTTCTTACATGCTGTGAAAAGCAAGAGACTGAAAACAAGTAGAAAAGAAAACTTTTTCATTTTTATTTGGTTTGTTGCAAATTTACTAAAACCTTTATTAATACTATGTTTTTATTTTTTGTTTTGTTATTCTTTTACTTTACGCTTGAAAAAAATATTAAAAATTGAGCTTTCATCCGAAAAAAAGAGCTTCCTCTTATATAGCAGCTGTAATTTATAGGTAAGAACTATGATTTGTGATTGATTTAATGCCTATGAATAGGGCCTTATGAATTAAAAATAAATCTTAGATTTGTGATAAATACAAATTATGATCAGAAAAAAAATTGAACAGGTCAACCGCTTGATAAAGGATACGTTGGCTTTCGAAAAAATAAAAATGAATATCCCGGAGGACAGCTCTAAAGCTGTTCTGATTAATATTAATAATCATTCGCTTTATCACCGTTTTTTTTATTTGTTATTGAAATTTTATAAACTGGCAGGATACAATGTGTGTTATCCAATGGGTTTTGCAAAGTTTAGAAATATAAGAAATAAGGATAGATATCTAAGCTTAATTGTTCAGGAGGAGAATTTCTTGATTGTTAATAAAAAATATTTTCCTGAAAATTATATCGAATTAACGGATGAAATGTTTAGTCCCGATTACTTTGCCAGCTATTTTGCCAAAGGAAACAGTACTGATGGTGCCTTTCATGTACCTATGAGTTTTCATCCTTTTATGTATCATAATGGATTTTGGAATAATGAGGTAGATTGTAACAGAAAAAGAGTGAACTCGGTTTTTTGTTATGGTAATTTTGATTCAAAGGCTTATCTCGAAATTAAAAGAACAGAATTTTCTGTTATTCCAAGAACTGAGCTTCTCAGTTATTTTAAAAAACAAAGTGATTTTATTGCTTTATCAGGAAGGCAAGAACTCTTTAAAAGTATAGATGAAGGGGGGATGGAAAGAAAGTATGTTTTTGCGATTAAGGAAGATTATCCTTTGCCCATGGAAGAGATTAGAGAAATTTTATCTTACTTTAATTTTTATCTATGCTGTCCCGGCGTTGTGATGCCTTTGTGCCATAATGTAATTGAAGCGATGTCGGTCGGAACAATTCCTTTAATTCAGAAAGAATATGCAGATGTTATGTATCCTAATCTGATTAATGGGGTTAATGCCATTATTTTTAATGATCTTGTTGATCTCGACTCTGTGCTTAGAAGAATTTTTGATATATCTGAAATTGAAATCACTGGGATGAAAGAGAATGTTTTAAAATATTTCTGTGACAACCTTAGTCCTTATAGTGTTGTGGAACATATCAATGAAAGTATAAAGAGCAAGAAGCTGGTCTATCTGCAAGCCGAGCACAGAAGTGTAAAATTTGTGCGCTGATATAATATTGAGTTGCAGAGATATTCCAAAATAGATAATTACCTGCATTAAATATTCCTGTTATTTATACTTTAAATTGTGCTGTACAGGAAAGTCTGGATATAAAAAAAGACCGATCACTGATCGGTCTTTTTCTTATTTATTTAATTATAAGTCCTTAGAAAGGATACTCATAAATTTCAGATTCGTGTAAGTAAGGGTTTCCTGTAGGAATCAGCTTCAGTTTAGATAGAGCTGAAAGTACAGTAAACATAAACAATCCAACTACGAATAGAAGAGCTCCTAGGATTAAAATGAATACTTCAGGAGTTTTCCAGTATGGTCCTACCGTTCCAGGCATTACCATGTTGAAGTAATCAAGAATGTGTCCTAATATAACTACTACAGCCATTACAGTGACTACTTTGTAGTTTCTCTTGATGCTGCTGCTTACTAATACCAATAATGGTAATAAGAAGTTTACAATCAGCATTGGTAAGAAGGTTGTACCATAGTGTTGGAATCTTCCAAAGAAGTAATTTACCTCTTCCGGAACGTTGGCATACCAGTAAAGCATGAACTGAGCGAACCATGTATATGTCCAAAGCATACTTGTTGCGAATAAGAATACTCCTAAATCGTGTAAGTGGTTGTCATTGAACTGTGGTAAGAAACCATTTTTCTTAAGATAAACACTTAATAAAATGATAACAGCAATACCACTTGACAGGCAGCTAACCATTGAGTACCAGATATACATTGTAGAATACCAGTGAGGGTCAATAGACATCAACCAGTCCCAAGCCCAAGCTGCAGAAGCAAATCCGAAGAATGCAATATATCCTACTGCCCATCTGTAAAGCATTTGATACTCTACTTTAGACTTAGTTTCATCTACTTTTTTAGACTGAGCTTTCAGTTTCCATGCAAAGAATGAAGCACCTACTACGTAAATGATTGTTCTGATCGCATAGAAAGGAATATTCAAGAATCTTTTCTTTTCAAATAAGATGACATCAAAATGAGGAGAGTCAGGGTTTGTCAATTCTGGATCCATCCAGTGGAATAAATGACCATTATGAGTGATGTTTAAAATCATCATAATAACCAGGATTGCACCTCCATAAGGAATATAAGAAGCAATAGCTTCCATTACTCTTGTGATGATAATTGGCCATCCTGCGTGAGCTGCGTGCTGAATACAGTAGAAAAACAGTACAGCACAACTTACTCCAAAGAAGAACACAGCTACAAAATGCAGCGATGCTAATGGCTGGTTGTGAATCTGAAGCTCAGCATGCTCTAAATGAGCTGCGTGATCCTGAGGACCTACCATTTCACTTGAGTGTGTAGGAGCGTCATGACCTGAAGCATGAACTGCTTCCATCATTTGTTCTATTTTCTCAGTAGAAAGTCCTTTATTCATAAAGAAACCAATACCAAACAGAACTAAACCTACAACAAGAAGTATTATAGAAGTTGATTTTAATTTTGGTGAAAAACTATACATTTCTTTTCTTATTTTTTAGTTTCGGTAGTCGTTTCAGTTGCTGGTGCCGCCGCTGTAGCTGCTGCCGGTGCTGCTGCTCCTTTTTTGAAAGCACTCATCACATACATAGCCACTCTCCATCTGTCTCCTGCGTTCAATTGTCCCGCATAAGATCCCATAGCATTTCTACCGTTTGTTAATACATAATGAACAGATCCTACAGTAATTTCTCTGTCAGCATAATTAGGTACCCCAGAGAATGCTCCACTTTGTACGATAGGTCCTTGTCCATCACCTCCTGTTCCGTGACATGCAGCACAAGTGTGATCAAACAATACTTTTCCTCTTTCAAGATCCTTTGCCGCATTAGCAGGGTTAAGAGGAGAAGCCGTCAGCTTTTTAGAAGCATCATACCCAGCGTTGTACTCGTCAACATTTCTTGGTAATAAACTTTCTTCAAAAACACCGTCTTTATTTTGAGGTACTGATCCTTCTACAGGAGAAAGACCTGTTGCTCCATTATTTTTTACGAAAGCCGGAATTTCATTTTCATGATCTGAATAAGCGTCTTGCGCTTTCATCAATGGATCATAAGCTACCGGAAAATACATGTCCGGGAAATATACCAACGGCGTATTTTCTTTTGGCCCGCAAGAGTTAAGTAAAATTGTTGTTAAACCTAAAACTGCTGTAATTTTTAATACATTCTTTTTCATTTTAAGCATCTTTAACAGTTATTTCTTCAACTCCAGTTTCAATAAGTAACTGTTTTACAGATTCTACATCTTCAGTTACAAATTCCATCATGAATTTATCATCAGTCGTTCTAGGATCTGGGTTCTGAGCAGGAGCTCCCGGATACATTTTGTTTCTAACCAAGAAAGTTAAAGACATCATGTGAGCTGCACAGAATACCATCAATTCGAACATTGGAACTACGAATGCCGGCATATTGTGTGCCCAGTCAAAAGCTGGTTTACCACCGATATTCTGAGGCCAGTCATGATTCATTACATACCAGGTAACAGTCGCACCGATAGTAACACCATAAAGAGCATATAAGAATGCAGCATCAGAAATTCTGGTTTTCTTTAACCCTAAAGCCTTGTCTAGTCCGTGAACCGGAAACGGAGTATACACTTCGTTTATTGCGATTCCTTTATCGTTGAATGCTTTAACGCCGTTCATTAAATCGTCGTCGTCAGCATAAAGTCCGTATACAATTTTAGTGGTGCTCATCTCCTTCTTTTGCTTTATAAGTTTCACCTGAGATTTTCAAAATCGATTTTAATTCAGCCTGTGCAATTACAGGGAATGTTCTTGCATATAATAAGAATAATACAGAGAAGAATCCGATTGTTCCTAAGTATACACCCACATCAATGATCGTTGGCTTAAACATTGTCCAAGATCCTGGTAAGTAGTCTCTAGAAAGGTTGATAACGATGATATCAAAACGCTCAAACCACATACCGATGTTGATAATCAATGCAACAATGAATGTCCAGATAATGTTCGTTCTCGCTTTTTTGAACCAGAAAGAAGCAGGAACCACAAGGTTACAGATGATCAATGACCAGAATGCCCACCAATAAGGTCCTACTGCAGCACCTGGAGAAAGGTAAGTAAAGTCTTCAAATCTTGATCCTGAATACCATCCGATGAAATACTCAGTAGCATAAGCTACAGTTACCATACCCCCTGTAAGAACAATTACGATGTTCATAATTTCAATATGATACATTGTGATATATTCTTCTAAGTGACATACTTTTCTTGCGATCAACAATAGAGTCTGTACCATTGCAAATCCTGAGAAAATCGCTCCCGCTACGAAATAAGGAGGATAGATCGTTGAGTGCCATCCTTTAATTACTGAAGTTGCGAAGTCAAAAGATACGGTAGTGTGTACTGAGAATACAAGTGGAGTTGCTAAACCTGCAAGAACCAAAGAAAGTTCTTCGAATCTTTGCCAGTGTTTTGCTTTACCACCCCAACCGAATGCAAGGAATGTATAAATTTTCTTCGTCCAAGGAGTTTTAGCTCTATCTCTGATCATTGCAAAGTCAGGGATTAGTCCCATGAACCAGAATACAGTTGATACCGAGAAATACGTAGAGATCGCAAATACGTCCCAAAGTAGAGGAGAGTTGAAGTTCCCCCAAAGAGAACCAAATTGGTTTGGTAATGGGAATACCCAGTATCCAACCCAAACTCTACCCATGTGAATTACAGGGAAGATTGCTGCCTGTACAACCGCAAAGATCGTCATCGCCTCTGCTGATCTGTTTACAGACATTCTCCATCTCTGTCTAAATAATAATAATACTGCTGAGATTAGGGTCCCGGCGTGACCGATACCTACCCACCATACGAAGTTGGTGATATCCCAACCCCAGTTAATAGTTCTGTTAAGCCCCCATGCTCCAATACCTGTCCCGATAGTGTAAGCGATACAGCCGAATCCATAGAGGAATAGAACTAGTGCAGCATATAATGAGATCCACCATAATTTACCTGCTCTTTCTTCGATAGGTCGTGCGATATCTTCTGTAATATCGTGATAAGTTTTGTGACCAATAATTAGAGGTTCCCTTATCGGAGCTTCGTAATGTCCTGACATTTTTTACCTATTTATTATTTAAACTTTATTTTTCTACTCTGTTTCTTACTTTAGTGTGATAGAACACATTTGGTTTTGTTCCGATCTCCTCAAGTAAATAATATCTTCTGTTGCTAGAATACAAATCTCTAACTTCAGACTCTTTATCATTCATGTCTCCAAATGTCATTGCTCCAGTAGAACAAGCAGCAGCACATGCACAAGAGTTCTTGAACTCAGCGTCTGTTACTTTTCTGTTGTCTCTCTTCGCTGCTAAAATAGTAGCTTGAGTTTCTTGGATACACATTGAACATTTCTCCATTACCCCTCTAGTTCTTACAACTACATCCGGGTTAAGTACCATTCTTCCTAAATCGTTGTTCATGTTGAAATCGAACTTGTCGTTTAGGTTATAAGTAAACCAGTTGAAACGTCTTACTTTGTACGGACAGTTGTTTGCACAATATCTTGTACCGATACATCTGTTGTAAGCCATATGGTTTTGACCTTGCTTACCATGTGAAGTAGCCGCTACCGGACATACAGTTTCACAAGGAGCGTGGTTACAGTGCTGACACATTACTGGCTGGAAGATTACATCCGGATTGTCTGCAGGGTGGTTTAATGCACCTCCTTCTTTGTTGAATGCAGTACCGTATAATTCTGGTACAGCCATTCCTTCTTTCAATCCTTCGTATACTTCTACCTTCTGTCTTGAAGAATAGTAACGGTCAATTCTTAACCAATACATATCTCTAGACATTCTTACCTCTTCTTTACCTACTACAGGAACGTTGTTTTCTGCCTGACAAGCAATTACACAAGCTCCACAACCTGTACAAGAGTTCAAGTCGATAGATAAGTTGAAGTGAGGACCGTCAGTATCATCAAATGCATCCCAAAGGTCAATTTTTCTTGCTGGAAGAGCTCCACTGATCGTGTGGTATTCCAAAGGCTTGTTCCATCCTTTGTGCTCATCATCGAAAGGTACGTTGATGAATTCAGCTAAAGGAACTTCCTTAGCGATTTCATAACGACCCATTAGAGTATTTTGAAGCTGGATCCCTGCAAATTCGTGATCTTCTCCTGTTTTCTCGATTTTAACACCAGAAACAATAAGATTAGAACCGTCGAATAAAGGATAAGCATTTACCCCTGTATCTGCAGTAGCTCCTGAGTTTTTCTTACCATAACCAAGCGCAAGACCTACAGATCCTTCTGCCTGACCCGGCTGAATAAATACAGGGACATCTTTTATTGTTACTCCATTTACAGTAAGGTTTACAAGAGACCCGTCTAGCTGCATTCTCGCATTAAGATCGTTATCAATGGCAAACTTCTCTGCATCTTTAGGAGAAATTGTTAAGTAGTTATCCCAAGACATTCTTGTCAATGGATCCGGTAATTCCTGCAACCAAGGGTTGTTTGCCTGAGTACCATCTCCCATAGAAGTCTTAGTGTATAATACTAATTCTAGTTCAGAAGGTTTGAAGTTTCCTAATTCGGTAACAGCCTGTGCAGCGTTTCCACCTGCATAAGATAATGTTGTTGAATTAGTAGAAGTAGTAATACCGTTGTATAATGCTTTGTTGAATGAAGTTCCTCCTAAAATAGAAGCTGAACTTGCTTTTAAATAATCATAATAATTATTAGCCGCATTATTTTTTCCATTCTTCCAAACCAATAGAGATTCTTCAATCTGTCTTGACTTGTAGATTTTCTGGATAGTAGGCTGCATTAATGAATATACTCCTGTCTGTGGTTCGATATCTCCCCAAGACTCTAACCAGTTAGCAACCGGAATTACAGCTTTCGCTGCTTTGTACATTTCATTTTTCTTATCAGCTACTGCAACTACATAAGAAACTTTAGATAAAGATTTTTTGAAATCTTCTCCTTTCGGATGTGAGTAGATAGGGTCTACGTTGTTTGCAATTAGTACACCAACCTGACCTGCATTTACCCATCCTAAGAATTCCTGGTATCTTGCTTTATCAAATTCTTTTAGGAAGTTTGCTTTACCTGTGAAAGCTACTGATCCTAATTTTTGGTTAATTAAGTGTGCTAAAACCTGTGCTCCTTTTGAACCATCAGCTAAAACAACAGCTTTGCTGCCTTTTGCTTTCAATTCGTTTGCAATTTCAGTAGCGGTCTTATCCGAAGTACCACCCCCTACGATTGCATTGTAAACTTCAACTAAAGTTTTGTTTACTGCACTTGGCTTTAATCTGTATCTAGAGTCAGAGTTAGCACCTGTCAAGGACATGTTAGATTCCACCTGAATGTGTCTTAACATGTTTGGACCTGGCTTTCTAGCTGCTGCATAAGATGTTTCTAAGCTTGACGCATTATAATCACCTAAGAAATCAGCCTGGAAAGCAACTACCAATTCAGAACCTTTAAGGTCATATACCGGTAATGCTCTTTGTCCGAATACTTCCTGAGCTGCATCTAATGCTGCAGAGTAAGGGAAAGCATCATAAGTTACTAATTCTGCTGTAGGATATTTAGCTTTAAATTCAGCAAATAATTTTTTGAAAGTTGGTGAAGCAAAAGAGTGTGATAATAGCACAATCTTTTTACCTGATGCCTTAGCTTCTTCAAGACCTTTAAGAACGAAACTGTCAACTTTATCGAAAGTTTCATCTTTC
This sequence comes from uncultured Chryseobacterium sp., assembly GCA_963518055.1. Classification (GTDB taxonomy): domain Bacteria; phylum Bacteroidota; class Bacteroidia; order Flavobacteriales; family Weeksellaceae; genus Chryseobacterium. The sequence continues at coordinate 138,642 of CAUQIC010000011.1, forward strand.
CCGTCTAGTTTAGGCTGTTTTACTTTATCATTATCATAAAGAGAAAGTACACTTGCCTGAGCTCTTGCGTTGGTTTTACCTAGATCACCTGCAACCGGGTTTGGATCAATTTTGATAGGTCTTCCTTCACGAGTTTTTACTAAAACGCTAGCGAAATCGAAACCATCAAAATATGTTGAAGCGTAATAATTTGGAACCCCTGGAATAATATCATGTGGTTTTACTACGTAAGGAATCGTTTTAATTACCGGAGCTTCACAAGCAGCAAGAGTTACTGCTGCCGTAGAGAATCCTAGTAATTTTAAGAAATCTCTTCTTGAAGTACTAGAACCGTTCTGTTCAGCATCTCCAAGGAAATCTTCTACCGGAATTTCTTCCTGGAACTCTTTAAGAGCCAGCTTACCATTTAAAGCTGGGTCTTTAAGTTCATGAATACTTCTGAATTGTATTTTGTTTGAAGCCATTTATACTTCTAATTTTTTAGTTATTAATAATGACATTTACCACACTCAAGACCTCCAATTGCTGCTACAGTGATCTTACCTCCATCTTGAGGATATTGCTTTTTCAGCTTGTCATGTAGATTTTTGAAGTACTCTTTATTATAACCGTTGTTCATATCAACCTCAGTAGTTCTGTGGCACTCAATACACCATCCCATAGTGAAGTCGTTAGCCATTTGAACAACATTCATTGTATCAATTTTTCCGTGACAAGCTTTACATACAACATCAATTTTGTTGTCTGGATTCTTTTTGTTGAAAGAATTGATGATCGCTTGCTCACCTGCAACTACGTGTTGAGAGTGATTGAAGTATACGAAGTCTGGCATGTTGTGGATTCTTGTCCATTCAACCGGCTGAGTTTTTCCTGTATACTGTTGTTTCGCAGCATCCCAACCTGTTGCAGCATAGATCTTCTGAATCTCTCCATCATAGAAAGCCTTGTCTTTTCCTGGCTCCATGTAGTGATCTGCATTGTATTCAGAGATAGTTCTGTGACAGTTCATACAAACGTTCATAGATGGAATCTCAGATACTTTTCCATATTTAGCACTAGAGTGACATAATTGACAGTCAATTTTCTGTTCTCCAGCGTGAATTTTGTGAGAGAAGTAGATAGGTTGTTCTGGTTTGTACCCTTTGTAAACCCCAATCCACATCAACCAGTTCCAAACTCCGTAAGCTGCAAGGATAGCCAGAATAGTTAAGGCTATTTTACCAACGTAGTGGAACTTCTCGTACATTTCCTTAAATGAACGAACTCTTGTTTCATTAAGACCCGCCAATTCTTCAGACTGACCCAGTTTCACCAATTGTCTTAGTTTTACCAAGATCCAAACTAGTAAAGCTGCAATCGCTAAAAGAGAAATGATTACAATGTTTGTAGTAGTTTTGTCTGCTGGTGCAGCCGTTGCTCCAGTGGTAGCCGTTGCTTTATCATCTGCCTTTGGTGGCTCAGGAGCAGGAGGATTAGTAGTGAACGCTAAAATGTCGTCAATATCCTTCTCGGTAAGATTAGGAAACTGCAACATCTCAGTTTTATTATACTTTTCGAAAATTTCATTGGCGTATTTATCCCCTGAAGCTCTTAAAGCTTTATTGTCTTTGATCCACTTATGAAGCCAATCTTTGTCTACACCACCTTCTGTCTTTACACGTTCTACAACCCCCTTTAATGGTGGCCCAATCACCTGTTTGTCCAGCGCGTGACATGCAGTACAATTCGCTTTGAAAAGTTTCTCTCCGTTTTTAGGATCGCCGTCTTGCCCGTAAAATGAAGCACTGGTTGATAGCAATAAACCTATTGCGATCAACGTTTTTTTATAATGCTTTCTCCAACTAATCATTTAAATTATCTTATGTTAGTAAATTATTGAACATTCAATCAATTCGGCAAAAATAATATTTTTAACAGAAATTTAACGGCAAAGCGAAAGGGGAAAATATCATTTACGTTTAATTTGTATTGATTCTAAATAACTGGTTTGGTATAGTTTTTTAATTTGTATAAATTTGCGGAAACAAGTTTAAATGAGAAATTTGATCAAAATATTTTCGATATTATCATTATTTGGTTTTTATAGTATTGAAGCACAGCAAGTTGTTAAAAAGGACACCCTTTCGGGAACGGAGCTCGTTATGACGATGGATTCCAAAATAAATGCTGCTTTGGAAGGAGTGGAAGGAAAATGTTCTAAAGTAACCACAAATATTCCTTCAAGAGATTTTGGAAATATTGATGGTGGAATTTCCACAGGGGGTATTACAAAACCGCCGAAAATTTATGTACCGAATAGGGAACTTACCAATGCTGAAATTTGTAAAAAAAATCCTAGAATTTTAGGATATAAAATTCAGATTACAACGGTAAAAAGTAATGAAGAAGCAAACGAAGTGAAATCATATTTCAGAAAAAGATTTCCTAACCTCAAGGTAGAGACAGATGCTTCTTTAAGGCCAAATTATAAGATTTTGGCTGGAAGTTATTTTACTAAACAAAGTGCAGCATCTGATCTTTCGAAAATCAGAGAATATTTTAAATCTGCAGTTGCAGTACAATACAGAATTTTCTGCTCGGAAGCTAAATAAGATCTGTTTCCGGAAAATATACTAAAAAAGCTGAGAATTTCTCAGCTTTTTTTATTTGTAATAGGTTTCCATGAACCAGAAAAACTCTGACATTCTGAACCAATTATTGAAAAGCAAATAGATAAATAAGATGCCTATCATTACAGTTAAAATAGATAATACTTTAGGGGACGATCCATAGGCATAAAAAAGCCATCCTATGAGCAACGGGTAGACAAATACAAAATGGCCTCCATAAATGTATGAGGTGTGTAATCCAAATCTCATAATGCAATGTATGATGATGTCAATGATAAAAGAAATCATAATAATCTGTACCCATTTATTTCTGAAATTTTTAAGATAACTCCAACTTATAAGTATCAGTATAATGCAGATAAAGATGTAAGGGATAGCCGATGAATAAAGATCCATATAAAGCCCTTTGAAATGAAACCCTTTCATATTATGTTTATCGGAGAGAATAAACCCCGGAAATAAAATATTCCCCCCAAAAAAGAAAGAAAAGATCATGTCCCAGGTTGGCATAGACTCTACATTAGAGAATTTTTCATACTGCTGATTAGTTTTTGAAAAAATAGCTTCGTATTTGAAATCGATTCTATTTAAATAGAGCAAAACGTAGCAGATGGTTGCAATGATTACTCTTAAGGCAGCGTTTCCTAATTTTCTCCAGCTTTTAAAAAGATTTTTTTCAAAAAGGACGGGAATAAAAACTTTAACAAAATTAGTTATGGTAAGTCCTCCAATACTAATTCCCGCCAATGATAATGCTAAAACGGGTGTTTTTTCTTCTTTCTTAAGTTTTATAGCTGCGTAATAATTGTATAAAGACAATAAAAATAAGGTATATGTGAAGTTTTCAGGGGTGAAAGACAATATAATATTGGTTGAAAACAGGCCGAAGAAGAGGATAATCAGGATGCTTATTTTAAAAGGAAGGCGGATAATATTCTTTAGATACTTAAAAACCTGAAGAATGTTAAGGCTTATAATGATATTGCTGAGCCATGCTAAGGTTAACCTGAAATTAGAATCCATTTTTCCGCCTGAAATAAACAGTGAAAATTCTCTTATCCAGGTAAAGAAATAATAAGAGAGTGGGTGTCGTTCAAAACTTCCTCCAGTCATCAAAATAGATTTATTGTCGAAACTGAAATAGGCGTCCCATGGAATTCTGCTGTCAAAAATAATTCTATAATGAATGGCGATATAGGATCCCAGAATTCCGTAACAGATCATGAAAAATAAGAAAACTGCCAGTTCTGTATAAGAAGACGGGAAAACTAGTTTTAGAAAATTAATAAATTTTGTTTTAATAAAAGACACGGGTCATATTTTTTGCAAAAGTAAAATAAAAAAACCACCGAAGTTGGTGGTTTTATAAAGTTTCTATAGCCGTGCTATTATTGTTTTATTATTTTTTCTGTTGAGGAAGTTCCATCCGAGAAGTTTGCTTTCAAAAGGTAGGTTCCTTTTGGTAAAGATGAAATGTCCGTTTTTTCTGTCTTATTTGTGCTGACAGTTTTTCCAGACATATCAATAATTGTTGCTGTATTTATTTTTTTATCGGTTTTAATGTTGATTTCTCCTCTTGTCGGATTAGGATATATAGAAACGGTACGTTTTACATTGGAGACTTCAGTTATTCCAAGTGTTCCATTGGCAAGAACTTGTACATCATCTATCGAAATTGCATCAGCATCCGTAGCTGTATAATTAAATCTTATTTTAACATTTGTTTGCCCGATATAGGTTGCGAGACTTCGTTGTACAGAAACGGTGTTGTATAAATCTGTATCATTATTGCCGTCACCATCGTCGACAAATCCGGGTTCATTGTCCTCATTCCAAAGGGTTGTCCAGGTTGTTCCTCCGTCGGTTGAAATTTGAGCCAGAAGGTTTCCTTTGTTTAAAGAAATCATGTATGCCCAGCCCACTTTCACTTTAAAATTGAAAACAGGACTGGATGCCCCGGCTAAACTAAATGATGGACTTACCAGACTGGCATTATTGGCAGATGATATCCAGTCAATGGTAGCGGAGTTGTTTCCGTTGATTTTGAATCTGGCTCTTAATTCTGCAGAATTAGCTCCTGTTGAAAATACCGTGTTTGTAAAATCCCAAGCCCTTTGCAAGTTTGTATTTGACTTTGTCCATCCTGTTGGAGGAAATGTGGTTCCCTCAAAGTCTTCTGAAAGTAATGTCTGAGCATTACTGTAAAAGCAAGTTAAAACTGCTAAAGAAAGTAAAGTTTTTTTCATGTTAAATATTTTACTAAAATTAATTAAAATATTCAATATGCTGGTAAAAAAAACAATATATTGTGTTGAATTTTAACAATTTATCAAGAGCTGCATGAAAGAGTAGAGCATCCCGCAATGTCGTCGTAATTGGGAGGCCTTTTGGTTGAAAACTCCGGGAATAGGCTTTGATAAGGGTGCTCCAAAGCTTGAATTAGTTTTTCAAATAAATCTTTTTTTCCGATATTAATTTCTTCAATACATTCATACAGCAGATAGTTTCTTAGAATAAATTTTGGATTTGTTTTTTGCATTAGGTCTAAAGATTCTTCTTTCGATATTGAATTTAAGCGCATTCGTGATTCATAACTCTTAATAAAGTCTTGAAGTTTTTTTAGTTTCTCTTCATTGAGAGAAGTATAAGAAACATTCTTAAAATGTTCTTGTAAATCTATTTCAGAAGTTACTTTTTCAAGTTGATTAAAAAATAATGTGTAATCCAATTGAAGCTCTTGCATCAAACCTTGCCAGTTGGTGAAAAACTCTTCATCCTCTTTTAAAAGTTCACCAAAACCGAACTTTTTGCAAAGCATTTTATCATGGGCTTCCCAAAAATAGGTTCCAAAGTTGTTAAGTGTGCTTTCCAGGAAGTTTTCATCTTTTATGATTGGATGCAGAGCATTGGCAAGTTGCCAAAGGTTCCATTGAGCAATCTGTCCCTGTTTGCCGAATGCGTATCTTCGTCCGGGAAGATCCGTAGTGTTGGGGGTGAAATTCAAATCATATTCATCCATCATTGAATAAGGACCATAATCAATTGTTAAACCTAAAATTGACATATTATCGGTATTCATAACCCCATGTACAAAACCAACTCTGAACCATTCTGCCATTAAATCAGCTGTACGGGTACATATGCTTTCAAAAAAGTCTTTATATTTCTGTGGGGAAGAAGGGGTGATTTCGGGAAAATAATTTTCAATACTAAAATCAATCAAATCCTGTAATGTTTTATATTCTCCCTGGGCAGACATCAGCTCAAAATGTCCAAAGCGAAGAAAGCTCTCTGCAATTCTTATCACAACAGCCCCTTTTTCGTATTGTGGATTTCCGCTATACATAATGTCACGAACAACATCTTCTCCTGTAAATGCAAGACTTAATGCTCTTGTAGTAGGAACTCCCAGGTGATACATGGCTTCACTCATCAGGTATTCACGTACAGAGGATCTTAACACAGCTCTCCCATCTGCATGCCTTGAATAAGGTGTGGCTCCGGCTCCTTTCCACTGGATCTCCACTTTTTTACCCATATCATTGATGATTTCTCCTGCCAGGATAGCTCTTCCATCTCCAAGCTGTCCTGCCCAGTTGCCAAATTGGTGCCCTGCATAGGCTGTTGCATAAGTTTGAATATTTTCAGGAAGATGGCTTCCAACCAGAAAATTAAGATCTTTTTCTTCCCATTTTCCTAATCCGATTTCTTCAGAAAGAACCTCGTTAAAAGCGATCAGCTTAGGGGTTTCAAAACCTGCTGGCAGGGTCGTAGAGAATAAAACCTTTGGTGTATTTCTCTGCATGGGATTATTAGAAAAATCTCCCGGAAATTTCTTAATAAAAGGTTGTGTGATACGTTCGATATTCATGCTTCAAAGGTATTAATTATAAAAGACAAGACCTTCCAAATTATTGAAAGGTCTTGTGTATTGCTAAAAGAGAAATTATTTATTAAAATCTACTTCATCATTTGAATGAAGATTCTCATTGATATTTTCTTCTTTCTTTTCTGTAGGTTTCTTCGGACTAGGATCTGCAGGTCTCGGATTTTTGATCTCGTCAATGGTTTGAAGACTTCCGTCGTCTCCATACCCTCCTCCTAGGCCTTTAAGATTTGAGCAGCCATCCTTCCAGTCTGAAGGCTTGGTGAATTTATCATCAGGAGTAACTCCCAGCGTTTTATCTGCCCAAACTTTTTTCATGAAGATTGCCCAGATTGGTAATGCCATTCTTGCACCCTGACCTTCACCGGTTCCAAAGAAGTGAGTTGCTCTGTCTTCCCATCCAACCCATGCTCCTGTTGCCAGTTTTGGAGTGATCCCCATGAACCAACCATCGGAGTTGTTCTGAGTGGTACCTGTTTTAGCAGCAATTTCAACTGCTTTTGAGATTCCTCTTCTTCCAAGCTCTCCGGAAGCTGTTCCGTACTGAGCAACACCTTTCATTAATTCAATCATGGTGTATGCATACATAGGATTCATGACTTCTTTAGGCTCTACGTTTACTTCTTTGATAACTCTTCCGTTGGCATCTTCAATTCTCCAGATCATTTCCGGTTTATTATAGTTCCCGTAGTTAGCAAAGGTACTGTAGGCACCAAGCATTTCATAGATGGTAATATCAGATGAACCTAATGCGATAGTGTTGTTTCTTGGTATATCTTCCGTTACTCCCAGGTCTCTCGCAGTTTGGATTACAGCATCTACTCCTGTCATTTCAATAAGTCTTGCAGCTACTGGGTTTTGGGAATGGGCTAGTGCATCTTTTAAAGTAAGCATTCCTCCTCTTCCCGGCACATGCCATCCATTATGGTCATAAGTTCCGTTAGATACTGTTGAGCAAGGTGTCATTCCCAATTTCATAATGGCAGTCGCATATACGAAAGGTTTGAAGGTAGATCCTACCTGTCTCTTACCTTGTTTGATATGGTCATATTGGAAGTGTTGCCAGTCTATTCCACCTACCCATGCTTTGATTTCCCCGGTTCCCGGTACCATAGACATTAAGCCTGCCTGTGCAATCTGCTTGTGATATCTGATAGAATCCCAAGGAGACATTTCTACTTCCTCTTCTCCGCTCCATGTAAATCGTGAAGTTTTGATAGGCTTCTTGAATTCCATCATAATAGAATCTTCAGGCATGCCATCAGCTTTTAATAGTTTGTATCTTCCGGTTCTTTTCATTGCCTGAAGCATTACAGCGCTGATTTGTTTATCTGTCAGATAGTAAAAAGGTCTGTTTTTTCTTCCTCTTTGCTCTGCGTCAAATCTTTTCTGAAGGTCAGTTAAATGCTCTTTAATTGCCTCTTCTGCATATTTCTGCATTTTAGAGTCAAGGGTAACATATATTTTTAGACCATCTTTGTAAAGGTTGAGTTTCTTTCCTGTTTCTTTTTCATGAGTTTCAAGATATTTATCAATCTCTTTTCTCAGATAGAACTTATAGTATGCAGAATATCCGTCAGTAATGCTTTTAATAGGGTGGAAGTCTACTTCTACAGGAGTGCTGATTGCTTTTTCATAAGTAGCAGCATCAATATACCCTGTTTTCTGCATCTGATCCAATACAACATTTCTTCTTTCCTTTGCTTTTTCAGGATATCTGTACGGGTTATTTTTTCTCGGATTTTCAAGCATAGCCACAAATGTTGCTGCTTCAGGTAAGGTAAGCTCAGAAGTTTTTTTGTTAAAATAAACTCTGGAAGCCATCTCAATACCATTGGCGTTGAAAAGGAAATCAAATTTATTGAAGTAAAGAGTGATAATCTCTTCTTTAGTATATCTTTTCTCAAGACTTACTGCCACAACCCATTCTTTTAATTTCTGGAAGCCTCTTTCAAATTTGTTTTGAGAAGCATTTCCGGTGAAAAGAAGTTTTGCAAGCTGTTGGGTAATAGTAGAACCACCACCACGTTTACCACCATAGGCAACCGCTCTGGCAATAGAATACAGGTCGATTCCTGAGTGCTCTTTGAAACGTTCGTCTTCTTTAGCTTGTAGGGCATAAATAAGATAAGGAGGAAGATCTTTATAAACGATAGGCTGTGTTTTTTCTTTTTCAAACTTGCCTAAAGTGACCCCGTCTGAAGAAATGATCTCAGAAGCCACAAAGATGTCCGGATTTTCAAGTTCTTTTACATCCGGCATTTCCCCAAGAAAGCCTTGAGAAACTGCAAAAAAGAGCCCTGAGATTCCTAAAACTACCGCAATGACTCCAATCCAAATAAATGAAACCCATTTTTTCCAAGAGGTGTCTTTCTTTTTTTTGGGAGGCAGAGGAAATGTTTTCCCCTTATTTCCTGCATTTTTTTTGTTTTCTTCCATTTATGGTTACGGTTTAGCCGTTTCTATTTTTACCCCAATATCCTCAATTCCCGGAAGGTTATCATTTCTCATCGCCTGCATCAGGCCGATTTCATATTTCCCTTTTCCCGGAAACTTATATTGTAACTTATACTGAAACAATGTTTCTTTCGTATCACCAAAGCCTGTACCAAGCCATTCTCCGTTTGGTTTTGCCAGAACGTAATTCAGGGTGTCTGTTTCCTTTTTTTTGTTCTGAAGATTGGTGAAATTGACAATAAACCTTATGTTGCTATAAGGGTAATTGTTGTTGTTTCTTACGACAAATATAATATTTTTAGGATTCTGCGGATCTGAAATTTCAAGATTAAATTTTTGTTCACTTTTCTTATTCCATTTGTTATCAACAGAATTCATGATCACAGCTTCTCCCGAAGAAGAAGAGTGGCAGCTAAAGAAAAGGATAAGGGAAAATAATCCTAAAATTTTACGCATTTTTATCTTTTTTTGGAGGATATTTCTTTTTAAATTTTTTCTTGTTCGGATTGTTGTTTTGAGTCTTTTTCTCATCATCAGCATTAGCTTCTACTTTTTCCACAGGTCCTTTTTGTTGTGGTTGTGGTTTCTGTTGCCTCTGTTGATTTCCTGAATGAGCATTAGGGTTTTCAGGCTTTTCAGAGCGTTCCGGTCTTTCTTGTCTTTCCGGCCTGTTCTTTTTAGGTCCCTGATTTTGTCCTGGAGTATTGTTTTGCTTATTCTGGTTGTTTTGATTAGGTCTGCTTCTGTTTCCTCTGTTTTTCTTTTCGAAACGGTCTACATTGTTTTCCTGAATGAGGTCAATACTTTGTACTGGTGAATCCGGTTGCCTCAAATCTTCCAAAGGAAGTGTTCTCTCACCTCTTTTGTTTTTTGCAATCAATTTTTTTACCAGATCAATATCGAAATCATACCATGCGATAGAGCTGTCAACGTAAGCAAACCACATTTTCTTTTTGAAAACATCTATTTTGATACAGAATGCCTTTCCTTTTTCTGTTTCTAAAGTTGTTGAAGAAGAAGGGAAGTTGCTTAATGCATCCAGGTAGCTGTCAAGTTCATAATTAAGACAACATTTAAGTTTACCACACTGTCCTGCCAGTTTTTGAGGGTTGATACTCAGTTGTTGATATCTGGCCACATTGGTATTTACAGATCTGAAATCTGTAAGCCATGTTGAGCAGCAGAGCTCTCTGCCGCAAGATCCAATTCCGCCTACTTTTGCCGCTTCCTGTCTGAAACCGATTTGTTTCATATCGATTTTAGTTCTGAAGGCTCCAGCATAATCTTTGATTAACTGTCTGAAGTCTATTCGGTTATCGGCAGTGTAATAAAATGTAATCTTTGAAGCATCTCCTTGGTATTCCACATCTGTGACCTTCATTTCAAGGCCAATTCTCTGTGCAATCTTTCTTGCTTCAAGCTTTACGTTGTCTTCTTTTTTTCTTGCTTCCTGCCATACCTCAAGATCTTTTTGGTTGGCCTGTCTGTATATTTTAAGTGCCGACTCTTCAGAAAATTTCTTCTTTTTCATCTGAATCTTTACTAATTCTCCCGTAAGGCTTACTACGCCTACATCGTGTCCCGGACTTGATTCTACTGTGATTACACTACCTATATGTAAAGGAATATTATTTACATTCTTATAAAAAGATTTCCTGTCATTTTTAAATCTAACCTCTACAAAATCACACCTGTTTGGTGCCGGATTGTTGATGTTAGAAAGCCAGTCAAAAACACTTAATTTATAACTATTCCCGCAGGTATTTACATTTTCACAGCCATTTGCGGTTTTTTTAGGGCCGCAAGAATGTGCAGAATCGCCGGATGTTTTACATCCACAACTCATATTTCTATTATTTATAATCTTGCAAATTTATGTATTTTTATCTTTATGCAATTCTAAAATACTTAAATAACATGAATTCCGGATAAAACATTTGTGTATTTTAGTGAGGAAAGGAAGCTGCAGACGGCAAGTGATTGTTGTTAAGGTTGATAGGAAATTAACTGTTTTTTTAAAATTGGCTTTAGACTTTGTTGATTTTTTTTACAGGAATAATTGAAAATTAACATTTTACATATATAACATATAATATTTCTATTTGAGTTGGGGATTATTATGCCTGATTAAATCTCTGTTTAATATTAAACGTTGTGCTGTATTCTATTTATAAAACGTGTTTAAATGTTTATTAGCAATATGTTTAGATTGAATTTTAATGAAGTGTTATTTTAAACATAATTTTCTTTTAGCATATTGTTTAAAATATTGGGAAATATTAACAGGTGTATTCAAAATAATTCTATATTTGGGTTATATAATAAAAGTCTATGAAAAAAATATTAGTATCAACTGCTTTATTGGCGGGCGTTTTATCTTATGCCGGAGGCTTCAGGGTTTCTTTGCAGGGGGTAAAACAATTGGCAATGGCGCATACTAGTGCTCATGCCGAAGACGCGAGTGTGACGTTCTTTAACCCGGCGGGTATGTCATTTATTCCTTCCAAGCTGAGTGTAGTCGCAGGAGGATTTGGTGCAAGTAATAAAGTTACTTTTCAGAACTTAAATACTTTACAAAGTACAGCAACAGATAATCCTTTGGGTACTCCTTTCTATGCTGCAATTACTTATAGACCAATTGAAAAATTAACCGTAGGTCTTAGTGTTACCACTCCTTTTGGGAGTACAATCCAATGGCCGGAAAATTGGGAAGGTAAAGAAATGGTGCAGAAACTTGAATTGAAAAGTTTCTATTTCCAACCTATGGTTTCTGTAAAACTGGCTCCTTGGTTATCTTTTGGAGCAAGTTATATCTATGCAAAAGGAATTGTAGACTGGGATAAAGCAGTAACACAATTTGGAGGACAGGTTAATATTAAAGATAAAAATGCAAGCGGACACGGATATGGATTTGGTTTCTATTTCAGGCCTGATCCAAAATTAGATGTAAGTATTGCTTACCGTTCGCCGGTAGATATGAAGGCTAAAAACGGAACCGCTACGTTCCAGTTCCCTTCACAATCTATTTATTCACAGTTGAAACTAAATGGAGCGGGACAAGATGGATTCACAGCAACGCTTCCATTGGTTGAAGAATATACCATCGGTTTAACCTATAAAGTGACTCCAAAATGGCAGGTTTCTGCAGACTTTAACTATCACGGATGGGAAAGATACAGCAAACTTGTATTGGATTTTGAAAATGCTCCGATCGGAAATCAGGCAGATCCAACAATTCTTGTAAGTCCTAAAAATTTCAGAAATTCTAAAACATTCAGATTGGGTACTCAATATGCATTTACCAATATGATTTATGGTCGTTTGGGGGCTTATTATGATGAATCTCCTTATTCTAATGAAAACTTTATTCCGGAAACACCATCATTTAATACGTATGTAATAACAGGTGGGGTTGGGTTTAAGTTGAAGCAATTTGGAATTGACGTTGCAGGAGGATATGCATTGCCTCAATCAAGAGACGTGAATAATGCTGCTCTTGGATTTTATGGACAAGCGAAGGCGCAAGCATTCTACTTTGGTCTAGGTTTATCTTATAATCCTTTTTAATTTAGAAAGACTATGAAAAAAATTATAATATCAACAATTGCTGTTTCTGCACTTCTTTTTACGGTAACAAGCTGTAATACAGATTTTGATACGGATGTGAAAGATATTCCGGTAACGAAAGGAGATGCCGATTTCTCAAAATATATTTCATTAGGAAACTCATTGACTTCCGGGTATAGAGACGGTGCTCTTTATAGCAGTGGCCAGAATGAATCTTATCCAAGCATGATTGCCGGGCAGATGAAACTTGCCGGAGGTGGAGATTTCAAACAACCTTTAATGCCTAATGATGTAGGTGGATTTAATAATCTTCCCGGTTTTCCCGGAAAATTAAATCTTCAGGTTGTTGCTGGTTCTCTAACTCCTGTACCAAGCGGAGCAGCGGCGGCTTTGGATAATGTAGTGTCCGGAGGACCTTATCAAAACATGGGGGTGCCTGGAGCAAAATCTTTCCATTTGGTGGCTCCTGGATATGGTAGCCAGGCAGGTCTTTTAACGGGAACAGCTAATCCTTATTTTGTAAGGTTTGCTTCTTCAGCTGCAACAAGTGTTTTGGCTGATGCTATGGCTCAGAAAGCCACTTTCTTTTCTCTTTGGATAGGAAATAATGATGTATTATCCTATGCTACCAATGGAGGAACGAACTCTCAAACAGTAGGAACAACTACTACATATACTACTGCCACAGTGCAGACAGGAAATACAAATCCGGCAACTTATAAGTCTAATGATATTTCGGATCCGGCAGTTGTTGCGGGTTCCATCAAAGGAGTGCTGGATGGGCTTAAAAGTGTGGGAACCGCAAAAGGGGTTATTGCAAATATTCCTTATGTGACTTCTGTTCCTTTCTTTACAACAGTTCCGTATAACCCTTTAACGCCTCAGGCTTTAGGTGCTAATTTAGCAACTCTTAATGCTAGTTTATATGGGCCGTTAAAACAAGCATTAACTGCTTTTGGGGCTGGAGATAGAATTAATTTACTTTCTGCAACAGCATCCAATCCTGTTTTAATTAAAGACGTTGCTCTTCAGGATCTGTCAGCTCAGCTGACGGCAGCTTTAACGCCTTCTTTAGGGGCAGGAACAGCAGCAGCTTTTGGTCAGATTTTCGGACAGGCAAGACAGGCTACTGCAGATGATTACATTCTTCTTACTACCAGTTCTGTTATTAATACTACGGCTCCAGGTGTACCGGCTCCGGTAAATATTTACGGTATTTCTTACCCATTACAAAACCAACATGTATTAACAAAAACAGAAGCTGGTTATGTAAAAACAGCTACAGATGCATATAATACTTCTATTAAATCACTTGCTGACTCATATGGACTTGCGTTTGTGGATGCTAACAAGAAGATGCTTGACCTTAACGGGCAGTCAGGAATCTCTTTTGATGGAGTAAAATATACGGCCAAATTTGTTACTGGCGGATCTTTCTCTCTGGATGGAGTTCACTTGACAGGACGTGGATACGGTATTGTAGCTAATGAATTTATAAAATCTATTAATGCGAAGTATAGATCTACACTTCCGCAAGTAGATCCGAATAAATATTCAGGGGTTAAGTTCCCATAATAATTGATAAAATAAAAACTTAGAAACCACAAGAGTAAATCTTGTGGTTTTTTTTTAAATTTGCAAAATCTTTTAAAAAGTAAAAATGGCCGATCAGTTAAGTTATCTATTTTGTACAAGAACCAGCAGGGACTTGGCAGAGAAAATTGCCCAGAATTATGGGAAAGAATTAGGGAAAATCAACTTTCAGGAGTTCAGTGACGGGGAATTTGAGCCTGTTTTGGACGAATCTGTAAGAGGGGGGAGAGTATTCCTAATCGGATCTACATTCCCGCCTGCAGACAATCTCTTAGAACTTCTTCTAATGATTGATGCAGCGAAAAGAGCTTCTGCAAAGAGCATTACTGTTGTAATTCCTTATTTCGGACTTGCAAGACAGGACAGAAAAGACAAACCAAGAGCGCCGATCGGTGCTAAGCTAGTTGCTAATCTTCTGACAGCAGCAGGAGCGACAAGAGTAATGACAATGGATCTTCACGCGGATCAGATTCAAGGGTTTTTTGAAATCCCGGTAGACCACCTTTATGCTTCTTCTATTTTTGTGGATTATATCAGATCTTTAAATCTTGATAACCTTACGATTGCTTCTCCGGATATGGGAGGTGCAAAAAGAGCGAAAAACTATGCCGGTCACTTAGGGGCAGAAGTAGTAATTGCTTATAAAGAAAGAAAAAAAGCAAATGTTGTAGAAGAAATGTTCCTTATCGGAGATGTTACGGGTAAAAATGTCATTCTTATTGATGATATGATTGATACTGCAGGTACGCTTTGTAAGGCAGCAGATATCTTAATTGAAAAAGGAGCAAAAACCGTAAGAGCAATGGCTACTCATGGAGTACTTTCAGGAAAGGCTTATGACAATATTGAGAACTCAAAACTTTTGGAAGTTATTGTAACTGACTCAATTCCTGTTAAAAATAATTTGTCATCTAAAATAAAAGTGCTATCTTGCGCCCCATTATTTGCAGATGTTATGACAATGGTTCATGAACATAAATCAATTAGCAGTAAATTTGTTATTTAATTGATTTTTAGCATTTTGCAAATTAAAATAAGAACAATTTTTTAAATTTTTATAAATGAAATCTATTACAATTCAAGGTACAAAAAGAGAAAGCGTGGGCAAAAAGTCTACAAAAGCTTTACGTGATGCTGAATTAGTTCCTTGTGTTGTTTATGGAGGTGGTGCACCATTGAACTTCTCTGCTGAAGAGAGAGCTTTCAAAGGTTTAGTATACACTCCTGAAGCACACACGGTATCTATTGAAGTTGATGGTCAAACAATTCCAGCAGTTCTTCAAGATATTCAGTTTCACCCAATTACAGACAAAATTCTTCACGTAGACTTCTATCAATTAGCTGACGATAAGCCAGTTGTTATGGAGGTTCCTGTAAGAATCATTGGACGTTCAAAAGGTGTTGTTGCTGGTGGTGTTTTACGTCAGTCTTTCAGAAAATTGAAAGTAAAAGCTATTCCTGCTAACTTGCCAGACGAGGTTGTTGTTGATGTTACTCCATTAAGAATTGGAAACAAACTTTATGTAGGAGGAATCAAAGCGGAAGGATATTCTTTCGTACACCCGGACAATGCAGTAGTAGTTGCTGTTAAAATGTCTAGAAATGCAATTAAAGGTGCAGCAGCAATGGATGAAGAGGATGAAGAAGAGGCAGCAGAAGTTGCTACTCAATCTCCAGACGTTCCAACAACAGAAGAGAAATCTGCAGAATAAGCATTGCTTATCTGAACAATATAAAACCTGTCAATTTTTGGCAGGTTTTTTTGTTTTTTCTATCTTCTTATCAGTTTTCTTTGCTTTATACCATCGAATATTTCTATCAACTGACAAGTATCAGCATATAACCGGGTGCATCCTTTCGGAAAAAAAGCCGTAAATTTGAAGTGTTCTAAATAAGAACTTTTTAATTTAAAAAATAAATAAATGTTTGACATTCAGGAAATAAGAAGCCAGTTTTCTATATTGGACAGAGAAGTGAATGGTAAGCCGTTGGTTTATCTGGATAATGCAGCTACATCTCAAAAGCCAAATTCGGTTTTAGAAGTCTGTCACGCATATTATACAGAGCTTAACGCAAATGTTCACAGAGGAATTCATACTTTAAGCCAGCTGGCAACGGAGGAAATGGAACTTTCAAGAAGAAAGATCCAAAAGTTCATTAATGCTGAACATGACTTTGAGGTTATCTTTACAAAAGGAACAACAGAAGGACTAAACCTCATCGCTTATATTTTAACACAAAAACTGCAGAAGGATGATGAGATCATTATTTCATACCTGGAGCATCATTCAAATATCGTTCCGTGGCAATTGCTTTGTGAAAGAACAGGTGCAAAGCTTCGTGTGATTCCTATTGATGAAAATGGAATTCTTCAATTAGATTATTTTGATCAGTTTTTAAGTGAAAAAACTAAAGTTGTTTCTGTAAATCAAGTTTCAAATGCGTTGGGAATTGTAAACCCAATTGAAGAGATTATTGCAAAAACAAGAAAAAATACAGATGCTTATATTGTAATTGATGGCGCTCAGTCTGCTCCACATTTCAATATAGATGTTCAAAAGATGGATTGTGATTTCTTTGTTTTTTCCGGACACAAAATGTATGCTCCTATGGGAACAGGTATTTTATATGGTAAAAGAGAAATCCTTGAGGCATTGCCCCCGTTTCATGGTGGAGGAGAAATGATTGTCACATGTTCTTTTGGAGGAACTACCTATGCGGGCCTTCCTTTCAAGTATGAAGCGGGTACACCAAATGTAGGAGGAAATATTGCTTTGGGAGCTGCTGTTGATTTTATGAATAGAGTAGGACATGAGAATATTCAAAATCATGAAAATGCTTTACTGGAATATGCTCAAAGACATTTGCTAGAGATAGATGGACTTAAAGTATATGGTGAAAAAGCGAAAAGAACGGGTGTTGTTTCTTTTAATCTGGAAGGAATAGGGATTTCATCCGATGTGGGAATGATCCTTGATAAGATGGGTATTGCTGTAAGAACCGGACATCATTGTACGCAGCCTATTATGGACTTCTTTAATATTGCCGGAACTGTAAGAGCCAGCTTCGCAGTTTATAACACTTTTGATGAAATTGATCTTCTTGTAGAGGGTGTTAAAAAAGCACAACGGATGCTAAGTTAGAAGTAAATCATATAAAAATAAAGCCCTATCAGATAATGACAGGGCTTTTGTATTTTTAACTTTATTGTAATCCTATAGAGTTGGCTTCCAGTCAACGACTGCTCTGATGAAAGCTTCTGCATTTTCTACAGGAACGTTAGGTAAAATTCCATGCCCAAGATTAGCTATATATCTGTCTTTACCAAAACGGTTAATCATCTCAGTTACCATTTTTTTGATGGTTTCCGGAGTAGAGTGCAGCCTTGCAGGATCAAAATTCCCCTGCAGTGTCATTGTATGGTTGGTTAAAGTTCTGGCAAATTCAGGCTTAATAGTCCAGTCAACACCTAGAGCAGATGCTTTAGACATCGTCATGTCTTCCAGCGCAAACCAGCATCCTTTTCCGAATACTACGACATGCGTAAGAGGGCTTAAGGCTTCAACGATCTGGTTGATGTATTGCCAAGAGAATTCCTGATAATCAGTTGGAGAAAGCATTCCTCCCCAAGAATCGAATATCTGTACTGCAGAAACTCCTTTTTCTACTTTTCTTTTTAAGTAAGCAATAGTAGTATCTGTGATTTTCTGAAGCAATAAATGAGCCGCTTCAGGTTGTTGAAAGCAGAAAGATTTTGCAATGTCAAATGCCTTACTTCCTTTTCCTTCTACGCAGTAACAAAGAATAGTCCATGGAGATCCGGCAAAACCGATCAATGGGATTTCATTATCTAATTTCTGAAGAGTTAATTCAATAGCATCAAAAACGTATCCTAAAGTGTCATTTACATCGGGGGTTTCGATATTCTGCACCTGCTCGATTGTTCTGATTGGAGTATCCAACCATGGCCCAACGGATTCTTTCATTTTAAAATCAATGCCCATTGCCTGAGGAACTACCAGGATATCAGAAAACAAAATCGCAGCATCCAGAGGAAATCTGCGGATAGGTTGCATTGTGATTTCAGCAGCAAGTTCCGGGGTCTGACATCTTGTAAAGAAATCATATTTGTCTCTCAGGGCGATGAATTCCGGCAGATATCTTCCAGCCTGCCTCATCATCCAGACAGGAGGTCTTTCAACGGTTTCTCCGCGAAGTGCTTTTAAATATAGGTCGTTTTTAATCATAATCTATTTTAAACTTATGCTGACGTTTCCGTCATACTTTTTACTTACAATAAGTATTTTTACAGGCATTACTGTATAGGATGCAGGATTAGGATCAATGCTCCATCCACTTGTGCTATATAAAACCTTCACAGAATCTCCGTTTTTGGTAAGGTTGTTGATTGTGATTTCGGGGTGATGATTTGCATCAGTATCCGTTCCAATCAAAGCAATTATATAATCTTTAGAAAAATTTATATCAGTTGGCTTTCCTGCTTTTCCCATAGTTGTAGCCATACCAAAAATTTCATCAAACTCCTTTTGGGATAGGATTTTTTTAAATGTAATGTTATTAGCTTTGTAAGTATTCTTTACAAAATAATTTTTTGCTTCCTTATAAGGAATTTCGGTATTGATACTTCCTTTTTGCTGTGCACAGGAAAGAGAAACTAAGAGTCCTGTAAGTAAAATAATTAGATTTTTCATATTTATTTGTTGTTATAAACTGTTCTGATCATTTTAAATATTGAAACTAAGTTATTCTCTTCAGAAGTAAAAATTTTCTCCTGCGTATAATTTCTCAACTCACCGGAAGTAGTTTCACCAATTGAAAAAAGCTTCATCCCTTCCAGAGAATTTTGCTTTGCAAAACTACGAACTCCGCTTGGACTAAAAAATACTGCAGCATGATATTTTTCAGGTATTAAAGGATTGGTTTCCTCTGTATTATATACCGTGACTTTTTTGTACTTGATGTTTTGTAAAGGAAGATCTTTATCCAACACATTAATGGCAAGATTGCCACAGAAATGAAGGAATTGCTCGTGTTGACAATTTCCGATAATGAATCTGGAAAGAGATTCTGCATTTTTCAATACTTTAAAAGTTCCGAAGCCATGTTTCCTTAGTTCTCTTTTTGTTTTTTCACCTACACAATAAATCTTATTATAATTTTTTGCGGTGAAATCTTCATTGGGCTTAAACAGGTTTTTAAAGAATGCCGTTACCCCGTTCACGCTCGTAAAAATAAGTGAATAGTTCTTCAGATCAAAAGGATTGACCATGATAGATTTAGTCTTGATTACCTCAACACAGTCAACTGAAAAATCCTCCCCTAATTCTTTGGATATAATCGATTGGTCTATATTTTTAGTAAATAAGATTTTCATGTCTTTACGTTTAAAACTGAAAAAAAGGAGATTTATTGAAATTTGATCTTTAAAAAATTGGATATTTAGTGCGAAATAATCCTAGATCTGGCTTTTGATTTCTGTCATCAATTCTTTTCCGCCGTTTTCAAGAACAACTTTGGCAAATTTTTCTCCGAAATTTTCTTCCGTGTTATACTCAAAGTTTTCATCAATAGCAATGCAGTTTTTGCCATCTAAAGAGCAAAGAGCTGCTTTAAAGCGGATCTGATCTCCGATAATCTCTGCAAAAGCACCGATAGGAGCGGTACAGCCTCCCTCTAAGATGCTTAGGAAATTTCTTTCAATTTCTACACATACTTGAGTCGGCTTATGATTAATCTGATTTACAATTTCATTGATTTCAGGCTTGTCAGCATGTCCGGCAACGGCTATGACGCCCTGTGAAGGTGCACAAATCATTAACGGTAGCATCTCATAATCAATTTCCATCTTCATTCTTTTGATTCCTGCCAAAGATAAAATGGTGGCATCAAAATTTCCGTCTTTAAGTTTTTGAAGTCTTGTCTGAATATTCCCGCGAATATCCGAAAACTCAGCGTGAGGGTAATTTCTCAACCAAAATGCTCTTCTTCTTAAGCTGCTGGTTGCCAGCTTAAGCTCATGGAATTCTTTGTTTCTCGCCGATTCTTTTCTGATTAGGATATCCTGAGCGTAGTCTCTCTCCAGATAGGCAATCATCTCAATGTGTTGAGGTAACTGAGTTGGTACATCCTTTAATGAGTGTACGGCAATATCGATCTCGTCATTAAGTAATGCGACATCAAGATCCCTTGTGAAAACTCCGGTAATACCAAGAGAATATAAAGGTTGATTGAGGTTCTTATCGCCAGAAGAAACGATAGGAACAATCTCTGTTAAATAATTGTTGTTCTGAAGGTGCCTCGCAACCTCTCTAGCCTGCCAAAGAGCAAGTGCGGAATTTCTGGTTCCAATTCTAATGCTTTTCATTAAATTCGTTGTTTGGTTGTTCAACTAATATTTCGTGCATTAATTTACTAATTTCTTCGGCTTTTAAAGGGTTGTCGATAATATATTTTGCAAAGCGGTTGGTGATCTTCTGGATCATTTTATCAGAAAGTTCCATATCCGGGATGTTTATATATTTATTCTTTTTATAGAAATTATGCATTTCATTGCGTTCCATATTCTTTAAAACGGCTTTGAAATGATGAATGTTTGGTGCAAGTTTTCTCTTTTTTTCCCATTCAATAAAGTCTTTCATCAGTTCTTTGATAATCTTTTCAGCTTTTGGGATTTCTCTTTCCCGCTGTTGGATTGTTTCCTGAATTTGTTTTGAAAGCTCATCAACATCAATTAATGTTACATTTTCATTTTCTGTAACATTCTTTTCAACATTATGAGGGATCGAAAGATCAATTATTAAAGTCTCTTTTCCGTTCGGGAAGTGAGACTGGTTGACGATAGGATGCTTTGCTCCTGTTGCCACAATAAGAATATCAGTATTCTTTAATTCCTTGTCAAAATCAGAATAATCAACATGAGGAATATTATATTTCTGAGAAATCTTTTCAGCCTTCTCCTGAGTTCTGTTGGCGATTTTAATTTTAGGCTGGTAGACATGCTTTACCAGATTCTCAACAGTATTCTGTCCAATTTCACCTACCCCTAAGAGAAGAATGTTTTTTTCAGCAATTCTCTTTTGGCTGTTTAAAATATAATGAACTGCAGCATAAGAAACTGAAGCTGCTCCATTGGAAATGCCTGTTTCATTCTTTATCCTTTTTGAAATTTGAATAGCCGCATTGATAGCTCTTTCCAGATAAGGATTAGAATTTTGTCTTTCTTTCTTAAAGCGATTATATGCTTTTTTAATTTGACCAATAATCTCAAAATCCCCAATAATCTGACTTTCAAGACCGGCTGCAACTCTAAAAAGATGAATTAAAGCCTCTTCTTTGGTGAGAATATTAGCAAACTGAAGGAAGTCTGTGAGATGTACCCCGATGGTTTTACAGTATTCCTCTGCAATCAATAGGTAGTTGGGGGAGGTAGTATAAATCTCGGTCCTGTTACAGGTGGAAACTACAAATGCATCTCCAAGATCTTCTTCATGGACCCTGGAAACAAAATTTTTGATGTTTTCGTCAAAAAAGGCAAACTTTCCTCTCGTTTCGACATCAGCTTTCTCATAGCTGATGGAAAGCACAGCAAAATTCGATGTTTGATGGATGTTGGAGTACTGTAACATAAGCAGTCGCAAATTTACGCTTTTTTTAATTAACCATCCTCTGAAAGTGTATATGATAATTATCGTAAAAAACTATAAGAATAAGATTGAAATAAAGCCTCAATAAGCTACAATGATGGGAGAAGGAAAGAATTAAAGACGAATTTTACATTTCATAAAAACTTAAAAATAGATCAATCAGATGTCGTTTTCGATTAAACAGTACCTAATATATCCTCTGTTTTCTTTGCTTTCATAGGCTTCTAGGTCTTCTTCGTTTTTTTGTTCTTTTATGGTTCTTTCTTTTTACAATTTTGCAATTTTAACATGGCATTAATTTTAGTTGAACTCAAAGTCTGTAAATGTCTAAACTAAAAGTTAATAAAGAATTATAAATTTTAATAAAATTTTAACCAAATTAAGTTGGTGGGAAATTTCTTTAGTAGTGTTAAATTTATATCTTTGTAAACTTAAAATCAGAAGAGAAATATGAGTTTATTTGATATGTTTACGCAAGAAATTGCGATAGACCTAGGAACAGCTAATACCCTTATCATCCATAATAATAAGATTGTTATAGATCAGCCTTCGATTGTTGCAATTGAACGCTCGTCAGGTAAGCCCATTGCTGTAGGTGAACAGGCTAAACATATGCAAGGAAAAACTCATGAGGATATCAAGACCATTCGTCCTTTGAAAGATGGGGTAATTGCTGATTTCCATGCTTCTGAACATATGATCAAGGAATTTATTAAGAAAATTCCTGGAATCAAAGGTAAATTCATTCAACCGGCATTACGAATTGTAATCTGTATTCCTTCTGGTATCACTGAAGTTGAAAAAAGAGCGGTAAGAGACTCTGCTCAGAAAGTAAATGCAAAAGAAGTAAGGCTAATCTACGAACCAATGGCAGCTGCAATAGGAGTTGGTATTGATGTGCAGAAGCCTGAAGGGAATATGATTATTGATATAGGAGGAGGTACTACGGAAATTGCTGTAGTCGCCTTAGGAGGTATTGTATGTGATAAATCTGTAAAGATTGCTGGCGATGTATTTACAAATGATATTGCTTATTACTTAAGAACTCACCATAATCTATATATCGGGGAGAGAACAGCAGAAAGAATCAAGATTGAAGTAGGTTCTGCTGTTGAAGATCTTGATGTTGATATTGAAGATATTCCGGTACAAGGTAGAGACCTTATTACCGGTAAGCCTAAAGAAATTATGGTTGGATACAAAGAGATTGCACGTGCATTAGATAAATCGATTATCAGAATCGAAGATGCTGTAATGGAAACTCTTTCTCTTACTCCGCCTGAATTGGCTGCGGATATTTACAAAACAGGTATTTATCTTGCCGGTGGAGGTGCATTATTAAGAGGACTTGCGGACAGAATTCACAAAAAAACAGGTCTTCCTGTATTTGTAGCTGAAGATCCTTTGAGAGCTGTTGTTCGCGGAACTGGTATTGCCCTTAAGAATATGGATAAATTCAATTTCTTAATTAAATAATTTTAACTTTTTACGACTATATATCTGAATGGGATTTTTGCTGAGATTATTTTCGAAGAACACTCTTTTCGTCTTCTTTATATTCCTGCAAATTATTGCTTTGGTTCTGATATTCTCTAGAAATGCAATGCAAAGATCTTGGATTGCGGGGCAAACTGCTGCATTGAATTCATGGGTTTCCGGATATATTGATGAAGGAGTTTCTTATCTGAAACTGAAACAAATCAATGAAGATCTTGTCGTTCAAAATAAAGCCTTGATGACTGAACTTTATGGAAATGAAGGAGCGAAAAATCCTGTTTTCAAAAAAGTTCATGATACCATAGGTGGAGGTCAGATTTATACTTTTGTTGATGGTGAAATTGTTTTTAACAGTATCAACAGAAGAAATAACTATTTTACAATCAACCGTGGCCGCAGAGACGGAGTTTTCCCTCAAATGGGCGTAATGGCGCCAAAAGGTATTGCCGGGATTGTAATTAATTCTACAGATAGTTATGCATTAGTTCAATCTGTATTGAGTGTGAATAAGATCAGGATTAATGCAGCATTGAAAAGTTCCGGATATTTTGGAACTTTAACGTGGAACGGAGATAACTCACGGGTAATGCATCTTGCCGATATTCCGAAATATGTCGCGTTGAAAATAGGAGATAGTGTCGTAACAGATGGTAAGTCTGCCATCTTTCCAAAAGGAGTAATGATAGGTACTGTTGCAGGATATTCCGTGGATAATAAAACAGGCTTTTGGGATATCTCAGTGGAGCTGAGTGAAAAAATGGGAGCGTTGAATAAAGTATATGTAGTCAAGAATCTTAAAAAAGCAGAAGTGCAAAAGATTCAGGATACTCTACAGGCTGTAATAAAAAAAGAAAATGATTAGCAGGACTTTATTTACCGATATATTGATCATGATATTTCTTGTTGCATTACAAATATTTGTATTGAACAGGATTACCCTTTTCGGGAAATATACACCAGTGCTATATCCTGTTTTTGTCATGTTCTATCCTTTTTTCAGAAATAAATTTCAGTTTCTGGCGTTAAGCTTTTTAATTGGATTGTCGATTGATGGATTCCTTTATTCATGGGGGATCAATGCTTTTGCAACAACATTAATTGCCTATTTCAGGACGTTGATATTCAGAACATCTACAGATACATCAACGGACTTTTTCTCTTTTCAGTCCCTTCAATGGGCGCAGTTTTTGCTGTTTTTATTTTCAAGTATTTTTCTGCATCAGCTTTTAGTACAGTATATTGAGTTCTTTAAGTTTAGCAGATTTTTTGAAATATTATTTAATGTGTTGGTGACTAGTGTAATTTCGTTTATATTTATAGTTGTTTACGCATTAATATTTAAAATCAAACAAAAAGTTTGAACACACGTTATTTAAAAATCTTTTCCGTACTTGTCGTTATCGCCCTTATTTTTGTGGTGAGACTGGCGTATTTACAATTGTTTACAGACCGTTACGCTTTAAATGCCGCGAATACTTCCATTAAAATTGAATATGTGATTCCACAGCGTGGGGTTATTTTTGACAGAAATGGAAAGATTATGGTTGGAAACCAACCCGCTTATGAGATTTCTTTTACTCAAGCTTTGATGAAAACCGATTTTGACACATTGGGCTTTTGTAATCTGATGAAAATCACCAAGACAGATTTCATCAATAAAATCAACATTATTAAAAAAGAAAAATATTATTCAAAACTGACTCCGATGACTTTTCTGAAGGATCTCAGCAGAGAAGATATTGCCAGGGTACAAGAGATTATTTTCAAATACCCGGCATTTAGTATTGTTCAGCGACCTCAACGACAGTATGAAGTTTCTACTTCAGGAAACCTCTTAGGATATACCAGCGAGGTTAATGAGAGAGAAATTAAAAAAGATTCTATATACTACTTACCCGGAGACTTCATTGGGAAGACGGGAATTGAGAAGTCTTATGAAAAAGAACTCCGTGGAATTAAAGGGATGAAATACATCCAAAAAGATATCAGGCTTCGTAACATTGGTTCTTATAAAAACGGATCTCTGGATAAGGATGTCGTTACGGGTAAAGATATTACTTTAACTATTGATTATGACCTTCAGAGAACTGCTGAAGAAATGCTTGTTAACAAACACGGTGCAATTGTAGCAATAGACCCTAATAATGGAGAAGTATTAGTGGCAGCAACAGGCCCGGATATTGATCCGAACCTTTTCACAGGACCCTATAAATCTAAAAATTTGTATGCCTTGTCAAAAGACACGCTTTATGAAAATAAACCGACTTTTGACCGCTCCTTACAAGCAGGATATCCTCCGGGATCAACGTTCAAATTGTTGACTGCTTTAGCTGCTATGCAAATGGGAGTAATGGATGAAAAAACGATTTTTCCTTGTGGTGGCGGATTTTTCTATAAAGGAAAAAGAATTAAAGGTCATGGGGGTGCAGAGCCGCTAATTCCTTCTATTCAGGTTTCCAGTAACTGTTTTTTTACCTATGCATTTATTGCCATTATCAAAAAATATCCCGGGAATCCTTCAAAAGGTGTTGATGAATGGAAAAAGATAATGAGCAGCTTCGGGGTTGGAGAATTTTTAAATAACGATTTTGCAGTGGGTGCAAGGGGTAGAATACCTTCCGGAGATTTTTACGAAAAAAGATTTAAAGCCATCATGAAGGCAAGTGGCTCCCAGAGAACTGATTTTAAAAACTGGGATGAAATGTCAACCGGTGCTATTTATAATGGAATGGGGCAGGGGGATGTTTTGGTAACTCCTATTCAGCTTGCAAATTATGTGGCTGCTATTGCGAATAAAGGATGGTATTATACGCCTCATATCGTAAAAGGAATTGACGGTAAGGCTAATCCTGATCCAAGATTTAAGGTTAAGCATCAAACTTTAGTGGATCCAAAACATTTTGAACCGGTTTTAAAAGGGATGGAGGCTGTAGTTTTGAGAGGAACAGCAAGAGGTTTGAAATCCAACGACTTTACACAATTAGCCAAAACAGGTACAGCACAGGTTCCGCAAGGAAAAGATAATTCTATCTTTGTATTGATTGCTCCTGCTGATAAACCAAAAATTGTTGTGGTTGCAGTCATGGAACACGCAGGATTTGGAGCGACATGGGCCGGGCCGGCTTGTACGGTGATTGCTGAAAAATATATTACGGGGGACTTAAAAAGAGAAAATCTGTACAAAAAAATGATTACCTCGAGTTTCATGCCGGAATATAAAAGGCAATGGATTGCCGATTTAAAACGTAAAGGACTTTATAAAGATCCTAAACCTGATTCCATTAAACAAAAAAGAATAAAAGATAGTCTGGATCTGGTTAAGCAACAAAAAGCTAAACTTCAGAAAAAAATAGAAGAGGAAACCAAAAATAATAACACTGCTAAAAAAAATGTTAAGCAATGAAATGGACTGAAGGAATAGATAAATTAGGCCTTGGGCTATATTTCCTGCTTTGCATTTTTGCGATTGCAAATATCTATAGTGTGGATCAGAAATTGGGAGAAAAACAATTTATGTTTTTCTGTATTTCTGTTGTTGTAGGATTGGTGATCTTCCTTGGAAGAAGTAAATTCTTTGAAAACATGGCAGGAATCATTTACATAGGTGGTGTTCTGCTGTTGATAGGCCTTTTTCCTTTTGGGAAAGAGATTCTCGGCCAAAAAAACTGGTATAAGTTCGGTAGCTTTACCATGCAGCCTGTGGAATTTGCTAAAATAGGTACAGCGCTGATGCTGGCCAACTATGTCTCCGGACCGGATTTTAACCTTAAAAACAAGAGGTCTCTTTTGACTGCTCTTGCTATCATTGGTGTTCCGGCAGCTGTAGTTCTCGCTATTCCCGATGTGGGCTCTATGCTTGTATTTATCGCCTTTTTTATTGCTTTATATAGAGAAGGCTTGAGTGGCTTTTTATTTGGAATAGGATTCATTTTTGCCGCGGTCTTCCTTGTTGCTTTAGCGATCCCGCCCGTGTATGTTGCTGCTGCAGTTATAGTAATTGCAGGAGTATTAATTGCGATGAATTATCATAGAATGTCCTGGGATGTTATCTCTATTTCTGGTATTTCCGGATCTATTCTCTTGTTATGTGGGCTGGCATTCGGTTCACCTTATATTTTAGAAAAACTTCCAAAACACCAGAGAGAAAGAATTGAGGTTCTTTATAAAGGTGAAAAAGCTTTTAGAGATACTTCAGGATATAACTTATTATACTCTAAAACTGCCATCGGTTCCGGAGGTGTTTTCGGAAAAGGATATCGTGAAGGATCTGTAACTCAAGGGAAATTTGTACCTGAGCAGCAAACTGACTATATCTTTTGTGCGGTGGGAGAAGAATGGGGATTTGTAGGAAGTGCTCTCCTCGTTTTATGTTATATGGTGTATATAGGACGAATCTACTACCTGGCTGAACAGCAAAAATCCACATTTAACCGAGTATTCGGTTATTGCTTCGCTTCAATTCTATTGATGCACTTTTCTATTAATTTAGGAATGGTTATGGGGCTTTTCCCTACAGTAGGTATTCCTCTCCCTTATTTTAGCTATGGGGGGAGTTCTTTGCTTGCCTTCTCGATGATGACTTTTATTTTCTTTAAACTTAATTATTCAG
The DNA here is from genome assembly GCA_963518055.1 of uncultured Chryseobacterium sp. GTDB lineage: Bacteria > Bacteroidota > Bacteroidia > Flavobacteriales > Weeksellaceae > Chryseobacterium. The sequence goes on from CAUQIC010000011.1 coordinate 166,524, forward strand.
ACAAAAATAGCTTGGTATAGGTTATTTCCAAAAGATTTGACTTACCTTTTAAATCTGCAGAGCTTGCGGGCTTTATTGTTATACCCATTAATCATTACCAGATATGAATGACGTTTATATTTCAGATCAAAATTTTGATAGCACCTCTTTTATTCACTTCTCTTTAGAAAAAGGAGAGTACGAAAATTGTTTATTCAAGAACTGTAATTTTGAATATGCAGACCTCTCAGGCTTCAGTTTTGCAGACTGCGAATTTATAGGCTGTAACCTCAGCATGGCAAAACTTATTAATACGGCTTTTAGAGAAGTGAGTTTTAAAGAGTGTAAGATGTTTGGGCTGCAGTTCAATGATTGCAATGCATTTGGCCTCTCTTTTAGATTTGACGGATGCTTACTTAATAATGCAGTGTTTTACCAAACATCTATTAAGAAAACTATATTCAGGAACTCTAAGCTTATTGAGGTCGATTTTACAGAATGCAATATATCCAATGCGGTTTTGAGTGGGTGTGATTTATCCGGGGCTATTTTTGACAATACAAGCCTTGAAAAAGCCGATTTGAGGACTTCGTTCAATTATTCTATAGATCCTTCCTTAAACAAGCTTAAAAAGGCTAAATTTTCACTTTCTGAAGTACATGGTCTGCTGTATAAGTTAGATATAGAAATCGATAAGGAGTAAATTTATAATTTCGCCAAAACAATACAATAAGACAAATAAAAAAGCCATCAAAACTGATGGCTTCATTATTTAAATCAATTATTTATAAAATTAAAAATTTGCTGGTGTAGCTGGAGTAATAGCTGCTAAGTTGTTATAAGCATCTCCTTCTTCATTAATCACTCTTTTAGCGAATCTGAATTTAGGCCCCCAATAAGAGTCATTCAGTGAAGAGATCATTACTCCTTTTGATGTTGCTGCGTGGATAAATTTTATCTCTCCTTCTTCAGTAACACTTTCTACAATACCTACGTGAGAAATTCTTCTTCCGTGAGAAAAGAAGATTAAGTCTCCTTTCTGTAAGTCTCCTTTTTCAATTCTTTCTCCTTCCTGAGCTTGAGAAGCAGCTACTCTTGGCAAGCTAAGCCCTGCTGCTGCTCCGAATACAGAAAGAACGAAAGCTGAACAATCTATACCGTTTCTTGTTGTTCCTCCGTATCTGTAAGGAGTTCCCAGGTATGTTTCAGCTTCTGTAAGGATACCGTCAATGGTTTTATTATGTTTGATTACTTTCGCAATCTCAGAATTCTTAATCGCTTTTTTAGCATTTGCTATAGATGCAGCCTTTTCAGCAAGAAAAGAGTCGATAAGCTTTTGCTTATCCTGCTCCATTTTTTTGTTATCTATAGAAGCTAGTTTGGCATCTGTTTTGTATTCTTTTGTGTAAGTTGCTGGTTTTGAAACTACATAATTGGTAGCACACGATTGCATTGATACAGTAGTAACGAAAGCAACTAAATAAAACAAAACTCTTTTCTTCATATATATTTGATTATCCGTGTTAAAAGGAATATTTATTTTCAAAAGCATTACAAAAGTAGAGATTCCGTGTAAAAGACCCTTGATATGATTATTGTCAGGATCTCATTTTAACACATTTTAACATATTGTTTACGTATGTTAAAGAAAAATAAACCGCAACCGCCGTTTTTTGGCAAGTTTGCGGTTTTTTTTATTAAGATTCTTTAACAAAATCTATCGATTTTCTTCTATAAATCAGGTTTTGAAATCTAAAACTCTAATTTTCAATGTTGTTAAATAATTAAAATAAATCTTCGGAAATGCTTGTTTTTATGGGGTTTTATGGTCTTCCTTGTATGTTTTATTCAAATAATCCTTTTCTTTTCTGTTTCCAAAATTATGGATCATCTATTAAGAGAGATAATAAGCTAATTTGAATATTAATTATAATTCATGATGAAAAAAAAATTCCCCGGATTTCCGGGGAATTTAACTAATATGAAACTTTACAGACGTTATTTTGTAAACAACATTTCTCTGTATTTTGTCATTGGCCAAAGTTCGTCATCTACCATCATCTCCAATGCGTCAGAAGCTTCTCTGATTGGATCAAATAATGGTTTTACTTTACTGCAGTAATCTTCTGCCTGCTTTTGGCTGTTCGATATATTTTTTGCGGCTTCTCTAGCTTTGATAAGAGCTTCAACGCCTAGCTTGATTTTAGAAACATTTTCAGAGATATCAGTAATCAGGCTCATTTGTTCTTTTGCTAAAGGTTTGAATTCTTTGTCTCCAAAGATTTCTTTAAGTCCTTTCACGTTTTCAATCAATCTGTTTTGGTAGTTTAAAGCGGAAGGAATGATGTGGTTTCTTGCGATGTCACTTAATACTCTTGCTTCAATATCAATAACTGTTGAATACTTCTCCAGCTTAATTTCATTTCTTGCCTCAACTTCTCTGTGGTTGAAAATTCCCATTTCTTCATACAGATCTAAGAATTTTTTATCCATCTCTTGCTTAAGAGCTTCCGGAGTTGTTTTTAAGTTGTTCAAGCCTCTTTTCTTAGCTTCTTTTGCCCAGTCATCAGAATATCCGTCACCTTCGAACATAATACTCTTAGATTGTTTGATGTATTCTCTTAATACATTGAAGATTGCTTCGTCTTTTTTCAGTCCGCCTTCGATAAGAGTATCTACTTCTTTTTTGAAATCATTAAGCTGTTTTGCTGCAATCGTATTCATTACGGTCATCGATTCTGCACAGTTTGCAGAAGATCCTACAGCTCTGATTTCAAATTTATTTCCTGTAAACGCAAATGGAGAAGTTCTGTTTCTATCCGTATTATCTAATAAAATTTCAGGAATTTTTCCAACAACGTTTAACTTTAATTCTGTTTTTTCTTCAGGAGATAACTTTCCGTTTGTTACCTTTTCAAGTTCTTCTAATACACTGAACAACTGACTTCCAATAAATACTGAGATAATTGCAGGTGGGGCTTCGTTAGCTCCCAATCTGTGGTCATTGCTTGCAGAAGCAATACTTGCTCTTAAAAGGTCAGCATATTCGTGTACCGCTTTAATGGTATTTACAAAGAAAGTTAGGAACTGTAAGTTTTTCTTTGGATTCCTTCCCGGGCTTAACAGGTTTTCTCCTGTATCGGTTGCTAAAGACCAGTTGTTGTGTTTTCCACTACCATTTACTCCTGCGAAAGGCTTTTCATGGAATAAAATGTGGAAGTGGTGTTTGTGTGCAACTCTGGCCATGATGTCCATTAATAAAGAGTTGTGGTCTACAGCAACGTTTACTTCCTCAAACATTGGAGCCAGCTCGAATTGATTAGGGGCAACCTCATTATGTCTTGTTGTTGCAGGGATACCTAATTTCATACATTCGATTTCCAGTTCTTTCATAAAGTTCATTACCCTTGTAGGGATAGAACCGAAGTAGTGGTCATCTAGCTGCTGTCCTTTAGCAGGAGAGTGTCCTAATAAAGTTTTTCCTGTTAATACAAGATCCGGACGTGATTGGTACAATGCTGAGTCAACCAGGAAGTATTCTTGCTCCCAACCCAAAGTAGGAGTTACCTTTGTTACGTTTTTGTCAAAATACTGCATTACATTAGTTGCAGCCTCATCTACGGCATTCAAAGCTCTTAAAAGAGGAGCTTTGTAGTCAAGAGTTTCTCCTGTATAAGAAATAAAGATGGAAGGAATACACAATGTAGTCCCCATGATGAATGCAGGAGATGTAGGATCCCAAGCCGTATATCCTCTTGCTTCGAAAGTGTTTCTGATGCCACCATTAGGGAAAGAAGATGCATCTGGCTCCTGTTGGATCAGCATGTTCCCGCTAAATCTTTCAATAGCTCTTCCTCCTTCAATTGGAGTGAAAAAAGAATCGTGCTTTTCTGCTGTAGTTCCTGTCAGAGGTTGAAACCAGTGAGTATAGTGAGTTACACCCTTGCTCATTGCCCAGTCTTTCATAGCTACAGCTACCTGATCAGCAATGTGTCTTTGGATTTTTGTTCCTTTTTTAATTGCATCTATAATAGAACCGAATGCTTCTTTTGTTAAATATTCTCTCATCGTTTCTTCTGAGAAAACATTTTTACAGAAAAGTTCTGATAGTTTTGCAGGAATTTCAACAGAGTTATCTTTTCTGAAGTCCTTAAATGGTAGGGTTTCTAATGCTTTGAATCTTAAGGTTGACATATTTGGGTTGATTTTGATGGGGCAAATTTACAAAAAAAATGAATAAAAAATATTTTTACCCCTAAAATTTAAGGGGTCTGTTTTAATTTTATATAATTTAAACATTTGTTTGGTGTTTTTTTTACAGGGTGTTTTGTGATTTAATTTTAAAGTTTGATATTCAGGACCGGATTTAAAGGGTGAATGAGGCGAAAATACATTTTACATTATATATAGGAAAAAGCTATGCGATTAAGCTACTTATTAAAAGATAGTTAAAATAAAATGGGCAAAGATTTTGTATATTTGTGTGAAATTTATTTTATGACAAATTCTAGAGCAAGAGAAACAACGGAGGCTATTGAAAGACTATACATCTCTATGAGACATTTATTTTATAGAGGATTTTTCAAGCCGGGAGGTGTTTCAGGAGAAAGTATCAGAAGTTTGTTAAAAACCATCAATCCGGAAATTTATGGGACCATGAATATTCCGAACAAATTGGAGCTTGACGGCTTGATGTATGTTTTGGACAGACTTCCGGAAGGGATTGAGGAATGCGCTTTTATTCATCTTACATCAGATGAGGGGTTTGATAAAGGAAGTTTCGAACCTATTGTTCCTAAGAAAAGAAGAAGAAATTGCTACAGGATAGATGAACACCAGATGAATATTGAAGTTCTTTTGGGCCGTTCTGAGATTTATGACATTCTTACCCACCTTACCTTCCTATTTATAGAGGCAGATAAAATTCGTAATCTGGCTTTCATTCAGGATGAAAACTGGAAACCGACACGTGCTTTTAAAATTATTGAAGAGGTGGTGAAGGGTGAGAAAAAATTTAGCAGAAGAGAAAAAGAGGTTGCTCTAATTCATCTTTCTTCTTTAATTGGAAGATCTTTTGATGAAACATTAGTCGCTTATAATACTTTTGGAGACGATCAGAATCCTGACCGTTTATTTAAGATCATCTACAACTTAGGAAAAGTAAGCCTTGAAGATGCTAAAGGATCAAGAGAAAGAGAAGTTCATTTCAGTGCAATATTAAGAGAAAGAGTAGGTCACCATTATTTTGGTGAGAAATGGGCCAATAAAGTGAAGGAAGTTTTATTTGATAATAATCTTCACATGCGTCCGTTGCATATTATTTCTGCCAACATGCACTCAGTGAAAAATATGCTGTATGCTAATGATGCTCTTAAAAAGAAACAGCATCATGATGTAGACTACAAATTGTACGAGGAAATTTCGAATAAAAAAGAACTTCGTGACAAAGTATTGAAATATGCTTTGGATGAAGGAATGATTCATATTGCTGATAAAAGTGGAAGTAATATAGATGTTCAGATCATTGATCTTAGCAAAACAAACCTAAAGAATACACCATTCGCGGACAGTAAATTTACGGGAGATGATGTAGTTCTGGTATTCGATTATGCTTTCGGGGAACAGGCCTTTGAAGTGATGGATGAGCTATTGAGACCTTTTGAACACAAAGGAGAAGTCTACATGATGAAGGTGAAATCCGTATCTATTATGGGAAAAGCAGGTATTCTTACTGGAGAAAAAGGAGATATCATGATTCCTACTTCTCATATTTTTGAAGGAACCGCAGATAATTATCCATTTGAAAATGCATTGAAGCTGGATGATTTTGAAGATGATGAATTAAAAGCATTTGAAGGACCGATGATTACGGTATTAGGAACTTCACTTCAAAACAGAGATATCCTATCATACTTTATGAATACTTCGTGGAAGGCAATCGGTCTTGAAATGGAAGGAGCGCATTACCAGAAAGCAATTCAGGTAGCTTCTAAAATCAGACACCATATTTCACCGGATTTATTTGTGATGTATGCTTATTATGCTTCTGATAATCCTTTGGAGACGGGAAGTACGTTATCTTCAGGAGGTTTAGGTTTAACAGGAGTAAAACCAACGTACCTGATTACTTTAAGAATCCTTGAAAAGATTTTTAAAAATACAAAGAAGGAGACTTCTGCTAAAAAATAATTGTAATTCCAAAATTATAATATTGGCCTCAGGTGTGTTTTGCACTTGAGGCTTTTTATTTTTAAATGAATATCTCAAGTTTTTTGATACAAATATAATATTGATTTTATGGTTTTAAATTTGCAAAATTTGTATTTAGGAATATTTATCTTTAAGAACTATAAAACAATAAACATGAGCTCAGTCTTGCAATTATCAAAAAGGTTCAGAGAAGTAATACTTGATGGTCTCTGGATTGCCAATACTAATTTCAAAGATCAGCTTTCGGATGTAACCTGGGAACAGGCTGTAGAACGAGTTGGATCTTTAAATACTATTGCAATGCTTACTTTTCACATTGATTATTATATTGCAGGAATTCTGAATGTCTTTGAGGGAGGAGCTCTTGAAATAAAAGATAGATTCAGTTTTGATCTCCCTTTGATAGAATCTCGGGAAGGGTGGGAGAGCTTATTAAATAAACTATGGTCAGATTCTGAAAAGTTTATAATGGAGTTGGAAAGGATGCCGGACTCCAGGCTCGATGAAGTTTTTGTGGATGAAAAATACGGAACTTATCAAAGAAACATAGACGGAATGATTGAGCATGCTTATTATCATTTGGGACAGATCACTCTTATTAAAAAGATGTTAAAAGAAAAGGAAGTTAAATGCTCGTGAGAGGATTTAACAATTACAAGAAAAATTCATCTAAAACCGTATTAAACAGAATGAAATCTTCAAATAACTCTAATTTGAAGGTCTTATTTAAATTACCTACCTTTAAAAAAAATAAAATTTTAAATGAGAAAATCGGCTGCAATCATTTTTGCGTTTATCATTTCACAATTTCAGGCTCAACAAGGAGCTTATTATCAGCAGGCTGCGAAGTACAAGATGGATATTGATGTCAATGCTGAAAAATTTACTTACCAAGGGAAGCAAACATTAGAATACACTAATAACTCACCCGATGAGTTGAATGTGGTGTATTTCCATTTGTATTGGAATGCTTTTAAGCCCAATTCGATGATGGATCAAAGAGTGGCGGCGCAAGGTAAAAATGGTGACGGAAGGTTGCAAAAAGACGGGATCTCAAGACTGGCTTCTATACCGAAAGATCAGGAAGGGGCTCAAAATATTCATTGGATTAAGCAGAATGGCAAAGACCTGAAATTTGAAATTCAGGAAACCATTATGAAAGTATATTTAGCAGAACCTATTAAACCGAATTCTACAACAACCTTTACAATGGATTGGGATGCTGTGATTCCTGAGCAGATCAGAAGAAGTGGAAGAAACAACAGGGAAGGGGTTGATATGACGATGACACAATGGTATCCGAAAATCGCAGAATATGATTATGATGGATGGGCAACTTTTGACTATCTGGGAAGAGAGTTTCATGCCCCATTCTCAGATTTTGATGTGAATATTAAGATCAACAAAGACTATGTAGTGGGTGCGGGAGGTATTCTTGAAAACCCGACAGAAGTTAAAGGTTATGATACCAATGCTAAGATTAAAGCAGAAAAAGATAAAAAGGTAATATGGAAATGGACTGCCAAAAATATTCTTGATTTTGCATGGAGTGCAGACAGAGATTATTCTGTAGAAAGTTTCAATGTTCCTGAAGGACCTAAAGTATATCTTGTATATCAGAAAAATGATAAGACAAAAGCTTGGGGTGAAGCCCAGCCCTATGTTACTAAATATTTCCAGATTATGAACTCTCACTTTGGAAAATATGTCTATCCAACATACGCATTTATCCAGGGAGGAGATGGAGGTATGGAATACGGAATGTGTACTATGATTTTAGGAGAAGCTAAAAATATTAAGGATTTGATGGGCTTGATGGCTCACGAAGGATCTCATTCATGGTATCAGCAGATGCTGGCAACCAACGAATCTGTTCGCCCTTGGATGGATGAAGGTTTTACAAGCTATGCAGAAGGATACACGATGCATCAGTTGTTCCCGGAACAATTGCCCAACCCTTTTGTTGAAAGATTGGATGCTTACAGAAACTTTGTTAAAAAAGGAATTGAAGAACCTGCGGTTTGGCTGGGAGATCATCATGATAATGGTACGGCTTATACCTATGCCTCTTACGTAAAGGGAGAATTATATCTGGTACAATTAGGCTATATTATGGGAGAGCAGAATCTTGCTGAAACCTTAAAGCAGTATTATGATCAGTGGAGTATGAAACATCCTTCCGACAGAGATTTCCTTCATATTGCTCAAAAGGTTTCAGGAATGGATCTGAAATGGTTCCACAATTACTGGATCAATACAACCAAAACTATTGATTACGGAATTAAAGATGTGAAATACGATGCAAAATCCACTACTGTCACTTTGGTGAATAACGGCCAGGTTCCAATGCCAATTGACTTCAGTGTGATGACAACGGATAAAAAAGTAGTGACCTATCAGATTCCGTTGAATATGACTCATACATGGAAAGAAAAAGATATCTATGGGGACTTTAAAACAATGCCTTACTGGCCTTGGACACAAAAAGAATATACTATAACCATTCCTTATACAAAATCTCAATTGTCTGTTTTAGGAATAGATTTCAGCCAGAGAATTGCCGATATAAATATGGCAGATAACTTTGTTGAAGTAAAATAAAAAGATAAACATATAGATAAAAGGAGTATTTGAAAGTACTCCTTTTATTTTTTTATAAATTTGGGGGAAATTTTTTCAAATCATAGCCTGTTAAAATATAAATGAATTCAATTGTAATAAACGTAGGGAACAGTAATATCAGATTTGGTCTATTTAATGGAGATAACTGTGATATTTCCTGGGTAATCAATACCAAGCCTTACAGAACCGCAGATGAACTGTATGTACAGATGCTGATGTTGTATCAGACCTATAAAATAGAACCTCAGGAAATTGATAAAGTGATCATAGGATCGGTGGTTCCTCAGCTTACTAAAGTGATGAGTTCAGGGATTAAAAAGATCCATGGGATTACACCTGTCATTGTTGATCGATCAACTCCTTCTGAAGTTCAGGCGAAATCCAAACAGATGGGAACAGATATTTATGCTAATCTTGTAGCGGCACATAATCTGTATCCGGACAGGAAGAAAATTGTTATCGATTTCGGGACTGCTCTTACGGCAAGTTGTGTAGCGGAAACTGGGGAAACTTTAGGCGTTATTATTGCGCCGGGAATCGTTACCTCTTTGAATTCACTGATTAGTCATACTGCTCAGCTTCCGGAAATTGAGCTTAAAAAGCCTAAAACCGTCTTGGGTCTCGATACAGTGACCTGTATGCAAAGCGGTATGGTATATGGTTTTCTCGGAATGGTAGAAGGTTTTATCAACCGTATCAATGATGAGGTAAATGATGACTGCTTTGTAGTGGCAACCGGTGGCGTTTCACATGTGTATAAACCTTTAACAGATAAAATTCATGTGATGGATAGACTCCACACCCTGAAAGGGCTCTATTTTCTTGGAAAAGACCTGTAAATTTATAAACTGAAATAATCCTCATTTACATTAAGTTTCGCTAGTCACTTTAACCCTGTTTAAAAAATGGAAAATTTTCCCATATTAGAAACTGAAAGACTTATATTATCCTCTTTGGAAGAAAAGGATATCCCTTTCATTGTTGAATATCTTCAACATAGAATATATTCTGATCTTACATCAAATATTCCTTATCCTTACACAGAGAATGATGCCAAATTTTGGTTAAAAATGGCCAAGGAAGCTTTTGAAGAGAATTCAGGATATACTTTTGGGATCCGAAATAAAGAAGGGCAAATTATAGGGGCTATAGGTCTTCACGACAGAGAAGATGATAAGGCTGAATTAGGATACTGGATTGGAATTCCCTATTGGAATAAAGGATATGTAACTGAAGCAGCTCAAGCAATAGTAGATTTTGGATTCAAGGAGTTAAACTTCAATAAAATTTTTGCTACTCATTTTATTCATAATCCGGCGTCCGGAAGAATCATGGAAAAAATTGGAATGGAAAAAGAGGCCATTTTAAAACAAGAAGCCAAGAAAGACGGGGAGTATTTTGATCTTGTTTTATTCTCTATTTTTAAAAACAGAGATTAATACCTGGTTATAACGAGACCTTAACTTTATAAAAATGAAAATCAGAGAATGTTGCAATGTCCTCTGATTTTTTTATTGAGTTTATCTTTTGCTTTTAAAAAATTCTTTAACGATAGAGGAACATTCTGCTTCCATAATACCGGTGATCATTTCTGTTTTTGGATGCAAAGTAAGGTGCTTGTTGATAAAGCCTCTTTGTTCATCCCTTGCTCCAATTACCACTTTTGAAATCTGAGACCAGGAAAGGGCTCCTGAACACATGACACAAGGCTCCATCGTGACATATAATGTACAGTCTTTTAAGTATTTTCCGCCAAGAAAATTAGCAGCAGAAGTGATAGCCTGCATTTCTGCATGGGCGGTAACATCATTTAATGTCTCAGTCAGGTTATGAGCTCTTGCAATAATTCGGTTATTGGAAACGATAACACATCCAATAGGAACTTCATCTTTTTCAAGTGCGGCTTCAGCTTCCTGCAGAGCCATTTTCATATAATATTCGTCAGTAAACATCTAGTCTGCCATTGTTAAGGTTAAAGGAAGATTGAACTGGAATCTTGTAGGATCTCCTTTGGCTAAAGCGGGTAAGAATTTTTCAGAAATAGAATATAAAGCAATCTCTGCCTGTCTGTTAAATGTAAAGTTCTCTCCCTGTGCATGAACATTACTTACACTTCCATCCTTTTCTACAATAAAGGCAACGCTTGTTTTTACAGTCTTTACTTCAGAATTCACACCATTCACATACAGAAGATCTGCAACTTCCTGCCTTAGAGTATTGATCCCTCCGGGATAATTTGGAGCTGATTCTACTACAGAAGGCCCTATGTAAGGTTCTTTTTTTATCGTTTGAAGGTCTTCCAGATTTCTGACTTTCAGCAAAGCTCCAATTAATGCGGTATTTTCAATACTATCCATTTTTTTCATAAAAAAGATAAAATCTCCTTTTATGCTAGCCTTCTTGAACGTATTGGATTCTGCATCAAATTTTTTCTTGAATTCGTTGTTCAACATGCTTCTATGTTGGTTGTAATAATTCTTTACAAGTCTGAATTCTTCTTTCTGCTGAGATAAACAAAATGAAGAAATAAGGCAACAGGTACAAATAAATAAAGCTTTCAATAGAGGCATATTTATGTAAATATACTTAAAAAATATGAGACCCGTTTAGTGTTGATTAGCTTTCAAGATAACGATTCAATGATTCCTGAAGATGGGTTCTGATATTATCAACTAAACATTTAGGTTCTAAAACTGTAACTTCTTTCCCGTAGGATAAAATCTCCTGCATAAAGTCATAGGTAGGGTGAAGAAAGAATTCGAAGTAAATTTCTTCCGTAGTTTCCTTAGTCTCTTTTTGTGATTGATGAAGAGGAAAACTTCGGATATATTCTCCCTGATGGCGGCTGCATTTTAATGTGATTTTTTCAGGTTTTTGTTCCGTTAGATTCATCACGCCGAAAGCATTTTTGAAATGTTCTCTAAAATTATAGTTATACTTTTCCCGAAACTTGCTTTTGTCCACATCCAGATAATTGATTCTATCCAACCCAAATGATTTTAAGACTTTATCTTTTGTGTCGATAGCAATAAGATACCATCTGTCTTTTGATTCTTTTAAAGCCAGAGGGTGAACTTTCCGGGAGGTCATTAATTTATTTTTATAGTTGTAATGCTCAAAACTAACCACTCTTTTATTGCGAATCGCAAAAAACAGATCGTAGAAATTCTCTACGCCGGTAGGCTTCCGGCTTTCAAAAAAGATGAAATTTGAAAAATCCGGATGGAGGTTCAATGCATTGCTGACCTGAAAAGATTCCAAAAGCTTCTGATTGTATTCGTCCACTTCCATAATGGGGCGGCTTTCAATATAATATCGGTTATCACCCTTTTTCTTGTTATGAATAGAAAGGTTAAAAAGATCAGATATCTCACGGATATCTCGCTGCAAGGTACGAATAGAGTAGCTCTTGATTCCTGCATCCTGGAATTCAAAAGAATTTAAAAGATAGTCTTCCAGCTGCGAATAGGTAGCAGGAGAGCTTTCTAATCTTTTTATAATTAAGGCATATCTTGTCAGATAAAAATCTTTTTTCATTACGATCTATTTTAATGTTTTTACTGTTCTTACCATCCAGTAAAAGGTAAGGTTTTCACGCTAAAGTTTTATAAGACAAATATATGCTCTTAATACGACAAAAGGTGTCGTGTTTTATTTTTTATGGGGTATATAGATTGTCTGCAAAAAATACTTTTAAAAACACTACTCTGGCTGTCCTATATTTTGTGAATGGTGAATTCAAAGGGATATGAAGATGGTAAAATGGTTATTAGTTTTTCGTGAATACTTCAAAATAATTGTGGACAGCTCAGAATAGGGTGTTTTAAATGTAATTAAAAAGTCTCTTCCTCAAGAACAGCTTCTTTAAAATCTTCTCTAAAGAAATTTTCGATGTCGTCGAGATAGTTTTCATAGTCCATCTCTACATTTTCAATGTCCCCCCATTCTATGGTATAAGGGATTTCATCAAAGGTTATATGAGTGCTGTGATTGGTTGATTCCATATTTTGTGTGATAATATATTGGTGTTATTTTGACTTTATTTCTATCCCAAAAGTAATGGAGGAAGGCGACAAAACTTGACGCATAAAAAATAATTTACAAGAAATTTAATTTTTCGTTTTTAAGAAAAATCTTTAATTTCTATTTCGTCAGCAATAAGCATAATAATATCCATTTCAGAAAGCATTGATTTGAGTTTTACTCCCCCAATTTTTAAATCATTATCAGAAAGAATATACCACCAGATTCTTTGAACAAAATCTTCAAATTTAACTTCCGGAGTGTAGAGTAAAGCTTTTGTTTGTGCTGTTAATGCTAATAGCTGTTTTGTGATATCCCGGCATTCATTCATTTTTCTTTCATGAGGGAGATGAACCGTAAGAACGCAGTTTTGGGCATCATATAAGAGATGAGCTGTAATTTTAATTTGATTTTTCTTTGTATTAAAGCCTCGCTGATCACTTATTTTTCCTGCCAGGATTTTGCTTCTGAATCCTGCTATCTCAGAAACTTCACTGATTGTGTTTGTCGAAAGAATATCCTCTATTGCTTTTAGCCAGGAAAGCGTCTTCTCAACAAAAAGAGGGTCTTTTTTTTCTAATGAAGAAACAATCTTGGGAAAGTCCAATAATTGTTCTTTTAATTGAGAGACTAGAATAAATTGTGACTTTTTCATGCTTTATTCCGGAATTAAAGTTTCTATAATATTTCCATTGATATCTTCATACCTTGACCATTCCATTCCGGCTTCACTAACGCTCATTTTTGCAAAAATTAAGCATTTAATATCCAGTTCCATCAATTTGCTGGCTTCAACAATGATCTCCTGTTCTTCAATTTTTTCTATCACCTTTCTTGTTTCCATAATAAGCCTGTTGGAAATACTTTTGTAGAGACTGTCAGGGTTGGTTGTTTTCCAGCTGAAATTAGAAAGAGATTTACAAAATTCTACAATAATTTTAGGAATGGGTTCAAGGTATTCAATTTGATTAAGAGTTAATGTAGAAGTGTTCTCACCTTTAATCTTAGAAAGGATATCATTATAATTAGGTTCCTGCTTAACAAGATATTCTTTGAGATTCTGATCATTCTTTATATCAGAAGGATCATAATCTGTTTTCGCAACTTTGATAATTTCATCATACATAAAATCTCTGAAAATCATTTTTGGTGAATTCCCTGCTGTGGCAAAAGGAATAGTAAGATCTACAGTACCTACTTTCATCCTGGGAATTGAAAAATGTTTCAATAAATCATCCTGGGCATATTCTTTTGCTATTTGCACGGTTTGCAGGTCGGTCATTTTTCTGGCTTCAGCAATCTCAGAGACGATGCCTCCCAGATATTCTCTTAATTTGGGCATAATAAGTTTTTTTAGTGAGTGAAAGATTGTTTAAAATGGATGGCTGCTGAAGCAGCCATCCGGAATAAAATGCTAAGGAGTTACCGGTGCTGAATTGGCAACAATAGCGTCTTCCAGCATATCCATAATTCTTGAAAGACCGGCAGGCAATTCATCATTGACAGCTCTTACATGTACTCCTAAAGTATATGTCTTTTCTGTCGTAGAAGTACTTGAGTTGGTTTTCTTATAAGAAGCTGAAGCGTTGAACTTAACTTTCCAAAACTTGGCACTTAAAGAAGCACTTCCCTGGAACTCTGTAGAAATATTTTGAGTTTCCACAGAATTGAGTTTCGCATTAAAGTCAATGGTCATTTCATCAATCCTTAAAGCCGGAATCGTCAACATAGAAAGTAAAGGTACACTCAAGGTAACCTGCGACTGTACAGGGGTTTCATTACCCTGAACCGGGTTGGGTACTGTTTTTTTGTATACAAAATCTACATATCTCAGCTTTGAATTGGCGCCGGCTCCCTCAAAACCAACTTCTTTAATGAAGTTAACCTGAGACATTGAAGCTTCATGCTGAGCTTTAATAGCGGCCTGCATAGGGCCTCCGATGTATACACTGAAATCTAAACTGTTTAATTCTTGGACTAAATTTGCCATAATTCTAAAATTTTTAAGGTTATTAATAGGTTAATAATATATAGTAGTGCTAGCAGACTAATATTCAATATTGGGTAATACATATCCTGTTCAGTAGCATATCACTGAAAATTAATGAGTAGTCATTAAAAGGATGTTGAAGAGAAAAGTAAGCGTATTTAGCTGTTGTTTTCCTGGTTATTTTGTTGATTCAAAGATAGTTTTGCATGACGTCAAAACTCGTCGTGTTATAAGTTTTTTTAAATTTTATTTTGTTTTTTTATAATCCAAATATAGTATCGGAGGGCGACAGAAGTTGACGTATAAAAACTTTACTTGAATATTAAATAGTTTTTTGAGATATAAGCTTTTTAGATTATATTGGGTATTTATAAGCTTCGTGGCTTATATTTTATTTCGGATAAGTTTCTGTACAATTTGGTTTAATGTTTCTCTGTTATCATCAATATAGCTTAGTCCGGCTTGGATCAGATTTTCAATATTCGAGCGTCTTACATTATCCATTGCCGGAGACGCGTTTTTCAATGATGGGTTCAGGCGATAATAATTCTTCTGATTTCTTAAACCTAATGTCTGAAACATCTGACAAAGCTGATAATCTACAGTCTCTGCATTGGCAGACATCAATATATCAATAATCGGGTTTACCCATCCTATTTTTCCTGCTTTTTCCAGCTTCTTAAACGAATAAGATCTGGCTTCAATTCCTGTGCCTATAGAGACAATGATCATATCATTTACGCCCGGATGATTGGCTTTCTGATGATTCTTTAAAACTTCTGCAAACGGAATTTTCCGGGCTTCTGCATAGGCGCATAGGGTAGGGTTGTTGGCAAACATTCCACCATCGATAAGACTAAAAATTTGTCCGTACATCGATTTGATCTGAACCGGACAGAAGTAGGTAGGAGCTGCTGAGGTTGCTCTGCAGATATCTTTTACATAAAAATTATCTGTGCTGAGATGAGCTTCCCATGAATTAAAAAGTTTGGCTCTTCTGTTTTCTATATCATAACTTGTAATTAAACACGGTTTTATTAATTCTTTTAATTCTAAATTTCCAAAAAAGTCGTTCAGGTTTTTTTGAAGGGCATCCTGAGAAATTCTTTCATTCAATAATCCAAATGGATTGACCAGTTTTTCCCAAAAAGAAACCTGGAAGATGTCGCCGCCCTTTTCAGCATATAATTCTAATCCTTTTTGAATAGAATACTTTGCTTTTCGGGATTCATCGGGGCATAAAATAATAGAAGCAATCAGACCTCCTGTGCTGCTGCCTGCTACCAGATCAAAATAATCTCCGAGTTTGGCGCTCGGTTTATCATAATACTGGAGCTGTTCTTCTATGTAGCGCAGAATAATGCAGGTGATGATTCCTCTTATTCCGCCCCCGTCCAAAGAAAGAATGGTTGTCTTTTTCATGTGATATTTTTAATTGTTTTGTTAAAAGGGCACATGCAATCTTAAACCTTTAGAACCGTTTGTTTTTATGGATAAAATTCCGGGTTCTATTTTCTGGATTTTATTGCTTTTTTCGTTGTTTTCTTGTAAAGCAAAGGTAGGACGGGGAAGCGACAGAAGGTGTCGTATTTTAATTAATTTCTAAGAAAAGAGAATTAAAAAATAACATAATTGTACTGATCTCTAGGTAGTTTGATAAGTGTTCTCCAACTCGTTTTTATGAGCCCTTTTTTGGATGGAAGAGTCTTTTTTTCAAAATGAGGAAGGTCTTTGAAAGTCTTCCAGTTTCCACCCCAATCCCAACCATGTTTAGCGAAAATTTTCACACATTCATACCAGTCGGCAACCTGATCATTATCCCAGTCTTTTGCGGTATCCCAGCTTGCTGTTTTTCCGTCAATGATCAGGCAAATATCTACGGCAAAGCCATAATTGTGAATGCTTTGTCCGGCTTTAGCGTTAGTTACCTTCTTGCCTGAAGTAATTCTTCCAATGGCATAGAGTTTTTCCTGTTCTTCAAAAGACCTTAGTCCTTGGGTGATTCGTATTCTGGCTCTGCCGGTGAGTGCTTCATCACATTCACTGATAATTTGTTTTACCTCATCTCTGATTGACGGATGTAGTTTTTGAATTCGTTCTAATGTAACCTTGTCCATAATTTTATTCTATTATTTATCAAAAATACATCATGTAAACGACGAAACTTGACGTGTTTTAATGATTTTTTTAACTATTTAAACTTTTGTTGTTGCTTTCTTTCGGATTTTATCACTTCATTAATTAAGTTTGGATAAGATCATAAAAATGATATGAAAAATATGAATTGACTGTATATTTGTATAATAAACTATTCTTAATGATTAATAAAGCTAAGCGAGAATAGTAATAAAAAACACAACATAATGCATACCATTCTACCCTTTTTCCTGGCCATGATAGCCGCTATTGTGCTATTAAATATGTGGGCAACCAAATTAAAAATTGCGTACCCTATCTTACTCGTTGTATTTGGATTGTTGGTCAGTTTTATCCCCGGTTTACCTGCTGTAAAAATTAATCCTGATCTTATCTTTTTTATTTTCTTACCTCCTTTATTGTTTGAGGCAGCATGGTCTATTTCCTTTAAAGAAATGAGGCGATGGTGGCGGATTATCGGAAGCTTTGCATTTCTCGTTGTATTTTTTACGGCCTTGTCGGTTGCTGTTGTTTCTAATTATTTTATTCCCGGATTTAGTATTGCACTGGGGTTTCTGTTGGGGGGAATTGTATCTCCGCCCGATGCAGTAAGTACCGGAGCGATCATGAAATTTGTAAAAATACCTAAAACAACCTCTGCGATTCTGGAAGGTGAGAGTTTATTAAATGATGCTTCCTCCCTGATTATTTTCCGTTTTGCATTGATTGCTGTAGGAACAGGACAATTTGTGTGGCAGGAGGCTTCCCTGACTTTTCTATGGATGATCATTGGTGGTGCAGGGCTGGGGCTGTTACTAGCCTGGATTTTTGTGCAAATTCATAAACGTCTCCCTACAGATGCTGCTTCAGATATTGCATTAACACTCATTGAACCTTATCTTATGTATTGGCTGGCAGAGCAATTTCATAGCTCAGGAGTATTGGCTGTGGTGTGCGGGGGGCTTTATATGTCAAGTAAAAGATTGATATTTTTAAGCAGTACGAGCCGTATAAGAGGATATAGCGTTTGGGAGAGTTTTGTATTTATTCTGAACGGAATTGTATTCCTAATTATCGGTTTGGAGCTTCCCGAAATTGTTGGGGGATTACGGTCAGAAGGAATTCCTTTGGGAACAGCAATTAATTATGGGATTTTGGTAACAGGTATCCTTATAGCAGCCAGGATTATAAGCTCATACGCGGCCATGTTGGCCACTATTATTTTCCGGCCAAGCGTTGCTCCTCGTGCCTCCTCAAACAGAAGACGTTTGATGATGCCTCTTATCTTAGGTTGGACAGGGATGAGAGGAGTAGTATCGCTGGCGGCAGCACTCGCTATTCCTATTAGTCTTCATGGGGTACCTTTTCCTAATAGAAATCTCATTTTATTTATCACTTTTGTAGTGATATTGCTTACACTTCTCGTGCAGGGACTTACATTACCCTATTTTATAAGGTTGGGACATGTTTTTGAAGATTTTATTGATGATGAAAAAGATGAAAAGATTCGTCAGGAAATAAAAATGAAATTAAAACAGCATGTCTATCACTTTCTCAAAAATAAACATGAGAATGAACTTCAAAGTCATGCCGGAGTAGAAATAATGCTGAAACATTGGGAAGAAAAAAATAAAGCAAGTGATACAGAATGGATGAATGACAATATTAAGCTTATTTTTCTTGAAATGTTAGAAAGCCAGAGACAGTTTCTTTCAGAACTGAATAAAGATATATCGATCAATGAAGAAATTATTCGCCACCAGCTTTTTCAACTTGATCTGGAAGAAGAGCGACTGAGAATGATTTAAGGTATGCTTTTCAGTAAACAGATAAATGTTTTTTTTGAATACAAAGTTTGATCCCTGATACGACAAAACTTGACGTGTTTGAAATAATTTAATTGGTTGATCAATAATTTGTTAAAGCTTATGTTAATTTTAATAATAAGCATGTTTTTATTTTTCGAAAACCATAATTTTGTATCAAATATTTCACTGTCGTCATGTATGCTCTCGTAGATTGTAATAACTTTTTTGTCTCCTGTGAGAGGACTTTAGATCCTACTCTTGAAGGCAAACCTGTTGTCGTTCTTTCCAATAACGATGGTTGTGTTGTGTCCAGAAGTAAGGAAGCAAAAGATCTGGGAATTCCTATGGCAGCACCGGCATTTAAATACAAAGAGCTCTTTCAGGAGCATAATGTAAAAAGCTTTTCTGCGAAATTTGAATTGTATAATTATAAAAGCCAGCAGGTGATCAATATTGCCCGTTCTTATGTGATAGATCATGAGGTTTATAGTATCGATGAGCTTTTTTTGGATCTGACAGGATTTAAATACATTGATATTGATGAATACTGTTTTAAAATCAAAGAAGAAATTCAGGAAAAGGAAAATATCCCTGTAAGCATAGGAATCGCTCCAACGAAAACCCTCTGTAAAGTGGCCAATAGGATTGTCAAAGATTTTCCGGAGAAGTTTAATGGAGTTTATATTTTAGATACCCCTGAAAAAATTGAAAAAGCATTGAAATGGCTTAATATAGGAGATGTTTGGGGAATTGGAAGGAAGCTGGCAGCAAAAATGAATGACAGCGGAGTCTATAAAGCTTGGGATCTTCTTCAAAAACCCGAAATGTGGGTTCGCAAAATAATGGGAATTCATGGAGTAAGAATGATTCATGAGCTGAAAGGAATTCGCCAACTGGAGCTGGATGCACCATCCCCAAAAAAATCGATAGCCGTTACCAGAAGTTTTATGGAGATGCTGACGAAGAAAGAAGATGTTCGTGAGCGAGTAGAAACCTTTGGAATGTACTGTTCCGAAAGATTGAGAAAGCAGAATACCTGCTGCAAAATAATTACGGTATTTGTACAAACCAATCGCTTCAGAAAAGATCTTCCCGAATATAAAAATGCTGTGTCGAGAGTTCTTTCCAATCCTACTAATTCTTCGATCTTAATCGGAAGGGTAGTCAATGAGCTTTTTGAAGATATTTATAAAGAAGGATTTCACTATAAGAGAGCCGGGGTTATGGTGAATGATTTTGTTCCTGAAGATCAACGACAAATTGGCCTTTTTGAAGAAGATACCCAAAACCAACACCTTCCTGTAATGAAAGCCATGGATGCTATGAACAGGAAATATGGAAAAGATAAAGTTCGTCTGGGAAGCATGAGTGGAGAAAACACTTTTGGCCGTGCCAGACTTTCTCCTGAATACGAAGCTTTCTTAAAAAATAATATATTGCCTGAAGCCAATTTCAGGTTTCATTAGGCTTTTAGAATCAATTGTAGATGTAAAGCAGAGGTTAAATGCTATTTCCTCTCATATTTCCAATTCCTCCCTTTTCCCTCCCCAATCCATTCCAAGGCCTGTTCCATTCTTTTATTTCTCGTAGCTTCTGTTTTAGCTTCCGTTATCCAGGTGATGTATTCTTTTCTGAAAGAGGGAGACCCCTTTTCAAAAATATCCAGAGCGGCTGGTTTGGCTTCTAATGCGGTCTGAAGATAATCCGGAACTTCTATCTCTGCTTTCGAAGGAGCTGCTTTTTTCATCGTAACTCCCATATCCGTAAGCTCCATGGCTTCTTTAATTGCCTTTTTAAGCTGAGGTTTATGGGGAAGATCTTCAATCCGGGTAATTTTCCCCAGACTAAACATCGAGTTCTTTTCAATATCCTGCGTAATATCCTGCATGGTTTTCATTTCCTTTTCCAGCCAGAACCCAAAAGTGCAATGTTGTTTAAAAGAAGCCATGGCACACAGGTTTTTTCCTTTGTAGATAAAATGGGGGAAACTCCATTTCATAGTTTCTTCTGCGTCAGGGCAGAATTCATGTACGATTTCACGGATATAATGCAAAATGGGCTTTGCAAAATCCTGAGATTTTTCAATATAAGCATCTATTTTTGAACTGTATTTTTCCATTGTTTTTTTATTGGAATAATTGAACGGTTTCATTCACCAGAAACTTTACCAGATCCGGTCTTCCTCTGTCATTTTTAGGGCTGTTGGCATAACTTCCGGTTCTTACAATGACTATATTGTACTCAGGGACCATAATGATATACTGTCCTTGAAGTCCCAGGAAATAATAATGCTTAATCGGGTTGTCATGGTTAATCCAAAGCCCCATTCCATAAATGTTTTCAGACTTTTCCGTAGGAGTTCTCATCTGTTCAATAAAATTCGGGTTGAGAACTTGCTCTTCCCCAACTTTTCCGTTATCCAGGAACAATTGACCCAGTTTTGCGAAATCTCTGGCATTAGAATGAACACAACAGTAGGTTTTTTCCATTCCATAATCATCCGTACTCCATTTAGCGTTTTGTTCCATACCCAGAGGAATCCAGAATTTTTCCGACAGATAGCTTGCCAGCGGCTTGTTGAGTGCCTTTTTTAAAGCAAAACCAAGCAACTGAGTAGAACCACTTTGGTATTCAAATCTTGTCCCCGGTTCTTCCTTAAATCTCCTTGAAAAGACTGCCTTTACAAGACTCTTTCCATAATAGGCCTTGGCATTGGGGAGAAAGGGGTTGTTGTAATTTTCATCCCAGTCTAGCCCTGCTTCCATCTGAGCCAGGTTTTTCAGGGTGACTTTATTTCCGAATGCTTTCTCTTTAAATTCTGAATAAAAATCAGCAATTTTTTCATCGATATTTTTGACAATACCCTCTTCTAAAGCTTTTCCCAGAAGCATAACGGTGATCGCTTTTGCCATAGAAAATGAATTGGTTTGTGACAATTGATTGTAGCCGTCCCAATATTGCTCATGAAGAATTTTCCCATTTCTGATGACCACAAAAGCAGCCGTTTTTGACTGTTTTAAGTTGTCGATCAAATGATCAGATAGTTCTTTGTGATTGTACTCGGTGTCTTCCTCCCATAACCTTGGCTCTTCCGTAACAATAGGATTGCTGGGAAAGAGATCTCCGTCATCAATATAAGCACTTGATTTTCCCCTAAGATACGTTTTGGAAATACCACTAAACAGATAGTCATATCCAAGAAAATAAGCTGCTGTAGCTCCCACTACAGCCCCGCCTATCATATACTTTACTATTTTCATATTCTTGTGAATCGGTCTCAAACAAATTTAAAATAATTTTGAATAGAAAAATGAAATTACCGAAGAAATAGGAGAGTAAACGGAAAATAAAAAAGCCTTGAAAAATCAAGGCTTTTACATTATATTTTAGAAAGTAAATTTCTGAAGTTGGTTTTCTCATCAATGATTCTTCTCAACTCTGAAACCGGAACTCTTTCCTGTTGCATTGTATCTCTGTCTCTGATGGTTACTGTATGATCCGTTAATGAATCGTGGTCTACCGTAATACAGTAAGGAGTACCAATAGCATCCTGTCTTCTGTAACGCTTTCCGATCGCATCTTTCTCTTCATAGAATAAGTTGAAATCATATTTCAGATCATTAAAAATATTTTCAGCATACTCTGCTAAACCATCTTTCTTCATTAATGGAAGAATAGCTGCTTTTATTGGTGCTAATGCAGGAGGTAAAGATAAAACTGTTCTCTCTGAACCATCTTCCAATACTTCGTCTTTTAAACAATGGGAGAAGATAGAAAGGAATAATCTGTCTAAACCTACAGAAGTTTCTACTACGTAAGGGACATAGTTTTCATTTCTTTCCGGATCGAAGAACTGTAATTTTCTTCCTGAGAATTTCTCATGAGCTTTTAAGTCAAAGTCTGTTCTTGAGTGGATACCTTCCAACTCCTTGAAACCAAATGGGAAATTAAACTCAATATCCGCTGCAGCGTTCGCATAGTGAGCCAGTTTCTCATGATCATGGAACCTGTAGTTGTCAGTACCTAATCCTAAAGCTAAGTGCCAGTTCAGACGTTTCTGCTTCCATTGCTCGTAGAACTCAAGTTCCGTTCCCGGAGCAACAAAGAACTGCATTTCCATTTGTTCAAATTCACGCATTCTGAAAATAAACTGTCTGGCAACAATCTCATTTCTGAAGGCTTTACCAATCTGTGCGATACCGAAAGGAAGTCTGTGACGAGATGTTTTCTGAACGTTCAGGTAATTAACAAAAATCCCCTGAGCCGTTTCCGGTCTTAAATAAAGATCCATTGCACTGTCAGCAGAAGCTCCTAACTTCGTTCCAAACATCAGGTTGAATTGTCTTACTTCCGTCCAGTTTCTGGAACCCGTATCAGGATCAGCAATTTCCAGCTCTTCGATCAACGCTTTTACATCAGCAAGATCTTCATTTTCCAATGATTTTGCCAATCTTGAAAGAATAGCCTCTCTTTTTGCTCTGTATTCCAAAATTTTTGGATTCGTAGCTACAAACTGATCTTTATCAAAAGCCTCCCCGAATCTCTTCGCAGCTTTTTCAATTTCTTTATTCTCTTTATCTTCAATTTTAGCACAATAGTCTTCTACCAAAACGTCTGCTCTGAAACGTTTCTTAGAATCCTTATTATCAATCAATGGATCATTAAAAGCGTCTACGTGGCCCGATGCTTTCCAAGTTGTTGGGTGCATAAGGATCGCCGAATCAATACCCACAATATTTTCGTTAAGCTGTACCATAGCTTTCCACCAGTATTGTTTGATATTATTTTTAAGTTCGGCCCCGTTCTGTCCATAATCATAAACAGCGGATAAACCATCATAGATCTCACTCGATGGGAAAATAAAACCATATTCTTTAGCGTGAGAAATCACTTTCTTGAAAACATCTTCTTGCTTTGCCATAATTTTTACGTCTGATGTGCAAAAATAGGAATTTGGATTCCAAAATCATGAAATTCAACAAAAAAAGCTATTAATATTACTTCAAATAATCATATTTTAATCTTTAGAAGCCGGGAACCTGCTTTCGCTACTCGCTTTTTTATTGTCTTGGGGGGGGGGGGGGCGCCCCCCCCCCCCCCCCAAAACAGCCAAAAAAACCCCACACACAGCGGGGGAGTGGTGGGGAAGTGTATATTTTGTCTGGGGGGGTGATAGTTGTTGTGTT
>CAUQIC010000012.1:0-178935 GCA_963518055.1 uncultured Chryseobacterium sp.
TTAATTATAATTATTTTGTTCGAATACGCAAAGACACAAAGGTTAGAAATACTAGCTACATTTCAAGGCGCAAGAAAATCAAAGATTCTCAATACTCTTTTTATAACAAATTTATTAATAAGTAAAATTCGTGAATTCGTGGCAATGATTTATTTAAAATCTTCTATTGAGTCCACAAACAAATGAAAGCATTAAAGCCTTTTCTAAAAATGTCAGAAGATTAGTGGAATAACTTGTAGGCCACGGATGCACGAGTTTATCTTTAATAATCTTATTCACAATCATCCGCGCAATCAGCAAAATCAGCGAGAGATAAAAAATGAAAAAGCCTCCTTAACAGAGGCCTTGATTAATGATGGGCAGGAAAAATAACCTTATTTTTTTGATGCTTCGGTTTCTTCTTTTTTCGGTTGAGATAAATAATAAACCCTGTAATTGGAAGCGAAGTGGCTATTATTCCTGTTAAAAAGTAAATAATACGTCCGAAGAGTCCGAATAGACTACCGGTATGTAAATCGTAATTTCTCTCTCTCAGTGCTGTTCCATTTCCGATATTTTTATCTGTATAAGACTGAGTCTTCAGTTTTGCTCCGGAATATTGATCAAAATTAAATTGTTCATTCTGGTATTGTTTTCCTCCATAGGTAACTTCTGCATAATACGTTCCTTCTTCTGTCCTTGGAAAATTAATCATTGCCGATCTTTTATTAACAAGATTGCCTTCTACTGTTTTCCATATAGTATTCAGAACAGGACTTCGATCTACAGGACCCTCCTGAGGTTGAATACTTTTTACTTTCTCTTCTACTCTGCTATTATTGTTTAAAAAATTTTGTACCCATTGATCCATATCTTTAAAGTTCCATATCAACGCAGAGTAAGCAATTAAAAGTAAAGGAATCATCGAATAAAATCCCAGAACATTATGAAGATCATAATTGATTCTTTTCCAGTTGGCAGACAGTTTAATGAAAAACATTCCTTTAAGCATACTTTTACTCATTTTCCGGGGGTACCATATCACTAATCCCGAAAAAAGAATAATTCCCAATAATAATGTTGAGTATCCGGTAATCGTCTTCCCTATTTTCTCCCCCAGCAGCAGCCTCCTGTGAAGGTCAAGGACAATTTCAAAAAAATCGGTTTTTGCATTTTCCAATTCCTGAACTTTTCCGGTATAAGGGTCCATGTAAACCCGGTAATAATAAATATAAGTTCCCCAATATGTAAGGGCTTCATTATCCATTTTCAACGTTCTGAACATATAAGTTCTGGAAGGGTCTGATGAAATCTGAACTCTTTTGATTTTCAAATTATCCGGAAGCGCTTGTTCTGCCTTGGCAGTAAGTTCTGCAAGAGGCAGTTTTTCTTTTCCGATGTTTGTAACAAAATATCTTTGGGGATGTATCAGGTGCTTCAGTTCGTCTTCAAATGAAAGAATACAACCTGTAGCTGCCATTATTACAACTATAAGCCCGGACGATAGTCCGAGCCATAAGTGTAATTGATAAGCAATTTTTCTAAATTTAAGTTTCATAGCTTATTAAGGGGAAAGATTTAAAATTTTTAAAATCACTGTAAAGCAATATGTTACAATCATATATTATCAATTATCAAAGTTATTTAAATAGTAAGATACTTTTAAGTTGTTTGAGTCATGAAAATCATAACCGGAGCTATTGTATAGTATGATACTTTGCCCCTCTAGAACTTAACTGTTTTTATTTTCTTAATTTCCCTTAGTGTTATATTATTTTTTGTTAGGCATTCATTATTTTCGCAATTAAAATTTAAAGCTCACCTCAGCAACAAAATTACGCGGCATTTGAGCGACAATAACTCCCTGTCCCGCAAAGTACTGAACATTGCCTAAATTATTCATTTTAAATCCTAATCGATATCTTTCTTTTTCAAGAATAACAGAGGCATTAACCAATGTATAGGCAGGAAATGCGAATTGTCCGGTTTGCACTTTGTTTCCGGCAAGTTGTTTACCAACACGGTTCACTCCAAAACCTACTCCTAATCCCTGAAGTCCTTTAATAGGGATGATATAACTGATCCATGAATTAAATACATTCGCCGGACCTGCGGATTCCGGGCGGCGGCCTTCTACGTCAGCACTTGCTTTTACAAACCTGCTGTCGTTATAGGTATATCCTGCCATAATGTTTAATCCCTGAACAGGGTTCATAATGGTTTCGATTTCGATCCCTTTGCTTCTTTGTTGCCCGTCCTGAACTACAATGGCATATTCTTTTCCATCGCGAACAACTCCCATTCCACGTTGTATATTATCAACAAGGATATCATAGTATCCTACCGTGAAATTAACTTTGTTTCTCCAAAGGTTTCCTTTCACCCCCACTTCCCACTGGTTAGCCATTTGTGGTTTCATATCTCCGCTGAAATCCGGTAATTGTTGATTAACGGGTGCTGTATAACTAAAACCATTCATATAGTTTCCATATGCTGATAACTGGTCTTTAATAATCTGATAGACTAATCCCACTTTTGGAGACCATGCCGTTTGCTTGAACTCTCCCGCGCGAATATTCGTACTCAGATTAAGCTGCCCTTTACTTTCGTAGTGATCCATACGTAAGCTTAATAGTGTTATCAAACGGTCGGTAATATAAGTTACATTGGATATATAGGCTCCATAAAGATCCGCGGACGAAGAGTTTCGTACTAACGCATTCTTTTTCAAATCTATAGCATTTTGGGTGGCAGTCTGGATTTTCTTAAGTGCCAAATCTTTGGATATATTACCGTACATTCCCGTCACTGGTCCTCCCACTGGTCCTGAAGGATTTGTACCATCAATATAATCAAATACCGCAATAGGAGAATGATTATTGTTAATCGACTGATTCAAATAATCCAATCCTATCAACACCTTATTTTTAATTTTTCCGATATTAAACTCTCCGTTAAAATTTTGTTGAAAACTTGTAGAAGCCGCTTCTGAGTTCTGCCATTGTACATTACGCTCCAACAAGGCATCACTGGTCGTTCCTCTAATAAATTGATATTGATATAGTCCTTCCGTCTTTCTGAAGTTTCTTGATAGTAGAGTTTGTGAGGTCCATCGGTCTGAAATTTTATAATTAGCTTCAGCTCTCACGTTGATAGATGGAGCCTTCAAAGTCATATCATTGTTGGAGTAAGATCTTTTCCAGTCAAATCCCAGTTCATCCGGGGTATGGGCAACATAAGGTCTTGTTCTGGCCAGGAAAATAATAGGTGTATTGGTACTCTCATAGTTATAAATCTCAGCTCCCAAACGGAAATTCAACCTATCACTAACCTGATAACTCACTGTAGGAGCAACGAAGAATGATTTTCTGAATTCAGAATCTCTGAAACCATTCTGATATTGATAGGCAGCATTCAGACGAAACAATGTTTTCCGGTTATCGGTTATCGGCCCATACACATCCGCTGTCACACGATTCAGGTTATAGCTTCCCATAAGGTAAGATATTTCACCTCCGAAATAGTCTTTAGGCTTCTTGGTTACTAAATTAATCAATCCACCAAAAGAAGTCACAGCGCCTCCGTATAAAGTTCCTGAAGGTCCTTTGATCACTTCAAGACGCTCGATATCGGCAGGATCGATCTCTCCGTTGGTAGTAGCAGGAATTCCGTCTACCATAGATACTTTGGTAGGAAAACCTCTTAAACTATAATAGAAGCTTCCGTCTCCGGAACCTCTCCCCGGGCTACCCTGCATTTTTACCATACCCGGAACATTTTTCAGAACTTCCGAAATATCATACGTAATCTGCTCCTTCATGATTTGCTGGTTAATGCTTGTATAAGCCTGCGGGTTTTCTAAGTTTCTTAATGGCATTTTAGACACTGAAGTACTGTCTTTATCCAGAAATTTATTTCTGCTGACTGCATATACTGTGATTCCCTCTATCACATTATTATGAAGTGAAGCATAAATAGGTTTAATTTCATAGACATCTTTCTCTATGCGGATTGGTTCCTTCATCAGTTCGATGTCATTTAAGACCACCTGAAGAGTATATTCTCCAGGTGGCACATTATCAAAGTAATATTCTCCCAAATTATTGGTTTTTGCCTGATAAGATGTATTTACCAATCGTAAAATTGCATTTTTTACAGGTGCCTGTTCAGATAACATAATCTTTCCATGAATTCTTTCACTTTGTTGTGCGGAAAGAGAATTTGAAGCTAAGGCGAGACCAAGAAATAATATAAGGGTTTTAGATGTTTTCATGTTGTAAATTTTGTAAGAGGGGATAATTTATTTTCCCATTTGGTGATAATGGGAACGATTCAATATACTCGGCGCGTACATACTGGGGATTAATGCGCAGCTTATTTTTAATGGTTTCTGTGATAACCTGAGGATCAATCTCCTGATTATCATACAATACAATGATTTTCTTATCATTGAAATTCAGACAAACAAAAGTATTTCCTTCCATTTCATTCTTAAGGATAAACTCTACCTCATCCAGATTAAGCCGTATTCCGAATAATTTCATAATACGTTTGATTCTTCCGGTAATATAGTAGATTCCATTTTTGCCCTTTTGGGCAGTATCTCCTGTACGTAGTACTGCAGGTTGTTCATAAGAAGCCAGATCTTTAAGCGTATGGGCATAGCCCCCATAAATGCTGTTATGTGAGAACAAAAGTTCCTCAGTATCAGGATCTATACTAAAATCTCCTCCTTGTACCGGAGTACCAATAGAAGTTTCCGCTTCCAAGAGACCATCTGTTGTAAGGTAAGCCATTCTTCCTCCTGCCTCTGTCTGGCCATACTGGGCAAAGAATTGCTTCTCAAATTCGTGACAATAGGAAAAAATTGTTTTTCTCAGTTCCCCATTGATGACTCCACCGGTGTGGGTCATATATCGTAAACTCGGGCTGTCTTTTCTGAAAAAGCCTATTCTGTTAAGATTTTCATACAGATAAGGAACTCCTCCAAGAGTACTGTACCCAAATTCTTCCATTTCATCCCAGAAAGCTTTTTGCATAATATCCTTTTCTGTACATACGATTCTTGCGGCGCGCATACAATTCGTGGTAAAGATTGAAAATCCATACACAAAGTTGATAGGAACATTGAGGGGTACTACATCAGATTCCAGGATGGGCATATATTGAAGAATACTCACAGCATTCTGATAAAGACTTTCATCTGATAGTTTTACCAGTTTGGGAATTCCTGTTGTTCCTGAAGTACTTAATAAGATTTTGATTTCAGGATTAATGGTTACCTCACATTTATAATCTTTTTTCACATGAATAGTAACCGATTCTGAAAAAGCTTTTATCGTATACCCGGGAATCTCTTCTCTTGAAGGATCAAAAATATATTTCGGGTGATATTCTTCTTCCAGACGTTCTTTAAATTCAGGGTGAAGCTTCTGACCTAAAACGGCAATTGATAATGCCGTTCCGTAAAAATTCAACAGCACTTCAATGGAAGAAAGCTGATTGTCGTTGTATAAAAAGATAAGCCCTTTTTCTACAGGATTTAAGCCTAAAGATCTGTAGAGAGCCCCAACCGGAATAGTTTTTCCGGTGGAGGCATCTGTAAACAACAGGTTTCTGTTGGCAATTACATTTTCTAAAATTTTCATATTTTTAGTTTTCTACGAGAACATCGTATTTTTTCATTTTTTCACGGATTTTACCCACAGTACCCATTTCCAGGATATCATTAAAGTCAAATTTAATCTGGTAAAATTGCTCTAATGCTTCTACAATAAGTAAGTGAGACATAGAATCCCATTCAGGGATCTCCTGGTATGTGAGATTTTCATTTACCAGTTCTTTTTTTACCGCAATTGCTGATGCGATAATTTCATAAAATTCTTCAGTTGTATTCATTTTAAATTTTTATTGTTTTCCATTTACCATTTTTAAAAATCATTAAGAAAAGCACAGCCAGCACAATTTCTGATGAAACAATAGCGGTAAATATTCCGGTAAGTTCCCAATGAAATCTTACTCCAAGCAGATAGGCCAGAGGAAGCTGAATGATATAGAACATAATAACATACAGCATCGTGACCTGCATGATATTTCCGGCAGCATTCAGGGCACGGCTGATCACCATCGTAAAGCCCAATAAGAGATAAGCCATGGATACGACATGGATATACTGAACAGCATATCGGGCAACTTCAGTTTCTGTAGTGAAGAACTTCACCACATATTCTGCTGCCAGCTGCCAGAATAAAGCCACGGCAATAAGGTATGTCATATTGATTGTTCCTGCTCTCCATACAGTTTTTTCCGCACGGTCAGGATCTCCGGCACCTAGGTTTTGTCCTGTCAGAACTCCTGCTGCATTTCCTATTCCCCAAGCCGGCATAGTTGCTACCGAGGCAATACGCTGAGCAATAATATATCCAGCTAATGCTGTAGTTCCGAACGTTGAGATAATTTTCACCATAATCAGCCAGCTGGAAGTTGGAATGATATACTGAACCAATCCGCCAAAGGCTATTTTCAATATTTTTCTGAGCAGAGGAATATCCAGATGGAACCTCATCAGAATATTAATGCTTGTTTTCCCTGAAAGCAATATGAAAAACTGATAGATGACAGCCAAAAGTCTGGATAGAATGGTAGCATACGCCAATCCCATTAATCCGAAAGCAGGAATAAATCCTACCCCAAAAACAAGGATTACGGCGAAAATAATATTGGAAATATGGCATAACCAAAGTGATTTCATTGCAAGATCAGCATCTCCAGCCCCTCTGAAAAGTCCATTTACAGAAAGCCTCACAATAACCAATCCTATACTGAGAAATACCAATCGGGAAAATGACAATCCATCCACCACAACATCAGTGCTTATTCCCAGAAATCCAACAATCTCCGAGGCAAAAAAACAGGAGATCCCTCCGATCAATACTGCAAAAAACAAGGCTAAAAGGATAATATAATGAGCTGTTCTGCCCATTCCTTCCGTATCCTTTTCACCGGCTCTTCTTGCCACAAGTGTTGCTGCAGCAATTCCCAAACCTACCGCAATAGCATACGCAAAATTGATGTAGTTGTCTGTAATTCCTACAAGGCCCAATACTTTATCGCCTAATCTGGCAATAATCAAAAGATTGACACTTACAAAAACAGACTCCATCACCAGCTCCATCACCATTGGAATTGCTAGACTAAAGATGGAACGGTTGATACTTCCGGAAGTCAGTTCAACTTTTTTACCGGCGAGCGCCCCGTAGATAAAAACCGTTCCCTCCTTTAGCAGATGCAGGAATTTCCTCATAGTACTGCTACAGAATTTTTGTTGGCTACCTGATACAGAGGATTAGGCAATGCACCATCTTTTCTTGGAATAGCAAATGCTTTATTTTCGCTGTATCCGTTATTTTTCAAACGAAGGCTATTGATATAAAACCTTTTGAATGCCGGCACGTACAAGTCGTATTTAGCATATCTTTCCTGTAAGTGTGGGTTGTCGGTTTTGTAACTTTCGATGCATTCATGAACAAGGGTCCAGAACGTTTCCTCTTCAAATTCAGAATAGGTGTGCAGAACATTTGATAAATATCTGAAGAAAGCATCAAAAACCCCTAAAAGAATAAACAACGGAACATTTTCTTTATTAGAAGACTGTATTAACCCGTCTGCCAAATGAGCAGGAAGCTTTTCTCTTGCTTCGGTAGTAAGAACAATATCATCTACAAAATCCTTAATGACAATCCTCTGTGGAATTCCATTTTTTAAGACCACCATGATATTCTCGCCATGAGGAGTTACACACAATGAATGGGTATAATAAATATGAAGAAGGGGGGTCAGGTACGCATCCAGATAGCTGCTTATCCATTCTTTGATGGTCATGCCTGCTTTTTCTGCAAAAGCCTGTACCAAAGGGATTCCGTTTTTATCCACATACAGTAATGAGGCCATTGTCACCATTTCCTCATCTGCCTGAAGGTAATTTTCAGCACTTTCACGCCATAAAGCCCCCAGGAATTCGTTATACTGATAAGGTACACTTGCAATAGCACCATACTGAGGATGCAGATAAGCAATAGAAGCTTCTTCTCCAAGGAAAATGGTTCCCTTATTTTCAAGGTATTCATCACCTTTGATTAAGCTTTTTACCCATTCTGTAATTGCCGGAGCTATCTTCATCTGCTTAGGTGATAATCCTCGGATATTCCCGGTACTTAAAATGGAGACTGCAGTTTTTAAATATCTTTTTTCCGGATGATCGGCATTAAATAATGTACGGATGCTTTGCTGAGGACTATAAATATCATTTCCCTCCCCAAGCTGTATAAGCAATCCTGATGCAATATCACCTGCAAAATGAATCTTCAGTTTATGCTCCCATTGCCAAGGGTGAACAGGGATAAAATGATAGTCTTCAACAGATTTTCCCTGAGCGGTCAGTTTTTGCTGAAAAGCATTAAACAACTCATTTCCTATTTCTGAACGATAAAAATCTTCTCTATCGATAGAATCTAATGCCTGAAACGCAGATCTGCTTCGATGAGCTGCCAACCATAAAACCTTCAGGTTTTGATCCGACTCAGGAGCAAATGCCTGCAGGTCGCGAGGAGAAAAGCCCAGTCTACTTTTGTTAACAATAACCCAAGGGTGTCCTGTCATGTGATGCTCAATGGTCTGATAATCTGAATCGGCAAGATCCTTTGAGGTCATTGTTCCTTTTGCTAACGTCATGGCGTCACAATATAAAGTATGCAACAATTCTTCAGTATATCTCGCAATCGTATAAGGATCAAGATCAAAGACAGTCTGCATTTCCAGGAAAAAAGCAGCAACATCTAAAGAAGTTTGTTTTTCTCCATTTTCTATTTTGGTAATACTGTCTTTATCAATATGCCAATAATCCATCATTCTTTCTTGCCCCCGGAAGCTGTATTGAATGTTTTCCACTCCTGTTTCAAGTGTGAAAACGGTATATCCTTCTTCATCCTGAAAAGTAGCTTTAGGTTTCAATAGTTCTTCGTGCATTAATTCTGCAATAGTTTTGGCCATAAGGTTTCTATTGGCCTCCTGCCAGTTTTGCTGGCTGATTGTATATTCTAAATTGGTGTTCATTTCTTGTTATATTTTTGCGGTTGATAATTCGGCGTACTTTTCTACATCAAAATCCTGGAAAGCAATTTTCTTCTCAATTTTATAATGTTCTCTTCCCAGAATATCATTGATGATAAAAGAATTACGGTAGGCAGCCATTCCAAGATCTGTTGAAATATAGCTGTGTGTATGTACTTCTGCGTGCAGAACATAGATTTCTCCTCCGTTCTGATCAATAGAATAGTTTCTGTTCACATCAAACAAACCACTGGAATCTCTTTTAATTCTCGACTGGATGTTTTTCAGGAATAATGGCTCATGATAACGATATCCCGTTCCAAGGATCAGATAATCCGCTTCCTGTTCGTAAGGAACTTCCTGTTCCAACTGAGTAAATTCAAGATGAATAGGACCTGAGGTTTCATTATCTACTCTGTCAAGTTGGCTGTTGGGAATAATGGTAAGTTTCGGATCGGCATTATCGATATTCAGATCATAAATAAAATCATAAATATCATTGATCAGATCATAATTAATCCCCTTAAACTGTGCCTGTTGCTTACTTAAAATAGTTTTTCTGGCTGTTTCATTCCTATTATAGAAATACTCCACATAGTCAGGAGATGTCAGTTCCAACGTGAGTTTTGAATATTCCATCGGAAAAAACCTATCAGGACGTGAATACCAGCCTAATTCGGTGTTCTCATCTCTGTTCTGAAGAAGATCATAAAAAACTTCGGCAGCACTCTGACCTGATCCTATGACAGCAATCTTTTTACCTTGTGACAATAACTCTTCCTTTCGGTATAAATAAGAACTCGTATGCATAATACGGGCATCATTTTTAGGAATAAAAGAAGGAATATGGGGTTGTGTCCCTGTTCCAAGAACCAATCTTTCAGTTTTAAAAACTTGTTTTTCCTTAGTTTTCGTATGAATTGTAGAAACAAGATAAATTCCATTCTCATACTCAATATCTATCACCTGCGTTGAAAAGCGACATTCAGGTAATTGTTCAATCACCCACTGACAATAGCGGTTGTACTCCTTACGTGGAATAAAGAAATTTTCACGGATGAAGAACTTATAAAGTCTGTTGGTTTCTTTAAGATAATTCAAAAGACTTAAAGGATTTGTAGGATCTGCCATGGACACACAATCACATAAAAATGGAGTCTGTAAGGTAACATGATCAATCATTAACCCCGGATGCCAGTCAAAACCGTCTCGTTGATCCAGAAAAAGGGTATTGAGTTCTGAAATGGGATGGGCTAATGCAGCCAGACCTAAATTAAAAGGCCCTATGCCTATTCCTATTACATTATATACGGTTTCATTATTCATGTTCAGTGATTTTTGCGGTGATTTCTACGTTTTTGTTTTGAGGGAACTTCTCCCAGTACCATTCTCTATAGCAGAAGTTGAGATTGGCTTTTTTATGAGGCATTTCGATAACTTTTTCTACTTTAAATCCTACATGGGCCTTATTCATCATAGAAGCAAGTGAATCTACCGATCCTTCTCCTACCATCTTCCCTACCTGTGGCTGGGCAAAAACATAGTCTACCATTGACTGGGTAGATGGTGATACATATTTTTTCTTAGGATCTACCGGAGCAATGAACTGGTGGGTTCCATAATCTGTTGGCAGCACTTCGTAATAGTCACCTACCATGTCTCTGCATGCCCAATAAGTCTCAATATTACATGAGGGTTCATCATTACTCAATACAATGTAACTATGTGCTTCTTTACTTGGAAGCATCAGACGATAATAGGTCTCAAGTTCATCGATTGGCCAATTCATCTGCCAGGTCTTTATGGCATGCTCACGGTTAAACCATTCATGCAGCATTTCAAGATCATTTTCAAGATCAATAGGTCGCATACTGATTGTTACGTCTTCCTTTGAAAAATAACGTTTGAAAAAAACATCTGTTCCCTCCGGTTGAATAAGCTGGTCTGAAAAGAAATACATATGAAGAAGGTTGGGTATCTGAGCATATGAAACAGCTGCAGCATTTACCCCTCCGTCTACATCTAATACAGCAGACTGAAGATTTGACTTCACTGCCCAATATCTTTTATTCAACGCATAATCCGTAAAATCTGAAGGTTTGTTCTCATGCAAATATTCGAATTCTCTGTATAGGATATCAATAAGAGATCTTTCATCCACCAATCCTGTTTTGCCGATTGATGTAATTAATGCAGCTAGATTGCTTACCAAAAGATGATGGGAAATAATATCCAGAAGTCTTTCATCACGGATAAAAAGTTCTTCAATTTCAGGACATTCTTTAATCAGGTTTTCATACTGATTTTTACTGCTTTCTCTTAAAAGATATCCTTGTCCGTCTCTTACCCAAATTGTTTTTGGAATAAGATTATCATCCAGCTCAATAAGTAAATTCTGCTGATGAACTTCAGGAGCCATTCCGAAAGTGTTGAATAATTTGTTTAATGGGGCAATCAACAGTTTGATGTATTTTTCAAACCAGAGCATCACTGCTTCTTCAGCCTCCATCCTCATATTTTGAATGACATTTTTGAAAAAATGGGTAGTAAAACTGAAAGTACCTGATGGTTCATCCTGGCATAATCTTGCCAACAACAATACTTTATCTTCGGGTAAAAAAGGATTTTCCCTGATCAGCGTGTTGAAACCTTCTATATTTTTGCCTTCAAAGTCAACACTTAAACCGGCTGGTTCCAACAGAAATTTAAAATCTTTGTAATTCTCTTCAAATGAAGATCTTACATTCTCCCACCATACTGCTGAAGCATAT
Source organism: uncultured Chryseobacterium sp. (assembly GCA_963518055.1). Taxonomy (GTDB): domain Bacteria; phylum Bacteroidota; class Bacteroidia; order Flavobacteriales; family Weeksellaceae; genus Chryseobacterium. The sequence goes on from CAUQIC010000012.1 coordinate 11,859, forward strand.
CCTCTTTTCAGGTCTTTCAGACTATTGGTTCTTACGGACCCTGTCATCAGAACGTGTAATGAGAATTTAAACATCCAGCTGAAATCGGGATTATATACTGTTCTTATAGAAGATGTAGCATAAAATTCCTTTCCTTGTGGCCCCATGTAAATAATCTGCCGAGCCTCGAATATTCTGGAATATTCTTTGGATTCCAAAAGATATTGCGCCTCCCAAGGATGACAAGGAAAAATATAAAAATCATTTATGTTTTCACCTTCTTTAAGCCATTTTTTGCTCAACTCCTCCGGTGATGGAACCAGTTTTTTAAGAATATTTTTTGATGAAATACCGGGTAAAGATCTCTCAGTAACAAGCTGTTTATCGATCAGGAAATAATCCAATTGAAATCCTTTTCCAAACTCAGGGCAATATTCCAACTGTTGTTCTTCAGAAAATCCCATTCTGGATTTTGTGAAAGGATGAAGATTATGTCCTACCGGAAGAAGCTGCTCAGACTCCAAAAATGAATATGACAGGCTATCTTCTTTATTGGAACAGGCTAAAGTCTGCTCTAAATTCTTCAGATTGCTTTGAATTCTTTCTTTAAAACGCTGAAGCCCCGATTCTGAATTGGTATCTGAAAATTCTTTGTAGACTAATGAAAGTAATTCTTCAATCCCAATTTCGGAAACTTTCTGATTTTGATGATCAACTGCCCAAACCGGAGATCCGTATTCATGGAAAGGACTTTCAGAGCGATAGGTTACGGGAGCAAATAAAAAGAGTTGGCTTTTCTTCAGCTCAAACCTAATATGCAAAGGATAATTTGTATTTTGAAGAGCTTGTGCCGTGAGAGGATCATATTTAGGAACTCCCTGATAAAACTTACCGTTTCCCAGTTCTCTCAACATTCCGTTGAGTAAAATCCGAAATGTAACCTCTTCGGACTTTTCTTTCCATCTAGTTTTCTGTACCAAAGTCTTCTCCATGTGTTTTGATTTTAGTAAGAATTTCGTGAATATCTTCAGTTGTTGTTATCGGGTTAAGGAATGTGAATTTCAAATAGAAATTTCCTTCAACCTTTGTACTGGCAACCAATACTTCTCCACTGTAGAACAGTTTCATTTTAATATATTGGTTTAGTGCATTAAGATCAGTAACATCCGATCTCATATATCTGAATACCAAAACACTCAGATCGGAATCTGAAAGCAATTCAAAATCAGGATCTTCCGTAATCATAGAAGCCGCATCTTTTGTGAGATCTATGACCGTATCCGTATATTCTGCCAGTTGTTCTTTGCCCATCATTCTTAGGGTAAACCAAAGTTTTAAGGCATCAAATCTTCTGGTACTTTGGGTAATAGATTTATTAATCTGTGCAGGAATCTCTTCCTCATCCATTTCTTTAGGATTCAGATAATCCGCATGATGCTTAAGGATTAACAGCTCCTTTTTGTTTTTCACAATAAAAGCACTGCTGCTGATCGGCTGGAAGAATGATTTATGATAATCTATAGTGACCGAGTCTGCTCTTTCTATTCCTGTTAGCAGGTGTCTGTATTTTTCGCTTAATAATAAAGCACATCCATATGCTGCATCTACATGCATCCAGATATTATACTGCTCGGAAATATTAGCAATATCTTCCAGAGGATCTACATTTCCGAAATCTGTAGTTCCTGCTGTAGCGACAATTCCGATAGGGATATTCCCCATTTGCTCTTCTCTTTTGATGTATTTTTTCAACAAAGAAATATCCATGCGGAATCTTTCATCTGTAGGAACTTTAACAATCGATTTTTCGCCAAGCCCCATGATAGAAGCATTCTTCAGATTACTAAAATGCGATTTGTCTGAGACAAAAATTCTAAAACGACTTGCTTCCTGTGGCAAGCCATCCAATTTTATATTATGGTTATATCTCTTTTGGGAAAAGCAGTCACGCATCATGACCAATCCCATTAAGTTACTTTGTGAACCTCCGGCAGTGAAAACACCGTCACTTTCGTTAGTGTTATAACCTAATTGAGCGGCAGTCCAGTCAATCAGTTTTCTTTCCATGAAAGTTCCTCCTGCACTCTGATCATAGGTATCCTGTGAGGAATTGATGGCACTTACCAGTATTTCACCGGCTAAAGCAGGAATAACAACGGGACAGTTTAAATGGGCAACATATTGAGGAAGGTGAAAAGCAGTGGCGTGCTTTACATAAATATGATCGACTTCATTCAGAAGTTCATTATAAGTAGAAAGTTTTTGATTAAGATCAATCTCCTGTACCATTTCTTTCATTTCTTTGGCTTCTATTCCGCTGAAAGGCTTAACATTTCTATTAAGAAATTCTTGTACAAGATCTAAAGTGCTGTCGACTGCATTACGATAATGATCGTAATTGTCTTGATGGAAAATGTTTCCAAAATTCCCCGAAATGTGAGGTGAAGTTGGGTTTAATACCTCTTCAAGGGGCGCTACATTGTTGTTCATATATTTTTTGTAAAGTGATTTTTTAAATCAATAGGTTGTGTGTGATTTTTCGACATATCTTATTATACGTCTGACAGTCAAGTTTTTAAATTTTTCATTTTTTTCTTTTTTTGTTTGGCAGTTCAGTAATTATTCATAAATTTGAACTCGTTATTGTTATTTAGAATAATTAAAAACAAAGATAAAAATTATTACTAAAAACCAAATTTTTTTTTAATGAATTCTCTAGAAATTTTAGATAACGACAGTATGACAGAGGTAAAACTGCTTCCTACAGTCATTGAGATAACATCTCAAGAGCGAAGAATGATAAAAGATGCAGCGGTGCATCTACAGAAAAAATATGGGAGTTATGAAAACCGTGACTTTATAAAACACGTTCATCAAATGGCTTCTTATTTTTTACCGGAGAGAATTTTACATATAGCAGCTGATTTTGCGAGTGATTTTTCAAAAGATCAGTATGGAGCTTTAATATTCCAGGGATTAATGGATATTGATCAGGAGAGTTTAGGGACAACTCCACCCAATTGGCAATCTGCTGATTATTCAAAGTTTAACCTATATGGTTTTGCCTGTGCACTGATTCACGGAGCACTCCCGTCTAAGCCTGTACAGTATTATTCCCAGAGAAAAGGTGGCGGCCTTATTCATGCAATTATACCGGATGAGAAGATGAGAGAAACCCAAACAGGTTCCGGCTCTTCAACAGATTTATATGTTCATACAGAGGATGCTTTTCTGAAGCATCAGGCTGATTTTCTTAGTTTCATGTACGTTCGGAACGAAGAACAGGTTCCCTCTACCCTATACTCTATCCGTTCTCATGAGTCGATTGGGGAAAATTACAGACCTCTGTTTGAAAGAATTTATAAAATACCTAAAGATGCCAATCTGGAAACCGGAGAAAGCGAAGAAGAGAAGCTTGATTCTGTATTATATGGTAATGGTAAGCTTCCTTTTATGAGGTTTGACGCGGCTGAGCAGCTTTTTAATCCGGGTATTAAACAATCGGATGAAGCACAGCAATGCTTAAGTGAATTCTGGGATGAGGCAAGACATTTGATTTACTCAGGTTTTACTCCACAAGCAGGAGATGTTATCCTGGTAAACAATCACTTATGTGCTCACGGAAGATCTGCTTTTCGCGCAGGGGTAAGAAATATTGACGGTATTGAGCATCCATGTGAAAGAAGAATTATGCTTCGTATGATGAGCAAAGTAAGTCTCATCGATATGCGGGCACACACACTCACTGAAGATCCGTTTTTTGTGATCGAAGAGCATTTGGGCGAGAACTTTCAACATTTGTAGTATTTAATTAGACTTTTTTTTATTGCCCAAATGGTAAATCCTTTTTAAGCTTGTCTTAAAAAGGATTTTTTTTGACCCAATAAGGAATTTTCAAATATGCCAATGCTGATACCTGTTCTTTATTTATCAACATAAAAAATGACTCAGATAGAGAAGCCTGAGCCATTTTTAAGATTTAAAAATATTTTTTAAAAAGGTACAATAAGTTTTAAAGCTATATTTCTTCCCATATTATAAATATTGCCTAAATACTTTAAGCGGCTAAGGTGCGATTGATAGGCGCGATCAAAAAGATTATTCACCTGAAGCTGCAAAACAGCAGTATGGTTTTCAGAATAATGGAGAGCTACTGAAGCTCCTATATTAAATAATGTATAGTCACGTGTCATAGTTTCCGTATCATTTAATCCTAAATATCTGTTTTGTGCGGCAGAGAACTCTACTTCAGCAGTAGGAGTAATAGATGAAATGAATTTTGACCCTAAAGAAATGCGCTGGGATATGTTTCCGGATAATTTTAATGGAGAAATCAATGGAAGGTATTCTCCCTGATTTTCTTGATCTTTAAAAATTTTATCACGATTGAATCCATAAATAAGCGATAAACTGGTTTCAAAATTGAATCCTTTCCACTTTTCAGGATGTAATGATAACCATGCCTCCATCCCGTAAAGTTGTGCAGACGCCTGCTGATACTGATAGGTTTTATTTCCCTGTGCATCTACTATAGGGCTTCCTTGTGCATCAACAAGTAATGACAGATAAATATAATTTTGAATATTATTATTAAACCAACTTACATCAGCCGAAAAGTCCTTAAAGCGTGTACTGACTCCTAAGTCCTCCTGTAATGAAAATTCAGGATTAAAATCTCTGTTCCCTTTATAAATAATGTGAGCTCCCGGATCCAGTCCATTGGACCCCATCTCCGTAATGTTGGGTGCTCTGTAACTTCTTCCGATATTGGCTTTAAGACTGATTTGTTTTGTCAATTGAAAAGTAGATCCAATACTGGCTGAAAAACCTTTAAATGTTTTGTTATAGGAGGCAAACCCTAGCTTTGCGTCGGAAGACGGCTGAGTAACATGTTCTTCAAACTGGGTCACCGGATTGGTTTGAATGTAAAAATTATCCCAACGTACATTTCTGATATCATAACGGGCTCCACCACTAATATTGAGTCTGTTGTATTTCCATTTGATATACGTGTAAACGCCACCTTCATTCAAATCGTAATCCGGAATGGGGAAATCGGTAGCGGATTTGTTTTTATTATTTTGAATCATTCCGTTCACACCTGCAGAAATTTCAAAAGATGAAAATTTAGGAAAGTTATATCGTACTCCATAATTTAAAGTATTAAGGCGTACATACATTCCGGGTTGAGAAGGGACTGTTGGGTGATTATATTCTCTGCGAATATTTTGCTGCAGAGCCAGCTGAACATCAAGATCTCCTTTCCCGATCTGTTGATTATGCTGAGCATAGAGCCTGTAATGTTGGATTCTCTGATGTAAAGGGGAAAGCGTATATGAATTGAGTGCCTTTTCAGGAACCACGGGTCTTTTTTCAACATCATCATCATCTCCCTCTCCTACCTGATAGGTAAATTTACCGGTATTAGGATCCCGGCTACCATCCGGTATTCCCTGAAGATTATCGTATAAGGTAAAATTGATTTTTGAAAAACTTGTATTGGTTTTACGGCCTAAAAGAAAGGAGAAGTTCTTTTCTTCAAAATTGGTATTGTATACCCTTCCATCTATAGCATTTCTATAATTCTTTGCCATTCTATAGGAGGCATTTAAAGCTGCAATAAAAGAATTCTTCTTATACCCCAGCTGCATACCGTTTCCTATTAGGTCATTATTTCCCTGGTATTCACTCGTTATTTTCCCATGTACAATACCATCATCTTCCGATGGTAAATAGGGAAAAAGGCTTACCACACCAGCCAGTGCATCCGAACCATACATCAAACTGGCCGGCCCTTTAATTACTTCTGCATGCTCCACAATATAGGGAGCTACTTCTATTCCATGTTCATCTCCCCATTGCTGGCCTTCCTGACGTACCCCATCATACAGAGTCAATACACGATTGTAGCCTAATCCTCTTATAAAAGGTTTTGAAATATTGGGGCCGGTTTCTACAACATTCAGGCCCGGTACAGACTTTACCAATGAACTTATGATATTTGTTGCCACACTTCTTTCTATCTGTTTGGAAGAAACACTAATGATCGAAACCGGATTTTCTTTAATTAAAGTTTCTTTGGAAACGCCGGTTATAGCTATTTCATCTATCTTATTGCTGTCGCGGATGAGCAAAATGTTGGGAATTACTCTATTTTCTTTCTCTATAGAAATTTCCTGTTCAAACTCCTGATATCCTTTTGCCATAACTAAGAGTTTGTACTTTCCCGGAGCCACATCTTTGAGTAGGTAGTTTCCATTTTTATCAATCACAGTTTTCATTGGGGTATTTTTTAATAGCACTTCTGCAGTGGGACTGCTTCCATTTTCAAAAATCACTTTCCCTTTCACTTCTACACTCTGGGCATTTATCATCGAAATAATAAATAAAAAAAATGCCGGTAGCATCCATCTGAATTTTGTATACATAAGGTTTTTTTATTAATGCTTACTACAACGTGAAAACATGATCATTAGCAGAAACCAAAAGTAGTAAAAATTATTTAACGCAACATTGTTGCGTTAAATAATTTTAGAATTAATCTTTATTTAAGAGAAGAATAGAAAGCAAATAAAGTATGTAGGATCTTCTAAAAACCAGTATAGAATCGTTAAAAAACGGTTAAAACTCAGTAAAAAAAACATCTTATATTTTTATTTTATTAGGTTTGCAAATCTATCTGCTTAGACTTATGTCTTTCTGAAAAGCAGCAAAATTTAAATTATTTCCTTAAAAAATTATGAAAAAAAGTATTCAGCTTTTGATGATGTCAATGTTTTTAAGCCCATTGATGAATGCACAGGTAAAGGATTTTGTAATCGAGCCGCCAATAAAACCCAACTTATATATCTATAAAACTTTTGGTGTATTTGGAGGGAGAGAATATTCAGCGAATGCCATGTACCTTATTACAAAAAAAGGAGTCGTTTTATTTGATGTTCCGTGGGAAAAGATACAATATCAACCCCTGATGGATACGATACAAAAACGCCATAACTTACCTGTAATTGCTGTTTTTGCTACACACTCTCACGGTGACAGAGCCGGAGATTTAAGCTTTTATAATAATAAAGGAATTAAAACCTACGCTACTGCAAAAACTAACGAACTGCTGAAGAAAGAGGGAAAAGCAACCTCAACGGAAATTATAAAGACTGGAAAGCCTTATAAAATTGGAGGCGAGGAGTTTGTTGTAGATTTTCTTGGAGAAGGGCACACTGTTGATAATGTGGTGGTATGGTTTCCCCAATATAAAGTACTGGATGGCGGATGCCTTGTAAAAAGCAGAACGGCAACAGATCTGGGTTTTATAGGAGAAGCCAATGTGAAGCAATGGCCGGAAACCATGGAAAAATTAAAATCTAAATATTCACAGGCTATCTTGATTCTACCTGGACACGATGAGTGGAAAGGTGGAGGTCATGTGGAACATACTTTGGAGCTTTTGAACAAAAAATAAAATTAGGGAGCCCTGGAATTTACCAGGGCTCCCTAATTTTAAAACCATGATTTTAATGGTTGATATTTTTTAATAGTTGCGATACTTTTTCAACTTCTTCGATTGTATTAAAATAATGAGGTGATAGTCGGATCGCATGATCTACATTTTTAGAGGTAAAATCAATTAATGCATCTCCTTTATGATTTTCTTTAAAAAAGATATTGTTCTCACTCAATATTTTATGGATCTTTTTAACTCCTCCATCTGTCTGACAAAAGGTAACAATGCTGCTTAATCTACTTCCTTTATCCAACACCCTGAAACCACTATTCTGCAGATTAATCCTTAAGGTCTCTGCCAACGTACGATTGTAATGCTCAATCTGATCCATTCCTATAAAATTGGCATAGCGTAAAGCTTCCGTGAATCCTAGCAGAGCGGCATAGGGTCTTTCAAAAAGTTCAAATCTTTTGGCTGTATCATTGAGTTCATAATCATCAAAAGAAGTCCATTTGGCTCCAATACTATCTAAAAATAAAGGATACATTTTCTTGTGTAAAGCTTTATCTGAAACATACAAAAATCCTGTTCCCCTCGGTCCCCTCATAAATTTTCTTCCGGTTGCTGTCAGAAAATCACAATGGAATTTTTCAACATCCACGACGATCTGACCTACAGATTGACACGCATCTACAAGATAAAGAATATCATATTGCTTACATAACTTTCCTACACCTTCTATATTTTGAATTAAGCCTGAATTGGTAGGAATATGAGTAACAGCAATTAACTTAGGATGATGCTTTTTGATTAAAATTTCTAAGTTTTCAAGATCCAATTCATTATCTGTTTGATTCGTGATTCTGATGATTTCAATATGATATCTTTTCTGTAAAGAAATAAAAGCAATCTGATTGGATATATAATCGTCATTAGTTGTAATGATGCAATCCCTTTCTTTAAAAGAAATGCTGGACAAAGCTTTCGCATAGCCATCTGTAGAACTGCTTACAAATGCAATATTGGAAGGCTTTGTATTAATAAGTTTTGCAGCCTCTTCATAAAATTGACTAATTTTCCCAGAGTTTCGTGCTACGGTTGCATAGCCTCCAAATTCTTGTTCTTCGTATAAAAACTTAACCGTAGTATCTACAACGGATTTAGGCATTAATGATGCCCCAGCGCTGTTTAAAAATATCTTATCCAAACACCCCGGAGTTTCCTTTCTTATAATCTCTAAATTCATTTTTATCAATCCTTAAAGCAAATTTACCTTTATTTTTTTCTATGTATATCCATAAAAAATCCCGAATTTTCATTCGGGACTCTATCTTAATAAGCGATTTTAATCTAAAACACTCCACCCTCTCTTAGGATTCGTATTGTTAGAAACTTCCTGTTCATTAACAATGATATTCTCTTTTCTCTGACCGATATAATCAAGTTCACTCAATTTAGAGAAAATAGTTTCTAAACTTCTCAGCATCTGCTGAATATATAACAGCGGTTCTCCACAATTGTGGTGATCATAATTGGTTTCTGCTACTATAGAAAGCTGGTTTAGCAATGTATGAGGAGCAATTTCGCTCCACTCTAAACTATAATTTAACATTTCTTCTAATTCTGCAGGAACCAGAAGCTGTGTTGAATTGTATAAATGAAGTGCAAGTCTTGCAAAAGATTCAATGAGGAATACCGGTGGTTGCCAAGGCGTAATATTCCTGAACTGGAAGTACATATCTCCAAAAGTATTCACCATGGTACTGCATAAAAACTTAACGTTTTGTGCTAATGCTGTATTCTGATTCTTATGGGAGGTTTTTTGAATAATCTTAAATGCATACTGTTGCAAATTTCCAATGGATTTTGCATAGCTGTTATAATACTCAATCAAGGCCGGATGGCTCTGAACTGAGGTACAAGGTGGAATAAAATTAGAGTCTACCTGGGCAATATTAGCTCTCAGATCTACTTTCCCAATGATCAGATAATTTCCTCCGGAATAACTGCTGTTTAATGAAGTTACGGGAAGTAATTCAATGTGGTGATTTGGCTGTGCACTCGGATGACGCGGTGGAATTTCTTCCGGATCAATATCTCCAAAAGGTACTTTATCAAAAGGATTGACAGAAATCAGGATATAATAATCTCCGTCTGCCTGCTCTTCATTCATTGATTTCGCCAATGATTTAACACTGATCCTTCTGTCATTCAGCTCTATACGATAGCCTGCCATCGTTACAGCACTGCATCTTTTGATTACTAATTGTACATCATTGGTTGCCGTATTATGAACATCGAAAATAGTGCGGTCTGTATATTCGTTGGAAATAGGTAAAAGACCATAATTATATGTTGTAATCCCCAGTGAATTGGAATCTCTGATCGTGTCAATTAAGAAATTATCCTGATCATTAAGGTGTCTTTGGGAAACTTTCATCCCATCCACCCAATTGATCGCAAAATGTTTAATAGGTTGTATCATGTTTACTACTTTTTAATTTTTTGTGTTTATGCTTTTCTTACAATTCCTTCTTCTTCATGCTGGATAACTCTTTTGCAGATGACCACCTCATTCTCTGAAATACTATTAGTAGAAATATCCTGATCAAAATCTATATATTTTCTGAAACTGAAAAACGATTTCTTCGTATAGAAAATCCAGTAATAAGGTTCTCTTTCTTCATCTGAAAGATGGATGATAGAGCCCGGGTTTTTATGATTGTAATCATCTACCACTCTATAAAACCAGTCTCCAAAAGTAACTCCGGTAGGAAGAGTTTTTGCTTTAATTCTAAATCTGTTTGAATCTTCTAAATTCTTACTTAATTCAACATTTAAAACCATTAATCTGTCAAAATCGGCTCCTTCGAAATCAGGAAGCTTCTGTTCAGGAGAATATCTCCATGTTTTATAAATATCAAAAGGAATACTGATAAACTGAATATAACAGTAATAAAATACCATGGGAACTACAAAAATCAACATGCTTGTAGCAGCCATTACAGCATATCCTGTTCCTTTGCTCATCCAGTTGAAAAGGAGTGTAAACAAATATCCTCCTAACGCAATACATGTCAATGAAAGTATAGATTCAAACAAGATGCTCATGGCAAGAGAATCAATATGCTTTTTGAAATATTTGTGCAGTAAATTAACATGAATAATCCCGAAAATAAGGTAAATAATCTGCGCAATAAGATACCAGTAGGGATTAAACAGATTTCCTGCAAATCCAAATACCCCCGGAATAGCAAGACATAAACTGCATAAAAGAATATATACAATAATAACTTTAATTTTTATCGCAGGCTTATTTCTCCTGATTACACCCAGTATAATCATCATAATAATTGCGATTAAAGGCATTAAAATATACCTTAAAAAAATACCTTTTACTGAAGAAATTTCCATTTGTTTCTTTTCGAATTTATACTTTGTTGGTAATTGTAAATATAATAAAATAATTTAGAGGAATGTAGAGTATCCAAGGCGGCTGGCATTTCTTTCATCATCCTCAAGACTGAAAGAATATTCTAGTTTTTCTGTCACAAAATTCTCCTCCACATCCACCGTTACGGGAAGAAAATAATCATATAATGCCTGAAGCACCTTTCTGAAGGGACTTCCCGGAATATATTTTTTCATATCTTCATAAGGAATCGGACCTATGTTGATCACCCAATTTCGTTGTCCGTCCATATGCCTTCCACTTGGAATATAGGTAACTCCCAATCTGGAATTTCCAAGCAGCATAGAATCATCGTTTTTCTCAATTCCATCAATAATATTTGGAGAAAAGCCTACCTCTACCGGAACCTGAAGAAAAGCCGTCATACATCTTTCGAACCATTTTTTACTTCCTCTGATCTGATGAAAAAAAGGCAAAATGTGCATAAAGATATAGGCATTCTGCTGATCAAGCATTTTTATCAGAGGCCAAAGCTCACTTACAGTTTCCAGCAATGCATCTGTATTGCTTGTAACATCAAATTCAGATTCTTTTAGTAAAGCACTGATCTCTGTAAAAAATACTTCAAGCTCAAAAGGACGAAAAAACTTTCTCGCATCCTCTTCTACTCTCTTTTGCTTTCGTATTTCTCTTACAACTGTATCTACATTTTTTCTTGAAGCCCCAAGAGATGGTGGGTGAAAAAGTCCCTCAGGAAGGTAATCATATATTCCTTCTCTGTAACTTTCTATGGTAAATACTTCTTCGTCAAAACCTAAATAACTGCTTGAAATACTTTTAATATCTTTCAAATAGGCACGGTCATTTACCCCAACCCGTTCAATAAAAATATTACTTACCGCCCGGTGGTATTTCAGAAGGTTAACCGCTACAGCTTCAGCCTTAAAGTCGGTCTGCAGCTTATTGTAATTCATATCTACAATATTATTCTCATGCATAGTGTTCCCTGTGATTATGACTTGTAAAGATAATATATCTCATAAGTTTGAAAAAATATTTTGTCCATAATTTTATCCTAAAAATACTAATTTATTGACATTATAAAGAAAATTTTTCAGCAAATTCCGTGAAAATACGGAGAAAAGCGATATAATTAAATATTTAAAATTTAAACTTTAAACTTCAAAATCAAGTATTTAAAGTTGATAGAGGTTTTTTGTTTAGAGCCAGACCTCCTTCATTTTTTATTGTTTACTATCTATAATCTGCTTATCATCTTTTATCTATTCCTCAATATCTCTCCTAATCGTCCGCAAATCTGTACAATTTCTCTTCGTTATTCAGATTAAATTTTATTAACATAATATTATAACAATAAATCCATGATAGGTAATGCTCATTCCGAAAGCGGGCCGTATCTTTGCAGACTGAAAATTGTTATTTAAAATGAAAAGTATTTATTCTAAAATTCTGATTTTAGCATTCATCTCCTCTTCACTTTATTCTTATGCGTGGGGATTAACGGGTCACAGAGTCATTGCAGACATTGCTGAAAACCACCTTTCGGGAAAAGCACGAAGAGAAATCAGAAAAATAATGGGAAAAGAGCGCCTGGCATACTGGGCCAACTGGCCGGATTTTATCAAATCTGATACCACAGGAGCTTGGAAGCAGGCTTCATCATGGCATTATGTAAACATTGATCCTCAGACTGATTTTAAAAACTTTGACCAAAATCTGAAAATGCAGGCAGGGCCAAGTCTTTATACACAGGTAAACACATTATCTAGCCAGATCAAGGACAAAAACACTTCTGATAAAGACAGAAAAATTGCATTAATTTTCCTTATTCATATCATGGGAGACCTTGCACAGCCTCTGCATGTAGGAAGAGCGGATGACTTAGGAGGAAACAAAATTAATGTTACCTATTTTGGAGACAAAACCAATTTGCATTCAGTTTGGGATGGTAAATTAGTAGATTCTCAAAAATACAGCTATACGGAGTATTCTAAGCTTTTGGATATTAAATCTAAGGAAGAGGTAAAACAAATCCAATCCGGAACACTGGAAGATTGGTTATATGATTCTCACAAAATTGCCAATAAAATCTACGCACAGACTCCTGATGGTTCAAAATTATCATACGACTACCAATATAAATTCAATGATACTCTTGAAAGACAGCTTCTATACGGAGGCCTAAGGCTTGCCAAAGTATTAAATGAGCTTTTCTAAAAGTATTTTTAAGAAAAAATATAAAACGGGACTTAGGTTCCGTTTTTTTTATGACATAAATTTTGTAGTTCAAAATCTGGTTTTATTATACTGCTGACTAGCGATCATTGTTTAGAAAATAAGGAATAATTTTACTCTCCATAAACAAAATTAAAATTTAAGCGATACTTATCAGCGCCACTAAACACTGCAAACCAATCAATTAACACAATTCATTTAAAATCATCAATTCTTTTATATAGTAAAAAGTAAATCTAGTGTAACCTTTTCATGTTTCCAAACGTATATTGTATAGTAACTCTTTTTTGAGGATAAAAATAAATGAGACAATTAAAGATCACTAAGCAGGTTACCAATAGGGAAACTGCTTCATTAGACAAGTATTTGCAGGAAATTGGTAAAGTAGAACTTATTACTGCGGACGAAGAAGTAGAATTGGCGCAAAGAATACGTGCTGGCGACAGAGCCGCATTGGAGAAATTAATCAAAGCCAACCTTCGTTTCGTAGTTTCTGTATCTAAACAATACCAGAATCAAGGCCTTTCTTTACCCGATTTAATTAATGAAGGTAACTTAGGATTGATGAAAGCGGCAAAAAGGTATGATGAAACTAGAGGTTTCAAATTTATCTCTTATGCAGTATGGTGGATCCGTCAATCAATTTTACAGGCGCTGGCTGAGCAATCAAGAATTGTAAGACTTCCGTTGAACAAAATTGGTTCCATCAATAAAATCAATAAAGCATACGCTCACCTTGAGCAGGAAAATGAAAGACCACCTTCTCCTGAAGAGTTGGCTGAAGTTCTTGACATGAGTGAGGAGGATATTAAAGAATCTATGAAAAACTCCGGAAGACATTTGTCTATGGATGCACCTTTAGTAGAAGGTGAAGATTCTAACCTTTATGATGTATTGCGTTCAGGAGAATCACCAAGTCCTGATAAAGATTTAATGCTAGAGTCTCTACAAATTGAGATCGAAAGAGCATTGAATACTTTAACTCCAAGAGAGGCTGATTTGGTAAGATTATACTTCGGACTGAACGGGAAACACCCAATGACTTTAGAAGAAATTGGTGAGACTTTCGATCTTACAAGAGAGAGAGTTCGTCAGATCAAAGAAAAAGCGATCAAGAGATTAAAGCACAATACCAGAAGTAAGATTTTGAAATCTTATTTAGGTAAATAATTTTAGCGAAACAAAATTGTATAGGCGGAGTCTGTTTTCAGACTCCGTTTTTTTATGTTTGCATGATGACATCCTTAAAATACATGGAAACACAGGTTCGGGAAAGATAAATATCACTTTAAATTTTAAAATATAGATTTTGACCTGCATTCAATTGTATAAGAATATGTAACATTTTCTGAAATTGATTCAACTAATTAAAATCATATCTGATAGTCATTCGCTATCAAATCTAAATGATTATTTTTAATGGTCAGGATATGATTAAAAAACCAAATAAAATAACTTATGAAAAAAATACTTTTCGCTTCTGTCTTAACTTTATCTATGATTTCCTGTAGAGAAAATAAACCTCAAGATGATGATCTTGTAGGACAGGCTGCAGAAAACACTGAGTCTAGCATTCCAATTAAAAGATTGAGTAAAACGCAAGATATATTAAATGGTATTTATTATGAAAAAATAAAAGATGACGAAGAACTCAAGAAGCTAGATAAAAAAATTTTATCTATACAAGAAGATGCTCACAAAATACAAGATATATATACCAAAATTATTTCAAACTCAGAAGATTATTATTTAATAGCTGAACATCAGGCAAAAGGGATCAATGACTCAATTTTAAGAAAAGAAATTATTGATATTGTAAAAATTAGTTCTGATAAATATTCTCTAAAAGTTCAAAAAATAAAAGATCTTAAGCATAAAATTAATCAAAACAAGCAATACATTTATAGCTATTATGGCGCCTTCAAAATCAGAAAAACACTTCCTGAAATTGAAAAATATCAGAAGGCACATCCATTAAAAACAGATAGTCTGGATCAGTTTACCAGCAAACAGAATCAATTATTGCAAGAATTAAAAAATATAAAATAACACCTCTTATGACCTATACTACGAAATGGCTTACCGATAAAACACGTGTTGAAGAACTTGTAGATTTTTTTATCACTCATAAAACAGATTCTTACATCTCGCACAGTGAGATCATGTATGGCAGAGCTTTGGATTCTCAGCATTGGAACCCTGATCTTCGAGCTGTATTTACAGAACAACTTATGTCTGACTATGATTATGACGGAACTTCAAAACTAAACATCTTAATTGCAGAAAATAGTGAAGGAAAGATTGTCGGAATGCTTGTTTTTAATGTGATAAGCAGCCCTTTTAAAAAGTATGCTATTTTAGAAGATATGCTTTTGGATCAGTCAGTAAGAGGTCAGTCTCTTGGAAGTAAATTATTGGAAGAGGTGATTCAGGAGTCTAAAAACTGGAAGGTTAGTTTTATTATGCTGGAAAGTGGTGTTGACAATCATGGTGCCCATCATTTTTTTGGTAAATATGGCTTTCAAAAAGTATCCGAGAGCTATATGTTAACATTATAAGCTTTAAAATTGCCAAGACATTAAGAATCTTATCCGCTAATAGTTGCCACTAATGCACGAATCTTTTTATTGATGCATTCGCCATAAAAAAAGAGTACTGAAAATATTTGATATTCTTGCGCCTTAAAATGTGCACAATTTATTATCATTTGAGGCCTGGCGATTTCCAACAAAAATAATGATGATGAGAGTTTACTTTTCTCGGTGGAATAATTCAATTTGCATGAAACATTTCTGGGAGAAGAATATGCATAAAAATTTTATTGGTGTATTCGTGGCAAAAAAATGGTGTCCTCGCGTATTTCCAACGATATCATAAAACAATCAAATCACGCTCATGAATACTATATCAATAATCGGTGCCGGAATTGGCGGTCTTACATTGGGAAATGTATTGAAACAACATCCATATGATTTTACCCTCTATGAATCTGCTCAGGAAATAAAGCCTGTTGGAGCAGGAATTATGATGGCGGTGAACGCAATGCAGGTTTTTGACCGGTTAGGATTAAAAGATAAAATTGAGAAAGCCGGCAATAAAATTCATAGAATCATTATCGCAGATGAATCTTTGCGTCCTATTTCAAAAACTGAAATCCTTGATCTTGAAACTCAATATAATTCTTGTAATGTTGCTATTCATCGCGCTGAACTTCAGAGAATCCTTGCTGAAAATATAGATTCAAAAGTAATTCGACTCAATCACTCTTTACAAAAAATTGAAAAGAAAGAGAACTATATATTAGATTTTGAAAATGGAATTCAGGCAGAAAGTACTATAGTATTTGGTGCTGATGGGATAAAATCTCAGGTTCGGAAACAGATTTTACAAACGGGAGCGATCAGAGGGACAGGACAAAAGTGCTGGCGTGGTTTGGTAGAATTTGATCTGCCGGAAAAATATAATCAGGAAGCTTTTGAAATATGGGGAAAAGGTAAACGTTTTGGTTTTGTAAAGATTTCTGAAACTAAGGTATATTGGTATGCCTGTATTAATGAGAAAAGCTTTGGCCCAGAAGGAAATTTATCTAACATTTTCCATGATTTTAATACTCTTATTTTGAATATTATTGAAGCTACACCAAAAGAAGATATTATTGGTAACGTTATTACCGACCTCTCTCCCATCCCAAAATGGTATTCTGAAAATCTTTGTCTGGTCGGGGATGCAGCCCATGCTACAACTCCCAACATGGGACAGGGAGCTTGTCAGGCTATTGAAGATGCTTATATCATTGGTAGATTACTGGAGAAAAGCAGCGATTTTAATCTCGTTTTTGAAGAATTCCAAAAAATAAGAAGAAAAAAAGTAGATTATATTGTCAATACCAGCCGCAGTATTGGAAAATTTTCTCAATGGGAAAGAGGAAACTCATTGCGTAATTTCTTTATGGGGCTTATTCCTGAGAGTACCAGTCAGAAGATGGCGAGGAAAATCATTGAACTGGAAATGTAAAAAAATAGCCGGAAATTACTTCCGGCTATTTTTTGTCAGTCTTTGACTTCTTTATTTTCACGCTGGACAGATTCTATCCAATGAATAATTTCTCTTATATTTTCTTCCGACATTTTTGCATCCTGATGAAGGTACAAATAGGAAGAAAGTGGCATTTTTCTTTGTTTTACCTGATGAGCAATAGCCTCTAATTTATTGCTTTGTTTACGTCGACTGTAAGAACCCCACTCATTAAAGTTCAACTCTTCTTTTCCTTTTTGGATATGATTTTCAAGATAAAAACTTAAAGGTTGAATGTAAGAGTACACAGGATAATTTGTAGAATTACTATGACAATCATAACAGGAATTTCTCAAAATAGATTGTACTTTTTCAGGCACTTGATAAACCTTTGAAATGTCAGAGGAAGGTAACTGCCCATAATCAATATTACGGGCAGGCCGAATCAACTGAATCATTAAAAAAATAAGGATAAATCCAAAAAGTATTTTTTTAATATACCAGTTCATCAGTCTACAACTCTTTCTTTATCGATCCGCAGTTGAGCATTTTGGATCCTTCATAAGGATTAACAATTTCTTTTGTTTCGCTTATCCAGACTCCTCCCTTTCCATTATTATACATAGGACAGAAATCCTGATATAATTTCATACCTCCGGTGCCGGTTTCTCCTATTAAATCTGTCATATCATTACTTAGCAAAAGTAAGTGCTCCCTCTGATGTTCTATATCATCTGATTTCCCACCGATATGTTCTGCATTTTCTAATGCACTTTCTAGAATATCATGCAATTCAGAATTATTTTTGCTGCTTATCTTACTAAGATCTATTTTTTTAAGTATTGAAAAAAGATTTTTAGCAGCATCAGAAGCTTTCTTAGAATCATCCTTAGTCAAAGCATTTTTTAAAGGAAGGTATCCTTCGATAATTTGTTTTATCGGAAAAACCGAAAGCTCCGTTACTTCTTTTTTGTTTTCCTTCAGATTTTCTTTTACCTCCGGATCTGAAGAGATAACAGTTTCAGGTTTATCCACCGTTTTAACTTCCGGCTGTGTCCTATGGGATACATTATTATCAGACTTATTGCATGAATACAGTGTTGCTCCCACCAAAAATGTTGTTAATATACTTTTCATTGTTTAATTAATTTTTTTAATAGTTTGATTACAAATTTTAATAGTTTAAAGTAATTCCGGCTCCCCAACCCATTTCATTATCATAATTTCCGGAAAGAGATAACCATTTTTGTACGATGTATCTTACTCCTGTTGAAAATTCACCATCAGAATTTACCGTAAAGTTTCCTCTCAATCTTCTTGAAAGCGGAATATCTTCTCTGCTTAGTTCTAATAATACCTTTCCATTCTGATCGACACTTGCATCTGCAGTGATCAACATTGGCAAGACATATTGCATCCCGACAATGAAAGCAAACTTATTTTTTGAGGCTTTTTGCTGGCCAAACCATGTTTTTTTCCCGTGGAAATCCATTCCCATATCCGCTGCCATTTGCCTTTCCATAATC
This sequence comes from uncultured Chryseobacterium sp., assembly GCA_963518055.1. Lineage (GTDB taxonomy): Bacteria > Bacteroidota > Bacteroidia > Flavobacteriales > Weeksellaceae > Chryseobacterium. The sequence continues at coordinate 30,487 of CAUQIC010000012.1, forward strand.
TCATGATTCTTTTGAACCCTGAATCCTGCATACGGAAGCGCCCATTGGAATTTCCCCAGAAACCTTCCGACTTTTGCACTCCCTTCAAAATGATCAAAGTTCCAGTTGGAATGAAATTCATTAAGGTTAGCCCATCTTGGTCCAAACATCGTCATCGTTTCAGCATGCATTTTATTGCTAGCCACATCTAACATTGCCATAGAACTAATCATCTGGTTGTCTTTCATGAAATTCTTCCAAGCCAGTTTTCTATTCGGAAGCTGTGGATTAGGTTTTGAATTTTCATAACTGAATATTCTTCCCATCCCCGCCATCATATGGTATAGTATATGACAGTGAAAAAACCAATCTCCGTCCTGATTAGCAGCAAACTCAATGGTAACAGTTTCCATGGGCATAATATCCACTACATTTTTCAACGGAGAATATTCACCTTTTGAATTGATCAATCTGAAATCATGACCATGAAGATGCATTGGGTGGCGCATCATAGAGTTGTTATACATCTTAATTCTAAGAACTTCTCCTTTTTTAATCAGAATTTTATCTGTTTCAGTCACTGTTTTATTATCTAAAGTCCATAGATAATGATTCATATTTCCTTCCAGCGTAAACTTCATTTCACGAATGCTATCGGTAGGAAGAATTGTTTTCTCAGGAGATTTCAAAATGTTATAAGAAAGTCTTTTAATTGTTTTTTCTTCCTTCATGTCCATTCCCGCATGTTGAGAATGATCTTCTTTTTTATCTTCCTTCGTTTTTACTCCCATCATCTCATTGATATGCTTCATGGTTGTTTTTCGCTGATTTTCAGACAGCTCCGGATACATTACTTCATTCATGTCCATCATCTGATTTCCCATGGTCATCGTCATAGGCTTCATATTCCCGCTCATCTCCATCATTCCATTCATCATTTTCATTCCTTCGAAAAGCATTAACCTTGGTAGATTGGGAGCTTCCACTTTCTCCCCGGAACCCAGCCAAAGTGAAGCATGGCCTATTCTGTCTTCTGAAGTAGCGCGGAATTCAAAGCTTTTATTTTCAGGGATCGTGATTTCAATATCATAGGTTTCGGAAACCCCTACAATGAGACGATCTACTTCTATCGGAACTACATCATTTCCATCATTTCCGACAACTTTTATTTTTCCACCACCATAATTCAGCCAGAAATAGGTAGAGGAACCTCCGTTAGCAACTCTTAATCTTACTTTATCACCAGGTTTTAGATTGGAATAATCTGAACTTGGAGCTCCGTTAATCAAAAATTTATCATAATACACATCGCTCACGTCCATAGCTTCCATCCTTTTCCATTCATTCAAGGCTTTTGTTCCCAGATTTCCGGATTTAATGGCTTCCCAATAGCTTTGGACTGCATTTTTCTTAACAGCATACCAATCGGTATTGGCCATATGAAGCCTTCTGGCAATCTGCATCGGATCATCATCACTCCAGTCACCAAGCAGGACAGGAATTTCGGCATTATACTGTGTTTTTGGTTCGCCTTCTCTTTTCTTGAAAACTAGAATCCCATTCATTCCTATCTGCTCCTGAAGGGCTTCATGAGAATGATACCAATAGGTACCGTTTTGTGAAACTCTAAATTTGTATAAATGTGTTTCCCCCGGTTTTACGGGCTTTGTAGTAAGGTATGGAACACCATCTTGCTCATTCGGAAGGATGACACCATGCCAGTGCAATCCGGTATTTTCCTTCAGCATATTGTGAAGAAAAATTTCTGCGGTATCTCCTTCGGTAAAATATAAAGTAGGAGCCTGAAGTTTCCCATTGATTGCAATAGCTCTTCGGTTTTTTCCTGTAAAATTAACGATGGTATCCTTTACATAAAGGTCATAGCGAATAGTTTTTCCTCCAAAGGTAACTTTGCCATTTTCTGAATTTCTTTTTAAACTGGTCTTTTTCTCTGTTTGGTTTTCTTCAACAGTATGATTATGATTTTCTTTTTCAACCAGATCCATCCCACATTTAGGACACTTCCCCGGCTTATCCGAAATCACTTCAGGATGCATAGGGCAGGTATAATAAGTCTTTGTTGTTTGTGCGAAAGTAAAAACAGAGAATAAAAGTACCAGAAACATTATTATTTTTTTCATAATATTCCAAACTTTTAAAGCAGCTGCACAGATTAAAGTAAATGATAAGATAATCTATGCAACTTATTATTTTATAGATTAATACGAAATTTTACTTAATTTCTGACTTTACACTTCCACAAGTAAGCATAGCTTTGCCATAGTATGGATTGGCAATTTGCTTTTCATCGCTTAACCAACTGCTGTCAGCCATTGGGCAATATTGTACATACACCGGTTTTTCAGAAAGTTTGAATTCTTTTGTCAGTGCAATCATATTGTCTGAAAGATTCATAAAAGTTTCTCTTTGAGCCGTAACAGTTCTTGCATCTGAGATCGCCGAAGCATCTTTTCTCAGGATATTAAGATTTCCTTCAGAGACTAGCTTATAGTCAATAGTTGAAGCGGTCTTAATAAATTCTGTTGCTGCTTTTGAGGTTTTGTCTGCATCATCTGAAGCTAAAGCTGATTTGATAGCAATATAGTTCTGATAGAGTTTTGAGACTTGAGCATCCTTTTTAGATTGTGCGAAAAATGAAGTAATAGAGAATAAAGATAAGGCTGCTGTTATGATATACTTTTTCATTGTTTTAAATTTTAGAATTAATTTTTAATTAGAATAATGGGTAACGCATCAGAAAAATGCGTCAGAACATGTCGCCTGTAACAGTACGATAGTCATCCTGAAAACGACAGACGAATTCTAAATTCTAAAATTACAATGATTGATATAGATCGGAACCGGTCGATATTCCGGTGGTGCATTGATCTGGATTTGACTAAATTTTGAGGCCGAGAAAGATCGGTCAATGAAAGAAAAATGATGACTTACGGGAATTTCAGAAATCTGCCCAAGTAAATCAAGGTTAAGTAAATCTGATTTTTGAGAATCATCAACTTTAACGACTTTGATCTCTGTCTTGCAGCATCCTTTTTTGTCTTTAACACTACATTTTCCACAAATATCATCAGCTTTCTGGCTCACCGAAATAAATTCCTGCATGCAATAATGTACGCTAAAAGCTGCTCCGGAAGAAAACCCGAAGTAGAAAATAGAGAATAATATGGCAAGAATCTTTTTCATTGGTAAGACAAAGTTAAAAATATCTGTGAAATCATTGTTATAAAATTCGGCATAGTTGTTATAAAATTCAGGAAACTAAAAAGGCTTCTGAAAAATATCCAGAAGCCTTTTTTATTTTTTACGCCGATTATGCGATTGAGTTAGATTTTTAAAATTTATTCAAGGAGAACAAAATTATAGTCTAAAGTTCAGTGTAACATTGAAGAAACGCCCTGTAAGGCGTACCGGAACCGGATACATATAATTGGTATTATAGTCTGTAATCCATTGGTTGGCTACAGTATTGTTAATGTTAAATGCATTAAACACCTGAACCCCTAAAGTCAATTCCTGGAAATTCCCCCAAAAACCGGATCTTTTATTTTTATCTTTCGGATCAATAAACACTTTTGTTAGTCCGATATCTACTCTTTTATAAGACGGTAAGGTCTTCTGATAAGTATACGCTGAGTTAAAATCAGGTTGCCCATTGCTGTCAAACAATACAGGAGCACCGGTAGGCAATCCCATAGCATAGACCAATGTAAGGTTAACCCTCATCGATGGAAATTGTGGCATATAATCCTGATAGAACATCGCAAATCTGAATCGCTGATCTGTGGGTCTCGGGATATTTCCTTTTCCATCAATATTCTCATAAACCCTTGCATAACTCGCAGATAACCAAGAATCAACCCCCGGAACAAATTCACCAAATAATCGGGTATCAATTCCGTAGGCATATCCTTTTGCATTATTTTCTCCGGAATAACGGATCCTTACGTTATCCATGTAATATGGAATCAGGTTATCCATTTTTTTATAATAAAGCTCCGTAGTAAGTTTAAACGGTCGGTCATACATTTGAAATTCATAGTCATTGGCAAGAATCAACTGCATAGAACGTTGTGACTTTATGTTGGAATTGAAAGTACCATCCAAATCCTTAATTTCTTTATAGAAAGGAGCCTGATAATAAATACCTCCGGAAAGTTTGAATAGCATATCCGTATCCCAATCCGGCTTTATAGCAAACTGGAATCTTGGAGAGAAGATTGTTTCTTTATTAAAACTCCAGTTGGCAACACGAACTCCGGCATTTATAAATACTTTACTCGCTCCCCAGTAAAATTTCTGTGAGTACTGAGCGTAGGCTGATAGCCTCGATGGTTCAATATTATTTTTCCCGGCAATATAGTAAGCCAATTTAAGATCTCCTGTTGAGCCAGTCCTTGGATCAATAACCTCAGGTCTGGGAAGACTGTATCCTGCAGAATCTACCAATTTCCATTCGTTGGTAAGGTCTTTCAGATTTTCTTTCTCATATTTAAACCCGACTTCAATGTCAGCATTAATATTAGGAGAAAACTTAGCTCTGAACTGTGTACCATATGTTCTTACAAATAAATCATTTCTGGCATGTTCAATCTGTCCTCCCAAATCAAATGACGTAACGGGTTGTTTGGTTACAGGATCAAAAGTCTGCAGTTCATACCCTGATTGTATAGTGTAATACTCTTTTTCTCTGTTCTGATAAGCAAAAGCATCCAAGGTAAGTTTCCACTTATCAGCAGGCTTATAATTCAGTGAAAATGTCCCCATCATATTTTTATACTGGTCATTCTCTTTACCCAAATATCCAATATTTACGGTAATAGGCTGCTGAAGACTTCCAAAAGTGACACTCTTTTCTCTGGGAATCATTTCATAATCATTTTTAGAATAATATCCTATAAATGACATAGAGAGCTTATCATTGACATGGTAGTTAAGATACGACTGAAAATCCCAATACGTAGGGTTAAAATCAGTATCCTCTTTCAATGTATTAAGTACAAGATTGGTATTTCTGTATCTCCCGGAAAATAAGGCCGTAAATTTTTTATTTTTGGAAGCTAAGCCTGTGGTAAGCCTGCCTCCAATTAAGCTGGCCTCTCCTGATACTTCAAATTTTTCAGGTTCACGATAGTAAATATTTAAAGCAGAAGACATCTTATCACCATATTTGGCTTCAAATCCTCCTGCTGAGAAATTCACTGTTGAAACCATATCCGGATTGATAATACTCATCCCTTCCTGCTGAGAGTTTCTGATCAGGAAAGGTCTGTAGATCTCAATATCATTGATATAGATAAGGTTTTCGTCATAGTTTCCACCACGCACCATATATTGAGATGACAACTCAGTATTGGAGTTTACAGAAGGTAATGTTTTAAGCAGTCCTTCAATACCCCCACTAATGGATGCCACTGCTTTGGCCTCTTTTGCTGAAATTCTAACATTGGTAAGGTCGTTTGTTCTTCCTGTTGTTTTTTTCTGGAATACAACTTCCTCTATATCGGTCACTTTAGTCGTTGCCGTATCCTTTTTTCTATGTTGAGAAAAGATCATTACGGGCACTATCAGGCTAAGCGGTAAAACTAGTTTTTTCAAAAGAAATATTTTAGAATTTCTAAAATTAATGTTTTTTTAACAATTACAAAATCGATTCTCTAATTCTTGTTAATTTTTGTAGTAAATCTTCTAATAAATCCAGTCTTAACATGTTGGCTCCATCAGACAATGCTGTTTCAGGAGTGGGGTGTGTTTCAATGAAAATTCCATCTGCTCCTACTGCAATTCCTGCTTTAGCAACGGTCTCAATCAGTTCAGGTCTTCCTCCTGTAACTCCTGAGCTTTGATTGGGCTGTTGTAAAGAATGAGTAACATCCAGAATAACGGGAGCATATTCTCTCATGGTAGGAATTCCTCTATAATCCACAATAAGATCGGTATATCCAAAAGAATTCCCTCTCTCGATAATGGCTACCTTCTGGTTATCAGAATCCGTTACTTTCTGAACCGCAAACTTCATGGCCTCCGGAGAAAGGAACTGTCCTTTTTTCAAGCTAACACATTTTCCGGTTTTTGCAGCTGCCACCAAAAGATCAGTCTGGCGTACCAGAAAAGCCGGAATCTGAAGAACATCAACATATTGTGCGGCTAATGCGGCATGCTCATTTTCATGAATATCCGTTGTTGTGGGTATGTTGAAGGTCTCTCCTACTTTTTTAAGGATTTCAAGAGATTTTTCTTCACCAATTGATGTAAAAGAATCCACACGGCTTCTGTTGGCCTTTTTGAAACTTCCCTTGAAAATATATGGGATATTGTATTTGTCTGTGATATTAATAACTTTTTCTGCAATTCTAAGTGCCATATCTTCTCCTTCAATAATACAAGGTCCGGCAATGAGGAAAAAGTTCTTTGAATCTTTGTGCGAAATATTATCTAAATACTGAATCATTTTGTTATAATTAAAAAGTTCAGTAAAAATACTGAGAAAGTTTCAGACTTGGAAATTATTTGGGGAGAGAGTTGGAATTGGGTAATGCAGATACGGGATATGAGGTATGGGGGAAGATATTTTAAATTTTGGCTGAAGCCAATGGATTTTCAATAAAAAAGAACGGGCTAAAGCCCGTTCCTATTGAATTATATAATTTCTTTTATTCTATTAGCAATACAGATTTTTCAAATTCCGTACGTGCTATAACCTGGATCCTACCTCATTTTTTTCAAAACCTTCTCAAATGTATTGACATTCCTGCTGGTCAACTGATCTTTGAGGCTCTTCTTGCCTAATATTTTTCCAAAAGTGGAATCTAAAGTACTTCCTTTCGGAACCTGCCAGTAAAATATATCGTCAACAATTTCAACTTTTTCATTGTCAGCCTGATCTGCTTTTTCAAACTCTCCCATTAAGACTTTTTCTACTCCGGGAAGCCCTACAAAAGCATAGATATGAAAATCTTCATTCTTTTCAAAAGGAATACTCTTCCAGAAAATTTCTGTTTCATCCTGAGATTTTATAAACAAAAAAGCCTCGTAGGAAAAGTAATCTGACATTGCTTTCTCAAGAATAATTTTTAAATCATCGGCAGTTTTATCTGAAGAAAAAACAATATTTCCGGAGGCTAGAATTGAGCCCACTTCTTTCATGCCGGCCTCCTTAAAAACCTGACAGACATCGGCCATTTTCATATTTGTTCCTTTTACGTTGACCCCACGGAGAAAAGCACAATATTTCATAGGTTAGTTTTTATTTTATTAGTTGGAGAATATTTCTTCCAGCAGCTTATGTCCGCTAATCTTTTAATCTATCCTTATGTACAAATTATAATCTGTTCCCGAAGGCTTCAAATGGTAGATTTTCTCCAGAATTTTGTTATCACTTTTAAGGTGATCTTTTACTCTAAACTCTTTTAAAATCTTATAATGAGTCTGGTAGTAAAAAGCATCAGCGTTATTTCCTTCATATAGATTTTTATAGGAAAGCAGGTATTTTGGTTTTCTGTTTTTTACGGTGTTGATCCAGTAATTCTTTTTATCTTTTTTAATTTCTTCCTGAATCTGTTTGTCTACTAATCCTACTTCATCAATGGTTTTTAATCCTGAAAAATAAGGGATATAGCCGGCAGGTTCCAATAAGATCCATTGTTTTTTATCCTTTTCATATTGGTTTAAAAATACACCGATCGTTCTGCGGTAATTCCATTCACCATTTCCGGTCGCAATAGCATGAATAGTTTGAAAAGCCAGCATTGGAAGAATATAAAAGACAACCAGTAGAGACAGCCATACATTTCTCTTTACTTTTTGCTCTAATACGAATACCAGCACAGGCACAAAAAGTAAAAGCTGCGGAACCCAGTAGTACCAGTCAAATAAACTTTTTTGAGAGAGAAAAATAATCTGTTTTGTCCACCCGAAAATAAAGATCATCCACAGGAAATAATTTCTGTTCTGTCTTTGTCTTATAAGATATATAAAGCAAACTAATTCAAAGATCAACACGATAATGGTTATCGGGTTAAAACTTCCGGGCATCTTTAACATTCCCCAAAAGTTTCCAAAACTTACCAGGAAATAGTCTATGTTTTGTTGAAGCGTAAAACTGTGCTCATACAACAATTTCTTTGCTGTAATCGTGTTATTAACCAGTTCTCCAAAATAGAACCAGTTAAAAGCAACCGTGAGTAAAACGCCCCAAACTCCACCAAAAACATAATTCCATCTGATTTTTTTATTCCAAAATAAGTCTACAAGAAATACAACTCCTAAGAAAATCACAGTGTCAATCCTTGTGAACATAATTAAAACCGGAAGAAGGGTCAAGATCCATTTTTTTCCTTTATGAAAACCATAATACAGCAGACACATTTCCAGGAAAAACAGGATCCCATACTCCATTCCCAGGATAGAAATTTTAATGGCCGGAGGAAGAATTCCTATTAAAAATATAAAAATGGCTTTCTGTAAAGGGTTTTTAAGAAGCAAATGAGACAATAGTAACGTCCCTATAGTAAAAAGTATTGAATTGAAAATTAAAAGAGGTTCAATAAAGTTTTCTTTGCCAAAAACCAGATTGAAAAGATAGGACACAAAAACATATAAATGAGTAGTAGAAGCTGATATCTTAGTATCCCCGTTGAAGCCGATTACTCCATAGTCCAATAAGTTCTGAGCAACTCTCCAGGTAATAAAAGCATCTTCCTGAATATAATGTGTCAATAAAAAAAGCAGTTTAAAAGCAACCGTAAAGATTACAGCATAAATGGGGAACTTTTTGTTATTTGTGTCAAGCATTATGTATTTTTAAGTTTCACAAATATAATCTTAAAATTCAGGATTCCCAATAATAAAAAAACGGAACCGAAGTTCCGTTTTAAAGTATTTTATTGTGTTGCTTTGATAATAGCTGAAGTGATCTGATTTTCTTTTTCTTTTGAATAAGTAGAATCAAAAGGCTCCATCACATCAAACATATACTGATAGAAAGGAGTGATTTTCTGAACCTCTTCCGATTCTTTCATTGCTTTCTCTTTCCCCATTTGTTGCAGATCTTTTACAAAAGCATTGAACTTCTTATCGATCGGCTCAATGGATTTTACCAAATATGCATAGGCTTTTTCTTTCTGTCCGATTCTGGTGTAAGCATCTGTAACGGCAGAAACAACAAGCGAATATTCCATTGGTTTCGTTCTCATTTGTCTTCTCAGATAGCTTTGATCAGCTTTTGAAAGACTGAAATAGTAGTCATACTCTTCAAAAATTCCTTTTTTAAGTACTTCTGCCAATTGAAGACCTTTCTGTTCCTGACCTGCAATAATATATCCAGAAACAATAGAACTCAATGAACGTGGATCGTTGTATTTTTCAGCCGGAATTTCTTTCGCTGCCAAATCAAGCAATTCTAGGGCTTTCGCTTTCTGTCCACTCAATGCTAATGCTGAAGCGGCTCTGCTTGCTGACATTCTGTAGCTGATGATATTGGAGGTAGCTGTTTCATCAAAATGAGCATTTAAATCTTTAAAGTTCCCCCATCTGAAATTTTTCACCACATTATAAAGAGAATTTGGATCTACTCTTCCCATATCACCGTCAGCAGTCTGAGGCGTGTGGATTGGAATTAATCTGTAACTGAAACCATCAAACTGAAGATATTCATTAAGGTAGAAAATATTTTCATTATCATAAATTCCTCCTGAAGAGAAGTTAATCGGACGTTTCCAGTCAAAGTTTGCCAACATATCCAATAAAATCAGATTGTTTTTATACAATGTATTTCCTTTATAAGTAATCATGATCTGATTCACTACATTCGGAAGATCTGCCTGATTGATGATTCCTGCTTTTAATGCATTTTCTTTATTCACCGGAAGAATGAATTTATTAACCGGAAGAATATTATATTTTTCATATTTCTCTTCTCCAAAGTACATTTTCAATAACTGATCTTTTTCCGGAGACTTGAATTTAATAAAATCAATGGCTTGCTTTAAGGTAAGAGAATCTTGAGTAAGATACTTTCTGAATGACTGGAATTCAGTTTCAGGAGCCCCCTGTTCTTTCAACATAGAGAAAACTCCTTCCCAATCTTCTTTCTTCATCATATAGATCTGATCATTTACACCATCTCTATAATCTTCATGAGTCAGCTGGCTTGGAATTCCCATTGCATTATAGGTTCTTCTTTTCACCTGGTCTAAGTTCCATGGAGTTGAAGCCAGCGTAAAGTTGACTACTTTCACATCATCTCTGAATCTTTCCGTCTCCTGGATAGCCCAAACCGGATAGGTATCATTATCTCCATACACGAATAAAATATCATTCTTGGGTAATGATTTTAGCACAGAATAAGCATAATCATAGGCTGTATATCTATTACTTCTGTCATGTACATTATAGTTCTGGAAGCCCATCATAAAAGGGACTCCTAATAAAACCACTCCTAAAGCAATATTAGCCCCGTTAGATTTTATTTTTGATTGTAAGAACCATAAAATAGCTCCTGCTCCCAACCCGATCCAGATCGCAAATGCATAGAATGAACCTACCATTGCATAATCTCTTTCTCTTGGTTCAAAAGGTTTTACCCCTGTGTAGAAAATAATTCCAACACTTGTTATAATGAATAAAGATAATAATGCGTAGAACCTTCCAAAGTCTCTGTTCAACTGAAAAAAGAATCCGATAAGACCTAAGATTAATGGAAGGAAGAAAAACTTAACAGTGCTTTCATTATTAAATTTAGCAGGCATTTTATCCTGATTTCCAACGATAATATTATCAATAAAAGGAATCCCTGAAATCCAGTTTCCATTGGTACTTTCCATATTTCCTTCAAGATCGTTCTGTCTTCCTACGAAGTTCCACATCAGATATCTCACAAAATAATATCCGTTCTGGAAAGAAATAAAATAATCCATATTCTGAAGCAATGAAGGCTTTTGAACATTGATCAGATTATAAGGTTTTACCTTCAAATAATCTGCTGCTGTAATCGATTTATCTTCATACTTTGTTCTCAATTCATCAAAAATCTGCTTCGCCTGTGGGTTGTCCGCAACATCTTCATTAGCATAATTGAATGTAAAATCAGGGGCTCCATACATTGAAATGTAATTGGCCATTACACTTTTATCCTCATTAAACATTCTAGGCATAAGACTTACCTGAGACTTACTGAATACATAATTAAAACGGTCTCCTGTTTTTCTATAGGTTCCGGTTTTTTCGTCTTTTTCGTAGATTTCACCGGTTTTTTGTGTTTTAAAGCTTCCGTCTTCATTCTTTTCAATTCCATTAGCATCAAGAAATGCGGTATAATTCTGTCCATAGATTGTTGGCCAGTCTCCATACTGCTCTCTGTTATAATAATCCAACATCCCAATTGCAGTATCCGGATCGTTAAGGTTCATTGGTGGATTTGCATTGGCTCTGATCGGAATTACCATCCAGCAAGAGAAACCAATAATCATAAATACCACCGATAAAGCCATCGTCTGGTATAGTTTTTTTTGAGTTCTTCTCGCGTATTTAATGATAAAATAACTGATTGCAGTCATCAGAATAAATGCTACAATAGTTCCTGAGTGGAAAGGAAGTCCAAGACCATTTACAAAGAAAATCTCTAATCTTCCGAACATAGTCATGATTAAAGGGAAAATAATTTTAAAAACAACAATTAAAATTCCCAATGTAATAAGATTCGCCCAGATAAAGTTTTTCCAGGTAAACTTATAATTTCTTGCATAGTATATAAGACATACCATAGGAGTTGCCAGCATACACATCATGTGTACCCCAACTGAAAGTCCTAAAATGAAGAAAATAAGGATAATCCATCTTTCACTGTCTGCTGCCTGATACTCATTTTCCCATTTCGTAATCAACCAGACCAAAAGAGCAATGAACATTGAAGCCATCGAGTATACCTCTCCTTCTACTGCAGAAAACCAGAATGTATCTGAGAATGTGAAGCAGAGTGCTCCTACTGCTCCTGCAAATAAAATAGAAATTTCCTGATGTTTAGTAATTTCTTCAAAATCTTTGTTTAAAAGTCTTCTCACCAAATGGGTGATCGTCCAAAACAAAAATAAAATAGTCAGCGCACTGAACAATGCAGACATCGCGTTGATTACGATGGAGTAATTTTCGCCTTTCCCTAATGCAAACATGGCCGCCACAGCGCCCACAATTTGAAATAAAGCGGCTCCCGGAGCGTGTGTTACTTCAAGTTTTACTGCAGAAGAAATGTACTCGCCACAATCCCAAAAACTGAAATTGGGTTCTATGGTGGACAAGTACGTGAAAAATGCAATGACGAAAATCACCCATCCTAGAACGGTGTTCCATTGCCTAAAAGTCCAATTTTTCATAGTATTAAATCAATTATGCGAAAATAGGGCTTTTATATTATTTTATATTGTTTTTAACAAAATTTAAAAAAGTGGCGTGGAATTTGTGATTAAACTCCTGCTGAAACTGTAAACCTGAAAATAAATTTTTACAAAACGAGCCTCTAGAAATCAAACAAAAGTTTAGTAATTATTTATTTTTTTGTATTTTTGCAGTCAGATTTTTATTGAAAATAACAAATAATGAGTAATGTTTACGATAATATCCTTGGCCTAATAGGACATACTCCTATGGTGAAGCTAAATACTGTCACAAAAGATATTCCAGCAACCGTTTATGCCAAGTTAGAATCATATAATCCTGGACATTCCACCAAAGATAGAATCGCTCTTCATATTATAGAAAACGCAGAAAAAAAAGGTTTATTAAAAGAAGATTCTGTAGTTGTAGAAACAACTTCCGGGAACACTGGGTTCTCTATTGCCATGGTATGTATCATTAAGGGATATAAATGTATTCTCGCGGTAAGCGATAAAACAAAACCTGAAAAGATCGCTTATCTTAAGGCTTTAGGAGCTACTGTTTATATATGTCCTGCCAATGTGCCTGCGGATGATCCTAGATCTTATTATGAAGTAGCGAAAAGAATCGCTTTGGAGACTCCCAATTCTATTTACATCAATCAGTACTTTAATGAACTGAATATTGATGCCCATTATCAGACTACAGGTCCTGAAATCTGGGAACAGACAGAAGGTAAGATCACACACCTTTTTGCCTGCACCGGAACAGGAGGTACTTTATCTGGTTCAGCAAAGTTTTTGAAGGAGAAAAACCCGGATATTAAAATTATTGGGGTGGATGCAGATGGATCTATATTAAAAAGTTTTCACGAAACCGGAGAAATCCATAAAGAAGATGTGCATCCTTATCAGATTGAGGGAATGGGGAAAAACTTAATTCCCGCAGCCCTTCTTTTCGACAAGGTAGATGAGTTTGTAAGAGTCAACGATGAAATGTCTGCGTACAGAACCCGTGAAATAGCATTGAAAGAAGCTATTATGGGTGGATATACTACCGGAGCGGTAACGCAGGGCCTTATGCAATATGCACAATCTCATGAGCTCACTGAAAATGATATGGTTGTTTTAATATACCCTGATCACGGTTCAAGGTACATCACTAAGGTATACAGTGATAAATGGATGGCCGAACAGGGGTTTGTTAACAATTGTGTTCACAATTACGACGAAGTTTTCAAAACGGAGTTTATCAAATAAGAACAAATAAAATCACAATATACATAAAGCCTTTTGCGTCTTCTACAAAAAAGGCTTTATTACTTAAAAATTACGAAACATGTTGGATATTTTTGAAAGAATAAAAGAAAATCCAGGACCTCTTGGACAATTTGCAGATTATGGAGAAGGATATTTTATTTTCCCAAGATTAGAGGGTCCTATTGGCCCTAGAATGCAGTTTCAGGGTAGAGAAGTAATTTTCTGGAGTGCCAATGACTATTTAGGATTGTGTAATCATCCTGAAGTAATTGAAGCGGATGCAAAAGCGGCTGCAGAATACGGAATGTTCTATCCGATGGGAGCAAGAGCGATGTCAGGAGAAACTGATCAACACCTTCAGTTAGAAAGAGAATTGGCAGATTTCGTAAAAAAAGAATCAGCATATTTATTAAATTTCGGGTATCAAGGAATGGTATCTACCATTGATGCTTTGGTAAGCAGAAATGATGTAATTGTTTATGATATGGATTCTCATGCCTGCATCGTGGATGGAGTAAGACTTCATTCAGGTAAAAGATTTACCTATAAGCATAATGACATGGCAAGTCTTGAGAAAAATCTTCAGAGAGCGACGAAAGTTGCAGAAGAAACCGGAGGTGGTATTTTAGTAATCACTGAAGGAGTTTTCGGGATGAGAGGACAACAGGGAAAAATCAAAGAAATTTGTGACCTGAAATCAAAATATCAGTTCAGACTTTTAGTAGATGATGCTCACGGATTTGGTACTCTTGGTACAACAGGTGCCGGAGTGGGTGAAGAACAGGACTGTAATGATCAAATCGATGTATACTTCTCTACTTTTGCAAAATCAATGGCCGGTTTCGGAGCATTCCTTGCAGGAGATAAAGAAATCATCAGATATCTGAAATTCAACCTGAGATCACAAATTTTCGCAAAATCTCTTACTATGCCAATGGTAATCGGAGGCTTGAAAAGATTAGAGCTATTGAGATCAAGACCTGAAATCAAAGCTAAACTTTGGGAAAATGTTGAAAAATTACAAAGTGGTTTAAAAGAAAGAGGATTCAATATTGGTGATACCAATACTTGTGTAACTCCGGTAATGATGCAGGGAACTCCTGTAGAAGCTACTCTTCTTGTAAAAGATCTGAGAGAGAACTATGGTATTTTCACTTCGGTAGTCGTCTACCCTGTTATTCCAAAAGGAATGATTCTTTTAAGACTGATTCCTACCGCTTCTCATACAGATGCAGAGATTAATGAAACTCTGGCTGCATTTGAAGGAATTCATGACAAACTAGTAAGTGGTTACTATAAAGAGCAGGAACAATTATTACTGCAGGAACAAGGATTAAGTTTTAAACCGATTTAATTCATAACAATACAAGAAACCACTGATTAGCTCAGTGGTTTTTTTATTTAAAAACTATAAACTACAAAAAATCAAATGAAACTTAGGGGTTATTTATTAGGGGTTCTGTCGGCCGTTTCGTACGGATTGATTCCGATTTTTATCCTGCCGATCAAGCAGGCTCATTTTTCAATGGATATTACACTGTTCTACAGATTTTTCTTTTCTGCTCTCATATTAGGCGCCTATCTTATATATTCTAAACAAAATTTTAAAATCAATAAAAAGGAAGCCTTTATATTAGCTATTTTGGGAAGTTGTTATGCCCTTTCTTCTGAATTTCTATTTATAGGATATGATTTTCTTAGTCCGGGAATTGCCTCTACGGTATTATTTATCTATCCGGTCATTGTAGCCCTGATTATGTTTTTCTTTTATAAAGAAAGACTCACCAGATTATCCATTATATCATTGTTTCTTGCTTTTGCCGGAGTCATCGTTTTATGTCTGAAAGGCAATGGTTTCGAAATTAATTTTGCAGGGTTAGGGATTGTAATGCTCAGCTCATTGTTTTATGCCCTTTATATGGTGATTGTCAACAAATCAAAACTCAAAGTTTCAGGGTTTAAGCTTACTTTTTACTCGATGCTTTTTACGTCTCTGTTTTTCATGACAAAATCAATTGTAGGCCATCAGTCATTTATCATTCCATCAATAAACGTTTTTATAAACTTTCTTATTTTTGCGTTCCTTACTACGGTTATTTCCAGTTTATGTCTTGTATATGCTATTAAAAGTATTGGCTCGACACCAGTTGCTATATTGGGTGCGCTGGAGCCGGTAGTTGCCGTAATGGTAAGTGTATTTATGTTTAATGAAAGGTTTACAACCAATTTATCTATAGGAATTACATTGATTCTTCTTGGAGTAACACTTAACGTCATTGGAAATCAAAAGAAAGCGAGTCTTATCTAAAAAATTTCGCTTTTAACTTATATAAATATAAATGCCGGACTGTGAAATAGTCCGGCATTTAGTTTTTAAATGATAATCATTTTAAAGCTTTGATTTCGCCTCCGAAAGACTCACCGTTTTGCCCAGTGCACCAAACTCATGCAAATCACCAAAAACTTCAATTCGAATTGACTGATCAATACCCCCTACTTTTAAAGGATCAAATCCTGCATTTTGAATAAGAGTCTCAATATCATTATTGATTGATGAGTCATCAGATGCATAAAACAATACTGCTTTTTCAGGATTTCTATTTGAAGCCCCTGAAAGGCTTCCTGCCCCAAGAGTTCCAAAAGCCTTTACCAATTGGGCTCCCTGAGGTAAAATTACCTTGTTCAGCTCTCCGGCAGATTCTTTTTCACCAATAATTTTTTTAAATCCTCCGTTTCCATCCGGAGCGATAGGATTTGAAACATCAATGATTATTTTACCATTCAATGTATTTCCATAATCATTAAAAAAGTCTTTAAAAGCTCCAAACCCTATTGCCGGGATAATGATATCTGCAGTCTTAATAGCCTGATCGATATTCATACTCTGGGCAAATCCTGCAGATTGTTCTGCAAATTGACTAGCTTCTTCATTATTTCTTGTTGCAACAATCACGTGTTGATTATTCTTTACTAAATCATCAGCTATCGCTTTTCCGATATTTCCAAGGCCAATAACAGCCACTTTTTTCAATGTTTCCATTTTTTTATTTTTTTGTTATTTGTATAAGTCAAAGTTACCTGGAAATACTATGAAAAAACAGTAAACTAGTTTAAGAAATCATCTTGACATTTGATAAGACAAATGATTAAACTAGTTTAATCTTAAGCTATAAAGTAGTTAGCCTTTTATCCTTTTTTGTCGGATTTTACTAAGGAACTGAGGGGTTATCCCAAGATAGGAAGCGATCTCTACATTAGAAAGACGATTGGCCAACTGAGGATATTGCCTGAGAAAGAATTCATATTTTTCATTGCCTGTTGCACTTATATTCTGCAATACTCTATTTTGGAGCTCAATGAATTTATTTTCGATAATCACTCTAAAGTTTCTGTCAAACTTCGGATAATAGGTATAAAGGTACCAAAGATCATTTTTTTCAATTTGCAGTACAATAGAATTTTCCAAAGCAATGATAAATAGTTTGCTGGACTTTTTATTGTGAAAGCTATCTATATCAACAATCCAATCGTTTTCTGACGCAAACTGAAGGTTATGTTCTTCTCCATTGTTATCTACACTGTACATTTTAAAACATCCTGAAACTACAAATGTATAATATCGGCATATTTCATTCTCCTGTAGTATGAATTGCTTTCGTTTGATCCTCCTTTCTGTAATTCTTTCATCCAATACTTCAATTTCTTCTTTTGAAAGAGGAATGAAACTTTTAAAATAGTTGATTAATGAAGCGGTTTCTTTAGACATTTTTTAGAAATTGTGTTTTATTTTGATTTTCAAATTTTTAAAGAAGACAATGGAAAATCTATAATACAATATATAAAAAAAATAGAAATATATACTTTCAAATGTCAATTGATAGTAATTGAATAACTGGACCTATAGTACATTATTTCAAAGCACTTCTTCATTGTCTATAATCAGGTCAAAAAATTTTTTTCTAAAAAAACTTTAGAATAACTTTGCAAAAAATTTCTGTTGAAAGACCTGCTTCTTATTACTCCGCCTTTTACGCAACTGAATACCCCTTATCCTGCAACAGCTTATATTAAAGGATTTTTAAATACCAAAAATATTTCCAGTTATCAGGTTGATTTGGGGATTGATGTTATTTTGGAATTATTTTCAAAAGACGGAATTCAGAAGGTTTTCAATAAAGAAATTGATCTTCACCATATCTCTGAAAACTCACAGAGAATTTTTGCCCTTAAAGAAGAATATCTAAAAACAATAGATCAGGTTATTCCTTTTTTACAAGGTAAGACTCCCACACTTGCCCGACAAATCTGTAGTATGAATTTTCTTCCCGAAGCTTCCCGTTTCAACCAATTGGATGATATGGAATTCGCTTTTGGAAATATGGGTTTACAAGATAAGGCCAAGCATTTGGCAACATTATATCTGGAAGATTTATCAGATTATATTGTGGAAAATGTTGATGCAGATTTCGGTTTCAGCAGATATGCAGAGCGTTTAGGGAAAAGTGCCAATTCGTTTGATGAATTATATTTAAAATTATCCGGTGAGCAAACATTTATCGATGATTTTACTTTAAAAATTCTCCATGAAAAAATAGAGGCAGTACAGCCAAAGCTAGTATGTTTCTCCGTACCTTTTCCGGGAAACTTATATTCGGGTTTCAAATGTGCTCAATTTATAAAGAAGAATTATCCTCACATCAAAATTGCCATGGGTGGTGGTTTTCCAAATACAGAATTAAGAGAGGTTAAAGATAAAAGAGTTTTTGAATTTTTTGATTTTATTACCTTAGATGATGGTGAAGTTCCTCTTGAGCTTCTTTGTGAAAATGTCATTTATTCTCGAGAAAACCCAGAATACAAGAGAACCTTTTTAATCGAAAATGAGGAAGTTGTTTACAAAAATAATTCCAAGAAACATGATTATAAACAAGCTGATATTGGAACTCCGGATTATATCGATTTAAAACTAGATCAATACATTTCAGTTATTGAAATTGCCAACCCCATGCACAGCTTATGGAGTGACGGAAGATGGAACAAATTGACTATGGCCCATGGATGCTACTGGGGAAAATGCACTTTCTGTGATATTTCACTGGATTATATTAAAATCTATGAACCTATCTCTGCCAAAATTCTGGTCGACAGAATGGAAGAGCTCATCAGAACAACGGGTGAAACAGGTTTCCATTTTGTTGATGAAGCCGCTCCTCCTGCACTGATGAGGGAGGTTGCTCTGGAAATACTTCGTAGAAATCTTGTTGTCACCTGGTGGACCAACATTCGTTTTGAAAAAAGTTTTACCAGAGATCTCTGTTACCTTTTAAAACTTTCTGGTTGTGTTGCTGTTTCCGGAGGGCTGGAGGTGGCCAGTGACAGATTATTAAAATTAATAGATAAAGGAGTTTCCGTAGAACAGGTTGCTAAAGTAACAAGAAATTTTACAGAAGCAGGGGTTATGGTTCACGCTTATCTGATGTACGGCTACCCTACCCAAACCGTTCAGGAAACTGTAGACTCATTGGAAATGGTTCGCCAGATGTTTGAAATGGGAGTTCTTCAAAGTGGGTTCTGGCATCAATTTGCCATGACTGCCCATTCACCAGTCGGTATGAGCCCTGAAGATTTTGGAGTAATCCCTGCGAAGCAAGAGATCCAATTTGCAAACAACGATATAGACTTTAAAGATAAAACAGGAATTGATCATAACAAATTCAGCTTCGGGCTAAAGAAGTCCCTCTTTAATTATATGCACGGAGTTAATTTTGAAATCCCTCTTCAGGAATGGTTCGATTTTAAAATTCCGAGAACAAGTATTCATTCTGATTATATTCATGACTGCCTCCTGGAAGATCATCAGCTCAACTTCAAAGGAAATTCAAAAATCATTTTTTTAACTAAAAATGTAATCGCTGAGAATCGCATAAAAAATAAAAAGAAATATTCTGGTACGTATACACTTCTTACATTCCACTTAAAAACCAATATTGTGAAGGTTGAACTGGAACAAGATAAAGCAGAATGGTTAATAAATGTACTGGAAGAAAATTCAGTAGAAAGTTCAAAAAAACCTACAGCTCAACAACTTAAAACTCAATTTGAAGAAAAATTTGAGGATTTTGAATTATTCTGGTTCTCAAAACCAATGCAACAATTGAAGGAAAATGGAGTGATTTTGAGTTTATAAAATGATTTCGTTTTCTGACCAGGATTTTTGAAAATATGAAATAAAAGTGAAAATATAGGATTTTGACTTTTTCATTATGTGTTGGCTAAAGCCGATAGAATTTTATTTTTAAATAAACGGGCTAAAGCCCATCTCTATTGAATATAACCTTTCTCATATATTTAAAAAACTCTGAAGATAGATTTCTAAGTTTATTCTTCTTGGGCTAAAATCAATTTGAATCCGAATATCATTATAAACCAACTAAAGCCCGAACCTATTGGTGTACTTAATGAGGTTGTTCTTTTACAACTGGCCCTACTGACACTTTTTCCTGAATTTTAATAAAATTGGGATCCATAATAGCAATACGTTCTGCAAGCGCCTTATAGGTTGGGAATTTTAAAATAGATGCTCTTCCTGACATTTCTCTATAAATAGTAAAAGTCTTTCCTCCGGCTGTTTTTAATTGCTTTGTAGTGGTAATGTATTTTCCGATATACTTACTCTTGGCATCATAGATTTCAATATCGATAAAACTTTTATCCATGATGGTGTCATCGGACCCAAAACTTACAGGCAAGTTAGTAAAGTATCCCACAGGAACCCCATTACTTAAAATTTCGCCAACCTTATTGACTTCAATATTCATTTTATCAATTTTGGTTTTAATGGTATAGCCTTCTTTCGTTTTAGAATCCAGTTTTCTCTTGGGAGCATTGGCAAAAAGTTCATCCAGATTTTTCACATTGACTCCTTTATTATCAATGATTTTTAATCCTTTTATAGAAGTATATACCGCAGATTTCTCTTCTCCTGAAAATGCAGATGGGGAGATATAATCAAGTTCAATTGTCTTATCTCTGTTGTATACCCTGTTGACTTGAATATAACTGTCTCTTACAGAATCGACGACGCTTTTATCGATAAACTTTATGGTATACAGGGGTGTTTCCTTTAAATCCATGAAAGTATATTCACTGGATTTGTGGGAGATTTTTGCAACCGGAATTCCATCTAAATTAATAATTCCTCTTTTGGTTTTAATATTCTGAGCATTGAGGAGGGTTCCCAGAACTGTAAAGAATATGATTATACTTTTCTTCATAGAATCAGATTATTACATGGCATAAAAAAAGTGTAACACAAAGTTACACTTTCTTGAAAATATATTTAGCTTTTCATTTAATTATTCACAAAGGATGATTCCTTTATTATGATTAAATTCTACAACACCGCTTTTGATCTTATAAGCAAAAACAGAGTCTTTTCCAGTTTCTTTAGTGAAATTTTTAGTAAAAGCCTCACCAACAGAGTTAGTAAAAAGCTTTACTTCACCTCCGATTAAAGAAGAAACAATTCCTGCGTGGTTTTTCATGATGTGAAATTCACCATTCTTTCCAGGCAATAATACTGAGTCTACTTCTCCTTCAAAAACTACATATTCTGGTGTTAAAATTTTTATATTCATTTTAATTTAGATTTGAAGATTTCAGATTTCAGATTTCAGACAACCTTAAAGTCTCATGTCTGGTATCTGCTATCTTTATGTCTAATTTATTAAGCGTTTTCAGCTAACATTTTTTGTCCTGCCTCAATAGCTTCTTCAATAGTTCCTTTCAAGTTGAAAGCAGCTTCCGGTAGGTGATCTAATTCACCGTCCATAATCATGTTGAATCCTTTGATTGTATCTTTAATATCAACTAATGATCCTGGGATACCTGTAAACTGTTCTGCTACGTGGAAAGGCTGAGATAAGAATCTCTGAACTTTTCTTGCACGGTAAACAACTGATTTATCTTCTTCAGAAAGTTCTTCCATACCAAGGATCGCGATAATATCTTGAAGTGCTTTGTATCTTTGAAGGATTTCTTTTACTCTTTGAGCACAGTTGTAGTGATCGTGACCGATAACTTCAGGAGCAAGGATTCTTGAAGTAGATGCTAGTGGATCTACCGCAGGGTAAATACCTAATGAAGCAATCTTTCTGTCAAGTACCGTTGTTGCATCCAAGTGAGCAAACGTTGTTGCAGGAGCCGGGTCAGTTAAGTCATCCGCAGGTACGTATACCGCCTGTACTGAAGTAATTGAACCATTTTTAGTTGAAGTAATTCTTTCCTGCATCGCACCCATTTCAGAAGCAAGAGTTGGTTGGTAACCTACCGCTGATGGCATACGACCAAGAAGTGCAGATACCTCAGAACCAGCCTGTGTAAAACGGAAGATGTTGTCTACGAAGAAAAGTACATCTCTACCTTGTCCGCTTTCTCCACCATCTCTATAGTACTCAGCTAATGTAAGACCAGAAAGTGCTACTCTAGCTCTTGCACCTGGTGGTTCGTTCATCTGTCCGAAAACGAATGCAGCTTTAGAATCTTTCATAGCCTCTAAGTCTACTTTAGAAAGATCCCAACCTCCGTTTTCCATAGAGTGCATGAAATCGTCACCATACTTGATAATTCCAGATTCCAACATCTCTCTTAAAAGGTCATTTCCTTCTCTCGTTCTTTCACCTACTCCGGCGAATACAGAAAGACCTCCGTGTCCTTTTGCAATATTGTTAATCAACTCCTGGATCAATACTGTTTTACCTACACCGGCACCACCGAACAAACCAATTTTACCTCCTTTTGCGTAAGGTTCAACTAAGTCGATTACTTTAATACCTGTAAATAAAACTTCTGCAGAAGTTGAAAGTTGATCAAATTTTGGAGCTTCTCTGTGGATTGGAAGACCTCCATCCTTAGAAATATTTTGAAGCCCGTCGATAGCATCCCCAACTACGTTGAAAAGTCTTCCGTTTACAGCCTCTCCAATTGGCATTGTAATAGGATTTCCGTATCCAATTACTTCCTGCCCTCTTTTAAGACCATCTGTAGCGTCCATTGCAATACATCTTACTGTATCTTCGCCAATATGTTGTTCTACCTCTAAGATTACTTTTTCACCGTTTTCTTTTGTAATTTCTAACGCATCATAGATTGATGGAACAGATTCCACATCTGTGAAGACAACGTCGATTACCGGACCAATAATTTGAGAAATTTTACCTTTAATTTGGTTTGCCATTGCTAAATTTTTTCTTGGTGCAAATATAGTGATTCTTCATAAACCCACAATTGGTAAAAAAAAGATTTTTATCATGCTTTTTACAAATTTACTAATGTGAGAATTGATCAATGTCCCAATCATTTTTCCTATTGTAAATATTGGGTCATTGTTATGTTGATAGATTGTTACATTATATCTATATTTGCAATCAAAAATTTCTTCGTTTTGAAAGTTTTCAAAAATTTTAAAGATTATTCCTCTCAGAAGCCTTTAGCACTATCTTTAGGTATGTTTGACGGAGTACATCTTGGGCACAAAAGTATTATTGATGAACTGATAAAGGTAGGTGCAGCCAACAATTTGGAGACTGCCATTCTTACTTTCTGGCCACATCCAAGGTTTATATTTAATCCTAATGAAGATTTAAAGCTTCTTAACACATTGGATGAGAAGAAAGAGCTGGTTGAAAAATATAGTATCGATCATTTATTCCTGAAAGAATTTGATGATGAATTCAGAAATTTAACCGGTGAAGAGTTTGTACGTCAGATTTTAATTGACAAACTGAATGTTAAATACCTTATTATAGGCTACGACCACTCTTTTGGAAAAAACAAAAGCGGAAACTTTGAACTTCTTGTAAAATTATCCAAAGAATTGGATTTTGAAGTGGAACAAATGGAAGCTATTAACATTCACGAAAATAATATCAGCTCCACGAAGGTACGTAATGCTCTTTTGACAGGAAATATTAAAGAAGCCAATGAAATGTTGGGATACTCCTACTCTGTTTCAGGAACAGTAGTTCATGGAAAGAAAATCGGGAGAACGATCGGCTATCCTACCGCCAACATTGATACTGAAACCATCAAACTTCTTCCTAAAAAAGGAGCCTACGTTGTTGAAGTGGATGTGAAAGGCCGCCAATATAAAGGAATGTTGAGTATCGGAACTAATCCTACAGTCAATGGAGAAAAATTAACTGTTGAAGTTTACATTCTGGATTTTGATGACAATATTTATGACGAGAAAATCACCGTAAGATTCAGGGATTTTCTTCATGATGAAATCAAATTTGAAGGTCTTGAAAAATTGATCGAAAGATTAGATGAAGATAAAAGGTTAACACAAGAGTTTAAGTTTTAAAAAATAAAAATGGCTATTCAACATTGAATAGCCATTTTATCTTTTAGTCTTATGAAAGCTTATTTCAATACTTTTAAATAAACTTTCTGAGTTTCGTTATTTAATTTCACGTTAGGAAACTGCTTATCATGATCGATAAAGATATCTCCTTTTTCACCGGCTTTTCCATTTCCGTCAGAATCCCAGCTTACAGCGACATAGTATTTAACAGGTCCTGCAGGTTTAGGGTTAATTTTACTTTCAGCATCTTTTGGCACTGGTAAATCAATAGTAAAAGGAACTGATTTTTCTTCAAACTCTTTTTCAGTAATCAATGTTGCAGGAGCATCAGCTAGTCTTTCATCTGCACCATACAAGCTTACTTTGAATTTAGGATTTTTAATAATAAACTTATCTGTTCCTGAAAATTCTAATTTCAGATTGTCAAATGCCTCTGTATTAGCTGTAGCTGCGGGAGGAGTTTCAGTAGTACCGGTATTATCTTTTTGTGCCGGCTTATTACAGCTTGATAACATTAGCGTTCCAGCTGCCATGAATAATAAAAGGTGATTTCTCATTTGTTCTTTATTTTATTAATGTTGGTTTATTATTTATTTTACTGGTAATGGACAACAAATTTCATACCTAAAGAAGTTTTTATCTTCTCATTACAAAGAATCATTCACTGCATTTTGAGCTTTCTTAGTTAAAGACTTAAAAACAAGATCATATGACTGATCAATAAGTTTAAGGATTAGGTCTCTCTTTAAACCATCTGTCATGACAGAATTCCAGTGGGTTTTATTCATATGATAGGCTCCTGTAATTTGAGGATGCTGCTCCCGAAGCTCTGCACTCCATTCAGGATCTGTTTTTACATTAATTGACAGAGGCTGTTTTTCAAGACCCATCAATAAAAACATTTTAGTGTCTACCTTTAATACAAGTGTTTCATTATCAAAAGGGAAAGTTTCCGTAACGCCCTTTTTAGCAAGACAATAGTCTAATATTTCGTTGGCATCCATTGTTTATGAGTAAAATAATAGGTGATTAGTACTATAATTAATGATAAATGAAGTTAGAGAATAGATTCAGATGTTTAAAGTATTCTTTTATCTTTTATCTTTTATCTTTTATCTTTTATCTTTTATCCAAATTTAGTAAATTTAAGAAAGAAAATATCAACCCTTCAAACCTTATTGTTATGAAAGCTTTAGTAATCGGCGCTACAGGCGCTACAGGAAAAGATTTAGTGAGTCAGTTACTCAATGACAAGGATTTTGAAGAAGTAAATATTTTTGTACGAAAGCCTGTTGATATTAAAAATGAAAGGCTTAAAGTTCATGTTGTCAATTTTGAAAAACCTGAAGAATGGAAAGGAATGGTGAAAGGAGATGTTGCATTTTCATGTCTGGGAACTACTTTAAAAGATGCCGGGAGTAAGGAAGCACAGAAAAAAGTAGATTTTGATTATCAATATGAATTTGCCAAAGCAGCCAAAGAAAATAATGTTGAAGATTATATTCTGGTTTCAGCATACGGAGCAAACCCGACATCAAAAATCTTCTATTCAAAAATGAAAGGAGAGCTGGAAGAGGCAGTAAAACAACTTCATTTCACTAAAATCACCATTTTCAACCCGGGAATGTTAGAAAGAAAAGACTCTGGGAGAGCCGGAGAAGTGTTAGGAAGTAGAATTATAAAGTTTGCGAATAAATTTGGCTTGCTGGAAAGTCAAAAGCCCTTACCTACCGAGGTTCTGGCCAAAGCAATGATCAATTCTTCCAAAATAAAAAGTAATGGTTACTCCAGCATTCAACTGGGAAATATCTTTTGTTTCGCAGAAAAAACGAATGAATGATGGATTTCTGAGGAAGTAGTTATCATTTATTTTGTGGTTTTACTTCCCATGCTTTGACCTAATTTTTCATATTCAATATCATTAGGCTCCCAAAGCTCTATTTTGTTGCCTTCAGGATCCATAATGTGAATAAACTTTCCATATTCATAGGTTTCAATTTTATCAACAACCGTTACATTTTCTTTTCTCAGTTCTTCAACCAGCTTTTCAAGATTTTCTACCCGATAGTTAACCATGAAATCTTTTTCGGAAGGTAGGAAGTATTTTGTATTTTCTTTGAAAGGGCTCCACTGGCTAAATCCTTTTTTAGAGTTATCAGCTCCCTGATACCATTCAAAAACAGCTCCATATTCATTAGTATTAAGCCCTAAATGGTCTTTATACCACTCTCTCATTTTTTTAGGGTCCTTAGATTTAAAAAAGATTCCGCCAATACCGGTGACCCTCTTCAGGTCATTAGATGTATTTTCTGTAACCGCTTTAAAAGCAAATCCTAACATAAAAGAAGACAGAATGCAAAGAATAAAAATTATTTTCTTCATGGTTATACAGTATTGATTACACAATAAAAAAAGTGGATGTCATCATCCACTTTGTAAAAATATGCTTTTTTTATCTTTATTTCAGATATTTTGTAATAGCCTCATCTGTGGGCTTTGTTGTACTCACAAAACTATCAATCAGTTTTCCGTTTTCGTCGATCAGGAATTTGGTAAAGTTCCAAAGAATAGTCGTATTCTTTACTCCATTCAACTCCTGTTCTGTTAAATATTTAAAAATTGGTGCTGTATCATCTCCTTTTACAGAAACTTTAGCTGCCAATGGAAATGTTACTCCATAATTTTTCTGGCAGAATGCTCCAATTTCTGTATTCGTTCCCGGCTCTTGTCCTCCAAAATTATTGGCAGGGAAGCCCACGATAACCAATTTATCTTTGTATTGCTCATATACTTTTTCAAGATCTGCATACTGAGGGGTAAATCCACATTCTGAAGCTGTATTGACAATAAGGATTTTTTTGCCTTTAAAATCTGCAAAATTGATTTCTTTACCATCAAGGCTTTCGACTTTGAAGTCGTATATTGTTTTTCCCATAAGTTCTTTGGTTTTAGCTTTAGAAATTTCACTTTTTTGATTGGTGCAGCTTTGCAGAAAAGCAGTTAAAGAAAGCAGCATTAAAAAAATATTTTTCATTTCTTATAAATTTTATACAGTTTAGCTGTAATTAATTAAAACTTAAAAATATTAGCCGGAAAAACTTTATTGACATCAATTTTGTTAAATAACATCACATAGTCACCGTCTTTTTTGGTACTAGAAGATTCAATTTTGAAAGGCATCACAAGACTTCCTACTTTTCTATAATCGGAATATATTACCGTTTCATCTTTTTTAATCTCTTTTAAAAGCATATAAGTGTTGGTATCAAAATAATACAAATTCTTATTTACATTTTTAGTAAGCTCAACTTTATGACAATAGATCTCTCCTACTTTTTCTTTTCCCAGGTATTTGGCAGCAAAACCTTTATTTTCCCAATCAATAAAATCGTTATCAAAACTTTCCGGCACATATTCCGGATATTCCTGAAGTTTATTGGCTGCATAATTCATAGCATACCCTTTAGTTCCATCAAAACCTTCAATGGCAGTTTCTTTACCTCCGGTTGTAATCAATGTTTTAGTAAGATTCGGACGTTGCTGATAAATTTTTATCGGATATTCATCTTTAATTCCCAACACTACTTTCCCTTGAAGTAATACTGAGTTTAAAAGTTTCCAATTGGTTAATCCACCCGATAATTCAATATTTTTGTCTATAATTTCCTTTGCGGTTTGTGCAAAAGCCAAATGCGAAAATATCAAACCAAATACTAACAGTAACTTCTTCATTAATTTTATTTATAAATTCAAATATAAGAGGATTTGGGCTAAAATGCAAAAAGGAGAAAAAGTAGGATTATAAAATCTCCGATTACGCTGTTTATTTCTAAATTAGCTTCAAATTAATTTCCTTGCTTTTTCTAAATCCTCCGGTGTATCAATACCTACTCCTACGAAATTGGTTTCTATCATTTTGATTTTCATACCATATTCCAGATAACGGATACACTCTATCTTTTCTGATATTTCCAAGGGCTTCATTTCCAATTTTGAAAACTGCAACAAGGCTTCTTTTCTGAAAGCGTACACTCCAATATGTTTAAAATAGCTTATATCATAAGAAACTTCTCTGTGAAAAGGTATTACAGACCGGCTGAAATAAAGGGCAAAACCATTATTGTCTGTAATTACTTTTACATTATTGGGGTTTTCAATTTCTTCTTTTTCAAACAACTGAATTTTCAAAGAGGCCAGTGAAATTTCCTTCTGATTGTCTTTTTTAAAAACTTCAATCAGTTGGTGTAAAGGCTCCAGCTTAAGGAATGGCTCATCACCCTGGACATTGATAACAATATCACAGTCAATATTTTGTACAGCTTCAGCGATACGATCACTTCCTGTTTCATGCGGTCCTGTCATAACGGCTTTCCCACCATTTTTCACAATTTCATTCAAAATTATTTCAGAATCTGTTGCGACAAAAACCTCATCAAAGAGCCCTGTTTCCACTACATTGTTATATGTTGTCGTGATGACGGTCTTTTCTCCTAAAATTTGCATCAGTTTCCCCGGAAAACGGCTTGCTTCATAGCGTGCAGGGATGACGGCGATTATTTTCATTAAATAAAAAATATTAATTAAGTCTCTTCAATTCAACCATTATCTTTCAACCCTTATTACAAAAGGCAAATGATAACTTTCTCAGATCAAAAATAGTGAAAGTATTTTAGTTTGTCTTATAAAATATGATGTCCCGACTCAAGCTCCTATAAATCATGAGGTTTACCTTTAAAAAACAAAATTCCCACATCTTCAATGAAAATGTGAGAATCGGGTATAGATTTTTATTAAATGAGTCAATAATTTTAAAAGGATAGTTTTACTCCTACCATATTGTATTCCCATTGACGGGATGCCATAAGATCAAATTTATATTTTGTTTTTCCTATTGTTCCTTCTGATGATGTATATCTGCTTTTTGAGATGGTTTTTCCTATGAAATATCCCATTAATAATGCTAAAGGATAATCGGATGCCCAATGTACCTTACTTTGCATCATTTGAAAACATAAAGCTCCTGCTAAAGTATATCCTACCGGTTTTATCCATACTGCATCGGGGTAATTGTCTGCAATAACGGTGATACCAGCCATAAATGTTGTTAAATGTCCTGATGGCATTGCATCATAATTGGATGTATTTTTACCAAATGCTGAGAAACTGGGAAAAGGATTCCATGCTCCTCCTTTATTGCCGTTTTCTTCTGCGATAAACGGACTTTCTCTTCCAGTAATTCTTTTGATCGTTTGGGTGAAAACTCCGGAAAGAATTAAACTCTCCATTAATCCGCTTGCTGTGGCTTGTGCTCTATAGTCATTTTTAATTAACCCATATGTTCCAAAACCAATTCCCAGTAAAACTAATGTAGAACCATTTCCAATCAGATACAATGTCGAACCGATATCTTTAGGTATTTTAAAAACACCTCCAAGTTTGGTATAATTATTATCCTTATCCATCCCCCATCTTTGCCCTAATTCCCTTGAATTATCAATTAGTTTTTGATCAAAAGGTAACAAAATCAAAGTTGAAGCAACCGCCCCTCCCAAGTAATAGGCGTGGTCTTTTGCTACAAAATCTTTATTTGTATCAATGAAGTTTCGGGGTAATTTGGTTACAAAATCCAGAAGTTTTGGTTTTGGATATGTCCTGACAGAACCGTCTTTCAAAGTATAAGTTTGTACTTTTGGTAAGTCTTTGGACATTTCCTGCGGCAGTTCTTTAGTCTTCAATGTATCTACTTCCTGTGAACATACCAGTATAGATACCGGTAACAGCAGAAATTTTATTCTTTTCATCCTTGTCTTTTTCAGCCCTTATTTATTCTTAGTTTATAAAAGCCCCAAAGGTAATCCCAAGTGGACTTTACTTCAAAATATTTATTTAATTTTTAAGGTTTATTTAATTTTTTTATCAAGTAATAGGCCGTTATCGGTTGATATAATTAATAAAAAAAATAATTCCATAAATCCAAAAAACATAAATTAAAGAGTAGAAAAAGCCAAATGCCAAACTTTTTATAATATTTCCTTTACATTTTCCTGAGTTTTTAAATACTAATCTTAAAGCCCGGAAAAAGATCCAGTACAACATGGCTATTAAAAACAATACTGAAGACCAAAAGAAAAGTCCAATCAAAGGAAAAAGAAATACAAGCAGTACTGAAAACACAATCCATGCAATAAGAGAAAGAATGGCTCCTCCTAATCCATCTCCCATTTCAGGTGCATCAAAATCGAAGCCTTCAACTGTAGGTTTATTATTGGTATATCGCTTTAGTTTTTCATGACTTAAAATCGTCCCGACATTGTCTTTTAACTTCAATCCATAATACAATCCAAGACTAATAAAGAGAAAAAATGATCCGGCTACAATCGATGTTGATAAAACAGAATTCTGAAATAAAGAACGATGGGAGGCCATTCCGGAAAACCATACACAGAGAATCACTAAAGTAATAATGACTAATGTGGAACAAAACAGAAGTTTGGTTTCAAGAAAGTATTTTCTAGGAGTTTTCATGGATTATTTATAAGGAATTTAAAAATGCACTTTGGCTTTATTGAATGTACAAAGATTAGCTTAAATATTATAATGTAGCAATGTACCAATATAACAATGTACCAGTGTAACAATGCTGACCAATAGGAAATTGGCAAACTGTTACACTGGTACATTTATAATTTATAAATTGATTAACCGACTTATTTTAATTTATTCAAAGCACTTTCCAGTTTCGGAAGCATTACGTTAATTTCATCGATTGCTAATCCTCCTACAGAGGCACGGAACCAAGGCTCAGTTTTTTCTTCTCCAAAAGCTGAGAATGGCACTAAAGCAACCCCTGCCTCATTGATTAAGTAGAATACAAGGTCTGAAGAATTTTCAATAACAGCTCCATCAGGTTTTGTTTTTCCGATATAATTTAATTTTATAGTCAGATAGAGCGCTCCCATTGGCTCAATACTGTCTACTGCCAAACCTTTTCCTTTCAGTTCCTGGATCCCTCCGTGAAGAACTTTTAAGCTTGCTTCTAATTTTGCTTTAAAATCATCAACAAATACGTTTACGTTTTCAGGATTTTCATAGAATTTTGCAGTCGCTTCCTGTTCCGGTTTTGGTGCCCAAGCTCCAACGTGGGTAAGAAGAGCCTTCATTTTATCAATGATATGTGCTGGTCCAAATCCCCATCCTACACGTACTCCTGTTGCTGCAAGACATTTAGAGATACCGTCAATATAGATAGTGTACTCTTTCAATTCCGGGAAAAGAGAAACAGGATCTACGTGCTCAGCCCCAAAAGTAAGATTAGAATAAATCTGGTCATACATTAAATATAAAGGTTTTTCATCAGCTCCTCTCTTCTTGTTTTCAGCGATCACCAATTCACAGATTTCTGAAAGCTGCTCTCTTGTAAACATCGTTCCCGTAGGATTCAATGGTGAACAAAGCGCCAGTAGAACTGCACCATCCAAATGAGGTCTTAAATCATCTGCAGTTGGCAGGAAGTTGGTTTCCGGCTTCGTTTTTACTTCTACCGCATTTGCTGAAGTAAGGTAAGCGTAGTGGTTGTTGTTCCATGACGGAGTTGGATATACTATTTTATCTCCTTCATCTACAATCGTTTTGTATACAGCATAGATCAAAGGTCTTGATCCTGCAGTAATCAAAATATCATTGGGAGAGTAATCAAGATTCCATCTGTTTTTCAAGTCTTTAGAAACTTCTTGTCTTAAAGATAAAAGTCCGTTGGCAGGCGGATAGTTGGTCAGATTATTCTGATATGCTTTCTGAATTTCTTCCTTCAGCAATGCCGGGATAGGATAGATATTAGAATTCAGATCACCAATAGTAAGATTGGCAATTTCTGCTCCTTTTGCTTTTAGATCATTTACTTCGTTACCAATTTTTACAATTTCAGAACCGATCAGGTTCGCCGCTAATTTTGAAACTTTCACTTTATTCTTATTTAAAATTTACTAATATTGTCTTTCTACATTGATTTTCTTCTCTATTTGATCCATCTGTACCTGTGCATCAAAAAGGGGTATTAGTTTGTTAGCTTTTTTCGCTGTATAGAATATGGATATTTTCCGTTATTCTATTTAATTCTGCTTAATCATCAGCTATGATCAGGAAATTAATCTAGCTTTAAATCTGTTTTAACAGCTCCGATTTTAGCTTCCAATGATTTCAATTTATCTTTAAAATCTGCCTCCGAAGAGATGGCATCTTTTACTGAAACATAAAACTTAATTTTTGGCTCTGTTCCGGAAGGTCTTACACAAACTTTTGTTCCGTCCTGCGTATAATAAATCAATACATTGGATTTTGGAATATCGTTCATTACTTTCTTTTCGTTTGTTGAAACGGTAAAGCTTGTTTGTTCTTTAAAGTCTTTAATTTCTTCAACAAGAGAACCTGCCAATTCTTTCGGTGGGTTTTCACGGAAGTTTTTCATCATACTCTGAATTTCTTCAGCTCCTTCTCTTCCCTTTCTTACAATATTGATTAATCCTTCAAAATACATCCCAAGATCCTCATAAATCTCGATCATGTATTGGTACATTGTTTTCCCGTTAGCCTTACACCAGGCAGCAATTTCACAAGCTAGAAGGATACTTCCACAAGAATCTTTATCACGAACAAAATCACCGGTCATGAAACCGAAACTTTCTTCTCCTCCACATACAAATTTCTGTGTCCCTTCTGCTTCGCGGATCATTTTTCCGATCCACTTAAATCCTGTAAGACCTACCTTACACTCAACTCCAAATTTTTGAGCAATATCATAGAAAATATCTGAAGTTACGATGGTAGAGCCGATAAATTCCTTTCCAGTTATTCTTCCCTGCTTTCTCCATTCATTCAGAATATAATACGTTAGGATTGTATTGGTTTGGTTACCGTTCAGCAATTGCATTTCACCATCAAGGTTTCTTACGGCAATTCCTAATCTGTCACCATCAGGATCTGTTCCGATCACGATATCTGCATTAGTAATTCTTGCAAGATCCATTGCCATTTCTAAAGCAGCCGGCTCTTCCGGGTTCGGAGATTCTACCGTTGGGAAATTTCCGCTTGGAATCATCTGCTCTTTAACAAGATCTATTTTTTTAAATCCTGCTTTTTCCAATGCTTTTGGAATGGTAGTGTATGTTGTTCCATGAATAGAGGTAAAAACAATATTTAAGTTTTCTTTTCCAACATTCTGATAGGTAGAGTTTTCAATACAGGCATCAATATAAACATCGTCCTGCTCTTCCCCTATCCATTCAATTAAATCATCATTTCCATTGAATTTAATTTCATCAAATTTCACAGAATATACTTCATTGATAATGGCTTCATCATTTGGCGGAACGATTTGTGCTCCGTCATTCCAGTATACTTTATATCCATTATATTCAGGTGGGTTGTGAGAAGCTGTCAACACGATTCCTCCATTACATTTTTTATCACGAACGGTGAAAGATAATTCCGGAGTCGGTCTGTGATCTTTGAAAAGGAGTACTTTAATTCCATTGGCAGTCAAAACATCGGCCACCAATTTTCCAAACTCTTTTGAATTGTGGCGAACATCATAAGCAATGGCTACTTTAATCTCCTCTCCTTTGAACTGCTCCAGCATATAGTTAGCCAATCCCTGAGTAGCCTGTCCTAATGTATATTTATTTAAGCGGTTGGTTCCTACTCCCATAATACCACGCATTCCTCCGGTCCCAAATTCTAATTCTCTGTAGAAAGAATCTTCAAGGTCAGGAGAATTGCTATCGATTAATGATTGTACAGCATCTCTCGTTTCTTTATCAAACGTATCACTTAACCAAAGTTTCGCTTTTTCTAATGTTGTCATATTTGTACGTTGTTCTTTTATAGTATGTAAAGTTCTTAGTTTAGATTATACTGTTTTTTAATCCAGTTTTTTGTTTTCAACTTTCGTTGTTTTATCAATTTTAAATGCTCTGATTGGATCGTTGTAATAAATAAATTTTGCAGTGTTCTGAACATGTCCTTTCAGGGAATCTTTTACATTAACCTCTGCATAATTCCCATTTTTGGAATCAATATTTAAGTTCGTAATTTTCCAGTAAGGAGCAATTAAACTCGCTGTATCAGATATTTTTATAACCGCTTCCTTAGTTAATCCTAAAAAGTTAGCTCGGCTTCTGTTTTGCATTTCCACCTCTGCTCTTCTTGTATTGACAGATCCCATGAAAGTAGCATAGTTTTTCATGCTGAGCCTGAAATTATCAGTTTTTATTTCGCTGGAAATATTCATTTCTACAGAATCTGCAACTGCAACTTTTTCAAGATTATATTTTGAATAAATGGTTACATTGTAAAAGTCTACTCCTTTTATTCCTCTCTTTTCTTTGATAAAAAGTGTTTTGTCTTTTACATCAACATCAAGATTACCAGCTACATTCGGGTAAGTTTCTATTTCTACAAAATTCTTTGGACCTCTGGCATAAAATACACGGAATTTCCCTTGTAAATCCAGATTAACAAATTCTGAGACATCCACATCTTTCTTTTCAATATTTCCTTTAGGAGAAACTTTTCCACAAGAAACAAAGCCAACCAGCATCAATGTGTATATTATTTTCTTCATATTTATTTTAAAATATCTATTATAGTCGTAACAATCAAACATGACCATACCTATTGAAAATTCTCAAAGTCTTTTTTCATACTTATTTCTGAAAACTCCCAACAGTATTATGTAACAAAAATAGGATTAAAATTTCTAAAAATCTTTGTCTTTTGACAATAAAATACCTGATAATTTTCAATTTTTTACTTTTTCAGGATTGAGTCTATTTTTGTTTCTTTCAAGAGATGAGCTTTATAATTTTAACTGCAAACAAAAAAAATACCTCAAAAAGCATCCGGCTTTCTGAGGTATTAAGTGGTATTGATATAATTAATTCGTTATAATGTTTCAGCAGAAGCAGAATAAATTGCTAATGTAACGAGAATAGCTACCAGAATAATTCCAATAATTAAAGGTTTCCATATTGCTTTTTTTGGATACTGCTCTTCGTTTGGAAAGTATTTCGGAACAAAATAATTGGATAAGAATGCTCCTCCCGCAAACCCACAGACATAGGCAATGGCACTCACGGGTTTCTCCGGGATATTAACAATAACAGCCGTCAGTATCGTGATGACAATGGAGACACCCAACACGGTGTAGGCTTCTTTTTTCTTGTTGATATCCATCAGATTTTGAAATAACAAAACCCCTCCAAAGAGTGTTGAAAGAAAAATAGAAAATCCTAAAATTACTTTTTTAGAATAAATTTCGGGTAACTTATCTTCCATTATATCACTTCGTCAATATTGTAATTCTTATGTTCACGATTGGTTCTGATGATCATTTCCCCCAGGAATCCGGCAACAAACAATAAGGTCCCCATAATCATCATCGTTAAAGCAATAAAAAACCAAGGGTTGTTAGTAATTAAATGTCCGTAAATACCTCTTGAAACATCGATCAGTTTTGAAATTCCCAACCAGAGTGCGGAAAGAAAACCGAAAATAAACATCAGGGTTCCTACTGCTCCGAAGAAATGCATTGGCCTTCCTCCAAAACGACTTACAAACCAAAGAGTTACCAAATCCAGAAAACCTCTGATAAATCGTTCTGTTCCGAATTTTGAAGTTCCATAAGGTCTTGCCTGATGCTGAACTTCTTTTTCAGTAATTCTTCTGAATCCGGCATTAGCAGCCAATACCGGAATATAACGGTGCATATCTCCGTAAACATCGATAGATTTTACGACCTGCTTCCTATAGGCTTTCAAACCGCAGTTAAAGTCATGAAGCTCAACCCCTGAAACTTTCCTTGCTGCTGCATTGAATAATTTTGACGGAACATTTTTCGTCATTACATTATCAAAACGCTTTTTCTTCCACCCTGAAACAATGTCATAGTTTTCTTCTGTCACCATTTTATACAATTCCGGAATTTCCTCTGGAAAATCCTGTAAATCAGCATCCATGGTGATCACCACTTCCCCGTTTGTTCTTTCAAAGGCAGCATGAAGTGCTTGTGATTTTCCATAATTTCTGGAAAATTTAATCGCGTGGATTTGAGGATATTGTACTTTCATATTCTCAATAATACTCCACGATAAATCCGTACTTCCATCGTCTACAAACCAGATTTCATAAGATAAACTGTTGGTTCTGCAAACGGTATCAATTCTTGAAAAAAGCTCTTCCAGAGAGTCTTCTTCGTTCAGTAGCGGAATAACTATAGATAAATTCATTTAATTTTTAATAAAAATTAGGCTTGATTGGTTTCTTCGGGCTGATGAATCGTTCTTGTTCTGAAAAATGCTCCGAAAAACACCGACAAAACTACGTAAAATATAAGAATTGCGGCAAAATATCCTGAAAAATGACTCGCCGTAAGCATATCTTTTCCTTTAACCGCCTCGGGAGTGAAGCTTTGTATTCTTTCTTTATATTTCTGATCCAGCTCATCAATATCTTTCTGATGCTTCAAAATCTTTCTTGCAGAAGTATATTCTGAGTCTAATTCTGATTTTTGTCTTTGAACGTATTGATAGTTCAACAATTTTTTTGCATCCGGATCAGCAAAGTTCAAAAAAGCATAAATACTGAAAATAGAAAGAATTCCCCCGATAAACATCGGAACGAATGCTCTTTTAAAGGCTTCTTTGAAACTTACCACTCTATGGTTGTTCCAATATAATTTCACAGACCAGAACGCCGCTCCTGCATATAAAATAGGCAAAACAAAAGCATTGGCTTTCAATGATATATCAAAATAATTGATTCCCGAAAAGAAGATGTATACTACAAAGAAAACGATCATTGTAGCAATAAAAAGTATAATTCCTAGTGTTGATGGACTTTTTGTCATGTTTAAATTTTTAGAAAAAAGTTGAAAAATTATTCACCTAAATGTCAGCTGTTTAGCTCTACTACTGCATTTTTTCGACTAATTTTCTTTAATAAAGTTTTGAAGTTTATAAATATTTCCTACCTTTGCAACGGCAAGTCCTAAACAACCAGCTCCTGAGAATCCTCCAGGGTGGGAACGCAGCAAAGGTAATCGGTCGTAGCGGTGTGATTTAGGTAGCTTGCCATTTTTTTTTGTTTTAAAGTAAGAAGAGAGGTAATTTGATAATTATCTTTTTTTGTTTTTAATACCTTACGCATCATATTCATTTTTCTAATTTTCAGATTACCCCGATTGTTTATTGATTAAAATTCGAATGTTTCGCCAAGTTTTGGTAAAACCAGCTCTACATTTTTATCTGCAAAATGCTTTAGTGCACTTTCGTGATTGATCTCAATAGCAGGAAAAGTATCAAAGTGACATCCTATTACTTTTGGAGTTTTTAATAATTCTGCTGCTGCAAAAGATGCTTTTCTTGGACACATTGTATAGTGGCTCCCGATAGGAAGGATAGAAAGATCAAGATGTCCGTATAATCTTGGGAATAGCTCCATATCAGCCATTACTCCTGTATCTCCTGCCAAATAGATATTCTTACCTTCAGGAAGTCTGAAAATATATCCTACAGGAACACCTCCATAGCTTCCATCCGGGAAAGAACTCGTATGATGAGCCGGAACCATGGAAATTTTAAGATCATCGATTTTTGCCGACCCTCCTAGGTTCACATCATCTTTATTTTGAGCTTGCGTAAAGTAACCGCATACTTCAGGCACACCAATTACAGTCGCCTCCGGATAATGCTGTAGCACTTCTGCAACATCTGCAATATGATCTCCGTGAGCGTGAGTTAATAGAATGTAGTCGATTTTTTGAGCAGAGATATCAAATCCTGATTCTGCCTTTTTGTAATTGTAGAAAGGGTCACTTAAAATTGTTTTGTCCTTGTAGGTAAACAGGAAACAATTTTGCCCTAGAAATTGTATTTTCATTTTAATTTTAATTTTCAATTATTATTAAACACAAATGACTCAAATAATTTCATCAATAACACAACAAAGATTTGTGACATTGGTGAAAGCATTCGTGCCATCTGTGCTTTTTACAACGCAAAAGCGTTCTTTATTTAGAATTCAGCTATTTCGATGGGAATTTGTCTTCAATAAGCCTCAAATTGATCCCATGTTCCAGATAAGCCTTGCAACCATCTAAAACTGTCGTAAAACCACCTGTATTGTCATTAATTTGCCTTAACAGATCTTCTCCGGTTTGACTGAACCCATAGCTTTTAATAACCACAAGAGTTCCATTTTCCATTTTTTTAAATTCATAGTCTACATTTACCGAAGGCTCACCCCAAACTGTTTTGATCAATTGCCCCGAAATGATCTGGTGAACATTTACAACATTTTTTACGCCGTACATTCCCCATTCCCAGGTAATAGCTTTACCTTCTTCTAACTTTCCTGAAGATTTTGTAAACCAGAAATGAGTGGTCACTTCAGGATTAATGAATGCTTCAAAAACATCTTCAACCGGTTTTCTGATCAGCATTTGCGCTTCAACATAGACATTGGAACTCATGATATATTATTTTTAAATTTAGTTAAACAAATTAAGACCGGCCGCCGTAAGAATAGCCATTACAAACGTCATAATTCCAACCTGTTTTAAATATTGATCCAGTTCTTTTGGTTCCTTTACCGACATGATATTTCTTCTCAGTTTTGCCAAAGGAAATAACAGGATCATTACAATAAAAACATAGTAATTTTGTGCCTGAATGAATCCGTTTACCCCTAAAAATATTAGAACTAATACCAATGGAAGCTGTAATAGAATCATTTCATAGATCATTGCATTTTTGAAACCAATTCTCAATGCAAAACTGTTCTTTCCCGATAATCTATCACTCTCAATATCTCTCATATTATTAAGGTTCAGAACCGCCATACTCATCATCCCGATAGCTGTACCGGGTAGCAACATATCCCAGCTAAACGTTTTTGTAAACAGGAAATAACTTCCACATACAGAAACAAGCCCGAAAAAGATAAATACAAAGACATCTCCTAAGCCCATATACCCATAAGGTTTCTTACCTACTGTATATCCAATTGCTGCTAAAATACAGGCTACTCCCAATCCTATGAAAATATAAAATTCATTCATATATTCCGGAATGAACGCAATATATAATAAAGCAATCGTAGCAATGAAGGACAATGCAGAGAAAAGAATCACTGCATTTTTCATTTGCTTTGCAGTAATTTTTCCTGATGCAACAGCTCTTGCTTCGGCTTCATTACTTCTTTTAGCATCAGTTCCTTTTACACCATCGCCATAATCATTGGCATAATTTGATAAAATCTGATATAAAAGCGTTACCAAAAGTGCCAGAGCAAAAATTCTCCAGTCCCAGATTCCGCCTTCTCTGTAAAGTCTCCATTTTGCAATGAAAGCTCCCATAATAATTCCGCTTAACGAAAGCGGTAAAGTTCTGAGCCTTGCGGCTTTTATCCAATCTGTCATAAATTTATAAGTAATAGGCAATGAGTAACAAGTAATGACAATATTGCCTATTACTTATCATTCATCACTCATGTTATGATATCCATTGATCTTCCCCGAAGTTGGGTTTTCTTTTTTCAAGGAATGCATTTCTTCCTTCTTTAGCTTCTTCTGTCATATAAGCCAAACGAGTGGCTTCTCCTGCAAAAACCTGCTGCCCAACCATACCGTCATCAGTAAGGTTCATCGCAAACTTCAGCATTCTGATTGACATTGGAGATTTTGCTAATATTTCCTGCGCCCATTCATAGGCTGTATCTTCTAATTCTGCATGAGGAACAACTTTATTCACCATCCCCATTTCGAAAGCTTCCTTTGCAGAGTAATTTCTCCCTAAAAAGAATATTTCACGAGCTTTCTTCTGTCCTACCATTTTGGCAAGATAAGCAGATCCATACCCTCCGTCAAAACTTGTAACATCCGCATCCGTCTGCTTGAAAATTGCATGCTCTTCACTTGCTAACGTCAAATCACATACTACATGAAGAGAATGTCCACCACCAACTGCCCATCCAGGAACCACAGCAATAACTACTTTTGGCATGAAACGGATCAAACGCTGAACTTCTAAAATATTCAGACGGTGTCTGCCATCTTCTCCTACATAGCCCTGATCTCCTCTTGCTTTTTGGTCTCCCCCACTACAGAAAGCCCAACCTCCATCTTTAGAACTCGGTCCTTCTCCTGAAAGCAAAACAACCCCTATTGAAGGGTCTTCGGAAGCATCATAAAAAGCATCATATAATTCTGAAGTTGTTTTGGGTCTGAAAGCGTTACGTACCTCAGGTCTGTTGAAAGCAATTCTCGCTACACCATTACATTTTTTGTAGGTAATATCTTCGTATTCTTTGGCGGTTTTCCACTCAATCATCTTGTAAAAATTTTCCCAAAGATACGGAATTACAGAGAATTTTCAGAGTGAAATTTAAAGTGTATTCTCGTTTTGAAACAAGAAAATTAAGGTTGGAAAAAGTAATTTTCAAAGATTAAAAAACACATTAAATCAAGGTTCGTTTACTCTATACAAAAGACCGGAACATTTCTGCTCCGGTCTTTTTATGATTAAGTTATAAATGATTATTTTGCTGCAGCGCTAAGTTCAGCTTCTTTAGCTTTCATTTCTTTTACTTTTTCCATATTTTTTGTTACTACATAAATTTCTTTTAATGTTGTAACTGCGTCAATGCTCTTTGGAGCCACTTTATACCATCCTTCGGCGAAAGGAAGTGCTTTAGAGAATCTTTCTCTTCTGGCATCAATCAATTTAGAAGCCTCGTCCGGCTTATCTTTTCTTGAAGCATTGATCTCTGCTACAACTTTACCATCATCCCCGATCGTTGTATAGACAAGATTCTGATATGCTTCAGCAAAGTCAGGCTTAAGCTCTATAGCTTTTTTAAATGCATCTAAAGCGTCATTTACTGTAGCAGGAGTTTTAGCCTGCATCACTCCAAGGTTATACCAGTTTGTTGCATCATTAGGATTTTTAGCTAACTGCTCTTTTAGTCCTGCAACAAATTTCTCTGTATTTCCTGACTGAAGATATGCTGTAGTCTGAGCTTCTTTAAGCTTAGCGTTGTTAGGGAATTTAACTAACCCCTTTTCAATAACAGCCACAGCTTCGTTACCTTTTTTTGCATTTAGTAACAATGATGACAATGTTTCGTATAAATCCGGTTCTATACTTTTTGTCTGCTCTGTTTTAAAATCAGAATACTCTGAATTCTTTTTCATCAGATCCCAAGTAGCCTTATCAAGATTTACAACTTGTCCTGATTTCTTTTCTTTTGCAGTATACGTAGTTTCTACTCCTGTAAATCCGGAATTAACCAAATCAGTGTATATCTTAATTGATTCGTCACTATTATTAGCTAAAGCATGGCTAAGTCCCGCATAATACATATAAATTTTATTATCCTGACCATTAGCCTTTAATAAGTCGTAAATTTCTACAAACTTAGGGGCAGCAACAGCATAATTTTTTGCATTGTAAGCATCCATAGCAGCTTTATTAGCAGCCTGAAGCTGAGCATTTACGTCAGCTTTCTGCCCAAAAACAAAAGCAGATGCTACGATAGCCATTCCTAAAATTAGTTTCTTCATAATAACTATTTTATATTAATTGTACATTTATTATTCTTCAGAATCAGAATTTTCATTTTCCTCTGCCGGAGTTTCATTTTCACTTTCCAGATTGTCAAAAAGCGATCCTACTCCTTCTTCAGTGCCTTCTTCAATTCCTTCTTCACCTTCCTCATTTTCTTCTTCAACATCTTTATCCATTTCTACTTTTGCGATTGCAGCAATTTCGTCATTCTTCTTAAGGTTGATTACTTTTACTCCTTGAGTATTTCTTCCCATTACTCTCATTTCATCCATTCCCATTCTGATGGCAACCCCTGATTTATTGATAATCATCAATCCATCTTCGTCTGTTACGTTTTGAATAGCAATCAGCTGACCTGTTTTTTCGGTAATATTTAAAGTAATAACTCCTTTTCCTCCTCTGTTTGTAATTCTGTAATCTTCTACCGCAGTTCTCTTACCATATCCTTTTTCAGATACTACAAGAACCGTTTCGTTCTCTACATCGTTGACAACAATCATACCAATAGCCTCATCACCATCTTCAAGCAGGATACCTCTTACTCCAATAGATCCTCTACCCACTTCTCTTACTTTCTCTTCAGGGAAACGGATACATTTACCATTTTTAGTAGCAATCATAATCTGAGAAGATCCGTTAGTAAGGTAAGCACCTAATAATTGGTCATTATCTCTGATTTCAATTGCATTTACCCCATTTATCCTCGGTCTTGAATAGGCTTCCAATGATGTTTTCTTAATGGTTCCGTTTTTAGTTACCATTACAACACTCATCTGGTTTACATATTCCGAATCTTTAAGGTTATTGGTTCTGATATATGCTTTAATCTTATCATCCGGTTCAATATTAATAAGGTTCTGTACCGCTCTTCCTTTCGCTGTTTTTGAGCCTTCCGGAATTTCAAATACTCTTAACCAGTAACATCTTCCTTTTTCTGTG
The DNA here is from genome assembly GCA_963518055.1 of uncultured Chryseobacterium sp. GTDB lineage: Bacteria > Bacteroidota > Bacteroidia > Flavobacteriales > Weeksellaceae > Chryseobacterium. The sequence continues at coordinate 73,032 of CAUQIC010000012.1, forward strand.
AAGAATAGCATATATTGGTGGTTGGTTGCAGAAACAATATATTCAAGGAAATCGGAATCCCTCGTTGTTGCTGCTTTATTACCTACGCCTCCTCTACTTTGAATTTTATATTCTGAAAGTGAGGTTCTCTTAACATATCCGGCATGAGAAATAGTAAGAACTACAGATTCGTTCGGAATGATATCTTCGATAGACATTTCACCTCCTGAATAATCGATTTCGGTTCTTCTTTCGTCTCCGTATTTTTCTTTGATTTCAATTAACTCATCTTTAATGATCTGGAATCTTCTTGGCTCATTCGCTAAGATATCTTCCAAATCAGCAATCTCTTTCATAATAGTATCGTACTCGTCACGGATCTTATCAAGCTCCATTCCTGTTAAACGAGCCAATCTTAAGTCAAGAATTGCCTGTGCCTGAATTTCTGAAAGCTCAAATGCTTCAATCAATCCTTCTTTTGCCGCCTGAGGGTTTGCACTGTGACGGATAATAGAAATTGCTCTGTCTAAAGAATCCTGAGTTCCGATCACTTTCATGAACCCTTCAAGAATATGAGCCCTTTCTTTTGCTTTCCTAAGCTCAAACTGTGTTCTTCTTACGATAACTTCATGTCTGTGCTCTACAAAATGATGAATAATATCTTTTAAATTCAGCTGCTCCGGTCTTCCGTGTACTAATGCAATATTATTAACACTGAAAGAAGTCTGAAGTGCTGTATATTTATATAACAGGTTTAATACAACATTGGGAATAGCATCGTTTTTCAATTCATAAACAACACGCAGTCCATTTCTATCCGATTCATCTCTGATCTCATGAATTCCAGGAATTTTTTCGTCTTTCACAAGCTCAGCAGTTCTGGCAATCATATCGGCTTTATTAACCTGATATGGAACTTCTGTTACAATGATTGCATTTCTGTTTCCAATTTCTTCAAAGTTAACTTTTGCTCTCAGCACAACTCTTCCTCTCCCTGTATGGAAAGCATCCCTTACTCCGTCATATCCATAGATAATCCCTCCTGTAGGGAAATCCGGAGCAATAATATGCTGCATTAATTCATCGATAGTAATTTCTTTATTATCAATATAAGCACAGATTGCATCTACAGACTCTGATAAGTTGTGAGGCGCCATGTTGGTTGCCATACCTACGGCAATTCCTGAAGTTCCGTTTACCAAAAGATTAGGAACTTTTGTAGGCATTACTGTTGGTTCCTGCAAACTGTCGTCGAAGTTATTCTGAAAATCAACCGTTTCTTTGTCAAGATCCGAAAGAACCTCATCAGAGATCTTCTTCAATCTAGCTTCAGTATAACGCATTGCTGCAGGCGGGTCACCATCCATTGAACCAAAGTTACCCTGTCCGTCTACCTGAGGATAACGTAAACTCCAGTTCTGAGCCATTCTCACCATCGCATCATATACGGAAGAATCTCCGTGCGGGTGATATTTACCCAAAACATCCCCAACAATTCTCGCAGATTTTAAATATTTTCTATTAGAAAAAACCCCTAATCCATACATACCGTAAAGTACTCTTCTATGAACGGGTTTCAAGCCATCTCTTACATCAGGTAACGCTCTTGAAACGATAACTGACATCGAATAATCGATATAAGATGACTTCATTTCATCAACAATGTTGATAGGAATCAGTCTTTCTCCTTCTTTTTGCATAAACAAATTTTATTATAATGATAATCAAACTTTTAGCTGTAAGTTTGAAAATTATTTATTTCGAATTTTTATTAACGGGCTAATTTACGAAAAAATTGCCGATTTTTGCTCTAGAATTTATCCACAAAATCTTAAAAATTCTTAAAATATGAGCGTATTAAGTATAACTTTCCACTGCACGAAAGATAATCTCGAAGAATGGGAAAATTATATTGATGAAACCCTGGTTTTAATGACCGAAAATTTAATGGATGTCAGCAAATATATTTTATCTGAAGTTCACAGTGATTATATTGATGAAGGTAAGAATTATAATTTATTGCTGATTTTTGATAATGATGAATTAAGAACTGATTTTATCGAAAGCGAGCTAAAAAATATAGCAGAACATGTTGAGAAAAAATTTGGTCAGGAAGTAATGATATTTAATACTTTTCTGAATCCGAAAAAATCAAGATGGTAAATCAAAAAGAATAAAAAAATAAAAGCACTGAACTTTATCAGTGCTTTTTTATTTTACAAGATTTTATCTGTGAAATCCATTATGGTGGCCTCCTCCAAAATGATGAAATCCACCGTGATGCCCTCCACCATAAACATATACTCGCTCTGTATATCTGGGTCCATAACCATAATATCTTGGTCCATAGTATCCATATGCAGGCGTTCTTACTCCATAATACGCATCTGTACAAGATGACAGCATGAATATTATTGCCATGACCATTAAAGCCTTAAACATAGTTTTCATTGTATTGTCACTTTTTGTTACATCTTTAAATAATCAATATTAATACCAAAACACACTGAAATTCAGGCTTTACACATAATGTTTTGTTAATTTTTGATCAGTGACTTTTAACGCTTTTTGCTTTAATATCCGTTTCTTTTCTTCACTTGCCCCGGAGCGTAATCTTTAGCACTTCCTCCATATATTTTTTTAGCTTGTCCCGGAGGAATTTTATTTCCCTGAGATCCACTATTATCATACGCTACACATGAAGTAAGCATAGACATTAGTATGAGAACACTTGTAATTTTAATGATACTTTTCATTATTTTTTCCTTTCAAACTTAGTTCTAGAAACTATCAATGTTAATGCCAACTTGTTGAAAGATGAAAGATGAGAATTGAAAATTGAACGTTCAAGAGGATAGCCTAAGGTATTTCAAATATTATCTTTTAGACTATTTCACTTCTCTTTTCAAACATGATAACATCTTTCCATTCCCCATTCAGCTTTCCTAATTTTTTGCGAACCCCTACAATTCTAAAGCCGTTTTTCTGATGAAATTTGATTGAGGCTTCATTTTCGGAAAAGATGTTGGTTTGCAGTGTCCAGAATCCATGATCCTCACTATCCAAAATCATCTTTTTAAGCAATACGGAACCCAATCCCTTACCTTGATACTCATTATCGAAATAAATACTTACTTCTGCGACTCCTTTAAAGCATTCTCTTCTGCTGACCGGTTTTAAGGCACACCATCCTACGACTTTATTATCTTCATTCTCCAGCACCCAGCGGCAATCATTGAAATATTCCATATCCCAGGCTTCGGCAGTTGGAATTTCTGTTTCAAAAGTGGCTACTCCACCATCTACCCCTTGTTTGAAAATCTCCAGCACACGAGGTTCATCGCTGGGAAGCATTTCTCTTAGTTCGTAATTCATTGCGTTTAGTGATATTTTCTTTTAATTTTTCTCTTGATTCTTGCATAGTGAGTCTGTTTACTTTTTTCATCCTGAGAAACCACACTGATATTCCCATCAACTTCTAAAACAGAAAGTCTCACATCCTCTATATTTTCTATTCCATGCTCTCTTATTGCTTCTTCCAGCTCATCCTGGGTGATTTTCACCCGATTTAAAGCGGTCTGATCCGCTACCCCATCTCTGATCAGAATCACCGGCTCATCTTCCATAAAAGTTTCAAAAGAACGGCTGGAGAACATTAATCTTTTCAAGATAAAATTAGCAACAAACAAAACCAATGCCGCTACAAGACCTCCCTGTAATGAGGTATCCGGTCCCACCATTGCGTTTTGAACCGCATTGGAAATCAACAACAATAAAACAACATCTCCGGCATTAAGCTGAGAGAGTTGATTTTTACCGAATAAACGAATTCCGATTACCATAAAAAGATAAACACAAAGGGAACGGACAGCAACGTTAAGAATAGAATCCACAATTTTTATATCTACTCAAATGTATTGATTTTTTGTTCTCCAAGAAAAATGTATTTGTTCATTTATAAAAGATTTTGATAAATTATTGATACAAATTCCTTGTTAACCTTGTACGAAAGCTTATTTAAGTACTTTGGGAGATTATTATTGTTAGAGCAAGTTAATTTAAAAACTTAAAGAATAGAAATTGCTTTGTTTTTAATTTTCATGTACGCGTATTTATTAAGTCAATAGGTATTCGTTTGGTATAGCTTTTGACGGTGAGATTACATCAATACACAATTTATGATGAAACAATTTTTTTTATGTTTAAGTATTTTTTTCACTTTTGCTTCCTGCAGTAAAAAAAAAGAACCTTCTTCTGTATCTCATGACAGCATTCCCGTCACTGCAAAAATCAATGCACTTTACAGTCAATATGGAAAATCTAATGAAATGATTTACAATCATCCGATTCCCAATGATTTGTTTTCACCGGCTTTAAAAAGATCTCTTGAAAAAGCCATAAAAGCTTCCAATGATGACATTGAAAAAGTAAAAAGAAGCGAACACCCTGATGAGAAGCCACTCATGTTTGAAGGTGCTGTTTTCTCCAGTCTATATGAAGGATTTACAAGCTACAAAATTAAATCAATGGATATTCATGACGGAACAGCAGATGTGCTTGTCCAGTTTGAATATAATATGGCAACCCCAAAAGTTGTATGGACTGATAAAGTACACCTCATTCATTCTGACGGACAGTGGAAAATTGATAATATTAGTTTTGATATCATAGGAAACTCCAGAGATCTTCAGACAAGATTAAAAGATTTTGTTAAAAATACACCTTAATAAAAAAACCGCTTTTACAAGCGGTTTTAATTTTTTACGGACATTGTACGATTGGAATTTCGCTACAAAAAACTTTGTTTGCCCATTCACAATAGGTACAATATTGTTTAGGTGCGCCTCCGTACACTGATTTCAAATCTGATTGAGTCAGCTTTTTTAAATTTTTCATATAGTTTTAATTTTATGGTATTGCAAAATTATACCGAATTTATTTTGATATTTTACAAATTCACACTAAAAATTTATAAAATTATCATATATAATCTAAAATTAAAATCGATTTAAAACACACAACTCAAACAATTAAAGACACATACGAATTTGTGGTACTTTTCCCGTATTATTTGTTATTGATTTCAACCGTTACAGGCATTACATAAGTATAAGCCACCATATTTTCACTTAATTTTCTGCGGTCTACTCTATAATCCAATTCACTTAAAACGGTTTCAATCTCTTTACTTACTGTTTTGCAGTCACCGGTAGAATGTACATTAACAATTTTTCCGTTATTGGCAATATCAAATTTTACAATCGAATTTACTGTTCCTTGTTTATAGTCTGTATTGGTAAGGTCAAAGTTTTCAATCAGTTTACCTCTTATATCGTTAAAGGTTTCATTCTTATTGAGTTGAATTTCCTGTATGGTATTATGTTCTGTATTTTGAGCTTTAGTTGTATTTATTAGAGTTGTAAATCCACAAACTAGAAGTGAAGCCACTATGATTTGAATTCTATTTTTCATAACTATTTGGTTTTAAATATTATACTTAACTCTTTTATCTTTCTTACCAAAGTTAATAAAATAATTCATATTAAATTCACACTGAGTTAATATTAAGTTAACATTAAAACTCAACATCCTGATTATTAGTGATATAAATTTAAATATAATTGAAAATTTAATATTGGAGGTTTTTTAGAGCATAAAAAAGGCTAAACAATAAAGTTAAGCCAAAATTCCATTTTCATTTTACCAAAAGTTAATTTAAAAATTGAGTAACATAATGCATTAAATTTAACAGCTTAGGAGTCTTCTCTGCAAATTCAACTCCTAAAAAAGTAATATTTTTCCAATCATTAAGTCTTTTTCCTAAGTCAAAGATTGTATCATGCCATTTTCTTAGCCTTGTTTTAGATTCTTGAACTAATTCTTCTGTTTCAGCTTGTTTTAAATCTATCAAATCTTTCATCCCATCAATGAATATACTTTTCCATTCCTCATTTTCTATTTTTAATTGCTGAAATTCATTTAATATTTCTTCAGCTTTTAAAACATCAGGATTTGTTGAATATAGGTTAAAATTATTTGTTTGTGTATTCCCATCTCCGAATTGATTATTTCCACTGAATGTTGAATTCGGTCCAAAATTGAATGTATTTCTCATTTTTTCATGTATTGGTTTTTCAATATCTTCAATAAGCAATTTTGCCTTTTCAAATGTAAGTGGTTTTGATAAACTTTCAAAATGAGATTTTTCTGCATCTTCCAATATGAGATTTCTATAAAATGATTTTGAATCATCATTTTGAATATTATCTTTAATCTTCTGAAATACAGTCTTGATTATTTCAAATCCTTCATTTGTTTTTGATAGCTGTATTATTAAATTATTAAAAAAAGATTTCGAATGATGAAAATCAAAAGTATCTTTATTTTCAGAATTATAAATTAGGTAAAAAAAATTTTCTAGGTATTCCATTTCATTCAATTGAGTATAATTTTGAATATCTTCAATTGAAAAGCCATCTGGTTTTGACAACCCATTTTCTAGATTTTCATTTTTTAAGGAAATATAATATTGTTTTAGTGCATTATCTTTATTTAAATAAAACAAAATATTTATTGCACTTGACAAGTAATCTGTCTTTCCTGCAGCTAAATATTTTTCTGCAATTTCTTCTAAAAATATAAGCTCTAAATTATTGTCTTTTAATATTTTTATAGCACTCCAACATAAATAAGAATCTATATTCTGATTACAACATTTTTTTAAAAAAGAAATGTTGTTTGGAATCAATTTTACATATGTTTCTAGATAATCCTTCGAGTATCCATCATCTAAAATAAACTCTTCAACTTTTGCATAGGTTTCTTGAAGTTTATTTTCTAAAGAATAATTTATATGAGCCTTCAACGAAAAATAGTCTAAATGTTTTTTGTTGACATTTTTTATAATTTGGTTATTAAAATTATTTTCATTTACTCTACTTTTTACAAAGTTAATAGCTCCAATTTCATCCCGTGAAAAATCAGCTATATTACAATATCTTAGAGTTTCTAAATAGAAATATTCATCATAAAAAACATTAAACTTTTGATCAAAGAAATATAAAAGCTTTAATATAAAATAATTTATGTACATTGAATATTCTGCTCTATTTTTGTCAGAAAATTTCAAAACCCTTTCTGTATCAAAATCTTGTGATAATTCTTTGCATTTATCTTTAATGAAATTAATCTGCAGATCAGAAATTACATAATCCTTATTTTGATTTGATTTCAAATGTTCTTTAATAATACACAAATAAATATAATTATCATTAAGAAACTCTACAATGGAATTAAAATCTTGTTCACCATTATCAATAATTATTAAAGAAATACTTCTATAAACATTATTATTAAGACCATGATAGTTTGTTTTGTCATACCATTTGCATTCAATATCACAGATCTTTTCCCAAGTTATTACTTCAACTTCATTTTCCTTAAATACATTTTTAATTTCAGATAATAATTTTTCTTTATTAAATAATATATTCCAATTATCCTGAATAAAATTCTTGCATTGTTTTTCTTGTTCCTCTATTTTTTGTAAAGATGGCAACTCCTCATCAAAAACAAAGTCTAAATTCTTAACTTTTGCTTCAAAATAATAACCAAGTTTTTTATCGTCACGGGAAACCCAATTTCTAAAATGTAATATTTCTTTATTGTCTATAATTTTTATTAGTCCATTTTTATATTGTTCTAAAAAATAATCTATATTTTCTTGAGAATATAATCCGGTCAATAAATAAAATGATTTTGAGCACAATCCGTAATTGTTAATTATGTATTTGAAAACTTCTGATTTCTTATTAGAAGAATAAATTAAAATTGATAAAAAACCATCCCTTCTGTAAATAAAAGTATCATCTGATCTCAAGAAAGCATCTGTAATGCGATATAAAAAAATAATATTTTCATTTACAAAACCTTTTGCTTTTTCAATTAATTTTGCTTTATAATTCTTATCATAAAAACCTGAATTAGCAAAAAAATCATATTTCCGATTAAATATAATATCCAAAATTTTAATAAAATTTTCAGGATCATTAATTTGTAAAAATATTTTTTCTAAATATGATTTTGTACCTCTAATTATATTGTCTCGTTCTCTTTTAGGCTTTTTTTTATATAATTTTTTCAGACAATTATGTAGTACTAAAAAATAATCATCTGTCGTCTCAAAGTCACTTAACATAGAAATAATTTGATGATTTATTTCTCTATCATAACTATTTTTGTAATAATCTGTAATATTTTTAAATAATTCTGTATATTTTAAATGAAGCTTATGTGCTTTAATAACTTTTAGAATTTCATAAAAATTCTTTTCCTCCGTAGAAAATAATTTTTCTGTTAATAAATTTTTAATTTCTTCTACCCTTTCTCCTAAATCAATATATTGCAAAACAGTATAAGCAGAAATAACAACTCTAAAATGATAATGGTTCTCGTTTAATATACGAATCAAATAATCAAGATCAGCAAATTTACCTATATTTTCAAGAGGAAAGCTTCCATTTTTTCCAATCCAAAATGTTTTATTAATTACTATATCATCAAAATATTTTCTAAAAATTGACTTTCTATGCTCTAAGGTAAATCTGTCTGGTTCCATAAGAAAGAGAATTTCACCTTCGTTATTAAATAGCCATTTTTTTATGCGTTCGAGCTTATCATCTTCAAGTATATTAAGTAAAAAAGAAATTGTATTAAATAAAAAAGGTTTAGTTTTATTTGCTCTTTCGATTTTTATAAAATCAATAATTTTGTCAGAGTCTAATTCAGATATGTATAGTGCTGCTAAAAATTCTTGATAGTTTTTATGTCTAAAAATAAAGCTTGTAGATTCAGGAATCTTTTCTAATAAAGAAATTTTTTCAATAGAATATTTTTCTTTCTCACCTAACAATAAGTATAAATCTTTTTCTTCAATTCCATTTTTTTGCATTAGTTCATTAGTAATGGCAATTTTTTGGAGAATTTTCGAAATATGTGTTAAATCTATTGGATTGCTTTTAATAAATTTTTCCTTATTTAGAATTTGTAATTCTTTATTTATTGATAATTTAAATGCTTCAGCGATATTATTGGGAAATCTTCCATTTTCTAAATAAAATTCACCAAACAAATTTAAATTAAACGGATTCTCTAAAAATACTCTATATTTATTTAGTTCGAAATAGGATATATGTATTTTAAACTTGTTCAGCAATATATTTTTAATCTGCTTATCTGTTAAATTTTGTAAATAAAAATATTCTGAATCTTCAATTTTCACTAAATATTTTTCATAAATATTAGTTCTACAACTTACTACAAGTTTAATATTGTTATCGTCGTTTTTTTCTAAAAATAATTCTAGCGCAGAAATAAAACCCTGAATATCAGCAATTTCATCTAAACCATCAATTACAAAACAAACATTGTCCAGATTTTTCCAATTGTTGTATTTTATTAATTCATCAAAAGAATTATTATTTTTAAAGTTTTTAATGTTTAAAAAAAACGGAACTACTTTTGTTTCCTCTCTTTCATTCCATAAATTTTTAAAGAGATTCTCAAGTTCTTTAGTCTTTCCTATTCCAGGATTTCCTAACAAAACTACTCTATTTTTATCCGTAACAATATTTCGCAATGTTTGTCCTTCCTCTTTATCTTCAACCCAAAACCTGAAGGTCTCAGCACTATCAAAAGTATTCTTTATCAATCTCTCTTCATGTTGATACTCATCTATTTTTTTATTTGTATAAAATTTTTTAATATCAAGGTTATCTAATTTCTCCATGTATTGCAGTATTTAATAAAAATAAAAAAAGGAATCTGCATTCACAAATTCCTTTATATAATTAACACCTTATTTACTCTAATTCCCTCTTTAAAAACTTTCCTGTCAAGCTCTTCTTCGACTTCACAATTTCTTCAGGAGTTCCCTGTGCTACAATTTGTCCACCATACTTTCCTCCTTCAGGTCCTACATCGATAATGTGGTCTGCCAGTTTGATAACATCCATATTATGTTCGATGATAATGAAAGAGTTTCCTAATTCTACCAACTGATTGATGGCATCCATCAGAATTTTCACATCTTCAAAGTGAAGTCCTGTTGTTGGTTCATCAAGGATATAAAGGGTATTTCCTGTTTGTCTTTTTGCTAATTCGGTTGCTAGCTTGATACGCTGTGCTTCACCACCTGAAAGGGTTGTTGACTGCTGTCCCAGTGTAATATACCCCAACCCTACATCCTGCAAGGTTTTTACTTTCGCAAAAATCTTAGGAATTGGCTGGAAGAAATCTACCGCTTCATCAATCGTCATATCCAATACATCGGAAATAGACTTCCCTTTGTAACGCACTTCCAATGTTTCTCTGTTGAAACGTTTTCCGTTACAGGTTTCACAATGGACGTATACATCCGGAAGGAAGTTCATTTCAATAACTTTTAATCCTCCTCCCTGACATGTCTCACATCTTCCTCCTTTAACGTTGAAAGAAAATCTCCCGGGTTTGTAACCTCGAATTTTACTTTCAGGCAGTTCTGCAAAAAGATTTCTGATATCGGTAAACATTCCTGTATATGTTGCAGGATTTGAACGCGGTGTTCTTCCAATCGGAGTTTGATCTACATCAACAATTTTATCGATGTTTTCAAGCCCTTCAATCTTTTTGTATGGCAATGGCTCCTGAACAGCTCTGTAAAAGTGCTTATTTAGGATTGGATATAAAGTTCCATTGATCAGGGATGATTTTCCGCTTCCTGAAATTCCTGTTACTACAACCAGTTTTCCTAGAGGAATATCCAGCGTTACATTTTTAAGATTATTCCCTGTAGCTCCTTTTAAAAGAATATTTTTACCACTTCCTGTTCTTCTTTCCGCAGGAATTTCTATTTTTCTTTTTCCGTTGATATATTGTGCGGTAATGGTATCTGCCTTCAACAGATCTTTTGGTTTTCCCTGCCAAAGTATTTCTCCACCGAATTTTCCGGCTTTAGGCCCGATATCCAGTACTTCATCGGCTTCCAGGATCATGTCTTTATCATGTTCTACAACCAACACCGAATTTCCGATATCTCTCAGGTTTTTCAAAGAATGAATCAATCTTTCGTTATCTCTTTGGTGAAGCCCGATACTGGGTTCATCAAGAATATACAACACATTGACCAGCTGAGACCCGATTTGTGTAGCGAGACGAATTCTTTGAGATTCTCCTCCGGAAAGGGTTTTTGAACTTCTGCTCAAACTTAAATAATCTAAACCGACATCTAACAAGAACTGAAGCCTGGTTTCAATCTCTTTCAAGATTTCGTGAGCTATAATTTTATTTTTCTCTGAAAATTTATCTTTAACATCAGCCAGCCATTCTTTCAAATCGGCTAAGCTTAACCCATTTACCTCAGCAATATTCTTTCCATCAATTTTAAAACTTAAACTGGAAGGCTGAAGGCGGGTTCCTCCACATTCCGGACATGTTTCTTCTGTAGTAAAATGTCTTTCTAACAAAATAGCTTCATAAGACTCTCTTTCATCGATGATTTCTTCCATGAAAGCAATCAGACCATCGAAGCTGATCTTAATTTTCTTGGTAATTCCGGCATACTTAAGATCTTTATTGAATTCTTTATGACAGCCATTATAAATATAATCTAAAGCTTCCTCCGGGATATCCTGCAAAGGAGTGGTCATCCCAAGTCCAAAGATTTCAAGGATATTTTTAATCTGGGACAGAATCCATTTGTTGGACTTGATATCCTCCAACGGCAATAATCCTCCCTGATTAATGGATAACTTCGGATTGTCTATAAAGTAATCTGTATTGATCTTTTTGATCATTCCCAATCCTTTACAATTGGGGCAACTTCCTTTCGGAGAGTTGAATGAAAATGTGTTGGGTTCCGGCAACGCTAATGAATGTCCGGTTTCCGCATCCATCAGATTTTTGGAGAAATATTCAATATCTGTACTTCCCAACTTCTGGATTCCGATGATTCCCTCACCCATTTCCATTGCGGTTCGCAATGATTTTTCCATTCTGTTTTCTGAAGCACTTTCTCCGATAATCCAGCGATCAATCACAATGTCGATATCATGGGTTTTATAACGGTCAAGTTTCAAGTCATATTCGATATCCTGTAATTCACCGTCAATTCTTGCTTGGCCATAGCCTTTTTTAGCCATCTGTACAAAAAGCTCATGATAATGTCCTTTTCTTGAACGTACAACAGGAGCCAGTAGCATAATCTTTTCTCCTTTATAGTTTTCCTTAATGGTTTCAAGAATCTGATCTTCGGTATAGCTTACCAGTTTCTGCCCTGTTGTTAAGGAGTAAGCGTCGGAAACTCTGGCATACAAAAGACGCAGGTAATCATATAATTCTGTAACAGTACCTACGGTGGAACGAGGGTTTTTATTGGTTGTTTTTTGCTCAATGGCAATTACAGGAGAAAGTCCTTCAATTTTATCGACATCAGGACGCTCCAAACCTCCTAAAAACTGACGTGCATACGCAGAGAACGTTTCGATGTAACGACGCTGGCCCTCTGCAAAGATCGTATCAAAGGCCAATGAAGATTTTCCGCTTCCGGAAAGACCGGTAATTACAACCAGTTCATTGCGCGGAATTTTTACATTAATATTTTTTAGATTGTGTTCACGAGCTCCGTAAACTTCTATATATTCTGTTGATTTGCTCATAATTTGGAGTGGTTTTGCCTGAAAATCACAACGTGCAAAAATACGGAATTTTATGGAATTTTTTTAACTATAAAAGAGAGAAAAGTATGTTAAAAAAATGAAAAATAGTGTTAACCCTGTTTGTATTGAATACTGAAATAACCTTTCGTTAAAATCATATGTTTACTAAAATCAGTTTTTATGATCAAACGAACTAATAGAAAATCAAAAAATGCCATATTTCTACGGCATTTTCTAGTATTAAAAATAGATTACTTAACAAATGTATTGTATGCACTTAGCACAGACTCATAAGAAGAATCTATCTGCTGGATATTATTGTGGGGAATTTTGCCCGCTTCTTTAGAATCACTGATCAATTTTCTGTAGTTATCTAAAAAGCTTGAAGCCACTTTATTAAAGCTCTCAAACTGGGATTTCTTGTAAGAATATTGCTGATCCTTCACATTAAAATCCATTTTTGAGTTGGCTTCCACCAACTTCGCAAATTCGTCATATTTTTTCAGAGCTTCGGTTTCATTAAATTTACCTTCATATTGCTTTCCTAAAAGATCAATTACTGAATCTAATGAATTCATCACATCCTTGGAAGAGATGATGTACTCTTTCATAGGGTGATCTTTTAAAATAATCTCTTCTGCCGCATCTGTGGCAGATTTAATTTTTGCCATAACGCTTTCTCCTGAAGCATACAGATCATCAGCACTGGCTTCAATCTCTTTTTTAATAGCTTCTGCTTTGGCTCCTTTATCATCTTTATAATCTTCAGAGCTCATATAGGATTTAAGCTCTTCAAGCTTTTTCTCAATATTTTCTTTTTTGGCTTTATATGTATTAAAATCAGACTCAATAGCGGCTTTATCCTTCCCGAATCCTGATGGAACTTCTTTAATCCTGGACAACGTATAATCCATTGAATTGGTGATAAGAGGCATAATCATAACTTTTCCGCCTTTTGATTTAATAACCGCTTCATCAGTATATTTTAAGATTCTTTCAAGACTTTTAGTGGTGTTTTTATAAGAATCTACAAAATTATTATTAAAGTCAATAATCGCATTTGCATCTGTTTCTCCTCCTACATTTAAAACAGCATTACTAATTTTATCTCCAACTTTTTTACAACTTATGGCAGTGGCTGTCAGAGACAAGGTCAAAAGCAGTACTATAATCTTTTTCATATTTTATTTGTTTTGCTTTTCATTTACATCTCCTGAAAATCAACATCTTCATTGCTAATTTTCACAACATATTCTATTCCATCAATCGCCTTAGCAATGATTTGGTTTCTGATAATGTTGGACATATTTTCCCAATAGGCTCTTCCATAAAAGGAATAATTCTGCGGAATAATTTCTACTTCAACAGTCCTTACAAAGCCTTCTTTAGGTCTATTACTGATCATTGTTCCTCTTCTGACTTTTACTTCTCTCAACTCATCTTTCAGTATCATACGGCAATAATTTTTAACATCTTCAAGAGAGATGATTTTATCTCTCGTTGTTAAAGCATATTTATAGGCCTGAATACTGTCTGTTCCTTTCTGTTCTTCTGAACCTCCTAATGTTTCCGTAAGTAAAACAACAGTCTGCGATTTTAATTGATTAGAAAGTTCTGTTCCGGGACGCATATGATTGGCCAAGGTACAATGAGTAATCCAAAACGCGGCATAGGTATGATCTGTTTTTTCCACAGGTTCCATGATTACATAATTCAATTCCTGCCTGATGCTCCTTTTGGCATTATTTACTTTCTGAACCATTGACTTCATCTTATCAGACATTTCACTCAGGACTCCTTTTACATTATCTCTGTTTAAAAGGGAGAATGCAGCAATTTCATCTCTTGTCAACTCCAGAACATTCGCGATCATATCTACTGCATTTCTGTTCGTGAATCTTTCCATACCTCCTTTTCTAACGGTATATAACCCTTTTTTCAAATCATCGGCAGGGGTAAAAGGAATTTCCTTATACTTTCTTCCATCACCGTCCTGAACCTCATCTACATAAAGGAAATGTTCTCCTTCATCTGTGACCAGAGGAATATTATTTCCCATAATATCCAGACTATATTCTGTCTTTTTCCAGCCTCTATTGTAAACCGGGAAGGCATTTAATACAAATGAAAAATTATCTAAAATTTCAGCGGAAAATTGTGGTGGAAATTCGAAAGTAAGCCATAAGTAGGGTTTATTATCCAGATATTTTATAATTTCTTCTTTTCCGGAAAGAAAATCAAGATTTTGAGGCAATTGCCCTGGTTCTGAAAACAGAGTCTGAGAAATACCTGTAACTTCAATAAATTTATGACGATAAATACTTTTAATATCTTCAATCACTTTATTACGGATAGACTGCTCGTTGAACATTTGCTCATAGCCATCCGATTGTTTTTCGGAAAGATAGCTCAATCCTTCCCTTACAAATAAAGGATTTCCATTACTGCTAACTGTAATGTATGGAAGTAATTTGTATACGAAATCGAGGTGTTCAAAAGCAGGATTCGAGCAGAAAACACTTAAATATTTAGGGAAGTTTTCGCTAATATATTTGCTGACATCTACTCCTACTGTAATTTTTCTATAATCTTCAGGTCTGCCTTGAAATCTTGCGATAGGAATTTTATTAAACCTATCATCAATACTATAGCAGGTATTTCCTACAAACATAACGGAAGTGTGAACTTTATTAATCCTTACATTCCCCACTGGAGTAAAAGGAATATTCAACTGTTTATCAGATTCTGATTTTACAGTGGAAGTCATTTGTTTACGGAAGAAAAATTCTGTGTGCTCCAATAAAATCTCTGAAGAATCATAAGGCTGTGTAAAAGCAACCGCATGAGCCGGTATAGGATGGGTATAAATGGATGGAGTTAACAGCTTTGCCAGCTTTTCCAGAATGCGGGCATTCACGGTCTGTATTTCATTATTCGCTTTAAAAACTTCTGTACTGAATGCATCAATTAGTAATTTTACAAAAGGATCTAATGATTGTGGACTTTTGAGCCCCCAAACTTTGGTTGCATTCTGAAGCATTCTTGCTTTTACAGATTCTTTAGAATAAATATTTTGATCTAAATTCATGGTTCTTTTTCAATATTAAAAATATTAATCAATAGACATCGGACTTAGGAACAGTTCAGTTGAAAAGCTGAAACGCTCCCCTGTTTCCTCCATTTTTGCATTGATGGCAATTCTTACTTTCTTTTTAATTTCTGTATGTTCTTTGGTGTCGTAGCTGTGTTCTACAAATTGTATGTTGGCATCAATTTGTGGATGTACAATTCGGGGTTCATATTCCTGAATTTGTCTTCGGAGACTTTTGATAAAAACATTTTCCCAGATGGCACTTGTCACTCCGTTATCGAATTCCAGATTCCAAACATCATTTCCATAGTTTTCATCATATCTGTTTTCTCCTTTTTTTGTTGTGATCAGCAGCATAATGTTGTGGGCTATACTTTCTCCCATACCGCAAGTATCGATACTTCCGCCTTCGGTCATTAAAGTAGATGGAACGAAAGGCATTCTATAATTTGGTGTATCCATAGCTTTTTATTTTACTTCATGGTTGTGTTTACTTAAAAACGAAATACCAAAATACACATTTTCACTAAATAATTGTCATAATACCATAAAATATTATTATAAAATAAAGGCTTTCAAATTGATTTGAAAGCCCTTAAACTATTATTTCCGGCACATTGGATGTGCTTTAATGATCCGTCTTTTTCCTATTGATAAAATAATATACCGGCAGGCCTAATAAGACCATTACAAATCCCGGCCATGTATATTGTTGTTTATAGATTAAAAGTAAAATACAAAACCCGGTCCCTATTATAAGATAAATGATTGGCGTTACCGGATACAACCAGGTTTTATAAGGTCTTTCAAGGTCCGGTTGCTTTATTCTTAAATAAATAACTCCAAAAACTGTAATCATATAGAATAGAACAATTACAAAGGATATCATATCCAATAGATTTCCATACTGTCCACTCAGGCATAAGATCGAAGCCCATACTCCCTGCATCCATAAGGCATTTTCGGGAACTTCGTTTTTATTATTTTTCACCGCTGATTTAAAGAACATTCCATCTTTTGCCATTGTTTGGAAAACCCTCGCTCCGGCCAGGATCAGCCCATTATCACATCCGAATGTAGAAACCATCACCAATAAAGCGATAATAATAGTTCCTGCACTTCCGAAAATATTCTGTGAAGCGGCTACGGCTACCCTGTCATTGGCAGCAAAGGCAATACTATCTCTGTCTAATGCATTTAAATAAACAAAATTCACTGCTATATAAAGAATCATTACGGCAGAAGTACCATAAATCATCGATTTTACGACATTCTTCTTCGGGTTATCTATTTCTCCGGAAACAAAAGTCACACTTTCCCAAGCTACAGAGCTGAAAACAGATCCTACCATAGCTGCAGCAATACCTCCCAGCAAGGTCATCCCTCCAATAGGTTGCCATCCTTCTTTGAGAAAGCTTCCTTCTAAATTTTTCTTAAGATTACTAAATGCATCGAAGCCGAGGCTAAAATTTTCTGATAGATGTGAAATATTGACCAATATAAAGCCGAGTGCAATTAAGCCTACTATTGCAATAATTTTAGAACCCGTGAATATATTCTGAAGGAATTTTCCACTTTCCACTCCTCTTGTATTAATATAGGTAAGCAAAAGAATTACCGCTATAGCGAGAATCTGAACCCATGTGATTTTAAATTCTCCACTCTGAAAAATAGGAGCAGCATCGTTCAATGAAGGAATCAAGTATGCCGTAAATTTACCAAAAGCCATCGCAACAGCAGCTATAGTTCCTGTCTGTATGACGGTAAATAATCCCCAGCCATACAGGAATCCCATTCTTTTACCAAAAATCTCTTTCAGATAAGTGTATTGTCCCCCTGCTTTTGGGAACAGTGCGGAGAGCTCTCCATAACTTATAGCTGCAGCTACCGTCATGATTCCGGTTATAACCCACACTACAATAAGCCAGAATCCGGATCCTAAATTACGCATCATGTCAGCGCTTACAATAAAAATCCCACTTCCGATCATGGATCCCATTACCAGCATAATGGCATCCCATAATTTCAGTTTTTTTTGCATAGTCAAGTATAGGCGTCAAATATAAACAAATCTGCCTTTTATTTTGAATTTTGTTTAAAATTTACAAAAACACCTGTTTTTTATCATTTTTTATTCTGTTATGATTCGTTTTTAATTAGTATTTTTGGAAAAATTATTAAAAATGAAATTCAAAGCTATATTATTCGCGGCAGCTGTAAGTGTTTCTACTTTAGCTTTTGCACAGGAAGTTGGTCCACCTGCAGGAAAGGCATTGGTAGGTGATACTTACGGAGGTGAAGTATCTTCATCGGTAGAATCTAAGGCGATCAGCGTAGATAAATTGAGTAAACAGCTTAAAAAAGACAACAAAAAGGTCGAAAATGTAGCTATTAAAGGAAAAGTAACTGATGTTTGTGATAAAAAGGGATGTTGGCTTACCATTCAAACCGAAGACAATTCAAAGTTTTTCGTTAAAATGAAAGATTATGCCTTCTTTGTGCCCACAGCTCTAAAAGGTAAAAATGTAGTATTGGAAGGGAATGCTGAAAGAAAAGTAACTTCAGTAAATGAACAAAAGCATTATGCGGAAGATGCTAAGAAACCTCAATCTGAAATTGACGCAATTACCCAACCTAAAGAAGAAATCAGATTTGTAGCGAATGGAATCAAAGTCGTAAACTAATCCTTTACTTTTACTAAGATTTCGAGTATAGCCTGTTTCTACTAAGGGTAGATTTTATACAGAATACTCAATTAGATAAAAAATAAACAAAAACGGCGATCAGATGATCGCCGTTTTTTAATCTTCTATTTTAAAATCCACTACTGCATCCAGTTTGGGGTATTTATTAGCCGAAACAAATTTCTTTCCGGTACAGTCTATTTCTAACCACCCTTTTCTTCGTCTCACTTCTCCGGCCTCCATTACAAAAGGAATAAAAGAAATTTCATTTTTTCCATCCTCTTTTATTTCTCTGTATTGAACAGCTATGTCTAAAATGCATTCATGCTCCGTATTCAGTTTTACATTCCTGTAAACGATATCATAGTGAGTTTCCTTATTTTCCGGAATCTCAAGATAAGTTTCCCAACCGGTAGTCTCAGAATTCAAATCACTGATAGCTTTCAGTGCATAATAAAAAGCAATCGTATAATATTTTCTAGTTCCTGTTCTGGTATAATCATTAACGAAGTGTCCCCCTTCAAATAAGATTGTTGGCATTCCCCCTTTAATAAAGTTATCACCTGTAGAAGTCGGATAAAATTCATCCGAATATCTTCCGATCTGATTTGGAATTAATTCTTTTAGTTTATTGTAAACACTTCCAATCACTGCCATGCATTTCTTTCTGTTTTCTGTTATGGTTCGCTCCACATTTTCTGAAGGAGCTAAAAAGGAAAGTGTGGCCGGATGAACACCGTCTGTTGTAAAAATCGTTCTCTGTTCATGCAGATTTAATGCATAATCATATTTCTTAGTAGAGGCGGCTTTTTTAAGAAACTTAATCTCTTTACTTGCTTCGTTGTGAAAATCTCTGTTCAAGTCAATATCAGCAGCATTTAGTCTTGTCCACCTTTCTGATCCGTCAGGATTCAGCATAAAAATAAAATCAAGTTTGATTTTGCTAAACAAATCTTCTTTTAAGTCAGAAGATTTATCGAGGCTAGTTAGAAGATCAAGCATCGCATGTGTTGCATTGGATTCGTTTCCGTGCATTTGCGACCAAGCTAATATCTGAATATTTCCTGTTCCGATACTTAACTGATAAATCGGCTTATTCAAATAGGATGTGCCTATCTCTTGAATATAATCTCCGAGATTCTTCTGTAGGTAAGAAAATAATTTTTCAGGGGAAATATAGCGATTTGAGAAATTAGGGGTTTGTGTATAGATCTGTTCAAAATTCATTTTGGGAATAGTTTACAAAAATCAAATTTAGCCATTTTTGGGCATAAAAAGAAGATTAACATTGGTAAACACACTCAAAAACGACCAGTTTACAAATGTCCTGTCAATTATTATTCATTTACATTAGTTAAATATGCGGCTGTTTTCAATGCAAAACAAAATTAACAGTTGTAACATTGTTAAACAACTGCAGTTGACAAGTTGTCTGTGGATAAAAATGTGGATTGCGAATAATTTAATTGACTATATTTATATATCTCATTTTCAGTTAGTTAAAATATTTATCTAAATCATATTTATAAGGATACTTGAAGTGCTATAATTAGCTATTTTAGCCTAATAGGCATAATTTTATCAAACATATATACTGTGGAAAAGCACATGAATTATAGTGTTATACAAATGTAAAACAGCGGAAAATAAGAATTTTAAGAAAAAATACAGCTTAAGCTCTGCCATTTATTCAACTTTTTTGGCTAAGAATAATTTAGTCTTATAAATCAATGAAATTATTGGAAAAATTGATTAATATTAGTGTTTACATTGGTAATAAGTGCAAGTATATTACTGATGTAAACTATTTTAAAATGCTGTTTTACAATATATTACATATAAGTAATAAGCATTTTCACTTTTATATACAATATTTAGGATATTAACAATGTAAATTGAAGTTTTAAGCCAAGTAATAGGTCAAAATTAGCCATTTATGAGCCATAATTTACATTTATACCAAGCTTCGGTAATGATATTTGGAGATTTACCTCAAGTGAGATTTATCAACAATATCTTTATGTTTAATCTATTAAATAATATAATAATAATAAAAATAAATATTATTCTATCCATCTGATAATTAATAGAATACACATTATTTACACTTGTATATTATTGTAAATCGTATTTATTTACATTTGTATTTTGCTTTTGTAAATTATATTATTTACATTTGTAAAATAATTGAAAGCTTATTGTATGAGTCTAAACGAAAGAATTTCCAAAGTGATAGAGTATTCTCATCTTACTCCTTCTGAATTTGCTGATGAGATTGATGTACAACGTTCATCAATTTCCCATATTACTTCCGGAAGAAACAAACCATCTCTGGAGTTTATCATAAAAATAAAATCACGTTTCCCTGAACTTCTTTGGGATTGGTTGGTTACCGGTGAAGGCGAAATGCTAAAACCGGAATTACCTGAAACCGCTGAGCACTCTGTCTTACAAGAAGAGCAGATTAAAACAACTCCTCTACCCGATCTTTTTACTATGATGAACAATGATGATGACTTTGGAGCTGAAGAGGATGAAATAGACCCTCCAAAATCCACCTCTGGAGAATCGCTTATATCGTCCCAAGATAAAGCCTCCGAAAAAATATCTGATTCTCAGCGATTAGAAAATACAAGTGGACAACTACTAAGTCAAGTATTTGGAAATCAAGAAAATAAGATTAAACGCATTGTGTTATTCTACGAAAACGGAAAATTCGAAAGTTTTGAACCATAAAAAAACCTGATCAAAGAAAATGATCAGGCTAAAAAATATTTGAAGAAGAAAACTAAAGCTATTTGCTTTATTTTTATTTTAAAAATTCTGATGTTTTATTTTCGTTGAGATTTCATTTTATATCCTCTCTTATTCTTTAATAAACAACTCAGAATTTTGGATATTGCATTTCATACGATAATTACTTCTTTTGTCTATATATCCATTTGTTTTATCTTATATTATAAAGTGTAATTGATAGAGAAAACCTTAGCTTATTATTTTCCCATCATTGAATCAAATATAACAATTTAAAAACAAATTAACAACAAATTAACAACAAAAATTAAATTATTTTAATAAATAATTAACATAGGAAAGAATTGATATCATTATTAGCAATTTTAATTAAATATAAAGAGTTAATACTTACCATTTTATTTTTGCTATTTACCTAAACAAAAAAAGACCCGCAATACTGCGGATCTTCTATTTATTGTAGTAAAATATATTACTTTTTTCTTCTTCTTTCTAGCTCTTTCTTAATCAGTCCAAGCTCTCTTCCGGTTTGTCCGGCTACTGACGTATTTTCTCTGGCTCTTCTGGTAAGATATGGTACAACATCCTTTACAGGTCCATATGGAAGATATTTAGCTACATTGTAGCCCTTATCAGACAAATAGAAGGTAATATTATCACTCATTCCGTAAAGTTGCCCGAAATAAACATGTGGGTTACCGTTTCCCATAGATTTAGCCTTCATCTTATCCATAATAAGTTCTGAAGAGATCTCATTATGGGTTCCAAAGAAAGCAGATACTTTATCCAAATGGTTCATGACAAAGTCAATCCCTGCGTTATAATTCTTATCTGACGCATCTTTACTTGGCTGAATCGGATCTGCATATCCTTTTTCTGCTGCTCTGGCTCTTTCTTTTTCCATATAAGCACCACGAACAATTTTATACCCGATAAAGTAATTCTTTTCTCTTGCTCTCTTAAGGTTCTCCTCCATATATTCCAGTCTTCCCGTTCTATACATTTGAATGGTATTCCAAACGATAGGCTTTTCCTGGTTATATTTCTCCATCATTTCCTCACAAAGATGATCTGCAGCATCCTGCATCCAGGTCTCTTCTGCATCTACCATTACTTTTTTATCATTTTCATGACAAAGAGCACATACCTCATCAAATCTTCTTACCACTCTCTCCCATTCTTCTTTCTGGCTTGTTGTAAGCTCTGCACCTTTTCCAACTGCTTCATAGATATCAATTCTACCAAAAGCTGTAGGCTTAAATACAATAAAAGGAATTGCCGGATTTCCTACTGAGAACCTTACAATATCCTTAATCTCTTTACATACCGCATCAAAAGTTTCTTCATCTTCTTTACCTTCAATAGAATAATCAAAGATGCTTCCTACTCCTCTTTTGAACAGTTGTTTTACAACTTTCATGCTTTCTTCACGGGTTTCACCTCCACAAAATTGTTCAAACAATGTGTTTTTTACAATTCCTGTAACGAAAGGAAAATTGTTGTGTACTGTAAAATTAAGGACAGAAGTTCCAAGGCTTGTAAGAGCAGGCTGTTCAATCATTTTAAACATCCAGTACGCCTTTCTTAATTGTGCATCAGATTTATCTGCAAATGCAACTTTAGTATCGTTAAAAATGGGCATTCCTATTTATTAAATTTAGTTATGCAAAGGTAATAATAACCTTAGTTTATTTAAAGATTTTTTTTATAATTTATGCTCTATTCCATTTAAAAGCATGGCAATAATTCCTACAAAAACCCAAAAACGTAATATATTGAGCGTTAAAAAGTTGCTTCTTCGAGAAGAATTTATCAGAAGGTAGACGCAAAATGTCATAACGAATAATCCACCTGCAAAATAATAAGCCATAAAACCGGAAATACCGGTTTTGGTAATAATTTTCATAGAAACAGCCATAGTTATTACTAATAAAACAGCCAGGATTAATTTTGTATTTTTACTTTTAAAGTAATTTGGAATTGTCGTATACCCGAATGTTTTATCTACTGTTCGTGTCAAGGTATCTTTCACAATATCAATACACAGCAAAATAAGGAAAAGAAAAACCGCCATCAGGAATACTTTTTTAGAAAAGGTTTCATAATATACCATCATTCCAAAGAACGGATATAATGTGAGGCTTACAAAAGTAAGATTATTTATAATTAATAGGCGACTTAACTTGTGGCTATAAAACCACATAAAAAACTGATAGACTACAAAAAATATAAAAACATTGTGGGAAATCATCCATGCTACTCCTAAAGAAATAGCACTTAACCCCAAATAGGCATACAGAAAATATTTCTGTTTGATAAAACTTTGAACCCTTGTCCTAAAGGGTTTTACAATGTGATCTTTTTCCAGATCATAAAATTGATTGATAATTCCTCCTGCTAAAATGGTAAGAACAGTACAGAAAATTATTCCGTGAACTTTAAAATCAAATACAAAATTTCGGAAACTTTCGTCCTGATTAAACAGGAAAAAGGTAGATACATAGAGCGCAAATGTAAGTAAAGCAGCTACAAAAAATCTAGCTCCCAGCAAAAAACCCACGAATTGTGAGAATCTGTAAAATAGAGATTTTGAGATATAGTTTTTGGTTTGGAAAGTTTCCTTTTCAGAATTCATTCCAGCGTGTTTAAAATCTGTAAATCACCTCTTTTTGGAAGCCGTCAAGCATTTTTTCTGCTTTTTCATAATCTTTGGTAAACCCAAGGATATAACCGCCGCCGCCACTTCCGCAGAGTTTTAAATAGTACGCATTCGAGTCCAAGCCTTTTTTCCAGATATTAAAAATACTTTCGGGAATCATCGGACGGAAATGTTCATAAGCCCAATGAGAAAGTTTTTTCAGGTTTCTAAAGAAAGGGTTCATATCTTTTTTCAGGAAAGATTCAATACATGCATTATTATAACGGATAAACTCTTCTTTCAATGTTTTACGGAAACCTTCCGCCTTCATTTTTTCAAAGAAGATCTGGATCATAGGTCCCGTTTCTCCTGTCATACCGGAATCTATCAGGAAAATAGCTCCTTTTCCTTCTTCACCATCCGGAATAGATACTCTGTCTAAATTTTCTTTATTTTCTATAAGAATCGGCAGGTTCATATAACAGATCAGAGGATCCATTCCTGAACTTTTACCATGGAAATAGCTTTCCATCTCACCGAAGACCGCTTTTAATTTCTTAAGATTATCTTTCGAAATATTATCAGGATTTAATTTGCTGATCGAATATTTTTCAAATATAGCAGCTACCAAAGCTCCTGAACTTCCTACTCCATATCCCTGAGGAATATTAGAATCAAAGAAAAGTCCGTTTGAAATATCATTTTTGAAGCTTTTAATATCCAATTTAAAATCATCAGAAAGATCAAGATCTGTAAGGAAATTTGAATATTTTTGCAGATGTCTGTTAGAATTAAGCTCAAAATCAGAACTTAAATCTGAAAATTTCAAAGTTCCTTTATAGAAGCTATAGGGTACAACAAGCCCCTGGGAATCTTCAATCATTCCATATTCTCCAAACAGAATTATTTTTGCATAAAATAAAGGGTTGGTCATGTTGACAATAAATCTTTTTTGCAAAGTTAAAAATTATTCCGCTCAATATAAACAAAATTCAGGCCGAATTGTCGGCTATTTGTTTTTATCTTATATAAATTTAAGAAAAAAGCCTGAAAATATCAGGCTTTTATTATGAAATAATTTAATTTATTGCTTAATCAACTTTTTATTCACCGTCTGTTTTACGGTTTCTATTGTTATTAAGTAGTTTCCTGTTTGTAGTGAGGAAAGATTAATCTCTGCTTTATTTCCATTTAAAGAATTAGTAAAAGTTATCAGCCTTCCTGCTTCATCAAAAATTTTATAAGCTTTTAAATATTCTTTTGAGGATATAATTATCATTGTTTTTGCAGGATTAGGATATATTGAGATATTATTATCTTTTTTATCTATATCTTCAACACTTAGGAACTTACACAAAAACCCTGCATTCCATCCGCTTCGGGTCCCTGCTTGATCAGAGAAAAATTCAACCGTAATGGCGCCAGTTGGATCTGTAGATATAAATGGTCCGGGAATAAGAGTTCCCGTAAGATTATTTCCATTTGAAAATATTGGAGATCCAGCTGTAGGGCCATTATAGACATACATATAATCCTTAAAGTTTTCTAAATTAAATTCACTAAAATACAGTGTTAGCTTGCTATTTGAAAGAGGATAAAAAGTCTTGGTCAGCTTTTCATTATTACTATATCCCCCTGAAGCTCCTCCTGAGTCTGTAAATCTGAGTCCTGAACACCAGTCTCCGTCTGTTAAAAATGTTCTATACTTTTGAAATGCCAATGCTCCGGAACATTCGCTTCCAATAAATAGATTATAATAAGTGTTAGATTCAAGATTATTTACTGCAAAACTGTTAGAAGTAGTGATTCCTGACTCTATAACTGTTCCGTCAAGCTTGCAAAGCCTATATTTCCAGGACGATGCATTAGCATCTATAATAAAAGCATTTGCTGAATTTTGTGTAACATCAGAAACGCTAACATCAAGTACTGTTATTTCACATGAGGAAATACAATTAGTACCTAGGCAAGATTTAGAATTTACTATAGTTCTTATAAGCTCTGCCGGTTGCAAGCCAAATCCATTACTAAAATTAATTCCAACTCCTGAAACCAAATGGCAGTAACTCATTATCGTTCCTCCTCCATTTCCCGGAATTGGCCCGGGGCATACGCTTCCTAGTGATCCCGCTAGAGTTCCACATCCATCAATAGCAGTACTATTACCATTCCATGCACATGCATGAGTATGGGGAGAGCCTAAGCCATGCCCCATTTCATGTGCAATTACATTAATATTCCAAGAATACATCGGAAACTGCTCATAATATTGACGAACTGGCGAAAAACAATATTTCAAATCTGAGCAAAGTGAATTAAGGTATGCAACTCCTGTACTTGAAGGTGAAATTATTAAGCTTGCAATATCTCCATTAAATAAAATTCTGTTATTTCTAAACATTGCTAAATTAGCGTCATAACCTCCTATGTAAGGGTCAGGCGTAGTCCACACATAAATTTCACTTAGAGATATTTTGATACCATCATTGAAATACAATGTTTCGACATTGTTATGCATAGCAGTCATCCAATTAATAGTAGATATTATATTAAAACCATTATTTTCATAAGGTTTATAACCTACTTCGTAATATGCTCTTACACAATTATCTGTGAGTGTTTTTTTATTAATTTGGCTAGACTGAAGTATATTTTTTTGCATATTTTTCCCCATAAACTCGTCTGCTTCGCAAATAAAACTATTCTGTACTGTTAGCTTAGAATCTGAATAACTTACAAAATCTTCAGAACTTTTGATTTTGCCTATAACAACATTTCCCATAGCGGGGGTTGAAATAATTCCGATAACATCATTTTCAAAAAAACTAAAGGATGCAAGAGACTGATCATTCCCTTTAACAATACCCTGATAATAGTCCCCCGGATTGTAAGAGACCTTTTCGTCCTTTTTAGTTCTTACATTAAATCCTTCGGAAAAAATTGTCTTTTTATATAGCTGAACTGTAATTTCATTATCTCCATCAAAAGGAAAAGATATTTCAATAAATTCAGGACTTTCAAGTTTCAATTTTTTTAATTGCGACTGATTAAGTTTAAAAATAGTTGCATCAGTTGCTATTTTTCTTAAATCAGGCAAATTACCTATATTTTTAAGATCAAATAAGCCATAAGAGTGAATACGGATCGGTAATTTTTCATAATCATGAATTTTCCTTGCCAAGGGTTTTATATTTTGGGCAATACAAAACACACCCCATAAAAAGGAGCTTAGTAATAAGAGTTTTCGCATTATTAATTTTTTATTAAAATTACAAAAAAACATTCTCAATATCACAACAAAAATCTATGTAAAACTAAAAAACCACAATGAGAATTCACTATGGTTTAATAATAACTATACTATCCCTACTCCTATCTTTATTTTGGAGTAATTATATGTTATTGCTTTATTAATTTCTTGTTCACAATCTGTTTTTCTGTCTCTATACTGATCACATAGTTCCCTGTTTGTATAGAAGAAAGATTGACCTCTGTTTTATTGCCTTTTAACGAATAAGCTGATGCCACCAATCTCGCTGCTTCATCAAAAATTTTATAGGATTTTAAATTTTCTTTTGATGAAATAATAATCGTCGTTTTTGCAGGATTTGGATAGATTGAAATGATATTATCCTTCACGTCTATATCTTCAACTCCTAAGAACTTACATAGAAATCCGGCATTCCATCCATTATTTGTGCCTACCTCGTTAGAAAAAAACTCAACCGTAATAGCTCCGGTAGGATCTGTAGAAACGAATGGTCCCGGAAGCAAAGTTCCTGTAAGGTTATTTCCGTTTGGAAATAGTGGAGAACCTGCTGTAGGCCCATTATACACATACATAAAGTCTTTGAAATTTTCTAAATTAAATTCACTGAAATACAGAGTTAATTTGGAATTGGAAAGTGGATAAAAAGTTTTGGTAAGCTTTTCATTATTAGAATATCTTCCTGACGGACCTCCTGAATCTGTAAATCGCACACCGGCACACCAGTCTCCATCTGTTAAAAATGTTCTGTATTTTTGGTAAGCTAGCGAGCCGGAACATTCACTTCCGATAAATAAGTTATAATAGGTATTGGGTTCAAGGTTATTTAAATTAAAGCTATTGGTATTGGTAGTTCCTGACTCCACAACTGTTCCATCTATTTTGGCAAGTCTATATTTCCATGCTGATGAAAAGCCATCTATAATAAAAGCACTTGCTGAGTTTTGTGTTACATTAGTAATACTAAGATCCAACACCGTGATTTCACAAGAGGAAGTACAGTTAGTACCCAGACAGGCTTTTGAATTTATGGTATTCCTTATTACTTCAGCAGGTTGTAAACCGAATCCGTTTGCAAAATTTATCCCAACTCCGGACATTAAGTGGCAATAGCTCATGATAGTACCCCCTCCAGGTCCTGGAATTGGCCCTCCACAAGCATTCCCCTGGTTTCCACTTTGAGCTCCACAGCCATCAATGGCTGTATTATTACCATTCCAAACACAAGCATGAGTGTGCTGAGACCCCAAACCATGCCCCATTTCATGAGTAGTAACATTAATAGTCCAGGAATACATTGGAAATTGTGCATAGTTAATCAGAACAGGAGAATAACAATACTTTAGATCTGAGCAGAGCGAATTAATATAGGCATATCCTGTAGCCGTAGGCGAAGTCACTAAATGAGCAATATCCCCATTAAAAATAGGTCTACTATTTCTAAACATTCCTAAATCGGGATCATAGTTACCCGTATACGGATCCGGTGTAGTCCAAACATACATCTCACTTAAAGAGACCTTAATATCATCATTAAAGTATATTGTTTCAACACTGTTATGAATAGCAGTCATCCAGTTAATCGTAGTCGTTATATTGGAGCCATTACCCTGATAAGGCTTATAGCCTACTTCATAAAATACCCGTACACAATTATCCGTCATGGTTCTTTTTGTAGACTGCCTGGGATCAAGTGGTATTTTTTGAACCTTATTTTCCTTCAATTCATCAGCTCCACAGATAAAGCTGTTTTGCACAGTCAGCTTAGATTCTGAATAGCTTACGAAATCATTGGAATTTTTTATTTTTCCCAGTACAATATTTCCCAACGCTGTTGTTGAGATAATACCTACTACATCATTATCAAAAAAGCTAAAAGCTACAATAGACTGATAGTCGCCTTTAACAATCCCACGGTAATAAATTCCCGGATTGTAAGGTATAAATTCTTCCTTTTTTGTCTTTACATTGAAGCCTGTTGCAAAAATGTTTTTCTTATAAAGCTGAACGATAATTTCTTTGTCTCCATCAAAGGGAAAAGAGACTTCAATAAATTCAGGACTTTCAGCAAGTAATCTCAATAGCTTGGGTGTATTAAGATTAAATACAGTAGCGTCCGTTGCTATTTTCCTTAAATCAGCAATATCATCAGTATTTTTTAAATCAAATAAGTCATACTTTGGAGTACGATAATTTAATTTTTCATATTCATAGATTTTCCTTGCGATAGGTTTGAAATCTTGGGCAAAACTGAAAAAATTCCAAAATAACACAGTAAATACTAATAGTTTTCTAATCATTATTAATTTTTTTGTTAAAAATATAAATAAATACATGAATAAATCAATATATTATAAACAAAAAAAATAATTATACAACTCAAAAATAAGCACTTCGGCTTTATCTCATGTATATTTACACTGAATAGAAAAACAAAAAAGACGTTAAAAATAACGTCTTTTAAATTTTATAATGTTTCTCTGTCTTTCCTCATTTTAACTTTCAAAAAGCGAATTAATATCAATCCTGCTCCAAAAAATATAGTCATTGACAATGCAGCAATACGCATATTATTAAAATGTTCGATCAAAGTAGCAAAAATAAATGTTCCAATGATAATAGCAATTTTTTCTAATACATCATAGAAGCTGAAGTAAGTAGTATTTTCCATAGAGTCTTCCGGAAGCAACTTAGAATAAGTAGATCTCGACATTGCCTGAAGACCTCCCATTACTAATCCTACTACAGCAGCTACTCCATAAAACTGGTATTCTACAGAAGGGTTTTCTTTGTTAAGGAAATAAGCCCAAAGACAAGCTACAATCCAAAGTATGATGGCTATTGAAATAACGTTTTTATTCCCGATTCTTTTTGATAATCTTGAGAAGATCACGGCACCTATAATTGCTTCAATCTGGATAACCAAAAGAGTTCCTATCAGCTTGTCCTGAGCAAGGTTGATTTCACTCTTTCCGAAGAGGGTTGCCATAAGGAAGATTGTTTGCATCCCCACACTATAAAAAAAGAAGCTTGATAGAAAAAATTTCAGGTTTCTGTCTTTGAAAAGGACTCCCCCCACTTTAAATAATTCATGAAAGCTTTCCTTCGCGATATCTATATAAAAGCTTATATTATCTTTAAACACTTCAAAGAAACCTCCTTGTTCTTCATGTTTTTTAAATATATTTTTATAGTTAAGCAATACGAGATCTTTAGGCAGTTTATCTTTCACATTTCCGAATTGCGGAAGATGCTTGAAAGTGTATTGAGAAAAACCGAACCACCATGCTCCGGTTAACAAGAAGCTAATTCTCGTAAATAGCAATTGCTGAGCTGCTCCTTTAGCAAAGACCTGAATCAATACCAAACATAATACTACTAAAACTACAGAGCCGATATATCCGTAAACATATCCTTTTGCTGAAAGAGCATCCTGCCTGTCGGGTGTTGCAATGTCCGGTAGAAATGAGTTATAGAACACTAAGCTTCCCCAAAAACCTACACTGGCTGTAATACTGAAGAGCAGCCCCAGAAACACATTATGCATTCCTGTAAACATGGCTAGTCCCATACATGATGTGGCTCCTAAGTAACAGAAAAACTGAAGGAATGATTTTTTATTCCCAATAGTATCTGCTAGAGAAGATAAAAATGGAGACAACAATACTACTATAAAGAAGGATATTGTTAAAGAATATCCATATACCGCATCAGGCTGATATCCTTCCCCAAAAATTTTGATTGTGTGCCTTACCGGTACATCAATCCATTTTTTTGTTTCCACTACATATTCTTTTTTCTCATAAGCCGTAGTAAGGATAGAGTAATAAATGGGGAAAATAGTAGAGGTAATCACCAAAGAGTATACGGAGTTTGCCCAGTCATACACGGCCCAGGCTTTCATAATCTTCGGATTATTTTTTATGTTTTTAGGCTGTCGATTCTCAGTTTCAGACATTTCAAATAAATATTAGTAGCACAAAAATAAAAAAACCATTAAGAAATGGATAAGTTTTTGCAAAAATTATCCATTCCTTAATGGCAATATGTTATTAAACAGAATATTATATATTTTCAATAACGATAGCAGAAGCACCACCACCACCATTACAGATAGCAGCAGCACCGTATTTTGCATTATTCTGCTTCAATACGTTAATCAATGTAACAATAATTCTTGAACCTGAACTTCCCAGTGGATGTCCTAATGCTACAGCCCCACCATTTACATTTACTTTAGAAGCATCTAATCCTAAGATTTTGTTGTTGGCTAATCCTACTACAGAGAAAGCTTCATTAAATTCGAAGAAATCGATATCTGAAATTTCCAATCCGGCTTTTTTAAGAGCGATAGGTAGAGCCTTAGCTGGTGCCGTTGTAAAATTTTCAGGCTCTTGTGCTGCATCAGCATAAGAAACGATTTTTGCCAATGGCTTTAGCCCTAATTCTTCCATTTTTTCTTTGGATACGAGAATCAAAGCAGATGCACCGTCATTTAATGTGGAAGCATTAGCCGCAGTTACCGTACCTCCTTCTTTTTTGAAAACAGTAGGAAGGGTAGCAATTCTGTCAAAATTTACGGCTTTGTATTCTTCATCTTCAGCGAAAATTACAGGCTCTCCTTTTCTCTGAGGAATTGAAACCGGTACAATTTCATCATTAAATTTACCTTCGCTCCATGCTTTTGCGGATCTTTTGTAAGATTCAATGGCAAAGTTATCCTGATCTTCTCTTGAAAAATTGTAATCAGAAGCACATTTTTCTGCACATACTCCCATATGCACTTTGTTGTAGACATCTGTAAGGCCATCCAGCACCATACCGTCCTGCATTTTGATATCGCCTAATTTTGTTGCTACTCTTGCATTATAATAATGAGGAACTAAGGACATATTTTCCATACCTCCGGCAACGATTACTTCTGCATCTCCTGCTTTAATAGCCTGTGCAGCCATTGTCACAGCCTTCATTCCTGAAGCACATACTTTGTTTACTGTAGTAGAAGGTGTATTGATTGAAAGACCTGCCCCTAAAGCAACCTGACGTGCCGGTGCCTGCCCTTCTCCTGCCTGCAATACATTCCCCATATAAATTTCCTGAACATTATTAGGATCAAGACCAATTTTATCTAATGCTCCTTTTACAGCAACAGACCCTAATTTTGTAGCCGGAACTGTTGACAAGCTTCCCATAAAACTCCCCATAGGTGTTCTTACTGCGGAAACAATGAATACTTCTTTCATGTATATAATTTTTATTTTTAGCTAAAGGAACTTTCGCTCCACTTTGATAGATTAAATTTATTTCTCTTTGATGTAGACTATATCAAATTGAGAGCTCTCAATTTTCATATTCACTCTCACTAAGTTATCTTGAGTTGCCACTATTTTATTATTAAAGACGTCTCCTATTTGCGCCGGGTCATTTGGATCAGACTTCTCTGTAATAGTTACTTTATAATTACAATCGTCTACAAAAACCAGTGTTGATTTTATATAATCTTTTCCATTGTTGAAATATTCAGTCTGAACATTGTCCTTAACGACCATATACCAAACAGATTCCGGATAGCTGACACGTAAGAATTTACCCTCTTTAATATGAGTACATTTTGGAGGATTATCAGGTTTTTTCTGTTCCGTAGCCTGAGCCTGAAAACTTGAAGCTACCAAGAGTAGTAATGCTGCTGAAAATATCTTAACAAAATTCATATTTATTCCAATGGTCTTTTATTAATCTTTTGATTTCCTCCTGTAAAAATCATTAGAAGGGCTCCTAAGAATTCTATTCCCCATCCCCACTTTAATTTAACAACGCCTGCAAAAGCTTCTCTCCAGGATTTAAATGGCAAAAAGCTGAAATATTCCAAGGATTGCATTTTAACCGCCACCAATGTCAAAACGAATAACATGATAAGCAGTACTCCAAAAAACCTTACGATTTTTGGACTGTTATTGACAATCCCAAAAACGGCACATGCAGCCAAAATCCAGCATGTAATAGCTAAATAATGGTCAAGCTTCCAATAGTCCCAGTCTCCTATAATAGGAACATAGACTAGAGGCAAAAAGCTCCCTATAACCACTAATATTAAGCCTAATAATTGAATGTTTTTCATAATTACTAAAGTGCCAAAATACGAAAAAAAACACATTTTCAAACCATTTAGATTGGAAACAAAGATTCCGAGACCCTAACACCCATTAGTCACAATAAAAGACAACTAATATTAATTATTTGTTAAAAATACATGTCATTTTTAAACAAGTTAATAATTATAAATAACATCATGAGTCGGTTTTTAGATTCCTTTTTAGATTTCGGAAGTCCGTACAATACCCCTACATAAAAAAATTGCACTTTCTTACCGAAAGTGCAATTTTATATTTATTATTATTTTAATTAGTGGTTCACTGAAGAAACGTCTTCAGGGTTATGTTTATGTCTAAATAGTATTGCAAAAAATATAGCGAGAACTAATGCATAAATAGCAAATGAGAGCCATATTTGTTGCCAATCTTTCACCATAACCACCTCAGAAAGGGTCCCATCTGAGTTTATTACTGTATTAAAGCTAGTTTTCAGAATCTCTATAAAAGTAGGGTTATTGGATGTTGTATCTAAATAAGCAGATAAATCTGAAGCTGTCGTAAATTTATGAGTAAAGAATTTATCAATTGCCCAGCCTGCAATATAACTTCCAAACACAGCTCCAAAACCATTAGTCATCATCATAAATAGACCTTGTGCTGAAGAACGAATTTTTTTATCTGTTGTAGTTTCTACGAAAAGAGAACCTGAGATATTAAAGAAATCGAAAGCCATTCCGTATACGATGCATGAAAGGATAATTAAAGACAAGCCAAACCCTTCCGGTACTCCGTAAGCAAAAAATCCAAATCTCAACACCCAGGCGAACATAGACATTAACATTACTTTCTTAATTCCGAATTTTTTCAGAAAGAAAGGAATTGCCAAAATAAATAGGGTTTCTGAAACCTGAGAAATTGACATGATAATGGTAGATCTCTGCACTACAAATGAGTCAGCATATTTAGGAAAATGAGCAAATTCGCTTAAAAAGACATCTCCGTAAGCATTTGTCAGCTGAAGTGCAGCTCCCAGAAGCATTGAGAATAAAAAGAATAATGCCATTTTATAGTTTCCAAAAAGCTTAAAAGCATTTAATCCTAATTGTTCTGATAGCGGAGAGCTTTTGTCAATTAGCTTTTGCGGTGGACACTTTGGTAAAGTAAGAGCGTAGATTCCTAGAAATATAGCAACAGCTCCACCGATATAAAATTGTCCTTCCGTTGCTTTATTTCCACTAAGGTTGGTAATCCACATCGCTACAATAAAACCGATAGTTCCCCATACGCGAATTGGTGGAAAATCTTTCACAACATCCAAGTTATTGTTTTTCAAAATCGTATAGGAAATTGAATTAGCTAAGGCAATAGTAGGCATATAAAAGCACATGGCAACAAGCATTACCGAAAAGAAAGAATTCGGATCTGCAGAATGTGGTAATATGAAAAGAATAATCCCGTAAAGGATATGTAATACTGAAAATATACGCTCGGCATTGATCCAACGGTCAGCAATAATCCCAGTAATGGTTGGCATAAAAATAGAAGCAATTCCCATGGTTCCGAAAACAGCTCCAAACTGTGTTCCTTCCCAATGTTTTGTGCCAAACCAGAAGTTTGCCATCGTAATCAGCCATGCTCCCCAAACAAAAAATTGGAGAAAACTGAGGATGGTCAGTCGTAATTTTAAATTCATAGTTTATATAAAGTATCTCTTTTTAGTCAATTGTTTTTTTCCTCCTCTTAATTTCTTCCTGGATTTCGAGAGCGGTATCATAATCTTCTTCTTTAACAGCATCATCTAACAGCTTCTGAAGCTCTTCCATAGAAAGAGATTTTAGATTATCTTCTGTTTGTACTGTTTCTGAAAAGCCTTGTTCTTCTTTTGAAACGTCTTCCAATTCTAATAAAATCCCGGCTTCATTCAAAACCTGCTGCGTGGTAAAAATAGGCGCGTCAAATCTTACGGCCATAGCAACAGCATCAGAAGTTCTGGCATCGAGGATAAGCTCCTCTTCTGTCACTTTATTTTTAAAGTTGATATTTGAAAAGAAAACGCCGTCTACAATTTGGTAAATGATAACAGAAACCAATTCATAATTGGTAGAAACTATAAATTTTGTGAATAAGTCATGGGTAAGTGGGCGCGGTGGGTGAATATCTTTCTCCAGTCCTAAAGAGATAGACTGAGCTTCGAAATTTCCTATAACAACAGGTAATTTTATGTGTGTTTCTTCATGCTCCAGTAACAATGCGTAAGCCCCCGACTGGGTCTGGCTATACGATATTCCGCGAATAATTAACTGCTTATAATCCATAGTTGCAAATATAGATTAATTTTTTATTGTGATTTCACTTTTTTACACAAAAATAAAAGCCCGGAAAGCCGAGCTTTTACTGTATTGTGTATGATTTTATGGATGGTCAATAGTAAATTTTATTTTGCAAGGGAGTGTTTAAAAACTGACAAGCAAAACGAACTGACAATTTACCATTCATTTTTTATCCTTTTAATGCCTTGATTTTCTCTGTTAATGCAGGAATAATCTGGAAAGCATCTCCTACAACACCATAGTCTGCAGACTTGAAGAATGGAGCTTCAGCGTCATTATTGATAACTACGATTGTTTTTGAAGAGTTTACTCCGGCAAGGTGCTGGATAGCTCCTGAGATACCTACTGCAATATAAAGGTTAGGTGAAATTGCTTTCCCTGTTTGTCCTACGTGTTCATTATGAGGTCTCCATCCGATATCAGAAACCGGTTTGGAACATGCTGTCGCTGCACCTAAAACGTTTGCCAAATCTTCAATCATTCCCCAGTTTTCAGGACCTTTCATTCCTCTCCCTGCAGAAACAACGACTTCAGCCTCTTTAAGGTCTAGTTTACCTGAACTCTGCTCGTGAGAGATCACTTTAGTATCTTCATTGGCTACTGAAAGATTTTTAACTTCTTCTGAGCCTGATACTGTATTTTCTTTAACACCGAACGCGTTTTGAGAAACTGTAACGATTACTCCGTTTCCTTCAGCTTTTGCATGCATAAAACCTTTTCCTGAAAATGCTCTTCTCTTCACCTGGAAAGGAGAAAGGCTTTCAGGAGCTTCTAATGCGTTGGTAAGCAAAGAATAGTTCTTCATGATTGCAAGCATTGGAGCAATTGAAGAAGCATCTGTTGTATGAGGGAAAACAATAATGTTTCCGTCAACCACTTCATTTACGGCCTGTGCAAATGCTTTTGCTGAAAAACTCTTAAGACCTTCGTCTTTGATATTGATTACGTTTGATGCTCCATATTTGTATAATAAATCTGAAGAATCTGTTGGGTTTACAGAGATTGCGGTAACGGTATCTCCTGCCTTATCTGCAATAGCTTTAGCATAAGAAACTGCTTCAAAAGCCGCTTTTTTGTAAACTCCGTTTATATTTTCTGCGTATACGAATACTGCCATTTTTTTACGTTTAAAGATTAAAAATTAAAGAATTAAAAGATTAGATTACTTTTGCTTCTTCGTGAAGTAATCTCACCAATTCATCCAGATTGTCAGGAGAAACCATTTTCACAGCTGCCCTTGCAGGAACACTGTCATAAGATACTCCCTGAACTTTCACTTCTGAAGAAGTTGGCTCTACTACTTGTAAAGGCTTTGTTCTTGCAGACATAATTCCTCTCATATTCGGGATGATAAGATCTTTCTCATCAACTAATCCTTTCTGACCTGCAAAAATAGCCGGTAATTTTACGGAAATAGTTTCTTTTCCTCCTTCAATTTCTCTTACGGCAGTAGCTTCACTTCCATTTACGTCTAATCCAACAGATGCATTTACAAAAGGTTGGTTTAATAACTGAGCAACCATTCCGGGAACAGCCCCCCCATTATAATCGATTGATTCTTTACCACAAAGGATAAGATCATATCCTCCGCTTTGAGCTACAGCAGCGATCTCTTTCGCTGTTGAATAGCTGTCTTTCGGATCAAGATTTACTCTTACTGCATCGTTAGCACCAATAGCTAAAGCCTTTCTGATTACAGGTTCTGTAGCAGCATCTCCTACGTTAATTACTGTTACAGTAGCTCCCTGAGATTCCTGAAGCTTAATCGCTTTTGTCAACGCAAATTCATCTAAAGGATTGA
Organism: uncultured Chryseobacterium sp.; assembly: GCA_963518055.1. Taxonomy (GTDB): domain Bacteria; phylum Bacteroidota; class Bacteroidia; order Flavobacteriales; family Weeksellaceae; genus Chryseobacterium. The sequence goes on from CAUQIC010000012.1 coordinate 110,361, forward strand.
TCACCCACTGAATTCCGTTTTTGTCGAAAGCAGATTTATCTGCTGTAAAGTTAATTTTGGAAGTAGTATCCGGAACACTACTAATACAAACTAATATTTTCATGTGTACTATTTTATTTTTTCTCTTTTAGGCATAAAATCATGAAAGTTTATGCAGAGATTTTGTTTGAATTAATTTTTGCTAATATAAATAAAAAATATATTATGCATGCATAATACTTATTAAATTATTATTCAATACATTAAATGTACTTACTTACCTGGTTTCGTTGCTCTAAACTCTATTTTGCTAGGCAAAACTCTAGGATTCATCTTCAAAATATCCAATATGAGATCCCCCATATCTTGTGGTTGAATCTTCCAATTATCTTTTTCTGAAGGAATATTTCCGTTAAAATGAGTGGCCACTGATCCCGGCATAATAACCGTTGATTTAATATTATATTTTCTTAAATCGATCATCGCGGCCTGAGTAAATCCTACGACCCCAAACTTTGAAGCATTATAGCCTGTTCCGTTTTCAAAGAAATTAGCTCCCGCCAGGCTTGAAATTGTTATATAATACCCTTCTGTTTTCTTCAATGCCTCTACAGAAGCTTTTAAAGTATAAAATACACCCGTGAGATTGGTTTCTATCATGTCATTCCACTCTTCTGCCGTAAGCTCGTCTACAGGTTTAAAAATTCCTAATCCGGCATTAGCAATCACATAATCAAGTCTTCCGAATTTTTTCAGAATACTTTGCACTGCCTCCTGTTCGCTTTCAAGACTTCTTACATCTGAAACAATTCCCAGAACATTCTCTGAATATTGTTTAAGCTCTTCCTCAGCCTTCGTTACATCTTCTTTCTTTCTCCCTGAAAATGCCACTGAAATACCATTTTCAAGCAATACTTTCGCAATGCCGAACCCTATTCCTTTAGTTCCTCCCGTTATATAAGCTGTTTTAATTTCTGACATTTTTAAAATTTAATTCTCTAAAATAACAAAAACGCCCCAATTGGAGCGTTTTATTGATACTAAGATTTATCAGGTTATTTTTTGATAAATTTCGTAGCTGTTTTACCTTCTTTTGTTTCAATATTAATGATATAGTTTCCTGCTGGCAGGCTTCGAACATCTATTTTATTACCGTCAGGCCTTACATTTATTGACTTTCCTGACAGGTCAGTAATAGAGACATTTTTAATATCCGCAAAGGTTCCGATATTTAAAATATCTGAAACAGGATTAGGATATATAGAAATCTTGGCAGAAGTATTAAGCTTCTCTTTCTTCGTTCGTAAATCCAAGCTAAGTCTTACATTCTCATTACCTACTCTTTTTATCATCGCTCTAAGTATGGATGGACAGTCCTCAATGGTGGCGAAGTATCTTCCTTTAATATTAGTATTTGGAAGTAATGTAATACTTTGTCCGGCTTTCATTGTAATATCCGTTCCTGGATTGATAGAATATGCGATTTCGGTCTTAATTGTGTTGCTTACCTGATAGGTATATACGTTATTCAGTTCCTGAGAATTTAATGTAATATCCTGTAAACATTGATTTGCACTACTACCATAACGCTGATTTAATTGTGGTAAAACATTAGTTGTAGACCTCCCTTGCAAGTATACATTGTTAACATCTACATTACCAGCATTAAAAATATCGGGATTTATAATTTTTGCAAGATAGTCTGTATTCATACCATATCCTATATAAATATCCCCATATTTATTCCTTTGTATATCTCGTGCTTCAAGCTCCGGATTATTATTATTCACAGGAAGTAAATAATGAGGAACAGGATTTGAAGTACTTGTCATATCAAGACCATAGACCTTTGTTAATGAATTGTTTGCTACATACATTATAGAGCCATCTTTATTAAATTCTGCAGAAGAAGACTGTTGAGGATCCATGTCAATATCTAAAAGATATTGAGAAGTAATTTTCCCTGTTGCATTATCAAAAGACATTATTCTCGTTTTTGTCCAATCCGGCACTCCTCCTCCCCAATAAGAAACATATACAAAATTTGAAAATTCCCGATTATTCAGCATAGGAGAAATTTTCATATAGCTAATCGCTCCTCCGTTATAATTATAATTTATGGTAGGAAATGGCATATTGCTAATTACCGGGTAATTAACAATTCCCTGATCACCTACAAGATAACTGTATATTTTATCTTGATTGGGAATCAGCACCCAAAATGATTTTTTATCAGCATGTTCTACTACCCCAACATTAAGAGCCGAGAATGACCGTTCATCAGCTCCTATAAAAGGAATCGAAATACTATTAGCAACAAAATCACCTAAAGGCATCCCGTCTGTTGTACTTATCGCTCCTGCAGAAATATCAATGATTGAATAATTTGAGATTCCCGGCGTCATCGTTCCTGTTGAAGATAATAAATAAGGAACGGGATTAAAAATGTAGTATAAATTAGAATTGGAAGGATGTTTTAAAATAGCCAGCTGAATCCCATATGGCGAACCTACTCCTCCATTAAGGATATTACCGTTCATCATCTGATGCTCTCTATTCCATACAGACTTTCCATCAGTATAGAACAATAGCTTTCCATTACTATCGCTTACGCTTCCAACAGGACTCGAACCTGCTCCCATATCACTATCTATCAAAACAGTAGGGGCAATAGGTGAAGCAAACTTAACTGCAGCCTTAGTTCCAAAATACCAATGATTATTTTCTCCCTGTGAAAATAAAAGCAAAGGAAAACTCAATAAAGTTGTTAAAAATATTTTTCTCATAAATAATATTTAATTGATTAAAGACTATTTATTGATTTTTTTCTCCAACATTTCAATACGTTTGTTCTGTTGATCCATTTTCTCTTGCTGCTGTAATGTATACAGGGTAAGCTCTTCTACTTTTTTTAATAAAAGAATATTCATTTCTTTAAGTTCAATACCATTTTTAATGGCCTCTTCAGTAGTAGGAACTTCCGGTAAGTGCCCATTATCATTAATAAAAGATTTAAGATCTTGTAAAGGCATCAGTTTATAGTCTTTTGCAAAAACATAATCTGCCCATCCGTTATTTGCCGCAATATCTACTTTTACCTTTTCTGTTCTGATCCCGTCTTTTACAAAAAGACGATAATCACTACAGTCTATGCAGCTTACAGAATTAGTTCCCATTCCAATTTTTGAATTAGGGGATATAAACAATGTTTTACTTTCATTTGGAATATTTGGATTAACTATGCTATGAGAAGGATGTATATAAAGACCATTAACCCCTAATGTATTAAATGAGGTAAGATACTCCATTGTAAAATAAGAATCTACGTAGCTGCCTCTGTTGGGTAGAAAATATCCAAATTTAATCTGCCCATCAATCATACGTAAGTTTCCGGATACATTAAGTCTATCAGGAGAGTCCATTGAACCAACACTTACATTTCCATATCTAGAGATATTGCTAGAGGTATCATTGTTCCCATCCCATTGTTGAGAAAATAAAGAATTAGCGCACAAAAGTGCGAATAAAATTGTTGTTACTTTTTTCATGTTATTAATTTTTTTCTTAGATTATAAAAATATGTAGAATAATTTTAACATACAATAGTGAAAAAATAAAAAAACACTCTATAAAGAGTGCTTTCAACAACGAAATATAAATTTCATTTAATTTTTGATAACTTTCTCAGTAAAAACTTTTGTATCTGTACTTATTTTAAAGAAATACTCTCCTGCAGGTAAGCTTTTTATATCTATATTATCTCCATTGAATTTAACCTGAATATTCTTTCCTACTACATCAAATACTTCTACATATTTGATTTTACCAGTAAATTTAATTTTTATAAAGTCTCCTGCCGGATTAGGGTAAAGTTGCAATGCAGGATCGCCTACTTTAACATCTTTGACCCCCATCACCAATTCAGTATTGACCTTAATATTATCAATATAAGCTATTCCTAAAGCATTATCATGTACAAAGCGTAATTGATCAATATTAAAAGAACCAGCCGCCATACCCGTATAAATCAGCACATCATTAAGGTAATATTTCACCTCCGTAGATGTTCCTACAACTTTAAATCTATACCATAAGTCAGGTGACCATGTTCCGGAAGTAGAAACCAGAGTCTGAGCACCGGATATTGTATTTAAAATTTTGATTATTCCGGTTTTATCAAAGTCTACTCTCACAATAAAAATTTCATGTATGCTATCAACGCCCTGAAATCCGAAAACAGAACCATCCAGCTGGGACATATTAATATCAAATGAAACTGAGAAATTACCAAACTCAAGTGGTGCAGGCAGGTTATAAAAACCTCCAATAATAGGTTCACTCTGAGTCCCAAAAATAGGTTCTTTGACTATCTTAAGTGAACTGCTGCCATCGCTGGCATTATCTATGCTGATCATCTGATTGGTAATATTGGGAGGTATATCTCCCGTCGGAGTACTTATCCATGCTCCTTGTCCATTAATATCTCCTGTCATGAATCCTTCACTATCCTCAAAAGAAATAGTTTGTTGTGCAAAAGACAATGCTGAAAGCAAAGAAATTGCGATGGTGTAAAATGTTTTCATGGTGATTTCAAGTTTTGTAATAAAATTATAAACTTTCCTTGAATCGCGAAATAATTTAACAATAAATAATTTATTTTTATTTATCGTTAACTAAAATATCATTTTACACAAAATAAGACAACTATATCAAACAATAAAACATAAAGCAAAAAAATAAGACATCCTATTATCAGGGTGTCTTATTTTATAGTATATTGATCGTATTATTTTGTCTTTATTTCGAATAATTTTCGAAGAAAAGAGGAATACTTTCAATTCCTTTATAGAAATTAAATAATCCGTAATGTTCATTGGGTGAGTGGATCGCATCAGAATCTAAGCCGAAGCCCATCAATACTGATTTAGCGCCTAAAACCTTCTCAAACATAGAGGTAATAGGAATACTGCCTCCACTTCTATAAGGCAATACTTCTTTACCAAATGCCGTTTCCATTGCTTTTTTAGCTGCCATAAATTCTTTGGTATCACTCTGCAATACGTAAGGCATTCCTCCGTGGTGAGGAGTTACTTTCACTTTCACCGTATCAGGTGCAATTTTTTCAAAATATTTCGTGAATTTCTCGGTAATTTCTTCCGGAGTCTGATAAGGAACCAAACGCATAGAAATTTTTGCAAAAGCTTTTGAAGGAATCACTGTTTTAGCTCCTTCACCTGTATATCCTCCCCAAATACCATTACAGTCTAGTGTAGGGCGAATGGAAGCTCTTTCAAGCGTTGTATACCCCTTCTCACCTTCAATATTGCTTAATCCTATCGACTTTTTAAATTCTTCAGGATTATCCTTCAGTTTATTCATTTCAGCTCTATCAGCATCAGATACGACCTCTACATTGTCGTAGAAACCATCAATGGTGATATGCCCATTCTCATCAATAAGGTTAGCAATCATTCTTGAAAGAACATGGATAGGGTTTGGCACTGCTCCTCCGTAAAGCCCAGAATGCAAATCTCTGTTGGGTCCTTCTACTTCTACTTCCACATAACTTAAACCTCTTAATCCCGTTGTAACAGTTGGCTGTTCATTACTGTAGATGTGGGTATCAGAAATCAAGATACAATCACAAGACAATTTTTCTTTATTCTCATTAACGAAATCTCCCAAGCTTACAGAACCTACTTCTTCTTCTCCTTCCAGGATAAATTTAACATTACATGGAAGTGTATTGGTTCTCATCATCGCTTCAAAAGCCTTTAAATGCATAAAGAATTGTCCTTTATCATCTGCAGAACCTCTCGCAAAGATAGCACCTTCAGGGTGAAGCTCTGTTTTTTCAATATAAGGCTCAAAAGGAGGTTTTCTCCACAATTCCAACGGATCTGCAGGTTGCACATCATAATGTCCGTAAACCAATACTGTAGGAAGACTCTTATCAAATATTTTTTCTCCAAAAACAATAGGGTATCCTTTTGTTTCACATATTTCAACATTGTCGGCTCCTGCATTTCTAAGGTGTTCTGCACATACATCCGCACACTTCAGTACATCATTCTTATAAGCCGGATCTGCAGAAATAGAAGGAATTCTCAATAACTCAAATAATTCATCCACGAAACGCTGTTTGTTTTCGTTAATGTAATTTAATGTCTCTTGCATTGTAAAAATTTGTTTGGTTAAAATTAAAAAAAATGCCTTGTAGGAACAAGCAAAATCAGAGGATTTTTCTCAATACATCACTTATTCTCTATTTGTTACTTGATCAATCACTTTTTTTAATGAAAAATGCCCTGTAGCAAACAGGGCATTGTATATTGTATACTAATAATTAGTGTTCAGCTTTTGGAGCTTTTTCTGCTTCAGCAGGCTTTGCAGCAGCAGTACTATCTTTTTTATGAGCATCAGCCTCAGGTTTTACAGCAGCTTCCTCTTTGTGATCTGCAGCAGCTTCATGACTTTTTCCATGAGCTTCTCCACCTCCCTGAACATCGTCAGAATATCTTTCTACTCCATCTTCCATTTTTATAACCGCTCTATTACCTCCTGCTGATACTTTTTTACAGCTTACAGCTACAGTTGCAATCGCTAAACATATAACTAATTTTTTCATATGTAAAATTTATTTTTTTTAAAGATCGTATGAATCGTTCTACTTTAATGATCTAAACAGCAAACGATTTCATATTTAAATTTTTGATTGCCCAAAAGTAAGAAATCCTGCTTTTTTCGGCAACATTTTTAGACTGATTTTAATATAATTTTTCCTTTTTTGGATTGTGTAAAAATAAGATACTGCTCTCCTCCATCTTTTAAACTATATTTTTTTTTAATTTCTTCCGGTTTTAAAGGGTAATTCTTTGAAATAATATTGTATTGTTCTTTTTTTCTAATTTCCTTAGAATCAATACTTTTCATTTCTAAAATTCTTCCCGGAAAATCCTCTTTCTTTTCTGAAGAAGTATAAAAATGACTATTAGGATGTAATTTTTTCAATCTGAATTGATCGGAAATCAAATTAAAAACTCCGGCTTTTAAAATGGAGTTATTGGGAATATAAATGAATCTTTCAGGCTCAGAATACTCCGATTGTGCATTTTCTTCCTCCCCAAATACAAAGGTAAAGACCGACTCTCCACTTTCTAGGTTCACACAGTGACAAATAATTTCGTTTTGAACTTCTTTAGACAAAAAAATAACAACTTCCTTTACATCATTCTTTACGGCAATAATATCAATCCTAAAAACATTGGGTACAACCGAAATAAGATACTTAAGATCAATCAATGGAGAAAGTTTGATAACGACCTGGTGGGAAATTGACAATAATTTTTCGTGAATTTCAAGAATATTGGGGGAAAGATCCTCCAAAAGGAAGACTTTATTTTTATTTTGATCTCTTCGAGCAGGATCAAGGTAGATCACATCAAAAGTCTTGTTATTTTCATCTAAAAAATCCTCCAGCTGCCTATTTATAAAGCTTGCTTTCCTGTCTAAAACATTCCAATTATGTTCCACCATCTTTAAAAGCTCAGCATTCTGCTCTATTAAAGTGATATCTTCAAAATTTTGAGATAAATAATAGGCATCAATCCCAAAACCACTGGTAAGGTCTATAAACTTTTTGCCTTTTAAAATTTCCGATTTATAAAGAGCAGTCTTTTCGGATGATGATTGCTCCATATTGAGCTGCGGTGGAAAGACAATTCCTTCTGTCAGTAGGAATGGAAACTTTTTTCCGGCAATCTGCTTTCCTTTAATCTGCTGTACAATCTCTTGCATAGAAACTTCAGGAAAAGGAGATTTTTTTAATAATAATGAATGCAGATCTGTATGCAGGTTTGCATTGATATAATTTTGAACGTCTTTATTTAGTAATTTCACCACAGATTTTCGCAGATTTTTAACTCTAATTTATTTAATTTTTTGACCTATTACATAATCATCTGTGAAAATCCATGTAAATCTGTGGTTAAAATAAACTATTCAAACATTTCTGCCCAACGAACGGCCTTTATTTCTTTTTCGTTGTACAGATCACTGATTGACTTTTTAAGGTCTAATTTAGGATATAAATTAACCCCTATCAGTTTTATTTTACCTTCTTCAATCCATTCTTGTTCTTTAACAGCATGATCGTATATCTTCTTCTGAATAACACCTTGCTTTAAAAGTTCAAGATATCCTCCTGCTTCTTCTATTTCAACAAACAAAGCCCAGGATTTTTCTGCAATCTGCCTTGTTACATCTTCAACATAATAACTGCCGTTAGCTGCATCTTCAAACACATTGATAATGCTTTCGTAAGCCAGAACAATCTGTTGTTTGAAAGAAATTTCTTCTGAGTTATCTGTACTTCTATTTACAAGATAATTATTGGTAAATACCGCGTCTGCCCCTCCAATCATCGCTGAAGCAAGTTCAAGAGTAGAGCGTATCAGGTTGTTCTCATTGTCAGAAACGGCCTTATTTCTAAGGGAAGTTTCTGCAAAGATGTAAGGAACTTCATCAAGACCATATTCTTTGGAAAGCTGGTTAAAAATGATTTTAAAAGCTCTCAATTTTGCCATTTCAAAAAAATAATTTCCTCCTACAGCAATTCTGAAGATCAATTTCTGGAAAATTTCAGCTCCATATACCTCTGCCAGTTCTTTTGTTTTTGCCAGAGCGATTCCTAGCTGCTGATAAATGGCAGCTCCTGCATTCTGATGCAATGAAATATCAACACAAATACTTCTTTTGAATTCTTTGGCTAAGAGTTCTTTTGCCAGTTGATCATCAATACTTCCTTCTTTTTCATTAAATACATCAATCAAAGAAAAATACTGGTCTTCCTCTTTTGGGCTTATATGTCCCGCAAGGTCTTTGTTATTAACAAAAATAGTCTTCTCTTCGAGATTTTCTACATTATGGTCCAAAATAAATGCAAATACTTCTTCTTCCAAACTTTCATGGTAGCTGGCTACCAGATGGGTGCTTTCTTCAACTCTGGGTAGATTAACCAAAGGCTTAGGAACTTCTGTGTAAAAAGGTTTCACCTCTATTCCTTCAAGATTTTCTTTTTCTAAAATAGGGTATATATCTTCTGTTTTAAGTTGTTTTTTAACTAAGCTTTCCCAGTTTGGAAGTATATTATCTGACATTAGTTTTATTTATTTGTGAATGGTCAATAGTGAATTTTGTTTCGTATGTAAATTTTTAACACTTAAAAACAAAACTCACTATTGATGTATTATTCAATATTATTATTTCTTGGCCACCTTTGTACTATCTACTACCAGAATAAAGATTTCTTCATTCGGTTTTTTCATAAAATAATTTTCTCTTGCATATTTTTCTTTTTCCGACTTGTTGTTCATCAGTTTCTTATAAAAAGCATCATTCTTTTCGTATTCTTTTTTGTAATACTGCAGTTGCTCTTCATATTTATGAATCTCACCATTCAGTTCATTAATTACAAGAAATGAGGTTTTGTCAAAGAAAATCATCCATACCAAAAACAGACAGATCGTAATGGTATACTTGTTCAAAACATATTGTTGGATAAGTTTGAATGTCTCAGATTTCGGCTGAATGTCTTTAATAAGTTTGTTTTCTTCCATTTTTAATGTTTTCTCAACGAGTTTTTAATAACAGTAGTTAAAAAATCAATTGCTACGGAATTCTGTTTCATATTTGGGATAATAAGATCGGCCTCATTTTTCGACGGCTCGATAAATTCCTGATGCATTGGTTTCAACGTGGTCTGATAACGGTGTAGTACCTCACCAAGATCTCTTCCTCTTTCTTGAGTATCTCTTCTGATCCTCCTTATCAGTCTTTCATCAGAATCTGCATGAACAAAAACTTTCAGGTCAAATTCTTTAAGTAATTCTTTATTGGTAAGAACCAAAATTCCTTCTACTACCAATACGTTTTTAGGTTCTACAGTGACATGATCTCCTGTTCTGGAATGGGTTACAAAGCTGTAAATCGGCTGTTCAATCGGCTCGTGATTCTTTAAAGCTTTTACATGTTTTATCAGTAATTCAAAATCTATAGACTTGGGATGATCATAGTTTAAAGCTTCTCTTTCTGTTAAAGTAAGGTTTTGATTGTCATGATAATAATTATCCTGAGAAAGGATATTCATTCCCTCAATATCAAGCTGCTGAAGTATTTTATCAACAACTGTAGTTTTGCCGGATCCTGTACCACCGGCAATTCCTATTACAAGCATTCTTTTTTTGTTTCTTTATAGTTGGTACAAATATACTATTTTAGATAAAATGTGGCAATGCAGAGAGCAAAATTGAGTCAGTAAGGAATCGGTATATTTTGATAGTAAGGAAATTAGCCTCAAAAATTGTGACAATATCAAAAGTTGGATGGATTTAATTAGAAAAACTGCTTTTATCTTTAAAAACTACTGTATTATTTTTTTAACGTCAGGAATACGCAAAGGATTTATAATATTGCATGAATATTTTTCGTTTACAACGGCATTTCATTCAGCAATTTACTCAATAAGCGCCTTTGCTAAGTGCTACGACTCTGCGAACGGAATTTTTCATTCTTTTAATTTAAAACTTTGCAAACACCTGGTTTAAAATAATTTACAGGAACAATTATTAACCAACAATTTTATTCAGAATAAAAAAATCAGGTATAAAATTTAGAATATTTAAATTATGAGACTCCTCTCTTCTCGGAATTACAATTAAAATATAGATGGACTTCACAAAAAAAACCGGCCAAAATTTTGGCCGGTTTTTATTTTATACGATTTCGCTGGTTAACTCTCTTGAAATTAATTTTTCATGCATCGGCTTCAATAGATCCATTGAACCTGTTTTTACGGTGCATTTGCCTTTATAATGAACCAGAATGGTACATTGCTCTGCCTGCTCTAAGGTATGCTTACATACTTCAATCAGGCTGTCGATTACATAATCAAAGGTATGAACATCATCATTATGCAATACCAATTTGTAAACATCATCCGTATCATCTAAAACGAGAACTTCTTCTTCGTACTGACGTTTTGGATTTTCGTAATCTTTTATTGTATTATAAAAATTCATTCTTACTGTTTTAAACTTCCCCAATTTTATCTGCTAAACTATCGATAGCATTTGGTTCCTGATATACCAATTCAACAAGCTCTACACTCTTATTGTTCATTTTCAAAATCTTGAAATGGTAATTATTAAGATCAAATTCCTGATTTTCTTCCGGAATTTCTTCCAGCTCATAAAGAATAAAGCCAGCTAATGAGTTGTATTCACTTTCCTCAGAGAGTGGCAGTCTTTTTGGCAGGAATTCATTTATTTCATCCAAAGGCTGTGTAGCTTGTACCCAATAGGTATTATCAGCTATTTTATCAACAATCTTTTCTTCATCATCTTCTTCATCCTGAATTTCTCCTACAAGCTCTTCCAGAATATCCTCCAGCGTAATGATTCCTTCCGTTCCTCCAAATTCGTCAATAACAATAGCTATATGCTGCTTTTTAAGCTGAAAGGTCTTCAATAAATCTGAAACTTTTTTACTTTCTACCACGAAAAAGGCATCACGCATTAAGTCCTTGAGATCTTCATGATCAAGATCTCCTTTTCTCTTGACAAATTCTCTTATAATTTCTTTAGTATAGAAAATCCCGATAATATTGTCGATAGAATCAAGATATACAGGAATACGGGAATAACCGCTATCCATAATCTTATTGATAATATCATTAACATCTTCCTCGAAATCAATAGAGGTAATATTTTGTCTTGGAACCATGATTTGCTTGGCAGAATGATCTGTAAAGTCAAAAGCATTTTTAATGATTTCATAGTTCTCTTCTTCAATCTCCCCACTGTCTGCACTTTGTTTTACCAAAAGCTGAAGTTCTTCTGTAGAGTGAATTTCCTGTTCTGAAGCCGGATGAATTTTCATAAGTCTCAGGAATCCGTTTGACATAGAGTTCATCAACCAGATAAACGGTTTAAAAATCGTATAGAAAACTCTCAAAGGAACCGCAGTTGCCATTGTTGTAGCTTCAGATTTTCTGATCGCAATTGATTTCGGAATAAGCTCTCCAAAAACAATATGCATAATCGTAATCAATACAAAGCTAATGACCAACGCCACAGAAGTGATGGTAGCCTGGCTCATATTGACATTGAGCGAATGAAAAATATTTTCAACAATATGATGTAAAGCACTTTCACCTACCCAACCTAAGGCAAGAGATGCTAGTGTAATCCCTAATTGCGTAGCGGAAAGATATTCATCCAAATGTTTGATGATATGTTCTGCTTGTTTTGCCATAGAGTCTCCCTCTGCGGCTTTTAGTTGAATTTGTGAGTAACGAACTTTAACAATTGAAAATTCTGCGGCTACGAAGAAGCCATTTAGTAAAACAAGAAATAAGGCCAGCAAAAGCCTGACTATGTCCGAGTCCATTTAGAAGTTGTATAATTTTATTAGCTACAAAGATAGGCAAAATATAAATAACCTGAATCCGGCATCCGTTATTTCGATGGAGGATTTTTAAAGAACAAATTCTAAGCTTTAAAAGGCGCCTATTTTTCAATAAAAAAAATAATCCATCATCTAACTCCTGCATAAGCATTAGGAGGTATTTTAAAGCGGTTAATAGCTGTTTTTCAACTTTTGCCCATAAAAAAAGCATCGAGAGTATCGATGCTTTTGATGTATATTAAAATAATTCTTTACGAATTCTTCAAAGCTTCTGCTCCGGAAACAATTTCCAAAATCTCATTGGTAATTGCAGCCTGTCTTGCTTTGTTATAGAAAATCTTAAGATCATTTCTCAAAGCCTCTGCATTATCTGTAGCTTTGTGCATTGCAGTCATTCTCGCTCCATGCTCAGATGCTACTGAATCTAAGATTGCTTTGAAAATCTGAGTTTTGATAGATTTGGGAATCAAATTATCAAGGATCTCAGTTCTGTTAGGTTCAAAGATATAATCTGTTTCAACTTGTGGCTCTGTATTTTCAGGCATTGAAATCGGAAGAACTTGTTCTGTAGTTACTTCCTGAGTCGCTGCATTAACGAATTTATTATAAATAACATATACTTCGTCAAATTTCCCTTCTCTGAAACTTGTCATTACTCCATCAGTAATGTGAGCAACTGAGTCAAAGTTCAGGTTATCATAAACAGAGCTTCCATTAGAATATACTGCACGATTTTTTCTTACGGCATCATATACTTTCTTACCTACAGGAAGAACTTCAATCTCATACTGAGAGTTGTTCTGAAACTGAAGGTTAAGCTCTTTTACGATTGAAGAGTTAAAAGCTCCTGCAAGACCTCTGTTTGAAGTAACAGCGATGAAAAGTATTCTTTTAACCTCTTTTTTCTGAGCATATACAGAAATCTGATCAGGATCTGAGCTAGAATTTACATTCTGGATAAGCTCCTGTAATTTTTCAGAATACGGTCTTAGCATTACAATTGCATCCTGTGCTTTTTTAAGTTTCGCAGCGGAAACCATTTTCATAGCACGGGTAATCTGCATCGTAGATGAAATTGACGTAATTCTGCCTCGTATTTCTTTTAAGTTTGCCATTAATTTGGGTTCAAAGTTTAAGGTCTAAAGTTTAAGGTTTAAAACGCTATATTTTAAACCTTAAACATTGAATTTTTTTAGTTGTATTTAGAAGCTAAATCGTTAGCTGCCTGCTTAAGAACGCTTGTAATATCATTATCGATTTTCCCAGCCTTAATTGCAGCCATAGTATCCGGGTGCTTAGATCTTAGGAATTCGATATATTCAGTTTGGAATTCTTTAATTTTTCTGATAGGAACGTTTCTCATTAAGTTTTCTGTTCCGGCATATACGATTGCTACCTGACTGTCTACAGGAAGCGGAGCGTTTACCGGCTGCTTAAGGATTTCCACGTTTCTTTCTCCTTTAGAGATAACTGCTAAAGTAGAAGCATCAAGGTCAGAACCAAACTTAGCAAAAGCCTCTAGTTCTTTATATTGAGCCTGGTCTAATTTTAGAGTACCAGAAACTTTCTTCATTGATTTGATCTGCGCATTACCTCCTACTCTTGATACAGAGATACCAACGTTGATCGCCGGACGAACTCCTGAGTTGAATAGATCAGACTCCAAGAAGATCTGTCCATCTGTAATAGAGATTACGTTTGTAGGGATATATGCAGAAACGTCACCCGCCTGAGTTTCGATAATTGGAAGTGCCGTTAATGAACCTCCACCTTTTACGATTGGTCTTAAAGACTCAGGTAAATCATTCATCTGGCTAGCGATATTGTCATCAGCGATAACTTTTGCAGCTCTTTCCAATAATCTTGAGTGAAGATAGAAAACGTCTCCAGGATAAGCTTCACGGCCCGGTGGTCTTCTTAGAAGTAGAGAAAGCTCACGGTAAGCAACCGCTTGTTTAGATAAATCATCATAAACAATCAAAGCTGGTCTACCAGTGTCTCTGAAAAACTCTCCGATAGAAGCACCTGCCATTGCAGAATATACCTGCATTGGAACCGGGTCTGATGCGTTAGCCGCAACAATTACAGTATATGCTAAAGCTCCTTTATCAGAAAGCGTTTTAACGATTTGTGCTACTGTAGAAGCTTTCTGACCGATTGCAACATATATACAATATACAGGCTTACCTGCATCAAAAAATTCTCTTTGGTTAATGATCGTATCGATCGCAACAGTTGTTTTACCTGTTTGTCTGTCACCAATGATAAGTTCTCTCTGTCCTCTTCCTACAGGAATCATCGCATCAATTGCAACGATACCTGACTGTAAAGGCTCAGTTACCGGCTGTCTGAAGATAACTCCAGGAGCCTTTCTTTCCAATGGCATTTCGTATAATTCTCCAGTAATAGGACCTTTACCATCGATAGGGTTACCAAGAGTATCTACTACTCTTCCTAACATTCCTTCTCCTACTTTGATAGAAGAGATTCTGTTTGTTCTTCTTACTGTATCTCCCTCTTTTACTAATTTACTTTCACCAAGTAGAGCAACACCTACGTTGTCTTCTTCAAGGTTAAGTACAATACCTTCTACATCACTAGAAAATTTCACCAACTCTCCGTATTGTACGTTTTCTAACCCGTATACACGAGCAATACCATCACCGATGGTTAAAACTGTACCTACTTCCTCAACATTTGATTGAGTATCGAAGTTGGCCAATTGCTGTTTTAAGATCGCAGATACTTCTGCCGGATTTATTTCTGCCATTGTATGGTTGTTTTTCTTAATTTAATTGAAAATCTTTTTTAACTTGGTTAAGTTTAGTCTTCACAGACGCATCTACCTGCTGGTCTCCCACTCTTAGAACATATCCTCCAAGAATTTCGGGTTTTACATTTACTTTCAGATCGAAGTTTGAATCAGCGTTTACCAGATTTGTAGATCTTAAAATCTGATCAAGGTTCTCTTTTGAAAGTGGAGTTGCTGTAGTAAGCGTTACTCTTTGTACACCGCTAAGGTCTTCAACTTTATTGATGAATTCCTGAGCAATATTTTTCAATTGGTTTTCACGTCCATGCTTGATCACTAATCTGATCAGGTTTTGAGAAGAAACAGATAAACCTTTGAATATTTCATTTGCTACTTCTATTTTCTTTTTAGAATCGATGTAAGGAGTAAGGAAAAACTTGTTTAAATCTTTAGATTCAGACATTACCTTTACTACATCTTTCATTTCAGAAAATACAGTAGCCGTTTGACCTGATTCATTCGTAAAATCAAGTAAACCTTGTGCGTATCTTTTAGCTACTTTAGATGTAAGCATTATTAGTTAAGGTTTGATTTGTTTAAATAATTTTGAACTAATTCGTTTTGAGCTTCGCTGTTGTCTAATTTCTGTTTCAAGATAGACTCAGCAATGTTCACAGATAAAGTACCAATTTGATTTTTGATATCTGCCATTGCAGCATTTTTCTCAGCATTGATAGTCTGCTTAGCAGCTTCGATCAATTTGTCTCCTTCAGATTTAGCAGCATCTTTAGCTTCTCCCACGATTCTGTCCTTAATTTCTCTAGCTTCTTTAAGGATAGCATCTCTTTCGATTTTAGCTTCACGAATGATTCTTTCGTTATCTTCTTTTAAAGTTTCCATTTCTTTTCTAGCTAACTTAGCTTGATTAAGAGCGTCAACAATAGAAGTTTCTCTGTCGTTGATAGACTTTAAAATAGGTTTCCAAGCGAATTTACCTAACAGAAATAATAATGCTAGAAAAATAACAGACTGGATAATAAATAATCCTGATGAAAACTGATGAATTAATTCCATTATATAAATGTATAAATAATTATTACTTTTTTAAAGAATCATTACCTGCAACCAACCGTTGCAGATAATGATCTGATTTTAATTAGTTTACTGCGAATAGAGCAGCAAACGCAACACCTTCTACAAGTGCAGCAGCGATAAGCATCGCTGTTTGGATTTTTCCAGATTGTTCAGGTTGTCTAGCGATAGCTTCAAGAGCAGCAGCTCCGATTTTACCAAGACCGATACCTACACCTAGTACTACGATACCAGCACCTACAATTTTAGGGATTTCCATAATATATAATTTTAAAAAATTTGTTTAAATACTTTTTTTCAATTTCAATTGATTAGTGAGCTGTGTGATGTTCGTGCTCGTGCTCCTGCACAGCCATTCCGATAAACAAAGCTGACAACATCGTAAAGATATAAGCTTGTAGGAATGCTACTAATACTTCTAGCAAATAAATTACTAATGTTAAAAATGGGAATGCAACACCTGCTGCAAAATTCTTGAATACATAGATCAACCCGATCAAACTCATTACTACAATGTGACCAGCAGTCATGTTTGCAAAAAGTCGAATCATCAACGCAAATGGCTTAGTGATCGTTCCTAATAATTCGATAGGAAGCATGATCAACTTCATTGGCACTGGCACTCCTGGCATCCAGAAGATGTGTTTCCAGTAATCTTTATTTGCAGAGAACGTAGTAATTAAATAAGTAAGGATAGCAAGGAAAAATGTCATTGTAATATTACCTGTAACATTAATTCCGAAAGGCATCAATCCTAAAACATTTAAGAAAAGGATAAAGAAAAATACAGTTAATAAATACCCCATAAATCTTTTATACTTATGACCGATGTTTGGAATAGCTACTTCATCTCTTACGAAAATGATTAACGGCTCGAAAAATCTCGCAGCTCCAGTAGGAACAACAGACTTCTTATAAGATTTAGCCATTCCTCCAAATACTACCAGCATAAATACAGACACTAGTAAAAGAATAAGAACACTTTTAGTAATAGAAAGATCCAATGGCTTTACATTAGTAGGATGTCCGTCTTCTCCGATAGTCAAAGTTCCTGCTGCATCCGTTTTATAAATCTTTTCGTGGTGCAACACGTAGAAAGACCCGTCTACTTCAGTAGGCTCACCGTGCATGAAGCCTTCTTTATTACTCATGAATGCATGGAAACCGTTATCATAAAAAATAACCGGAAGAGGGAAACCGATATGATGACCATCTTTGTCAACCATCAATGTGAAATCATGAGCATCCAATAAGTGATGATCGATGAATTCTTTGTTTTCTTTACTTACTTTGTCTTTCTCTGAAAGCTCTTGAGCAGGAGCCGCCCCAGCAGTAGCCTCGCCGTGCTGTGCAGACACCAAGTTTAATACAAAAATACTGTAGAATAAAACTGCGAATTTCTTAAACATTGATAGGTTTTTTTCGTTGTGCAAAAATATAATATTTTTTCTAGTTTCAATAAATAATTTTACTGTTTTTTATCATGATTAATCAGCTTAATGGCATAGTACGTAAGCAGTGCTGTCAGGACAAAATATGGCATGATAAAATGAAATTTATAGCCCGGGATTGTTTCAAAGTTCAATTTTTTCCTGATTAAGTACATTAATCCGAATTTTAAAAGAATCAAACCAATGACAGATAATCCTAAAAACTCGGGGGCTACTCTATTGATCAAAATAATTAAAGTAATCATCATCATAAACATGACACTTAGAAAAAGATAAAATTTGATAATAATGATTTCGTCCAGATGAAAAACAAATTTCCAGAGAGAAAAATGGATCAGGAATGTCAGAAAAAATAAAATTACAATAAGTATATTAGGATTAGATTTCATTTCAAAATTATTTCACCTTTACCCAAGGTGTATTTTAATTGATCGCAAAAATAGACTTTTTCTATCGTATTATCCTATGATTTGATAATTATCATTTTATATATATATACTAAGGTATACCCAAATCGCCAATCATCATCTATATTATACCATAAAAATCCATTTATTACTCTTACTAAAGGGATTCTAAATTCATGATACATACCCTCCCACGTCCAACAATAAAACATTTTATCATGTCACTGAATATCAAATATTTAAATTCATAAAAAATACCATTCTAAGTTTCCAAATTTATAAATTCAGCCTCCTTAATTTATAAATATAGGGTATGATCATTTTCATCATACAGGCTGCCTGTGTAAGTTTGCCTCATAAGAATATTTAACAATATCTTTTTTATAGCCAGTATTTTCATTAACCTAATCAATTTTACTATAAACCTAGGCAATATATAGTGTCTGCTATTTGGACAGAATTAAATAGCTATCAAAAGAATTCCCTGATATAAAATATGGAATTCATTATTTAAAAAATTAATATTATGAAATTCAAATTCGATTTAAAATCAGATGTAACAAAAATGGAAAAACACTCTGATTCATTAAAAGACAAATTCCTTAAAGAAGAAATGAGCAAAACAATTAAGGGAGGACTGTCTTCTAATCCAGGTGAATCTCTTGAGCCGGAATGGTCAAACAACTGGTCAAACAACTGGTCCAATCTAGGCTGGAGTAATGCTTGGAGAAACGGCATCAACTGGTAAATTCACATCTTTATAGGGTCTGTTTTTACAGGCCCTTTTTACATTAGAAAAAATAGAAATGGAAGTTAAAATTGTTGTATTAAAAATCGCAAGCAGATGTAATTTAAATTGCTCATATTGCTATATGTACAATTTAGGTGATAAAACATATAAAAATCAACCTAAAGTAATGAGCAAAGAAACAATTGAAAATATTTACAAGAGAATCATTGAACATTGTGAAGAGCATCATATCAAAAATTTCGGGATCATTTTACATGGTGGGGAACCATTGTTAGCAGGCCAAAAATACATTGAAGATTTCGTAAATACAGGTAACAGAATGGCAGAAGGTAAGGTAAATTTCAGATATAATCTTCAGACCAATGGAATCTTACTCAACGAAGATATTATCAATTCTCTTGAAAAGCTAAGAGTTCATATTGGTGTAAGTCTGGATGGCCCTAAAGAAGTAAACGATAAACATAGATTTTATCACAATGGGAAGGGTTCTTATGATGACGTAATAAAAGGCATTAAACTTTTGCTTAACAATAGGTCATATCAGTATCGCACAGGATTATTATCTGTAATGAATATAGATTCCGATCCTATTGAAGCCTATGAGCATATCAAAAGCCTTAATTTAAAAGGAGGAGACTTTCTTTTTCCTTATGGGACATATGACAATCCCCCTTTAGGAAAAACTGAAAGCACTGATAATACTTATTATGCAGATTGGCTGATTAAAATTTTTGATACATGGTACAACGAAGATGAAACAACAAGACCATCCATCCGTTTATTTGGAGACATTACCACTTCAATATTGGGGAACGATATCATGGCAGATTATCTGGGAAATAAAAATAATGAAGTCCTTGTTATTGAAACCGATGGCTCTATGGAAGCTGTTGATGGTTTAAAATCTTGTGGAGATGGCTTCACAAAAACAGGAGCTAATGTCAGTTCCTTCTCCATTAATCAGGCTTTAGACACACCTTTAGCGAAACTTTACCATTATAGTCATAAACATTTATGCAAAAAATGCAGATCATGTCCTATTAACGAAACATGTGGCGGTGGAGATTTGGCCAACAGATACTTCTCCCAGAATGGTTTTGATAATCCATCAATATATTGTTCGGACCTGGAAAAGTTGATCTCACATATTCAAAACAAAATAATAGACAGATTGCCACAACAATTAGTTGAAGAAGCTGAAATAGAAAGATTAATCCCTGAAAAAATTCAAAAAATCAGAAATCAAAATATTATTGAAGACAATACAGTTTACACAGATGAACTATTAAGCCATTTTTATGCAAAAGCTTAGCATTTATAAACATATATACGTTGCATAAATGAGAATTTTAAAATTAATTCCTTATTTTTGCAAACCTATAATTTACAATCAATATGTTTAATAGTTTACAGGATAAATTAGACAAGGCATTACATAATATTTCCGGACGTGGAAAAATTACTGAAATCAATGTAGCGGAAACCGTAAAGGAGATCCGTAGAGCATTAGTAGATGCCGATGTTAACTATAAAGTAGCAAAAGATCTTACCAAAAGAGTTCAAGATAAAGCGTTAGGAGAAAACGTTCTTACTTCCCTTACTCCGGGACAATTGATGACTAAAATTGTTCATGATGAATTAGTGGATTTAATGGGAGGTTCTCAGGAGGGAATCAATCTTTCCGGGAAGCCGGCGGTAATCCTTATTGCAGGTCTTCAAGGTTCCGGTAAAACAACTTTTTCCGGAAAGCTTGCTCATTATTTACAAACAAAAAGAAATAAAAAGCCTTTATTGGTAGCATGTGACGTTTATCGTCCTGCAGCCATCGATCAGCTAAAAGTATTAGGAGGACAAATTAATGTTCCTGTTTATACTGAAGAAGGAGCAACCAACCCTTCTACTATTGCAGAAAACGCAATCAATTTTGCAAAAGCAAACAACCATGATGTAGTAATTGTGGATACGGCAGGTCGTTTAGCGATTGATGAGCAAATGATGAACGAGATTAAATCTGTACATTATTTCATCAAGCCACAGGAAACACTTTTCGTAGTGGACTCCATGACGGGTCAGGATGCTGTGAATACTGCAAAAGCATTCAATGATGCGCTGAATTTTGACGGAGTGGTTTTAACCAAATTAGATGGGGATACAAGAGGGGGAGCTGCATTAACCATTCGTTCCGTTGTTGAAAAACCAATCAAGTTTATCTCTACCGGAGAAAAAATGGAAGCTTTAGACCTTTTCTACCCGGAAAGGATGGCAGACAGAATTCTTGGAATGGGAGACGTTGTTTCCTTAGTAGAAAGAGCTCAGGAACAGTTTGATGAAGAAGAAGCTAAAAAACTTCACAAGAAAATTGCCAAAAATGAATTTGGTTTTGATGACTTCCTGAAGCAGATCAACCAAATCAAAAAAATGGGTAATATGAAGGATTTGATGGGGATGATTCCAGGTGTAGGAAAGGCAATTAAGGATGTGGAGATCAGCGATGACGCTTTCAAACACATTGAAGCAATTATCTACTCTATGACTCCTGACGAAAGAAGAAGACCTTCTATTATCAATACTCAAAGAAAAAGCAGAATTGCAAAAGGTGCCGGAAGAAAGGTTGAAGATGTTAATCAATTGATGAAACAGTTTGACCAAATGGGTAAAATGATGAAGATGATGCAAGGACCTCAAGGAAAGCAAATGATGCAGATGATGAGCAAAATGCCAAATATGCCAGGAATGGGTGGAATGTTTGGTAAATAATCTAAGAACAAACATTATAAATATAAAATCCGACTCTATATGGAGTCGGATTTTTTGTTTTTTGATCTTAATAAATTGATTATTTATCAGATTTCTGTGCTTTAGCTTTAATGAAATAAGAGAATCCAACATTAACTCCGAAAGTTTTAACATTCGTCTTAACATCTGTTCCAAAATAACTCTGCTTATTAGAAAACTGATCATAAGAAAGACCAAGGTTAATACCTAAAGACTGAGTTGCCATGTAAGTAACCCCTCCTTTTACTTTCCAGGCCAAACCGTCAGTAGTTTCTTCATTAGAACCTGAAATTCCGCCAGCATTAAAACTCCCTTTATTTTTTACGGAAGCATATCCGATTCCTGCTCCTAAGAACGGAACAAATTTAGTATTATTAGTAAAGTAATAGGTAGCGGTAGGCATTACAGAGAAGCTCGTTGTAGTCGCTTTTGCGCCCTCATATTTCGTAGTAGCACTTGTAAGACCTAAATCAATGCCAACAGCTAATTTATCAATTACAAAATACCCTACGGAAGGAGTTAAAGAAAAAGTACTTACTTTAGGGCCATCTGCAGACTGACCGTCTGCTTTAATAGTCGTAGTAACACTATTAAACCCAAAACCTGTGTTTCCACTGATTACCCAATCACCTTTAGTCATTTGAGCATTAGACAAACCAAAAAGTGCTACCGCACCAGCTAGTAATAGTTTTTTCATGATTATTATATTAAAAATTCGGGTGCAAAGATAATGAAAATATCAATATTTTACCGGGTATTGAAGCCTTTTAATCTTTTCTTAATCAAGCAAACAGTATCGATCATCACTATTTATAATAAAACAAGCCCTAAGAAAGATCTCAGGGCTTGTTTGTTATATGTTTTGTTTATTATTTTGCAAATACATATTTAACTCCGAAAGTTACCGCTTTTAAGTTTAAACCGAAGTCATAATTGTTTACTCTCTTAGCTCCGTCAACATTTTCTTTAGAAGTATTGTATCCGAATTCACCGATAGTAGCTTCAATAGACCAGTTTTTGTTTAAGAAATAATCTAAACCTGGTTTAATGTTAACACCAATTGAAGTATAGTTGTTTTTAGTAGAGTTAGAAGTAACAACTGTGTTTCCTCCAGTTGTAGTTGTAGTAGTACCTTCTACTTTGTTTTGACCAAATTCCATAGGAACTTCTAATTGACCGAAGATATATAATTTATCAGCTAAAGTCCAATATTTTCTTACGAAAGGAGCAACAACGAATGCTGGCTTAGACTTTTCAAGATCATACACAGTTGATCCTGTTGTAGTAGTAGTGGTAGTTTTACCATCTTTATAACCTACACCTAAACCTACTGCTAAGTTAGTATCTACGAAATAACCAACAGTTGGAAGAATTTTGAAGCTTTCAATTTTTTTATCAGTATTGTTATCTTCTGTTTGAGAATAACTAACTTGTCCTGATAAATATGTAGTTCCTTTAGCAATTTGAGCGTTTGATAAACCAAAAAGTGCAACAGCACCCGCTAATAATATTTTTTTCATTGTAAAAAATTTTAATACTTTCTGGAGGCAAATTTACAGTGGCTACCACGAATATTAAAATTTGTTAATGTGATTAATATCACTATTATTTTTAACTGTTTGTAAAAATAAATCATAGCAAAAGAAAGGTTTTGATTTTTTCACAATATTATGAATAAAAAAATCACAATTTATCAACCGGATTTCAATATTATTAGTCTTTTGCATTTGTTAATTTAAGCTTAAAATATCACAATTCTTCGAATAAGCCCACTGAAAAAAGTTAAAATATTAACATTTAAGTCATTAACTTTTAAAATTTAAACACTCGTTTACGATAGAATTATTGAAATTTAGAGAAATTACGCTGCGTCAATCATTAGATTCTGTGATGAGACCACAATAACAACATGATTAATAGACCAAAAGCAATAAAAAACTCCGGCCTTAAGACCGGAGTTTAGTTGATTTTTATGAAATATTCTTATTTTAAGAAGAAATTATATCCTAAATTAATAGCTCCTACATTCCAGTTATCTCTATACCATCCATGATCACGTCTGTTGCTGATCGTCTGATACCCTAAATACAATTCTCCTTTCTTCATTTGATATCCGAACTTTGGCTGCGCATAAAACCCACCATCTACTCCGTCTTTTGTAGAAATACCATATCCTAAGTCTAATCCTACAAAGATAGGAGCTCCTGCAAATTTATATTTCCCTGAAACGGCTACAGGAATAAATCCGAAATCATCAAAATGATCTTTTCCAAAGAAATGAGAGTATCCTGTTGTAACCCCAAGGTCAAACCCCTTAGCAATATTCCACATATAAGCAGCATCTACTCCTAATGTAAATGAAGATACATCACTTGCGTCAGAAACAGGAACACCAATATGCCCACCAATTTTAAAACCTTCCTGTGCCTGAGCTGCACCTCCTAAAAGTGCAAAAGCACCCAATACTAATAGCTTTTTCATTTTTTTAGTAGCTTTTGAATTAAGGCCCAAAAGTACTAATTATTTCATCATACCTGCAAATTCAAGATCTCACATTCTTTATAAAAAAAGCAGGACAAAATTTGTCCTGCTTTATATCAATAATCTTTAAAATTCTTAGTTTCCTCCAAATTTGAAACCTACACCAACCTGTATAAAACTATTGGTTAATTTATATCCTCCTTCAGCATGTTTAGCCAGATTTGAAAGACCCAGGTTATATCTTGCATCAAAAAATAGTCCGTTTTCCAACGCATACTCAGCGCCTACAAAAGGAGCAAGGTTTAAAGTATTCACCTGATCTTTAATATCATCTTCTTTATCTCCTTCAAGCTCAACTAAAGGCCCTAACCCTAGATCAGCAGAAAGCTTTTGTTTCGCAGATAGAATAAGTCCAACATTGGCTCCTGCAGAAACAGACAAACCTTCAGTAATGAAGTATTTTGCAGATATAGGAATCAATAATGTATGATACGTTTGTTTTGCTTTAACATTTAAAAAAGTAGTTGGATCATCAGGATCAGCAGTTTCAATTTTCATTTTTCCTCCCAGTGGAGAATACAAAAGCTCTCCCTGAAGAGCAAATTTATCACTTAGCTTATATTCAACCAATCCACCTATATAATATGTATGTAGAGGATCAGAAGTTTCAGACTGACCATCACCTTTAGCTTTTAATGTAGAGTATGAATATCCAGCTTTAGCTCCAAATCTCACCTCCTGAGCATTTACATTTGCTCCCATAACAGCGACCGCTGCAATAAGTAAAAGTCTTTTCATTGTTAATTAGTTTTTAAATTAAGGATTGCAAAACTAATTATTTTTTCCTAATTAACAAATTTTAGTATAAAAAATTAAAGTTAACGAAAGGTTAATGAAAAAATTTACTCATTTGGAATTAATCATTTCTCAGTCTTTTATCTTCATCATTATAAGCCAGGATAATCTTTCTTACCACCGGGTGTCTTACTACATCTTCTTCTGTAAGATGTACAAACCCTATTTCTTTTACTCCATTCAGGATTCTCATGGCTTCTTTTAACCCGGATTGCTGGTTTTTAGGAAGGTCAATCTGACTTGGATCTCCTGTTATAATGAATTTTGCATTCATACCCATTCTCGTCAGGAACATTTTCATCTGTGCGTGAGTGGTATTTTGGGCTTCGTCAAGGATTACAAAGGCATCATCAAGGGTACGCCCTCTCATAAACGCCAATGGAGCTACTTCAATAACTTTTTTCTCCATAAAACCTTCCAGCTTCTCATGGGGAATCATATCACGAAGTGCATCATATAACGGCTGTAAATACGGATCAAGCTTTTCTTTCAGGTCTCCCGGTAAAAAACCAAGACTCTCCCCTGCTTCTACTGCGGGCCTGGTCAGAATAATTCTTTTTACCTCTTTATCCCTTAAAGCTCTTGCCGCTAACGCGACACTGGTATAAGTCTTTCCGGTTCCTGCAGGACCAATAGCAAACACCATATCCTTTTTTTCGGTCTCTTTTACCAATTTCTTAAGATTCGTGGTTTTGGCTTTGATAATCTTTCCATTAACTCCTTTTACAATAATATCCTGGTCAAAGATCAGATGTTTCTCATTTTCATCCTTAATATTCAGGATGTTTTCAACATCTTTCAACCCTATTGAATTGTTCTTAGAAATAAAGGCAACAATGTCATTCAGTTTTTGCTTCAGTATATCCAAAGCTTCCTGATTGCCCATAGCAAAGATAAAATGATCTCTTCCTGTAATCTTAATGGTCGGAAAGCTTGATTTTATTAAGTTGAAATATTGGTTATTAACTCCATAGAAGATTTTCACGTCGATATCTTCCAAATCAAATGTTAATTCAAACATGCAGTATTTTTATTTTTAGATTTTAAAATTAAAGCTTTTTTTCAAATTTATATCAAATTCTTTTCAACAATCTTTCGAGCTTTCTTTTTATTTTAAATAACTTTGCAAGACTACACTATTCTAGAAATTGCTCATGTCAATTATTACCCTTACTTCGGATTTCGGAAATTTAGATTACAGAGTTGCCGCTGTGAAGGGCAAAATCCTGTCTTTAAATCCTGAGGTTAATATTATTGATATAACCCACGATATCCAGGCATTCAACCTTATACAAACATCGTATATTGTAAGAAATGCATACAAATATTTCCCTAAGGGAAGCATCCACATCCTTTCTGTAGACAGTTTTTATCATAGATCAAGGAAGAATATTCTTTATAAAGCAGATGGTTCCTATTTTCTGGCAGCAGATAACGGGTTACTGAGTCTTGTCTTTTTTGACATTAAACCTGAAGCGATCTATGAGCTCACGCTGAACAATCGTTTTGACGACATTATCAGCTTTACATCTACAGACATACTGGTTCCCGCAGCTGTGCACCTTGCCAATGGCGGACTTCCGGAAGTGATTGGAAGAAAGATAAACGCCAATACCGTCAAGCAACTGATGTTCCCTAGAGCCGTCTACAATGAGTCGGAAGGAATGGTTATTGGTGAAGTTACCTATATTGATAATTTCGGAAATATAATCTCAAATATCAACAAAGATTTTTTCGAAAATATCAGCAAAGGATATGACAGTTTTACCATAAAATTCAGGAACTTGAGTCTTTCAAAGATATTTTCCAGTCATACAGAAGTGGTTTCTGACTGGGAGAGAGAGACCGAATTTCATGGGCAGTCAGCGGCCATCTTCAATGACAGTCAGCTATTGGAGCTTACTATCTATAAAGGAAGCAAGAAAAACGGAGCTAAAAGCCTGTTTGGACTGAATGTAGGTGAAAATATTTACATTGAATTCACCTAAGATTATATATTTCATAAAAAAACCGATTTTTTTTATATATTTGTCAAAATCTAAAAATCAAAAATGGCAGAATACAAATTATTGCTTCCTTCCATGGGGGAAGGTGTTATGGAAGCGACAATTATCACTTGGTTATTCAATGAAGGTGATAGCGTAAAAGAAGATGACTCTGTAGTAGAAATTGCTACAGATAAAGTAGATTCAGACGTTCCGACACCAGTTTCGGGGAAAATTGTAAAAATTTTAAAGCAAAAAGATGAAGTTGCAAAAGTAGGTGAGGCCATTGCTATTTTAGAAATTGAAGGAGAAGGCAGCGCTTCGGAAGAAGTAAAAACAGAAACTCCGGCTGCTACCCCTGATCCTGAAACATTAAAAGCGATTGAGGAACCGTTACAGACTGTAGCAGCTTCTTCAAACGTAGAATTCTCAGGAGACCTTTATTTATCTCCACTGGTAAAATCAATTGCACAGCAGGAAAACATTTCTGAAGCTGAACTGAAGACGATTAAAGGAAGTGGTTTAGAAGGAAGAATTACCAAAGAAGATATATTAGCATATGTTGCTAACAGAGGAAGCCAGCCGGTACAACAGGCGGCTCCGGCACAAGTGACATCTACATCTAAACCGGCAGTTTCTGCTCCGGCAGCAACAGTTCCGGTAAGTGCAGGTGACGAAATTATTCCAATGGACAGAATGAGAAAGCTCATTGCTGAAAATATGACGAAGGCAAAACAAATTGCCCCACACGTTACTTCTTTTATTGAAACAGACGTTACCAACGTTGTAAAATGGAGAAATAAAAATAAAGCAATCTTCGAAAAACGTGAAGGTGAAAGACTTACTTTCATGCCTATTTTTGTAAAAGCGGTGGTAAAAGCTATCCAGGATTTCCCAATGATCAATGTTTCTGTAAGCGGTGAGAACATCATCAAAAAGAAAAACATCAACATTGGTATGGCTACAGCTCTTCCGGATGGAAACCTTATCGTTCCTGTTATCAAAAACGCAGATCAACTGTCACTTTCAGGTCTTGCAAAGGCAATTAATGACCTGGCACACAGAGCAAGAAATAAGAAATTAAGACCAGAAGATACTCAAGGGGCTACGTATACAATTTCCAACGTAGGAAGCTTTGGAAACCTTATGGGAACACCAATCATTCCTCAACCTCAGGTTGCTATTTTAGCAATTGGAGCGATTGTTAAAAAACCGGCCGTTCTTGAAACAAAAGACGGGGATGTAATTGCCATCAGAAACCTAATGTTTATGTCTCATTCTTATGACCACAGAGTTGTAGATGGTTCTTTAGGAGGTATGATGCTGAAACATGTTCACGACTATCTTGAAAACTGGGATCTGAACACAGAAATATAGTAAGGTTTCTTTAGATAGATCAATAAAAAAGGCTTTTAAAAACAGATAACCAAAAAACAAACAAATCATGAAAAATGCGACTATTATTGCTATAATTTCTTTAAGTATTATTATTCTTATTGATCTTATTCAAATGGCGGCCAGTTTTTTTGATTTCTATTCGATGAATATGTTTCGTGTTTTGGGGGTAGTAAACCTTATCGGTTATGTTGGGATTCTACAGTTTTTTGTAACATTATACAATAAACAAAAAGAATGAATCGCGAATTAAAAGATCTTTTTGAAATAAAACAGGATGAAACGAAAACAAGTAAACCTGTAAGTCAAAACGTAAAAACGCATATTGCTATACGTCTTGGAGTACTTATTTTAGGAACGATTGTTTTCTTTATTGCGATGAATGAGGCGAAAGGCTGGGACGGATTAGCCTATTTAATCTTTATGATGGTTTTCCATGGACTTTGGTTTCTTTTCATTATTATAGAAACTACAGTCCTGCAAAGCAAAGGAAAACTAGTTCTGAGGAATATAAATTTAATTTTCGTCTGTGCTCTATTACTCATATACGGAATAACAGCAGCCGTCTTTTTTGGCGGATCATAAAATAAAAAAACAGACTTTCAAAATTGAAAGTCTGTTTTTTTATTCCCTAAATTATAACTGTGCATTTTCATCCTTTCCTCAAAAACAATCTTAGTTTTGCATACAGGCAAGATTAAGACCCCGGAAAGTATTAAAAAAAATTACACTCCGCCCTATTAACTTATCATTTGTTTGAAAATTGTATATTTAGTGAAATCCTAATAGAGTTAAAAAAAACAAAACTCCAGGAATATATTTCCTAATTTTAATAGAACTTTATTACTATGGACATTGACTTCAGAAAATTATTAGTTACCAAGTTATTTGATTTTTCTAAAGAAGAGGAAAAATTAATCATTGAAATATTTGATCAATTATCAGAAATGTATACTATTTCAGTAGTTGACATTCAAGACTCAGCTTACTATCTATTCAAAAATAATAATGAAATTGATTTTTTTAAGGAACCGAAACTTTGTTATCATATCATCAGTAAGGCTAAAGACAACTCATTTTATCTTTTTATTATCAATACAGTAGGAGTATCAGCAAAAGGAATGCGTACTACTGATCAATATGATACTTTAGAAATTTTGGGATTAAAAGAACTTGATGAAAATTTTGGGTTTATTGCTATTAATAAGAAGAATATTGCAGATAAAATTGCCGGAGTTTTTTCCAGATTTGTCATCAATTTTAAAGAAGATAGAGATTTCAGGGATTTTTATGTCCTGGGAAGTGCCCCTTCCAAGACCAAAGATTTTTTAACTACAAAAAGAAAGGAAACTATACAATATTTTCCTGAAGAGGATTTTAAACTTGAAGTTAAAAATGACATCTTAGCCTTCGGATTACCGAAAGCAATAAGTCTCCATAATGCTTTAATCATTTCAAAATTTCTGGAAGACATTTAGTTTTAAAAATTTTGCCCTAATTTTATCCCACAAAACCAACAAATGCTGAAAATAATTTTATCTATCAAGAAATCCATCAAAAATTCTTTCGACAATATTCGGAATGAACAATTGAAATATAATTTGCTTCAGGCGATTCCATTTTGGATAGCATCCGTAATCACAGGTTTTTTTGCGGTTTTGTATGCAAAGATATTTGCATGGGGTGAAAATTTGATGAATTTTATCTTTGACTGGCATTCGTGGATGATTTTCATTATTGCGCCCATCGGTTTTGTTCTTTCCTGGTGGCTGGTAAAAGAATTTGCGCCCAATGCTAAAGGAAGTGGTATCCCACAGGTAATGGCAGCTGTAGAGCTTGCTAACCCTAAAGAACATACTAAGATAAGAAGTCTGTTAAGTCTTAAAATTATTATTTTTAAAATAGTTTCTTCCGTAGTTTTAGTGATTGGTGGCGGTGCTGTAGGACGTGAAGGGCCTACGATTCAAATTGCAGGATCGGTTTTCAGAAAAGTGAATGAATACCTTCCTGAATGGTGGCCAAAAATTTCCAAAAAGAATATGATTATGACGGGGGCAGCAGCCGGGCTTGCCGCAGCTTTCAATACTCCTTTGGGAGGAATTGTATTTGCAGTGGAAGAACTTTCAAAAACGCACATCAATTACTTTAAAACGGCATTATTTACCGCTGTTATCATTGCGGGCTTAACGGCTCAGACACTGGCAGGATCATATTTATATTTAGGATATCCAAAGACCAATGACGTTTCTTTGATGGTCATGTTCCCCATCTTTCTAGTGGCGGCAACTTCGGGAATTCTGGCGAGTCAGCTTTCTGTCATTATGCTCAGAATCAATGGATGGAAAAAGAAAACTCTGAAAACAGATAAGGCTAATGTCCTATTTCTAGTAGCGTGTGCCTTATGTGTTGCTTCAATAGCTTATTTCATTAACAGGGAAATTCTGGGATCCGGAAAAGAGATTATGGAACGTGTCCTTTTTACGAAGGATAAACACGAAGACTGGTATGTACCTATCTTAAGGATGCTTGGCCCTGCCCTTTCATTCACTTCGGGAGGAGCGGGCGGTATTTTTGCTCCGGCACTTACCGCAGGAGCAAGCATTGGCTCTGTTATTTCAGGAGCAATACACTTAACTCCCAATGAGACCAATGTGGTTATTCTTGGAGGAATGGTTGCTTTTCTTACAGGAATCACCAGGGCTCCTTTTACATCAGCTATCATTGTATTGGAAATGACCGACAGACATTCACTGATCTTTCACCTGATGCTTGCCGGTATGGTTTCCTCAATAGCTTCTATTCTGGTAAGCAGACATTCATTGTATGATGTATTGAAAGTTAATTTCCTTACAGAAATCAGACAACGTGATTAATTGGCAGCTAAGTTATAACTGCCAATCTATCCATATTAGTCTTTTTTCAACATGATTTTCAAATCTTTCATCGCTTCTAATACATTAGCTGCTACTTCATAATCTGTCAACTTAATGACCAGCTTACTCAATTCTCTTTTTGATTTGGTAATTTTGTAAGTAACAATATTTAAATAAGCAATATTATCTTTCCTTTTTGAGATCTCATGAAAAGCGACTACTTTACTTAGATCCCAAAAGTCACCTTCATGAACAATACGCCCTTTTGCATTCAATGAATTGATTTTAATATTTTCCCCTTCAAATTCAGCACGCAAAGACAAGTCGTTCCTATCACGGTCAATTCCGTATTCGTTAATCTTGGCTATGATAAAATTTCTGGCTTCGTCTGCGGTTTTATATTTCCCCAGAACATCTGTTTTCCCGTTACTATACGTTATCTGGTACACTTCAGATTTGTCCAGAGAATGTGTGGGACCATCAGGATTATCCAGTTCTTTATAAGTAATATCTGAAGAACCGACTCCTATAAGTTTAGCGTCAAAAGTAGATCCGTTTTTTTTTGAAATTTTGTCTTGAGAAAACATTAAATTTCCTGCTACCAGTAGTGGTAAGATGTAATAATTAATTTTCATTGTATGATAGAATTTGTTTTTCTGATTAAAAGCGAATACCAGAGTGCAAAAATCAGTCCTCAACAGCAAAAGCCCTATGAATTATTCGTTTAAAAATCAGCCTAAATTTTAACCCACTATAAATCAAGGACAAAAAAAGATCAGTATATATTTTAAAATAAACTGTAACAATAGGCTATCCCCTCCTATTCACCGCTATTATCTTCTGCTTTATATTCTTCTCTTTTCATTATTCAATCAAAAATGAGTCTTCACTCACTTTCCGCCAGGTGCTCTAAGTTTTAATTATTTCGCAAACGCTCTTGTATATTACAAATATATTCTCTAATTTTGCACCTCGAAATAATTAACAAATTCATTTAACATTATGAACAATTACGAAACTGTTTTCATTTTAACTCCCGTTCTATCTGAGGCACAGGTAGAGGAAGCAGTGAACAAGTATGTAGATCTTATCAAAGAAAAGAACTGCGAAATCGTTGCTAAAGAAAATTGGGGATTGAAAAAATTAGCTTACCCTATCCAATTAAAAAAGAATGGGTTCTATACTTTAATCGAATTTAAAGGAGAAGGTTCTGTAGTAGCTGACTTAGAATTAGCATTTAAACGTGACGAGAGAGTAATCCGTTACCTGACTACAAAACTTGACAAGCATGCTATTGAGTACGCTGTAACAAGAAGAGCTAAAGTAAAAGCAGCAAAAGCTTAATTAATTAACCCTATTTTTTAAAAAAGACAAGACATGGCAATAGATGAAATGGCTAAACAAGCCTCAGCAGGAGGAGAATCAGAAGTAAAATTCCTTACTCCACTTGATATCAATACAAAATCTGAAAAGAAATATTGTAGATTCAAAAAATACGGAATTAAGCACGTTGATTACAAAGATGCTGATTTCTTATTACAGTTTGTAAATGAGCAAGGTAAAATCTTACCAAGAAGATACACTGGAACTTCTTTAAAATACCAAAGAAAAGTTTCTGCTGCTATCAAAAGAGCAAGACACCTTTCTTTACTACCTTACGTAGCTGACTTATTGAAATAAGACAAAAATAAATAAGAGAAGAGGGCAACCTCTTCTTTTGTTGCTGAATAAATAATTAATTCTAACTTGATTTTAGATCAATCTAAAATCTTTAAAAAGGACAACAACAATGGATATCATCCTAAAACAAGACGTAGAAAACTTAGGACTTGAGTTTGATACAGTAAGCGTAAAGCCAGGTTATGCTAGAAACTTCTTACTTCCTCAAGGAATTGCACTTTTAGCTACACCTAAAAACAAAGCAGCTTTAGAAGCTACTTTAGAAGCTAGAAAAGAAGAAGAAGCTAAATTAATCTCTGCTGCTAATGCTGTAGTTGATCAATTGAAGAAAACTTCTATCACTATTCCTGCAAAAGTAGGTTCTGGTGATAAATTATTCGGATCTATCAACAATGCAGATCTTTCTGCTGCTCTTGCTAAAGCTGGAGTTTCTGTAGAGAAGAAATACATCAAAATTCCAGGGAACACTATTAAGAGAACTGGTAAAGTAACAGCAAACATCAGATTACACAGAAACGTTGAGTACAATTTCGAATTTGATATTGTATCTGACGCTCCGGTTGTAGCTGCTCCTGCTGCTAAGAAAGAAGAAGTTAAATCTGAAGAAGCTTAATATATAAGCGACTGAAAATTTTTCACAATATAAGACCACTTCAATTGTTTGAAGTGGTTTTTTATATGAGGTGAAGAGGGTTACACACAGAACTCCCCTATCTTTTGCATTGTAAAAATCCCATGCTCCAAAACCCTCCAACTCAACTACCGGTCTCCTCTCAATTTCTGCTGATATTCCGTTGGTGCTGCCCCAATTACTTTTTTAAAGATATTACTGAAGGATGACAGGCTATTGTAACCAACCATCATCGCAATTTCATACATATTATATTTCCCTTCCAGCATTAGCTCAAGGGATCGGGTAATTCTTAAAGCTCTTACAAAACGGACATAATTCATCCCTAAAATCTCCTTAAACTTCCGGGAAAGGGTTCTTGTACTCATTCCGAATTCTTTGGCCGTAGATTCAATTGTAAGGGGTTTCTCAAGGTTGGCATGAATATACCTGGCAATTTTAAGTAAAGTTTCATCTTTCGGAAATG
Organism: uncultured Chryseobacterium sp.; assembly: GCA_963518055.1. Classification (GTDB taxonomy): domain Bacteria; phylum Bacteroidota; class Bacteroidia; order Flavobacteriales; family Weeksellaceae; genus Chryseobacterium. The sequence continues at coordinate 144,399 of CAUQIC010000012.1, forward strand.
GATGTTGAACCGGAAATGCCATTTTTTTATCTCTTTTTTCCGGCAAAACACCTTTTAATGCTTTAAGAAAATAATATTTAGCACCATCATTTTTTGTGATTTTCCCATTCCAGTCTCTTGTATGTAAAATCATTTCTCTCAGCAAGTCATTGACAGAATAAATATTAATTTCATCAAAAAAGCCATTCTCAAATTCTTCTTTTTTAAAATAAAAATTATAAAAATCAACTTTAGGGCTGGTAGAAAAAACATAATGAGGTATTCCCGCAGGAATCCACATAAAGCATCGTGCAGGAAGATACCAGTGTTTGAGCTCTGTAAAGACATGAACAATTCCTCCCTCTGCATATACTAGTTGTGCAGAACTGTGATGATGAATATCCGTTGTGACATTTCCGGTAAGCACATGGTATACGTAAAATTCAGCATCTTCTTCTTCTACTTCTTTAAAATGGCTGTCATTCATGAAATAAAGATAAGAAGAAATTTCAAATTGGCGTAAATGAGCAAATCTTTTTCTGTTTTCACAAATCATGTCCGACACTCGTCGTCGTACCTTTGCCTCATAAAAATCATTTTAGCAAAAATCCTTTAAATAATTTATGAATATGACATTTAACGCATGCCGATATCTGTGCATCGCGTTGTGCTTATTATTGAGCAACTTTTTACACACACAGATGATCGATTACCAGCATCTCGGCTTGCAACAAGCTGTAGAAATTGGGTTAAAAAACAACAAAAATATTAAGATAAGTCATCTTAAGCAAGAAATGTCCATTACCAAAGAAAAAGATCTTTCAATGGAAAAACTTCCGGACATTGAGTTTCATACAAGTTATATGCAGGTGACTAACCTTTACCAACATCAGGACGGTGTTTTCAATAAAGCAACCACGTACAATGCAATTAATGCGATGTATGATTTCACCTTATCAGCCTCTATTCCTGTATATATGGGAGGAAGGATCAAAAACACAGAAAAAAAGGCAGCCATTGACACTGAAATTTCAGCTTTAAAAACACATCTGGATGAAAGACAACTTAAAATGGAGATTATTACGGCTTTTCTCCAAATCCATCATTTAAAAGAGCAACAGAGTCTTATTCATGATAAAATGAAGGAAGATTCCGTTAATATTAAACAGGTAAAAGCCTTAAAGGCCAATGGAGTGGTAACGGTAAATGAGGTACTAAGAACATCTTTGCAGCTTTCTAATCATACCATGAGCTGGACGGAACTGGATAATGATATTCAGATTGCGGAACATAAGTTGAAAACCATTCTTTCATTACCGGAAAATCAGGAAATACATATCAACACGGAAAATCTGATCTCAGATAAAGCAGCGATTCCTTATATTGATGAATTAACGGAAACAGCTTTAAATAAAAATGAATCTGTTGGAATTACCCATAAAAATCTTTCATTAAAAGAACTGGATCAAAAGATTACCAAATCAAATTATTTACCTAAGATTACCGCAGGAGGAGAATATTTCTTAAAATACCCCAATATGATGTTCTTCCCTCCCGAACCTTATGCTTATCGTTTGGGAATGATCGGAATGAATCTTACTTATCCGATCGAGAATCTGTACAAAAACAAGTATAAAATGCAGGAGGCGAAGGAAAATATAGACCTTGCCAAACTCCAGATTGAAGAGAATGAGGAAAAGCTCAGACATACTGTTTATGAAGCCTATAAAAAGTTTGAAGAAACGGATCAAAAAGTAAAAATTGCTGAAGAAGCCATCAATCAGGCCAAGGAAAACTACCGTATTGTAAGAACAAAATATGCCAATAAACTAAGTCTTATTACTGAGCTTATTGATGCTGATAATACATACCTGGAAGCAGAATCTAATCTTATTTCCGTAAAAATTAACCGACAACTAAAATACTACCAACTCCAGTATACGATTGGAAACTTATAAAAACTATGGCACAGAAACAACTGACACAAAAGGAAAAAAGAATTAATAAAACGATTAGTTTACTTGCCTGGATCCTCATTATCAGTGGAATCACGGGAATGATAAGTTTTTACCTTTTTTCGAGAAAAAATGTTACCACAAACGACGCACAAATCGAACAATATATAACGCCTGTATCCAGCAAGGTTTCAGGATTCATCAAAACAATAAGATTTAATGAAAATCAACTGGTACACAAAGGTGATACATTGATTATAATAGATAACAGAGAATTTGTCAATCAGGTACATATGGCAGAAGCTAATCTTCATGCCAATACCGAAAATATTACGACCATTCAAAGCAGCGTTAATACCAAAGAAAGTGATACCAAGATTATTGATGCTAAAATTGCGTCTGCAAGAATTGATATCTGGAGAACCGAGCAGGATTATAAAAGATATAAAAACCTACTGGCAGAAGATGCTGCCACAGAACAGGAGTTTGAAAATATAAAAGCTTCCTATGAGCAATCAAAAGCTAACCTCATGGCCTTAGAACAGCAAAAAAATGCCGTAAGAGCAGGAGCCAACGAGCAACAGACTAAAGTAGCACCCGCTAAGAGCCAGATTCAACAAAGCTCAGCGAGTCTGAATAATGCTAAATTATTCCTTTCCTACACTGTCATTACCGCCCCATACGATGGCTGGGTAGGAAAAAAAACAATCCAGGAAGGCCAGTTAATCAAAGAAGGTCAGGCATTGGTTCAGATTGTAAGTAAAGAAAAATGGATTATTGCCAATTATAAAGAAACTCAACTTGGGCAAATTGATCAGAAAAAGGAGGTAATCATCACTGCTGATGCTTATCCTGGTATTGAATTTAAAGGAAAAATTTCGTCCATTTCTCCTGCTTCAGGCTCACAGTTTTCTTTAGTAAAGCCTGATAATGCAACCGGAAACTTTGTAAAAATCGAACAAAGATTTCCGGTAAAAATTATTCTTGACAATAATAAAGAGAATGAAAAATTACTTTCCGGAATGAATGTTCTGGTGAGTGCGAAGAAAATCTAGGTTTTGAGAGTATTAGAGTACAAGAATGTCGGGTTTATAATCATTTTCAAATCTTCAAATTAAAATTATTTTTTTAGCGAAAAGGCAAAACTGCAAAATAGCGAATCTGCAAATTTTTTCTTGAGCATATTTGCCATTTTACCTTTTACTTTTACACATTGCCCTTTTGTCTTTTCGCATTTTTTATTTCGAGTAAAGGACTCCGATTCATTTGCTCTTGCTGATCTTTTACGACTAAGTCTATGCAACACAATACAGTTTATCATAAATGGCTACCCCAATGGCTGAAATTACCACTTCTTATACTGGCATTATTCCCCCATATTATGTTATTGTCTCTGTTACACTCTAACAGTGCTTTTACTTCCTCTTTTATGGATGTAGATTCAGACGACATTCAATATCTGATGATGTTGATGTATGGGACGTTTGTGGTAACTCTTTTAGTTTTACAGCGGTTTATGTCTTATTTCAGTGTAAAATATTATGTTCTCCTGATGTCTTCAGTCTCAGTGATTTTGCTTTATATTTTATCTGTCACCAATGATTATCATGTTATTTTAGTTATCCGGTTTTTGGAGGGATTTTTCGGATTGCTGGAGGGAGCTATCTTTCTCCCTTTAATTATTGCTGAATTAAAAACCAGACATGCTAAAGTGATTGCCTATCTTTTCATGTATGCTCTTATGTTGACAGGGGGAACTGTTACGACAACTTTACTGAAATCAAGTATTCAGGATTATGACTACCAACATATGATTTTAATGATGGCGTATTTTCATGTCTTTGTTCTTATTCTGGGGATAGCCATCTTCAATAGAAATAGGTTTTTCCCTAAAAAACCTTTGTATCAGATGGACATTCCGAGCTGGTTTTTGTTGTGGGCCTGTCTGCAATCCGGAGCGTATGCTATTGTCTATGGAAAAAGGCTGATGTGGTTAGAGTCTGATACCATTATTATTTGCTTATTTATATTTTTGCTTTCAGGGGGACTGTTTATGCTCAAACAAAGGAATTCCAAGCGGCCTTTATTTCATTATGAGGTCTTCAATTCCAAAAATGTAATTGCGGGAATGATTTTATTCTTTGTTTTTTATCTTATCCGTTCAGGGTTAAATAACGTATACAGCATTATGGCAACTGTTTGGAAATGGCCTTGGGATTATATCGTCAATATCCAGTATTGGAATGTGGCAGGAACAATTATTGGCGTCATCTTATCAGGTATTTGCCTGGTTCGTGGCATCTCTTCCAGAATTGTATTCTTTACCGGGTTTCTTTTACTGGCCATAGATTGTGCATGGTTTACGTATACCTTTTATCCGGATACTACCCTTTCTACGGTCTGTCCGCCTTTATTTCTGCAGGGAGTTGCTCAGGGCTTATTATTCACCCCTTTAGTTTTCTTTCTGATTTCAGGGATGCCTGAAGAATATGTTGCTAATGCAAGTGCAATGGGAACGACTACCCGTTTCTGGGCAACAGCTATCGGGTATGCTTTAATGCAAAATCTGATGTTATTTTTAACATTAAAACATTCTGATATTTTAAGCTTCAATTTCGCAGAAACCAATCCGGTTTTCTATAATCAATGGAATCAAATCTTCGGAAGTAATATTTCAAAACTACCGGTTAATGAATCTTTATCCATGACTGTCGGAGCTTTTAAATCGAAAATAACAACCCAGGCAATCCTCTTGTCTAATATGGAAATCTTTACCGGTTTATTTTGGCTGGCCTTCATTACAGCATTACTTTTACTGTTATATCACCCTGTGAGAATTGCGGTCAGAAACATTATGTGATAGAAATTTTTCTCATTTCATAAATAAAATTAACCAAAACAATCAATATCAACTGTATTTAATCAATGGTAAGCTTATTGTTATAAAATAAAACAATCATTATTATTCACTTAAATAAAGATTTCAAAATGGAAATTCAGAACGTTGTATTGAGTCAGAAAGAATTTTTCAAAACACAGCAAACAAAGAATATTAAATTCAGAAAAATGTATCTTGAAAAGCTTAAAGATGTAATCATATCTCATGAGAATCTGCTTTATGAAGCTATTGACAAAGATTTTGGCAAATCTAAATTTGATACTTTCACCACAGAAATTTCTTTTATTCTTAACGATATTACCTATTATTTAAAGAACTTAGAGTCTCTTTCGAAACCTAAAAAAGTGAGAACCAATCTCGCCAACCAGCTCGGAAATAGTAAAATTTACTCTGATCCATTAGGCTGTATTCTAGTCATTGGGGCATGGAATTATCCTTATCAACTTTCATTCTCTCCTATCATTGCGGCAATTGCAGCAGGAAACTGTTGTATTCTTAAGCCTAGTGAAATAGCAGAAAATACCATGAAAGTAATGTCAAAAATCATTAATGAAAACTTCCCTCCCGAATACTTGTATGTTTATGAAGGAGGAATTGAAGAGACAACAGACCTGTTGAAATTGAAATTTGATAAAATATTCTTTACCGGAAGTACAAAGGTTGGAAAAATTGTATACAAAGCGGCCGCAGAACATCTAACACCTGTAGTTCTTGAATTAGGTGGAAAGTCACCAGCTATCATCACCAAAGAAGCCCACCTTGAGACGGCAGCTAAAAGAATTGTATGGGGGAAATTCCTAAATGCCGGACAGACCTGTGTCGCTCCGGACTATTTGTTAGTAGAGGAAACAATTCAGGAGCAATTTCTGGAAATATTACGGAAATATATCACTGAATTCAAATACCTAGCGGATTCGGAACAATATACAAGGATTATCAATAATAGAAATTTCCACCGCCTTACAGGTCTTATACATAAAGAAAAAATATATTTTGGAGGAAGTTTTGATGAAGACAAATTATATATAGAACCTACCATCCTTACTCATGTAGATTGGGACGATCCTATTATGCAGGAAGAAATTTTTGGTCCTCTCTTGCCTGTTATCAGCTTCAAGAACTTCAATATAGCAATTAATACTGTTCTTGAACAGGAAAAGCCTCTTGCAGCCTATCTTTTTACCGGTAATTCTGAAGAAAAGGAAATATTTACAAGAAAACTTTCTTTTGGAGGAGGCTGTATTAATGACTGTATTATGCATTTAAGCAATGACCATTTACCATTTGGAGGGGTCGGAAATTCAGGAATAGGAAATTATCACGGAAAATTTGGATTTGAAGCTTTTTCACATCAAAAATCTGTTCTTGAGAAGGCAACTTGGGGCGAACCGAATATAAAATATCCTCCCTATTCCGAAAAAAAATTAAGCTGGATTAAAAGGTTTCTATAATTTCCGCAGATCTCAGAGATTATGCCAGATGTTGAAATAAATAAAAAAGGTTGCTTCTGATAGAAACAACCTTTTGATTTTTTTATGCTTTAGGTGTCCACTCATTTAAAAAGGCCTTTACCTTTTCAAGACTATAGCCCTTTCCTTCTTCAAATACATCACTCTGCTGAATTTTAATCGTTTTACCATTCTTATCCAACACAATAAATACAGGATACCCGAACTTATCACCGGGATTATCATACTGAGCAAAAACTTTCTCATTTTTATTATCAGGAGAGAAATTCAGGTGATAATATAAGTAGTTCTTATCTACCAATTTCTTCAATTCTGGGGTATTTTGCACAAACTGATTAAAACGAAGACACCAGATACACCAGTTTCCTCCAGCCTGAATCATGATATTTTTTCCTTCTTTCTTAGCCTGAGCAACCAATTTATTAATATCTGCCTGAGCATCTGCTTTTGGATTATAAGGCTTAGGAAGCTTGGCTTTCTCTTCACCGGCTTTCTTTTTAGCCTCTAATTCAGTCTGTTCTGTCGGCACAATAAGAGCATTTTTTTGTTTTCCCTTATCCGGCATATTCTTTATATCCTGTGAAAAAGCGAAAAAGCTTAAAGCCAGGAAAGCTAATATTGTCATTTTTTTCATAACATAAAAATAAAAAAATAATATTATCCTTCAGCAAAAATAGAACCATAATTTTATTATTACTAAATTTGCCTGTTTTATGAATTTTTTAATCAAAATATTATACTTCATCTCTAAACTTCCGCTTAAAATATTGTATGTTTTTTCGGACGTTATTTTCTTCCTAAACTACAACCTGGTAGGGTACAGAAAAAAGGTGATTACGCAAAATCTTAGAAACTCTTTTCCGGACAAACCTGAAGAAGAGATCAGAGAGATCCGAAAAAAGTTTTATCTGAATTTTTCTGACTATCTGGTAGAAACAATAAAATCATTCAGCATTTCTGAAACAGAAGCCAGGGTGAGAATGCAACACATTAATCAGGATTTATTTCATGAAATTCAAAAAGAAGGTAAAAATATCATTCTGCTTGCCGGCCATGTTTTCAACTGGGAATGGATTAATGCGTTAGCCAGAATCGTTCCTCAAAAGAACTGTCATCCTGTTTACAGAAAAGTAAATAGTGATTTCTGGGAAAACCAGATGAAAAAAGTTCGTAATAAATTTGGGAACGAAGCGCTCGAAGCGAATGAGGTAATTAGAAATATTTTGAGATCTAAAAACGACGGTAACTCTATTTATATGTTCGTTGCAGATCAAACACCACACTTTTCCAGCGTCACTTATGGCTTAGAATTTCTGAACCAACGTACACCGGCTTTTATCGGGTATGATAAACTGGCTACAAGAATGGATCTTGCCTTTATTTATTGTGAAATGAAAAAGGTAAAACGTGGGTACTATCAAGTTAATTATCACAGAATATATCCGGACGGTGAAAAGTTTACAGAACATGAAGTGGTAAGAAAATTCCATAAGTTACTGGAAAACACTTTACATAAGCATCCGGACAATTACCTTTGGTCACACAGAAAATGGAAATATCAGGATTCTATTAAAATGTATGATTCTGATAAAAAATAGTAGATTACATGCAGAAAAAACTGGCAGTTGCCATCTTAAACTGGAACGGTAAAAACTGGCTTGAAAAATTTCTTCCAAGTGTCGTTCAATTTTCTCAAAATGCAGATATTTATGTCATTGATAATCTTTCTACTGATGATTCGATCTCCTTTTTGAATACTCATTTTCCGACTGTAAAGGTTATTAAAAATGATAAAAACTATGGGTTTGCGGGAGGTTATAATGAAGGTTTAAAAGACATAAAAAATGAATTGTACTGCCTGCTTAATTCTGATGTAGAAGTGACTGAGAACTGGATACAGCCTGTCTTGGAATTATTTGAAAAAAATGCTTTAATTTCAGCCATTCAACCTAAAGTTTTATCCTATCACAATAAAAATCATTTTGAGTTTGCAGGAGCTGCCGGTGGATTAATCGATAACTTGGGATACCCATACTGCAGAGGAAGAGTTTTTGATGATGTGGAAGAAGATAAGGGACAATATAATGATGAAACGGAGATCTTTTGGGCTTCCGGATGTTGCTTTTTTATCCGCTCAAAGGATTTTTGGGAACAACGAGGTTTTGATGAAAGATTCTTTGCTCATCAGGAAGAAATTGACCTGTGCTGGCGATTGATCAATTCCGGAAAAAAAATCTATTATACAGGAAAGTCAACGGTATACCATGTAGGTGGTGGAACATTAAACAAACAAAGTGCACAAAAGACTTACCTGAATATCAGAAATAATCTTTCAATGATGCTTAAAAATCTACCTTTTCCACACTTAGTAGGGTTGATTTTCTTCAGACTATGTCTGGATGGAGTTGCAGGAATTTATTTTGGAGTAAAGAATGGATTTCCTCACTTATGGGCAGTAGTACGAGCACACTTTGGTTTCTACGGACAACTTCCGGGAACATGGAAACTCCGCCAAAAGCACCAGAAGGCAAATTTTTATCAGTCAAAATGGTTAATTTTCAAACATTTCTTAGGTAAAAGTAAATAGACCTCAGAAGTAAGAAAGTAATGATTATCTTTTTAAAGTAAATATTAATAAATTCCAATAATTTCAACCTTTAAATCTCAAACGATCTCAATGGATTTCTGTGCAATAGATTTTGAAACTGCAACTCACGAGAAAAATTCTGCGTGTGAAATGGGTATTTGTATAGTACAGGATTCTAAAATTGTGGAGACTAAAACATGGTTAATCAAACCACCCAGCTTTCCTTATTTCAATAAATTTAATATTGCAGTACATGGAATACAGCCGGAAGATGTGAAAGATGCTCCCACATTCGATGAAATTTGGTATGAAGCTCAGGATATGATGTATGGAAGTTTAATGATTGCCCATAATGCAGGTTTTGATGCCTCCGTGTTGAGAGGCTGTCTTGAACATTATGGCATGTTTACTCCCAAATTAGACTATTTATGCAGTATTCAGCTTGCCAAAAAATCGTGGAACTACCTTCCAAAGTATGGCCTGAAACCATTGGCTGAATATCATAAGATTGATTTTAATCACCACAGAGCCGGAGCAGATGCCGAAGTATGTGCTAAAATATCTCTGTTAGCTTTTGAGAAACTCTTCCTCACCAGTAATGATGAAGTACAGGATTACATGAAAGCAAAAATTAAAAAGCTTTAAGGAGATAGAATAATAAACCCGGGTTTTATTATCTATTTAAGTCCTTCTTATTCAGATAAAATCAATAATACGTTGTACTTCTTATTGGGTACACCATTATTAATTACTTAAAACTTCAGATAACAGATTAAATTTTGGGATATCAATCTCAAAAGTTTCCTGTGTTTCCATGTTTTTAATCAGGTATTTTCCGCTCATATTTCCTACTCCTGAACGAAGCATTACATTGGAGAAGTAAGCAAAATTTTCACCTGTTCCTATTTCAGGAGTAAGGCCTATTACGCCATCTCCTATAATCTCTGTATATCCGAATCCGACATCAAAGATTAACCATTTTCTTTTTAATACTTTGATAGGAAAGCTTCCATCATTTTCTATCGTAATATTGTATTTAAAAACATAACGGTTTTCGGAGGGATAACTGTTTTTACTATCATATTCAGGTATTACTGAAACTTTGATATTGGAAGTCATTTTTGAAAACATCATTGTAGTATTTTCTTAATATATACAAAAATCTCGCCTTTTTTTAGGCGAGATTGTATATTTATGTTATAATTTTATTAAACTATAATCCAAGGCCTTTTCTTTCGTCACCTCCCATTAATACTTCAACAGGGTTGTCGATACCTTCTTTTACCGCTACAAGGAATCCTACAGACTCTTTTCCGTCGATAATTCTGTGGTCATAAGACATGGCTACATACATCATTGGTCTGATTACCACCTGTCCGTCAACCGCAACCGGTCTCTGGATAATGTTGTGCATTCCTAAGATTGCAGATTGAGGTGGATTGATAATCGGTGTAGATAACATAGATCCGAAAGTACCACCATTTGTAATCGTGAAAGTACCACCCGTCATTTCATCTACAGTAATTTTACCGTCTCTTACTTTTGTTGCAAGATCTTTGATGTTAGCTTCTACTCCGCTGAAAGTCATGTTTTCTGCATTTCTCAATACAGGAACCATTAATCCTTTAGGACCAGAAACAGCGATTGAAATATCGCAGAAATCGTAGTTTATTTTGAAATCTCCGTCAATAGATGCATTCACATCCGGGTACATTTGTAATGCTCTTGTTACTGCTTTTGTAAAGAAAGACATAAAACCAAGTCCAACTCCGTGTTTTTGAGCAAACTCTTCTTTATATTGCTTTCTTAATCTGAAGATTTCAGACATGTCAACTTCGTTGAAAGTTGTTAACATAGCTGTTTCATTCTTCACAGAAACTAATCTCTGAGCGATTTTTCTTCTTAAAACTGAAAGTTTAGTTGTCGTAGTAGATCTAGAACCTGTTGCAGTAAGAGAGCTTCCTCCCAATGCAGGAACTGCTGCTAATTCTGCATCAGTCTTAGTGATTCTTCCATCTCTTCCTGTTCCTGAAACCTGTCCTGCATCTACTCCTTTTTCGTCAAGGATTTTCTTAGCAGCCGGAGACGGAGCTCCTGTAGCGTAAGTTTGCGTTGCAGCAACCGGAGCAGCTGGCTTCGGAGCTTCTTGCTTAGCAGGCTCAGCAGCTTTTGGAGCTTCTTCCTGTTTTGGAGCTTCAGCGGCAGGTGCAGCACCTGCTGGTTTTGCAGCATCCATATCAATTAAACAAACTACCTGACCTACTTGTACCACATCACCTTCTTCTGCTTTTAAAGTGATAATACCACTTTGTTCTGCTGGCAATTCAAGCGTAGCTTTGTCTGAATCTACTTCAGCGATAGGTTGATCTTTTTCTACGTACTCACCATCTTTTACAAGCCAAGTTGCAATTTCAACTTCTGTGATTGATTCGCCCGGTGAAGGAACTTTCATTTCTAAAACTGACATATCGAGTATTTTTTATTTTTTAACTGATTATTATTTAAATTAAGCGGTAACAGGTCTTTTTGCGGGAGCATCATCTCTATCAAAAACTCTGTTGATTACTGCATTTTGGTTTTTCTCAAACATTTTGTGGCTACCCGGAGCCGGAGCACCGCTTGGTACAGGAGCAATTACCTGAATTCCTGTCTCTCTGAAGTTTCTTAAAATATAAGACCAAGCCCCCATATTTTCAGGTTCTTCCTGAGCCCAAACCAGCTCTTTTCTGTTTTCGTATTTGTTGAAGATTGCCTCAATAGCATCTGCCTGAAGCGGATATAATTGTTCAAATCTTACGAGTGCAATCGTATCACAATTTAATTCTTCTTTCTTCGCTAATAATTCGAAGTACAGTTTACCTGAACACAGAACTAATTTCTCTACTTTTTTAGGATCTGCAGTTGGATCGTCTAAAATTGGCTGGAATGAACCTGTTGCAAAATCTTCTAATGGAGAAACTACTTTCGGGTGTCTCAACAAAGATTTAGGGCTCATAACGATCAATGGCTTTCTGAATGCCCACTTCAACTGTCTTCTCAATAAGTGGAAGTAGTTCGCAGGTGAGGTAATATTAGCTACTACCATATTTTCATTAGCACAAAGAGTAAGGAATCTCTCCAATCTTGCCGAAGAGTGCTCTGCTCCTTGCCCTTCTGAACCGTGAGGTAACAACATGACCAATCCGTCCTGAATTTTCCATTTTTCTTCTGCTGCCGCTAAATATTGGTCAACAATAATCTGAGCACCATTCACGAAATCCCCGAACTGAGCTTCCCAGATGGTTAATGTATTTGGAGATGCCATTGCATATCCGTAATCGAAACCTAAAACACCATATTCTGAAAGGTGAGAGTTGAATACATCAAATCTGCTTTCTGAAACATGTCTTAACGGGATATATTCTTCTTCTGTATCTTCTGTTTTTACAACAGCATGTCTGTGGGAGAATGTACCTCTTTCCACATCTTCTCCGGAAATTCTTACATTATGACCTTCCACAAGAAGTGTTGCATATGCTAACCACTCTCCTAATGCCCAGTCTAATGAATCTCCTTCAATAGCTTTGATACGGTTCTCGAACAGTCTTGTAATTTTGTTAAGGAATTTCTTATCAGCAGGAAGTGTAGACATTTTAAGAGCCAACTCTTTCAATTTAGCTAAGTCATATTTAGTGTCAACCGGTAATTGAACAGCTCCTCTTTTTCCAATTGGATAGTTTACCCAATCATCAGCCATGAACAAGTCCATTACGTTTTTCTCAATTTCCTTAGATGCATCAAAGTCTTTATCTAGAAGTGCTTTGAATTCCGTTTCCATTTTAGCAATTACGTCATTTGAAGTAATACTGTCTTTAAGCAATTTATCTTTATAAATTTCTCTTGGATTCGGGTGTTTCGAAATTGTTTTGTATAAATTAGGCTGAGTAAATCTTGGTTCATCACCTTCGTTGTGACCATATTTTCTATATCCTAAAAGGTCAATGTAAACATCTTTTCCAAATTTCGCTCTGAAATCAGCAGCAAAGTGGATTGCGTGAACAACAGCTTCAGCATCATCGGCATTTACGTGCATTACAGGAGATTCTGTAACTTTTGCAATGTCTGTACAGTATGTTGAAGATCTTGCATCCATATAGTTTGTTGTAAATGACACCTGGTTATTAACAACAATATGAACGGTCCCTCCTGTTCTGTATCCTTCCAAAGTCATCATCTGAGCAACTTCATAAGCAATACCCTGTCCTGCAATAGCACCATCACCGTGAATGATGATTGGTAATACTTTTGAGAAATCTTTGTATTTGTCATCAACTTTTGCACGACAGATACCTTCTACCAAAGCGGCTACCGTTTCAAGGTGAGACGGGTTTGGAGTCAAATTAATACAAACTTCTTCTCCTGAAGCTGTTTTAATCTTTTTAGAAGATCCTAAGTGATATTTTACGTCACCTGAGAATACATCTTCTTCAAATTCTTTCCCTTCAAATTCTGAGAAAATCTGCTTGTATGATTTACCAAAAATATTAGTCAATACATTCAATCTCCCTCTGTGCGCCATCCCTAGTACGACTTCATCAACTCCTAATTGAGAAGATCTTGAAATTAACTGGTCTAGTGCAGGGATTAATGTTTCCCCTCCTTCTAAAGAGAATCTTTTCTGTCCTACAAATTTAGTGTGAAGATAGTTTTCAAAGGCTACCGCCTGATTTAGTTTTAATAAGATTTCTGTTTTTTCGTTCGCAGAAAGGTTCGGGTGGTTTTCGTTTACCTGAAGCCACTTTTTAATGAAATCTTTTTCTTCAACATTGTTAATGTATGTATATTCTACTCCGATAGAATCACAGTAGATATTTTCCAAATGCTTGATCAAATCTGCTAAAGTAGCAGGCTCTTTCATTCCTGTTTCTACCGCACAGTTGAATTTTGTATTTAAATCCTCTTTAGTAAGACCGAAATTTTCGATATCTAAAGTTGGAGTATAATGTCTTCTTTCTCTAACAGGGTTTGTTTTTGTAAACAGGTGCCCTCTTGTTCTGTAAGCTTCAATAAGGTTTACTACCTTAAATTCCTTCTTGATGTGCTCAGGAACTTCTCCGTTTGATACTGCCTGAGAAATCTGTTGTACTGCCGGAGCAGCGTTGGCCGAAGCCTGAATAAATTGAATGTTATCGTCATCTCCGTAGTTCTCCAAAGCAAAATCGAAGCCTTGAAAGAAAGCTTTCCATGATGGTTCTAAAGAGTCCGGGAATTTTAAGTACTGTTGGTATAAATCCTCAATTAACTGAGAATGAGCTGCGTTTAGGAATGAAAATCTGTCCATTATTACAGTTTATCTATTTATTAAAATTTATTTGTAGAATTAATCTTCAAATTTAATAAAAAAAACCGAGTTAGAACAGTCTCAAACCGTTAAAAAAAGTTAGGAAAAATTTAATTTTTAAAAAATCACTTAAACACTGGTAATGAGAGCTTAACATTTACAGTCTCCCCCTCCATGGGACGTTCGATAAACGTTTGACGGATATCTCCGAAGCGCATTTCGTCTTTTTTGGCTTTTTGAATCAATTGCTGAATCCCCTTAATTCGTCCTTCGTAGCTTCCTTTGTAGTAGATCACATAATTTTCGGTCGGATTTATGGTTCTAAAATTAAAATTGTTGTCTGTCACTCCAATTTTTTTAGAAAGTGGAATTCCAAGGAAGTAAGATACCTCTTTATCTTTGTAATTATCGGCATCAGTAATCAGAACCGGATATCCGAATTCATCATCTTTTTTCCCTAGATCCATCGATACGAAATTATAGATTTTGTTATAATTCATGACTATATTCTTGTAAAGCGCATCCTTTTTATTGGAGGTACTCACATTGATCCCTAAAATGAGTTTATCTTCTTCTTTTTCCACCATCAGGCTGTCATATTTGATGGCTGCCATCTGGTTATCTTTTTCCACCTTATTTCCTAAGACATTCTTTAGGTTAACCATACTTTTGGTAATATTTTCAGCAAAACGGTCTTCCGTCCAGAAATTTTCTACTCTTCTCCAAACAGAAAGCTTAGGGGTATGAACATACCATATGATTTTTGTTTTTTCCGCTGAAACAGTTTTGAATTTGACATCTACCAATGTTGGATTGGCATTTTCATCTTCAAAAAGCTGGTATTTTAAAGTTTTGTTTGGGTTTTCATACCTGATAAACATCTCACCATCGGTATCGTTCTTAGGATCCACATAGCTGATCGCACTCCCTTGTCCTTCATAGGGCGTATAATAATCTATATCGATAGACTGTGAGCTGGAAAAAAAGTTATTCCATCTGGTAAAATTCTGAAGATTATTAAACTGTGCAAAGACTTTATCTACCGGATAATCGACTTCTTTTTCGATCGTGAAATTCTTGCTTTCATCCACAAAATAATACATAGAAGCAGCATAAGCTCCCCCTAATAGAATAATAATTACAGTTAATATTTTAAAAATACGCATCGCACAAAAGTAATACAAATAAAAAAAGTGACCAATATGCTGATCACTCTAGTTGTATGTTTAACAAGAATTAACCTATTAAAAATTTAGATTTTCTATCTGGCTGGTAATAATCATTTATATTCTGCTGAAATACAAATACATACACATGACCCACATTTCAATAATATGGATTACAAATCATTCTTGGGTTACAATAATTTTCTGTTTCCGGCATTTCTTTTTCTTGCTTTTCACCCGATATGGGTACCCGGAGGCAATACCGCTCCTTTCTTCACTACTACAATACCATCCTGTACAGAATGGGTACCATAGTCGCCGTCAGGAATATGTTTTCCACCAATAATTTTGACGTTATCACCTATATAACAATTTTTATCAAGGATAGCCTTTTCGATGTAACAGTATTTACCAATCCCCATATTGGGACGGCCCGCTCTGTCATTCAGCACAATTTCAGTGGTATTCTGGTAGAAATCTGCCCCCATGACGTATGAATTAACAATGGTACTTCCTTTATCGATTCTTGTTCTGTTTCCAATGACTGAATTTTCAATCTTGTCTGCCATAATAATGCATCCATCTCCAAAAACGGCTTTGCTTACGTAAGATCCATTTATTTTTGAAGGGGGAAGCATTCTGGCTCTTGTATAGATAGGAGAAGATGAAAACAGATTGAACTGAGGCAAATCAAGACAAAGATCCAGATTGGCTTCATAGAACGATTCTATTGTTCCGATATCGGTCCAGTATCCTTCATACTGGTAGCTTAATGTTTTATATTTCCCGATTGAACTTGGTATGATATCTTTTCCGAAATCATCACCGGCTCCTTCATCAAACATTTTTTTAAGAATATTTTTGGTGAATATGTATATCCCCATAGAAGCAAGAAACTCTTTACCTTTATGCTTATTATCGTCTGAAACTTCGGATTTCAAGCCTTCCAGCATGTCATAATCCGGCTTTTCATAAAAAGAGGTGATATTTCCTTCGTCATCAGATTTTAAAATTCCAAAACCGGTGGCATCTTTAGCATTCACAGGAATGGTAGCAATCGTTAAATCGCCTCCGCTTTCAATGTGGAAGTCTAACATTTCCCTGAAGTCCATCTGATACAACTGATCTCCTGAAAGAATTAAAATATAGTCATAATCATATTTTTCCAGATGTTTCATCGACTGGCGTACAGCATCTGCCGTTCCCTGATACCAGCTTTCATTTTCTACATTTTGTTCAGCTGCAAGAATGTCAACAAAGCCTTTGCTGAAGATGTCAAAGTGGTACGAGTTTTTTATATGTGAGTTTAAAGACGCTGAATTAAATTGAGTTAAAACCAGAATTTTATTTAATCCCGAATTCAGGCAATTGGAAATAGGAATATCCACCAACCTGTATTTCCCTGCAATAGGTACCGCCGGTTTTGATCTCGAGTAGGTTAACGGGAATAATCTTGTTCCTCTACCGCCTCCCAGTACAATGGAGATTACGTTTCGTTTCATAGATATCTTGCGTGTTTTTTATTTTATTAAATATACAGTTTTATTTTTGGTGTTTACATGAAGTCTGCAGCAATTGACTTTCTCATTATGATCATCAAAACCATAGACTTCTACTTCATAGGTGTCAGGAGCATTTAATAGGGTCACTTCCTTATTCACTCCGTCAATTTCTATGTTATGTTTTTCAAGTTCTGCTCTAAAAATCTTATTGGTAATTAGGGCATCCATTATATCAACCTGATGTATAGCTGCCTCTTCAAGATCTTTTTCATATCTTATTTTCCAGTCTTTACCATATCTTCTTTCTATCGCAGCGTACGTTTTTCTATTTTTATCGTCTATTTTCCGTTTCAATTTTCCCGTAATAGTACAACCCGCAGCTTCTTGATGTTTGATCTTCCATTTTTCCGAAATAATATCTTCAAGTATCAACCTTCCAGTATTTGGATACCCATAATGTAAGATCGTAAAGTAAGAAGCATCCCCGGAAGGGTTATTTCCTTCTAACAGTCTATTCTTCGCTGTACAGGAAGCAATCCCTATCATCAGTATTAAAAAGAGGAAAATTCTCACCATATCAGCTTTTATATAAAGCAATATATTTTTCGGCAGATTTTTCCCATGCAAAATCAAAACTCATATTGGCATGAATAAGATCTTCCATAGCGCCTTTCTGATTGTAAATAGCCAATGCTCTGTTCATGGCATGCACAATATCATCTACCCCCGGATAGGTGAAGTTCAATCCGGCTCCACCGGTTGAAATATCTTCTACAGTATCTCTGAGTCCACCAGTATATCTCACTACCGGTACAGTACCATATCTCATAGAATACATCTGATTGAGACCGCAAGGCTCTACCCTCGACGGCATCAACAGGAAGTCTGCCGAGGCATACATTTTATGGGAAAGATGTTCTTTATATCCTAAATCCACGGCGAAATTGGTATAGGTATAGTCATATTCTTTCAGCTTATTTTCAATATAAGTATTTCCTGATCCCAAAACCATAATGTTTAATGCTCCATAGCTCTGTTTGATACTTCTCCAGACAACGTCGGGCAATAGATCGGCTCCTTTTTCCGTAGCAAATCTTCCGATAAAAGCAAATAGAGGAAGCTCAGGTTTCAAACCATATTCTTTGCAAAGTTTTTCCTTATTCTTCTTCTTTTGGGCAACAGCATTTTTTGAATTAAAATTAAAATCCAGCATCGGATCTGTCTCAGGATTCCAGACTTCTGTATCTATACCGTTGATGATTCCATATGCCTTTCCGAATTCCTGACGTACCAGGCTTTCCAAACCGCGGAAACTGATAAAAAGCTCTTCAAGATACCCTTCCGAAACAGTAGTAAATGCACTGGCGCATTTAATCATACTTGCCAGCGGGTTGATGAATCCGTTCCAATCCAGCAATCCCCATTTATAAGAGTCAAATGAGGGTATGTAATTCGCCATCCCCCAACTCATCATTCCCTGATATTCGCCATTATGAATAGTTCCAATGGTTTTCACTCCTTTTAGAAACTTAAATTCAGGGCAGTTTTCCACCATGAAAGGAACCAGCCCTGTATGATAATCATGACAATGCAAAACATCCGGGCGGATTTGCATAGCAGTCAGCCAATGTAAAACGCCATGCTGAAATGCCAGAAACTGAAAGCTTTCATCCTGATAACCATAAGGATTTTCTCTATCCAGTAATCCCGGAATTTTAACCATGTACAGTTCAAACCCCAGAACATTAGTCGTTTCTTTTAAAATCTGAACCTGCAGCATATTAGTCCCTTGATGAATAAATCCATCAAAAACGACATCAAACTCATGTTCATATACAAAAGGCTTATTATACCATGGCATCACCACCTTAGCATCTATTCCTTTTATTTTATTCTGATATTTCGGTAAAGCTCCCACTACATCAGCCAGGCCTCCTACTTTTGCTACAGGATAACATTCCGTACTTAAATGATAAATAACCATCCTTTATCTTCTGTGTTTAATTCTGTGTAATTTATACTTTTTATCTTTATGTTGTCTTAAAATAATACCGGCAAGGGGCGCTAATTTTAAGGTCATTGTTTTTTGATAGGCTCGCCATTCTTCATATTTCTCCTCTACTATTTCCGGTGTGACTCCACTACCACTATATTTCTCTTCATCAGAGTTCACAACAACTTCCCAATGTGTACCTTTTGGAATACCAATCTTATAATCCAAAACCCGAGGAGCCAGATTTAAAACAATCATGAATACATCATCTCTCCTTTTCCCCTTCCTTATATACACATAAACTGAATTTTCCAAATCATCGGCTTCTACCCATTCAAAACCATGCTTATCAAATTGATTTTCATAAAAGGCAGGTTCCGTTGTATATATATGATTCAATTCTTTAACGAGCTCCTGTAATCCTTTGTGTACAGGATATTTCAAAAGGTGCCAGTCTAAACTGCGGGTAAAGTTCCATTCGCTGGTTTGCCCAAACTCATCTCCCATAAATAACAATTTTGCACCGGGGTGGGTAAACATATATACATACAAGGTACGAAGATTGGCAAACTTCTGCCACTCATCTCCTTTCATTTTATAAATTAAACTTGCTTTTCCATGTACCACTTCATCATGAGACAAAGGCATTATATAATTTTCATTATACATATACATCGAAGCAAATGTAAGCTTGTGATGATGGAACTTCCTGTTAGCAAAATCTTCTTTAAAATAATCCAGTGTATCATGCATCCAGCCCATCATCCATTTCATTCCAAAGCCTACTCCTCCATCATGAACCGGCTTTGTGAGCATAGGAAAATCTGAGCTTTCCTCAGCTATGGTAATGATATTATTTCCAAATTCTTTATAAACAGCAGTATTAAATTCCTGTAAAAAAGCTTTGGCTTCAAGGTTGACATTTTCGCCATATATATTGGGTTCCCACTCTCCTTCATTTCTTGAATAATCCAGATGAAGCATTGATGTTACGGCATCTACACGCAAACCGTCTGCGTGATATCGATCCAGCCAAAACATTGCATTGGAGATAAGAAAAGACTTCACCTCATTTCTTCCATAATCGAAAATATGTGATTTCCAATCGGGGTGAAACCCTTTTCTCGGATCTTCGTGTTCATATAAATGTGAGCCATCAAAGCGATAGAGCCCATTGGCATCTCCCGGAAAATGTGAAGGAACCCAGTCCAGGATTACCCCTATATTATTTTTATGCAGCTCATCAATCAGATACATCAGATCCTGAGGAGCTCCAAAACGGGATGTAGCTGCATAAAAGCCTGTAATCTGATATCCCCAGCTCGGATCATAAGGATATTCCATAACGGGCATAAATTCTACATGTGTAAAACCCATTTCTTTCACATAGGGAACCAATTTTTTGGCAATATCACGATAATTCAAAAACCGGTCAGGTTCTTTTTCTTCTCTTATCCAGGAACCAAGATGCATTTCGTAAACAGAGATGGGAGCTTCGAGACTGTTCTTTTTCCAGCGGTCTTTCATCCATTCCTGATCATTCCAGTCATACCATGTTGTAGACACCAATGAGGCAGCCTGAATATTCTGTTCCCAGCTAAATGCGTAGGGGTCACTTTTCTCTAAAATTTCACCTCCAATAGTTTCAATAGCATATTTATACAAAGTTCCCCAAGTTAATCCTTCAATAAAACCTTCCCAGATACCTGATTCATCCCATCTCGGAAAAAGAATATGATCTTTATGATTCCAGTTATTAAAATTCCCTATAACAGAAACTTTTTTTGCATTAGGTGCCCAAACTGAAAAATAAACTCCTTTTTTTCCATCTTTTTCCACAGAATGTACCCCAAATTTGCTGTACAACTTATAATGCCTCCCTTCTTTAAAAAGATAGACGTCTTGATCAGTAAAAAGTGTATAGGTTTTAACAGAATTCATCAAGATCGGATTGTATTTATATTTTCCCTGAAACTACGAAAAATACTGGCAACCGCGATTAATTATTCATCAAATAATCGTCAAGTTAATTTTCTTCTTCAGGATATCTATCAAATATATCACTTTTTTAAACCACTTTTTATGATTCCAAAACAATCTTTTTTATAAATTTAGCATTCTATAATATATTAAACACATACGATGAGATTTGAACTGCACACAGAAGAAAAAGATGACCGACCGGTATTTATTACCGGAAATTTTAATACATGGAACCCTAAAGATTATAATTACCAGCTTACTCCCGTTGATTCCAATAACTATTCTATAGAAATCAACGATGAGGTTCTTCCCGATGACATTGAATACAAATTTACCAAAGGAGGTTGGGAGAATGTTGAGCTTGACCAATACGGAAGTATCACCCCCAACCGAAAGGCTGAAAAATCGTCAAAGAAAGTTTCCGATACGGTGGACAAATGGAGATTAAACTGGGGCCCTTTTAAAGATGAATTCTTTCCTATTGTAGAAGTTATCTCAGAAGAATTTTATATCCCACAACTTGATCGTTACCGTAAAGTCTGGGCTTTACTGCCACACGACTATTATATTTCAAATAAAACATATCCGGTTTTATACCTGCAGGACGCCCAGAATTTATTTAATGAAGGAAGCGACTTCGGCAACTGGGAAATCGATAAAAAACTATCTATTCTATCGGAATACGGACGTGGAGACGTTATTGTCATTGCGATAGAACATGGCAGCCAAAATAGAATTAAAGAATATATTTTTGACAATGACAATGTAGCTAATGGCTCTGAGGGGAAAAAATATATCCGTTTCATCGCTGATACTTTAAAACCTTTTGTAGATGAAAATTACCGCACAAAAAAAGACCGTGAGAATACAGGAATCGGAGGAAGCTCACTGGGAGCTCTTATCAGTATTTACAGTGGATTTCTTTATCCGGAAGTCTATTCTAAATTATTGATATTCTCTCCCTCTCTTTGGGTAGAGCCTAACAATAACTTTCCCATGATGAATTTCAGAGTTCCTTTTCAAACAAAAATTTATTTATATGGCGGTGGCCAGGAAGGATCTAAAATGGTAAAAAGGATTCGTATTTTTGAAGAATATTTGAAACGATGGGAGAAAAAGAATCTTTTTGATTTTGAGTTCAGAACCAGCATCAATCCTGAAGGAACTCATAGTGAATTTTATTGGTCACAGGAATTCCCGAGAGCTATTGAATGGCTGTTCTATAATAATATTGAAAATCCTGTTGAAGTAAAACCTCAGCAACAAAGCATTAAAAACTAAGGTTACAAAAAACAGCTAGCCTCTTAGAAAAAATATCTACTTATGAAGTTAATTAATAAAAAGAACACTACTTACACTCAGGTTTTTCATGTATTTACTGAGGAAGAATGGACAAAATCAAATAAAAATTTTAATAAAAACATAGCCACTTTTTTTACCGGAAAAAAACATGAAGTTTTTGTGAATGCCCATGAAGAAGGTATTACTTATTTCATCGGCCTGGGAAAATCTACTTTGCAGAACTTCGAATTCCAGCAGGTGGCTTTAAAATTTTCACAAACCCAAAAAGAGCAACTACAAGCTGTTCCTACTCTGCTTTTGGCAGATTTCATGAATGAAAAACAGTTCGAAGAATTTGTTAAAGGGCTTTTAATAGGTACTTATAATTATCCTTTTGAAAAGAATCATCCTTTTTGGAATGCAAAGTTTGAACTTCATTTTGAAAACTTAAGTCAGAAAAAACTAGATCATATCAGTCAGAAATCAGAAGCATTGAGCAATGGTCAGATCGCCTGTCAGGACTGGTTGAATAAACCTGCCAATCTCAAAAAACCTGATATTTTTAGTTTATATCTAAAAAACCTGGCAAAAAAGCATGAATTAAAGTACACTGTTTTCAATAGAAAAAAATGTGAAGAACTAGGTCTAGGAGCTTACCTGGCTGTTAACCAAGGAAGTGCTCATGATGCAGCGTTTACCATTTTAGAATATAAAACCACTGTTAAAAATGCCAAAACATTTGGCTTGGTTGGAAAGTGTGTATTATTTGATACAGGGGGAATTTCCCTGAAACCGTTTACCAATATGCATTATATGAAATCTGATATGGGTGGGGCTACCGCTGTTTTAGGAACTTTAATCTATGCAGCAGAAATGAAACTTCCGGTTAATATCGTCGCTATTCTTCCTATTACAGACAATGCTATTTCTGAAAAAGCTTTGCTTCCAAGTGATGTCATTACAGCCTATAACGGTAAAACTATTGAGGTAATGGATACTGATGCAGAAGGCAGGCTGATTCTTGCCGATGGGCTTTCTTATTTAACCAAAAACTACAAAACGGATTTCCTTATTGATCTGGCTACCTTAACAGGAAGCTCAGTAAGAATGTTTGGGGATACCTGTGGGGCTATGTTTTCCAATAACGAGGAGCTGAAAAACCTTTTGATAAAAACCGGAGACCACACCAATCAAAGGCTATGGAATCTGCCGTTGTGGGACGTTTGGACGGATGATATACAATCTGATGTAGCCGACCTAAAGAACATGTCTCTAAAGCCCGTTGGTGACTGCATTATTGCGGCTAAATTTCTGGAGCAATTTATTGAAAATCACCCTAAATGGGCACATCTGGATATAGCGGGAGTCGCCTTTGGGAATGTAGGCTATGCTAAAGAAAAAGCGGCAACCGGATATGGGGTTCAATTGCTCGTGGATTTAATTGAAAATTATCACTAAAAATTAGTTTATTACAAAAATTCTCTGTATACTTGATTAGTGATTTTTCAAAAAACACAGCATATTTCAAGTTTTGATATTGATCAAACAACAAAGATTTGCTTTTATTTTTGAAAAATCACTAAAACTTAAAAAACATTATATGGAGGAGAAAACTATTGTATGCATTTCGTGCTATTACAAGGGCTACGATTTCATGGACGAAATGAAGACGCTTGGTCATAAAATAATCTTAGTCACTTCAGAGAATCTTAAAGAAAAAAACTGGCCATGGCATGCTATCGATGAGGTATTCTACATGCCTGAGATTAAACCATCCGTCTGGAATTTGGACCATCTGATTCAAGGGTTTTCACACTTAATGAAAACCAGAAAAGTGAACGCCGTGGTTGCTCTTGATGATTATGATGTTGAAAAAGCTGCCCTGATCAGAGAAACATTCCGTATTCCCGGAATGGGACAGACCACTCACCGATATTTCAGAGATAAACTGGCCATGCGACAAAAGGCTAAAGACTCCGGGATTAATGTTCCTGAGTTTACTGCCATATTCAATGATGATACCGTTAATGATTTTGCGGACAAAGTTCCTGCACCGTGGGTTTTAAAACCCCGATCAGAAGCCTCTGCATCGGGCATTAAAAAAATCTTATCTAAGGAACAGCTTCATGAAGCTTTGGACGTTCTTGGAGAAGAACGCCATCTCTTTTTACTGGAAAGTTTTAAACCCGGCGATGTATATCATGTAGACAGCCTTACTTTCAACAAAGAAATTGTATTCACTTCTGCCTCTAAATATCTTGCTCCTCCTATGCAGGTCTCTCATGAAGGCGGAGTATTCAGATCCAAGACCTTAGGGAGATATTCTGAAGAATTTAAAGACCTTGAAGAGATCAATGCCAGGGTACTTTCTAGCTTTGGCCTTCTTAATGGGGCCACTCATACAGAGTTTATCCGGGGAAAGGAAGATGGGAAATGGTATTTCCTGGAAACGTCCTCCCGAGTTGGAGGGGCACATATTCCTGATCTTGTAGAAGCTTCAAGCTCAATCAATATCTGGCGCGAATGGGCAAAGATTGAAGATGCTCTGCTGAGAAATGAAAACTATGCAGTTTCACCTCCTACAGGATATTATTCAGGTTTGATCATTGCTTTGATTAAGGATAAGGAACCGGATTATAAAAGCTTTGAGCGTGAAGAAGTTGTAAAATTTCTTCCGTTAGATTATCATGTCGGCATTGTGTATAAATCCAATGATACTAATGTCATTCAGGAATGTCTAGACAACGCCGCAGAAAAGATTCATGCAGACATGCTCAACATTCTGCCTCCTAAAAGCAGCAAACTGAGTAGCTAGAATATAACTTTTAAAGAAAATCAATCCATGCCTCACATAGAACATACAGATTATTATTCAAATATATTGGGTATCAGCCTTAAAGTGGAAGTAACCGGACATTATGGACATCCGATTATTATGTTTCCTACTTCTCAGGGACAGTATACACAAAACCATGATTTCCATCTTAATGGAAGCATCAACTGGTTTGTAGAACAGGGAAAAGTAAAGTTGTATAATATCCAGACAATAGACAGCTGGAGCTTTTATGACAACACATTGCCTCCACAACAAAGGATAAAAAACTACGAAAGATATGTGCAGTTTTTGATTAAAGAATTTGTACCCTACATTCAGAAGCTTCACAAAACCCATCGTGTTGCAGTTGCCGGAGCGAGCTTTGGTGGGTACCATGCTGCTAATTTTGCATTCAGGTTTCCGGATGTGGTTTCTCACCTGTTTTGTCTTTCAGGAGCTTTCAGTATAAGGAATTTCATGGATGGTTATTCTGATGATCTCGTTTATTTTAACTGCCCAAGAGAATTCATAAGGAATGATGAAGCATGGAAATACAAACACATGCATATTGTGTTGAGTACTTCTGATCAGGATATTTGTAAAGATAAGAATATTGAAATGGCCGAGATCTTAAGAATAAAAGGCATCGATTTCTGGTATGATGAAAGAAAATGGATTGGTCATGACTGGCCGCTATGGAGAATGGTTTTTCCAACCTTTATAGGAGCTTATTTTTCTTAAACTAGATACAATTTAACCACAAAAGCTTTTAATACTTACTTTATTTCAAAGAACTACCACCTGTTTGAGCTAAATTAAAAACAGGACTCAAATCATTGAAACTACTCCTAAAAAAGCATCAAATAAAGAAAATATTCACCCTTTTAAAAACAAAAATTATGGCTAAAAAAGTAGGAATTCTTTTCGGTATGGAAGATACGTTCCCTTGGGCATTTATTGAAAAAGTAAATGAACTTGGTGGGGGAGAAATCGTAGCTGAACCTGTAACCATCGACAAGTTGGAACAAGGTGCAGACTATGGATATGCAGTGATCATCGACAGAATTTCGCAGGATGTTCCTTTTTACAGAGCTTACCTGAAAAATGCAGCACTTAATGGCACTTATGTTATTAATAATCCTTTCTGGTGGAGTGCCGATGAAAAGTTTTTCAACAACGCATTGATGTCTAAATTGGGAATTCCTCTCCCTAAAACGGTATTGCTTCCCTCTCATGAAAGACCAACCAATACTTCAGAAACGTCATTCAGGAATCTTACATTTCCTCATGACTGGGAATACATTTTCAATTATGTGGGTTTTCCTGCCTATATGAAACCTCATGATGGAGGCGGATGGAAAAATGTCTACAGAGTAGAAAATCCGGATGACCTTTGGAATAAACTGGGAGAAACGGAGCAACTGGTTATGATGGTTCAGGAAGAAATTATATTCGATGATTATTACCGAGTATATTGTTTGGGGAGAAAATATGTGCATATCATGCCTTATGAACCAAGAAACCAACCTCATTTAAGGTATGCCACGACCCATCAAACACAGGGGAAAGAGCTTGAAAAGCTATTGAAAACCATTCATGACTATACGATAAAAATGAATGAGGCTTTAGGATATGATTTCAACACGGTAGAATTTGCAGTGCGAGATGGTATTCCTTATGCTATTGACTTTTGCAACCCTGCACCGGATGCAGACAGAAATTCAGTAGGAGAAGAAAATTTTGCATGGATCATTGAGCATGCAGCAAAACTGGCTATAGAGAAAGCTAAAGAATATATTCCGGGGAAACCTAATATTACTTGGGGGACCTTTGTGAAAGATTCTATAAAGTAAGAAT
The DNA here is from genome assembly GCA_963518055.1 of uncultured Chryseobacterium sp. Classification (GTDB taxonomy): domain Bacteria; phylum Bacteroidota; class Bacteroidia; order Flavobacteriales; family Weeksellaceae; genus Chryseobacterium. The sequence continues at coordinate 171,205 of CAUQIC010000012.1, forward strand.
AAAAAAAATAAAAAAACACAAGGAAAATGCATCATCAGTTTACTATTGGAATCGAAGAAGAATATCAGATCATTGACGTAGAAAGCAGAGATCTTATTTCTCATGTATCAAAAATTATTGAAGGCGGAAAAGCAGTTTTAAGTGAAAATTTAAAACACGAAATGCACGAATCTATGATTGAAATGGAAACGGGTATCTGCCAGAATATTCAGGAAGCAAGAGCAGAACTCACCAATCTAAGGCGCCATCTGATCAATACTGCTCATGAGCAGGGATTGCGGGTTTCAGGAGGAGGCACCCATCCCTTCTCACACTGGTCTGACAACAATATCTCTCAGGGAGAGCGATATATTAAAATTGTAGACGATATGGGAGATGTAGCCCGTGAAAATCTTATTTTCGGACTTCATGTACATATTGGAATTCCCAATCGTGAAGAGGGAGTAAGAATTCAGAATGTGATGCGCTATTTCTTGCCCCATGTGTATGCTCTTTCTACCAACTCTCCGTTTTGGATTGGAAGATATACAGGGTTTAAATCTTACAGACAGGAAATTTTTGTAAAATTCCCAAGAACGGGCATTCCCAGTTATTTCAACTCTTTGGCAGAGTTTGACAGCTATGTTGATCTTCTGATAAAAACAGGAACGATTGACAATGCTAAGAAAATATGGTGGGATCTTCGTGTACATCCATTCTACCCTACTATTGAATTCAGAATATGCGATATGCCCTTAAGAATTGACGAAACAGTATGTCTTGCTGCTATCATGCAAAGTCTGGTTGCTAAAATCTATAAATTGCACCAGCAAAATCTTAGCTTCAGAAGTTACAGAAGGCTCCTTTTGAATGAAAACAAATGGCGTGCTTCCAAAAGTGGCATTGAAGCTCATCTCATTGATTTTGGTAAAGAAGAATCGGTTCCGTATCCTCATTTGTTGAAGGAACTCTTAGAGTTTATTGATGATGTGGTAGATGAGCTGGGGTGTAGAAAAGAGGTTGAATATGCATGGAAAATTCTGGAAAATGGTACAGGAGCAGATCGACAGCTTCAGATCTTTAAAGAAACCGGAGATCTTACAAAAGTAGTAGATTATATGATCTCAGAAACAGAGTACGGTATAACCCATGGTGAACCTGCTTCATAATATTTTTGATAACTTTACAAAAAATATGATGTAATGAAAGATATTCGAATTGCTCTGCTGGACATGAACAATAATCATGTAAATCAAGGCTTTAGAAACATTAAAGAGATTTCTGAAGCATTTCAGCAGAACTCTGAAGAAAATGTGATCATCAAGACATTTGATGTGAGATTTAAAGATGAAATGCCGGAATTAGGCGATTTCGATATTTTTATTTCTTCAGGTGGCCCTGGTACTCCACACAGAGAAGGCTTTGAGTGGGAAAACAGGTTTGCTGATTTTTTAGATTCTATTTCTGAGCACAACAAATATAATGAAGGAAAAAAATATCTTTTCCTCATATGCCATTCATTTCAGTTGGCCAGTATCCATTGGAAACTTGGCAATATCTGCAAAAGAAAATCATATTCTTTCGGAGTAATGCCCATTCACAAAACAAAGGAAGGCAGGGAAGAATTTTTATTTAAAAATCTCCAGGATCCTTTTTACGCTGTAGATTCAAGAGCCTATCAATTTATTGAGCCGGATCAGGATCGTTTTGAAGAATTAGGAATGAAAATTATGGCGATAGAAAAGTTCCGGCCTCACATTAATCTGGAAAGAGCCATCATGGCTGTTCGTTTTTCAGATGAAATATTTGGAACTCAATTTCACCCGGAAGCAAGTCCTGAAGCATTGATCGAAAACCTGAAGGATGATAAAAACAGAGAAGCCATGATCGAAAATTTCGGAATGGAAAAATATCTTGAAACGATGGACAGAATAGATGATGAAGATAAAATCATTCTGACCAGAAATCAAATTCTCCCGAGATTTCTTCGGTTTGCAAAAAAAAACATTTTGAAAGAGATTAATTCTTTAGCTTAAAAAATTAAAATAAACCACAAAAGTCTCAAAAGTTTTTGGCACTTAAGTTCTTTTTAAGTTACCACTAACCGCTTTAAAAGTACACTTAAGCATTTTGAAAATCGTTGATTTTCATTTTGTGTGAACTTATTATACATTCTTTTATATTCTTAAAAGTAAAGGCTTTTATGACTTTTGTGGTTAAACTCATTTTCAGTATCAAATCGGGCATTGCTGCTCGATTTTTTAACCACCACAAAAGAGAAAATATGATCCCAAAATATAGAAAACAATTCAATCAGGAGTTTTCACAGGAAAAATATCAGCAACTTAAAGATACTTTACAACAAAAAAGCGGCATTGAGCCTGGTTTCAGGATTTCAGAAAGTCCTATTTTTCTTACCAAAGAATTTGAAGGAAAGCTTCTTGATGCCAGCGAAAGCATTATCAGTCAGATTAAAGCTCTTCCTTCAGAAATTTTACAAAAGGCTGTTCCTGATAACTGCCGGGTTCCTAATGATACTGATCAACCTCATTTTTTTACTATAGATTTCGGAATATGCAAAAATGAGAATGGAGAAACAGAGCCTCAGCTAATTGAGTTACAAGCCTTTCCTTCATTATATGCTTTTCAAAAAACATATGAGGATACTTTTTGTGAAGTCTACCCTTTTCTTTCGGAGATCAGAAATCCAATGTCTTACGAATCTTTCACCAATTATTTGAAAAAATTGATTGTAGGTGATGAGAATCCTGAAAATGTAATTCTTCTTGAGATTTTCCCTGAAAAACAAAAGACAGCGATCGATTTTGCTTTAACAGAGCAGTTATTAGGGATCAAAACCATCTGCCTGACAAAAGTTATAAAAGAAGGTAAGAAACTATATTATGAAGACAATGGTAAACGGGTTGAAATCAGAAGAATATATAACCGTATTATCTTTGATGAACTGGATAGAATTCCCAATCTTACCACTCAATTTGATTTCCGTGAAGAAGTGGATGTTAAATGGATTACCCATCCTAACTGGTTTTTTAAAATTTCAAAATTCCTTCTTCCGTTATTGGAGCATCAATTTGTTCCGAAAAGCTATTTTCTGCACGAATTTCCCGAAAATGAAAAACTTGAGAATTTTGTATTAAAACCTTTATTTTCATTTGCCGGCAGTGGAGTTAATTTAAATCCAACCCAAGAAATCACCGATGCTATTGTGGATAAAGAAAATTACATTCTTCAAAGAAAAGTAAGCTATGCACCGATTTTTGAAGATATCAACGGGGATTTTTCAAAAGCAGAAATTCGTCTGCTCTATATTTGGCGGGAAAATGATGATCGCCCTATCCTACTGGAAAATTTAGGACGTATGACCAAAGCTGCCATGGTAAATGTAGATTTCAATAAGAAAGATGCTATATGGATTGGAAGTTCCAATGCCTTTTTTGCCTAAAAGAACTGAAAGCTCTAATTAATTTAAAATATAAAACAACGACAAATGACAGAACAGATTCAATTAATCCCAAACAACTCATTAATAACCAATACCCCTGAAGAAGGGCGACAGCTTGCCGTAAAAATGGCAAGACTTATTATCAAGGTTACTCAGCCTGATGCTGCCATCAGAGAGAAGCTAAGACCCATTTATTCAGAGGATGCAGAAACATTGGTTGCCATAGGACAGGTTGTAGCTACTGAATTTGCTACAATAGCTGCCGCCAATAATTACTGGAGATAATAATATCAATAAAAAGGCTGCTAAATTTAATAGCAGCCTTTAATTTAATATATTACATGAGTTTATCATCCTCTAATAATTCCCTAGCCTGATATTCCTGAACAAGGTCAATCGCATTAGAAATCACATCGCTCAAAGCGGTAATAAAAGTTCCTTCTTCGGCCATTCCTATGGCATGCTTCAAGGCTTCAATTTCTTTAGGAATAATCTCATAACTAACGTCTTTTCCTGAAACCTGCATTCCTTCAATAATCAATCCGTTAATTTCTTCTTCAGTTCTTCCCCGAAGGTGTTTTTCATTTCGGATAATAATGTGATCAAACATTCTTCCTGCAATTTTCCCACATTCCCTAATATCACTATCCCTTCTGTCACCTACACCGGATATAATCCCTATTTTCTTTGTAGATTCAACATTTTTCAGGTAGTCTTCAATAGCCTCGTAACCTGAAGGATTATGAGCAAAGTCAATCAGAACTTTAAAGTTTTTGAATTTAAAAACATTCAGTCTTCCCGGAGTAAGTTGGGCACTTGGGATAAATGTTCTTAAAGAGTTGGAAATATCTTCAATTCCAAATCCGTGAAGATAACTTGCCAAACTCGCGGCCAGTACATTTTCAATCATGAATCTTGCTTTCCCTTCCATTGTTATTGGAAAATCTTTTGCTTTACCAATTCTGATCTTCCAATCACCTTTTTTAATGGTTACAAATCCTTCTTCGTATACACAGGTAATTTTTCCTTCTTTTGCAAATTTGACAATATGAGGATTGTTTTCATCCATACTGAAAATTGCTATATTCGAATCAAGATCATTCACAATTTTCATGGAGTATTCGTTATCTGCATTCAAGACACTCCAACCACTTTTCTTGACACTGTCGAGCACAACTCTTTTAACTTTAGTAAGGTCTCGTAAATTATGGATATCATTCATTCCCAGATGATCTTCCTCAATATTGGTTAAAACTCCAATATCACATTGTGAAAAGCCTAAGCCTGATCGCAAAATTCCACCCCTGGCTGTTTCAAGAACAGCAAACTCAACAGTCGGATCTTTCAAGATAAATTCAGCAGAAAGCGGTCCTGTAGTATCTCCTTTAGACAGCATCGTATTTTGGATATAAATACCGTCTGAAGTTGTGTAGCCAACTCTGTAGCCGTTGCTTTTAACAATATGCGAAATAAGTCTTGTTGTTGTGGTTTTCCCATTGGTTCCCGTAACGGCAATAATAGGAATAGTAAAGGGCTTTCCTTGTGGATAGAGCATGTCAACTACAGGTGCAGCAACGTTTCTTGGTAATCCTTCACTAGGAGCCAGGTGCATTCTAAATCCTGGAGCGGCGTTCACTTCTATAATCGCCCCACCACTTTCTTTTAAAGGCTGGGTTAAATTTTCAGCCATAATATCAATACCACAAACATCCAGCCCGATGATCTTAGAAATTCTTTCCGCCATCGTGATATTTTCGGGATGTACCATATCGGTAACATCAATTGAAGTACCTCCGGTTGAAAGATTAGCAGTCGACTTCAGATAAACGACTTCTCCCCTTTGAGGTACTGTTTCAAGGGTATAATGAAGTTTTTCAAGTAATTCTAATGTATCTTTATCTACCTCAATCTCGGTAAGAACATTTTCATGCCCATACCCTCTTCTTGGATCTTTATTTTCTTTTTCAATAAGTTGTTGAAGATTCAGTTCTCCGTCTCCCACCACATGAGCAGGAACTCTTCTTGCTGCAGCAACCATTTTATTATCAATGACCAAAACTCTGAAATCATACCCCGTAATGTATTTCTCAACAATTACTTTTCTGGAGTATTTCTGTGCATGTTCAAGGCCAATTTTAGCAGATTCCCAATCGTTTACATTAATAGACGAGCCTTTCCCATGGTTACCGTCTAAAGGCTTCAGGACAATAGGATAACCAATTTTTTTGATCACCAAATCTAAATCTTCTTCATCAACAACCAAATCCCCGATAGGAACCGGAATGGCAGCATCATGCAGCATTCTTTTTGTCAATTCTTTATTACATGCAATATCAACGGCAATAGAGCTTGTTTTTCCGGTAATCGTAGCCTGAAACCTTTGCTGGTTCACACCATAGCCTAGCTGTACCAAAGAATTTGTCCCTAATCTTATCCATGGAATTTTTCTGGAAGCAGCTTCTTCCACGATACTTCCGGTTGAAGGACCTAGGCGTACACGCTCTCTGATCTCTTTTAATTTATGAATACAGGCATTTATATCATAATCCTTTCCTTCAATTAAAGATATTGCAATTTTCACGGCTTCTTCAGCAGCATAAATTCCGGCATTCTCCTCAATATAATTGAAGACTACATTATATACTCCCGGCGTCTTGGTTTCACGGGTTCTTCCAAAACCAACATCCATACCGGCAAGCGTCTGGATTTCCAGCGCTATATGCTCAATGACATGCCCCATCCAGGTTCCTGTTTCCACTCTATGGAAAAAACCTCCTTCTACTCCTTCTGAGCATCTGTGAGTAATCAATGACGGGATTAACTTTTCAATTCTTTCCCTGAATCCATCTATTTTATTAGTAGGATAATTTTCCATCTCTTCGAGATCCAATCTCATCTGTATCAGCTTCTTTCTTCTGATACTCCAAATATTAGGACCACGCAGTGCCTGAATCTTTTCAATTTTCATAGTCTATTGGCATTTTAACAGTTAACAATAACGCCTTTCATAGCCAAAGATAATGTAAAACCCTAAACGAAACTATACCACATTTAAAGATTTATTAAAAAAAAATTAATTTTAATTAACATTCCTAAATCATTAAAAATCAACTAAAGATGGCATGAATTTCGCCAAATAATGTTAATTATTTTTTAATTTTGTACCATGACGAAACCTGTTGGAAAATTAATAGTTATCGGAGGAGCTGTAAACAAAGGAAGTTTTGCAGAAACCGATTATGATCAGAATATCGAAAAGAATCTTAACTTTTTTGAACGAGGGATCTTACGAAAGATCATTAACGAATCAAAGTATAAAGAAGATTCTGTCATTGAAATCGTAACAACAGCTTCTCAAATTCCGCAGATCGTAGGCTCCGAGTACAAAAAAGCATTTGAATTTTTAGGAGCTAAGAATGTAAATGTCCTTGATATTCACAACCGTGAAGAAGCTAATTCTGATGCTATGGTAGCAAGAGCTAATGCCGCTGATGTTATGATGTTTACCGGTGGTGACCAATTAAGACTGACATCTATTCTTGGAGGAACAAGATTCCATGATACCATTTTATTAAAATATCAGGAACAGGATTTTATTTATTCCGGAACTTCTGCCGGAGCTGCAGCAGCTTCTGAAAATATGATTTATCAGGGAAGCAGCTCAGAGGCATTATTAAAAGGAGAAATCAAAACAACTCAGGGGCTGGGATTAATAGATAATGTTATTATTGATACTCATTTTGTACAACGAGGCAGAATTGGCCGTCTTTTCCAGGCAGTAGTCAATAATCCGAGAACATTAGGAATCGGGCTTGGAGAAGATACAGGATTATTCATTCATAATGATGTAATGACCGCTGTAGGCTCAGGTCTTGTTATTTTGGTAGACGGAAGATTTATTAAAGACACCAATCTTACCAACATTAATCTTGGAGAGCCTATTTCCATTGACAATTTAACGGTTCATGTGATGTCTATGAATGATCATTATGACCTGACGACAAAAACACTGACAATTGAAAACTCTCAGTTTAATCCGATACCACAGGATAAATAGATCAACTCATATAAGCATACAGGCGGGACCTCGGTTCCGTTTTTTTGTGTTTTGAATTCACACCTTGATCACAGCAGGCGATACAATAAGTTTTGGCTAAAGCCAATGGAATATTTTCTTTTTCAGGTGGGCTGAAGCCCACCCCTATTGATGTGGATATCCGGATGTATAATCAGGTGTTTAATGACAAGATCTTTTATCTTTTATCTTTTATCTTTTATCTTTTATCTTT
>CAUQIC010000013.1:0-169066 GCA_963518055.1 uncultured Chryseobacterium sp.
ATCTAATTTATTACTAAATCCTTTTGCAAATCTAAAGGAATTCGTGGCTCATAAATCTTAAAAAAAATTGCCCAATCCCCTAAATCTACGAGAAAAAAAAATCCCTGCACATCTGAAGAATCTGATCAAGCAAATCACACCCTACCTGATTTATAAAAAATAGGGGTTTACCCTGACTTCCATATTCAATTTTCGGATGAAATTAGCAATATCAATGACATCATGGATAGGTTCCAGGATACTGTTCTTTGGAGTTTTAGAGCCCCAAAATTTAGCGGGACATAAAAATCACTTCAAATAGTATGGAGATCACCATGAAATAGTATATAGCAACTAAAATATAATACTTATGAAAACGCAGCAGATAAAGCAAAAGAGAAGACCGGGTGGGCGGCAGACTATTCCGCAAAGTATCAAAAATGATATTGAAAAAAGAGTTACATTCATCTCACAAACATCCGTACAAGGTCAGGAGTATGGCTTGAGCTTTGTAAAAAAATATAAGGACTTTAACCTAAATGATGATTCTGAATACCTCGTAGGTGTAAAGCAAAGGTACAATCGATTGTTAAATCAGAAAACTAATTCGGAGGATATAGAAATGCTCAAGAACGAATCTGACAGGATGGATGACATGTATACTTACAAACTCAATTATCTCATGATGATGTCTCATTTGCAAAGCATGGAGACAAAACCGCAGGTTGAATTGACCCAACTTGAAAAAATATTCTTGGAAGACATCCATAAGCTGGAGCATGAACAAATGAAGCCCTTACATTTCAGACCACGTACCCATCGTGGATATATCATGAAAATGACCCGCCGAGCCGAGCGAGCTTTTAATCCAGAAAAAGAAAAAAGAATAAACGAAAGAAAAGATACCTTCGAAGAAGAAAAAAAGGAAACACTGGACAGGCTAAAAATGGAGAATAAACTTCTGACCGAAGAAGTTTCTCAATTCCTTGGAATTGAATACCGTTATATATCCCTTATAAAAGCCGGCATTATGCTATTACAGGGCAACTCGCGTCTTGCCGGAATTTTTCCCAAAAGTCAGTCGCTCACTTTCAACCGTTTCAACAAAAAAAACAGACACGATGATATGCTCCAGCATGCACGCAAACTTTTACTAGAAAATAATTTGTTTAGGGAAAAGAATGACGATAAACAATTAAATACGGGTATATTGCTCAAAGATAGAGAAGGATGCATCTGCATCATGTATATTAAAGAAGGGCATATGAAAGATAGCATGGGTGCCACTTTCAGACCTGTTTTTGGTGCCTCGGGAGCGATGCCTTATGGCAAATATACATTCAATAAGGGTGAGATAGAAAAAAGAAGCTACATCAATATGGGACTACCCGATCTCTCGTCTACACAGTATATTTCCTATGAAAAAACAGCCACCGCCTTAGGAGAGTACATGAAGAGTAGAGAGCGCCTGGAGCTAAAACAACCCTCTCTACAATCTTGTTTGTATCTCCTGCAAACCCCTGAATATAGGGCCAATAAAATAATAGAGAAAAAATCTGAAATAGAAGATACCCAACTTATTAACCAGGCAATGCAAAATAAAATAGGAATGCTTGAAAACTGGATGCCCAGTAACTGTGCTGAGCCGGCTATTATGACAGCCATTTACCAAATGTACAGACGATCTGCTGACATTTATCTGTCTGTTCCTTTTGAAGGGACTTTGTCCAAAGGTGAACTGTCACTCAAATATACCTGTACCCGATGCGCCTTATCTGAGCCCGCCTTTATGTCACCCGATACCAGTGATGCCGGACAAAGACTTACTGATATGCGTCTCCAAAGGGATAGATCTACGATAATAAGTGATCATATTTTATCAAATGGCTTAACGTATAGTCCTGAAAAAAGGAAGAAGCATCCTTATCTTTCCAAAGAAGATGCTATAAAACGTACGGTTATTCGTAATCAGAGTCATGGTTTTGGACATGTAAAACGGGGACACGATGAAGTGGCTGTTGAGAACACCAACTCACTTCTTGTAGTAACAGAGCTTTTGGAGGATATGATTAATCAAATACCGGATTAAGATGGTATAGATAAACCTGTTAAATCTGTGGTTAAACTAAACCACAAAAGTCACAAAAGTTTTTGAACACTTAAGTTATTTTAAGTAACAAACTTTATGCATTAGAAGTACACTAAAGCTTTAAAAATCAAAGATTTTTGGAGAGAGAAAAACTTAAGATGCTTTTTATGCCACCATTGCACAAATGTATATGCATAAAGATCTGCTCAATCTGCATAATCTGCGAGAATAAAAAATCCCTGCACATCTGAGGAATCTGTGGGAATTAAAACGTTCCCACAGATCTCAAATCACACAGTTTCTTAACTCTAAAAAATCTGTGCAAACCTGTGTAAATACGTGGTTAAATTAAACCACAAGAGTCACAAAAGTTTTTGAACACTTAAGTTATTTTAAGTAACAAACTTTATGCATTAGAAGTACACTAAAGCTTTAAAAATCAAAGATTTTTGGAGAGAGAAAAACTTAAGATGCTTTTTATGCCACCATTGCACAAATGTATATGCATAAAGATCTGCTCAATCTGCATAATCTGCGAGAATAAAAATCTTTGTAGATCTGAGGAATCTGTGGGAAATAAAACTCTGTCACAAATACCTTTATTATTCGTGAATTCGTGGCTCATAAAATATTTTATCGATTGTATAAGGTTTAAATTATATATTTGAACCTACCTAATCACTCAACATGAAAGACACTCATTCCGAAATACAACTCCGCCCAACAGCCGTTGACGATTTACCTGTTCTTTTCCAGTTTCAACTTGATCCTGAAGCCAATTATCTGGCGGCATTTACCTCAAAAGATTCTCAGGATAAGGATGCCTATTTGGCCAAATACACCAAGTTAATGGCTGATCCGACCGTTAATAACCAGACCATTCTAGTTGATTCCGTAATTGCCGGAAGCATAGCCAAATTTATCATGGGAGGAGATGCTGAAATCACCTATTGGATGGATAAATATTACTGGGGGAAAGGTATTGCTACAAAGGCACTGAAAGAATTTCTTATTATTGAAAACACCAGACCAATTTTTGGACGTGTGGCCTTTGATAATCTCGGCTCACAGAATGTTCTGGAAAAATGTGGATTTGTGAAGATTGGAACTGATAAAGGTTTTGCCAATGCCAGACAAACGGAGATCGAAGAATTTATTTACAGACTTGATTATTAATCTTTAGCTTAGATTCCTGCTTTTTAACTCTATGAGAATAGTTCGAATGTATGATCTTTTTAAGATTGACAATCGCTAAATAATCCAAATATTCCTTAAAGATAATTTTAAATAAAATCAATAAGAAAAAAAGAAAAATCGTCATAAAAACAAGTGATATAAGCTAATTATTTTATATTTTTAATTCATCTCTTAAACTTCATGATATTCTTACAGATATACAATGTAAGTAGGCATAAATTACCCATTTCCTCATGGTAATAAGGGGATTCTGAAAGAATTACACAAGAGTTTAAGGAAAACCAATTTACAAACCCAGCACCATAACCTCAACAAGAGGTATAAGTTAATTTCACAGAATATATTGTATGATACAGGTAAAGGAATATGTTAATCAGATTGTTACCCAGTACTTTGATGGAGCAGATGCGATCATGGTATTTGGAAGCCAGGCACAGCAGGAAATACTACAACCTTCTTCAGATCTTGATATTATCATTATCAAAGAAATCGGATATTGCCGTGGTGTGCAAGACGAATGGTTGGCTGAAGTAAAAACCGATATTACCGTATTGCCTTCTGTCAATTTTGATCTCATATTGCTGAAAGAATTTTTAAGCCCCCAAATGAGTGTTACGATTCATGCGCTCTGTCATGGAAAAATTATCAAAGACAAATATGGACAGCTTGCTGAATATAAAGAACTCGCTACCCAACTTTATCAGGATAAAAAAGAGATAGTACATCAGGATATCCATCAATTTGCCACCATCGTTATTGCACTCAACACATTAATTAATAATTACAAAGCAATACAGAAAAGTAACCTTGAATATTTTCTCTTGTTCAGTCATATTGTCAACAATCTCATCGACCTTGAACTATGGTCAGTATTAGGTTGGAGTACCTATGGAAAGACAAAGGCAAGAATACTTCAACGGATTAATCCGGAGCTTGCATCGAAACTACAGGATATTGTCGCCCTCCCTTACACAGAAGAAGATAAAATAGAAATATTGGATTTCCTTGAACGACAAAAAGAAAAGTATACAGAAATTTACAACAATAAAAAGAGAGCAGTACTCCACTGCAGTTTCTTCTGGGACCAAAAGTTGGCGATTCGCATTGTTGAAGGATATGAACTGGAAGAATTTCTGGAATTTATCATGCCTGATATCGTCAAAAGCAACTTAGAATTTTATTATTTACAGGCTCCTTTCAAAAGAGATAATGATATCAGCAACCTTGTCGTGATTAAAGGAGAACAAAACAGTCTGCAAGCTTTAGAAAATACGATCAAATCGCAACGTTATCTACATCCTCAATTTATCCAGCCAAGTTATTTTCCATTGGTACAGCGTTTTAACGGCGGAGCAGCTATTTTGAAAGTTAGTGAAAAATTCTATTCTGTATTCTGTGATGCCATCGTTAATACGAAGAGACCGGGCAAAAAAAACAAAGTTAACCTGAGTGCGATAGACCCCAATAACCTGGCGATTAATATCCTTATTTTTTACAGTCGTATCCAGTTCTCTGAAAATATTGATACTTTATCTACCTTTCTCAACTATCTTTTTGACCAATGGCGGGCCTATGCATTTGATCATCCCGAAAAATTTCTATCTGAAATACCGGGTTCATCCGGCCGGCTTACTCTTGCTTTCAAAAAACATTATGAGCAGCAAAAGGGAACGTTAAAACAAATCCTGAACGGGATTAATAATTGCATTACAGGTAAAGAATCAACAGCGTGGCAAAATTTCCTCTTCCATCATTTAACTATTCTACATAAAGAAACGAATGCATGCCAACGGGAAGTTCCTTCTTTTGACCAAATCTTTATTGCAGGATATCATCCACAGGAAAATGCCTCGATGTGGTATATATTGAGAAAGCAATTTGAATCTATTTTTCTCATATTGGGAATAGATGAAACCGATTGGTCTTACCTTACCTACCTTGTCCATGCAGTAATTTCAGAGACAAATGGCAGTAAAAATCAATTATCTGCTATCAACCGATAAAGCAGATAGGCCAAATAGCTTTCATCCGCATTACGAAGCCCCATCCGGTTATTGGTCATATGCAGAAGACTTCCACAAACATTCATAAAAACAGCTTCCTCCGATAGGGATTCTTTTAGTCGGATCATTACCTCGTGATTCTTTTCATACCATTTTCCCAAAATTTCATTGATATCCTTTATCGTTCCGGCTGAAACTTCATCCCTGATCACAGTAAATCTGGGTATGAGCTGTTCTTTTACTTTTCCATAATTGTTCATAAAATCCTGTAAACATCTCTTCCTTAACTCCTCCAGCTCTATATCTTCTGACTGATCATTACTCAATGGAATAGCCCGTGGCATCCATTCATAGATAATCTGGTTAAGGAATAAAAGCAAAGTTGTTTTTTCCAGGGGTAATGATAAAATAAATACAAATTGTAACTGGAGTGCTATCGATAGCGCTGTTGAATAATCAGAAAGGTCATATTCGCTCATGAGTTCTAAAACAGTGAGAGAAGAAAGCTCAAAATGTTCTTCGGCAATGGCGATAGAATCAACTCCTCCATAACGGCTTATTTCAGGCTCATAAGGAACATATCGAACCAACGCGTTGTCTTCTTCAAGAAAAAGAAAGTATTCCTTTTCAAGCAAAGGCTTCAGATAAAGTGAGATATCCTCTTGATCGGCTTTTATACGCAATCTGACATGAAGTCCTTTTTCATCCCAATAACGCACAAAGAAAAATCCCATAAGGGTAGCTTTTTTCTTTCCTTTTTTCAGGTAATCCGGAATGAACTCATCTAAAATCATATGCGAAGAAATCTCTCCTCCGTATAAATAAGCAGAAAACCAGATTTTATCATTCATGATTGTTACTCATCTGAATATAGAATTCCATTACTCTTTCTTTACCTTCCATCGATAAAAGCTCTCCACAATCCGGGAGCATTTCTTCGATCTGGATGTACTCATCTGCTTTTTTCAGACATTTTGCCAATAACTCAACGTATAAAACAGAGGTAAAATCTATAAATTGTGGTTTATAATCATCTCTCCCCTTAATGTTTTCTGAAGGAGGATTAACGGGAGCTGCCTTCACCTGCAGACGCAGAAAAACATGATCGGGAAGACCTACTCTCTGTTGCCATTTTCTTATTTCAAGGTAGTATTCATCACTTCCCGCTTCCGGTTGAGGCATGCTTTTGGCCGAAATGATCCAGGTTTTACGCTGTAAAACAATTGATTTTTCAAGTAATATTCTAGGGAATACAAGCACATCCCTTTTGGCTGTATTTTCGAGAATATTCTTATTGATCAGATTACAAAATGCTGACGAAGAATTATAATCAGCCCCTGTAAATAAACTCAGCAATTTAAAAAGTTCTGATCTTCCTATGATACTCTGAAAACCGAGATCAAAGGGAACAACTCTCTTGTTCCACACCCGATGCTGTAAACTTAGACTTTTTTCTGTCCTATCGATACAGACATCCAGATCAGACACCAAAATCTGCTGATCCTGAGGAAGAGAAGTATGCCCTCCCGGTATTCTGATTTCATAAGCAAGCAAGGATGGATGTATATTGGCATTATGAAAAGAGCCATCCTGTATTTCTGCAAAAACACAATCAATCGGTTGTTGTGCTAAATTATCAGCTTTGAGTTTTTCTGTAACCTCATCAGGAAAAAGATGAAGGAAGCGCGAGAAAAGTCTGCCATATCCGGAAAACAACGAGTTGACCACAAAATATTTACAAGTATTCAATCCTTCTGTTTGGTGCATAGCAACCTGTATAAACCCTCCTATTGACCTTTTCTTTTTAAAGTCAGGTTCATAACCAAGCTGGTTGGCACAATGATTCAAATGATCAAGACTTACTTCTAGTATCTCATCCTCTAATCCGATGTTCAGTCCCTTCACAAAATGCGTTCTCCAATCAAAAATTATATCAGTAAATAGCTTCGTACGCTCTTTCTCTACCCGATTACCCCACTCATTATCCTCTTTTTCTACTACTTTAATATCCTGGTAGTAGTCTTCGTAAAAGCGGAGCAGTGAAATATGATCATCATTCGGATATTTTAATGTAAAATAGGCATACATCTTATTTTTTTCATCATTTCCGATATTGAACAGATCCAGATGAGGATAGAAGGCAGTCAGCTTTTGTGCCAGCTCAGATAAAGCATCAAAACCCAACTCCAATTTCAGATTATTACATGAATCTTCATAGAAAATCTGTTCCTTGATTACCAACCCGGGAACCCCTTCCTCATTAGAATTTTCATTCATCTCCGTATCTTCAGAAAAACCAGACCTTGAATATGGTATAAATAAGCGAAGGGTTGATTTCAAGCGTTGATGCATTATTTCCTGCATTTGTTTCCTTTCGTCAGGCTGGGCATCTCTATACTGGTCTGCGAAAGCGACGAGCTGATCAACAGTACTCAGCAGCTCCTCAACACGTTCATTCTTTACGTATTTCAATTGTCTTGACAAACTTTTTTTAAGACTGGAATGCCATTGCGGATCTATGCCTGAAAATCCCAATTCTATTTCAAATATTCCGGCATCAATACAACTCAGCAGAAAGTCATTCAAAGTTGATCTTTCCGCATCCACTGCATCCTCCAAAACAGAAATCAACTGGGCAAAATTTTGAGTCTTTTCAGTTTCAAAACAAGAGATGAGTAGATCGAGCACTGCAGATCTGTCTGCCCGTTGAAAAACTTCTCTGTTTTCAATGTTGATCAGAAAGTGATATACTTTTTTTTCTTTTTTTAAGGAAGGGTTGAGACTGATCGGAAAATAGCTGATCAATTCTCTGTCATCCTGGAGAGCATGGACAAAACTTTGTTGCAACAGATTATTTATTCTGACTTTACTTGTGACTTTAGAGTCTGCGTTCAAGATGGTAATCATATTCTCGGAATCAGCACCCATTGCTGAAGCAATACCTAAATTGGTCAGGGTACTGAAGGGAGATGTTTTGGCAATCGTTCTTGAAAAATATTTAAGAATACTTTTTTCTGTGTTGATCTCTTTTTTCCTGAACTCCGATGGATCTTTGTTAAGGTAAACCTCCAAAGAATTCAGCATAGAATGGCTGGCCATACCAATTCCTTTCAGAAAAATACCATTATTAATATAATTTTGAAGCTGCACCCGTTCTTCTAGTGCACTTCCTTCATGAAAATTTCTAAAATCCAACAGTCTTTTACTCAATACCTCATCTGTTGTCTTTAAGTTTTCCCAAATGCTTTTAAGAGTTTCCGACAGCTGCGAAAAGAATATCATTTCTTTTGGTAAATCATTAGGACTGTTAAACAGTTTCCGTCTGTAATTTTGGATTTGCTGTTGCAACTTCACATCATGTACTTCCTTATTGAACTCATGAAGTGCAGAGAGCAGTTCCTCTTTCAGTTTTCCTTTTTGTCGTTCTAGCTGAACAATCTGGTTGATTACCTCAGACAATTGTTCTTGATTGAGCCCCAGCATGTGAAAGGGCAGTCCGGCAATTCGCATTAGAATATGCTCATGAACAGTTGCAATTTGCTTTATTTCAGTTTTTGACACGATATCAATTAATTTTAACAATAACCTCCGGTTTCTTCACATAATAAAATACTATTACCTAATAAGCAAGGCATAAATAAGGCTTTGCATAACAGGTAATAGTATGAATGGAAATTTAGATTACTCTTTTACTAGCAACCATTTTGTCCTGGTGTACAAGTACTCCAGCTTACATCGCTTGCGCACTCTACACTGCTAAAGGTTGGCGAACAAAATACTGTCCAACCTTCACAATCTCCTGTTGGAGGACAGTAAGTTGTATAAGATGGATCCCTGCTCGGGTCAGTTGGAGATGTTCTGAACCCTCCTTTTACTTTCTTCAGTTTACTCGTTCCGAAACTTTGAATTTTCAACTCGTCTAATTGTAACTTTTTCTTTTTCATTGTGACTTTGGTGTTAAGTTTTAAATGTAAATGAATAAATAAACGTATATTTCCCTAAATAGAGATTCATCTAAAATAATATTTTTTATCAAATAAAAAAAATTCAATAAAAAATATTTAAATTTCAGGTATTTAATAGGTTATAAAGGAGAGACACTGCTCAAAACACTTAAAAATAATTATTGTGACTTTGCAAAAATCAATACCCTTCGAGTGGCAAAATGCTATTGACGACATTACAAACGACCTTCTTTCCCATGCAAAAGAAGATTCGAATGGAATTTATTGGGAGACATGGTCCCCCATTCATTTTTTGGAAAAAAACTATTCAAAAGAAGTACTGGCCGGGTTATATAATGGGAATGCAGGTATTCTATTGTATCTTATGGAAGTTTTCAGCATTACTCAGGACGAGAAATTGCGTACTATACTCCAAAAAAGCGCAGACTGGCTCACCCATTATTGTGCTCATCACTCCACCAAAGACTATGGTTTCTATTCCGGAATAGGGGGTATAAGTTATGTACTGATAAAAGCAAGCCAACTACTAAATGATAAACAGTATTTACAAGCTGCCCTTCACTCGATGAAAGAAGCTTCTTCATTAACGGAAACAGGCCCCCTAAATTTAGATCTTCTTTCCGGAACTGCCGGAACTTTGCTGGCATTGTTACATCTTTTTAACGAAACCGAAGATCAGGGAGTATTGGATCAAATAAAAATACTTTTAAAGCAATTAATTGATCATTTTCATTTCGCAAAAAAAGGGGGAATCTCTTGGGGGAAAGCATACAGATATATTGATTGCCTTTGCGGTTTGTCTCATGGTGCATCCGGTATTTCATGGGTGTTATTCGAAGTCTCGGCTTATTTCTCTAACAAAGAACTTGAAATATTAGCCAAACAGGCTTATCTATATGAAAAAGCTTATTTTGATCATTCTGAAAACAACTGGCCTGACTTCAGAAAAGACTTGTTTAGTGGAGAACAGATCAAAAGTGCTGTTGTCGATTTTGCAGAGAATGAACAGCCATGGAGTGAACCTACCTATATGTCCGCATGGTGCCATGGTGCTCCCGGTATCGGGATGAGTCGTCTGAGAATGTATGAAATTACCGGCGACAAGGTCTATTTAGATGAAGCTCATGCAGCTCTGGAAAACACGATATCCAATACAGAATATCTGGGAAACTTTTCTCTGTGTCATGGTATCGGTGGAAATGCATATCTGCCCGTGATGTTTCTTACCTCAGGATATGCGAAAAATGATAATCTAAATACTTTACTTGAGAAATATGTGGGATATGCAATCCGCCAGAAAACACAATTAGGTCACTATCTTTCCGGAAGAGTGAAAGATTTTAACAAGCAGGACATCAGTCTTTTTAATGGTAGCTCAGGAATAGGATATTTTATGCTTTTTGCAGCGATGAAAGAACCGGGTCAACTTGATATTTTATGTCCGGGTTTAAAGGACTCCAGGAGTAAAATAAAATTATCTTTTGATATAGAATTAAGCTCATCTTTCTTATCTAAATTGTTTCCTTCAACATCCAGATTATTACAACAGCTGGATAATAAAGCATATAAAGACCTACTCGAAACAATATATGTTTTTGGGGAACATGAAAACCTCAAACAACGGATTATAAAAAAACTACAGTCTTCTATCAATACTTCATCTTATAAGGAGATCCTTACTGACCTTTTTTTATACGAAGATGTATTGCATAAGCTCTCTCAATCACCAAAAGGAAATGTGCATACTTATTTGCAGGAATTACATCTATATTATCAGCATGAGGAAATCTTCAGTCATTTTCCCAACGGTTTACAGGCGCAAATCCATCCGGAAAGTATGGTACATACTATGAAATGGCCCTGGCACCTTATTGAAGATGAAGAAATTGATTTGAAACAACTGCCCGATACCCCGGGTAGGTATACTATTTTTTTAAAAGCAACAACCAGAGGTTGCCAGGTTCAGGAATTGAACGATCTCAATACCATGTTGCTTCAAAAATTCAAAAAAAGCAAAGATATTCAACAAGTAGTATTAACAATGATTAAAGGAACCAAAAAGAAAGAGAAAGAAGAGATAAAAGCATTACTCTATAGTCAAATACAGGAATTGAGGAAAGCAGGAATTCTTGTTTATATTCCGGCTATTACTCCGTAAGATATTTTCCTTATCGTTGAAAATAGGCTCAGACTTGACAATCCGAGCCTATTTTTTCATTCATAGATCGCTGTTTACAGTAGGGATGATCAATTCAATTTAAAAAAGAAATAGACTACCGCTGTCCATTCTTTTTTTATTCCCTGAGCATAGCCAATTGTACTGTGACTGCTATTTTCAACGGTTCCATTATCTTTGATGTACCCTATGGTTGAATGACTACTGTTTTCTACGGTACCGTCTTTTTTGACATATCCCACTGTGGAATGGATACTGTTTTCTATGCTACCATCACTTTTAATGTAACCGATGGTGGAATGGCTTTTATTTTCAATCGTTCCGTCAGATTTTATATAGCCAACTGTAGAATGGCTGCTGTTTTCAATCGTACCATTTGATTTGATGTATCCTGTTGTGCTGTGATTTCCCGACTCTATCGTCTGTGCGCTTACAAAGGAAAGATTAAAGATAAAGAAGGAAATGACTGTTAGTTTTTTCATGGTTTTACATTTTAATGCAGATTATTTTAGGTCTATCTGATCTATTCAAAAATATTGATTAGTTTTAAAAAAACAACGCCACTTACAAACAAGTGGCGCTATTTTAAAAAGGTTTTAATCTAAAATAAATCTTAGTCGTTATTTTGGATTTGCAATGTTTATAGTTTAATAACTTTTACAGTTTTTACAAAGCCATTCACTGCATTTATTTTAACCAGATACACTCCTGATGTGAGAGCAGAGAAATCAATTGTTCCTTTACTATCATTGATTGCTTTCGTAAGCACCAACTGCCCCGCAGTATTATAAACCGTCACCAAAAGAATCTTTTGATCAAGCGAGACTGTAAGGATATCCTGTACCGGATTTGGGTAGACTTTCAGCTGATCTATTTTCACTGAAGACTCTACAACTTGTAAAGTGCCATTTGTTGGGCAACCAACAGGCGTAAAAATTGTTTTTTGAATAGTGGTACCATCTCCTATCTGTCCTCTGTCATTAAGACCACAACCTGATAAAAATCCATTGGTATTGATAACAAGTCTGTGAAACATATTCACTGCAACAATTTTTCTATCTGTAGATGTTCCGATTTGTGTTGGAACCAATCTGCTGACTTTTGTACCATCTCCTAATTGACCGGAATTATTTTGACCCCAAGCCCAAAGGGTACCATCTGTTTTAATTCCTCCTGAAGAACTAAAATAGTCAGCATTGGCAGTTTGCCAGTCTGTTGTTGTTCCAATTTGTATTGGAGTCATTTTAGAGACTGTGGTTCCATCACCCAATTGTCCATTGGAATTACTTCCCCAAGCCCAAAGCGTTCCATCTGTCTTGACGGCTACCGTATGAAGAAATCCTCCTGCAACACTTTTCCAATTCGTATCCATTCCTACTTGAACAGGTATATTTCTATCGGCTGTTGTTCCATCTCCAAGTTGCCCGGAGCCATTATACCCCCACGTCCATAATGTTCCATCAGTTTTAATAGCGAGCGTATGTTGTGCACCAGGTTTAACAGCTTTCCAATTATTTGCTGTTCCAATTTGTATAGGTACATTTTTGTTGAGGGTTGTTCCATCTCCCAATTGACCACGAGCGTTAAGCCCCCAAGCCCAAAGGGTACCATTTGATTTAATCCCTACGGTATAATAATCGCCCGCAGCAATACTTACCCAATCTGTTGCTGTTCCGATTTGTGTTGGAATAGTTCGCTCAGTGGTAGTTCCATCACCTAACTGGCCAGGAGAATTATATCCCCAAGCCCAAAGGGTACCATCTGTTTTGATAGCCACAGTATGACTATATCCGGTAGCAATTTTCAACCAATTATTTCCTGTCCCTATTTGTGTTGGACTATTTTTAGAAATTTTAGTTCCATCTCCCAATTGTCCATCACCATTAGCACCCCAAGACCATAATGTTCCGTCTGTTTGGAGCCCTACCGAGTAATAAGCTCCTAAACTAACATTTTCCCAACAGCCTGTTGCATTGGTTGAAAGCGTAGTAAAGGAACCTGCAGGTACCCAATCAGTTTGGCTGGATCCACAAGTAGAGGCTACCCACCAATAGTACGTAGTGTCTGGTAATAGATTGGTCAAATTAGCTGTTGAAGAGGAAGCTGTTCCCTGTATACCACCAATTACTGAATTTGTACTATAAAGGTACTGATAACTTCCATTAGGAGCTTGATTTGCTGCTACCCAACTAAGAGTAGCTGTTGACGAGGTAACATTAGCTACTGAAAATTGTGTTGGAGCATAACAACTTACAGGACAAGCAATAGGGATAAGTATTTTCTTTTGAATTATGGTTCCATCTCCTATCTGCCCATACACATTCCCTCCACAACCTGCTAAAATTCCATTGGAATTGATGACAAACATATTATATACATTTGCCGCTACACTTTGTATCCCAGATAAATTACCCACTTGCGTTGGAACATTTCTATTGATGATGGTTCCATCACCCAATAGACCTGATTCATTTTTACCCCATGCCCAAAGAGTACCATCTGTTTTTACTCCCATGGAGGAATTATCATAATTAGCATAAATACTACGCCAATTTGTTGCCGTTCCTAATTGGGATGGGGTCGATCTTCCGACCGTCGTTCCATCACCTAATTGCCCATCGTTATTATCTCCCCATACCCATAGTGATCCATCTGATTTTAAACCTAGTGAATGGTAGGATGCTGCAACTACATTTTTCCAATTTGTAGCGGTGCCAATTTGTATTGGAGTACTTTTACTAACATTAGTTCCATCCCCTAATTGATTGAACTGATTATTACCCCAACCCCAAAGTGTACCATCTATTTTTATGGCAAAAGTGTGTTGCGATCCGGGTGAAATAATTTTCCAATCATTTGCCGTTCCAATTTGGATGGGTATATTTCTATCTATGGTTGAACCATCACCTAATTGACCAAAATTATTTCGTCCCCACGCCCAAAGTGTCCCATTGGATTTTAAAGCGATTACATAAAAATCCCCCACGGCAATATTCACCCAGTCTGTGGCTGTACCTACTTGTGTTGGGGTATTTTTAAAATTTGTAGTTCCATCACCTAACTGGCCGTACTGATTATGACCCCAGGCCCATAGTGTTCCATCTGCTTTGAGTGCTACAGTGTGGTAATTTCCTGTCGTTACTTTCTGCCAATTAATTCCTGTCCCTATTTGTTTTGGGGTATTTTCTGAGCTTGAACTTCCCCATCCCAATTGACCATACTGATTACTTCCCCATGTCCATAACGTTCCATCTGCTTTAAGTCCTGCTGAATGATTAAGTCCCGAGCTTACACTTTGCCAACAACCCGTTATCGTTGTAGGCAATGTAGTAAATGAACCTCCAGATATCCAATTACTTTGACTGGTGACACAATGAGAAGCTACCCACCAATAATAAGTGGTATTAGGTAATAAATTGGTCAGATTTGCGGTGGGAGAAAGACTAGTTCCATCTAGACCCCCAACAATTGGACTTGTGCTGTAAAGATACATATAACCGCCATTAGGAGCTGATGTTGATGCTGTCCAGTTAATAGTAGCTGTTGTAGAACTAATATTAGTTGTTGAAAATTGTGTTGGAGTAGCACAATTTGAAGGGCAAGTATTATAAGCAAATGTATTTCTTTGATTATTTGTACCATCCCCTAACTGACCTACATTATTTTGTCCACTAGCTTTTAAAAACCCATCAATGTTTTTTACAAGAATATGAAAATATCCTGCAGAAATCGACATATTGTCTGAAGAGATCCCCACCTGTGTAGGTGATGTAATATTCGTTGTTCCACTTGTACCATTCCCCAATTGTCCGTTGGAATCGTTCCCCCAGGACCAAAGTGTTCCATCAGTTTTGATAGCAAAATTAAAACTATTAACACCAGCAGCAATATCTAGCCAATTGTTCGCAACTCCTATTTGTGTTGGAGCCAATTTATTGGTTGTAGTTCCATCTCCTAATTGTCCTGAGGAATTATTTCCCCATGTCCATAGTGTTCCATCGGTTTTTAGTCCTAGGGCGTGAGCATTTCCAATCTCTATATTTTTCCAATTTGAACTTGTTCCTATTTGTGTTGGAACCAATTTATTGGTTGTAGTTCCATCTCCTAATTGTCCTGAAGAATTATTTCCCCACGACCATAATGTTCCATCGGTTTTGATGGCTAATGAATAATAATTTTTAGCAGCTATTTTCACCCAATTTGTTGCTGTCCCCACTTTTGTAGGTATAGCTTTACTAGACGAGTTACCAATTCCCAGGCCACCCAATATATTATCTCCCCATGCCCATAGTGTTCCATCGGTTTTGATGGCTAAAGCATGCGTAAGTCCTGCAGTAACAATTTTCCAATCTGCAGTGGTTCCTATCTGAACTGGAGTATATCTATCGGTTTTAGTACCATCACCTAACTGGTTAGAATTGTTAACTCCCCATGCCCATAACGTTCCATCGGTTTTTATGCCCAAAGTATAATTATATCCGGCAGCTATTTTCAACCAATTATTAGCGGTTCCTATTTGGATAGGTACATTTCTGTCAATTGTAGATCCATCTCCAAGTTGGCCATTTGAATTACTCCCCCATGACCATAACGTTCCATCAGATTTTATGGCTAAAGAGTGGCTAAACCCAGCACTCAAACTTTGCCAGCAACCTGTAGAAGTTTGAGTTTCTACATTAATAACATTTTTAAAAAGAGGTCCCCAAACTCCCGTATTGTCTTTGATACGGATATTAAATACATGCAATCCGGCAGATGGTAAAGGAATACCAGTCTTGGTCAATTGCTCATAAGTACTGTCAAAATTCCCATCAGCCGCGAGTACTGGGGTTCCATTTCCCGCTCCCGGATCAGCATCCCAGAAATACTCGGCCTGAGAAATGGCCATGATATTGGAAGTTGGATTTTGCTGAACATCAATAATGTTGGTAAAAACAGCTCCCCAGGTCCCTGTATTATCCTTGATACGGATACATAACTTGTGCAAACCGTTACCCGGTGTGCTGATCCCTGTTTTAGTAAGCTGTTCAAAAGCACTGTTGAAACTCCCATCGGCTGCCAAAACAGCAGTCCCATTTCCGGCTCCCGGATCGGTATCCCAGAAATACTCAGCCTGGCTTATGTACATCTGTGCCCAGCACCATGTTGCCATAAACAAGGCCATTATACTATAGATATATTTATTCATCTTTCTTGTATGCTAAGGATTATTTAGAAAAACCGGATCCCGTGATGCTTAATGTACCACTACTGATTGTTCTTGGAGTTACCAAATAATTTATTTGGGGCCTGCCTGCATTATCTGTTGGCCAATAGTTCGCCCAGCTATTGGATCCTCCATAATGTCCTGCATCGTTTCTTGTGAGATCTAAATCGGTGTGTCTTACATCAGGATTTCCGGCATTGACATTCATACCCGTTACCGTGTATGCTGTATTATCAAAATTCATATTGACAGATCCTGAATTATTACTTTGTGTCATATTACCTTGTGTTACAAAAGGATTCGTAAATAGATTATAGGTAGCTGTCACGTTAACAGTATTATTGTTGTTCTCAATGCAGGCATTCGTTTGGCCTACTACAAAAGATGCCGCATTGTTCATAATGGTAATATTTCCCGTGACGTTACCATTAATACTGATATTAAATGGAGCCATATCGCCGGGATTCATGTTGTAGACCGTATTGTTAATGATTTCATTGGAACTTCCTGTTTTTATATTGTAAATATTAAAGCCTCCACAAAAGTTATTATGTAATTTAAAATTATAATTGAATTGTGAATTCATGATGCCTGATTCAGCTACGTTTCCATGTACCTCAATATCAGATGTTGCAAGATTTGTATCCGGAGCTACAGAATAAATATTAATAACTCTTGCTTTATTAGCTGTACATATTCCGTGAGAAAGCAGAATAGTTTGCTTTACTTTACAACCGGAAATATTGGTGGTTGTATTGACCTGATGAGTATAGACATTATTCAGATCGCAATTTAAAAGATTAATAGTCATTCTTCCGCCGGATGTAGCTCCGCTTGATTCTAAAGTATAACTGCCGGTACTCCCCGAGCTCAGGCTGCTGATTGTCACAACTCTTCCTGCTGCCGGGTTGATAATAATGTTTCCCTGAATTATATATTTGTTATAATTGGTTTCAGAAACAAAAGTCAGTGACTTGTTGATCGTCAGGTTTTCTACATAAGCTGTTCCATTTGTTTTAGGCTGAATAATAATGCGATCCCCATCAGAAGCCGCTGTGATGGCTGAGCTAACAGTAGAATATGCTCCACCAGCTCCGCCATTTCTTACATAAAGATCGGCTGCGAAAGCCATGGTACTCGATAGACCTGTAAAGGCCATGATTAGTAGTTTTTTTGTCATAATAGTATAAAAATTGGTCGGTTTAATATTAAATTAGATATTTTGATTTATAGCATCCTCACGCAGTACTAAAAGCACTTCTTTTTTCTCAAATCAATAGCTGAATACCTTGTATACACGAGTATCCCTTCCTTTTGATTCTCATATAATATTCCAATAAGCCCTATTGAAAATATGCCCTGGCTTTCAAGAAACTTCGAGAATGTAATGCTTTTTTAAATTGTCAGAAACAATAAGTCGTGATGAATTAGTAGAAAAAATTTAGTATTCTTCATGGTTTAATTGGTTTTCAGGTTTAGGTTTTTAGTTTTTAATAACAGCAACCCTATCATTCACATGACTTTATATTGCTGACTGCAAAAATATATTTTTATTATGGATCATGAAATAGTTGATGAAGAATAATACGGCTAAATACCAATACAAACTCGTTAAAAATGTGGAAAATGTAATATGAAAGAATAGCGCCACTTAAAAAATAAGTGGCGCTCTATTGAAAGATTTCAAATCTTAGCTATTCTGTTAAAATGCTTATCTTTTAATTACTTTTACCGTTTTCACGAAGTCATTGGCTGCATTTATTTTAACAAGATAAACCCCTGATACTAGTCCTGAAACATCAATAGTTCCTTTTGTATCATTGATTGCTTTTGTAAGGACCAACTGCCCTGCAGCGTTGTAAACTGCTACCGAAAGAATCTTCTGATCAAATGAAATTGTCAGAATATCCTGGACAGGATTTGGATAGACTTTAAGCTGATCTACTTTTACTGAAGACTCTGCGACTTGTAAAGTACCATTTGTAGGGCAACCAACAGGTACAAAAATATTCCTTAGCAAAGATGTACCATCTCCTAGTTCCCCATAGGAATTTTCACCACAACCCGATAAGAATCCATTTGTATTGATAACAAAAATACTATTTATATTTACTGAAATACTTTGTTTATCAGAAGCTGTCCCTATCTGTACCGGCTTACTTTTATAAATTTGGGTTCCATCACCTAATTGTCCATAATAATTATCTCCCCAGGCCCATAGCGTTCCATCTGTTTTGAGCCCGGCACAATTAAACAAACCTCCACCTACACTCTGCCAATTGGTATCTGTTCCGATTTGAGCTGGAATAGCTCTATTAGTAGTTGTTCCGTCTCCTAATGCTCCTGAATATCCCCAGGTCCAAAGTGTTCCATTTGTTTTTATTCCTATTGAATGATAACTTCCTGTACCCACATTTTTCCAGTTAGTGGCTGTTCCTACTTGAACAGGAGACGTTTTTGTTGTTGTGCTTCCATCTCCTAATTGCCCGTAAAAATTATTTCCCCAGGCCCATAGCGTTCCATCTGTTTTGACAGCTAGTGTATGATTTATATTCGGTGCAGCCATTTTCCAATTGCTTGCCGTTCCAATTTGGACTGGTACATATTTATTCATAGTCGTACCATCTCCTAATTGTCCATTATCATTACGTCCCCAGCCCCAAAGTGTTCCGTTTGACTTTAAAGCTATAATATAAGAATCTCCGGCAGCAACCTGTACCCAGTCTGTTGCTATTCCTATTTGTACTGGAATAGCTTTACTGGATGTTACTCCCTGACCTAATTCTCCATTATTATTTCCACCCCATGTCCACAATGTTCCATCTGCTTTAATGGCAGCGCTATGAAGATGCCCTGCACTTACTTTCATCCAATTATTTGCAGTTCCAATTTGTTTTGGAGTCTGTTGAGAATTAGTATATCCGATTCCAAGTTGCCCATAATCATTACGTCCCCAAGCCCATAATGTTCCATCTGCTTTTATTGCCAGTGAATGATTATATCCTCCACTTACACTTTGCCAACATCCTGTTTCAGTTGTTGGAAGTGTAGTAAATGTTCCTCCCGGTATCCAATTACTCTGACTGGTTTTACAATCAATTGCTACCCACCAGTAATAAGTGGTATTAGATAATAAATTTGTTAAGTCAGCTTTGTTAGAATAGGTTATCCCATTAATTCCCCCCACAAGTGGGCTTGTGCTATAAAGATATATATACCCACCACTAGGAGCTGGCGCTGATGTTGCCCAGTTGAGCGTAGCTGTTTTAGAGGTAATATTGTTTGCTGAAAGTTGTATTTGAGGAATACATTGTGAAGGACATTCAATGGGAATAAACATACTCGTTCCATTATTCATCCCATGCATACCATTACCTAACTGCCCATTAGTATTGGATCCATAAGCTTTTAAAGACCCATCAACAGCTTTTACAAGAGCATGATAACCTCCCACGGAAATCTGTATATTGTCTGAAGAGGAATTCACTTGTCTAGGTAATGTAGTATCCGTACCACTAGGCTGAATATGGAAATAGGATCCCCATGACCAAAGTGTTCCATCTGTTTTGTTCGCAAAAGTACTATTGGCGCCAGCATTTATATTTAACCAATTGGTTTCTGTCCCTATCTGTTTTGGAACATTACTATTAGTAGTAGTTCCATCCCCTAACTGTCCAGAAATATTACTTCCCCAGGTCCATACTGTTCCGTTTGTTTTAAGTGCAGTAGAATAGAATTCACCAGCACTTATGCTTTTCCAATCATTTGTGGTTCCAATTTGCGTTGGGATTCTGATAAATGAACTTCCTCCATAACCTAATTGGCCAGTTCCATTATACCCCCAACTCCAAAGTGTTCCACCTGTTCTTATACCCAGAGAATGCAGTGCTCCTGCATCAACACTTTGCCAGTTTGTTGCTGTTCCAACTTGCGTAGGTACTAATTTATCAGTCGTTGTATTATCACCTAATTGCCCATAATCATTACGTCCCCAAGCCCAAAGCGTTCCATCTGTTTTTATAGCTAAAATATGGAAGTTTCCAGTATTAATACTTTTCCAATTCGTTGCCGTTCCTACTTGAACTGGAGCATATCTATCGGTTTTAGTACCATCTCCAAGCTGGCCAAAACGGTTACTGCCCCATGCCCATATTGTTCCATCGGCTTTAAGAGCTACTGTATACTGCTCGCCAGCACTAACACTTTTCCAATTGGTTGCGGTTCCAATTTGAACGGCAACATCTCTGTTAATAGTAGCACCATCTCCAAGTTGGCCATTGAAATTATATCCCCAGGCCCATAATGTTCCATCTGATTTTATTCCGACCGAATGCTCACTTCCTGCGCTAAGACTCTCCCAGCAACCTGTAGGAGTTGGAGTTTCTACATTAATTACATTTTTAAAAGCAGGTCCCCAAACACCGGAATTATCTTTGATACGGATATTAAATACATGTAAACCATTAGCTGGTAAAGCAATTCCTGTTTTGACCAGCTGCTCAAAAGAACTATCAAAATTCCCATCGGCTGCTAGTACAGGAGTACCATTTCCTGCTCCTGGATCCGCATCCCAAAAATACTCTGCCTGAGAAAGTTTTATTATCGTAGAGGTTTGATTTTGCTGAACATTAATAACATTTGTAAAAACAGGTCCCCAAACACCCGTATTATCTTTGACACGGACAGAGAATTTATGCAACCCATTGCCTGGTGTAACAATGTCTGTTTTGATTAGTTGTTCAAAAACACTATTAAAGTTTCCATCAGCAGCCAATACCGGGCTCCCGTTTCCTGCTCCAGGATCGGTATCCCAAAAATACTCTGCCTGAGAAAGTGCTATTATTGCAGAGGTTTGATTTTGCTGAACATTAATAACATTGGTAAAAGCCGGTCCCCAAGCCCCTGTATTATCTTTAATACGGACAGAGAACTTATGCAACCCATTACCAGGTGTTGCAATGTCTGTTTTGGTTAACTGTTCAAAAATGCTGTTAAAACTCCCATCAGCAGCCCATACCGGAGTACCGTTTCCTGTTCCCGGATCGGTATCCCAGAAATATTCAGCCTGGCTTACGAACACTTGTGCGGGGCACAGCATCACCATAAGCAAAGCAATTATGCTATAGATATAATTTTTCATATTGTTATACCATTAGGAATTATTTAGAAAAACCAGATCCATTAATATTCAAAGTACCACCGTTAATAGATCTTGGAGTTACCAGATAGTTTATCTGAGGTCTTGTACCCACGTTGGCTGGCCAGTAATTAGCCCAACTGTTAGAACCTCCATAATGCCCTGCATCGTTTCTTGTTAAATCTAAGTCCGTATAGTTGATATCAGGATTCCCGACATTTTCATTCATACCTGTTAAAGTATATGTAGTATTATTAAAATTCATATTTACTGATCCCGAATTGTTGTTTTGAGCTATATTACCCTGTGTTACAAAAGAATTGGTAAATACATTGTAGCTGGCTGTAACATTAACGTTAGCGCTATTGTTTTGAATACATACATTGGTTATACCTACTGCAAAAGAAACAGCATTATTCATAATGGCAATATTTCCCGTAGCTGTATTACTATTTAAACTAATGTACAAAGGAGCCACATCACCAGGGTTTGGTTCATAAATAGTATTGTTAATAATTTCATTAGAACTGCCTGTTTTAATATCATGAACAGATATACGGGTACAAAAATTATTATAGATTTTAAAATCATAACTTGTTTGCGTGTATGATAATACATTCTCAACGGCATTACCGTAAATTTCAACACCAGATGTGGCAAGACTGGTATCGGCTGCAATAGCATAAGCAGCAATATACTGTGCTTTATTAGCAGTGACTCTTCCGTGGGTGAAATTAATACTTCCTCTCACTGTACAACCTGAAATATTTGTAGTAGTATTGATTTTGTTAGTATTGACATTATTCAAATCACAGTTCAAAAGATTGATGGTAGTTCTTCCTCCGGATGTTGCTCCACTAGCAATGATATCATTGATCATATAATTTCCTGAAGTCAGATTGCTGATGGTTACCACTCTTCCCACAGCCGGATTGATGGTAACAGTTCCTTTAATGAAATATCTGCTATAATTAGTTTCGGAAACAAAAGTCAGCGACTTATTGATAGTTAAGTTTTCTACATAAGGATCACCATTTGTTTTAGGCTGAATGATGATTTTATCCCCATCCGAAGCTGCCGCGATCGCAGCACTTACTGTAGAATAAGCTCCGCCTGTTCCGCCATTTCTAACATATAAATCGGCTGCAAAAGCCATAGTACTCGATAAACCTGCAAAGGCAACGATTAGTAGTTTTTTGGTCATAATAGTAAAAATTAATTGGTTTAATATTAAATTATATTTTTTTGATTTTTAACGTCCACGAGATGTGCTAAAAGTGTTTCTTCTTTCTCAAATCAATTGAGGAATACCTAATTATATTTTGGTATTTCTTCTTTTTTGACTTGATAAAATATTCCCATAAGTCCTATTGGTAAAATATGACTTGGTTCTAAAGAAATTTCGGGGATTTAATGCTATTTAAATTGTTGGAAACAATGAAGTATGATGTATTCGTAAAAATAAATACAGTGCCGTTTTTCTCATTTTCATGATATAATTAGTTTTCAAGCTTAGGTTAATGGTTTTTAGTTTTTTAACAACAATATCATCAGTAATGATTTTATGTCATTGTTGCAAAAATATATTTTTCTTGCGAAAAATCAAATATTTAATGGAAAAATTAATGCAACTTATTTCTCCTACTTTTTTGTAAACCAAAAGCTTGCACATCATATCTTCGGCCTACTGCTTCAGCATTTTTATATTTTAAAAGGTAACTAATGAGTAGTAGAAAGGATATTTTGTGAAGAATCAGAGTGATTATAAAAAATTATGATATTCTTATTAATAAATAATATCCCATGACAATTACATAAAACTTATTTACAGTATTGATTTTTATGCTTGTAATTAATAGGTATTGCCTTTTTTAAATTTAGGATATAATTAGTGGATCCAGGCTTTAGCACTTGCATCTATTTGTGGGCTGTATCCCATCTTAAATGCGTTAACAATGGAATGAGGTGTAAGTACCTGAACGGTAACATCTGCTGCTACATTCTCGTAATAATCATAGCCAAAAGGGGTCCAGTGATAAAGTTTTCCGTTTAAAAGAAGAAAATCCCCCTCTTCTTTATTAATGATTACTCCATCCGGCAGATTTTTGATCAGTTCAGTATACATTACTTTCTCACCATCCTTATCAATACGTTCTGTATGAATAATATTATCAATTTCTTTAACAGATGTTTTTATATTAAACCCATGTTGCGGATTGCCCTTTATCCAATATTCCTTAAACCGAATATGATCTTTATACCTGCATTGAAAACATGGCCTGTGTCCTGCAGAAAAGGCTGTTGCTTCATCAAGAAAAAAAAGCTCTGTCCAACGATCAGGCTGCATTATTTCTCTGTGCCTGCCCCTAAAGTCAAGCATACATATAATCCAGGCTTTCACTTTGAATGGTTTTGTAATTTCTTTATGCTCGTTGTGTATAACCCCTCGATTGCCAAGCCAGGCACCCCGCGCTTCGGTTTTGATAATAGCCCCCTGTGGAGAAACTCGGTTTTGTAGCATTTAAGATATTATTTTGTTTTCTTTGATATTATTTCTTTTGTTTCCCATGTGAGAATTTTTTCTTTCACCTCCGTACCCCAAAAATATCCATTAAAGCTTCCATCTGAACGGATCACTCTGTGACAGGGCAATAAATAACTGATAGGATTACTTCCTACAGCCGTACCGGTAGCTCTTGCATTTTTAATTGAGCCTCCTATATGACCGTAAGTGGTAAACCCTCCGAATGGTATATGGCTCAACTTTTCCCAAATTTCCATCTGAAATGGAGTTCCTTTAAGGTGTAATTGAAGAGGTAATTGCAAGCTGGGATCATTCATTAATTTTATGGCTGTTTCATGAAATGCAGAAGGCTTTTCAACCAGTATGTTTTGTGGAAACCTTCTTTTTAAGTCATCAAGTGCTGATATACGGCTGCTAAAATCAAAGCCTAAATAGCAAATCCCCTTTGAAGTACTTGCTACAAGTATCTCACCAAATAAAGAGAGAGCCCGCTCATAGACTATAATTTCATATTCATCACCATGAACCCATGCCTCAATTTTAATATGTTCAGATCTGGTTAATTGAGTAGTATCTAAACGATGGCGCATCTCACTTTTGTCTCTGATATTATCTTCAAAGTCGTCTGTAAAAATTGCTGTTTGAATGAACGAATGTAGATCATTGGCTTCTATATTTCTCATAATCTGTACTTTTTTGTATTACAAAATTATTTCTGAAAAGAAATATACGCAATCCAAATCTTGCTGTAATTAAAAAAAGAAACGGATACAAAACCACAAGAAACGGATTTTATACCAATACCATGCAGGCTACCTTTGTTTCATCAAATAAGCAAGAATTTTAAACAATTTAAAAATCAAAAAAATGGAAAACCAAAAAACAAAAGAAGAATTAAACAAAGAGGTTGTTGCTCGTTGGTTTGATGGATACTGGAGTAAAAATCCTAATCTGGCAGTTGTCGACGAAATCGCAGCACCGGACATGAAATTTAGTTATTCCTTGCATGAACCTCTTCAAGGTCGTGAAGACATCAAGGCATTCATTATTGATTTTCGTAAATCATTCCCTGACCTTGGTTTCTGGGCTGTAACTGATTTGATCGCTGAAGGAGATTACGTTGTAGGCCAATGGGAAGGTGGAGGTACCCACACCGGTCCC
Source organism: uncultured Chryseobacterium sp. (assembly GCA_963518055.1). Lineage (GTDB taxonomy): Bacteria > Bacteroidota > Bacteroidia > Flavobacteriales > Weeksellaceae > Chryseobacterium. The sequence goes on from CAUQIC010000013.1 coordinate 25,438, forward strand.
TCATATGATGGATTTTCAATCGGAAGCCTACCTGATGCTACCGGTCATAAAATGCATTTTACCGGAACCTCTGTCCTGAAGGTTATAGACGGCAAAGTGGTGGAAGAACGCGGTCTCGATGATGGCGTTACTGCTTTAACTCAACTAGGTCTTATAAAAACCGTTTAAAACTTGATAAAATCCGGGTTAAGCCCGGATTTTTTGTGTTTACAAATGATTCTGAATAGATAAAAGTGGTAATAAGGGAAATAATCAGCCAAAAAATCGATGATTCATCACATCCATTACCGATTCAATTCCGTCTTTTCTTACCCATTCGTATTCCGTATTAGCCAGTTCACCGGCAATGTAATGTAACTTCTTTTTGCTATCTGTTACGGCTTCATACACCCTATCTGCAATGGTTTCAGGGGCGTCTCGTTTTGTGGTTGAATCTGCTCTGACTCCAGTGATGTATTGATTAAAAATATCCTGATAATCCGGATGTGAAACGATTTGTGCATTGCTTCCAAAACTGGTCTGCATATAAGCAGGGACTACCGTTTTGATGTTGACACCCCACGCATTCAGTTCATAACTCATTGCTTCTGACCATGTTTCTAATGCTGATTTTGTTGCGGCATACACGGCAACGAACGGATAAGGGATATTCGCTGTTGAAGAGGTTATGGTAACTATTGTTCCATTTTTTCTTTCTCTGAAATAAGGCAAAAATGCTTTGGTAACCAGTATTGTTCCTAAGAAATTGGTATTAATTTGTTGTGCCAACTGCTCGTCGGTAGTTCCTTCAAAAGGTCCCATTAATCCATAAGCAGCATTATTCAATACAACATCTACCGGGCTTATTTTTTCTGCTTCTGAAGCGATTTTCACAATTTGCTCCGGATCGCTGATGTCTAGCTTAAGAATATGAATATTGGAAAATTCGGTAAGCTCAGTTTCCTTTTCAGGAGACCGCATGGTGACAATTACTGTCCAGCCTTTTGCCGCAAATAGTTTCGCTGTTGCCTTTCCTAATCCTGAGGAGGCTCCTGTGATGAAAATAGTCTGATTCATTTTTTAATTATTTAAATTGATATTGCAAAAATGCAGCGATAAAAAATGAACATCTTTACCATTTGGTAAAAAGCAACTTAGCGAATATTTTTTCTTATTCTGCTTAAAGACTGTTGGGTAATTCCCAAATAAGAAGCAATATATGACAAAGGAATACGATTGACCAGTGTTGGATATTTTTCCATAAATTCAAGGTAGCGGGTGGTGGCATCCTGTGCTATCAACGGACTTACTCTTTCCAGTTTCTGAGCCAGTGATTTATTGGTCACTTTTTGAATGATATTTTCCCAGTCAATAATTGTATCCGAGATTTCTTTCCAATTCTGATTAGAAAATACAAGAAGCTTACAAGGAGTTGCTGCCTGAATATATTCTGTAGACGGTACATTTTTCAGATTGAAAAGCAAGTGTTTTTCTTCGATAAAAATTTTGGTAATCTCTTCTCCTTTATTGTTATAATAGCAAATACGGAGAATACCGTCCAAAATAAATCCTACTTGTCTCAATACTTTTCCTGCTTCGGCAAAATACTCATCTTTACCAAGCTCTATTTCTTCTGCTTTGCTTGTAATAAGATCAATTTGTTGTTTATTCAAATGACCAAACTGCAATATATATTCTATAAATTCTTCCATTATAGCAAAGTTAGTAATCGTTTTTATTGAATATTTACCATTTGGTAAAAAGAAGTTTACAGAATGATATTTTAACATATCATCACTTAATTTTTAAAATCTGTTGATGAAGAAAGGCCTTTCCATTGCTGTATTTGTTCTGATAAATGAGCTATTTTATCTTCTGCTCTTTGGGCAGCATCTGTTCCTAAGAATAATAATGAAGGCGGGTTCACAGCATCTGTTAATTCAATAAAAACATCTGCAATTTTGTTGGGGTCTCCTAATTGTTTACCGTCTATCTCACTCATTTTTTGATGTGCTGCCCGTAGAAATTGATAATCATCTATAGGGTTTTGACTGAAAACGATAGAATCCGGCTTTGCAAAATGAGTACGGAACCATCCGGGTAAGACAGCCGTTACATGGATGCCCAATGGTTTCAGATCATTGGTTAACGCTTCTGACAAACCTGTAACAGCAAATTTTGCAGCAGAGTACATACTCCATCCTAGTCCCGGTGCAAAGCCCGCAATGGATGAAATATTAATAATGTGTCCTGAATGTTGTCTTCTTAAATAAGGTAAAGCCTGCTGGATCACTTTTACCACAGCAAAGAAATTAATTTGAAAATTTTCTTCAATTTCTTCAGCGCTAAGTTCTTCTATAGCTCCTCCTAATCCATAGCCGGCATTATTAACGACTACATCTAAACCACCAAATTGTTCGATCGTTCTTTTAATAGATTCGGAAATGGACTCTTCACTTTTTAAATCAACTTCCAGGGCTAGAAAATTATTTCCGTTCACATTCAGTTCTTCAAAGGCTGTAATTGTTCTTGAAGTAGCAGCTACTCTATGCCCTTTTTGCAGTAAGTTTTTCACTAATGACAATCCCATCCCTTTGGAGGCTCCGGTAATATACCAGGTTTTTGTATGACTCATAGATTTTATTTTTATGCAAAATTATCTCATCCTTTCAATGGAATTTTGTTCTAAACAAACCGGTATTTGTCAAATTCAAACCTACCTTACACTCGTTGGACTCCTATTAGTTTGTTTTTTAAAAAATTTATTAAAATGAGCCTGATCTTCAAATCCCAAAACATAGCTTATTTCTGAAATATTCCAGTTTGTGTATTTCAACAGGATTTTAGCTTCAGAAACCAGTCGTTCAAAGATATGTTCTGTAGTGGTTCTTCCCGTTTGCTTTTTAATCGAGCGATTAAGAGAGTTTACATGGATCGAAAGCCTTTCTGCAAAAGCTTTTGGAGAGCGTAATTCAAAACGTTGAGCAGTGGATTCGATAGGAAACTGACGTTCCAGCAATTCTAAAAATACTGAAGTTATTCTTGCAGCCGAATGGGTATATTCAGAAGAAAGATTGACAGGCTGTAACTTCATTCCAAAATACATTAATTCACTGACATAGTTTTTTATGAGTTCATATTTGTACACAAAATCTGAGTCAATCTCTTTGATGATCTTTTCAAATATTGCCTTTATTTCTAAAGCTTCTTCTTCTTTTAAGCTGAAAACAGGGTAAATATCTGAGGTAAATAAAGGCAATTCAAATAGATTTAAACGAAAGTTTCCTTTGAAAAACTCATCTTTAAAAACACAAAAGAATCCTTTAGTATCCGGCGTCAAAGCTTCATAAGTATAGGGTACATGAGGGTTGAAGAAAAGCAATGTGTTTCCTGTAATGGGAATACTCCGGTCGCCATAATGAAATATATTATCCCCCTGAAACAGCATAATCTTATAAAAATCTCTTCGAATAAACGTTGGAGAAGTACTTCCGGAGCTTATTCTGTCTTCAATTTTAAAAACATTAAACTGTCCATCATTTTTCGGAAGATCTCCGGATAGACTACCATATTTATTTCTATAAAACTGTTCAAGTGTTTCAGTGGTCTTTGTCATCCTCTTAAGCTTTTTTGTTTTTCAATCTACCCCTGTATTCTATTCCATTTGTGAATGCATATCAATAAAGCATTGTAAGGCTCTCGATCTCGGCCCGTCTTTTCTAAAAACAAGAACGGTATTCATGGTTCCTAATTGTTTGTTCAAATTATAGCTTTTAATTTCCCTTCCGACATAATATTTAGAGACAATCTCTTCCGGCAATATACTAATTCCCAACCCTACTTCTACAAAATTAATAATTCCTTCGATGGAATTCAGCACCGTGCTTTTATAATTGAGAATCCCTTTATGACTCAACCAGGATTCCAGTCTTTCTCTAAAAATACATCCTTCATCAAATGCTACAATTTTTACCGGTTCTCTGGCAAGTAATGTCTGCAACTGAGGACCTTTTGAAGATGTCAATACCACAAGCTGCTCCTCTTTAATACAGAGTTTTTCTAATCCATTGACCGTAATAGGGGCAGAAACAAAGGCAGCATCAAGTCTGTAATTCAAAACATCCGACATGAGTATATCTCTTGTATCCGATTTAAATTCCAGTTCAACATCAGGATATTTTTCTTCAAAAGTACGATGGATTTCAGGGGCTTTTAAAGCCATCGTTGTTTCTATACAGCCTATTTTCAAACAACCTCTGATATGGTCACCACTTTGGATATTGTATTTTGCCTCATCAACCAAATGTTGAATTTGTTTACAGTATTGCATCAGGATCATTCCTTCCGAAGTAAGCTCTACTTTTCGGGAAGTACGGGAAAAAAGTTGAGTATTAAACTCTTCTTCAAGGTTTTTTATCCTTGCTGTAACATTGGACTGAACCGTAAACATTTTAGAAGCTGCTTTTGTGAAACTCCCGGTTTCTGCAACGGCTTCAAATATTTTCAAATCGTTTGTATTCATTTCTATCAATCATTAAAAGTGATTACAATAATTACAATTAATCGTTTTTAATAATCAAATATCCGTATTAATTTTGAAATCTCAAAAAAAATAAAATGAAAATAGCACCCAGACAATTTATTACAACTCTGGCACTTGGTGTATTCACCCACACCATAGCCATGGCACAATCTCATCAACCCTTACATTTAAATCATCATATTATGGACACTACAACCATTCATTATCGAAACATCAAAGTAAACGATCTAAACCTGTTTTACAGAGAAGCAGGTTCTTCGGAGTCTCCCACAATACTCCTATTGCATGGATACCCTACCTCATCACATATGTTCAGAAATCTAATTCCCATATTGAGTAAGCAATATCATGTGATCGCTCCGGATATTCCCGGATTTGGGTATTCCGATGCTCCGGATCATCAACAATTCGCTTACACTTTTGACAATCTAGCCGCTACGATACAGTCATTTGTGGAGGTAATGAAAATGAAGCGTTTTGCGGTCTACATCTTTGACTATGGCGCTCCGGTAGGGTTACGCCTGGCCATGAATAATCCTGAAAAGATCACAGGTATTATTTCCCAAAACGGAAATGCCTACGAAGAAGGATTAAGCAAAGAATGGAATCCGATACAAAAATACTGGCAGGAGCCTTCAAAAGCGAATCGACTGGCATTAAAAGGTTTCGTTTCGAAAGAAGCTACCTGGTTTCAATACCATGAAGGAGTATCAGATATTTCTTTAATTGCTCCTGAAGCATATACTCTCGATCAGAAATTCCTTGACAGACCGGGAAACATAGAGATACAGCTGGATTTGGTAAGAGATTACAGAACCAATGTTGCCTTATATCCCAAATTTCATGAGTATTTCAGAAAGTACCAGCCGAAGCTTTTATTAGTTTGGGGAAATAAAGATCCCTACTTCCTCCCTGCCGGGGCTGAAGCTTATAAAAAAGATATACCAAATGCTACATTAAAGTTTTACAACACCGGACATTTTGCCTTGGAAACCCATGCTACAGAGATTGGTGCCGAGATTCTTGAATTTATGAAAACACTCCCTCAATAATAACTATAAAACAAACGAATATATCATTATGAAAGCTATTGTCATTAACAACTATGGGGGTCCGGAAGTCTTGCAGTTAACGGAAGCCCCGACTCCATCTATAACAGACCCGTCACAAGTTCTGGTAAAAGTAAAAGCCACATCCGTCAATCCATTAGATTATCAGATAAGAAGAGGTGATTATGCATCTCTGTTTGATTTACCGATAATAACGGGTCATGATATTGCAGGAGAAATCATCGCTGTAGGGGAAGCTGTGAAAAACTGGAAACCGGGAGATAAGGTATATTATTCTCCACGTTTTGGCAGCTCAGGCAGCTATGCTGAATATCACATTACCCATGAATCCTCATTATCAAGAATGCCGGAGAATATTACCTACGAAGAAGCGGCATCCATTCCTCTTATCGGAGGTACGGTCTGGGAGATGCTTGTGGTGAGAGCCCAATTAAAAAAAGGGGAAACTATTCTTATTCTTGGCGGTGCCGGCGGAGTAGGAACTTTAGCCATACAAATTGCGAAATCACTTGGAGCTTTTGTGTATACAACAGGGCAAAGCGTTTTACATGAGAAACTTCGTACCCTTGGCGCCGATGTAATTATTGACCATCATCAAAAAAATTATATTGAAGAAATCCAGGCTCATACTCACGGAAAAGGCGTAGATGTAATCATTGATACAGTTGGTGGCAGCACGCTATCGGACAGCCCGTTTGCTTTAGCCGATTATGGCAGAGTGGTGACCTTGGTGGATATTCCACAGCCACAGAACCTCATCCAAGCCTGGGAAAAAAATGCAACGTATCATTTCGTGTTTACCCGACAAAGCAGAGATGAGCTTCATCATATTACCCAGTTAATAGAAAGGGGGCATGTAAAACCAATTATAGACAGCGTATACCCCATTGAAGAGGTCCAAAATGCCCATCAAAGAATAGAAGATTCGAAACGGAAAAGGCCTTTGTTTGGTAAAATTGTACTGTCTTTGTAAGAATACTGAGTAGAAATACTTCTTAAAAATAGTAAGGCTCGGCAAAAATCTTCGATTTTTGCCGAGCCTTACCTGTACTTTAAATTGTGTAATAATCCTTACACCTTCCGTTCAAGCTTATTTTCTGCAAACGGAACTACGACCAATGGATATTGTTCTGTTTCAATATGGCTTTTATCCAGTCCGAAATTGATATAATCTTTTACAGAAAGATAACGCAGATTATAATATCCTTTCATGACAAAATTCTTCCAGAACGGCATTCTGTTATCATAGGAAAGGAAGCTATCCATGATCATAAATTTAAAATCCCCAATCTTATTCTGTTGGTAAGCCTGCTCCAGGGAATCTTCAACATCTACTTCATTATTTTCGATCATATCATTAACAACCTGTTTGAAATAGTATCCAATTCGTGGATCTTCCCGAAACCCGAGATCGAGCTGAATATAGTAAACATCATTCCTGATAATGGTTTCTACAGAGTATTTTTGCGCATAAGGTTCATCCAGAATATTGACATGTACAAACCAATAGATATCAGCACGCTTTGGCAGTCCGAATTTCAAAATGGATTCCATTACCGTTTTCTCAATTCTTTTTTCAGAATCTGAAGTAGTCAGATACACCAGATTAGTAGCATATTTTGGAAGTTTCTCATCGGTACTTAGCTTAACGAGTAGCGGAAGATAATCTGAAAACTTTACAAAAGACTGTATATCCGATTTGATCTTTCTTCCCCGCCACCAGATATACATCACTGCAAATAATGAAAAACCGAGTAACAGAGTGATCCATCCTCCATCTTTCACTTTTTGAAGGTTAGCGGCTAAAAAGCTAAGCTCAATGGCTAAAAAGATTCCTGTAATTAAGATATTCAGGATAAATGGAACTCTTTTTATACGAAGATAGGCATTGATGAGAATGGTACTCATCAACATCGTAAGGGTAACACTCAAGCCAAATGCGGCTTCCATTTTGGTACTCTCTTTAAAATAAAGCACCATTCCTACGCATCCACACATCAAAAACCAGTTAATGGCTGGAATATAAAGCTGTCCTTTTACATTGCTTGGGAAAAGTACCATGTGTTTGGGCCATATATTGAGTCTTATGGCTTCATTAATTAAGGTAAAGCATCCACTTATCAAAGCCTGAGAGGCAATAATAGTGGCCAACGTTGCAATACATAATGCCAGCCAGAAAATGGACTTGGGAACAATATGATAAAAAGGACTTAAGCTTCCTACTTCTTCTCCCACATGGTTGAGAAGCCAGGTTGTCTGACCTGCATAGCAAAGTATAAGTGCTATTTTTATAAAGATCCAGGTAATTCTGATATTGTTTCTTCCACAGTGCCCCATGTCACTGTATAAAGCTTCAGCACCGGTTGTACATAGAAAGATACTTCCCAGGAGCCAGAAACCTTTAGGTTCATTTACCAGCATCTGATAGGCATAATAAGGATTTAAAGCCCTAAAAACTTCCCAGTTATCCCCTATAGCCATTACCCCTATGATACCGATGAATCCAAACCATATAATCATAGCAGGGCCAAAAACCCGTCATATTTTATCTGTTCCAAACTGTTGAAAGATAAATAGCAGTACTAAAATTCCGATGATAACGGGAACGGTATTGAAGCCGGGGACAACTGCCTGAACGCCTTCTACTGCTGAAGATACAGAAATGGGCGGTGTAATAATCCCATCGGCCATTAAAAAGGCACCCCCAGCCATGGCTATAAAAACTAACCATTTCCCGCTAAAACGCCTCACTAGGGCATAAAGAGAAAATATCCCACCCTCACCTTTATTATCAGCCTGCAAGGTAATAATGACGTATTTAATGGTGGTCTGAAAAACCAGAGTCCAGAAAATGCAACTTAAACTGCCAAGTGCAATGGCTTCTGTAATGATTTTATTGTGAAAAACAGCATTGAGTGTGTACAGTGGTGAGGTACCAATATCACCGAATACAATTCCTATTGCGATCAGAGACCCTGCGAGGGTGATTTTCTTATGAAAATCTAGACTGTTCTGTCCGGACATAATGATTTAGTTTTTATGCAAATTAAACCAAATTCCGAAGCGAAATGATATCTAAAATATTTTTTTAACCAATTCCATAAAAACGAAGATCACCTAACTATAACATATTGATTTTCAAATAAGAAAAATACTAATCAATTCATCCAACAGCAATTTTAAATTTTAAAATTAGTTTGATACCGGTAATTTAGGAATTTCCCGCATAAACCTGTAAATCAATATGTTGCATCAAGCATCATCTTACAACAATTTTAGGCTTTAGCTATTTTGCAAACAATTCCTTTATCCATTTTCACTTCCCCCTCCGATTCTTACGTTTGACCCATCGGACCCCCAATAATTACTGCTAGCGTCTGTAGCTTTATCATTAATAGATGTTGAGAAAGAACTGCCCATTATGAATTATAATATTGAATTTTCTCAACATATGTAAACGTTTAAAAAAATGTTTGAACCGACCTTTGCTTCATTAATATAAACCTTACACATCATGATTCATTCTAAAAACACCATCTATAAAGGGAAGTTTCTTCTGGCTTCATTTATTTTTATATTGTTATTTTCAAGCTGTTTACAAACTAACAATGAGAAAACCAACAAACAAAAAAACATGACAAATATTGAGTATAAAAATCCGGAAACCTTATTTGATCCTACTCCTTTTGCTTTTTCACACGCAACAAGCAACATAGGGAACGGAAAATATGTATTTATATCCGGACAAAGTGGTGGTGAAGGCTTGCATCACAATCTCTCTGAAGACTTTAGACAACAAGTTCAGTTCGCTTTGAAGAATTTGGAAACAGTACTTAAAGAATATAAACTGAAGCCTGATGATGTCCTTAAAATCACAGTACTCATTGTTGATCATGATCAGGAGAAGCTCAAAATATGGACGGAAGAAATGCATAAAGTATGGAAAAACAATACATTTCCTGCCAGCACTTTAATTCCCGTTCCCAAATTAGCATTGGATGGTATGATGATAGAAGTGGATGCTATTGCCTTTATGCCTCATCAATAGTAATATCACAAAACCTGTTCTTTGTGTAGATTTAAAATAATGTTCTCAATGACATCATGGAGGACATAGCATATGAAAGATAAACCCCCGGGCAAATATCTTCGATATTTGCCCGGGGGTTTATCTTTCAACTATACTTTAAAAGTAAAAAAAGTGTAATCGCATCTAGTTAATTCTTTATAAATAAGGAAATTCCTCTTCTGCAAAAAATGAAAATTCATCATATATTAAATCTTTTATTGATGCGCTGATTGTTTCTAAAGAATGATCCGCTAACAAATATTGATCATTTTCCATGCAGGATCATTATAGGCATTCATTTTTGATATAATGCCTCAATAATATAGCAATTCCATAAGGGTAATCAAAAATACAATTTAAACAGAAAGGATATACCCGCTTTATATTTCTTTTAAAATATTGTTTGTTATCTTATTTGCCAATGGTAATAATAACAAAACACATATATAGGCAACCGGCAATGAAAATGCCCATGACTTTAAAAATGTTTCTATCCATTTTCCACCGGGTATTTCTTTGATAATAACAGATAGTATGGATATTATAAAAGTAGTAGGAATCACAACAAACAGAGTATTAAGCAATCGATAGTATTTGTGTTGATTTTTCATCAGAATATTAAAATTTGCCGTTGGTATTCTTCCGTTCTTCAGAAGCCGGTATGGCTTCAATAACATCCCAATGCTCGATGATTTTATCATCTTCCACTCTATACAGATCATAAAAAGCGGAATGTGTTTCCCCTATATATCCTTCACTTAAAGCCAATACAAAATTCCCTTCTCCCAACACCATATGGATTTTATGATAGATCTGTGCTTTTCCTGTTTTCTTCCATTCTTCCAACTCATGGAAGTATTCCTGAACCCCATCTGCCATATCAGGATTATGCTGTATCAATTGATTGCCCTTAAAATAATCTGATGACTGTTCAAGATCACCTTCAATCAATACCTGTTGAATAAAACCTCTTACTAATGCCTTATTTACATCTGTTTTATGGTGATCTGTTGTTTTGGTTTTCCCATCTGTCATTGTTCTGCCGCTTTTATTCAACACTTTAGGATTGGTTTGCAAATTATCCCAATGTTCTACACTCATTCCCTCTTCGAAACGGTGTATATCGAAAGCAACTGTTGGCTCAAAAAGGAAATAGTCTACATGTACAAATCCGTAATCTCCGTCCTGAAATTTACGCACCACATTGGTATAAACCTTTTCCATAGGCATTTGTTCATGAAGTGTCTGAATGGCCTGCAATCCGGTTTCCACATTTGGATTATGCTGTTTGTATGACCTTGGATTGATTAATCCGATTTCTAATAATGTTTCTGTTTCAATGCTATTTTGTATAGCTTCTGCCTTATCTCTGTTGGATAATATATTCATGTTGTATAGTATTTGATTAAAAATGTCTGACAAAGGTATAAGCATAAGGAAAAGAAAAAAATAAGGGTAAAAATTTTGGAATGGTGAAAATATTGTCCCTATGATACCTAATGTCTAATATCCTTAAATTTGTACCTTAAAAAGAGGGAAAATGTACGAGAAAAAAATACCTAAAGATTTCAGTTGTGGCATGAGTATAACCATTGAAATTATAGGCGGAAAATGGAAACCATGCTTAATTAATTCAATTCATCAGGGAACACGAAGACCCAGTGAATTATCAAGAGAGCACCCTAACGCAAGCAAACGTGTTTTGAATTTGCAACTCAAAGAATTAGAGGAGCACGGTATTGTGAGAAAAGTCATTTATCCTGTATTGCCTCCAAAAGTTGAATACTTTTTAACTGAACTTGGAGAGTCTCTTTTACCTATTGTAACCATGATGGAAAGCTGGGGTAATGATTTTAAGAATGAATTCAACAAAAAACAAGAGGATAAATCAACATTGTCTTCTTAATAGGGATAATTCTCGTTCATCAATTGTAAGCCCACTACCGGCGGCAATTTCAAATGCCAGAATCTATTTTCGAAACGTCCGTGTTTTTATTTTTTCTTCCACCATAGAAACAAAAAAAGCATCTGTTGTAGATGCTTTTTTTGTAGTATATCACTGATTTTATTTTAATTTGGTTTTGAGTACAATATTCTCTGCCCTCAGTTGCTCGTTAATGTGTTTCTGGATATTTATTTCTTCCTCCAGCAGTTTGATTTTGCGTTCTGAAATCTCTGAAAACTCTTTAAATTTGGCTTCGTAACGATTTCCAAGATCATCCAAAGCTTCTTTATAAAGGTTCACAAGTTTCTCGTCATTTTCCAGCTTCTTCCCTTCATTATCTGCATCCATTCCCTCTACCTCTGCGTTTAGCTTTCTTCTTCCGAAAAACCATCCTGCAGAGCCGGAAACTACCAGGCTAAGAAATGTTCCTATATTTTCTTTGAATAACTCAATCATGTTTTTTATTTTTAATTCTTTTCTGTCATTTTATTCGTACGCGTAGATCTCAATAACTCCGTATTGCCCTACAATATCAACCGGACTACTGCTATCATCACAATTAAAAAGATGAAGATACATTGCATCTTCTGAGATGATATCCGTAACACAATCGTATGGGTATTTTTTTCCTGAGCGGTCATTGATTTTGCTATTGATCCAGGTTTTCTGAGTAGGAAATGCCCCTTGTAGTGTTGCTAAATATCTACCTGTATCTTCGCGTTTCCAGACAATGTCTCCCAATGTATTTTCCAGTACTATAAATTTAGGTTCAAGAAATCGATCTGCATACATCAGCGCCCTGTAAATTTTATAGTTGGGTATATTAGCTTTTATCCTTTCTTCTACCCATCGTTTCTGAACAAAAGAATTATCCTCATAATTATTGCCATGATAGTTAGTCCCTACAATACCCGGTCCTAGTACAGGTGCTCCTACCAGAATTTTATTTTCGTCATTCGTAAGGTGAATATATTTAATATTTGATCCTGAGCCCTGAGATAAGATGATTTGCGTTTGAGTTACCCCTAATTTTGAAGCCTGCCCTGTTATTTTATTGGTTGAATTGATAAATGTATATCCATCTTCAAATGTAATGGAGCCAACACCACTCTTTATCTGCCCTCCTCCTTCCGGAGAAAATTCTACAGTACCGGTTACAGGTTTTCCTGGTGTTGTTCCTGCTAACGGAATATAATCTGTGGAAACAGTTTGCTTATCTTCCAGCCCAAAAGTACCGTCTGGTTTTGCTACGACATTTTTAGTAAATGAGGTATCTGCAGCAGGTAATCTTAAGACCTGCAAGCTGGTATCAAACCTGAGCCATCGTTCGGAAAAATTTCCTTCAATGAAATGGGTTTTATAAAAGTTATTATCCTTTCTGAGAAAATTATTGATAATAAATTTATTATTTTGTGCTCCAATCAACTCAAGATTAGAACCGATAATCACATTATTTTCTCCCCAGATTCCATTGGAGTGGCCACATGTCCCCCCTCCGATAACGATATTGGATGACCATAGACCGGTGCCTCCTTTTCCCCAGTACTGTCCAGCCTGATATCCTAAAAATGTATTGTTGGCCCCGGTGATAAAACATCCTGTCCATTTGCCCAGCATTGTATTTCCGCTACCGTCTTTCAATCCAAATCCGGAGGATACCCCTACTAAGGTATTATCACTCCCTCCTACAAGCCCTGTGGCAGCTTCTGTTCCCAGGATAACATTGGCTCTTCCGGTGGTTACTTTTTCACCTGAAAAATGCCCTACAGCGGTATTCGAATCTCCGGTAGTTAAAGCAGGTAACGAATTATACCCCCATGCGATATTATAGTTTCCTGTTTGAGCAGTATTCATATTACCGAAAGAGAAAGAATAAGTAGCCGGGTTGATTCCTAAAACAGCATTTTTTCCGGAGATTCCCGTGCCTGTTGTTTCCTCTGTAAAAGCGATATTTTTAGGAGAATAGTTGCTCCTGCTAATAACCGTCGCGAGTGTTTCATCAGGTAAAATTTCAGTGGTGACTATTCCCGCCGCTTTTTTGATGTAAAATTTGCCATCTGTTGAAGGAATACTTACTTTACCATTAACCTTATCACTGATCGTCTGTGTCAGCAAAGCCTGCATATTTTCAAGCATTTCAACGGTCACTTCTGATGTATTTGTGGGGATATAGTTTTCTACCACGCTTTTTTTCCCACCTTTAAACAGATACAGGGCAAAACTTCCCTTTGTATTGGGGATAGCAATGAAGTCATGATCTTCAAACTGATACGCATCAATATGATCGATAAAAGAAGTCAGGCTTGTTTCTTTTGCTTCTATCAGTATGGTATCCTTTACCGCTTCAGTGGTGGTAATACCGGCTTCTCTTTTAATATAAAATTTACCGTCTTTTGAGGGCTTATTGACCTTTTCATTCAAAGCTGCCTGTAAACCTTCCACCATTCCTATCGTAACATTGGATATCCCTGTTGGCAGATAGTTTTTAATATCCGTTTTATCACCACCTTTAAACATGTATAATGCAAAGTTCCCATTGCTGTCAGGAATGGCAATAAAATCATTATCTTCAAACTCATAGGCAGCTGAATTTTTCGTAAAATCAATGAGACTATTCTCCTTTACCTCAACCAAAGTAGTTAATCCTAAAGCTTCTATTTTTTCAGCGAGAATTTTCCTATCCTCATTGACATAGTCGTTGAATGTTAGAAATCTATCATTGCTTTGATCTTTTGAATACACATTCCCGTACTTATTACCTTCGTCCAATGTAGCAATGTTTGACGGGAGATCCCCCACTCCTAAAGCTGTTTTCCAAGCCTGAACATGGGTGTTATTTAAATTTGAAGCATCTTTTTTTGCTAAATAGCCGGCATGAGCATCCGGGTCTGAGACATGGGTTTCAAAAATACTCTTATCCGTTTTATTTTGTAACTGAGTTTCTAAACCTGTCACTTTGCTGGTAGGAATAGATTCATCCTTGTGCCAGAATGATGACCATGAAGCCTGGAATTGTTCCTGGGTAGGAAAATCTCCGGTTTCAAAATAGCTGTATATGGTGTTTAATGGAATTGACATTTTGTACGGGTGTTAAAATCGTTATACCTTTTTGGTTTTGAAGAATAGTTCGTGTTTAAAATTTATATAGATTAATGACATTCAATGAGGTGGTAGCAAAACTTGCCATATTATTAACAGCCATGTTCAAACTGTATTCAATATCCGGAGCTGTAAACACAGTCAAAGAAGTATTATTTCTGGCGGTTAGAGCAACAGTCATTGAGGTATTGTTTTTAATGACAACCACATTGATAGACTCATTAGGGCCACTCAACCATGCATTGAGATTGTTTCCTGTAGTAAGGTTATCCAGGTAAACAATTCTAAACCCGTTATATGTATTAAGAGCTCCTACTACCTTTATTTTTGTTAAAGTCTGATCTAACAAATCAACCTCGGAAGCATTATTCATCAATCCTACATATTGTGTGGTATTGGTAACAACAGCCGGATGTTGAAAGTTAACTGAAAATTCCAAGTAGAAGTTTTCTCCTACATTATTAATTTTAGATGATTTCAAAGCACCTACAATAGTGGGATCAGAGATATCATAAGCTTTCACATCGGGGCTACTTTGATAAATTGCAGAACCTCCTTTTCCAAAAGTGTTATCATTGGCAACATCGTTGAAGGTTTTTTTTGTCCAGGTCAGTTTAGAAAGGTCAGCCATCTCTATTTTTTCAATCACAGAAATAGTCAAAGAAGTTACGTAAGAAGCTGCTCCATTCCACAACCTTATTTTGTATAGACCAACGGGCAAATCTTTAAAATTGAAATAAAAAGACAGATCTGATCCGGTGGTAGACAACTGAACTTGCGAATTAGGGACAATGGCTACAGGGGTCCGTCCATCATTAGCTACAATTTCGAAAGCAAAGGACGTAGGTGGTAAATTGAGACCTGCTCCTTTTAATGCAATCCAATAGTTTTTATCCTGTTTGTCTACAACAGGAGGGGTAATTAGGCTAACGCTCATCGTAGAAGTAGTCCATCCTCCGTTCATCATTGTTTTGAGATTTGTCTTTTGCTCATCTGTTAGATTACGCCATAGCTCCAGCTCTCCGTCATAATCGGCAAACATAAAAGGTCTCTTTATTACAGAGCTGTTGGTTCCCCAGAATTTTGACCCGTCATAGGTGATCTGATCTCTTTTTGCTTCATTATTGGTATCAAAAGCATAGGCTGAAGATCTTACATTTCCTAATAAATGAAGTTGAGCCTCCGGAGTTTTAGTTCCTATACCAAATCTTCCGTCTTTATAATACATCGTGGACTCTTTGAAATCGCTTCCATCCCACGACAGCAAATAATTGGAAGCAGGTGATATAGGAGCGTAGATAGGTCCCGGCCCAAGCCCTCTGATGAAAAAATTACCATTGTTAGAGGGCTTACGCATCTTTTCATTCAAGGCATCCTGCAGGCCTTCAACCATGGCCATGGTTATATTAGAAAGCCCTGTTGGGAGATAATTTTGTACATCTGTCTTCTCACCGCCTTTAAACATATGGAGTGTAAAATTTCCTTTATTGTCGGGAATGGCAATAAAATCATTGTCTTCAAAAGTATAAGCTGAAGAATTTGCGGCAAAATCAATAAGTCTTGTTTCTTTTGCTTCTACCAATGTTGTAAGGCCTAAAGCTTCAATCTTGTCAGCGCGAATTTTCCTTTCATCATTGACATAGTCGTTGAAGGTTAAAAAACGTTCATTGCTTTGATCTTTTGAATACACATTGCCAAACTTATCTCCATGGTCAACAGTAGCGATGTTTTCGGGAAGTTCATCTACCCCTAGAACTGTTTTCCAAGCCTGAACATTGGCATTGTCAAGATTTGACGCATCTTTTTTTGCTAAATAAGCAGTATGAGAATCAGGGTTTGAAGTATGAATTTCAAATATATTTTTATCAGCTTTATTTTGCAGCTGGCTTTCTAACCCTGCAATTTTGCCGGTGGGGATCACTTCATCCTTATGCCAGAATGAAGCCCATGAAGCCTGAAACTGCTCCTGAGTAGGAAAATCTCCGGTTTCAAAGTAAGTGTATATCGTATTTAATGGGATTGACATATTTTTTGTTTATAAGAGTGAGCTATTGATTCAAAGAGTAAATTTGTTGGATGGTTAAAGTTTCTGTTCCTACAATACCCAGTAATCCTAATGTAACGGGAACTGCCGGAGCGGTAATGTTAAAATAATGTACTTTTCCATCTCCTTTTACCACCATAACACTATACAGAGTCCCTTGTCTTGTTATATACACTGTATCTGTAAAGTTTGTATTCCCGATTCCCGCCATATTTCCGTTGAGCATTACATTTCCGGAGCCTCCCCATGAGGCGTAATCCTGATATTTCCATTCAATACTGAAATTGTTAACTGTTGAAAGCGGAATTAAACCACTTACAATTCCGGCATAATTAACCTGATTGGATATAGGCAATTGGGAGTTAATTTTAAATGACAAACTGAAATCTTCATTTTCTTTAAATAAGACGGATGATCTTAAAGCGGTCCAGACTCCTCCGGGACTAATTGTACCATATCCGTTGTTGCCATAGCTTCCTGATGTTGAACTGCCATCGGCCTTTAAAGCCGTCCATACAATACTTGTCATATCAAATTCCACTAATTTTGATAATGATTTTAAAACCATCGGTGTCGTATAATAGGCCACTCCGTTCCATAATCTGATTTTATAATTCCCTGCTGGAATTGTATTGAAATTAAACCAAAACACAAGATCTAGTCCTGTTGTATATAACTGAACCTGGCTGCTTGGAATGGTTGTATAGACATTCGTATCAATATTGAGCAATTCAACAGAGAAGGAAGCCGGGTTTAAATTTAAATTCGTTCCTTTTAAGGTAATCCAGGAAGGTTGATTTCTGGTTTGGTCTACTATCGGAGGACTGATTAAGGCAGCACTCATTGTTCCTGTACTCCATCCTCCGTTCATGATGGTTTTAAGATCTGTTTTCTGAGCGTCTGTCAGGCTGCTCCACAATTCAACTTCCGCAGCATAATCAGCAAACATAAAAGGTCGCTTGACATTGGATACATTTGTCCCATAAAATTTAGTTCCATCATAGGTTAGTTGATTACTCTTATTTTCGGTAGTCATACCCAGAACAAGAGCATCCGCCTGCACCCTTCCTATCACATGCAGCTGCTCACTGGGAGTACCTATACCAATACCTACTTTCCCTTGCTGATAAGCAACATTGGCAGCCATAAATTCAACGCCGTTCCAATAAACCATGTAATTGGGAGACATGAGTATAGGTTTCCAGCTCACCAAACCGTCCTTTACTGAAGCCATATAGTTAAAATTACCTGTAAGAGAAGGTTTATCCATCTTTGCATTTAAAGCAGATTCTAAACCTTCTACCGTTCCTATGTTGATATTTGAGACTCCGGTAGGCAGGTAATTTTCAACCTTCTTTTTATCATTCCCTTTGAACAGATACAAGGCAAAATTTCCTTTCTTATCAGGGATTGCAATGAAGTCATTATCTTCGAAGGTATACGCTGACGAATTAGCAGCAAATTCTTCAATTTTCGTTTCTTTTGCTTCTATTAAAGTAGTGAGACCCAAAGCCTCTATTTTATCGGCACGAAGCTTAAGATCATCATTAACATAATCGTTGAATGTCAAAAACCTCTCATTACTCTGATCTTTTGAATAGACATTCCCCAACTTATCTCCATTGTCAACGGTAGCTATATTTTGAGGAAGCTCCCCTACCCCTAAAACGGTTTTCCATGCCTGTACATTGGTATTATCAAGATTTGAAGCATCTTTTTTGGCTAAATAAGCAGCGTGAGAATCCGGATTTGAAGCATGCATCTCAAATATATTTTTATCAGCTTTATTTTGTAACTGACTCTCTAATTCTGAAACCTTGCCGATAGGAATCACTTCATCTTTGTGCCAGAATGAAGCCCATGAAGCCTGGAATTGTTCCTCAGTAGGGAAATCTCCGGTTTCAAAGTAGCTGTATATAGTATTTAATGGAATCGACATTATTTTTATCTTTTTATTGGAAATTAGGTTCTATAAAATTTACAATTCTGTAAGGATTAAGAACATCAAAAGGTTGAGAAGTTCCTCCAGGGTTGAAGTTGACGGTTTGCCAATGCCATCTGTTATTACCTCCGTCAAATCCGCCCCCACCAACATTACCATCATATGGATGAAGAAGCGAAAGCGAAGTAGATAAATCCGGAAGATTTTGTTTCGTAATTATTTTGGTTTTTGATCCTCCTTCAGCTCCTAATGTAGAAAAAATACTGTCGTTAGGATTCCAGCCCATGAGTGTTTTTCCTCTAAGATCCTGGCACTCTTTCCATCCTGCCGGAATTTCAGAAACAGGTTTTTTCCAGACAAAAACTACCCCTCCGTTGATGATAGGAGCTGTTTTAACCTCCAGCATAGCTACTCTTTGTGCTAAGGCACTTACATCAGGTTGTGAAGCCGTATTGTTTAATTTTATCTGGAGCTCCTTTAAAGTGGATAATTTGACGAATTCAGACCAGGCATAATTATTGGCCCCGGTACCTGTCCCAAACTTTACCGTTCTTTTTTCAATTAAAACATTTAACTCCTGATTCTCAAATACCTTTTTAATATCTTCCGTATGAACATATACTGTAGAGTTCAGATTTCCTCCTTCAAAATAATATAGTTTCCCGTCAATGGCTACTACACCGGGGTTTACATAAGATCCCACGATTTCACCTCCGGATAAAATTGTTTTGTTTCCTGCCAGATCTCCAAGAACTTCGAAAATTTGATAAGCCTCTTCAATAAGTGCCATAAGGTCATTGGTAAGAGGAACTCCTCCTGTCTGTAAAAATTTGAAATTATATTTCATATTAATATTTTTCTGTTTGTATTTGGTACCTTTTGGAAGGTAATTTGTAAAATTCAATGTCTGCCATCAGCTGGTCTATATTCAATAAAGGGGTGTCAGGATCTTCCTTTTTTACGGGAATCTGTACAACAAAATCATATTCACTGTACAATTCAGCTTCTGTTCTCAGATAAAGAGGATGGCTGTCTCCGTAAAGCCATTTTGTCTTCGGGTTGTACTGACCTCCCCCCGGATTGGGAGTATTGCCCTGACTATCTTCTGCTTCGGTATAAATGTAGACCCCTTCATATAAGACCGCCTTAATAATTTTAATTCTCTTGGCAGCTCTATCATGTTTGTAATTGAGTATCTTTTCAAGCGAAAACTTCTGATAGTTATAGTTCATCTTTTCAAGATTTGTCTTTCTTGCTTCCATGACACTTTTGTAAAGATCTTCAATACAAAAAATAAGAACTGAAACCAGATTTAAGACTGATTTTGTACGCCAGAACGTAAACAGCCACCAGCTAGCCAGTCTTTTAAAGTTGATGGTAAATAATTTATCATTCATGGTTACTGTGCCTGGTAATTAATATAGGTAATGCCGCTCCAATCTTCTTCATAATTTGGGTCTGAAGGATCTGAAGATTGTCTCAGTGTAAAGCTTCCTGAGCTTGGGATCCTGCTGATCTCAATAGGTTGAAAAGACCCGTATCCTGCTGAGCCTGCTTCAATCCATTTGCTTGAAACTTCTATGTTGAGAAGATCCGTAACGCCTTCCACTGCCAGAATAGCAGCTTCCAGTCTCTGAACACTGAGCTCTCCGTTAAAAGGAAGATTTTTCAAAAATCTTTTGATGCGATCCTGGACCGGAAATTTACCGGTTCTGATACTTCTCCCGTCTTTTAAAAGAATCCCCGGGTTATAACAAATTTGAAATCGTAATCTTAAAATATCAGGGAGATAATTGACAATTACAATATGGTCTCCGGCAGCCTGAATCTCTTCGATATAAGATTTAAAAGCCAGGCCTATGTCGTCATTGACAGGCACGATTTCTCCGTCACTCTGTTCGGTGGCAATTTTCATTGATATTTTTGAACTGTTTGCTGCTTTTGTCACAGCTACATATTTGATCACTTTAGAGTCTTCAATCTCCTGAGGAGTTGCTTCTACAAGCTCTCCTGCCTCGTTCTGATATTGAGGCGAAAACTGATCACTTTCCGGAAGCAGACTGAACCCATATTGGAACCTCAGGGCTTCATTTCTGTACCATCTTAGTGAAGGCACTTTTTGCTCTTGAATTAAAGTTTCAATTTCCTTTAAATGAAGTTTACAAGCTTCCTGGAAGTTCCAGATCACGAAACCTATGGTCTCAAATATTTTTCTCCAGAAAGAAGTTTTGGAGTTTGTGCTGAGAGCCTGCAATTCCGGATTGTCGTTTTTGAGTTTTAGGATCTCATTAATTATTTCTTGAAGCGTTTTATTCATGTTAACTTACTTTAAAAGTATTTCCGATTTGCATATATCCAATACCTTTCAATGTCGGTAATTGGTTTTCCTGTTGTAATGTTGTCCCTGTAGCGGGTTTTAATAATCTTGATGCATAATAATTGATGACATCAGGATTTTTTTCTATATCATCCGGAATGGTTAAAGTAGTTCCTGATGCTAAAAGATCTGAAACCGACATTCCGTTGGCGATGGCGATGTCAAAACACTTCTGAACATCTCCGGTGTACTGTATCGAGATATCTAAAATCGACTGCCTGTTTAATACTTTAATCTCCATAATCTGCGTTTATGTTTATATCCAGGGTATCGCTGATATTGATCTCATGGACGGTCATCCCATCAGCAAAAAATTCCTGTCGGATTTCTCTTGCCAGTTCGTCAGGTGCTTCATGTTCGAGATATCTTCGTGCACCTACCCCATTTTTCGGAAAAAGTTTTATTTCTCCTTTATCAGCGAGCAGTAAGCTTCTCTGGTGTTCATAGGTGCTTTCTCCAAACACAAAGTCTCCCTGTTCAAACTGCAGTTCAAAATTTTCATCTAAAAGAATATCTGTAGGCATATTATATCATATTTCCGGTTCCTGTACCTGTGTGAGCCGTTGGCGTCCCTGTGGTAACTACTGTTACGTTTACTTGGCCAGCTTTTACAAAATCTTTAATTGCCCTGGCCATTTCTTTGGCAATTCTTGTTCTGGATGATTCTGCACTGTCTTTTTCCTTGGCTTCGTCAATCATTATTTCAAGCAATGCATTCACGAGTATTGGTTCTGCTGTATCTAAACTCATTTTAAAAGGGATTTAAATTCATTTCTAAGTTGTTCAAAATCCTGAAGATTGATCAGATTGATGGTGGGACCGTAATTAGTGGTAAACTTCATATCCCGGATCGCATCAAAAAGGCTATCTACAAGGTTGGCAAAGTTTTTCCCGTTGGCTTCTATATGAATTTTATCACTTAGTTCAAGGTTAGCAGTTTCTGTTTTCCAGTAAAATTTTTCTACCACATCACAGGCAATAACCATCCAATCATCATCATCCTCCACTCTTACTGCCAAAACATAGCTTCCTACTTTAGGGATTTGAATAAAGCTTTTATTACCTGTAAGTACAGGGCGCAGCCTTACCTCAAGATATTCCTGTTCGTCTTCATCAATTAAAACACAGGTTGCCTTATTTTCATTCACAGATTTTACCTGGGCAATATTACTTACTGCAGGAGCATGTGAACTCGCCATCTGTTTTAATCCTTCTCTTATATATTCTGGTGTTGCCATTATTTTTGCATTAAAAATCCTAAGGTTACCGTTTGTCTTCCTCCGGATGAGCCAAACTCACCACTTACACTTTCAATAAAATATTCTCCGGTTTTATCGGGATATATTCCTCCATCAAGCTCCAGCACCATTCCTTTTACCGCATAAGGTTCCAGGAAAAGGGTGATATTCCCTTCGTAGCCTTTATAGTTTTCTTTGGTCTGTAAGCGGTTGGCGATCTGCTTTAAAAACGGGGCAGGAATTCCGGCTTTTACCTTTAAACTTTTCTCGTTTGATGATTTTTCCTGATCAGACTTTGTTTTATTGACTTTCCCCTTATCATCTTTTTCTTTGATAACAATTTGGGTTCTTTTATCAACCTCTTTTTGTCGGAATTCATCATCTTTCACAGTATTCCATCCTATTCTTGCCTGGATTCTTTTCTGAGTTTTCCCGTAAAGAGTTCCTACAAAAATTTCATTCATATTGAAATAGACAGCAAGCTTGCATTCGTCTTTCAGCCATTCTAAAACCTTGATGCCACTTACGTTTTTGAATCTCACATTTTTCAGTGGGATCTCCGGAATCTCTTTTGAAACAATGATTTTGGTGCCTTGAGTCAGTTCTTCCAAAAGTTTTTTCACCGTAACTGAGTCATAGGTTTTATTGAACATGATCTCATACAGCTGATAACCGTATCCTTCGCATTCTATCTTCACGGGAACGCCCATATTGACTCTTTTTACAAAACCTTCAAACCTTTTTTCATTGGCTTTATTATAGCCTAAAGAAACACTTACTTCATCCCCTTCTTTAAAAGCATACCCCATTCTCTCACTGCTTTCACGCTCGCGATTCAGATCCTGGGTCTGTGCTTTATTGTTTTTTAAATAACTGATTCTTGGGAGCTCTATCGTACACGAATCAATAAAAGATCCTACTTCGCTTTTCCAGGTTACCTTGCTCGCTTTTATGTCTTTTACATCTGCAATAGAGATGTCACTAGTTAGTATTAGCATTTTTTTTCGGTACTTCTAAATCTTTTACATCTGCAATAAAATCACTCTCACAGGTTAAACTGAACGGTCTTATCCAGTGTGCCTGCCCTTGTACTTCCGGAAAATCCAACGATGTAACGGCTATGCGGGTACTCTCTTTCAGAAATATCTCAGGATATCCTCCATGGAGTGTTACCGGTTGATCTGTTTCAAAAATCATTTTGAGCTTGTTGATATCTCCTTCCGGTACTTTTCTGGTTTTATCGATTAAAAAGCCCCTGATGGTAAACTTATAGTCATCGATACTAAACATTTCCTTCACAGTTCCCTTTCTTTCACTTACTGCTGTTCTCACAATAGTCTTGCTGAGATTGACAGCAATTGTGCAGGTATCTATTATCAGAGTTTCTTTAACATTTCCATTGATTCTGAATTCAGCGGGAAACCAAATATCCTGACCATATGCACCGGTCTTGTTAAATGCAATTCCTTTGGTGTTGGAAAAGATCTCTCCTCTGTTTTTATTTTTTGAAGGACCGAGATTTCTGAAATCTCTTGTAACCTCATCTCCTGAATTGGGCAGGTTAAAAGGAGTCCTTGAAAAATAGGACTTATATAAATTTTGTAAATCAAAAACTGTCTGCATCTTACATTACTTTTGCTCCGTTATATAGAACACGCCCCAGGCATTCCATTACTATACTTTCTAACTGGTCTGATGTTTCTCCTGAATTCAGGGTATTAAACTGGATGGTATCGAAGAATTTCCCTAAGGTGATGTTGATCGTTTTTTGCCCACCACCGGAAACGGTATCTCCTGTTTCCTTCGATTTTGAAGCATTATTTTTTCTAAGATTCTCTCCCTGATTAATAGCGGTAGGTTTACTTCTTGACGTAAGATCGGCACCACCCGGTCTATTGAAATTGAATCCTGCTTGCTGTTCTTTGAAATCTTTTGTGAAATCTTTTGGAGGAGTAATCTTAACTTTAGGCTCAATCGCAACTTCTTCTCCGGTAACAATTTTTCTGATCCAACGGTAAGCACTTTCTATTTTGTCAAGAATAGGTCTCAACACATCATCCCATATTGATTTAACACCATTGGCAAGCCATCCCACTACGCTTAAAACTGCACCTAATACTTTGTAGACACCCGTGAAAATATCACTGATCAACATACTTTTTGAAGCCCAATCAATGATACCACCTACAATACTCCATACTGCCCCAAAAACACTTCCTAATGTGCTCCATACTATTGAAAAATACTCCTGGATAGTCGTTACAAATCCTCCCCAAACATTAGTTTCCCCTCCCAGATTCATGATAAAATCTAACGCAATCCCTAAGCTTCCCACAACCTCATCAATGTATGGTTTCACCAGAGTCATAAGAGGTTCAAAACCTTGCACGAGTTTAACACCAATATCTAAAACACTTGATATGAGAGGCATAAAGGCAGTTCCTATCTCCGTAAGTGCGCTGGTAGAAGTTTTCTTAATCATATCCCATTTACCTTCTGCAGTATTAGCCTGGCTTTCGAGGCCTCCTTCAAACAACCCTCCTTTTCCTCGGGAATCAGCAAGAGATTTCGTTAGCATATCATAAGTGATATTCATCCCTTTCAATTGTTCAATGCTCTTTCCGGTAGAAGATGATAATGCGGCATAAATATCAACACCTGCGGCTCCAAATTGTTTAAGCTGGTCTCCGGAGGCATAGCCCTGGCTTTTGATCTCTTTCATCTGATCGGAAAGGCTCGAAAGCTCCTTTGTGCCTCCACCTGCAAAACTAATGGCATTGGCCAGATTCATTATTTCCTCTCTGGCTCTCTGAGCATCTCCGTCCACAGAGATCAGAGCCTTGTTGGCATCCAATAATGTTGAAACATCATAGGCTGAATGATTAGCATCTGAATTGATGTTTTTATAAGCATCAGCAGCGCCACCCTTGCCAAGCATCCTTGTCATTCCGGAAATGTCTTTCTCTTTTTGTATAGCTCCTGAAATGGCAGCTGAAGCACCACTTTTAAGAAGATTCAAAGCTGCATCTCCCGCTGCTTTAAGACCGCCCCCCAATATTTTGCTGATAGAAAAACCTTTTTCTTGATCATCCGGAGAGCCAGCTGCCGGAGAAGCTCCTTCGGCAGTTCCAGATACCGGTGCAGATGCGCCCGGTACCCTTAGCTTTACCTTCATATAATCTTTAAACTTGTTATAATTGGTGATGGTGGCTTGCTTAAACTTTCCATACCAGTCCTGAATTCCATCCGGTATGGTTGTGGGCAGATTCTTTAAAGTATCTCTAATACTATAAGCTTTATCCCTGATATTACGGCCAATTTGTTTAAATCCTTCCTTAATATCGCCTAATGCTGCCTTCAGTGCTACTGAGATGTCATTTTTTAGCTGATCCCAGGCTTGTGCTAGTTTGGCCTGTTCGTTAAACCTTCTTATTTGTTCTAGAAAGCTTCCGTTTATCTGACTATTTGTAATACTCATAATTTAAAATTTTCTTTCGCCTTGTTTTTTCCAAATTTCTAAGGCTATTCCGGTGCGATAGAAAAATTTTTCATCACCCCAATTCTTTAAAGCATCGGCTCCAAACTGCATACTTCCAAAAACAATCAGAAACTCTATACCTTCGGTCTTTTTATCAGAGAATGACTTCTGACCGTTCTCACTATGCGCGAAAAAACTCGGCTTTCTTGCTTTCTAAAATGTTATTCATCTGCAGGAATACTGCGATAAAACAATCCTCATCTTCGATAAGCTGATAATCTCCTTCAATCCAAAGTTGTTCTACAATCATGGCTACGGCTTTACTCATACCGTTGGAGCCGATGGCTGTAAGGTAGTCACCCAAATCGTCTGCTTTAGGTGGACGGAGCACGGCAAGGAAGTCATCCACCTTCAAATAAATAAGGTCTCTGTTGCCGTACTCTCTTTTCCACTCATCCAGCTTTTTAGCAGTATATCTTGCCTCAAAAGGAGTTACATCTTTTACTGCGTCTTTTTTGGACTCTTTGGTTTTCTTTTCTTCTTTAGACTTTCTGTTGTTGAAAATCTCTTGTAACTTGTCGTTTGCCATTTTATTTTTTGTTTAATTTTTGTTTTGTGATTAGATCATTCTTCTGCTCATCGCGATGTAAGGAAGAGTAACTTCTCTGTTTTTAGCTCCCTGTTCCATTTCAAAACCATCTTCTGTGAACTGAACTCCTGATGTAACAATGGTTGTGATTTTATCCACCGGTCTTTTCTTGTAAGAAATCGTGATCACAATAAGCTCATGAGGAACTTCAGTGATATCATCATATCCGGCTGCTTGCGCTGCTTTGTTTAAAGCATCAGCTTCAAAACCTAAAAGTTTCACATTACCTTCATACTTCGTGTTTCCTTTCATGATATCAATAGGTTCATTTCCTGAACCGTAGATATGCTCGGATTCCACTGTCTTTTTTGTAGAGAACCCTCTTAGTCCCTTGATTACTTTTGATAATAATTTCACTTCAAAATGAGCCCATGCGCATTCTGATGATGTAATATTGATATTAGCCATGTTTTAAATTAAATTGTTTTTGTTAATCCCATGTTAAGTACAATCCAAGTCATATAGCCCAGTGGCTGGATTTGAATTCTTTTTTCCAGGGTACTTGTGTTGATTAAATCCTGATCTGTTGGAACCAATACCTGAGCTCCGCTGATTTGTCCTGCCATATTGGTTAACAATTGAGTTCTTGTAACTTCTTCCAGGTAAATTGCATCCGCTTCATTAAGCTTTCCATCTGCTGCCATTCTTACGGAGGATTCCAGGAATGGAGTATCTGTAGCCGTAGAAATTCTTTGTGCCTTATCGATCAATCTTCCGTGAACCAACGTTCTGAAGTCATCTGCTCCTGCCATCTTATCGACACTGAAGTAATAGCCTGCTGCTCCCTCTCTGGTATGAAAGGTGATAAAACCTGCGTCTGTAAACTTGTCTAATTTTTCAACAAAAATTTCATCTACCTTATCCGGACCGATATACGCTTCTGTAATGCTTAAAGCTCCGTTTTGTCCATCTCCGATTTTCACATGAGCCGGATATTTGCAAGCTCTTCCCAGTACTAATGCTACCGATGCAGAACCATCTTTTCTCGACCCTCCAAGAACGACTCCAGCAAAAGTGTTTTCAGCAGAGCTCGGTTCAAAAGAAGGAACTACAGATGCGTCGATTACTCTCCCTTCGATTAAAATTCTTACCGGTTTGTTGATCGACTGCTGATATTCAGCTAATGTTTTTGAAGCAATTACTGCGTCTTCAACATCTTGGTCTAAAAAGCCTGCAGGCGAGACGTAAGTAACATCCGGTTTTCTGCAAACCCCTACTAAATTTACTCTGCCTCCGGAGTAGTTAAGAAGTTTTTTTACCCCCTCTTCATTGGTACTCGTAACGGCAGCTTTCATTGTTGTTTTAGCATCTGTTCCTAAGATCCATAGCTCCTGGCTACCTCCAAGCTCCTGATAAAATTCGTTAATTGCCTGAAACAAAAACGGCTCGTCTTGTTCAGTGTACCCTTTTGTTTTAGCGTCTTCCGGTGAGTAAACTCTCTCCACTTTGCCAATATTGGCTGTCTTGAAAGCTGTTCCCACGATCCCTGCAACGCCGTCGATTACTTGAATCTGACGAAGTAAGTTGCCTGAAGCCACATTCGCTTTTACTTTTGGTGTTCCATTTCCTTGTGACATTTTTTAATTATTTTTTAAAAAGTTGTTGTACATATTTTGAATCAGAAATCTTTTTTCTGTTCATTTTTTATTGTTTAATAGAATGTTAAATGATTCTTTTCCATCTTATGATCAAGACAAGAGCGAACAGGGCGAGCAGTGCGAGAAAGATTCTTCCGAGCCATAGTTGTGTTTCCTGAAACCATGACAAAGGCTGTGCTTTGTATATTGGTTTTTCAATGTAAATTGGTGTTTTCTCGTGTTCTTTGGTGTACGTTTCCCGCCATGTTTTCAATAACTCTTGCGCTTGTTTATGGCACTCTACCGATAACATTCCGTTGATCAACGAAACTCTCGGAGCCAGTAAACCGCTTTTAGATGGATCAGCCTTGTGACTGATCTTTTCATTCATTTCAGATGCCTTTACAACAGGTTTACCATGACTACAGTCTATAAAGGCATTGTAATAAGTACTGTCTGCTTCGGTTCTGAAAATCGTGTCTTTAACAATTGTAAGAACTTCCTTCGTGTTTTCGATGATCACCGGTTCCGAAGGCTTCCTGTGAAGACAAGAAACCTGAACCAGCGAAACAAAAAATAGCGATATGAAGAAAATAAATTGTTTCATTTTAATATTGTATATACCCCTTAATTGATGATAGTGTTCTTTTTCTTCGGCATACCTTGATCCCTTCACGGCTTCCGTTGTCATTGGTATTTCCTTCCACGGTGTAAATAAATTGAGTGTCAAATTTTTCAACAAAACCTGTATGACCCAGCCCTTTTCCGAAGTCCATAATGAATACTGAACCTACAGAAGGTTTTAAAGATTTCTTTTCTTTTGGAGCATTATTCCATGCGTATAAAACTCCTCCTGTTTTGATGGCTGTATTGATGGTTTTGTTCTGCTTTGAAGCTTCATTAAAACACCAGTATACAAAAGCCATACACCAGCTTGCCGGAAAATTAATTCCTACGGATGCCAGATAGTTTTTAACCGGAATTCCCCAATTCGAACCCAAGGGTTTTTCTTCTTGCCCTATTTGGGTAACTGCGACTTTTAATGCCGCTGCAGATAGTGAATCCATACTAATAATTAAGTGTTGTGTTTGTTTTGTGAGTACAAATTTCCAACATAGCGCAACGTTTTGAAAATAAGAGCGCAAGGATTGCACACCTTTTTTAAAATGCCCTGTTTAAAGCTCAATTTTGTACTGTGAAATAGTATAAACGGGGAATAAAATGAGTCTCTGTCAGATCAAGCTATTCAGAATCAGAAACTAATTTGAGAAACTATATTTACTACTTATGGAAGAATATTTTTATGTACAATTATTATTAGACCTTCAGGAAAGAATTGCCCAGGAGGTTCCCGAGATACAATACATCGATCAACAATTGGGACAACTTGAAAAGGTCTCCGGGACACAGACACCGGTAATCTATCCTGCCTTATTCATTGATTTTCCGGAAGCCGTCTATGATGTTGATTTTCCTGAAGCTTCTTATTCCGAGATGTCGGCCAACGGGCAGTTAGGAAATGTACCGATATCATTTCAACTGGTGGCCAACGATACTCATCAGACATGGCATCAGGCTCCTATTGAAGAGAGAAAACAAGGATTGGATTTTTTAAGAATCGAACAGAAACTCTATCAGGCTCTGCAGGGTTGGAGTAAAGATTATTTTTCACCCCTTTCAAGAACGTTGGTGAAAAGTACGAGCAAAAATCATCTTGGGTTTAAAGTGAGAGAAATCATTTTCACCACTCAACATGAAGATTTTTCGGCGAGTCCGGATGAAAACCGCGCCCAGATCCTACGCTATAGCTTTAATCCGGTAACTCCAAGTTAAAATAAGGTAAGTTGGGTTTCCTCTTTAGGAATCACCATTCCTTTAATATTCATCCATTGTCTGTAGGAAAGGTGAATGTTGTATTTGGGAAAAGTATGTCTTACAATCTTTGTATCCGGAACATCAGCGTGCTTGTGTGCATTATAAACACTTATAATGTAACGGGCTCGTTTGATGTAGTTTTTATTGTTGTAAGACATATATGCAAAATTAAAACGCATTTTTTTACGAGTCAAGGCGATTTTTATTCGTGGAAAATCGCGCATTGTTTTTTGCCCCTTATACACGAATTCTTTTAGTAGGCATATTCGTGGATGAAAAAATAAAAGAGGGAGGGTAAAGTCATGAAGACATTTTTATAATTATTCAGGTAAATTATAAGAATATCTATTCAAACAGAAACGAGAAAAAACCCATTAATGATGATAAAACATAAGCTGATGACCGGGAATATTTTTAGCAAAAAAACGACTGCCTTTTCAGACAGTCGTTTTATTATAACAAGGGAGGCTTTTTTTGAAACTCTCTAATGGCTACGCTTTTTAGAATAGTAAGCGCATTGGGCTCTTCGTTGTTTTTCAGGGCATGGGTTTCATATAAAGGATAGTCTCTGGGATCTGTGCTTGTTTCTAAGGTAATAATAGTATATCCCTTTTTCTCCAGGCCTTCTTTTATTTCTTCATGGCTGTACCAGTGACAGTTTATTTTAATCATATGTAAAGTGTATGTAATGGTTGTTTAAAGCAATTGCTTATGCAGTTCATTTTTCATCAGAAGGATCGCATTGTTTTCATAGCTTCCGAAATCATCAGGAAAGTAAATTTCAAATTCTTTTAAAAAGTGCCAGAGTGCATCCGCTTTATAGTAAGAAAGTTTTAAAATAAATGACCTATCTCTATGCCTCACCTTAATGGCTCTTTGCAGAAGCTGTGTTCTGAGTTCCATACAGATGGAGATGCTGCTTTTTAGTTTCCTGGGTTGCGTATGGAGGCTGAGCATATCCAGAATCTGCATACTGTTGTTGAGAACGGTTAACTTACCGTTGTCAAGGGGTAGGAGAATTTTCATCACGAAGGAATTGTTTCATTCTAATACGAGAAATTTAAATTAATCCCAAGCCATTCATTGTTTTCATCTTTTTTAAAGAAAGAAATATAATCTTTGCTTAATGAAAATCGGTAGCTTTCTTTTAATAACCTTATTCCCTCTTTCCAGTTTTCATCTTCAAATCGATTTTCCATACTATATAGCTTTTGAACTAATAGAATATCAAGAGCTCCGTTTTTACGTTCAAGAAGCGACATGATTAAATCTTTGGTATCCGGGTCACCTTCGTATTTCGAAGTTAAAAAGTCGATGATATGCCTTTCTGCCTGATGAGAACGCTCGTCGAAGGTTCCTTTTCCCTGTCTCTTAAATTGAATTTTAAAATTTTCGTCCTCGATTTTAAAATTTCCTTTTCCGTCCTGATGCCTTTTACTGTAATCTTTTAAAAGATCAAATAAAGAACCCAACTCAGAGAACGCTTTTGCTTTAAAACCCTGAATCTCTGCAGAGAGTTGATCGGCAACCGGTACCAGGTCATTGATAACAGATTTCTTCAGGCTTTCATAATGATGGCGTTTTTCTTCACGCTTTTGGGCTTCCTGTTGTTTTCTGTTATGAAGTTCTGTTTCAAGTTCTTCTATTGATAAAATTTTTAATGTTTGGGTAATCATATTATATTTTGTTTTTTTTTATTTAAGTTGAGGTTTATTGGGGTTTAAAGAGACTGAAGAAATAAGCACCTTCAGATAGATTTCAAATTGTACTGTTAATAAGGTGATTCCCATTGAAGCTGATTGATGATTCTCATTTTTATCTGGATTTTACCTTCCACCTCTTCAGGAATCACGTAGTTTGTCTCGTTCCAAATGGAGCTTAATTCTTTATGGATAAACATTCTGTCAAAATCTGTCAGGTATTTTTCTCCATAGCTGTCGTATTGTAATGCGATTGTTAAAATATTTTGTCTGGTATTCATAATTATTTATTTTCTGTTGTTATGGTTCCCCAATAGAGGTTTGCTTTTTCTTCGTTAATATTTAATGTCCCGCCCGGGCATCTTCCGGAGATGATGGCTTTCAATCCTTCGGCCTGGATAATAATCTTGGATAATTTTCTCCAAACGGTTCCGAGCGCGCTATCCGGAAGGCTTTTTTCTTCATGGCTTACAAAAATGATCAGTTTATTTTTGTGCTTTTCCTTCAGTTCCAGTACCATTTTTCTGGTGATTTCGTCCCGGTAAACTGTTGTATTGTCAATAAATATGATCTTGGGACACTTTCTGGATTCAAATTTCTGAAGGAGTTCTTCCCAGGGCATATAATCTAAAAGTTTAAAATTCTTTTCAGTGTCTGAGAGCCCGGCGAAAACCATAGCTGAGATGATATCTTTTGAAAATCCTTCTTCAGCAGACACATACAGTACTTTTCCGAAGCCGGCAAGATATTTTGCGAGCATCATCGCGAAAGTTGTTTTTCCATGTTTTTCAGCACCCCCCAGGTACCAAAAACCTGTTGTTTCGGGGCGGCCAAAGCTCTTCAACCACACATCTTTAAACTCAAATTGTTTGAAGACAATTGATAGGGCTTGTTTTACGGATATTGATTTCATGATTTATTAATGTTGACAAGGGTTTTTAAATATCTTAATGATTTGATTTTTCCATCTTCATTTCCTTTTCTGGTTATATAAGGAGAATCTATTTTTACCATGCAACTTCTGATCACTTCATTGATGGATGCTTTATCCTCAAGATTGACGTAAGCAACATCTCCGATAAGCTTGGTGTAAAACTTCTTCCGATCTTCCGGGCCTCTGGGAACAAGAGTGACAAAATCATCAGAAAAACGACTGAAAATCTCGGCAAACCCTACTTTATGATTATTGATTCCTTTGGTAATCTTTGCTCGGAGGCCATCAGCTCCAATCATGAACCAGGCACAGTTATCAACGGTATCATTCATAATTCCTTTTAGTTCCAGGTAAGCACTGTATTCTAAATCTCCTGCTTCATCAATACAGATAAAAGGGTTTTCAAGAATGTTTAAAGCGTATTTTACGTTTTCAAGGACCTCATGGTATTTCCCTTTGGTTTCGCAGCCTAATGTCATAGCTAACTGCTTAATAAATCTTACTTTCGTATGGGTTTGTGAAGCGTCCACATAAAAAGCATTTTTCATTTGAGAAATAATAGCTTTGGCACATTCTGTCTTTCCAATCCCGCAGTCATCTACCAGGATCATTGAGCTTTTGGTTTTTTGACAGAAAATAAAACTCTCAGACATTTGCTCATAGACCTCTGTTCTTGCAAATTTCCAATCGTTTTTGTGAAGGTTAACCTGAAACTTTCTCCCGATATTCAACCATTCTCCGGACGATAAAACCTTTTCTGTATCTCCTTTCTTTATCCGACTATAGATCGAACTGCTTATATTTAAAGATTTCGCGAACGCAGCATCGGTACCTCCGAAATTCTTCCGGCCTTGCAGCATAGCGTTGCGAATCTGTTGTTTTAATTCTTTATTGATCTCCATATTTTTATTTTGTGTTATCTGAAATTTGATTTCCAGCTTCTCGCTGTCTCTTCTGTTCTTTCATAGTTATAGCCTGCACTTTCTTCTAAAATAACTTCCTGAGGAAGAGATTCACTTGACGTATATTTTTTTCTTCCCGGTATCTGAAATTTATTATTCAATGTTTTTTTACGATGGTCAATGACCGTTATCTCTTCTATCTCTCTCTTTTGTTGAGCCATAAAAGAGTTTACTGTATTTTCGTAGGCTGACATCAGTTTTCTGTTGAGATCTCCCTGCTCTGTTCTTTCATGTCTGGATTTTGAATATTCCGGATGGGGAAGAATTTCACAAAGCATCATATCATCATAATAAATCATTGCTTTTAAAGTGCTGCCATCATTTCCGTCAAGCCAGAAAATGGTAAATTCTCTTCCTTCCACATATTTCATGAGTCTTATCAAATCTTCTCCCAATGTTATTTCTCCATCCATTCCCAAAACATAGGTTGTATTGCGAAAATTGATAATTCCTGCATTGCAGCTCGAAGTGGTTTCTTTACCAAGATAAGGGAGCAGTGCTCTCCAGTTGGTGGGCTGAGTATTTTTGTTCTGCATCTCACAAAAGACTTCCCAGCGGGTCTTGTCTGTATGAACAGCATGAGGTGAATTGTTCCATATTTCAATATCATGTAAGGAATGGTCTATAATATCGTCGTAAGGAATAAAAATCTCCTCAGCACCACTTTTCTGATTTTCCTCTTTCTTTGCATGAGGTCTTGCCATCCAGCCCAATCGGCTTTTTTCATGTCTGTATCTTAATTCCTCAAACTTTCTTTCGATCGCTTTTGATCTTGCCCGGTTTGCATAAATATTGACACTGTCGAACATGGCTCCATTTCTTAAAAAAGTATCTTTAAAGCTGCTGTTTAAGGAGCTTTCACATTCTAACCCCAGAGGAAGGTTAAATCCCCATTCTGTATAATTCCTGATCATCTGACGGTAAAATTCAATGATGATTCCCTCTTTGGTTTTCCCATGAACCCAGCAGGTCCAGGCTTCGGATCCTAAATCAATCCCCATGTAAAACCAAACCCTGCTTCTTTTCTTGTCATACATAAAAGGAGGCTGTCTGTCATCAATTGAAATGAGAGTTCCTGCTTCTTTAATTTTTGTAAGCTTATGCCATGGGATAAACTCCTGCATAAGTTTCTGTCGGTCTCCCGAACGTTTTGAGAAAGTTCCTATTTTAAATTCCCATTTCCCCAGCCAGGCAATAATGGAGCTGTCTGATATTTCTTTGAACTTTGTTAGGTTGGTGCAGTCGTAGATCTCTCCGGTTGCATTGGAAATAATTTCCAGTTCTCCCTTGATGAAAGCTTTGTATTGATTAGCCACCTCTGTTCTTGAGGGTTTATATTCCTGACCGGCAAATATGTCGTTTAATAAGGCAATCATTTCATCTGTCATCAACTTTCTGTTCTGATTCTTAAGCTTTCCCGAAATAAGACCTCCATAATTATATCCTTTTTCGAACGTGTTGAAAAACGGTTTCCATATTCTGTCAAATGCTCTGTAAGAAGATGGTATGGTGTGCTGCACCCCGAAAAGCTTTGGTAAGTACTCATTGAATGTCACGATATCAGTACAAATAGATGGAAGTAAACCGCGTCCCGAAGTTTTTTTTAATTTTTTCCATTCTTCTAACCGGGCCATTCTTAACCTTTCTGCCGCCAGAAGAACACTCGCATTGGTTATATATTCCTGTTTAAAGCTTTCTTTTAACGGGCTTCCGTCTTCAAATCTGAAATCTGTAAAGTATCGTACTGCTGAGGGATCAAACTGAAAGAAGGGAATTATCGGATGTTGCATTTTTCGAGGATCTCCGATACTGTCTTGTATTTCTTTAGGTAAAGAATCAAAATCAATAAGCATTTGCCGACCATTTCCTCCTTTTCGTACCTGCTTTATTCCAAAGGGTAAATTTCTGTATCTCTGAATCTTTTTCTGTAAAGCATCCAGGGTGTTAAAATACATTGGAACAAGCTCATCTTTTGTTACTGTTAACATATTGCCCCACTGAAACGGCATAATTTTTTTCGCTATTTTATTATTTGGTGTTGGATCGTTTAGTTAGGCTTGTACTTTATTTTAAAAAATATTCCTAAAATGATGTTGTAGGTGGCGATTTCTTTTCTTCCTGTTTTAGCATCTATCACATCGATCTCTTTATGACAGAATAAGGTTTGTAATAATTTCTTCATGGTATTTTGTTATTAAGTGACTGTGCTTCGCTGTAAATAGCCTGCTCTGTTTTGTTTAAAAAAAACCGATATTCTTTTTTAAGCATATCCGGTTTTTCACCCACTCTGTCCCCACGTAAAGATTTACGAATGAAGTCGAGCGAACAACCGTAACGTTGCTTTAGAATATTCAGAATTTCTGTATTGTAATACGTTCTTTTTTTAGTAGTTTTGTCCATTAGCGTGTTTGTCTTTTGTACGAGACAAATATCGTAAAGTTTTACGTATAACCAAATGAAAATTCGAAAAAATTCTCGAATCAAGATTTAAATATTTGATTATGAATGGAATAAATTTTCGTATAAAACAACTTGTTGATCATTTCGCGAATGGCAATAACTCCGTGTTTGGTAGTATGATAGGCGTAAATGAGTCCAATATCAGAAGTTATATTAACGGAACAGAGCCTAAATTCAACGTGATCGAAAAAATTTGCTCATCACTCGCAATAAATTCCGAATGGCTTGTTTTGGGTATTGGAGAGATGTCATCAGGAAACAAAAGTGATTCAACAGTTCTTCCATCCGATTTTACCCATCAGGTTCCACAGGTCATTACTGTGGATGCTCATAACCGTGATAATATCGCTTTGGTAGGCACCAAATTGAAGGCAGGATACCTGCAGGGATATAACGATCCGAACTTTATTAAAACCTTACCCACCTTCAGACTCCCTAACCTTAATAATGGAGTGTTTAGAATGTTTGAAATAGAAGGAAATTCAATGTTTCCTACATTGCCGGACAGAACGCATGTGATTGCTCAGTTTGTGGACGATTGGATTCATGGGATAAAAGATAATAAACTCTACGCAATCATCTCTAACGAAGTGGAAGACGGTTTGATTAAAAGATGTTTAAACAGAATCAAGAAATACGATAACCTGATCTGTAAATCTGACAACAGAAGAAATTACCCGACTCAAAATATACACCCAAGTACAATCAAAGAAGTTTGGGAAGTAAAACTACATCTTAACTTTAACTTACCCGATCCTGCAGAGTTTTATGACAGGCTGAATGATCTTGAAGCAGAAATGCAGATGTTAAAAATGAAAAAGAACATAACTGACTAATAATCAAACACCATACACAAATTATCTTTGTCCCTAAGTATATCTGAATAATAAAATATAATTGTTTTGGGTGTAAATTCAGACATTATGATACCTCCAAAGAAGATGAATGACACAATTTTTATCCATGCAAAAGTCCACCCAAGTGTCCATCCAGAAGAAATTGATAGAAAATCACCTTCACCAACCCAATAGAAAAAAATAAAGAAAACACCCGTAAAGCAGGTGTTTTTTAGTTTGTAAGACAAGAAGTCGAAAATTGAATTTGCAAGGATTACAGACGTTTGAAAAATATATAATGAAGATTGGACAGAGGCCTTCACCTCTTTATTAGTGGGATATTGATAAATGAACTGTGTTTTTTTAACATTGTCAATTCAATTTGTGGGTTGTACTTCTAAAAAGACTCAAAAAAAATTGAGCACTAAAAAGCGCTCAATTGCAAATTTACTATATAGATATTATGGTACTAGTTTATAACATGGACTGTATCAAGTTTCTTTCTGAAAAGCAAAAACAGTGTGCTAAAGAATATAAGATAAGCAATATTAAATATCGCTCCTCCAACCCATCCCGAATAAGGAAGCGGCAGAAGGCTTTTAACCGGAATAATAAACATTGTCAGGATAAACGGTGTGAGGATAGTCATCCATCTTGGAAGCAGGGTTTTATTTAAAATAATACATACTGCAAATGAAATCCATCCTATGGCCAACACTCCAATTGCAGCTCCCCAAGCTATATTAAGCATTTTCATAAACCCACTTCCAGTTTCCAAAAGATAAGGATGATCTACAGCATCGGTATGATAGACTGCTTTATAAATTTCTCCTACATAAAAAAAACCGGCATGCCCTAAAGGAGATAAAACCACCCCAACCAACAACACCCAGTAAACAAAAACAGCATACCATTTTTGGGTATCTTTAAAAAATTGGTAAACCAACCAGGTAGCAGGAAGCAGCAATGGTCCCGTAAGTGCACCGATCAAAGCTCCGAACATCAGCCTCGGTGTTGATCCTTCCAACATTAAAGTCGCAAATTCTACATTTACCTGATCTGCATATGTTTTTGAAAACAAAGGATAATCAGCCGGGTTGGAGTCAAATCCGGCAACAAAAATATCACCAATCAGCCAACATATCGACACTGTTATAGCTGCTACAAAAGACCAGCTTATTTTATTTGAATATTTCATTCTTTTTTCTTTAAATAATTAAGTTGTCATACCATTTTTAAGGGTAAAAAGTCAACGTTTTAAAATATCTTCAATTCTCAGATCAGAACCCATCAATTCAACAGTCTGTAGACCTTTCCCGGGAATAAGCTGCAACCCACTCTGATCAGGAAGCAATTGATTCAACATAGAAATATTCAAACTATCGGTTCCGACCAAAATATTTTTCACTCCTTTAATTCCGTTGGGATGGTTAATTTCTTTAGGTTTTGGGTTGGGAACATAAGCAGACATAAAAAAAGGAAAATCAATATCATCCGGCATCAGGAGATCCCATTTCAGAATATTTTCATCAACATCTTTTCTTTTGGCTTTATGAAATCGAAAAGGAAGATTCTCCTTTTTGAAAAACTCTTTTTCTGAATTTAAATTTTCCATAGTAGATTCCAGAGCCCATTCACACCAACCCTGACCTACTTTCTCCCATTGTTTCATTCTGTCTAAAATGGGCCGATATCCAAAAACTTTCATCATCCATTTAATATAGAATGGAAGCCCGGAATTATGGTAAATCTCTATAAAAACACCATTCTCAAACCAGATGAATGCATTATAAGCATCCACAGGATCTGTTCCATATTCTATCACAAACCCCGCATCACGAAGTTTTCTAACGGCAAGATGCAATTCCTCGACACGGTAGAGGACATGGCTTAGCTGTATCTTATTTTGCTGCATTTTCTATATGTCTTTCCATGGCTGATTTATCTTCTGACACTCCCGACTTCCAATAAGAATACGCATATAACTCTTCCTGCTTCCATTGCTTTTCTTTTCGGAGATAATTACGGATTTTCTTAACGGAAGAAAATTCTGCGGCAACATATCCTGAGCGTGATTCCTCGGGTAATATTTGCTGCTTTACTGCTTCCGTCAGATAGCTGCCATATTGAGGGTTTTCGTTATGAAGCCAGACAAAACTGATATCTGCCAGAGTATGAAGTTCCTGCTCATCTACCTTGTTATCAACTTCGAGAATACAAATCCCTTTTGCCGATGGAGGTAAATCTTCCAGGATAGAAGCAATCACAGGAATTCCTGTGGCATCTGCTACTAAAAAATAGTTGTCAGCTTTTGCATACAATTCTGTTTTTCCCTCTTTCATTAAAACACCCAAAAGATCCCCCTTCTTCGCATGAATCGCCCACGCTGAAGCCGGACCTTCATCTCCATGGGCCACAAAATCTATCCAGATTTCATTGGCATCAAGATCAATTCCACGATGGGTATACGTTCTTATGTAGGGGCGAATTTCTTCAGGTTGTGGCTTCCACTGCATTTTCTCATCATCAAACTCAGGAAAGTGAATTTTATCTGCTCCTTTTGGGGGAACAAGAATTTTATTGTTCCCTCCAATCGTTGTGTTGGCAACTAGCGGTACTTTTTCACCTGTAAGAAAAATCCTGATGTAATGAGGCGTAATGTATTCTTTTCTGGCCACTCTAAATTCCCCCTGTATGGTCTTAAAATCTTTCATTGTAAATTCTTTTCTGTTATTTTTCTATCCATTTTTATATGAAAGCGATTATTATTAAGAATCATTCTAAATAATTATTATCTTTGTGCAAATGTAACTGATATAGTAAAGAATGTAGGTACGCAAAAGGGAGTAAAAAGTCCGTGAAAAGGAGAATTCTAATTAAAAGAAAATAAAATGACATTACGACTCTATGACGACAAAGTGGGAGGAACACTCATTGAAAGACAATATCCCAACGCCTATTTCATCACAGATGGTGACATCAAAGAGTGCATTACTCATCTGAAGCCCCCCTATGGAAAAGGCTTTTATCATGAGATTTGTTTTGAGAATGTTCATATCGGCTTTGGAAATGTTTCCTTAGAAAATAAAATACTGCTTTATTTTGAAGCAGATTTTGACAGTGTTGAAATGCATTTTGCATTAAAAGGTAAAAGTTCGGCTCTTTCTGAAAATTTCCAGGATAGGGTAAGCTTTGACAGCTATCAGCATAATATCATTTATGCCCACCAAATGTGTGGTCAAATGGAGTTTGATGGCCATGAAATGCAGATTCTGGAAATTAATTTAGCTCCTGAATTTTTCAAAAAATTCCTCCCCGAAGATTCTGACCTCTTTAATACTTTTAGAAATTCTATTGACAAACGAAGTTCATCTCTCATCAACCCCGATCATTGCAGGATTAATCTGGAAATGTATCAGATTCTTAATGATATTATAAATTGCGAAAGAAAAGGAATCTTTAAAAGAATCTATCTGGAAGCAAAAGTTGCCGAACTTCTCCTTCTACAGCTGGAGCAACTATTTGATAACACTTCTTTAAAATCATCATTTCATAAAAAAGATGAAGAAAAAATATACGCCGTGAGAGATTTTATTGCAAGTAATCTTAATACAAATTGCTCCTTAGTTGATCTTGCCCATCAAGTTGGCACTAATGAATTTACTTTAAAGAAAGGCTTTAAAGAACTCTTTGGAACTACTGTATTTAACTTTTGGAATGATTTAAAAATGGAAGAAGCAAAAAAGATGCTTCTTGAAGGGCATCTGAATATCAATGAAATCTCTGAAATCATTGGCTATAAAAATCCGCGGCATTTCTCGGCAGCTTTTAAGAGAAAATATAATTTAATTCCAAGTAAAATCAGGAATTAAGATGGTTTATTAGAGAATATCTGCAGAGCAACTTACCTCATTACAAAAGCTAAAAAATTCATCGAACTCATATAAGATTATACATTCTTCACACCAATACTCCGATCACTTACACCCGCTCCATCTGTATTAAAAAGTCGACAAACATCAGTGTTTATTAAAACTTATTTTCACACCTATCTTACTATATTTAAATCATTTACAATATTCCGTTAAAAAATTATTAAAAAAACATTGGAATATTAAAAATTTTGCTAATTTTGCAAAAAACTATAACCTGAAATGAGAAAAAAAAAGGATTTCTATCTATCTTTTTTAGTTACACTAATGTCTGTTGTATCATTGAACATAACAAGTTGTTCCGGAAGAGATGATGATAATACAAAAACGGATGATCCCGTTTATAGAGTTGAAATAAAATATACCGGTGATCTCCAAAACTGGGAAGAAAAATTATCTGTTTCAACTTCAGTTAAAGCTAATGATACCCCAACCATAACAGGTACTGCTGTAGATTCATCTCAAAAAACATCGGACACTGTATATATTTTCAAGTTACCGGCAAACTCACCTTCTGACAAAGAGTTTAAAACCAGTGCAAATGTAGTCGGATTATCCATAAACGGGAACGTGACTATGAAAAATTCTAACGCCAACGCTGTGACTGCCAATGTAAAAATTTACAAGAACAATGAAGTAAAATTCAAGTCTGCATTTGTTTTTGATGCTAATAATACATATCCATACTACAACATAAACGTTAAGTAATATTTACTATTTTCTTTCTAACTAATACCCTATTTATACTATAGGCAATTAAATCTGTGTGACCATTCCGGGGCTGGTCTTCCCTCTCTCTATGCTATTTATAAAAATGCAACATTTATAAATTGAATCATTGTTGCAAAAATTTAAAAATTTAACCATGAATACAAAAAAATTAACAAGACTAGTCGTTTTAGCGACTATGATAGGGGCAACCTATGTCGTTACAACATCCGGGCGTTCTAAAAACCCTTTACCACCTAAACCTACAACACCACAGCCTGCTATTCCAGACAAGACACTTGTCGTTAACCTACAAACCGTGAGTGCTTTGCCTAAGCCTTCTTTCAGGAATCTCCCTTGTCCGTCATACCCTTATATCGGATCTGGTAACGGTAACGGACCGGCCCAAACAATTTATGATCAATATAAATACTACTGTACTATTACCGTAAGAAACGTCAATGATTCTACTTGGGGAACAAATGGAGTAAAAACGAAAGTATGGGATGTAGCCAGCCCTACTAAAACAAACATTGAAGTTGCTGTTCCGGGTGGACATAATTATAAAGTAACTGTTGAGTATTACGAAGTTAGAAATAGTTTTTGGACAGATAACGTTTCAGCAAGAGGAAAATGGTCCACAGAGCAAAATTTCAATGCAGGATATGCAGGGAACTGGAATTTTAATCAATGGGCATTTATGTCAAGACAATAATAAATAAAAATAACTATGAAAAAAATATTCACCTCATTCTTTATTGTAGCATTATTAGCTACATCTTGCTCCAATGAAAACACTAACATTGCAAAAGCAGATGAGCAAATTTCTACCTATCAGGATGTGATATCAAAGATATACAACTCAGAAGCCAAGAATCATATACTTATCGAAAACCTAGGAGGTCTTTACAGTAAAAACAGACTCTATAGCATATCATCCCGATCAAAAGGCTTGGAGCCGTTATCTGTTTCGTTCGGGGGCAGAGAATTCAGCTCACAGGTTAATTATTCAGAATTTGGAAATTCCTGGATCAGCAACGTTGATAATTCCAGTTTATTTGGAAAAAAACTTATTATCAGCCAGCAAAACGGGAAATTAGTTTTTACACAGGCAACGAATAGTACTACCGGTAAAGGAAGCACAGAAGGTTCCACTGGTATTCATGTTTATATTCCCGAATTAGTACAAGTTGGCGTTTCCGGCCTTGTAGACGGCAAGTTGGTTCCGGGCACCGTTATTACATGGAATAAAGATGCTAATAACGAAAACGGTATGATAGTGGGTGTTGAGTACAATCCTTACAACCAGGAAGATTTGAAAATCAGAGAGGCTAAGCCCAACAATGAGATTGCTTATGATAAGGTAGAAGATAACGGAAGTTATACCGTAACAAAAGAGGATCTTGAGAAATTTCCAAAAGGATCGTTCTTATCATTTTACATTGGTAGAATGGCCTATACAATGGATTCGTCAGGTTCTGTTGTAAATGATACATCCGTAGGCGCATTAACTGCAGTACGCGCTGATTATCAAGTAAGTTACTAAATCAAATGTATAATAAAAAGGTTGCCATTTTAAATGGCAACCTTTAAATGATTTGTGATGTCTAAATATTATTTATTTATTTTTCTTGTTATACTTCCTTTGCCTACTTCCTTTGCCCAAGCTCCAAGAACTTCAGATGGTAAAGAATTCATTTATAATGTGAGCATAGGTTCTATTATAGGTGTCGTTGGAGCAATTATCAATAAAAACAAAAATGAGAAATTAGGAAAAGTAGCACTTAAAGGTCTTTATCAAGGAGCTCTAGGAGGCTATTTAACTTTCGAAAGCAAGAGGCTGGTTCGGCTTTCGGAGAAAGATAATGAATGGAAATTAATGTGGGCTGCAAAACTTGTCAATGCAGCAGGAACTTCCATTAAAGAAAATGCCGCATTAAATCAAAATTTCTGGGAATATTGGCATCTTAATTTTGGATTTAGCAGAATTGAATTTATCACAAAAGAAAAATTTGAAGTTAGATATAAACTTATGCCGGTAGCATTTGTTTATACTATTGGTGTTGCGTTACAATCAAAATCTAAATTCGAACTAAAAAGGACATTACAAAACGGCCAGATCATCTTCTCGAATAGCAGCCATCTTTTTGAAGAATATAATACTCTTGCGGCAACCTATCCCGGAGTCATTGTATATAAATCTTCAGAGCATGACAATGCACAGCTCATCCCTCACGAGGTTATGCATGTATTTCAAGCTAATGATTTTTCCACCACCGAAAGCTTTTTACAAAAGCCTTTAGCAAATATTAATAGCAAAAACAAGACCCTGAATACGATCAATAAGTTCATTCATTATGATTTTAGATATGTCCCATTTATTATATTAAATAATCTGGAATTCAAGAATTCAAAATATTATTATCAGAATTTTTTTGAACGTGAGGCAGGATATTATTCTAACACTTTTGATCCAAGCCTTCTAAAATAATGAAATATATAGGATTATTAATTTTATTTGCCGCTTTAACTTTTATTTCCTGGAATTATGCCGGAATTATTTTTATAGCCAATCTTGTCATATTATATAAATTCTCAGATCAGATTCAGAACAAGAATTTTGGGTATAAATATATCTATATCTTCCCGGTATTTCTGGTATTAAATGTCTTTGCAACATTCTGGCTTTTTACTGTTGACACGACCAATTCCATTATAACCTTTATTGCCAATTCTGCTGTAATGACATTGTGTTTTGTTTCTATATCTTATATCAGAACCAATACAATAAGCCATAAAGTAACATTTATTTTTTTCTGGCCGATCAGCGAATGGTTGTTGACAAAGTGGGATATTGCATGGCCCTGGCTAACCTTTGGAAATGCATTAGCTAACGAATGGTTTTTAGTACAATGGTATTCTCTTACCGGTGTCTACGGTGGAACGGTTTGGCTAATTGGTACTGCATTAGTTTTCGATCTATTAATAACTTCTGATAATGGAAAGAAAAAATATTACAGGCTATTATCAGTATTACTTCTGATTCCTTTACTTTCATTGTTTAGCTACCTAAGACCAAGTAATAAGAGTTTTAAAACAGAAAATATAATTTGCTTTATGCCTTCAAAACAACATATGAGTGTATCGAATTATGATAAAATCAAACTTATTTTAAAATATCTTGAAGTAAAAAAAGCAACAAAAGGAACAACACTTATAACCCCCGAATTA
Organism: uncultured Chryseobacterium sp.; assembly: GCA_963518055.1. Classification (GTDB taxonomy): domain Bacteria; phylum Bacteroidota; class Bacteroidia; order Flavobacteriales; family Weeksellaceae; genus Chryseobacterium. The sequence goes on from CAUQIC010000013.1 coordinate 70,086, forward strand.
TTTTACTCCACAAGTTCTAAGGACCTTAAGTATAGTCAGGCATCATACCTTTTACATAGTTTTCTTACCCATCATAATTATAAAGTTTTATTAGGTTCAGAAATCTCAAATGATACCCTTAACAAGTTCAATGGGATTACCTATATTGACAAAGACAAATCTTTATTTCGTACCAAAAAAAAATATGTTCCGGTAACTGAATATACATCGCCATTTTTAATATCCTTTTTTGGCAGATCAAACTATTTAAAGAATAATTTGGATGATGAATCCCAAATAGAGAGCACCCTGAATTCATTTCCTTTTGTTTGTTACGAAATTTTATTTTCTGATTTTGTGGCAAAAAAATCCTTCAACTCCAACAAGTTACTACTGCTAACAAGTGAAGAATTTATGAATAATTCTTTCTATGGCAGAAAACAATATTTGGACATTGTGAGATTAAGAGCGATAGAAAATAATCGATATTTACTAAAATGCTCATATCAAGGCAAATCTGCATTGGTATCTCCCAATGGCGATATTGTAGAAATTCTGAAAGGCAATTATCAGACTATAAATGTACCTTTACATCAGCATAACACTATATATCAGAAATTCATTCATCTATTTAGCAATTAAACACAAAACTATTCTCACTAAGATTGAGCTCAAACGAATAATTTAAAAGATCACCTGATAAATTCTTCCCCGCTATTTACCTAGTGCCACATTAGTCTTTTGAACAAAATCATCCCATTGGTTATTCAAATAAGCAAGAGATTTCTCCTTTTCTTTTTCGTTCAGAGATGAATAATTAATTGAATTAAAAACAAGTTTCTTCAATGCTTTCACATCCAATTCCCAGTATACAAAAGCCGCCCAAAAATCATAGCTAAGACCTTGATATCCATAAACACTAGGATCATCACTATTAATAGAACACTGAATCCCATTGCTCATCAATACTCGGGCAGGGTGATTCCTTAAGTCGCTCACGTACCCTAAAATCTGATTGCTAATCGGGCTCACCTCAACGAGTTTATTCTGTTTTTTAATCAATTCCATTGATTTTGGAAAGTAAATCAGATTAAAGCCATGTCCAATTCTTTTGTTATCCAATAAAGAAATATCCAGAATATTCTTGTTAAAGACAGATGCGCTTTCGCCTGCATGCAGAAAAAGAGGCATTTCTACTCCATATCTTTTAGCAAGTTCATTCAATTTTGACCAGTTTTTCTGGAAAGAATTAAGACTATTCCCTGCCGCTTCATCCGCCACCAGATCAAAACCAGAAATCATATCCGGAAATTCTTTTTTGAGCGAAAAAGCTGTTTCAAGCTGCTTTTCAATACTTTCAGAATCTAAAAATTTAAAGCTTGAATAAATTAATTTCAGGCTAAACTGCGGATCTGATTTTTGTACTTCTTTAACGATATCCTGTAAATCGGTAATCGTTGTCTTTAACGGATATTTTCCATGTTGAAAATCGTAGACTTCATCAAAAACGTACCTTATTTCCACATGTTGAACATGATCATTCAGTAATTCGCGGAACCCTTCTTTATAATATTCTTTAAAAAAAGGACGATACGGCAACAAAAGATTGATACGGGTAAAGCGCTTTTCAAATTCAATCCAATAATCGTTATAGCTGCAAAGATTATCACGTTTCAAAGTCAGAAGATCCAGCAATTCTTTTTCAAAACCGAAATTTGAAGCCAGCTTTTTATCAAGATTAACAAATCCTTTGGGAACTTTTCCATTTTCGAAAAATGCCAGTTGCCCGAAAATAAAATCTTTATTGTCTTTCTGATCAAAAACATAACATTCTTTATATTTTCTTGCCGCTGAAATCACCCATTTCATATCTGCTACTCCTCCACTATGGGTATGCAGCAGACCTCCTTTAGGCATTGTTTGAAAAATTTTAAACAGCTTACTGCTTTCGATCAAAGGTTTTATCTGAGTAAACGAGCTGTTGTATATAGGAAATTTTTGTTGCTGGGTTTCAGTAAGGAATTGTTTTCGTACTTCAAAAAGTTTTTTATCCAATGTTATTTCAGCATTCGATAGTTGTACATCCGCGTCAAAAGCCAAAGCTTCATTTTCTTTCTCTAGTATATTCCAATTCTGCTGATAAACAGATTTTTCGTCTCCTTTAGTTTGTGCTCCCAATAAAGGAAACCCCAAAAGCAGAGCGTAAGTATAATATTTTCTCATCATAATATTGGGAATTTCTTTTGCACCATCAAAAACTTTCCATCATTTCTGAATTCAAAATTGTGCAGGTAAAATAATCTTCAAAAATATAACTAATTTTTCTTGTAAAGCACCATAATCCCATTAAAAATGGCAAAATTCTGTTATACTATTAAAATTGAGATAAATTATTTTTTTCTCTGATTCGAAAGGTAATAGTGCCAAAGAATCATCGAAGCTACCGATCGGAAGGGCTGCCACACCTCACTAATTTCAAGAAGCTGGTCTTTTGTAGTTTCGGAAGAAAGCTGTTTCAGGCGTTTTAGCGCATTCACTGCCGCTAAATCACCAATCGGAAAAAGATCTGCTCTTTGAAGACTAAACATTAAATATACATCAATGGTCCAGTTCCCGATTCCTTTTAAACGAATCAAAGTTTGGCGTACTTCATCATTAGACATTATAGCTATTTTTTCAAGGTCTATATCTCCATTGACAATACCTTGAGCCAAACCTCTAATATAAATGGTCTTCTGACGACTTACATAACATTCTCTCATTTCTTCATCAGTGAGTGTCAGAATATATTCAGGAGTAATTACCGCTGTTCTCTCCTTTAATTTTCTTAAAGCCGCCAGTGCTGATGCCAGTGAAACCTGTTGTTCCAGAATAATATGAACCAGACTTTCAAAAGTATTTCCCCGGGTCCACATCGGTGGATACCCGTGTGTATCCAATACTGATTTTAGATCAGCATCCTTACTTGCCAGGTACTCACAAATTTTCTTAAAATTTTCAGAATCGAAAACCTCAACCGAAAGAAGTTGATTTTTTAACGGGATATCTTTCATCAATTTCGATTAAAATAAAGAGGGCATCGTAAAACCCTTCTCTAAGTCAAGAAGAATCGATTTATTCCTCAAACCACCGGCAAATCCAACAAGATTTCCTGAAGCACCTACCACTCTGTGACACGGGACAATGATCGATATTGGATTTTTATTCAAAGCTCCTCCTACTGCACGAACCGCTTTTATATCCCCCAGGATTTTTGCCAGCTCTCCATAAGTTTTAGTAGTACCATAAGGGATTTTCAATAAAGCTTTCCAAACTTTAACCTGAAACTCTGTTCCATTAAAATCCAATGGAATACTAAACGTAGTCCGGTTATTTTCAAAATATTCTTTGAGTTCCTGTTCTGCCTGTAGAAGAATGGGATGTCTCTCTTCTCTTACCGGAGGAGAAAGCTTTGTTCTTTTATAGTCCTCCCCTTCCCAAATAATGGCGACAAGCCCTTTGTCTGAAGCAATCATTCTGATCATCCCAACAGGTAAAGGAACATCTTTATATGCCAATTGATTTTGACCTTCCATTATGCTTTAATAACTTTTTGAGTAGATTCACTTGTTGATCGTCTTCCGGGTAGCAATTGCAACATAATTCCCACCATGATTAAACAGCTTAATATACAAATAATTCCAAAGTGGTAAGCTGTTTGCCAATTTTCTTTTGAAAAATAGAAAAAGACTCCTCCAATGACACTTACCCCCAAAGCAGAAGCCGTTTGCTGAAAAGTAGAGTAAACTCCTGCTGCTCCACCGGCGTACTGTGGCGGAACGTTTTTAAGAGCAATATTCAACAATGAAGGAAGCACAAGCCCATTTCCAAATCCCCAGATTCCCATTAATCCAATAATCAATCCTGTACTGATTCCTGGTTTCCAGAGCTGCATTTGAGAATAAAATGCTACTGCCAGGATAATGACCCCTACCTGCAATACTCTCTTCCCATATTTTACAATCAGACGGGAAGCCATCATAGAAGAAACAACAAACAATATCCCGGGAACAATAAAATATAAACCGGAATCCAAAGCAGAAATACCCAGTCCGTTTTGAAGATATACCGCACTCAATAACAGATAAGCTGTATGTAACATAAAGTGAAATAAGACTGCAATCAATCCGATATTAAAATCTCTTATTTGAAATAATCTAATATCAATCAAAGGATTCTCATTTTTACCCAGCTTAGTCTTTTGGTTATAGATAAAAAATGCAAAAAGAATAAAAGATAGAATCAATAGTCCAAAACTCCACAACGGCCAGCCGGATTCACGCCCTTGAATTAAAGGATAAATAAGAGAAAATAAAGCCAATGTTAGAATCAATATTCCTGTATAATCGAATTTTGTATTTTGGTGTTTGACTGTTTCGGTAACATATCGATGAGTGGCCCAAAGGGTTATAATTCCTATAGGAAGATTGATAAAGAACACCAGCCTCCAACCTTCAATAAACCAATGAGTATCTGACAAATACCCTCCTAATACCTGTCCGATAGCTGCGGCAGTCCCTAAAGTGATCCCGTACAATCCAAAAGCTTTGGCTCGTTCTTTTGTATCGGTAAAGAGTACCTGAATAAATGCTATCGTCTGTGGAACCATAAAAGAGGCACTTAAACCCTGAAAAAACCTTGTGACATTCAATTGCAGAGCTGACTGTGACAAGCCGCACAAACAGGATGCTACAGTAAAAGCAAACATTCCCCAAAAGAAAACTTTTTTACGCCCGAAGTGATCTCCTGCTCTGCCTCCGGTAATCAGGAAAGCTGCATAACCAAGCAGGTATCCTGCAATTACAAACTGCATTTCACCGTCAGTAGCGTGAATTCCCTTTTTTATTGTCGGGATGGCTATGTTGATAATGAATACGTCGATAACGGAAAGTAAAGGAGCTGATAACACAATAATAAGTTCCAGCCATTTATTTTTTGCGATTTTCATTTTAAATGAGTTTTTGAATAATTTTTTTAGCAGACTGAATCTCATCCGACTTTTTAAAAACAGAAGCTGTAACAATTGAACCTTCCAACATCACATAGATTGTTTCTGACAATTCTTCATCAGATAATAGCTTTCTATGCCCGGAATTCATAACCAATTTCTTTATAAAATCTTTGCTATGGGTTTTAGTCGCCTGAATTTCTGCTAAAACTCTGGGATCATTTGTCCCAGCTTCATCATTGGCTTTAATAAACGGGCAGCCTCCATACTCCCTGATTTGCTGTCGTTGGGTGTGATGATCAAAAATTGCCAGCAACTTTTCTTTTGGATCTTTAACCTTATTAACACTTTCCTCCAGCCTGCTGAACCAAAGTTGATGCATACGCTGAATGTAAGCAACCAATAAGTCTGTTTTTGTTTCAAAGTGCTTATATAAAGATGCTTTCGCAATATCTGATTCACTGATAATCTGATTGATTCCGGTATTGCTATAGCCTTGTGCATAGAACAGTCGCTCTGCTGTATCTAATATTTTGTCAATGACAACCTGCCCTCTCTGTTTCATGCAGTAAAGGTAGATATTAAATAGACAATATTGTCTATTTAATTTTTTAGTTTTTCTCTATTCTCTTTATCGAATATGCTTATCACATGATATAAACACTTGCTAATAAACAAAAAACCTCATTGAAACCAATGATGCTGTTTGTCTTTGTTATTAAAAAAGAATTTATTTTATTGAAAAGAATTTCTAAACTCCAATGGGGAAAGTTGAGTTTTATTTTTAAACAGTTTTGTAAAAGACTGCGGATGTTCAAACCCAAGCTCATAAGCAATTTCACTTACAGAAAGAACCGTAGTGGAGAGTTTTTCTTTAGCTTTTTCAATCAGTTTATCATGAATAAATTGTTGCGTACTTTGTCCCGTAAGAGTCGTTAACAGTCGACTGAGATAATTAGGAGAAAGATGAAGTTCTTCAGCCACAGAATGCACTGTTGGAAGTCCTTTTGAAACCAGATTATGATCTGCAAAATAATCATTCAACAAGCCTTCTAAGCGATTAAGAATCGCATGATTTGAAATCTTTCTTGTGATAAACTGTCGCTCATAAAACCTTTCACAATAATTAAGTAAAGTTTCAATATGTGAAATAATAATATTCTGACTGAACTTGTCAATCCTTGTTGAATATTCTTGTTGAATATTTTCTATAATTCCATTGATCGTCAGTTCTTCTTTTTTAGAAAGGAACAAAGCTTCATGTACTGAGTAGGCGAAGAAATCATAGTTTTTTATCGTTTGGGCAAGAAAGGTATTCCATAGAAAATCAGGATGAATCAATAACATCCATCCGAATTGATTTTCCTGCAAACCGGGTTTTTCCTCAATTCTGAAAACCTGATTAGGAGCAATAAAAAACATGGTACCTTCATCAAAATCATACTCCTGCTGGCCATACTTCAGTTTCCCATTGATCCCAATTTTTAGAGAAATCTGATAAAAATCCAATGTCCAGTTAACTTCCCCAATATCATCAGGTCGCCTGACAGCTTTATAATCCACCACGCTAATTAACGGATGTTCAGGTGGTGTCAATCCTCTTGAACGGTGAAATTCAGTGATCGTTTTTATTCTTTTAGTAACCCGATGTTTCATAGGATTAAAATTACAAATTGTTTGATAAAAATTTACTTATTACAATCTAGTATGGTTGAATTTCATCACCGACAAATTGAATATATATTTATACTCCGGTAGTTTTTACGCAAAATATATCTGTGATGTATGGGATCATTTCATTCTTGTAGATTGAGAAGATTTTTAATCTCGCAGATTATGCAGATTGAGCAGATTTTATTAGTCACTAATGCACAAATAATAAAGCCATTCGTAACATAAAAAGCATTATAAAGTATCTCTCCATCAAAAAATCTTTGATTTTTAAAAACTTCTGTGTACTTCATCTACGCAAAGCTTATCACTTTAAATAACTAAAGTGTTTAAAAACTTTTGTGCCTTTTATGGTTTAGTTTAACCACGGATTTAAACAGATTTTACTCTCGCTGATTGAGCAGATTTTTAAAATATTTTATTAGCCACTGATACACGAATGTCATTATTATTCGTGCATTAGTGGCACCAAAAAATCATGAAGTAGATCCTCATCAAAAAAATCTTTGACTTCAAAAAACTTTTGTGGCTTTTATGGTTTAAAAATATATTGTGTTTGAGTCCCTTACAATTTTATTTTTCTACCTTAACATTTTGATAAGCTGCAGCGAATTCTTTAGCAAAATCGGCTAGTTTTACTTTCCCCAAAACAGGTTGATGTTGATAATAATCTTCATACAAAACGCCACTTCCCTGGGCGGCCTGAGTTTCCACAAAACCCTTTGCAACTTGCTCATTAAAACCAATATTCAACCAACCTGCCAGCAACTCATCATCCGTAATCACGTTCCATTGTAAATCCGGCTTTCCAATGGCCTCACCGAGTCCCTTTGCAATTTCATTAGGAGAAACTTCATCGCTGGCTACATAACGTACTTTTCTTCCTTCAAATGGTTTTTCGATTTCTTCTGCAATGACATCTGCAATATCTAAAGGTGACACCCAGGGTTCTTTGATATCACCTCCCCAATTAGAAATAATAACACCTTTTTCTTTAATTGTATGGATAAATGAAAACATATTAAAGTAGATCCCCACCGGACGGATAAATGTAATGGAAACATCATCCGGTAATTGTCTTAGTATATTTTCCACGTGATGATGAAAGACAATAATCCCTGTTCCTTTATCAGTATGGGCACCAATACTACTTAGGTGTACAAGTTTTTTTACTCCAGATCCCTCAATGGCGGTTTTGTAATTCTTTCCTATCTCAGTAATACTTTCGATAAAATCAACGCTTTTATCAAACAGATCTCCTACAGCTTCCATCGTTTCCATTACATAGACAATGTCTGCTCCTTTAAATATTTCTGTCAGAAAATCTACATCGAACATACTTCCTATGGCAGCTTTTGCACCTAAAGCTTCAATACTGCTAATTCTTTCTTTTGTACTGCTGATGACGGTTACCGAATGTCCGTTTCGTACAAGTTGCACTGTAAGTGATTTTCCAATATTCCCTATTGAACCGGTTAAAACAATATTCATTTTATATAATTTTTTGTTGGAGTAAAATTCCGAATATTGCCCTCAACTTACTTAGCCGGATCTATCTTCTCTTTATCCAAACAACACCTAAATAAAAAGAGGCCTTTTTTTAACACTTTTTTAATCTTTAGCGGTTGCTCTTATTTTGAAGTTTAACTACCTTTGTATCTGGGATGAGGAAAAGATTTTATCAATATATGTACAGTTTGTTATTTGCGTTGCTTACCGTTTTAGGTTGGTATTACGGGCAAATTCAGCAGTATATTTCAACTGACACTCCTCCTGATCTCCATTTCACTACTGACATTCTGGTTCATCAGAAGAAGTGTATTGAAGAATCTTTTGCCTTTCTTAAAAATCATGAGGCCAATGACTCTTACAATATCAGCCGTCCCCGCTACAACAAAATCAGAGCAAATCTTTCTGAAAACGATAACGAAAATGATGATAATGTAGAATCCTCAGGTTCTACAGAACTTCTCAGTCTCTTTAAAGACGGGTTCTGGCATTTGATTTCAGATTTCGTCACCACTTTTCACGATAAACAAATCGCTGTTTCACTCGCTCAGTCAGAGCATTTAAAGCCTTTACATGATGATCTGTACATTCAGTACAGGGTCATCCGATTGTGATTTTATAATATTTTTCTTCGAAAACCTTACCTGCTTTCATTCCCTGTTTTGAAAGTAAGTAACTCTATTTTTCAATTATAAATTATTACAAAAAACATTATTATCATGGTCAAGAAAAGTCTCATGTATATAAACTTGTGCCTTACTTTCTTGTTTGTAGGCTGTCAATCTGAAAAAAAAGAAAAAACAGAAGCCGCATCATTCAACGTAACAAGCCCTCTTGTAAAAGATACTTTAGTCAATAAAGATTATGTAGCACAGATTCGTTCTATTAATCATATTGAACTTCGTGCACAGGAGAAAGGATATATTCAGTCTATTTATGTAGATGAAGGACAATATGTACAAAAAGGGCAACTGCTGTTCAAAATTATGCCTAACCTTTATGAATCTGATGTCAACCGCGCTAAGGCCGAGGCAAAATATGCACAGATAGAATATCAAAATACCAAAAACCTTTCCGATAAAGACATTGTAGCTCCTCAGGAAATGGCTATGGCCAGAGCAAAATACGAAAAAGCGCAGGCGGAACTCTCCTCAATGAATACGCATTTAAGATTCACGGAAATTCGTGCTCCTTTTACAGGAATTGTAGGAAAGCTGCATGTGCGAAAAGGAAGCCTTGTGGATGAAGGAGAATTAGTTACTGAATTATCCGACAACAGTAAAATGTGGGTGTATTTCAACGTTCCGGAAGCAGAATATCTGAATCAAATGGATGCTAAAAAAGACAGCAACCCAATGCATGTTCGTTTAAGAATGGCCAACGGTAAAGAATTTACACAAGATGGTATTGTACAAACTATAGAGTCTGACTTTGATAACGAAACAGGAAATATCGCCTACAGAGCAACTTTCCCTAATCCAAAAGGATTGTTGAGATATGGAGAAACAGGAAATATAGTCATCACATCCCCTTATGCCAATGCCATGATGATTCCTCAGAAAGCAACTTTCGAAGAATTAGAAAAGAAATACGTCTATGTAATTACCAAAGACGGCAAAGTAAAGGCTAGAGAAATTAAAATTGCTGCTGAATTACCCCATATCTACGTAGTCGCTTCAGGGCTTGGAAAAGATGAGCGCATCCTTCTGGATGGTCTTCGAATGGTTCAGGAAAACCAAAAGATCAGTTCAAAATACCAAAAGCCTGAGAACGTAATGTCGAACCTTGATCTGTATGCAGAGTAATCAAAAAGTAGCATTATGTTTAAAAAAGTAATACACCGACCGGTTTTCGCCATTGTGATATCGGTTGTTATCCTGTTTATGGGAGGTATCGCCATGAAGCAGCTTCCCACAGAACAATTTCCTAAAATTGCACCTACAACAGTTGCTGTTTCTATCGCATATCCGGGATCGAGTGCAGACGTACTGGTAAAATCTTCTTTGATTACGATTGAAAATGCTATTAACGGAGTACAGGGAATGCGTTATATCACCAGTGATGCCACCAGTGCCGGAGAAGCAACCGTAAATATTGTTTTTGACCCGGGTACCGACCCCAATGAAGCCGTTGTTTTAGTAAAAACGAGGGTCGACCAGGTAATGCCTTTATTGCCTGAGCTTGTACAAAAAGAAGGAGTTGTTGTCAACCCCATCCAGCCGAGTATGTTGATGTACGTCAACCTTTACAGTACCAATAAAAGTATGGATGAAAAATTCCTGTACAACTACTCCATGGTAAATATCATACCCGAAATCAACCGTATTCACGGGATTGCAAAATCACAAATCCTGGGAAGCCGAAGATATGCTATGCGTATCTGGTTGAATCCCGACCGTATGCGTGCTTATTCTATTTCTGTAGACGAAGTCATGAAGGCCATTGGTGAACAAAGTATCATCGGACGTCCCGGAAGAATCGGGCAAAGTTCCGGAATTGCAGCTCAGTCTCTGGAATACGTACTTACTTATAAAGGTCAGTACAATAAACCTGAAGAATATGAGAATATCATTGTCCGCTCCAATTCTGAAGGAGAAAATGTTAAGCTGAAAGATATTGCCAAAGTAGAATTGGGAAGTGAATTCTTTGATATTTATTCCAATCTGGATGGCCACCCTTCTGCTTCTATTGTATTAAAACAGAACTACGGAAGTAATGCCAATGACGTCATCAAAGACGTGAAAGCAAAGCTGGCAGAAATGAAAGGAAATTTTCCGCCGGGTGTTGATTATAAAATCAGTTATGACGTTTCTCAATTCCTCGATGCTTCTATTGAACAGGTAATGCATACCTTGAGAGATGCCTTCATCCTTGTTGCCATTGTAGTTTTCATTTTCCTTGGTGACTGGCGTTCTACATTAATTCCGATCATTGCCGTACCTGTTTCGTTGATAGGAACCTTCTTTGTGATTCAGTTTTTTGGGTTAACCATCAATCTGGTAACCCTTTTTGCCCTGGTATTGGCCATCGGAATCGTGGTTGATAATGCCATTGTTGTTATTGAAGCCGTTCACGCCAAGATGGAGGAAAGCAATATTTCACCTTATAAAGCGGTAAAAGAAGTAATGGGAGAAATTGCAGGAGCTATTATTGCAATTACGGCGGTAATGGTAGCGGTATTCATTCCGATTTCATTTATGACAGGTCCTGTTGGAACTTTTTATCGCCAGTTTTCCATTACCATGGCAAGTTCTATTGTTATTTCAGCAGTAGTAGCCCTTACCCTAACTCCGGTATTGGCTGCTATGTTATTGAAAAACAATCATGGAAAGCCTAAGAAATCTAATATTTTCACTAAATCATTAGATGCTTTCAACAGTGGATTTGATAAAGTTACAGGAAAATACGCCTCATTCCTCAGAAAAATTGTGAGCCGAAAAGTGGTAACATGGGGAATTCTGATCGCTTTCTGTGCCGGAATTTTTGTAATCAACAAAGCACTTCCAGGTGGTTTTATCCCTAATGAAGATCAGGGAACGGTTTATGCTATTATTCAAACCCCTCCGGGATCAACTTTGGAACAGACGAATAAAGTTTCCAGGACTCTGCAGAAAATTGCAATGGGTGTGGATGGTGTAGAATCTGTATCATCACTGGCCGGATATGAAATTATGACAGAAGGGCGTGGTTCCAATGCAGGAACTTGTCTGATTAATCTTAAAACATGGGGTGAGCGTGAACATTCTGTAAAAGAAATCATGGAAGAGCTTGAAGAAAAATCAAAAAATCTTGGAGCCACTATTGAATTCTTTGAACCGCCTGCTGTTCCGGGATTCGGATCTTCCGGAGGTTTCTCTATGAGATTACTTGATCTGAACAGAACCACCAATTATCAGGATTTTGATAAGGTCAATAAAGACTTTATCGCTCAACTTAAAAAGCGTAAGGAATTGTCAGGAGTTTTCACCTTCTTTGCCGCCAATTATCCTCAGTATGAGTTGGTATTTGACAATAATGCCGCCATGCAGAAAGGAGTTTCTATCGGAAAAGCCATGGAAAACCTTAACATTCTGATCGGGAGTACTTATGAGCAGGGGTTCATCCGTTTCGGTCAGTTCTTCAAGGTATATGTACAATCATCTCCTGAATTCAGAAGACTTCCTACTGACATCATGAATTTGTATGTAAAAAATGACAGAGATGAAATGGTTCCTTATTCTGCCTTCATGACAATGAAAAAAACTCAGGGACCTAATGAAATCACCCGTTATAATATGTACAATTCGGCTGCAATCCGTGGACTTCCCGCAGCAGGTTACACCACTGCGGATGCTATTCAGGCTATTAATGAAACTGCAGCAAAATCTTTACCTCATGGGTATAAAGTAGCATGGGAAGGACTATCTTACGATGAATCCCAACGCGGGAATGAAGCCATTTATGTCTTCCTTGTTGTTCTTGTATTTGTGTATCTGGTTTTAGCTGCACAGTATGAAAGTTTCCTCATTCCGTTTGCTGTGCTCTGCTCGCTTCCGGTTGGGGTCTTCGGATCCTTCCTGTTACTGAAATTGATGGGATTGGAAAATGATATCTATGCACAGGTTGGATTGATTATGATTATCGGATTACTGGGTAAAAACGCCGTGCTTATTGTAGAATTTGCCGTGAAAAGGCGCCAGGCCGGCGATTCAATTCTTGAAGCAGCTATAGAAGGCTCCAAAGCCCGTTTCAGGCCCATTCTGATGACTTCATTTGCCTTCATAGCAGGGCTTGTTCCGCTTGTTTTTGCAAGAGGTGCCGGAGCCATTGGGAATCATACCATCGGCGCTTCCTCATTGGGAGGAATGTTAATAGGGACTTTATTCGGGGTTATTGTGATCCCGGGGCTCTACTACATATTTGCCAAATGGTCTGACGGTAAAAAAATGATTAAAGACGAAGATGAATCTCCACTAAGCGAAGACATGATCCATTATGAATAAAAGAAAAATATATCAATATGCAGGTCTGGCAGTCGTCTTATTAAGTCTCACTGCCTGCAAACCTATAGAAATAGAACAGCGTGCTGAAAATAAAACGGTTCCTGAAAAATACAATTCGGCAGAAAATGGCTCTCAGAACACCGGAAAGCTAAAATGGAATGAATACTTCAGTGATCCGAATCTCCAGGCATTAATCACTCAGGCTCTTCAAAATAACCAGGAGCTGAATATTGTGCTTCAGGAAATTGAAATGTCTAAAAATGAAATTAAAGCCCGCAAAGGTGAATACCTGCCTTCACTAGGTTTAAAAGCCGGAGCCGGAGTTGACAAAGTCAGCCGATATACCAACATCGGAGCGATGGAAGCCAACACCGAAATAGAACCGGGTAGAGAAATGCCGGAGCCTCTGTTCGATTTTGGAGTCGGAGCACAGGCTAAATGGGAAACTGATATCTGGGGGAAACTTCATAATGCCACCAAAGCTCAGGCACAAAGATATCTTGCCAGCATTGAAGGAAAAAATTTCATGACCACCAACCTCATCTCTGAGATTGCAGATTCCTACTATGAATTATTAGCATTAGACAATGAGCTTGTTATTCTAAATCAGAATATTAAGATTCAGAATAATGCTCTGGAAATTATTAAGGATTTAAAAAAGAATGCCCGTTCCAACGAGCTGGCAGTACAAAGATTTGAAGCTCAGGTTTTGAAAACCCAGGGTATGCAATACGACATCCAGCAGAAAATCGTTGAAACTGAAAACAGGATTAATTATCTTGTGGGAAGGTTTCCGCAACACGTAGAAAGAAGCGAAGGCTCTTTTGACTCTACGCTTCCACAAGCTGTATTTTCAGGGATTCCTTCTGATCTTTTGGAAAATCGTGCTGATATTAAGCAGGCTGAATATGAATTGGCAGCCGCAAAACTGGATATTAAAACAGCAAAAGCAAGATTCTACCCTTCTCTTGATCTTGCTGCCGGAATCGGATTACAGGCTTTCAATCCGACGTATATCATTAAACCGCAATCATTTTTATTCTCTCTTGCCGGGGAGCTTACCGCTCCTTTGATTAACAGAAGAGCAATCAAAGCGGCTTATTACAATGCTAACGCTAAGCAAATTCAGGCAGTTTATCATTATGAACAGACCGTTTTAGCAGCTTATATTGAAGTCGCTAATCAATTGTCTAAAATCCATAACCTTGAAAGCAGCGTCAACATCAAGTCTAAGGAAGTGAATGCATTAACAAAATCCATTGATATCTCCAATGACCTGTTTAAATATGCCCGTGCTGACTATATGGAAGTTCTACTGACCCAACGTGATGCCCTTGAATCTAAGTTTGAGTTGGTTGAGAAAAAAGTCAGCCAGCTTAAAGCAAGCGTAGCCATATACAGAGCATTAGGAGGAGGCTGGGATCAAAGCCCCTTGACTGCTCCCGATATAAAAAAATTATAAATATTTCATTAGTCTTGTTTTCAATGAGGAGTCTATCGAAAGGTAGGCTCCTTTTTTGTGATGACTATTTTTTAATTTTAGCTGAATCTCTAGAATCGTGACCACTTATTGGGTAGGCTTTCGTCATCCTTATTGATTCTACCAGATAAATATTAAGCCCAGTAAAAGTCTAACTCATAATCTCTCCTCTATTCCCAAGACTGCCTCAGGCAATAAAATAATCAAAAAGTCCACAAAAACAATAGACTTTTAGTGTTAATTTTAATTCACAGGCCAGAATGTGCTCATTCAGAACTTTTTACCTTATTGAACATAAAATACAAACAACTGAAATACAGTAAAATAGCAGCAAAAATCATTATCCCAAACTATTATCCCACTAATTTAGTAGACTAATATGATTTATCTCATATTCCCTTTTGGAGCGTGTTTGTGAATTATTAAATAATTTTGACCCAGTTAAAAAAAATATAAATTTTATTCTCATGAATAAGAACTACTTTGATTCTTACCTATCCACCATCATGGCTATTGAAATTGTTCAACCTAAAAGTTGTACAGAAAATAGCTTTTCAAAACACCACATTTCTACAAATATGTGTTATGAATATATGATGAGTATGTGTACCATGATGATGTCTTAAATTTTCGAAGAAATACACATTACTGTAGGAATTAAAGCCCAATCAATTCAAAGCCTGAACTGATCCGGGAACATCTCCAATACATTTTAATATCTCCCCTGTTACAACCTCCCTGAAAAAGGAGGCAGGTATTTATTATTGCTTACCAGGAGCCATCACAGTAATACACCCATTCTATTTTAAACTTAAATATGATACTATTATAATGAGAAGAAGACAATGCAAACTTGGTGTATTAGCCCTGCTTTTATTTGCAGAATATGGCTTTGCACAAACTAAAGACAGCCTTTCCAAAGAAAATGCCATTAAAGAAGTGGTAGTAGTAGCTTTTGGAAAACAGAAAAAAGAAGAAATTACAGGGTCCGTACAGTCCTTAAAAGCCAAAGACCTTTCTAATCTTCAGAACGGAAATATCCTTCAGGGGATCGGAGGAAAAGTAGCCGGTGTACAGGTTATTTCTTCCGGCCAACCCGGCTCCCAGCCTACCATCAGGATGAGAGGAATAGGTTCCATCAACGCATCCAGTGACCCACTCATCGTACTGGATGGAATTCCTTATAGCGGAAATCTGAACAGCATTGCAGCGGCAGATATTGAAAGTATTTCTTTTCTTGAAGACGCTTCTTCCAATGCTTTATATGGTTCAAGAGGGGCTAATGGAGTGATCATTGTCAATACCAAACGAGGTAAAAACAAAGGGTTAAGCATTGAAGCAGATGTAAGAACCGGAGTTAATTTCAGATCTATTCAGGATTACCCTGTATATACTTCACCAGCAGATTATTATACCGCCTATTATAACAGAGCCAGAATTGGAGAAATTGCAAGACTCCAACAACCGGGAGCAGTTCCTTCCGGCCCTACTCCACATGATGTAGGCCTTTCCGCATTAAACAAGCTTGGATATAATGCTTACAACGTCCCTTTTGCTCAGTTAATCGGAAATGATGGTTCTTTCAATCCTGAAGCTAAATTATTATACCAGGACAACTGGAAAAAACTGCTTTTCAAACCTGGATTAAGAAGAGAAGCTACCGTTGGTATTAATGCCAATGGTGATCAGGTAAAATCATATACATCTCTAAACTATCTGGATGACAAGGGGTATCTGATCTCTTCCGGATTTGAAAGATTCGGGATAAGATCCAACGTAGACTATAATATTACTTCAAAATTAAAACTAATCACCGCTTTATCTTATACCTATAGCAAACAGGATTTCGGAGAGACAAGTGGTTTTTCCAATCCTTTCCAATTTGCCAGAAATATTGCTCCTTTCTATCCTGTTTTTCTGAGGGACGATAACTACCAAAGATTATATGACAGTTATGGAAATGCAGTGTATGATTATGGAGACGGAAGTGGTCCCAATGGTGCATCAAGATCTTATGCCGTTTTTGAAAACCCGGTAGGAAACCTCCAAAAGGATAAGTCTCAGACAACGAGCAATGTGACCAATATTAATCTGGGTTTAAATTATGAAATCATCAAAGGGCTCGATTTTACCTATAACTTTGGAGGTTATCTTGAAAACACAAGAAATCTCCAGTTCGGAAATAAAGATGGAGGCACCTCTTCATCCGTAGGGGGTACTATTACAAAAGGATCACAGTTCAGATATACGCTGAATCATCAGCAATTGCTTACCTATCAGAAAAAACTGGATAAGCACAATTTCAATATTCTTATCGGACATGAACTCAACAAAATCAAAAATGAAGGAATATCAGGAACAAAACAACAGCTTTTATTACCCAATTCATTGTCTTTTGATAATGCCGTGAAAATAATAGACTTGTCGGGAAGTGGTTATGAATACGCAGTAGAAGGGTATTTCTCGAGATTATTGTATAATTATGACAATAAATATTTCTTTAATGCTAATATCCGAAGAGATGGATCTTCTGTCTTTTCACCGGAAAGCAGATGGGGAAATTTCTACGGATTAGGAGCAGCCTGGAATGTGGCTAAAGAAGACTTTCTTAAAGACAATAATGTCGTGAACGCCTTGAAGTTAAAAGTATCTTACGGGCAGCAAGGAAATGACAATATTCTTGTGGATAGTACTACCAGAGATTATTACGCGTATCAGGATATATATGGAATTAATAATTTCGGGGATGACAAACCGGTTTTATCACTTAAAAAACAAGGAAATAAAGACTTAAAATGGGAAACCTCAAAAAACCTGAACGCAGGATTTGAAGCTTCTTTTTTCCAAAACAGACTTACGGTGAATGCGGATTACTTTGAACGAAAAGTATCTGATATGATCTATACTCTTCCGTTGCCTCCATCCATTGCTGGTTCTTATGTAAAATATGGAAATATTGGGGATATGACCAACAAAGGAATTCAGGCTAATATTAATGTAGACATCCTTCGTAAGGATGATATACAATGGAGCTTCTATGCCAATGCTACCCATTATAAAAATACCATCACAAAACTTCCGGCTGAGCAAAGAGGTACAGGACTTGTGACAGGTTTATTTATTTTGACAGAGGGCGGAGACCGATACACCTATTTTCTTAAAGAGTTTGCAGGCGTAAATCCGGAGAATGGAGATGCTTTATGGTATAAAACTTCTATAAACCCTACCACCCAACAAGAGGAAAAAACCATCACCAACAATTACAAGGAAGCAACCGATTACAATACCGGAAAATCAGCTATTCCAAAAGTATATGGTGGTTTTGGAACAGATATAACCTATAAAAGACTGAATTTATCTGTCAACTTTGCCTATCAGTTTGGCGGATATGGTTATGATGATATCTACAGAAGTTTATTCCATTCAGATACCTATGGTTCCAACTATTCCACAGATCTGGATAAAACATGGACCCCGGAAAATACTAATGCCGCCTTACCAAGGGTAGACCTTACCTCTACCAACCAAAATGGAAATTCAACACTGTACCTGATAAAATCCGATTACATAAGCCTTCAGGATGTAACACTATCTTATCAGCTATCTGAAACATTTGCTAAACAGGCAGGCTTGTCCGGGTTAAAAATATACCTGACAGGAAACAATCTATACCTGTGGTCTAAAAGAAAAGGTTACGACCCAAGAGCTTCCTTAACCGGTGTATCTGACGCATACAGATATTCTCTACTCTCCAGTGTTTCTTTAGGCTTCAAATTAACTTTTTAAATGAATTTATGAAAACAATAAAATACTTTATAGCCACCATAGCCATTGCCCTTACCACAAGCTGTGCCAATGATCTGAACACTTTACCTGACGGAGATATTTCCGGGGAACAACTGAATACGGATCAATCAAGCCCTGAAAAAATCCTCGGGGGGATTTATCTTGACCTTCGCAGCAATGGCGCTGGAGGAACTACCTTACATTCTGATTTTGGAATCATGGGTATAAAAGCGGGTGCAGACCTGATGTCTAATGACGTTATACAGTCTACCAATCAGCATTTGGGTATGTTTTACAACTATGAAGCTACCAATGCAAGCAACATCGCTTCAGAGATTGTATGGACTACTTTTTATGCAAGAATATTTATCATTAATAAATTACTTGATGATTTAAAAAGTGATTCAAACTCAAAAAACAGAGCCACCAAGGGACAGTTGCTGGCGTTACGAGCTTATTCTTATTTTTACCTGATTCGCTTCTATGCAAAGGACTATAAGGGACATGAGTCTGACCCAGGAATCCCACTTGTCTTGACAACTTCTAACCAAGGGCTTCCAAGATCAACCGTATCAGAAGTCTACGGACAGATTACGAAAGATATTGAAGAATCAATTCTTTTCCTGGATAGCTTTGCCCGATCAACAAGGGCACAGATTGATCAAAGAACAGCTAAAGCCATTGCTGCTGAGGTCTATTTACAAACCGGGAATTATATAAAAGCAGGTCAATATGCTAAGGAAAGTAAAGAAGGCATTGCTTTAATGACCGAAAATGAATATACCACAACCGGATTTTCAAATATCAATAATCCCGAAGTAATCTGGGGCTTCCATAACACGATCTCCACGATGAGTATTGGAAATTATTATGCCTCTTTCTTCTCAATGTTCGACAACACCAATGAAGGATATGCCGGGGCCGCACAAATCCGCAAGTTGATAGACAAACGTCTGTATGAAGCAATTCCGGAAACAGATTATCGAAAAAAGGTCTTCAATGGCAGTCAAACCGCACCCTATACCTTTAATGGAAAAACTAAGAATTACCCTGCTTATGTAAGTTGGAAATTTAAAGACCCGACTCTTTTTGAAGGAGATTATATTTATATCAGAGCATCTTCCTTATATTATATTGAAGCTGAAGCTTTAGCCAGACAAGGAAGAGAAGCAGAAGCCAGACAGGTATTATTTGAAATTTCATCAAAAAGAGACAAAGCCTATACTCTATCTTCAAAATCAGGGAATGAACTGATCAATGAAATTATCCTTCAAAAAAGAATAGAACTTTGGGGGGAAGGCTATGCCTGGTTTGATATGAAAAGGCTCAATGTTCCTTTAGAGAGAATATATACAGGGACGAACCATACTTTTGGAAGATTCAATCTGACCCCGGATAAGTTCAGATTCCAAATCCCGAATAAAGAAATTAATAATAACCCTCAAATTAAACAAAATGACTAGATAAACCTTTGCTGTAAAGCCTTTACAATTATTTTAATATATTCTATGTAAGACACCATTTTCTTTTAAATGGTGTCTTTTTTATCTATAATTCCCGAAATACCTGTCATTAGCCTCCTCTCATCTAGTCCATATTAAAACAATGTATATATCCAAATAGACGCAAATATTGAGCGACTCAAATACCTCAACACATGCTTAGAAAAATCGACGAAGTTGATTCACCTTTTGCTCACTCAAAATAGAAAGCTCACCAATTAAAAAATTTGCGTTTAAATTTATTATTACATTCTTTTTAATTCATGAATTCGTGGCAAACAAAATCATCAAGATGTAAATAATAGACTCAAAGTACTCATTATTGGATTTCTGAATAATTCGATCTTCTTATTCTGTAAAAATTAGACTAAACATTTACGTAATAATAAGAACAGTTTTCCCTCTTTCATTTGAGTCAAAAAAAATGAAATATCATCATCAATTTGAAAATATCTCTAATAATGAAAAAAAATTATCGGGACAGATTCAACATATTTTTTTTAACATTTTGAAACGATATTTCACTATCTATCAAAAGAATATAAAGATGTACCACAAATACAAAGTGTGAAATACTCTATTTAACTCACTTTTACTGAATTTCTGACCTCCTATTTTATCAAATTTATAATGTTAATTTTTCCCAATTTTTAACCCGTTTTTCTATATTATCATTTTGTAATATTAAGAAAAACAAATCTCTTAATATTGAAATATTATATTTTTTATTATTATCTTTGCTTAACATCCTTTAATTATAATCAATTATTTTTATAATTATTGAGATTGTACTGGCTTGTTTTCTAAGGATAAAAAGATAATTTCTATACTTTAATAGCGTTTGAACAATTTATATTTTATTATTAAAAAATTATTATCAAATAGCATTTATGATTAAAGATATAGTATAAATTTATTACATTTACCCGATCATAACAAACAAATGCGCTTTATGCCCATTGGTTAAGCGTTTTTGTTGTGAAAAATTATATTATCATTTCAATACCGATTTGCTATGAAAAACTTGACTACTATAAGGCCAATGCCTTTTGAAAAGCCGGACTTCGACCCAAAATCCAATAAACCATTGGACAACAATATTTTATTAGAAAATAATCATAAAATAATATTTATTTTTGAGAATATCATAAAAGAATAATTCCTATTCTTTTATTCACAAACTTATTGCTCTTATATCGGACGATTGAGCAACTTGTTATTAAAACTCTTGCTATCATTTCAATATTATGCACGACATGAAAAACTTGACTATTATCGGATTAACTCCGTTTGAAAAGCCAGACGTTAGCCTAATCATTAGATTACATCAGGCAGGTGCTTTCCCTATCCTAAGTTTAGGAAAAGAAGCAAATACTGCTCAGGAAGCGCTGAATCAACTTGACCAAACAGATGTACCTTCATATGGTATCTCTTTCTCTAATAATGAATTAACATCACTTCAAATCCCGGAGAAAGTAAGCTTTGCTATTCTTCCTTCCGGTTGTTCTGTGAAGGTATCTTCGGATCTTCCGGTTGTTTATCAGGTAAGCAGTCTGGAAGAAGCTTTACAAGCAGAGCAGTCAGGAGCAAAAGGAATTATTATCAAAGGAAATGAAGCCGGTGGACTGGTAGGTTACGAATCAACATTCGTACTATTCCAGCGCATTATCAAAGAAATTCAGTCTATCCCTGTTTGGGTACAGGGCGGAATAGGGCTTCATACCGCAGCAGCAGTCAAAGCACTGGGAGCAACAGGTATTGTCCTGGACAGTCAGCTTGCCTTATTCCCTGAAAGTTCTGTTTCTCAGGACGTAAAAGATATCTGTTCAAAATTAAATGGTACCGAAACAAAAGTAATAGCCAATCATAGAGTACTCGTAAGACCAAACTCCCCGGCATTACCGGAAAATATAACCGCAGAAGAGCTTCAAAAATACTTTACAGATCTTGATATCAGCAAAAGTTATATCCCGATGGGACAAGACATTTCTTTGGCTATAGATCTTTATGAAGATTTCAAGACATTGAAAAAACTGGTTTTCGGGCTTAAAGAAGCAATGTATGGTCATTTGAAGCAAGCAAAAGCCCTTCAGGTTATTGACAAAGACAATGCGATCGCTCAGGAACTGGGCCTTCGTTACCCAATCGCTCAGGGACCTATGACCCGAGTGAGTGATGTGCCATCATTTGCCAATGCAGTTGCTGAAGCGGGAGCTCTACCTTTTGTTGCTTTATCTTTATTAAAAGGAGAATCTGCAAAATCATTAGTAGAAGAAACCAAAAGACTGGCAGGCGAAAAAACATGGGGCGTAGGTATTTTAGGATTTGCACCCCAAGAATTAAGAGAAGAACAAACTTCCTATATATTAGAAGCTAAACCTCCTGTAGTCCTGATTGCCGGTGGAAGACCTGCACAGGCCAAAGTATTTGAAAAAGCAGGAATAAAATCATTTCTGCATGTTCCGTCTCCTGCCCTATTGGATATTTTCCTAAAAGAAGGAGCTAAAAATTTCATCTTCGAAGGACGTGAATGTGGTGGCCACGTTGGCCCATTATCAAGTACTGTTCTTTGGGAAAAGCAAATTGAACGCATTTTAAAAGAAGATCACCCAGAGAATATCAGTGTATTTTTTGCCGGAGGAATCCATAATGCTTTTTCCACAGCATTTGTTTCCATCATGACAGCTCCACTCGCAGCAAGAGGCGTAAAGGTGGGTGTACTTATGGGTACAGCCTATCTCTATACTCATGAGGCAGTAGAAACAGGAGCTATTCAGGAAGAGTTCCAGCTGCAGGCGATGCAGGCTAAGGATACTGTCTTATTAGAAACAGCTCCCGGCCATGAAACCCGTTGTTTAAATACGGCATTTGCCAACCACTTCAATACAGAAAAAGCAAAACTTTTGGCTGCAGGAACAGATAAAAAAGAGGTCTGGGAGCAACTTGAAAAATTAAATGTAGGACGCCTTCGAATTGCTGCTAAAGGAATCGAACGTCAGGGAGATAAGCTGGTTAACATCCCTAAAGATGAACAGCTTGACCTAGGCATGTACATGATCGGGCAGGTTGCCACTATGCACAATACAATCATTTCTCTTGAAGACCTTCATCAAAGTGTAGTTGACAACTATGAGTATGTTCAGAATGCGGCCCTTCCTGAAGAACCAACTTCAACAGAAAAGCCTCTTGACATCGCGATTGTAGGGATGGAATGTATTTTCCCGGGGGCCAAAAACCTTGAAGAATACTGGAGAAATATCATTTTAGGAAAAGACAGTGTAACCGAAGTACCGGATGAAAGATGGAATAAAGACCTTTATTACCACCCGGATTCCGACGGACCGGATGTCTCTCACTCCAAATGGGGAGGATTTATTCCGAAAATTGACTTCGATCCGTTAACCTTTGGTATTCCGCCGCAATCTTTAGCCGCTATTGAACCGACTCAGTTGCTAACCTTACTGGTTGCTAAAAGAGCTATGGAAGACGCCGGATATGGTGAAAAACATATCAATAGAGATAACATTTCTGTCATTATTGGTGCTGAAGGCGGGAATGACCTTGCCAACAGCTATAGTTTCAGAGGATATTATAAGCAGGTTTTTGGAGAACTTCATCCTGAAGTACAGGAAGCTTTCCCTCACACTACAGAGGATTCTTTCCCTGGAATTTTAGCCAATGTAATCGCAGGTAGAATTACAAACCGTCTGGATCTTGGTGGAAGAAACTTTACGGTAGATGCCGCTTGTGCTTCTTCTTTAGCCGCTATTGACCTGGCCTGTCAGGAACTTGTATTAGGAAAATCAGATATGGTTCTCGCCGGTGGTGCAGATTTACACAACGGAATCAATGATTATCTGATGTTTTCAAGTACCCATGCTCTTTCCAGAAAAGGAAGATGTGCAACATTTGACAGTGATGCCGATGGTATCGCTCTTGGAGAAGGTATTGCCATCCTTGTTTT
This sequence comes from uncultured Chryseobacterium sp., assembly GCA_963518055.1. GTDB lineage: Bacteria > Bacteroidota > Bacteroidia > Flavobacteriales > Weeksellaceae > Chryseobacterium. The sequence goes on from CAUQIC010000013.1 coordinate 93,946, forward strand.
AAAAAGATATGAAGATGCTGTAAACGATGGTGACCGTATTTATTCGGTTATTAAAGGGGTTGGCGGATCAAGTGACGGGAAAGCTCTCGGACTTACCGCTCCTAGAAAAATAGGTCAGGTAAGAGCTTTGGAACGTGCTTACAATCAAGCAGGAATCAGCCCGGCAGCCGTAGGGTTGGTAGAAGCTCACGGTACAGGAACCGTTGTTGGAGATAAAACAGAATTAAGTGCACTTACCAATCTGTTCAGCCGTTCAGGGGCTTTACCGGGGCAAACGCATTTAGGTTCTGTAAAAACACAGATCGGACATACAAAATGTGCTGCAGGTTTAGCCGGATTAATCAAAGCTTCTCTTGCGGTGTATCATGGAGTGAAACCTCCTACCCTTCACCTGCAAAAACCTAATGCTTATTACAATTCTCAAACCAGCCCATTTGCGTTCTATGCAGAAAGCGGATTGTGGAGCGAAAAGAATCGTTATGCAGGAATCAGTGCTTTCGGATTTGGAGGAACCAACTTCCATACCGTTATTGCCAACCATCCAAAACAGGAAGAGTCTATCGCCATGCAGTCCTGGCCTTCCGAGCTTTTTGTGTTCCGTGGGAATACCTATGAAGAAGCTAAAGGACAATCTAGTCAAATAAAAGCCTTACTGGAAATTAATGATGGTATTGCTTTAAAAGATATTGCTTACAGTTTAAGCATCAGCTCAGAAAAACCCATCCAGTTCAGCATTGTGGCAGATACCGCTGAAGACTTGATGATGAAGCTTGAATTAGTATTGCTAGGGATTGAGACAAAAGACACTTTCACCGTTAATAAAAAAGAAGGTAAAGTCGCTTTCTTATTCCCTGGGCAAGGAAGCCAGAGAATCAATATGGCACGTGATTTATTCGTAGTATTCCCTGCGATGCGCAACCTTATCGATCAATATCCTGAGCTTGAAAAAGTAGTATTTCCATCGACAACATTTGATGAAGCTGCTTTAAAGAAACAAAAAGAAACCATTAAAGATACACGCCTGGCGCAACCTCTTTTGGGTATTGTTGATCTTGCCCTGGCAAAATTCCTGGAATCGTTGGATATTGTTCCGGATATGCTGGCAGGTCATAGCTATGGTGAATTACCGGCACTATGTTTTGCAGGAGTATTCGACGAAGAAAAATTGGTTGATTTAAGTATCAAGAGAGCTCAGTCTATCTTAAATTCAGTAGAAGGAGGAGATCCGGGATCCATGTTAGCGGCAAGTGCAACTTACGAACGCTTACAACCTATTCTTGCCAAAGTGGAAGGATGTTATCCGGTGAACTTCAACGCCCCTACGCAATGTGTGATTGCGGGAAGCACTGCTGCTATCGTTAAATTACTGGAAGTTCTTAAACAGGAAGGAATTTCAGCAAAAAAATTAGAAGTAGCCTGTGCATTCCACAGCCCGCTATTGGCAAAATCAAAAGGCTTATATGCTGAAGTATTGAAAGACGTTTCTTTCGGAGAAATGCAGATCCCTGTATGGTCTAATACCACAGCAACCCTATATCCTACTCAGCCTTCTGAAATAAAAGAAAGATTGACGGACCACCTTGTACAGCCGGTAAGATACGTAGAACAACTTCAGGCTATGTATAACGATGGAGCCAGAATATTCATCGAAGTTGGCCCAGGAAAAGTATTAACAGGATTAACCAAATCTTGTATTGAAAAAGACCACCTTAGCTTATATGCTGAAGACAACAGTCACAATAAATTTACGCACCTGCTTTGCATGTTGGCTCAGTATCTGGGTACAGGTCGTAATTTCAATATCAATAAACTTTTTGATGGCCGTCATGTTCAGTTGATTAATATCGACCAACCTGAACTGTATAAGAAAAGCCCAGCCATCTGGCGTGTTAACGGACAAACTGCACATCCGACGACAGGCAATCTGCCTTCCAATGGTGCACTACCCATTTTAAATCCTATCCAAATGAACAGTTTTACCAACCAACAAGCTCCTGCAGCAGAAGGCCAATCTACGGCTGAACGTATGCTTCAGGAATATTTAAATAGTATGAAATTAATGATACAGGCGCAACGTGATGTGATGCTTTCCTTTATGGGACAGAATCCTCAGGTACAACCCGCTCCTGTATATACGACTCCCATCTCCGCTCCTGTTGCTCAACAGGTAGCAGCGATTCCTGCTCAGCCTGCCTATCAGCAAGCGCCCGTAGCGGTAGCTGCTCCGGTACAACAAGCTCCGGTAAGAGATATCAAATCCTTATTACTACAGGTGGTAAGTGATAAAACAGGATATCCTCAGGAAATGCTGGGAATGGAAATGGATCTTGAGGCTGATTTAAGTATCGACTCCATTAAAAGAGTAGAAATCATCGGAACCCTTCGTAGTGAACTGGGAAGTTTAGCCAATGGAAATGCTAATGAAGATACCGTGATGGAACAATTAGCAGGCATTAAAACGTTGAGCGGATTGGTATCATGGCTTACTGAATTTACAGGAACACCGGGCACTGCAGCTCCGGAAAAAAATGGACCTGTTGCTGAACCCGCAGCTTCAACGCCACAGGCACAAGCAGGATTCTCTCTTGAAGATCTTCAGAATGCCATCTTAAATATCGTAAGTGAAAAAACAGGCTATCCAAAAGAGATGCTTGGATTAGATCTTGATCTGGAAGCAGACTTAAGCATCGATTCTATCAAGCGTATGGAGATCATCGCAGACCTTAAAACTAAAATAGGTTTTGGGGAAAACCTTGAGCAGGCTGATGATATCATGGAAAAACTGGCGGCTATTAAAACCTTGCGCGGATTGGCCGGATGGATCAGTGAGATGAATGGTGAAACCAGCGAAATACCTGCTGAAGCAAAGGAAGCTAACGCTCCTGAAGGAGCGAACAATGTATTGTCAAGACTTCGTTTTGATATTACACCTACCGATGCTTCTTTAGTACAAAACACTGAAGTTCTGCAAGGAAAACGATTCGCCATCACTCAGGATAACAGCAAGCAAACCTCAGCCATCAAAGCTGAGCTGGAAAAACACGGAGCTATTGTAGAGCTAGTAGACGCAGAAAAAGATCTTTCAAACTTTGACGGGTTGATTATGCTTGACATTTTCTCCTCTTCAGACAAACCGAGTATTATCGACCATGTTGATTTGATTAAAAAACTGGATTTTGAAAAAGCGAAATGGGTGTATCTGATCTCAGATATCTCTGCTAATCTTCAGGAAATCTCTGACGCTCGTATTCTCCGTCACCATCAGGGATACCCGGGACTTTTCAAGAGCCTGGCAAGAGAATTTGACAATACGATTTGCAGACTGATCAGCTTAAGCACTCCTCAGGAAATGGATCAGATTGCTGAAATTACCTTAAAGGAAATTCTAACCAACGATAAACCTGCTGAGGTTATTTATAAAAACGAGAAAAGACATAAAGTAGATATCATTCCTTCCCCGCTGTCAACAAGCCTTGAAGAAGCCCATATTCAACTGGATTCATCATCTGTTGTATTGGTATTGGGGGGTGGACAGGGAATCACTGCGGAATTGGTAAAGCATATGTCTCAGGCCTACCCTTGTACTTACATTCTGGTAGGAAGATCAGCAGATCCGAGAGAGGAAGCTGAAAACCTTAAGGAGTTTGAGAATATGAAGTCTAAAGAAGAAATAAGAGCCTATCTTATCAAATCCGGTCAGTTTACTTCTCCTGCTCAGATTGAAAAAGAAACGGTAAGAATCTTCAAAAACAATCAGATCTTACGTACCATCCGTGATATGGAAGACCTTGGAAACACCATTATCTATAAGTCATTAGACCTTTGTGACGAAGAAGGACTAAGCACCTTGATCAGCAGTATTTATGAAAAATACGATCGTCTGGATGGAGTGATCCACGGAGCAGGTCTTTTAGAAGATAAATTATTCAAACAAAAAACCACAAGCTCTTTCGGACGTGTATTTGATACAAAAGTGAAGCCTCTTCGCGTATTGGCTGAACAGCTTCGTTCCGATTGTCAGTTTGTCGTATTATTCTCAAGTATCGCTTCGGTATACGGAAATAAAGGTCAGACGGATTATGCTGCGGCCAACAGTGTACTCGATGATTATGCGAATGCTTTGAATAAGAGATTAAAAGGAAAAGTACTTTCGATCAACTGGGGTCCGTGGAAAGGAGCAGGAATGGTTTCATCCACTCTTGAGACCGAATACGAACGCAGAGGAATTTCTATGATTCCTTTGGATGAAGGAAAAGAAATCTTCCTTAACGAAATAAAATACGGAACTGAAAGCCAGGTGCTGATCATGTCAGGAAATAATTGGTAACCCTCTGTATTAACTAAGTATGAAAAAAACAGATGTTGCTGTCATTGGTTTATCTTGTGTCTTTCCGGGGGCACAGGATGCCAACACTTTTTGGCAGAATATTGTCAATAAAGTTGATTCTACCGAGCCGGCTCCGGCTGACCGGATAGATCCCGTTCACTTCAGTGATGCCACCAGTCCTGTTGACCGTTTTTACTGTCAGCGCGGAGGTTTTATTGCTGACTATGAGTTTGACCCCACCGCTTTTGGTATTTTACCGTTAGCCGTTGAAGGAACGGAGCCTGACCACTTGCTGGCCCTTGATTTAGTTCAAAAAGCACTGGAAGATGCAGGCCTGCTTCAAAAGAAAACCTCCCTTGAGAAAACAGGGATCATCATTGGGAAAGGTAATTATACCGGACCGGGAGCTACCCGTGCCATTGAAATTGTAAGAACCGGTGAACAAATTTCTTCTTTGTTGCAGGAATTATTACCACAGGTATCTTCTGCAGATATCGAAAAAGTAAAACATGCCTTCCAGGAACGTAAAGGACGTTTTGCTGCTGATACCGCAATGGGATTAATTCCTAATCTTGTGGCCTCTCTGGTAGCCAACCGATTCGACTTGGGAGGAGCGGCCTTCACCGTAGATGCGGCGTGTGCCAGTGCCCTTATTGCGGTAGATCATGCAGTGCAGGAACTCCAAAGAGGTCGTGCCGATATCATGATTGCAGGAGGTGTCCACACCGGGCAAAACGCTGCTTTCTGGAGTATTTTTGCTCAATTGGGGGCAATGTCCCGTCAACAGCAGATCAAACCTTTCAGTAGTGATGCTGACGGGTTATTGATTGGTGAAGGTTGTGGTTTCGTTGTGTTGAAACGACTGGAAGACGCTGTGCGTGATCAGGATAAAATCTATGCTGTGATCAAAGGTGTGGGAGTAAGCAGCGATGGGAACGGAACCAGCGTGATGAGCCCCTCCGTAAAAGGTCAGTTGAAAGCCCTTGAACAAGCCTGGATCAATGCTGATTTAGATAAAAATAAAGTAGGTTATCTTGAAGCTCACGGCACAGGAACCCCTCTTGGTGATAAAACAGAACTTCAGACCTTAGCCCGGTTCTTCGGAAAAGAAGAAATGACTCAGGCAGCGGGAATAGGATCTGTAAAATCTAATATAGGACATGCTATGCCTGCTGCCGGGATCGCCGGATTAATCAAAACATGTCTGGCATTGCATCATGACATTCTGCCCCCGACATTATATTGTGAAAACCCAACTGCAGATATGCAGAATACAAGGTTTGAACCGGTACAGGAAGCCAAAAACTGGTCTAAAACCGGACTTCCTAAAGTGGCAGCAGTGAATGCCTTCGGATTTGGAGGGATCAATGCTCACGTGGTTCTTGAAGGCTATGATATGCCCAAAAAAGACCATGTATTGCTATTGGCAAGACCTACCCATGCAGAACTTCTTTCTGCATTAAAAAATAATGAAACCACTATTGGGGAAGGAAACTTCAGAGTAGCGATATTTGATCCAACCCCGGCAAGACTTGAAAAAGCAATTAAAATTGTTTCCAAAAACCTGATCTGGAAAAATAAGCAGGATATCTGGTATACCTCAACTCCCTTATTACAAGATGGTGGAAAAGTAGCCTTCGTATTCCCAGGCCTAGACGGTCTAGCCAAAGGAGAAATAGAAAGTGTCAGCCGTTATTTCGGATTGACAGCCCCTATAGAAACAGAAGGTGAAGGCCTTTTAACAGATGCTTTAAACATTTTCAACAACTGCAGTATCCTGGATAATTCATTAAAAAAACTGGGCATTATTCCCGACATGAATGCAGGACACAGTTTAGGAGAATGGCTGGCCGGATATTCCTCAGAGTTGGCAGAAGCGAATTCTGTACAAGCCTTAATCGATGTACTGAACCCGGAAACTTTTGAATTGAAAGATTCCAAATTCATTGCTATCGGTGCCGGAATTGATGTTGTACAGCCTTTTATCACTGAAATTTCAAATCTATACGTTTCTAACGATAACTGTCCTAATCAGGTGATTCTGTGCGGAAGTAATACCGCATTAGATGAACTCGTCCCTTTATTAAAATCAAAACAGATTTTCCATCAGGTACTTCCTTTCCAATCAGGATTCCACTCTCCTTTTATCGCTGATAAACTGGATGTAATTCTTGCGGGAATGGAAAAAGCACAGTTCCAGCAAACCAAAATTCCTTTATGGTCTGCCACTACGTTGGAACCTTATCCTGCTGATCAGGCAGCCATCAGAAAACTGAGTGCCGAACATCTTGTTCAGCCGGTTCGCTTCCGTGAACTGACTGACAAATTATATGAAGAAGGGGCAAGAGTCTTTATTCAGGTAGGTACCGGCGGACTCATCGGATTTATTGATGATACCTTAAAAGGAAAGGCATTCAGCACTATTCCTTCCAGCGTGCCTGCACGATCTGCACTGGCTCAGCTGCAACGTGTGGTGGCTTCCTTATTTGTGGAAGGAAAACCTGTCGCCCTGGACTTTTTAGAAATTCAAAATCATATCCAAAAACCAACACGCAAGGGCATTAAACTGGAATTAGGTTCGCCTATTATCCGTAATTTTAAAGAAGCTCAGGCTTTAACCCCTGCCTTTGAAACACCAAAACAATATACCGCATCATCCATTGCCACCAAAACAGGACATCCTCTTGTACAGGCATTCCAGGATAATGTGGCCGATATGATCCGTATGCAGGAAGAGGTTTTAACCCTTTTCCAAACCCGTCCGGATATTAAAATCCAACGCCCTGCTCCTGTTGTACACCCAGCTTCTCATGCAGCGCCTGTAGCCCCGGTAGCACGAAGTACTGCTTTTTCAAAAGATTTGTATGTGACTTTGGAAAGTCACCCGTATCTTATCGACCACAGCTTATTGAGACAGCCTAAAGGATGGGCTCATGTAGCCGATATGGAACCGGTCATTCCGATGACCATGATCTTTGAGCAACTCGCGGAAATTGCAGAAGCGGAAATCCCGGGAACTCAGGTTCACAAAATCATGAACGTAAGTGTATTCCAGTGGATGAACGTTGCTAAACCTTTTGAAAAAACAGTAAAAGGAGAATGGCGTTCTCCGAATCACGCTTACCTGGATATTGAAAATTTTGCCAATGCTGAGATATTGCTAAAGTCTTCTCCCGTTCCGGTTCCTGCGTTCAACTTTTCCATCGGTGATCTTTTACCGATCGAAAGGACTCCTGAAGAAATCTATGATGCACACATGTTCCATGGAGATCTATACCAGGGGATCACTGAAGTTTCTGCCGTGGGTACCAAAGGAATTATCGGAAAAATCAAAGGAAATGGAGGGAAAGGTTCATTACTGGACAATGCCGGACAATTATTCGGGCTTTGGTTACAGCTTACTCTCGTGAAAGACCGTATTGCATTCCCTGTCAAAATCAGAGATATAGAATTCTTTGGGGATATGCATGATCAGGAAGGAATTTTTGAATGTACGTGTATGCTGACCGAGCTTAATGATGAGTTCGCCATCGCCAATATCCTTCTCACAAGAGACGGCAAGCCATGGTGTTCCATTACCGGATGGCAAAACAGAAGACTGGAAATTGATGCCGCTTTATGGAATGTTTCCATGTCACCCCTGCATAACCGTCTTTCTGAAGAGATCGCTCCTGAGGTGTTCTATTTCCACCAGGCGTATACCCGAGTTGCTTCATGGGATTTTATTCTGAAAAGATATTTTAACCAAACTGAAAAACAACATCACCAGCAACTGCTTCCTAACAAGAAGAAAAACTGGATGGTAAGCCGCGTTGCGGTAAAAGATGCGGTAAGACACCTTCTTCGTCAGGAGAAAGATCATGCCTGCTTCCCGATTACCTTTGAAATCCGCTCCGATGAGGTCGGAAAACCTTACCTCATCAGTGATTTTACAGAGAATATTCATATTTCTCTTGCTCACAAAGGAAAAGAAGCTGTAGGAATCGCGAGATACGGAAAATCTGTAGGAATCGATATGGAAACGATAGAAGAGCGCAGCTCCGGATTCTACGACATGGTATTTACCGACCACGAATTAACATTATTAAAAGACAGAGATCAGGCTGAGTGGACCACCCGTTTGTGGGTAGCCAAGGAAGCTTACGGAAAGTTCCTGGGAACAGGGCTGAAAGGAAATCCAAAAGCCTTCGAAGTCGAAATGATAAAAGAGGATCACTTGTGGATCAACAACATTGAAATCAAAACTATTAAACATCAAAATTATATTATCGGATGGACACTGTAAACCCAACATTAAAAATGAACCACGAAGAACTTTTCACTTTATTAAAAGGTTTTATTACTGAAGTGATCGGTGCTGAATTTGTAGAAGAAATGGATATTACTCCGGAAAGTTCATTCACCAAGGATCTGGAAATGGACAGTATAGAAATTGTTTCTTTTTCTGAAAAGATCAAAGCGCATTTTGGAGATCAGATCGATTTTACAGGCTGGTTGTCTTCTATGGACCTTGACCAGTTGATCAATCTTGACCTTAGTATGATCATCAATTATATCTACGAATGCCAATAATCACGGTCAATAATAAACAGGTTCATATACAGGAACTCAACAAAGGTGCTGAACACACTGTGGTATTAATCCACGGGATGTTCAGTAACCTGTCTATTTATTATTTTAATATTGCTCCAATTCTGGCGCAGCACTTCCATGTAGTCATGTACGATTTGAAAAGCCACGGAATGAGTGAGCGTTTTCTAGACGGATATGACCTGGACACCATGTCATCCGATCTGATTCATTTAATGGATACGCTGCAACTGAATAAAGTACATCTGGCCGGCTATAGTTTCGGAGGGCTTATCGCTTTAAAAACAGCTTTACAATATCCTGAACGGGTGAGTAAACTTGTGGTAACGGAAGCGCCGGATCCTCAGGATGAAAAGGCCCGCAATATTATTGATGAATACAGCAAAGAGTTTCTGGAACATTACGTAGCCAATTTTACGGATACTACTAAGGTTCAGATGGGGAAAAGACAAATGGAAAAAAACCATCGTATGTATGAGTTTCTGTTTAATCAAACCAGCATTAAAGCAGATATGATCAGGGAAAAAGATTTCCTGAATGAAGCTGATTTTAACGAATTAAAAGCTTCTACCTTACTGCTGTATGGTGCTGATTCCAATTGCAGACCAACGGGAGAATGGCTGCATACTCAAATCGGGAACTCCGTACTGGAACTGATCCCCGGCGATCACAATATTCCGATTCAGGAACCCCAGATGATCGCTGAGACCATCACTGATTTTTTATCTAAAATTTTAACACAAAACCATGGCTAAATTCGCATTTATAGTTCCACCATTGACAGGACATGTCAACCCTACCCTAAGCATCGGTGCTACTCTGTTGGAAAGAGGACACGAAGTAGCCTGGATCAGCCTTGATCCTACCCTAGAGGCCAAACTTCCGGAAGGAGGAAAGCTTCTGCTTATTCAATACGATCAAACCGATGAAGAAAAGAAAGAGAGTGAGCAATACCTGGACATCATTTCAAAAAAAGTAGTCTATGGCATCGATAGCGTAAAATTTCTGTATGAAGAGGTACTTATTCCTTTAAACAGACATTGCTATAACGGGATCATTGCTTTACTAAAAAAATACCAACCCGATTTGATTATCGGAGATCATCAGTTATTTGCAGCCCCTGTTGCTGCCAAAACGTTAGGAATTCCCTACGCAACTTCTGTTACCGCTCCGGCTGCCATTAAAATTATGAATGAGCTTCCGAAGGTACACGAATGGGAAGTGAATCAAATCATCGATTTACAGAAAGAATTAGGTCTCAACGAAGAGCGCTCTCTGGCGACTTCTGATCTGTTGACTCTGGTTTTAACCTCCAATTATTTCTTTGGGGAAATGGAGGATCTGCCTTCTCAATATAAATTTACAGGACCCGTTCTTACGGAAAGACGCATCTCTTGTGAGTTTGACTGGGACCGATTAAAAAATGCCTCTAATAAAAAGATTCTGGTAAGCATCGGAACCACTTTCGATCACGATCATAAGAAAGCTTTTTTCCAGAAAGTAGTGGATGCCTTTAAAGAGGAAGACTTAACGGTTGTGGTGGTTTCTGACCCTCAGCTTTTTGAGCAGTGGCCGGACAATTTCATGGTGTATCAGCAGGTTCCCCAGCTGGACTTACTTCCTCATCTTGACGGAGTGGTTTGCCATGGCGGTCACAATACCGTTTCTGAAACATTATCCAACGGAATTCCGTTGGTAGTTATCCCGATTGCTTACGACCAGTCACACGTTGCAGGACGTGTCGTACGTACAGAAGCGGGTGAACGACTTAATTTCAACCGATTTAAAGCTAATCATTTAAGAGAAGCCGTACACCAGATTCTGAACAATCCGAGCTATTGTGAGGCGGCTCAAAAAGTCGGACAATCTTTCGTTGAAGCCGGCGGTTCTGCTACGGCAGCCAATTTACTAGAACAAGCATTAACACCTACCCCAGAAATGAAGAAATCTAAATTTTTATTTGTTATCCCTCCCTTTTTTGGACATATCAGCCCCACTTTAAGTGTCGGAGTAAGCCTGATTGCCCGTGGTCACGAAGTAAAATGGTTCGGGATCACTCCCCTTTCCGATGAACACATCCCTGAAGGAGGATCTTACTATTACCCTCAAGAAGATCTTATCCCTTTCCAGGACGAAATACAACGCATTCTAAAAAGACAAGATGACGGCCCTGCCTGTTCAGGACCTGAAGTGATGAAATTAGCCCTTGAAGAAACTTATGTTCCCTTTGCCAAAATGATGATGCCGGGATTGAGCCGATTAACAGAAAGCTGGAAGCCCGATGTTATTGTCAATGACTGTATCACCTTCGGGGGCGCTTTATTTGCTCATAAGCACAATATCCCTTGTGTAACGACCACACCCGTACCACCGGATGTCATGGGAGACACGGAAAAAAGTGCTCCTAAAATCTGGGAATGGCAGCAAAACCTGATCAAAGACCTGCAAAAAGAAGTAGGGATTGAAGACGAAGGGATTTTTATTCATTCCCATAAACTGAATATGGTATTCACGTCTCAGGCTTTCGCCGGATTTGAAACCGTTCCTTCCCACATGAAATTTGTAGGTCCGGTAAAAGGGCGTCCCAACCATGCTCCCTTTGAATGGGATCGCTTACATGCAGCTACCACTCCCAAGATATTTGTATCCTTAGGAACGCTGTTGGTAGACATCCGAAAAGCATTCTTTGAAAAAGTTATCGCTGCTTTTGCAGACCAGCCTGTTACGGTAGTAGCCGCTACTCCACCGGATATTTTTGAAGAATGGCCTTCCAATTTTATTGTGAACAGCTTTGTTCCTCAATCGGAATTAATGCCTCATATGGATATGGTGATTTGTCACGGTGGTTTCAATACCGTTAACGATACCTTCCGCAATGGTTTACCGATGTTAATCACTCCTATTGCGTATGATCATTTCCATATTGCCAAATTAATTGAGCAGGCCGGCTGTGGAATCAGCATCCGGTACAAGCGTCTTCGTGTAGATGCTCTTCGTGAGACTGTTTTTGAATTGCTTGAAAATCCGAAATACAGAGCTGCGGCTAAAGAAGTTCAACATACTTTCCATACGGCAGGCGGGAATGACAAGGCTGTAGAATTGTTAGAAAATTTTGTTCAACAGGAATCCACTTTAGTTTCTGTATAATATGAGAAGAAGATTGTTATTTGGCGAACGCATGCTTCTGGGTGACGGTACAGAACCGTTCAATGGAGTGATCCCGTTCAGGCTAAAAGGTAGCTTCAAATTAGAAGATATCAAGAGAGCTTTGTCTCAGATTCAAAAAAAACATCCCTGGCTCAGAGCACTCATTACGTATGATGAGAAAAATATTCCCTGCTTTGATGTTCCGGAATCTCCTATCTCCATTCCGATCAGAATTCTTTCCCGTCAACATGAAGACCAGTGGCAGGAGGAATCCAAAAGAGAATGGCACACGACTTTTAATTACGAAAAGCTTCCTCTGATCCGGTTTATCTGGATCAAAGGAGAGGAAGTATCCGATATGATTTTTTCATTCCACCATTGTTTATGCGATGGAGGTTCCGGTATGGCTTTCCTGTATGAATTTCTGCAGGTTCTCGATAATCCATCCGCTGATATCGGGATTGAAAAACCTATTTTGGGGATTCAGGATGTCGTTCCTGCCCACATTCTCAACAACCGTAAGCATAAATTAAAAGCAAAATTTATCAGCAGGCTGGCGGCTACAGCGATTAAATTCATCCCTGTCAACAAAAAAACCGTTGACCGAAAAAACGATTATCTGATCCATTGGAAATTTGATCAGGGAAGAAGTCAGGAGTTAATTTCTTATTGTAAAGCCAATCAGGTGACGGTAAACACCCTTCTCTGTGTGGCCATTCTTCAGGCTTTTAAAAAAGTGAGAGGACAGGCCGCTTTCAATAAAGTTTCCTGCCCCGTAGACATCCGCCGTTTTGCCAATCAGGTTAAAAATGATCATATTTTCGCTTTCGGATTGATGATCGTCGTTTCCGCGAATGAAAAAATGGATTTTCTGGAGAATGTTCGTTCCATGCAGGCCGCTGTGGAGCGTAAAACCTCTAAGTTGGATCCTTATATTACCATGATGGTGATGGAATCAGGACATCATGCCCTGCATAATTTCACGAGGCTGCTAAAGAATGGAAAATCCTCCAATGACTGTATGTTTTCCAACCTGGGGCGGATTCAGATTCCTCATCAGTATAAAGATTTTAGCCTGGAAACGATTTTCAGTCCTACTGTAATTGGTCCGTTAGGTAATACCACGACCCTTGTTACCTCAACCTTTCAGGGAGAAATGGGCTTTTCTTTTGTGGGAAGTGAAGGCTATCTGCCGTATACTGAAGCATTGGCCATTCGTGATGAGATTATAGAAATCATTCAGCAACAACTGAAATATATAGCCGTATCATGATGAAAAGAAGATTAATGATGGTGGAAAGAATCATGTATGTGGATTCTAAAACACCTGTCAACTGTATATTTACCGCCAAAATCAACGGAGAACTTCCTGAGGAGAACTTCAAAATTGCCCTGGAAAAAATACAGCAGAAACATCCTCTGCTCAGGACCACGATTGATGAAAAAACAGAAAAATATCCTTTTTTTAAAGAAGAACAAGATATTGCTCCTATCCCTCTTCGGATCGTAGAACGAACAACCGATGAAGACTGGCTGCTGGAATCTCAGAAAGAATGGAAAATCCTCTTTGATGAGGAGAAAAAACCTCTTGCCCGACTCGTTTGGGTAAGAGGGCAACATGTTTCGGAAATCCTTTGGGTGATGCCGCACTGCATTTCCGACGGAACCACAGGAGTCACCCTGATGCAGGAACTGCTTTCTCTGGTGGATGATCCTTCCGTGAAACTTGAATCCTATGAAGCATTTGAGTCTGTAGATGATTTTCTACCTTCCAACTTCAATACAGGAATCAAAAAATATAAAGCCGGTCTTTATTTGCTTTTCGCCAAAGTCTTTTTTATGATGCAGCGAAAAAGCCAAAAAAGAAACCTCGGACATGACTATGTGATTCACTGGAAAATGGGTCCTGAATTTACGGGTAAAACTATTGAAAAGTGTAAGGAACATCAGATTTCCGTGCATGCTTTGCTGTGTTCTGCCTTTATGCAGGCTTTCCGTGAGATCAAAGGTGATCAGGCTAAAAGTAAGGTGATCAGCCCTGTGGATGTTCGCCACTTTATTCCTGAAATCAAGCAGGATCATCTGTTTGCTTTTGCCCCCACCGTGGAACTTACCTTGAAAAAAGGCAGCTCGGATGTATTGGGCAATGCCAAAGAGATCAAAAAAGACCTCATTCAGAAAATAGGCAATATGGAAACGAGAGAACTTCTCTGGATGGGTGAACGCATGCACCCTATCGTGAACAAGATGGTCTCCATGCTGAAGTCCAGTGAAGGCGGACATGATGTCACCTTCTCCAATATGGGGAAAATCAACATCCCGACGCATTATAAGAATTTTAAGATTGAAACGATTATCAGCCCCACGGTTGCCTTCCCATGGCTGAACTCCAACACCCTGGTAACAAGCACCTACAATCAGGAAATGGATTTTACGTTTATGTCCAATGAACACTTCCTTCCCAAAGAGGAAGCGATGAAAATAAAAGATAAAGCCCTTGAGCTATTGACCACCTCCGTATGAAACTGAAATTTAAGCCGAAGCCGCCAAAAAAACTCAAAAAAACCACCCTCAAACGCTTTTTATTAAAGCGGATGATCTATTATGTACTGCCCAATGTATTCTTCAATTTTATTATCGCTTATGCCAGTTTCAAGGAGCTAGGTTACACCCATTTTTTCTCCGGTGAACAGAATCTGGCCCGCCTTACCCTACCCATGGCCCTATTTCTCCCCGTTGTCCTCACCATAGACATCATCAAAAGAGTAACCGATGCCGCCGGACAAGGCGCCATTGAGTTCACCGTAGATGAACAGTTGAATATTAAAAAGCTAATGACCAAGCTAAGCATTTTGCATGGTGTGATTACCTGTTCTCTGGTTTTAGCCATGCTTTTTTTAGGACAGTATAATTTCTCAAAGGATTATAAGCTAGATGCTACGGCCATGGCTGTGGTGGTTGGGATATTGGCTGGAATTTTATCTGTGGTGTTTGTGTATTTGCCGGTTTGGAGGTTGAGGAGGTGGATGTGCAGACGCGCACAAACTGTAGCTGTAGACTTAAATCAATAGTTTATTTTCAAAATATCAATTCGTTTCTAATATAAATTTCTATCTTTGATAGTGTCATATGATACTATCAAAGATATGAAACCTCACTATACTATTACAGACACCATTTTATCTTTAGTGGCCTCTATTTCTGAAAAGATAGGAGAAATCAATGCTTCTCATCTGTATAAACCTGTGACTGAATTAAGAAAAAAGAACAGGATCAAAACCATTCAGGCTTCATTGGAAATTGAAGGGAACACAATTACCGAGGAGCAGATAACCGCTTTACTGGAAAATAAAAGAGTGATTGCTCCCCAAAAAGATATTCTTGAAGTTCAGAATGCAATACAGATATATGAAGAAATCAATCAGCTCAATCCTTATCACTTAAAAGACCTGGAAAAAGCGCATTCCATTCTGATGAAAGGACTGGTTGCCCATCCTGGTACATTAAGAACAAGTAATGTAGGCATCATTAAAGGTTCAAAAGTAGAACATATAGCACCTGGGGGCGCAATGGTAAAAGGATTGATGAAAGACCTCTTTGCTTATCTGAAAAACGACAAAGACCTGATTTTAATTAAAAGCTGTGTCTTCCACTATGAGTTTGAATTTATACACCCTTTTACAGACGGCAATGGAAGAATGGGCAGGCTCTGGCAAACCTTAATTCTGATGCAGCAATATCCTGTATTTGAATATCTGCCCATAGAAGCACTCATCAAGCAAAAGCAGAATGAATATTATCATACCTTATCTGAATCTGATAAAAAAGGAAACTCCACCCCTTTTCTGGAATTTATGCTCGGTATTATTCTCGAATCTCTACAGGAGCTTTTACAATCTCAAAATAAAACATTGTATACAGAAGACAGAATTTTCTTATTTAAAGAGAAAGTAAAACAAAATAAGTTCAGCAGGAAGGACTATATGCAAAATTTCAGGAGTATTTCTGCCCCCACTGCAAGCAGAGACCTGAAATGGGCGGTTGAGCAGGGTATTTTATTAAAATCCGGAGAACAGAGGCTGACAGAATATTGTTTTAAAGAATAAGGCTATACTGCCTGTGATTTTGTGGATTTGCTAGTGGAGACTGAGGAGGTGGGTGTGTAGGAGGATTGAGATTGAAGCTTAAAAAGCTTATTAAATAAATTATATAATTTTCTCTCTAATAAATTCTACAAAAGAAGTAAAATCATTAAATGTTTTATAACCAGCTTCCAATGCATACTTTTCTTCATATTGGCGGACACCAATATCTTTCCTATTTTTATCTGGATTACGCAACCAATTATGATGAGATGTTTTAATATACTTTCCTAAATCTATTGCCTGAATTATTGAATACTCTGGTGCTTTTGATCGATCCATGGGTAAACTAACAAAAATAAAATATTTACTTTCAGACGCATCTATTTCTTGCTCTACTTTTGCTGTTAAAAGCCACTTCTTCTTTCCTTGTGTTGTCTTAACTTGAATGGCTAATTGATGTTGACCATTTTCATCACTCACAAGAATATCAACACCATTAGAGTTTCTTAAAGTAATAGCTGCTAAAAGGCCATTTCTTGTAAGTTCTGCTGCAACATAATATTCACCAGCAACTCCAGACAATTGTTTTTTTAATTTAGTTGACATAGTTTAAGTTTCTAATTTTATATGAAAATATTGACAGGGTTAATATAAACCTTTTATTTATCAAACTATTTTATTCTAACACTTTCCAATTATCTTTATATATTTTCAAAGAACCATAATTAATTGTCTCCCTTTTCGAACCAATACTTGAACCATAAAATCTTTCCAGATTTGCATTAATTGTTTCTCCATCTATAACATAAAATATTGGTTGTTTCCCAATTTCATTAAGTATTACAAATACAAAATAATTTCCGATTAATTTATTTTTATCCACTGTAAATGCATTATGAGCTCTCAAAGTTTTCACTTGAATCTTTTTCGGATATAGCTCATCTTTAAATGCAATCAGGTCAACTGCTTTTGCATTTCCAAATGTTAAAGAAACCTGAAAATTTCTTTTTAGTAATTCAGCAGCAACAAAAAACTCACCACTTAGACCAACCTTTTGTTTGTCGAAAATTTCTTTTGTAATTATTTCGGGTAATTGAGTCTCCATTTATATTATTTTTATCATATAAAAAGTAAAAAAGCCCTGTTTAATTAAAAACAGGGGGTAAAATCTTCTTATAAATTTATTATACAATCTCTAGTCTTGATCTAAAATACTTCTCAGTTTCCTTATTAGTAAAATAAACATAGCATCCCTTCATACCTCTCGACATAAGAACCCTGTAAATATTCTTCACATATTCCTCAAAATTTTCTTTCCCTCTCCTCAGAGTAGGATCTTGCGTTGCAGTTATATCTCCCTTAAGAGTGTCTGTTTCTTCGTTATATTTTAAATCTTCGCCTACAATAACTCCAATGTAATCAAATTCGAAACCTTGCGCAGTATAAATACATCCTACTTGTTTTATTCCTTCAGGTTTATATGCCCATTCATACCATTTAACAAATCCTTTTGGAGGTCTCGTAATATCCCCATGAGTTTCCCATGGCATGGCAAAAGAACCAATTTGCACATCATTCTTTAGATTACCTTCCTCGTCCAAAGTTTTAGACCATGGCCAACAGAATCCTGCAGTCAATCTTGCAGTAGTGTCCTTTTCTTCGTTTTTTTTAATCAGTTCTGTATAAAGATCAGTAGGAGAATCAAAAATTTTGAACTCATAATTATCTTGCTCTTTTAGTATTCTTTTAGAATCATTATGCCCTAAAGTCGATTCTAACCAATCTAAATAGTTATCAGAACCATTACATCTAAATTGAGAGATAAGTTCTACTTCTTTTATTGAACAATTATAGTTAGATGCTGTTTCTTTAATTAAATCAGTATTTCCGATTTCTTGCTCTCTAATAATCTGTTTATCGTCTATAAAGAAAATAGACACTTTTGACGCCTTTATAAGAGTCTCTATCTGAGGCAACTCTGTTCTATCAAAAGCTTTTGTGTATTGATTATTTGATGTTTTACCAATTCTGTGTGCTTCATCAATTAATAAAACATCAACTGAATTCTCAGCTACTCTTGAAGGAATATACTGATTAAGATTAGTAAAAAGTAGTTTAGCTTGATTTCCTCTTTCAAGGTTATGTTTAATACCCTCTAAAAGAGGCTTTGATTTTGTCGCAAAAAAAACAGAACGTTGCTTTTGAGAAGATGCTAATTCAGCTAAAAGATGTAATGCTATAACTGTTTTACCTGTACCTGGGCCACCTTTAATAATAATGACACTCTTTTCATTATTTTTATCTGCATTTTTTATTTTAGAAACAATTGCATTCCTTGCTACAATCTGATCATTTAAAAGAGCAAACTTCGCAGTGTCATTAATAATTTTTGAAGCACTCTCAAGTAATTTCTTTGATGGCCTCACAGGGCTTTGCATAAACTTATTAAAGATGCTATAACCATCTCCATTCCCTAATTTCTCTCGTAATGTTTCCGCTAACTCTTTTACATCATTTTTTGAATAAACAGGATAATCATCAAGTATTTTCTTATACTCCTGATCATATAAACCTTCACCATCAACTCGAGTATAATTATGACAATAAGAACAGCCATAAAGCTCTACATCATTTTCTTCGAAAATTTCAACGAATCCTACTAAATATTCATGATAACCTTTAACTTGTTGAGAAGGGTGGGCCACTAAATTTTGTGGTTTCCCTGTATACGTTTCAACAAAATTTCCTTCTATATTTGTTGCTTTAACATTATCCCATTGTTTCAATTCAATGTGAACAACCACTCCTTTATTATCTTTATTAGATCCATACAAAAGACAATCTATTCTTCTTTGTGTGTAAGGAACTAGATATTCAAATGTAATATAGATATCTTCAAGACCACTAAGCTCAATTAGATTTTTAATTGATTTAGTAGAATTTTCCCATGCTCTAAATTCATTATTTTGAACCGTATTGGATGCGATCCTCATTTTATCTGCAACCTGATTCAGTAATATATCATTAAAAAAAGTAGTTTGAGATTCACTGTATATTAGTTTTCGGTGGGGTACGTTCATAAATCTTTATATTTTTTACTGGTACCTTTTGATTTTTCAACGGGATATTTTAAAGCATTTTTCTCCAATTTTTCATTAATTATAGAGGGAATATCAAAATTGAATTTATTAGCAATATTAAATGCATACATAAAAATATCTGCTAATTCTTCTTTTACTTTATTTTCATCTACCTCTACATCTCTTTTCCATAGAAAAAGCTCTAATAGTTCTGAAGTCTCAATATTTAATGCTATTGCTAAGTCTTTAGGATTATGAAATTGATCCCAATCCCTTTCATGATTAAAAGCTCTGATTGAGTCAATAATTTTTGTAATTTCAGACATGGTACTAACTTTAGTATATTTTACAGTTTTTCTCCAATTTTTTCCAAAAGAAAAACGTAAAGATATTCCCTAAATTCTCAATTTCAAAACTTAATGACCTATATTTTATCTTTTGCTATTATATATTTTGAAGTTTTTAATTTCATTGAATTGAAAAAAATTAATATCACATAATATTCATCAGATTTTGCTTTATTGTTAATTATACCTAGTGGTTATAAATTAAATATTGTTTAATAAAACTTAACTCCCCGGTCCATTCAAATACTCATTACTCATGTCCTTCTCCTTTTTAAAATCCATTTTCCCGAACTTATAGCTGAAGCTGATCCCGAAAGAACGGTAGGGTAATTCTCTTACGGAATAAGAGTCATAATCACCGGTACTGACGGTGGTCACCTGTTTGATGTATTTGTTGAAGGGGTTGGTCATTGTAAATCCTAAACTGGCTTTTTTGTTCCAGAATTCTTTTCTTCCGGCAAAAGTATAGGTGATGGATTGTGGATTTTTCCCCTGGATATTCTTGGCGGCTGAGTTGTAATTACCGAATACTTCCAGAATAAAGTTTTTGGGAAACTGATAATTCAGATTTAAGTTAAGGCGATAGCGCATGCCCATATCCAGGTTCCCGATGGAGGTAGGACTCACAATATAGCGATGAAAAGCCATCATATTAGTTCTAAGATTCATTTTATTATGAAAGAAAGGAAGCGAAAGAGAGACAATCCCTCCTGAATTATATTCCTTACCGATATTATCTCTTGCCGTCACTGATACATTGGTATATTCCGTACCGTTTGCGGTAAAGGTGGGATAAAAAGTCGTAATCTGTTTTAAATCCTGACTGTTGATGCGCTCTACCAACGATAATGAAATATTACCCCCATTCGTAAAGTTCTTTGTGTATCCCAGTTCCATATTATCTCCGATTTCGGGTTTCAAGGCAGGGTTTCCTGTCGTAATATTGTGAGGGTCGCTGATATTTAAAAAGGGATTCAGTTCTGTATATTCAGGGCGTTCTACCCTTCTGGTGTAGGATAATTTAACGGTTTCCCCGCTTTCAAATTGATGAGATAAAATAACAGAAGGAACCAGTAAACCATAGGATGGGATGTTGGTATTGGGGAAGTCAATTTTGAGGGTTGTGTACTCATATCTCAATCCGGCTCTTACATCCAGCCAATTGAACATTTTAAGTTTTGACGAAAAATAAGCGGCATAAATTCCCATGTCATAATGTAAATGATAGGATTGCAGTGGATCTGTTTCGTACTGACCTGATGAGGTATTCAAAACATGTACCTCTGTAGCATTGGTGATATGTTGCTGCACTGTTTTAGCGCCCATTTCAAGGGTAATATTCTCATTCAGCGGATGAACATAATCTACAGATAAATTATGGCTGTTATCTGTTCCCGGATTGCTTCCCGAGATTCCATTATACGGAGAAGAGGCTCCTGATAGGTTTTGCGCCTGGAAATAACTGGTATTGGGAGATCCTAAACTAAACACATAATCTGCGGTAAGCTCCTGCCCTTCTTTTTTAAAGATTTTTCTGAAACTCAGACTTCCGTCTATCGAATGCACTGAAGAACGGTTTTCAGAGGTTCTGTATCCGATAATAGATTCCACATTGGAGGTATTATAATCCGTGATATATTGCTGCTGATTGATCAACCCCGTATTTTTATTGGAGAAATCATTGTAAGACAATGAGCCGCTTAGAGCGCTTGATGTGTTAATAGTCCAGTCAAAGCCTATGCCTGTACGGTAGCCATGTCTTTCAAAATCGGTATATCCATCCTGCAATAAATGAGTCCCGGTATTCGCGGAAGGATCTCTAGAAGTTCTGTCCTGAGAAAAGGGGGTTCTTGCTTTTAATTGGGCGTTTCCACTAAAAAAAGCATTCATGCTGAAACTGTTGTTCTTATAATTCAGATTCACGGATCCGGTTTCAAATAAGGTTCCGGCTGTCCCATTGACAATTCCATTGATTCCTTTTACTTTATTGTCCTTTAAAACAATATTGATAATCCCTCCGGTTCCTTGTGCATCATATTTGGCTCCCGGGCTGGAAACCACTTCAATACTTTTAATCTGGCTTGCCGGAATGGAGGCCAGTGCATCGGCAAGGCTATTCCCAAAGATCCCGGACGGCTTTCCGTTAATCAGAAACCTGATATTGGAATTTCCCTGAAGTTCTACATTTCCATCCGCATCTACGGTTACCTGAGGGACTTTTCTCAATACATCAATCGCTGCTCCCGTTTGAGAAGTCACATCATTGGCTGCATTAAAGACAATTTTATCTACTTTATTTTCAACCACAGATTTTCTTCCCACAATGGTAACGGTTTCCAGCGCAGTCTCCCCATTCACCAATGATATATTACCCAATGTAATACTGAACGTCTGATTATCAATTTGAATATCTGATGTGGCCTTGTTTTTATACCCTGCATAAAAAACAGCTATTTTATAGGTTCCGAATGCAATATGATCGATAGAAAACTCTCCTTTTTCATTTGAAATGACTCCATTAATTTCTTTGTCATTCTGCAGCAGACCTATACTTGCATGACTGATGGCATTTCCCGTCCCGGAATCTACAATTCTTCCTGTTATTGTTCCTTGATGAGCAACCTCTTGTGCATTGACCATCCATCCGGAAAGAAGAATGGTTACTAAAATTGATAATTGTTTCACAGTGATATTAGAATTAATACAGCGCAAAAGTGAAAATCAATTTGGTAGAAATTCTGAATTATTAGAAAAATTTGATCTATTTGATCACTTTTAATGAAAAATAAAAACAGCCGAAGAGAATTATCTCATCGGCCGCTCCTTGAAAATAGATATAATGAGTGTATTAATCGTTCATCATCATTTTTTTCGCCTCTGTTTGTTTTCCGTTGACCGTCATTTTATAGAGGTACTGACCGGATGACAAATCGTTATGCGAAAGTCTTACAGATCCGTTTCCTTTTTCATACAAAGGAAGCGTCTTTACCAACTGTCCTGAAATGCTGTAAATTTCTATAGAGGCCGTTCGGGTATTGTCCGGTAGATAGAAACGGATACTGGTTTCATTTTTGGCCGGATTGGGTGTATTTTGAAATAATATGGGAGTGTCTAAAGTAGATGTGGCTGCATTCCTGTTCAACAACAATTGTTTCAACTCCTCTACGGTATTTTCCAGACTTTTAACGCGATCTTTAAGTTCATCTAACGTTTCATCATTATTGGAAGTTCTGCTGAGAGGCGTATTAGAGATCATCACATTTCCATTGGTGTCTACAACCAGGCCTCGGCCGCTTCCTGTGGGTAGCCCTTGCAACCTAACCGTTCCTACCGTATGAAAATTGGCTGTTGGGGTTGTTGTACGAATTCCGACCGCCTGATCTTTAATCAACATCGTAGAAGTAGCCGACATTCCCAACATAATGGATTGTGGAATGGCATTCGTTAATTTCGCCCCGCCTGTTCCTGCTCCGATTACGAACGAACGGTTTCCTGTGGCAATAAGGTCGATTCCAAATCCTCCCGAATAAAAATCTCCCAAATCAATTCCTACCCCTAGTGCAAACTGATTGGCATTTCTGATGGTATTTTTCCAACCCAATGCAACAGATTTTCCGGCTCCGTTCAATACTGTATTGGCTTGCCCGGCAACGATATTCGCTCCTCCCGCATTGCTGAGGTCATTTTCCCAACCGCTCACCAATGAGCTGCTGGCCTGTGCCCCCAAAATATTGGATATCCCGTTTACAATACTTCCTTTTGTTTTGGCAATATTGCTATTATTGGTGGCATCCACAATAAAAGATCCCGCCTCATTAAGGATAGCCTGTCCGGGAGTTGAAGAAGAACCGTTTACCCGAAGGTATAAAGCCCGTCCATCAGCGGTTCCAACATAATTAGCATTGGTAATTCCGAAATTTCCGTTAATATCCCATTGCTGAGCTCCTAAAGTGCTGGTCAGGGACAACATAGCGACTACGCCAGCCCTCATTAATAATTGTTGAGTTTTCATAAGTTTTCGTTTTTATGGTGATTATAATGTTTTTATTTTTCACTAATATAGGAAATAATTTAACATAAAACCATTATATCTATTTGATTTTTAATTAATTCAACCCTTATTTTTTAAAATAATACGCTATTCATAATACTTTAACACTTAGTATGTCGCCTGCTCAGATAAATTTTTGTTCTTTTGCAAAAGTTTTAATTTATTAAGTAAGCCATGTCGAAGTTTGATGAAATAAGGTATTTCTATGATCATGAAGTGAATGAAACACTGGGAAGTGTAGCCCGTGATCCTATGATGAAGGCACTGATGAATTTCACTTTTCCTGATACAGACGAACAAATCTGGTTGGAACAGTTTAAAAACATGAACTCCATCCGTGATTTTCAACATCAGGTTATCGCCCATACCGTCCGTCAGATTCTTGCTAAAAGTTCTGATGGGTTGACGACTTCCGGGTTTGAGAAATTAGACCCCAACACCACCTACCTTTTCATTTCGAATCACAGAGATATCGTCTTAGATACTTCATTGCTTAACCTCGTATTGCTGGAAAAAGGTCTTATTATGACTGCTTCAGCAATTGGAGATAATCTTGTCCGCAAGAAATTTCTGAACGTCCTGGCAAAACTTAACCGTAACTTTTTAGTTCAAAGAGGACTATCCATTCGTGAACAGCTGACAAGCTCGCAAACCATGTCCGAGTATATCGAACAGCAATTGCATCATGAAAAGAGCTCTGTATGGATTGCCCAACGAGAAGGTCGCGCAAAAGACGGTAATGATTCCACACAACAAGGAGTCTTAAAGATGCTGGCTATGGCGGCCGGAAATCAATCGGTAACCGATTATTTTAAAACGTTAAGGATTGTTCCTGTTTCGATCTCCTATGAATATGATCCTACAGATTCCTTAAAAATGCCTCAATTGCTGGCTCAACACAGAGAAGAGCAATACGTAAAAGGTAAAAATGAAGATTTTACCACCATGCTGAGCGGAATTTTAGGACAAAAGAAAAGAATACACCTGCACGCCGGGGATGTTCTGAATACAGAGCTGGACGAAATCGCCGCTACGGTTGATAATAAAAACAAGCAGCTACAGGCAATAGCACAGGTTATTGACCGTTCCATCATTCAGAATTATAAACTTTGGCCTACCAAGTACATAGCCTACGATCTGCTTCATCATACGGATACTTATGCTTCACAATACACGGAGCAGGAAAAACAATTGTTTATCCGAAGACTGGAAATGCGTATTGACCCTTCAGATCCGGTTTCTAAAGAGTTTTTCCTTTCCATGTATGCCAATCCTCTGATCAACAAAATAAAGTCTGAAGAGAAGTAGTTCTTATTACCAATCTTCTTTTATTGAGCCACTAATGCACGAATAATAAAGCTATTCGTACATTCGTGGCAAAAAAATATACATTCGTAGATAACCAGATTTCCTAAAGGTTTATCAGCCACTAATGCACGAATAATAAAGCCATTCGTACATTCGTGGCAGAAAAAATATACATTCGTAGAAAACCAGATTTTCTAAAGGTTTATGAGCCACTAATGCACGAATAATAAAGCCATTCGTACATTCGTGGCAGAAAAAATATACATTCGTAGAAAACCAGATTTTCTAAAGGTTTATGAGCCACTAATGCACGAATAATAAAGCCATTCGTACATTCGTGGCAGAAAATAGACTCTCGCAGATTATGCAGATCAAGCAGATTTTTTAATTATAAACATGTGTGTATTAGTGACAGAAAAACATCATTAAATACCTCCCTTCAAAAAATCTCCGATTTTTCAAAACTTATGTGTACTTCTTATGCGTAAAGTTTGTCACTTACTATTTACTTAGGATTTAAAAACTTTTGTGCCTTTTGTGGTTTAGTTTAACCCCGGCTTTGCACAGATTTTTATTCTCGCAGATTATGCAGATTGAGCAGATTTTTTGGCTAAACTCTTATGATAAGCTGAAATTCAGTTTTTTTTCTACATCCAGAAACAGGAAGCATAAGACAACAATTACGATCAATGCCAGCGATAGAATCAGAGTTGCGACTTTGAAGACATCCACTCTAAATTCCTTTTTCTCATTCCTGCTACGGCCATTGTTAAATTCCGCCAGACTTCCGAGAGGTCTGTTTTCATTTGTATTGGCAGCTGAGGAAGATATTGAATGAACTGAATCCACTGTATTATTCTGGTTGATGACATTAACAAAATTTCTTTTAAGATCACGATATCTCTTTTTGGCTGTTTCTACTTTTCCATCTGTCTTTAACGTTTTGACAATCTCTTCAATCTTATCTGAATACTGATCATATTCTTTACGAATGATCTCCACTCCGTTTTTAGATTCTTTTATTTTGAGCTCATTTTCCTGATGTCGCTTCTCATTATGTTCAATCTGCCTTGTAAGACTTGTAATAAGTTCTTTTTTTTCATGAACGAGGCTATCCTTTTCTCTTTCAAGCTCAGCGATAGAGTTTTGAACCTCGCGAAGTTTTTCCTCATGAAACTTTTCAATTTCTTTGTGAAAGCCTCCGCCATCAACAATTTTAAAGATCCCTTTTTGTTTTACAAATTCTGCGATTTCATGGCTTTGCGTAAAATAGATAGTGTCGTATACATTCAGCAACTCTATTGCGTTGCTAAAAAAAGATGAGAGCTTTGCAAGGTCTGTTTCGCAGTAAACAACCAGATAATTTTGTGTTGATAGGCTAAAATTCAGATCTTCAATTTCCTTTATATTAAAACCAATTTTATCGAAATCTTTAGGCTTGCGGATTGAAAAATTATCTGAATGATTGACTGTGATGGCTCCTTCTGCTACATTATTTTTTTCAAGAGTATTCTGAAAATCATTGAGTGCATGGATGACAATACTTTCAGATGCTATTTTATCTATAAAAAGCAAACTTGAACCGATAAATGTTCCTCCTCTGTCGGAATTCTGTTCTTTTGCAAATTGATATACTGCATAAGAGATCAGATTTCGTCCCCCGGCAACATCTTTTCGTATTGAATAAATTCGGCTTTGAGGAAATAGCTTAATCGCATCAGTCTTCAAATCATAAGTTCTGATCTCTTTGGCAATCGCTTTGTTTCCACCAAGAAAAAATGACTGCCTAAAGCCATATGGGTTGCCAAAAGTACCAAATGCGGAGAAAAAATAAGTATTATCCATTAACTTGTAAAACTAAATTTTAAACGTTCCCAAAATGTTCCTTCATAATCCAGATCATATCCGATGATGCTTCTGTATAACCACTTGGATAAGACTTCGGCGGTAGAAAGGTTGAGTAAATCGATTTTCTCCTGCCCGGTAGCGTTTTGCAGACTTCCTATAGTATAATAAGTTTTGCTCAAACCATAGGTGTCAATACGCTGTGAGGTCATGGGAAGTCGTTCAGAAATAAAATCATCTAGCTCTTCGGCACTTTCGACATCCATTCTCCCGGATTTATCCCATTTTGAAACCACGAGTATAGCATTCACGGATTTTAAGTTTTTACCCTTTCTTTCCAGTTCATCCAGAAATTCATTGATCAGAGAATCGTCTTTATAAGCAGATTCGTAGCTGGTCACAATGATAAATGTAAGCGGAATATTGGCATTCAGAAAAGACTCTATACTGCTGTGATAGCTGCCTCCTCTTCTGATATCGTTATGGTTTTCCCCTGAAGTTTCTAAAAAGGTAAGATCAATAGGGACGACTTTCTTAGACTTATTATTAGGTTCAAAAATCAGATCCAGACGGGTTACCTGATCTCTGGTGGTTCTGTTGGGCAAGATTCCCTGACGTATATTTTCAAAAAAATCAGAGAGGAGGACATTGGCTTCTTTAGAATTGGGAGTTCCTAATTTAGGTCTCAAAACTCCCGCATAAGATCTGAGGTAATATAGCATAGAAGAAAGTATTACGGATTTTCCGGATTCCGCAGTTCCAAAGAAAAAAACAAAATTGCTTTCCTTATTTTTAATATCGTTGGAAATAGTCTTGGCTATAGGAACAAAATCTTCCGGGACATCATTCTTAAATTCAAAAGAAAGAGGTTTTAAGGCTTCTTCGGTTTCAATGTCGAAAGACAAAGGTTTTAATTGATCTTGAGTTTCCATAGATTAGTTATTAGGAATTATTGTTTTACCGCTTCTTTTATTGCTGAATACACTCCCACCGTTATTTCTGTTGTAGCCACCGGGACTGGTCACCAGTAAAATGATAATAACAATCACAAAATCAAGTAAGATACAGCCTGCCAATACTACAAACTGATACATTCCGAAGTTCTTAATGGCATGTTCAAAGGCAAAACCAATTTTTCCCACTTGCTGCGTTTGTGAGAAAGCAGGTTCAAAGTGCATCTTTTCATTTCCTAATACCGTTTGCGCGCGGCTTCCCAGTTTATTATAATCTGCTAAGGATTCATCAATCAGGCCTTGTGACATTTCATCTTTTTCTTTTTTTGAGGAAAGAAGTAAATCCTGAATTTTTTTATTCCATTTCAGAGAAGCGTTATTGATATCTGTTTTCAATGCTCTTTCTTCAGGAGATAGGTCGGAGATCATATTGTCGATTTGTTTCCCCATTCTTTCTGAGAGATCTTCGTAATCATTTCCTACCGGGGTCAATAAATCCACTTTCTGACCTGTCATCTTTTCTACATCTCGGATCAAAGCCTGTGCCCTCGTTCCGATTCCTTTATTTCCTGGATCTTTAATCTGCTCCATGAGTTGTTTCTTTTTAATCTCGATATTCTGAGTCGTTATCTTGTTATATTTATAACTTAATTTAGATTCTACGTCATTTTCGAGCATTGTGAAATTTTTATTGATATCCCTGAGTTCATCGGTATAGATATCCGTTCTCATAAACCTCGTGTATAAAGCATTAAAGTTGGCAATGAAGCAAAAAGAGGCAATAAAGATGTAAATTCCCACAAGGCTTCCTGTAGGTTTACCTTCCAGCTTGGCATTTCTCAACATCCAACATAGGAAAAGAAGAAGTAATGACAGTACCAAAGCGATGACGAAAGAGGCAGGGCCAAAAATCTGCTGCAGCCCCAACCAAGTCTGATAAAAGCTTACGCTGATGAGTAATATTGCAAGAATTCCCAGAAAGAGATCTGCAGGAGTTATTTTTTTATTCATAATAGATCCGTTATTTTTTGATTGGACATAGGTAAAAACACTCTGTTTTATAATGTTCGAAACTACAAACAACTGCTAAGGAAAAATTACGGGAACCCGTAACTCAACGGAACTCCTTTGTCCCGGTAAATAATGATGATTTGCATGCCACAGATGCACGAATGTCTATATTATTCGTGCATTAGTGCCTATTAAAACTTTAAGAAATCTGCTCAATCTGCATAATCTGCGAGAATGAAATCTCTACAAATCAGTAATAAAATAAACCACAAAAGACACAAAAGTTTTTAAATCCTAAAGTAAATAGTAAGTGACAAATATTGCGCATAAGAAGTACACAAAAGTTTTTAAAAATCGAGGATTTTTTCATGGAGAGATACTTAATCTATGGAGAGTTTTTAGAGTTCTTCTCTGCTATGAAAGCACACATGGATTTCTTATTCGTGCATTAGTGGCTATTAAGCCTTTAAGAAACCTGCTCAATCTGCATAATCTGCGAGAGTCTATTTTCTGCCATGAATGTACAAATCGCTTTATTATTCGTGCATTGGTGGCTAAAACCATTTTTAAGAAATCTGTGGGAAATAAAACTCATTGAATTACATTTTCTTCAAAAACCTATTTTTAATCTTTGAAGAAGGCTTTTCAATACAATATCTGTACAACAATCCTCCTGCGATGCAAAACAACAGACATACAAGAAGGCATATCATATCGGATGTTTCAAAATTAAAATAATCAAAAGCTTTCTGTACCAGATGAATGATTCCTTTGTGGGAAAGGTAAATCGCATAGGATAAAGCAGCGAGTTCTGCCGTGATATAAGACTTTGAACGCGAAAGAAATGAAGATGCCGACACCGCGGACAGGACGATAAGTCCGTAACTTATGGCGACTAATGTAAATCCAAAAACAGAAGCTTCTTTTGAAGCCTGTTCATTACAGATCCAGCATGAAAACCCCAGCAACAGTATTCCCAACATGAATAATCGGTTCCCATTACGATGAATCTTATTCTTAACTATTGATGAATACTGCATCCAGTAACCGATCAGCACCCCTATTCCCAGTCCATCCAACCGGGTGTGAGTGGGGTAATATATTTTCATATACCACAAACGCCAAAATTCCATAGAGCCATTATCAGCAGTAGCCATAAATCTATTCCATTCTATGAATCTCATTCCCATAGAAAAGGTGATGAGCAGTATAATTAAAAGAGGCAGATATTTGAACAGCTTTGCCGGCATTATGATCAAAAGTAATAAGGGAAGAAACAAATAAAACTGTTCTTCAATGCACAGCGACCAGGCGTGGGAAAATGTCCCAAGATTGATGACATCTAACCCATAGTTTTGGGTAAAAGTGACGAATTTCCACAGAGGAGATAATGCTTCCCTCTCCCTGAAGAAAGGCAACGTAAAATACAGAAATAGGGTAAAAAAATAGGGAGGAATAATTCGGAAAAAACGTTTGGTATAAAACGTTTTTATACTTAACGTTCCTCTATTGTCAATCTCTTTAAATAATTGAGTGGAAATCAGGAATCCGCTCAGCACAAAAAATAAGTCGACCCCTGTCCAGCCAAATTTCCCTATACTATCAATCCAGGCGGGATGTTTAAATGCCCGATAATGATACATTAAAACCAACACAATAGCCGCGGCTCGCAGATGATCCAGCCCATGAAGCCTTTCAGAACGTCCTTCTTTCATATTTTTTTCAGCAAATTTTGTTCAATTTCGGATGCTGTTTATACTTAATAATGCAGAAAGCACGATATTGGGCTTCAACGGTAAGATCATCTGTTGACAGTCAAAATATGGTTATTCATCATTATTTCATCATCTTTCAAATCATTTCACTCTCTTGTACCTGAAGTTTTTTTTATTTTTGAAGATGGTGAAAACAGAAGCAGGCTCTTCTTTCCGACAGAATATATATTTCCAACTGTTCTTTTGGACGGCTTTATTTGTATTTGGAACAGCGAGAACTTATAGTGAATATGATAACGGATTATTTGAAGTTTCTGTTATTTACAACTTCTGTCACTGGATTTTTCAAATTATAGGAGCCAATTGGATTTATTATATTCTGTTCCGATATTTTTTTGACCGAAAAAAGTATGTTGAATTCTCTTTATATCTGATCATCAGCCTTTATATCATATCAGTCCTCAACCGAATCTTTATTGTCTATGTTGCTGAACCTTTCTTTATCAATGAAACAAAAGACAGCTTCTTCAGTATTTTCACCGACCTCAGGTATCTTTTGTTCCATTACACTTTTCCTATTATCAGTGGAGCATTTATCTTTATTTCCATCATGTTTTTTATCCGATATAAAGATGAAAAAGAAAATACGGCCCAGCTTCAAAAAGAAAAATCGGAGCTGGAATTACAGTCTCTTAAGTCTCAGCTTCATCCCCATTTTCTATTTAATACCTTGAATAATATCTACTCATTGTCACTCAACCATTCTGATAAAACCTCACAATCGATCAGCCAGCTTTCTGATATTTTAGACTATATTTTGTATAAAGGACAGAAAAAATGGGTTTCAGTCTCTGATGAGCTGGAGATTATTGACGATTATATTGCTCTGGAAAGCCTTCGGTATCATGAGGATCGACTAAAAATAAACCGCCGGATCTCTTTGAATTCGAACCCTTCTATTCCCCCATTATTATATCTTACTTTGGTAGAAAATGCTTTTAAACACGGAGCAGGAAAAAATCCGGGTCATACGGAAATAGATATTGAAGTGGAGACTGGTCTTAAACATTCCATTTTCAGAATCACAAATACGTACTCCGATCTTCATCATAATCATGAAAAAGGGATTGGCTTACAAAACATAAAGAGACAATTACACCACTACTATCAGCAGCAATATGTACTGAACATCTCACAGAAAAATAATATTTTTACGGTTGAAATAATCACCCCCTCACAACATGATTAATTGCCTCATTGTAGATGACGAACCTCTGGCAGCAGCTCTACTGGAAAATCATATCTCAAAAATAGACGCTCTGAAACTGATTGGTAAAGCAGAAAATGCTATGGCTGCTTATAAAATACTTCAGAACCAAGAGGTAAATCTGATGTTTCTGGATATCCAGATGCCTCATTTAAACGGAATAGATTTTTTGAAATCACTTTCTCAAAAACCTAAGACTATTTTTACCACAGCCTATCGCGATTTTGCGATTGAAGGCTTTGAATTGGAAGCGGTAGATTATTTATTGAAACCGATTACTTTTGAACGCTTTTTTAAGGCAATAGAACGTATGATGAGAAATACTCCTCATTCCGAGGAAGAGTTTATCATTATCAAAGCTGATGGGATGCACCGGAAAGTTTCACTTTCTGAGATTATATATGTTGAAAGCCAGGGAAATGATGTCAAGCTCGTATTGACAACAAAGGAAAGTCTCATCTCAAAAAGTACCATAACAGACCTTGAGTCTGTCCTGTACTCCAAAGGATTTAGAAGAATCCACCGGTCTTTTATCATCAATTCGAAATTTGTTACGGCATTTAATACCCATGAAATCCATCTTGGAAGTTATCCAATTCCGGTGGGAAGAAGCTATAAGAAAGAATTTGACGCTTTCATCTCTGCTATTTCAAAAAACAGGTTATTATAATTTTTTTACTTTTAAAAAAAACAATAAACAACTAACTATCAATAATCTAAACGTCTTACCCATTTAAAAAAATAACTCTGTTTATTAAGAATACTATTCATGAAAAATTAATAAACAATTGATTTTCATTCAATTGCCCCTTCTGCAAACCACTTTCAGCCTTCTACCCATTCTTTACTAATATTAAAAAAAAGTGTTACTTTTGTTTGAACGAATAAAATTGCTTCGTTGCTTTTTTATAACTAACTTTATGTGTACCAATTTATAAAACATTAAAATTCATTCCATGAGAAAAATAATTCTACTTATTACATGTATGTTCAGTATTTCTGTTTTCTCACAGATTAAAGTGTTGAAAAATGAAAGCTTGGTGGAAATTGGTAAAGATAATTCTGTAGGTTTATATAAAAAAGAAGATAAATATACAGTCAATTATCAGGATTTGAACACCAGCAACCTGAATACTATCAGATCATTTTCTTTTCAAAATCTGAATGGAGATGTTTTAGGCTTATATAAACTTATCCTTGATGGATTTATATCAGCTCCTGAAGAAAATATTGTATTAGAACTTCCTAATGACATTATCGAACTTCATTATGAAAAAAACTATGGCCAACCGACCGTACAGTTTATCCAATACATCAACAAAAACCGAAAATATGTTGGGAAATCTCAGTTTTTAACGCAAAAACAGGTTGAGAAAGTATTTGGAAGAACCAACGGAAAGTATGCGATGTATGATAAACCTGCTGCAAACAGCCGTACTAACGCTACAAAGGGATCCAATACCGCTTCTACAGCAACTCCTGCATCGGGTGGAGGCAGCAAAAAATCAAGAAAATAATTATAATTTATAAATATTGCGAAACTCATTCTATAGGATGAGTTTTTTTATTTTATTTTTGCAGAAAGACAGTAAACATTATGCCGCTTCAGATAATCAATCTAACCAAAAAATTTGGTGAACAAACCGCCCTTAACACGATCAATATTTCTATCGATAAAAATGAAATCATTGGACTTCTTGGTCCCAACGGAGCGGGAAAATCTACACTGATGAAATCTATTGTAGGGGCTCTGAAAATTGATCAGGGTGAGATTATCTTTAATGGGATGAATATTACGGAACATGAGATCGAAAGCAAAAAAAGAATAGGTTTCCTTCCTGAAAACAATCCGCTTTACCTGGAAATGTATGTAAAGGAGTATCTTCAGTTTGTGGCCAACATTCATAAGATCTCTGAATCAAGAGTAGATGAAGTGATTGAACTGGTAGGAATCACTCCTGAAAAATCAAAAAAAATCGGTCAGTTATCGAAAGGGTATAAGCAACGTGTAGGGTTGGCACAAGCCATTATCCATCAACCGGATTTATTGATTCTCGATGAACCTACCAACGGATTAGACCCTAATCAAATCATTGAAATCCGAAATGTGGTGAAAGAAATCGGGCAGCAAAAAACAGTTCTCCTTTCCACTCATATCATGCAGGAAGTGGAAGCATTATGCTCAAGGGTTATTCTGATTCATAAAGGAAATATCCTGCAAGACTGTCCTATTGATGAGTTCAAAGGGAAATTTAACAGCCTTGAAGAAGCTTTTGCGAGTTATACTGCAATTAAAAGCTAGTCTATTTTTCAACCTATAAAAATCTTATCTTTTTAAATCTTATCTTTTGAGGATAGGCTTTTGTGATTATAGTATTAATTTAATTTCTTACTATTTCTTCTGTTATAATGGCTCTATATTTGATACGTTTTCCGTATCAACCAATAACCAATATAATATGATCAAGCATCTTTTATTAGGAGCGTTTTGTGTAGCTCAGTTTTCTTTTGTTGATGTGAAAGAGGCTCCCAATGACACAAAAACAAATACTACGGTCTCTCACTCTACTTTTCAAAAAGTGCCCAAGACTGTAATTATTAAAACCAAAAAGTTTAAGATAAGAATCGATAAGCAGCCGAACGGAAAATACCTGTATCAATCCTGGAATGCCAATGCAAAAATTACGACAAAACCAAGTATGATTATCAGTGATGGCGAACTGATTCCTGATGGTACCGGAGGTAATTATTACATCCAGTTTAATAATGATGGCTATACCTATCAGATCTGGAGAAATTACCTTACTGATTCTGCGACTAAGGCTCCGTATACACTAACCGTGAATGATAAAAATGAACAGGAAGTGGTACGTCAAGACGGAATTGTCGTTAAAAACTAGTATGAAAATCAGAAAATTATCAAGGTGTCAAAAACTGATAACGGTGATTTAATCTTCTTCAAAACTTTTAGATATTCGGATTGTTTTATGATTAAAAAAATATAATCCTGTACGTGATACAGGATTTTTTATGTTCCGGATTGTTTTAATTCTGTAATGAAACTACTGGCCTCATAGCTTTCTTTGGCAGCTTTATAGCCAATATTAAAAATCTGTTCCAATCGGTCTTTGCGACGTTCAAAAGTTCCAAAACTCGATAACTTCTGGGATGAGATAAACCAATCGCAATAGTCGAATTTTACCTTTTCAATCCTGTAAGAAAGGAGGTCATAAGAACGGGAAACAATGGCTTTAATGGAATTCAGATCTTCAACTTTAGCCTCATTCGGTGGAGAAACAAACACTCCGATGAGTTTGTCACAGTCATCTCTGATGATGTCGGCGGGAAAATTATTCAGAACCCCTCCATCACAGTACATTTTCTCATCAATGAGATAAGGTGTTGTAATTCCGGGAATAGAACATGAGGCAATAATAGCATCAACAATTTCAAAATTTCTGTCAAAAATCTCCTGAGTACCGGCTACCAGCTCGGTTGCTACAATCTTCACATCAATATCCAGATCTCCCAATTTCATCTCATGAAAAATGGGCTTAAGATAGTTTCTGAAAATAATTGAAGAGACCAATCCCGGTTGATTAAAAGCAAAATGCTTCCAGTTGAAGAAATAGACGGAATTAAAAAACTCCAAAATCTCTTCCGGAGTTTTTCCTATAGCATGTAAACATCCCACAATGGATCCTGCACTGCAGCAGGAAAGGATATCTACTTTTATATTCTTTTCTTTTAAGAATTTTAACACCCCCGCATGGGCGATCCCTTTGGTACCGCCTCCTGATAAAACAAGACCTACTTTCTCAAAATTCATAGAATAAATGTATGAAAACGTAGGGAGATAATCTGATTAATTTTTATAAATATGCTGATTTTAAAATTATTTTAATAAAACAAACCAATAATTAGCGTAAAAATTCAATTCAAGAAGAAAAAATAAGCCATAAGTTTTAATATTTATTGTGATTGTATAGAATTATTTACAACCTTCGATTGCATTAAAGTTACTATGGGCTCGATCATTTATTGTTCCCTCTGTACCTCCATAAAAAAACCCGGATTTCTCCGGGCTTTCATTATATAAATCTTGTCTATTTCAGATTAGATGTGAATCACTTCACCGTAAGCAGCAGCAGCAGCTTCCATGATCGCTTCAGATACTGTTGGGTGTGGGTGAATAGATTTAATGATCTCGTGACCTGTTGTTTCAAGCTTTCTCGCTACAACTGCTTCAGCAACCATATCTGTTACTCCATCACCGATCATGTGACATCCTAACCATTCTCCATATTTAGCATCAAAAATTACTTTGATGAACCCGTCTGTATTTCCGTTTGCTGTTGCTTTACCACTTGCAGAAAGAGGGAATTTACCTACTTTGATCTCATATCCTTTTTCTTTAGCCTGCTTTTCTGTAAGACCAACAGAAGCTACTTCCGGGTGACAATATGTACATCCAGGGATATTGCCATAGTCGATTTTCTCAACGTGCATTCCTTTGATTTTCTCAACACAAGTGATTCCTTCAGCAGAAGCAACGTGAGCCAATGCCTGAGTTGGGATAAGGTCACCAATGGCATAATATCCCGGTACTGAAGTTTCGTACCACTCGTTAACCAATACTCTTCCTTTATCAGTCTGGATTCCTACTTCTTCTAAACCAATGTTTTCGATGTTAGCAGCAATACCCACAGCAGATAATAAGATATCAGCTTCTAATATAATTTCTCCTTTAGCTGTTTTAACGGTAGCTTTTACGCCTTCTCCGCTTGTATCAACACTTTCTACAGAAGCATTTGTCATGATCTCGATTCCTGATTTTTTCAGAGATTTCTCTAGGTGTTTAGAGATTTCCTCATCTTCTACAGGAACGATGTTTGGCATAAATTCTACAACAGTTACTTTTGTTCCCATTGTATTATAGAAATCAGCAAATTCTACTCCAATAGCTCCTGAACCTACAACGATCATAGATTTAGGTTGCTCAGGAAGAGATAATGCCTGTCTGTATCCGATTACTTTCTTAC
This sequence comes from uncultured Chryseobacterium sp., assembly GCA_963518055.1. GTDB lineage: Bacteria > Bacteroidota > Bacteroidia > Flavobacteriales > Weeksellaceae > Chryseobacterium. Next base: position 130,714 of record CAUQIC010000013.1, read on the forward strand.
CATCCTGTGGTAAGTTTGGCAATTCTCTTGAACGGGCTCCTGTAGCAATGATAATATGATTCCCTGAATATTCAGTTACTTTACCTTCTTTATCTGTTACAGAAACTTTTTTTCCTTTCTGTACTGTTGCAGTACCAAGAATTACATCAATCTTATTCTTTTTCATTAAGAATTCGATTCCTTTGCTCATTTTGTTGGCTACACCACGGCTTCTCTGGATTACATTAGGAAACTCAAAGCTTCCCTCCACTTTATTCAAACCATAATCTTCTGCATGGTTGATATAATGAAAAACCTGAGCTGATTTTAATAAAGCTTTGGTTGGAATACATCCCCAGTTAAGGCAGATTCCTCCCAAATTTTCTTTTTCGATAATTGCGGTTTTGAAACCCAATTGTGCTGCTCTGATCGCAGTAACATATCCACCAGGACCACTTCCAATGACAATAATATCGTAATTCATTACTTTAAAAATTTTTATGCGAATTTAAGGAAAAATATTGGATGTTTCATGTTTCTGAAACCCGATCTAAAAATGCATTAATAAACACCTTTTCATTTTATTTTAAACAAAAAAGAGAACACAAAACGCATTCTCATTCAATAAATTTTATTTTAAATTAAAGATTATTCAAAACCCAAAGGATAAAAATCAAGTATAATCATTTAAATTAATAACAAGAAATTTCTATTATTTCACTTTTTGAAGCAATAGCTTTTCATTCTTATACCTGTTATTTAAAGCTCTCATTTGATCTCTTTTCATTTTTTTGGTGGCAAGCGGATGATTCAAAATCAGTTTTTTTTCTGTGTTGTATCTTTTAGTCAGTTCTTGCATTTTAAGATTAACCAACTCGTTTTTTGAAGGATGCGGAGGCACCGGAGGGTGTTTCTGAGCAGAAACATGCATTGATAAACCTAATAACAATAGTGTTGAAATTAAAACCTTTTTCATGATATTTATATTTTAAAAATCTTTTTAATTAAAAAACTATTATTAATTAAAAAGATTTAGGTTCAACATCAATTCTGCATATATCATACCAATATTTTTGTACACGATATAATGACCTATACATCCGTGAAAACAGACTCATTTTTTGAAGTGTATTCGGTAAGTTTATACAATCCTCGTCTTTTCCCATATAATTGTTTGATAGTAAAATCAGAATTATGGCTATTTTTTTATAATTTTATGAGTCTTTTAAATAAACAATGTATGAAAACCCCGACGAAAAAAAGTACCTTAACGAAGGACAATCTCTGGCTTAAAGAACCGGAAGACCATGATTTCCCTGCAGCGCAAGATTATTTAGAACTGCTCTTCGAACCTGCAGAAGCACAAAAAATAGTGGGAAAATTAAAAAAGGCATCTACCATCACAAAAAAATCTAAGGATATTCTAAGAGCCAGTAAACTTGCTTTACTTCCTGAAACCAATATTCACGTCAAGGAAAACCTGAAAAAAGTACAAAAAAACAAGAAACTATCCCCCATTCTATTGGTAAGAGGACAGAATGAATTAATAATCGCTGATGGCTACCACCGATTATGTTGCAGTTACTATCTAACGGAAGATCTTGAAGTTCCATGTCGATTGGTATAACCATCTCCAGAAAACCAAAGTCACTAATTAATGAACTATATCATCTTATTGAAAAATCCATAATTTAACCCTGTTCAAAGGCTTTCTTTTTTCTAATTTTGCAAAAAAAATTATTAAAAAAGATTAAATGAAAAAAATTATTTCGATTTTTCTATTGTCGGGACTGTCCTTGAATGCACAAGTTGGTATTAACACTAAGACTCCAAATAGTACCCTGGCAGTGAACGGATCAATGGGAGCTGACTACAAACAAATTACGGTAGCTGCTTATACCATTTCCGCAACAGATCATTATTTAACGTATAATGGAACGGCTAATACAACGTTTACACTACCGGTTATCGGAAGCGGAGCCTCAAGTTTTACAGGAAGAATATATAAGATCAAAAACATCTCTGCATCCAGTATTACGATTCAAGCATCGAGTGGAAATACGTTAAGGATCGACAATACACCGGTTACAACTTTTGTCATTCCTACAGGAGCTTATGCGGAAGTAGTGAATAATAACAATACCACAGGCGGTACATGGGACTTGTCATTTACAGTGCTTCCTAAGCCAAGTAATGTTGAAATTTATGGTACTCAATTATTTATTCCACCGCATGGCTCTGGATCTCCAGGGGTTGCCGATTGGTCAAACCATAGCAATGCCACTTATGACTCGGGGGCGGGCACGGATTTGTGGTGGCTTATCAGCAAGTCGTCTACAGCCAATGCTCATACTTCCAGTTATTCCAATACCAGTAGAATGACACTTGTTTATGAATTTCAGGGTACTCCTTTTAATGTAAACAATATGTACCCTATTTTAACTGCGGGGAATAATTCGAGTTATCCGGATGTTTTTACAGCCTCATTTGTAAGTTTAGCCAATAATGGAACATCAGGAAAAACCAGACTTACCGTATCTGTTGCCCGTATAGATTTCATCGGAGTGAATGGCTCTAATAACAGTAACTGGACGGGAACCTTCTTACTGAATCTGTTATTGGCCAGAAAGTTATACTAAAAATTAAAGCAAATATATATTGATAAAGAGCAGGCTGAGTCTGCTCTTTTTTATTGGCTATCTACTAGTCGTACAAGGGCAATTATCCGTTTCAAGCATATTTCAAGAGGGTATGCTTTGTTATTTTAACATGAAAGCCCATATAATTACAAAAATTCTCAATTACAAATATCACTTTTTAATGATTTAATTTAAATGATTATAAATTTCATTTAATAATTAATAATTAAAGTGTTTTTTTCATAATTTTATCTAATACTAATTAAAAAAATAATATGAAAAAATGTATTTTAATTCTTTTGTTATGGGGCTTGTCCTTAAATGCACAAGTAGGTATTAACACCGTTACTCCCAACAGCACTTTAGCAATAAACGGTTCATTAGGAGCCGGATATAAGCAAATTACGGCCAATACCTATAGTATTTTGGCTACAGATCATTATATTACTTATAATGGAACAGGGGATGCTACTTTTACGCTGCCTGTTATCGGAACCGGAACGACGAGCTATACAGGGAGAATCTACAAAATCAAGAACATTTCAACGGCCGGTATTACGCTCCAGGCATCCAGTGGTAACACTTTACGAATTGACAACACACCTGTGGCCAGTTTTGTAATTCCTTTAGGGGCTTATGCGGAAGTTGTCAATAACAGTAATACAAGCGGTGGAACATGGGACTTATCTTTTACCGTTCTCCCCAAACCAAGTAATGTGGAAATCTACGGAACCCAACTTTCTATCCCTCCGCATGCCCTTGGAACGGCTCCTGTTGCCGACTGGACCAATCATACGAACGCAACCTATGATACGGGGACTGCTCCGGACAGATGGTGGATTATCAGCAAATCATCAGTAGATAATGCTCATACGGCGAATTACTCCAATACAAGCAGAATGATGCTGGTTTATGAATACCAGGGAACTCCGTTTAATGTAACCAATATGTACCCTATCCTTACTGCAGGAAATAATTCAAGTTTTCCGGATGTGTTTACCGCTTCATTTGTAAGTCTTGCCAACAATGGTACCGCCGGAAGGACCAGACTTACAGTATCGGTTGCCCGTGTAGATTTCATTGGAAATAATGGAGGCAATAACAGTAACTGGACAGGAACCTTCCTGTTGAACGTTTTGTTAGCAAGAAAATATTAAAGATTTCAATACCCTATTTTTTCATAAGGAGCAGGATTTCATTCTGCTCCTTTTTGTATACAGCTTCTACTTCTTCATCTGGACTACCACAGCATGCCGTAATATTGACCTTTCCTCCGGAAGTTTAATCTCAATCGTATTTTTTATTTTCTTCCACTGAACTTTAGATGAAAGTCCTAAAACACTCAATGATTTTGGATTAAATGATTCGGGAATTGTAAATCTCAGAGTCGTAGGTGCCTGATAATCCAATTCCTCATTAAGGTGGAAGACATTTAGGGTATTCCCATTCTTACTTTGGGTATAGTAAAAACTCCCTTCATGATAGGGGGCAACAGCTCTTGTGGCAAAGACAGCAGATTGATTTTTCTCCATCCAGGCTGAAATTTCTTTTAGTCTTTCGTATACAATGGGGTCATAATCTCCATTAGGTCCCGGTGCAATGTTCATCAAATAGTTTCCACCCCTTGAAATAATTTTAATCAGGGTTTCAATGATTTTCTGAGAAGATTTATAGTGATCATTGGGAACGTAAGAAAAAGAGTCTCCCATCGTCATACAGCTTTCCCATGGAATAAAAAGAGGATGCTCGGGGATAGCCTGCTCCGGGGTAACATAGTTTTCCCACTTTCCGGGAACGGTACGATCTACAATGATAATTCCGGGTTGATTTTGGCGTGCCCTGTTTCCTATTTTGTCCATGTCAATATCCTGCTCCACTTTTATCGTTCGCTGCCATTCTATTTTGGGATCAATCGTATGAAAAGGGCGCACCCAACCTCCATCCAGCCAAAGGATATCAATCTTTCCGTAATTGGAGGTAATTTCATTCAGTTGGTTGAAGGTAAATTTCTTAAAATTCTCCCACCTTTCAGGATATTTTTTAGGATCATAATTGACATTTCTGTCTTTTGGTGGAAAATAATCCCACCAATAATCATTAGAATGCCAATCCGGTTTTGAAAAATATGCCCCAATTTTGAACCCTTCTTTCCGGAATGTATTAAAAATCTCTTTCGTTACATCTGCTTTCGGATTTTTTGAAAATGGTGTTTTCGAAGAGGTAATTTTATAGTCTGACTCTTGGGTATCAAACATGGTAAAGCCGTCATGATGCTTTGTGGTAAAAACAACATATTTCATTCCTGCCTTTTTAGCTGCCTCTGCCCATTTTACAGGATCAAACTGTGTAGGGTTAAAGGTAGTCTGAAGATTCTCATAATTTTTTACATATTCATTATATGACTTTCCATGCTCCGGTTTTCTTTGGGTCCAGGATTCATCTTCAGGACATAAACTCCAGCTTTCAACTACTCCCCACTGGCTGTAGGTTCCCCAATGCATAAATAATCCAAACTTTAAATCCTGCCATTGCTCCAGGTTTTGTATCACAAGAGGATCCGTAGGTCTCATGTAGCCATCGGATACGTTATGAGCCTGTGACATGAATGCAGAGCTCGCGAGAATACTCGCCAATAAAAAAGATTTTGATTTTGATCTGACCGGCATAGAAGATAATTTCCAGCTAATTTAATTATCCTTGCCTAATTGACAAATATTAGGTTGTCAAGAGTTTAAGAACCGCTATATCAAAGTCTGGGTAAGAAAACTGAAATCCGCTTTTTAACAGTCTTTCGGGATAAACATTTCTGCTTTTCAGCAATAACTCGGTTTCTGTTTTCAGAAATAGGGAAGCTATTTCCAATTGCCAAACAGGGGCGTTCAATCCAAATAAACTTCCGATCTGTTTTCTTAATTTTCTCATCATCATTTCATTAGCCAACGGTTCCGGGGCTGTAACATTAACGACTCCTGCGATTTCTTCATGTGCAATAATCCAATCTAAAGATTTGCAAAAATCATCAATATGAATCCAGCTGACCATTTGATTTCCTCTTCCCTGTTTCCCGCCTAAACCAAGCTTTGTAATCATTTTTAATTTTGGAAAAGCTCCCCCGTTATTTCCCAAAACAATGGAAGTTCTTAATGCTATTTTTCTCACTTCTCCATTCTTAATTTTAAAAAATTCCTTTTCCCAGCTCTTACAGATATTCATTGAAAAGTCATCTCCTATGATCCCATTTTCTTCGGTATTCAAATGTTTTTCAGAATGGACATATATAGTGGCTGAGCTCGCATTCAGCCAAATCCTCGGCTTATCAAGACAGGCATCAATTGCTACTTGCAAAACTCTTGTACTTTCTATTCTTGAAGAATAAATTTCCTGTTTATTTTTCTCATGATACCGGCAATCCACAGATTTTCCGGTAAGATTAATCAATACACCTGCGTTTTCAAGGATTTTCGTCCATTCTCCTATTGTTTTTGCATTCCAGTAGATTTCGTTTTCACGTTTGGGTGTGCGGGTGAGAATGTATACCTGATTTCCTTTTTCTGTAAAATATTTCTCTAAGCTTTCGCCTAGAAATCCGGTGCCTCCTGCTATAATTATTTTCATTTTTTTTGGTTTAAGATAATGTCATGGTTTTTCTTTCTATTTCAAAGACGCTCTAATTTCGACTGGATGAAATGTCTCCAATAACAATTTAAAAAATTTATAGTAAGCTTTTCTTTGTTTTGACTTCAATTTCAGAGCCTTCTGCCAGCATCACGGAAATAGGTTCCTGATGATTGAGAAAATCAAAAGTTGATCCATAAATTTTTCCAAAATCGATGTTCAGTTGATGATCTTTAACCCGATAATAGCTCCATTGGGGATGACAGACTTCATATTCTGAAGTGCCACTTTCTTTTTTGGTAAAACCCCAGTAATGCTCTGTGATAAATTCAAATTCTGAATTGGTTTCCATTGGTTTCTTCATATTTTCGGCTGTAATATTGATAGAATGCCAGCTCTTATCTTTCCAGGAATATTGGATGAATAGCTCATCTTCCTTCTCGTGAATAAGATTTTTCATCGGCATCGTGTGATAATTTTCTTTATAAACGGAATTTGCGACAAAGCTTAAAGCCGGTTTTGGGACTATTTCTTTGATAAAGACCACTCCCCTTTTCCAGACTCCGTTTTCTTTTTTTCTGACATAAAATCTAAGATTGACTTCTTCAAAATTTCGGTGAAAAGGAATCGGCAGTCCTAATAGTTTTGTATTTAAAAACATGAAACCTACTACACTTACATAGCAATTCCCTTTGTAGAAATCCAGTTCTGTGCCTGTGGGCAGATATGGTAATAAAATTTCAGGATTGACATCGTAATTGATGATGGTTAATTTCCGCCACTCGGCTTTTAAAAAATTCATGCTGCTGTTTTTGGGGTTGGAGTTTTAATTATTGGATGGAATTTCCTAGCACAGACTCAGTCTTCACCTTGTAGCGGTTGATTGATTCTGCAGTAATCTTTATTAATTCATTTCTCTCGAGCAGGAAGTTTCTGAGGTATCGGGTAAGAAAAACTTTATTGAAAACCTTTCCTATAAGCCCGAACGGTGATTCAAATTCAAAGATGTCGATCATGAGAGTCTTATCATCTATTTCTTTAAAGAGATGTTGATGACACATCGATTTGAAAGCTCCCTCCAGCATCTCATCTGTAAATTGCTGGGGTTTTTCCATACTGATAATTTTAGTAGTAAGGGTTTGGTACACTCCTAAATGCTTGGCTCGCCAGGTTACGGTTTCATTCTCTTCTATCAATCCGGAAGTACGGCCTGCAATGGCTTTCTCATCCGTTCTTGATGTTGACTTCTGGTGCAGATCAATGTCTCTGGCAAGATCAAAAACCACTTTAATATGGGCATTGATCTCAGTTTCTAAATAAATTCTGGACATATTGGGCTTCATTTTAAATTGATAATATAATTATGGTCGACAAGGCTGTCAGTCTGAGAAATGTACTATTAAAGAAATCGTCATCATATTTTTCAGGTGACCCCAGATTTTATAAATTCTTTCCTGATAGATCATTTTAAAGATTCAGAAAGTCACCTCGTGTTCTTTTCTTCTGTGATCTGAAGGTAAAGTACATCCAGATCTTAAAGATCAAAGTTTTCATATTTAATTTGTATTTCTTTTTTCAAAACATGTTTACGCCCTTTCAAAAATAAGAGAAGGTTCAAAAGCATCATCAGTCCAAGATAAATGGAAAATCCTCCGATTTTTTTGCTTAGAGCAACAACCAATCTTTCTAGGGTTTCAATCTGATCAAACTCAATGATACACAATGCAAAACCAATATTGAGCAGGTAAAATCCAATTTTAAAAAGTGAGTTTGTAGCCATGGCAATGTCTTCTTTCTGATGAAAAATATCGATCATAAATGTCTTTGAATTTTTAAACAGAAATTGGGAAACCAAAATCGTAAGCGTAATCACAATAGGTAGGTAAATCATGTACGCTGAAAAATTGTAGGTTGCGGTTAAAGCTGTAGCTGTCATGATAATATTATTTTAAAGTTAATTTCTTTCTTAAAAAATAAAGGACAAAAATGTTTATATAATGTAATACACAGATAATCAAAACAATACTCCCGGTACGGGTTGATGTAGTCGCTATGGCATCTTCCATCGTATTGATCTTTTTCCAGAAAGTGAGATTTAATGCGATGTATCCTAAGTTCAACAGATAATAACATCCTAGAAGTATTCTATTAATTGTTAAGCAGAGAGTTTCATCATGAAGCAGATATTTCAGATAGGTCTTTCCCAACTGGTAACATCTTCTGCCCACATCAACTATGATGTATGAGCTAATGCCAAGAAAAAACACATATGAAACAATATTAAACATTTTAAAAATATTATACTTTCAATAAATTTTGAAAATTAAATCGAAATAAAAAAGGATTTTCATCCTATTTCTATTTCAGCAAATTGGTAATCTTCCCTACCAGCCAGTGGTCATCACTTTTAATTGCCAGATCCATGATGTTGTTGATCTTTCCTGTAACAGAGCTAAAATCTTCCATCAATTTAATGAATTCTTTGGCACCTTCTGTGTCTTTATCTTCAATATTTTTTAGCTCTTCCAAAAAGGAAATTACAGGTTCTATTTCCCTCTTTCTTCTTTCTTTAGTAATTTGTTTGAATAGGTACCAGACATCTTTTTCTGCCACAAAATATTCTTTACGATCCCCTTTTACAAACTCTTTTTTGACAATCCCCCAATCTATTAAGGCACGAAGATTCATATTGGCATTTCCTCTGGAAATTTCCAGTTGTTCCATGACCTCATCAGTAGAAAGCGGTTTATCACTCGCCAAAAGCAATGCATGTACCTGTGCCATGGTACGGTTGATCCCCCAATTGGTAGCAAACGTTCCCCAGGTTTGAATATATTTTTCTTTGGCTTCTGAAAGTTGCATTGTATTTCGCTTTTAAATTTCTATAACAAATGTAATTATATTTTTCGAATTTTCAATAATTATTGAAAATTAATTTTAAAATAAAACAAACACCTTTGTGAATGCCTGTTTTACTATTTATTTTTTTAATGATTTATAGCTTTCTTCTCCACCTTTCATCTATTTTTTAATTTATTTGTATTTATAAATTTAACTTTTCCTCTTGTAACAAATCTCTAGTATGAACGACTATTAATACAAATAATCTTTTTATAGTAATGAAAAATGCGAAAATTGCATCATTACTTTTTGTTTTGTCTGCAGGAAGTATGATGTTTGCCCAAGATGAGCTAATCAACAAATTAAAAAACAATCACTCTCAAAATGCTAATTTCCAGTTCACAACGTTAAAAGACGTGGGTGCAACTTCTGTAAAGAATCAGGGTTCATCAGGAACTTGTTGGAGTTATTCAGGGAATTCATTCCTTGAATCGGAAATGCAAAGAATGGGTAAGAAACCTGTAGATCTTGCTGAAATTTTTACAGCGAGAAATTCTTATCATGATAAAGCGAAACTCTATGTTTTAAATAACGGAGCAATCAGCTGGGGTGATGGTGGAGAACTTCATGATGTAATTAACATGTACAAGAAGTACGGAGCGGTTCCTCAGGATGTTTATACAGGATTAAAAGCCGGTCAGACGACCAATAACTTCAAGGAAATGCAAGGGAAGTTAAAGCCTGTATTGGATAGTCTTGTTCAAGCTTCTTCTAAGGGAAAACTTACAGATAACTGGATGGATTCCGTAGATGCTATTCTTGATGAGTATCTAGGAAAAGTTCCTGCGAACTTTACATATGAAGGAAAAAACTATACTCCAAAGACTTTTGCTAAAGAGGTGGTAGGAATCAATGCAGATGATTATGTAGAATTATCTTCTTATAAGGATTACGCTTATTATCAGAAATTTGTAGTTCCAATTCCTGATAACTGGAGCCACGATTCTGACTGGAATGTTCCTATGAAAGATCTTACTGCTATTATCGACAATGCTGTAACGAAAGGATATTCTGTAGGTTGGGCAACGGATGTTTCTGAACCTTATTTCTCTTATAAAAACGGGGTGGCGTATGTTCCTGATATGGACTTGAATCAAATTACGGCTGACAACAAGCAGACTTTGTTTACAGAGCCTAAGAAAGATAAAACGATAACTGAGGATATGCGTCAGGCAGCTTTAAATAACCTTTCTACAACAGATGACCACGGTATGCATATCGTAGGTTTGGCAAAAGATCAGACGGGTAAAGAATATTATATGGTGAAGAACTCTTGGGGAGTGACCAACGACTTTGCAGGATATCTTTATGTAACGAGACCTTATGTAGAATATAAATCGACTGCAATTTTGGTGCATAAAAATGCCATTCCAAAAAATATTTTGAAGCAGTTAAAACCAACTAAAAATATTGGTTTATAAGAAGATCACTTCTGTCATTATACGATGACAGTTTTAGATATTTAAATCTGTTAAAACCGTGCTCCCGGAAATTCCGGGAGCACGGTTGTTTTTATTCCTAAATAGAGGGTTGGGCCAAAGGTTCATCATAAACCACTTTAAAATATTCGCAAACGAGAGGAATTTTTGGAGTGGGAGTTCTATTAATTCGTTGACATTCTGACAAAATATATTCCCAATACATGGTACGCCAACTTACTAATGTTCTGTCACCTTCACCACAATCAAAGGCAAATTGTTCGTTCACATCTTCAAACGGAACAATAGATATTGTAAGGGTCTGAATAATACAAACGGGTATTCCTTCAGAATCTGTAATGATATTATATTCATTCACTAAAGGCATGGATTTGTTCTCATATTCATAGCCCCACAATAAAGAGCCCGTAGCTGTTTTAATGCCTGATATAACAAGTTTCGCTATAGATGAAGCATCTTCCTTTCCTCCAAAATAAAAAGATCCTGTATGTTCCAAAGGTGGAACAGGATTGTTTTTAAGACTATTGAGAAATTGATTCCAATATAGTATTGTTTGAGACATACTGATACTATTTAAGATTTAACATAATTTATTAATTTCATATTAACTATTGCAGAATTAAAAAAATAAGTATATTCGTTTAACCAAAAAAACTATTAAACATGGAAAATTTGAAAAAATTAACAAAAACAGATTTAAAGAAAATTAACGGAGGAAATGCTCCTGAATGCCCTCCGGATACAACACCTTGCCTTATTCTAGGTCAAAATGGTTTTCCTCATCGTTGGAGATGTGTTCCGGTTACACAGGAATGTCCATAAAAATCAATGATCCGTTTTTTGAATTCTAAAATAGATTTTAATTTTTTAGAAAACTATTTAAAACAGGTCAAAAAATGGCATTCTTAACTAGCAACCAGCAAAATTACAAACTATGAAAAACCTCAAGAAATTAACAAAATCAAATTTAAAGAAAATTATCGGAGGGGACGCCCCTATATGTGAAGATAATGAAATACCATGCCATCACATTGGTGAACCAGGCATTCCTTCCTATTGGACCTGCGAGTTCGCAGCTTATGGATGTAGAGACTAAAAAATAAATAGACATTTAAAACTAAAAACAAATTATTAAACCATGAAAAATTTAAAAAAATTAGCAAAATCAGATTTAAAGAAAATTAACGGAGGAAATGCTCCTGTATGTGAACCTGGATTCATCGCATGCCGCTATAAAGCTCAGGATGGATTCCCTGCTTACTGGTCTTGTGAGCCTGCCGGATATGGGTGCAGATCTTAAAAATAAAACCGGCTTTCAGAAATTCTGAAAGCCGGTTTCTTAATAAATAGGTGAAAATTAAATATAAAATAAAGTGAATTATAATGATGAATGCAAATAGTTAATTTTGCTTTATCTCCCTAAAATTATGCTGTAATAAAATGGGCAGCAAAGCGAATTCACTATTTACTCATCCTGTTAAAATAATACGCCCATACTTTCTGCTGAAAAGTCCAGAAGAGCCTCAGTGTTTCCGTCCTTGATCTTCTGTACCCATTGGTAATCCTGTAAAATTGCACGTCCTACTGCAACAAGATCGAACTCTTCATTATCCAACCTTCTGATCAATTCTGTAAGATCGGTTTTCTCTGTACCTTGTCCTGCAAATGCATTGAGAAAGTCCCCGTTTAGCCCTACAGACCCAACTGTTATTGTGGGTTGTCCTGTAATTTTTTTAGCCCATCCTGCAAAGTTTAAGTCAGAACCTTCAAACTCAGGTTCCCAAAAACGACGTTGTGAACAATGGAAAATATCTACACCTGCATCTTTTAAAGGAAGCAACCAATCTTCCATTTCACTAGGAGTCAAGGCCAGTCTGCTTTTATAATCCTGTTGCTTCCATTGTGAAAGACGGATGATGATCGTGAAGTCCTCCCCTACAGCTGCTCTTATTGCTTTTACAACATCCACAGCAAAACGGGTTCTTTCTTTTAAAGTTTTACCTCCATATTCATCGGTCCTTGTATTGGTAACCTCCCATAAAAATTGGTCGATAAGATATCCGTGAGCTCCATGAATTTCAAGGCAATCAAAACCTAGATCTTTTGCTGACTTCGCAGAAGCCGCAAACTGGGCAATCGTATCCTGAATATCTTCAATGGTCATGGTAGATGCTTTTTCCATGGAAACCAAAGGATATTCTTCAGACATTCTCGTGTCTCCTACATGCCAGATCTGAGGTCCCATTTTTCCTCCATTGTGATGTACTGTATTGATTACGTTTTTCCAACCGTTTAAAGCTTCGTTTCCGTAAAAATCAGGAATATTTTGTAAATTTTTTGACCCTGGTCTGTTAATCACCGTTCCTTCAGATAAGATTAATCCTACTTCTGAGGCAGCTCTTCTTCCGTAATAGTCTGCAATTTCCTGTGTAGGAACTCCATTATCAGATTGTGCTCGGGTCATAGGAGCCATTACTATTCTGTTCTTAAGCTGAAGATTCTTGTATTGAAAGGGTTTAAATAATGATGATGTGCTCATAATTTAAAAAGGTATTTTATAATTGTTACACAAAGTAACTAATAATAGTTCATTTTTGTATCTTTTATTGAAAAAATAGTGGTAACTTCGCAGTAACTTACATTAGTAACATTGAAGTAACGTATGGATTATCAATCCGGTATGATCTTTAAAAAGAAAATATTTTCCTATGAAAAAGAACGAATTAATGCAATACAGCTGCCCTCTGGGTAAGGCAATGGCCGCTTTGGGAAGCAAATGGAAACCCATTATAGTTTTGGTTATTAAAGACCGGAAATTACGTTTTGGAGAACTGGCAGTACGCATCAATGTCATTTCAAGAAAAGTATTGACCGATCAATTAAGAGAAATGGATGCAGATGGTTTGGTTATTCGTGAAGAATTTAAGGAATTACCTCCAAGAGTAGAATATTCTCTTACGGAAAAGGGACTGGCACTTTTACCTATTCTTTATTTATTGGAAGAATGGGAAGCAAAGTATCAAGTGAGTGGAATACCTTATGATGAGTGTAGTACACTGAAAAAAGAGACTAAGAAGGCTGTCAATGTTTGATGGTCTTTTTTCATGGTGTTTTTCTTTTGTCTTGAAACAAAAGTTCAAGACCGGGATCTCTACGCTAAAAATAAATTCTATTCTCTAAAAATTCTAAACTCATGCGGTAGGAATCTGTATTTATTTTCCAATTTATATCCGCACTTCAAACAGTAGAATTTTCTTAACGTTTACAGAACTTATTTTTTTAACGCTCCGATTTCCTATATCATTGAAAGATAATCAACAGAGGTATTTCAAAAATCAAATAATCCAACTTTTTCACTCCAATTGATCCCTGCTATAAGATAAGCATATTGGCAAAATTCCTGTACCTAAATACAATGAAGAAATAATAAGAACTCATCTTCTGTATCTTAAAAACGATCTTTTATCTTTTATCTTTTATCTTTTATCTTTTATCTAGTAATAATATAATTTAACACTTTCAAAAAGGTAAGTATATACCCAAAATGTAAGTATATAGGTTCAAAACCATTTCTGATGCAAATTTGTATAAAAATTTAAATATGGATTACAAAGAAATTGCCAAAGAAACTATTGAACATTTATACAAAGCCCACACAAGCATCCGTAAATCAGGAGTTGATCAAAAATTAATTGCCCTAGTCGAGCTTCGGGTATCTCAAATCAACGGATGCCCATACTGCTGTAGCTACCATGCAAAGGAACTGCTTCATTTTGGACTTCCACAAGACACCATCAACAGATTACCGGGATGGAAACACACTCTTGCTTTCGATCCTTTACAAAAGCTTGTTTTAAGCTGGGTAGAAGCTGTTCTCGAAAATAAGGATGAATGTCAGAGTATTAAAGAAAGATTGAAAGATCATTTTACTGACCGGGAAATCGTAGAGTTAACGACAAGTATAGCGTTGATGAGTGCTTTGAATACATTACGCATCACTTTAGCGGAAGAAGAATAATTGTCGTTTTCAATACCATACATCTCTTAAAAAAATTGGGCTTTCAGAAATCTGAAAGCCCAATATATTATCTTTAATCCCAATTAGAATATCGCAGGATATTTCTGAGGATTTGTTTCATTAAACATTGCGTAGATCTTTTCTACCATATCATCCGTAGATGGTTTGCTAAAATAGTCACCATCACTTGCATAGGCCGGTCTGTGATCATTAGCTGAAATGGTCAACGGGTCAGAATCCAGATACCTGAATGCCTTTTGCTTCTCAAGAATCTGTTGTAGGATAAATCCTGTTGTTCCCCCTTCTACATCTTCATCAATTACGACTAATCTGTTTGTTTTCTTAACACTTTCAGCTATTTCATGAGATAAATCAAAAGGAATTAGGGACTGGATGTCGATTACTTCTGCAGAAATTCCTAATTTTTCCAACTCATTAGCAGCTTCTGTTACCACTCTCCATGTAGAACCATATGTTACCAAAGTAACATCTTTTCCTTCTTTAGTCACTTCAATTTTACCTACAGGAACGGTAAATTCACCTAAGTTATCAGGTTGTTTTTCTTTCAATCTGTATCCGTTCAGACATTCTACAATAATTGCAGGTTCGTCTGCCTGAAGCATTGTGTTATAAAATCCTGCTGCTTTCGTTAAGCTTCTTGGAACCAATACTAAAATACCTTTGGAAAGGTTAAGAATACCCGCCATTGGAGAACCTGAATGCCAGATCCCTTCCAGTCTGTGACCTCTTGTTCTGATGATTAGAGGAGCTTTCTGACCACCTTTGGTTCTGTACTGTACAGTAGCAAGGTCATCACTCATCCCTTGTAAACAATAAAGAATATAGTCTAAGTACTGGATTTCAGCAATTGGTCTTAGTCCTCTCATTGCCATACCTATTCCCTGTCCAAGGATCGTAGCCTCACGGATTCCGGTGTCAGCAATGCGTAATGCACCGTATTTTTCCTGCATTCCTTCTAATCCCTGGTTTACGTCACCGATGTTTCCAGTGTCTTCACCAAAGATTAAAGTTTCAGGATATTTTGAGAAAATTTTATCAAAGTTATTTCTGATCACGACTCTTCCGTCTACATCTTCAGAACTGTCCGAATAAACCGGCTTGATCTCTTTAATATTTTCAGCTTTCCATTGAGATTCTGAATATAAATGAGAAGAATAGTTGTCTTTTTCAGTAGCAGCTACTTCATTGTATTTCTGCATCAATTGATTTCTTTCAGCAGAATTTGTTCCTCTTGTTGCCAATAAAGCTTTTCTTGTCAAATGGAACACATCTTTTTTAGCTTTAGAAACCAATTTATTGAACTGAGTAATATAAGTTTCTACTTCAGCATTCTGGCCTTTAAGGTTTTCTACCAATGGTAAAATAGACTCAGTTAATTCAGTAATTGCTTTCTGGTAGTTATCCCAAGCTGCTTTCTGACCGGCTTTTGCCTTCTTTTTGGCTTCATCATCAATAGCTTCAAGCTCTTCAGCAGTAGCAATAACCTCTTCTTTTCCGTCAATTTCAATAGAATAGTCTAAAATCCATTCTTTGAATTTCACTAATCCGTCAAATTCAGCTTCCCAGGCTAAACGCTCTTCATTTTTATATCTTTCGTGAGATCCGGATGTAGAGTGCCCCTGAGGCTGTGTAACATCTACAACATGAACAACTACCGGAACGCTTTCTGTTCTGGCGAAATGTTCCGCTTTAGCATACGCATCTAATAATGCAGGATAATCCCAGGCTTTTACCTGGATAATCTCACAACCTTGGTTTTCACCTTCTTTTCTTTGGAAACCACTCAACATTTCGCTGATATCAGCTTTTGCTCTTTGATTTTTTGTAGGTACTGAAATTCCGTAACCATCATCCCAGATCGACACAATCATAGGAACCTGAAGTGCACATGCTGCATTTAAAGTTTCCCAGAAATGACCTTCTGCGGTAGAAGCATCCCCAATGGTTCCAAAAGCAATTTCGTTACCGCCTTTTGAGAACTTATCAGAACCTTCAAATGTTACGCTTTTATAAATTGTTGAAGCTTGAGCCAATCCTAATAATCTTGGCATTTGTCCGGCAGTAGGAGAAATGTCGGAAGAAATATTCTTCTGTGCTGTAAGATCCTTCCAGCTTCCATCTTCATTTAAACTTCTTGTTGCAAAGTGCCCGTTCATTTGTCTACCTGCTGAAGCCGGTTCTCTTTCCACACTAGTATCAGCATACATCTGTGCAAAGAAACTTTCTACGGTTAAGGCATCTACTGCTAATGCAAAAGTCTGATCCCTGTAATATCCTGAACGGAAGTCTCCATTCCTGAAAACCTTCGCCATTGCCAGCTGAGGAAGTTCCTTACCATCCCCAAAAATTCCGAATTTAGCCTTTCCTGTGAGAACTTCTCTCCTTCCGAGATAAGACATTTCACGAGAGATCCTTCCTAACCTGTAGTCATCAAGTATTTGATTTTTAAAATCTTGAAAGGATATTTGCTGTGTTTCAATATAGGTTGTTTGCATAGCTAAGTAAAAAAGTTTTTAATCTTCAAGTATTTTGCTAATATACACTTTTTAAATTAATTTTAATTTTTAATAAAATTTTTTAAAAATTTGATAATAATAAAAATTGTGCTTTACTTTGAAAAAAATTGTAAAGATGGAAAAGAAATCACCTCATATTTTGAATGCATCGAGCAATCTTTTAGGATTTTCATTGATTATTATTACCTCATTGAAAATCGCTAGAATTAGTCAGAGCACCTATCTGGACGAATTTGCCGGGTTTGCCTGTATTCTTTTTGCCTGTAGCTGTTTTTTCTCGTTTCTGGCGATCAGAACGCATCAAGAAAAGCGGGAATACATGTTTGAGACTATTGCGGATTATTTATTTTTAATCGCCTTATTTTGTATAGTTCTAGCTGTCATCATTGTAACGCTAAAGCTTATTTAGTTTAAAATTTTCGCTCAATTACATAATCTAGCAAACCGTGTAACGATCTTTTTGCTTCAGAATCCGGGAATTCATTCAGTATATCCTTGGCTTTCTGTTGAAAGTCCTTCATAACTGTAATTGCATACTCTAATCCTCCGGAGTTCTTCACAAACTCTATTAGTTCTTTTACTCTTTTCGGATTATTGTTATAACGTTTTATAGTATCAAAATAATATTTACGATCCTTTTCGTCAGCCAGCTTCAAGGTATGAATTAAGGGCAGTGTCATTTTCTGTTCTTTAATATCAATACCTACAGGTTTACCGATCACGTTGGAGCTTAAGTAATCAAAAAGATCATCTTTAATCTGGAATGCCATACCGGTATAAGTTCCGAAATCCTGCATTTTCTTAGCAAGAACCTCGTCTGAGCTGTTGGAAAGGACTCCGATCTCACAACAAGCAGCAATTAATGTAGCCGTTTTTTGGCGGATAATTTCATAATATACCTCTTCCGTGATATCCAGTTTTCTAGCCTTCTCCAGCTGAAGGAGCTCTCCTTCTGACATCTCACGGATTGTTCTTGAAATAACTCCCAGCAAGTCATAATCTTTATGGTCTGTAGATAATAATACTGATTTTGACAAAAGATAGTCTCCTACCAAAACAGCAATTTTATTTTTCCACAAAGCATTAATAGAAAAGAAATTACGACGTTTGAAGCTTTCATCCACAACATCATCGTGTACAAGGGTTGCGGTATGAATCAATTCGATCATTGAAGCCCCACGGTACGTTTTTTCATTAACCTGCCCTACGAGCTTTGCACAAAGAAATACAAACATAGGACGCATTTGTTTCCCTTTAGTGGTAACAATAAAACGGGTTACTTTATCTAATAAAGGGACTTTACTCTGCATTGACTCATAAAACTTCTGTTCGAAAAGTTTCATTTCCTCATTGATCGGTTGTTTAAAATCTTCTACAATGTTTGCCACAATCTGCGAATGATGGATGAATAATTAATAATTCTCACAAAGATAATTTTTTTCGCTCAATTTTAAGAGAAAATTAATCTTTGAGTTTTTCTTTTGGAATAAAATACAATGCCGGTTTCGTACTTCCTAATGGAGATTTAAATTTTTCGCCGGATATATATATGCCGGTTTCATCTACGGCAATTCCTTCAATTTGCCCTATTGCCAAAGAACTTCCCAGGTAATAATGTTTAGGCTGTTCTTTAAAAAAGGCTCCCGGCTCAGTCTCTGTAAAAATATCCAAAAAGACCTCTGTTTTCTTGGTATACCCTATTAAATAAAGCTTTTTTTCAAAATAAGCGGCATCAGTTACCATGAAATTCGTTTTATAGGCTTCGGTCTTTACAGCGTCTTGTTTTTCATATACATCAGGGTTGATGATATAATGAGCAGTCGATTTTGCATTCCATTCTTTGGTAAAAAGATGTATTTTCCCATTGGTATATACCATCGCTTCCGCATCAAAATCCGTTTTATAATAGTTTGATATATAATCAGTCTGTTCAGGATAACGGAAAAGTATTTCCTTAATCTGATTGTTTTGTAAACTATCATTTTGAAAAGGGACCTTAAAAATCTTTAAATGCTTCCTGCTTCCATCATTATTTCCGAAGTCACCAATATAAAAATGAGTTCCGTCATTTGTCAAAGCTTCCCAGTCTGTATTTTTACCATTCACTTTTAAAGTCTTTAGAATTTCTCCTGAACTTTTGTTGATTTCAAACAACTCCGGAGCATTTCCACTGT
The DNA here is from genome assembly GCA_963518055.1 of uncultured Chryseobacterium sp. Classification (GTDB taxonomy): domain Bacteria; phylum Bacteroidota; class Bacteroidia; order Flavobacteriales; family Weeksellaceae; genus Chryseobacterium. The sequence continues at coordinate 150,016 of CAUQIC010000013.1, forward strand.
CATTAAAAGTATATAGCTTTCCATTTAGAATATTTAATCCCGAGCTTTCATGGATTTTATCATCCAAATACCCTAACCTATATTTTTTAATTTTCAGAAAATCAGTTTGTTGAGAAAATAGGGATTGAAAAGTAATGAAGGTAAAAAGCAGAAGAGTTTTTTTCATAGGCCAAAAATAGGGCTTTCTGTTTAAATAGAAGATTTGAAGGGATGAGTTTAAGGGTAAAAGAGCACGAGGTTTTAAAGACACAGAAGAAAATAATTTATTTGCTTATTTCCAAATAACAGAAAAACGGACTAAAAGCCCGTTCTCCCTATAGTTTTTTATTAATGTAAATTCTGAGACTAAGCCGTTTTTTGTTCCTTTTGCTTTTCTTGCTGCTCTTTCTTTTTTGCCTGTCTTGCGAAATATTCTTTCTGATATTGCCTTACGGTTTTTCCGGTTCCATCATGTCTCCATCCCGGTGAATTGAAAATGTAATTGATTCTATCTGTAAATTTTAATCCGGGTTGTTTAATATCTTTCCAGATTTTTCTCCATTCATAAAAAAGAACGGTATCCGGTCTGTTATCTGGCATTTTTGGATAGATACCATATTTTACAGGAACATTTGGGTCTTCTTTCTCAAAAGTTCCAAATATTTTATCCCAGATAATCAGGCACATTCCCATGTTTTTATCAAGATATTTCACATTGCATGCATGGTGCACACGGTGGTGAGAAGGAGTTACAAGGATATATTCTAAAAAGCCCATACGTTTCACTGTTTGCGTATGTACCCACGTACCATATACCTGTCCGATAGCATACGCTACCATAATATGCCAGGGATTGAACCCTAAGAATGCCAATGGTGAAAAATATAAATATCTGTAAAGCGGTTGCAGTACAGGACTTCTAAAGCCTGTGGTAAGGTTAAAGAATTCTGAACTGTGATGTGTAATATGCACGGCCCAAAATGCTCTCGATCGATGATCTACATAATGCAGAACATAGTAGGCAAAATCGGTAATTACAAAACATGCTAAGAGATACCAGATACTAAGATCCCACGAGAAAAGCCTGTGATGATAAAAGAAAAACATCACTCCCATTGCAAAGGCCTTCATAATCAGGTCAAGACCAAAATTCATCAAAGCAAGATAAATATTTGTGGCAAGATCTTTACCGCTATACAATTTAGCTTCGGAAACGTGGCTATAAATCATTTCAGCTAAAATCACTGTCGCATGCAATGGAACAGCCCATGCATATACCGTTTCTAGCCCGTCCTCGCTCATAAGAAAATCCATCATCATAAATAATTTTATGCAAAGTTAGGACTTTGAGGAGGCTTTTAAGAGAGTTTTAAGTTTTTTTTAAGGAAATTTTAATCCGTTGTTTTGTTAGCCAACTGTCCGCAAGCCGCATCAATATCCCCTCCACGACTTCTTCTGACCATCACTGTAACTCCTGCATTTTCAAGCTGTCGGATGTAGTTTTCTTCTGCTTGTTTGTTACATTGGTCATACTTTCCGTCACCAATTGGATTGTATTGAATAAGGTTCACTTTAGACGGAACCTGTTTGCAGTATTTGATTAAAGCTTTGATATCCTCGTCTCCATCATTAATTCCCTTCCATACACAATATTCAAAGGTAATAACGGAACCGGTTTTCTGATACCAGTATTGAAGAGCCTCCATAATATCCGTTAATGGAAACTTATCTGAAAATGGCATGATTTCATTACGCTTTGATTCAATGGCAGAGTGAAGGGACAAGGCCAGCTTCACACGCAGATCATCATCCGCAAGCATTTTCATCATTTTTGGAATACCTGATGTAGAAACGGTAATTCTTCTCGGAGACATTCCCAGTCCTTCCGGTTGGGTAATTTTTCTGATCGCTTCTACTACATTTTTGTAATTCATCATTGGCTCTCCCATTCCCATAAATACGATATTGGAAAGCGGTCTGTCGAAATACATTTTGCTTTGGCTGTCAATTAATGCGACCTGATCTACAATCTCAGCCACTTCAAGGTTTCTCATCCTTTTCAGTCTTGCTGTAGCACAGAATTCGCAATTTAATGAGCAGCCTACCTGTGAAGAAACACAAGCGGTCGTTCTCGTTTCTGTCGGAATAAGAACGGATTCTACCAATAATCCGTCATGGAGCTTTACTCCATTTTTGATTGTTCCGTCGGAACTTTTTTGAAGTAAGTCTACGGAAACAGGATTAATGGTGTATTCTTCGGAAATTCTTTCGCGAAGAGGTTTCGAAAGATTCGTCATTTCATCAATCGAATGGAGGTTTTTACTCCATAGCCAGTCATAGACCTGTTTCGCACGAAACGGTTTCTCTCCTAAAGATACAAAGTAGTCTTTAAGCTGGTCTAGTGATAATGTACGGATATCTTTCATTTCAGGTGGTAGATTGTTGATGATAGGTTGCAGCTAAACTAATATCTGCAACCTATTATCTAATATCTTTTTTATAGAATTAACATGGCATCACCGTAAGAATAGAATTTATACTTTTCTTTTACGGCTTCTTCATAAGCATGCATTACGAAATCTCTTCCTGCAAATGCTGCAATCATCATGATCAACGTTGACTTCGGTGTATGGAAATTGGTGATCATTGAATTCGCTACTCCAAAATCATGAGGCGGATAAATGAATTTATTTGTCCATCCGTTGAAAGCAGAGATTTTTTTGTTTGAAGAAACAGAAGTTTCCAATGCTCTCATCGTCGTAGTACCTACTGCACATACTCTTCTGTGAGTATCTACTGCTTTATTGATAATAGCAGCATTCTTCTCATCAATAATGATTTCTTCAGACTCCATTTTGTGCTTAGAAAGATCTTCTACCTCAATTGGGTTAAAGGTTCCTAACCCTACGTGAAGAGTAACTTCTGCAAAGTTGATTCCTTTAATTTCTAATCTCTTCATCAAATGTCTGGAGAAGTGTAAACCTGCTGTAGGTGCAGCAACCGCTCCTTCTATTTTAGCATAGATGGTTTGATATCTTTCTGCATCTTCGGGCTCTACTGCTCTTTTGATGTATTTTGGAAGTGGAGTTTCTCCTAATTCTTTTAATTTCGTTCTGAATTCGTCGTAAGAACCGTCGAATAAGAATCTCAATGTTCTTCCTCTTGAAGTTGTATTGTCAATAACTTCAGCTACTAACGATTCATCTTCAGTAAAGAATAATTTGTTACCAATTCTGATTTTTCTTGCCGGATCTACCAAAACATCCCAAACACGGGTTTCTTTATCTAGCTCTCTTAAAAGGAAAACCTCAATTTTAGCCCCCGTTTTTTCTTTATTTCCATAAAGACGAGCAGGAAAAACTTTAGTATTGTTGAAGATAAACAAATCATCCTCATCAAAATAGTCTACTACATCTTTAAACAGTTTATGCGTAATGGTCTCAGTTTTTCTATCAAGAACCATTAATCTAGCTTCGTCTCTGTGCTCTGATGGGTGTTCTGCCAATAATTCCGCAGGAAGATCAAAATTAAAATCTGATGTTTTCATTTTTTAAATTACGGTTTAAAAATTATTGAAATTACATGGTGTAATTTTCGGAGTGCAAATATACGACATTCAACACCCCTTTGTCAAGTATTATTTACAATGAAATATAAAACCGTGATTATACGGGGGTTTGAGAAGCTTAAAAAGGTTATTTTTGGAAAAAATTAAAACTTATAACAATGAGCAAGTATTCAATAGAAGCATTTATCAACGAAACGAAAGAGAATCCACAACAAAGAGATTATTTTGAATTGGAAACCAAGCACCTTTTGGAAATCAATCTTAACAATCAGGCAGTATGGACAAAAAGGGGAAGTATGGTAAGCTATGTTGGCAATATCAATTTTGAAAGACAGGGAATGCTGGCCGGAGGTATCGGCAATCTTTTAAAGAAGGCCATTAGCGGAGAGGGTTCTAAGCTCATGAAAGCGGAAGGAACCGGGAAGTTATATGTAGCAGATTCCGGAAAAAAAGTCCGTATTCTTTATCTGAATAATGAATCTGTATGTGTAAACGGAAACGATGTTTTAGCCCATGAGCAAAGTGTAAAAAGTGACATCACGATGCTCAAGAGTATTGCAGGAATGATGTCCGGAGGCCTTTTCCAGGTAAAGCTTTCAGGAACAGGACATATCGCCATAACCACTCATGGGGATCCATTAACCTTATTGGTAACTCCTGAGACTCCTGTATTCACTGATCCTAATGCTACCGTCGCATGGTCCGGAAACCTGAGTCCGGAACTGAAAACCAATGTATCTTTTAAAAGTCTGATCGGAAGAGGAAGTGGAGAAGAATTCCAAATGAAATTTTCAGGACATGGCTGGGTACTGATCCAACCGTATGAAGAAGTGTACTTTATGGAAAAATAAAACTTCTTAAGCTTGGGCAATTTTTGTACTTTCGTACACACTAAAACAATAGCGATGAATAAACTGATCAAGTTGGTTTTCATACTGGTTATGTTTCCTGCGATACTTATTGCCCAAGCATTAAAGCAAAGCTACAAATACAATATCGACCTCCTTCATTTGTCTAATGATGAAGTCAGCGTTTCTTTTACTCCTCCTAAAAACAACCTTACACTAGGAAAATTTATCATTCCTAAACTGGTTCCCGGATTTTATCAGGTCATGAATTTCGGGCAGTATGTTTCTCATCTTGAAGCTACTGATAAGAAAGGAAAAAAGATTCCTACCGAGCGTCTGGATGAAAATAGCTGGATGATACATGACCTTAAGAACGTCAACACCATATCATATCAGGTAGCCGATGGATGGGACTCTTTAAAACAGAATAGTGAGGGCGCCAAGTCTGCGGGCAGCACATTTATTAAAGACAGTGTCTTTGTCATCAATTATAATTCTTTAGTGGGATACTTTGAAGAAATGAAAGATATTCCCTATGAAATTAAGGTTACCAAAAATAAAGGTTTTTATGCGTCTTCTGCTCTGGATTACAAACAGAAAGATAAAAATACAGATTTAGTTTGGGCAAAAGATTACCGACAGTTGGTAGATTCTCCCGTTTTATATTGTGTTCCCGATACAACATGGCTAAAAATAGGACATACAGAAGTCTTAGTATCATTCTATAATAAGAAAGAACGTCATTATTCAAAAAAAATAGCACTTGAGTTAGAGAATATTCTGAAAAACCAACAGGCTTATCTGGGAGGCTCGTTACCGGTAAATAAGTATGCCTTTCTGATTTATTATGAATCCTCAAATGAAAAAGGATATATGGGTGATGGACTGGAGCATTCTCAATCGACGGTCTGCCTGTATCGTGCAGGAAATATGAATTTCCTATCCAGTGCTTTAAACAGAGTGGCATCTCATGAATTTTTCCATATTATTACCCCTCTTAATATCCATTCCGAAGAAATCCAACATTATGATTTTCTCAATCCCTCTCTATCTAAACACCTCTGGCTTTATGAAGGGATGACCGAATATGCAACAATACACATGCCTATCAAACAAAAAATGATCAGTCTGGAAGATTTTGAAAGAAGTCTGGAGGAAAAAATAAAAGGAATGAAGGAGTTTGATGATAAAGTATCTTTTACAGACATCAGTAAAAATGCAATGGAAAGACAAGACCAGTATATGAATTTTTACCAAAAAGGCCCCTTATTGGGAATGTGTCTGGATATCAAATTACGAGAGCTTTCAGGAGGAAAAATGGGTACTCAGGACCTGATGATACAGCTGATGAAAAAATACGGAGCAGGTAAATATTTTAATGATGATGATCTTTTTGATGAAATTACAAAAATGACTTTCCCGGAAATACGTACATTTTTCAAGGATTATATAGAAGGTACACACCCTGTTCCTGTGAAGGAATATTTGGCAAAAGTTGGCTTCACCTATGATGAAACTTCCGGAAAGGTTGCCCTTCTACCCAACCCCGATTCAAAGCAACTCGCTTTAAGAAAAGCTTGGATTAATCAATAGACTTTCAAAGCAAACTCCATATTAACCTTATAGAAACTTATAATTATGAAAAGAAAACTTTCAGGATTGCTAGTGATCATGATTAATTTTGTCTATCCTCAAATACAGAAGGTAGAACAAGTGATTGATTCCTCTGTAAAAAATGATAATTTCAATGGTTCTGTCTTAATAGCAAAAAATGGAAAGATTGAATTACTTACTTATAAGGGTTTATCTAACCGGCATTATCATATTGATTTTTCTGATGAAACCAGATTTCATATTTTTTCACTCACCAAAACCTTTACAGCCGCATTGATCATGCAGCTTTATGAAAAAGGTAAAATAGATTTAGATGCCACTATTTCCACCTATTACCCGGAATACAAAGGAGAGGCTGCGAAAAAAGCAACGATAAGAAATTTACTTACCTATAGCAGTGGCAGAGACAATAAAGATTTGAGTTCGCCGGAACTTATTCATCAGGCTTACGATAACACGATCTGGAATCTGGATGAGTTTATCACGACTTTTCTTTCTGAAAAGCTTGTAGACAAACCCGGCACCAAATTCAGTTATAACAATGGTGATTTTATATTGCTTGGAAAGATTATTGAAAAAATATACAACAAACCTTTTGAGGAGGTTTTAAAAGAACAGATATTAATTCCCCTCAACATGCAAAATACAGGATTTCTTCATCACAATGATATTATCAGAAATATCGATGAAGGATATTCGGCTGACTCTTCTGATCCGTTTGCCCTTCACATGCCTACCAATACTTATATTGATAATTTTTATTCAGCAGGAGCAATGTATTCCACGCCGAAGGATATGCTTATCTTTGATCAGGCCATATTCAATACTGTCTTGTTCAACAAAAAAACATTGGAAACGATGCTTACAGCAGATAAAAAACTGGAAGATACCGCACTGGGCTTTTGGGTATATCCTAAAAAATTCGGTTCTGTAAACACCATTTTTGCAGAACGCCAGGGTGAGGGGTACGGGCATAGTGCCAACTGGGTACACCTTGTCGATAAAAACCTCAGTATCATCATCCTGTCGAATACAAAAGATATTAAATATCTGAATAAAATGAGAGAAAAAGTGATCAGTGCCTATTATGGACAATAAGGGCAATGTGGTCAATGACCAATAATACAAAACCTTCAAAGGTGCCTATCTTAAAGCTTTTAGCCTTAAAAATATTCACCATTCTTTGAAAAAGTTTTAATATATTTAGAAAAAAAATACATGAACAAGAGCACTTCCCGCAGAAACTTTATTAAAACAGCAACTCTGGCAAGTTTTGGAGCGCTGGTTTTACCCAATTCTTTATTTGCTTATTCAAATGATTTTAAAGCCGATAAAAAAGTCCGTGTCGGTTTTATCGGTGTTGGACTTCGTGGACAGGAACATGTAAAATTACTGGCCAAACGTAGTGATGTCGAGATCATAGCTTTTGCTGATCCTGATAAAAGAATGCTTGCTGCTTCGCAAAAAATATTAAAAGACAACAACAAGCCGGCTGCTCAGGAATTTTCAAATGGTGAATATGACTACAGAAATCTTTTAAAATCAAAAAATATAGACGCTGTGGTTATTGCTACTCCATGGGAATGGCATCTACCTCAGGGTGTAGAGGCTATGCGTGCTAAAAAGATTGTGGGAATGGAAGTTTCCGGAGCTATAAAGCTTCAGGACTGCTGGGAGTTTGTAAAAGTATACGAAGAGACAAAAGTCCCTATTTTTATGATGGAGAATGTTTGTTACCGCAGAGATATCATGGCTATTCTGAATATGGTCCGTAAAGGAATGTTCGGAGAATTGGTGCATGGAAGAGGTGGTTATCAACATGATTTAAGAGGGGTCCTTTTCAATGACGGGGTAACCCCTTATAATTCCGGGGTTGAATTTGGAGAAAAAGGTTTCAGTGAGGCTAAGTGGAGAACGGAACACTATGTAAAACGTAACGGAGAGCTCTACCCTACTCACGGATTAGGTCCGGTAGCCATGATGATGGATATCAACCGTGGAAACCGCCTGACAAGACTTTCTTCTTTCTCATCAAAGTCTGTAGGACTCCATAAATATATTGTAGAACATGCAAAAGGAGGCGAAAATCACCCGAATGCTAAAGTAAAATTCAATCAGGGAGATATTGTAACTACTCAAATTGCATGTGCTAATGGAGAGACCATTCTATTAACCCATGACACAAGTTTACAGAGACCTTATGATTTAGGTTTCAGAGTACAGGGAACTGAAGGTTTATGGCAGGATTTCGGTTGGGGAGATTTTAACCAGGGACATATTTATTTTGAAAAAACCATGAACCATACGCACCGCTGGGACAACACCGAGAAATGGATGCAGGAATATGACCACCCGATGTGGAAGAAATTTGAAACTACCGCCGCAGGTGCAGGACATGGAGGAATGGATTTCTTTGTGATGAATACATTTATTGAGTGTATCAAAAGAAATATAGAGTTCCCAATGGATGTCTATGATCTTGCTTTATGGTATTCTATTACACCACTGAGTGAAGAGTCTATTGCCAAAGGAGGCCAGGTAGTTGATATCCCTGATTTTACCAACGGAAAATGGAAAACCCGTAAACCTGTATTTGGAATGACCGATGAGTTCTAAAAAAACCTTACTCATATTAGCCGGAGGATTAGGAAGTCGTTATAAAGGATTAAAGCAAATAGACGGAATACTCGATAACGGATCTCCGATTTTAGAGTATTCTATCTATGATGCTCTGGAAGCTGGCTTTCAGAAAATTGTTATTATAGTCAATAAACTTATTCCTGAAAGTTATATTGAGCGGCTTACCAACATTTCAGAAGCAAAAGGCTTTGAGCTTCACTGGGTTTATCAGGATATCAAGACTATCCGGTTACAGGGATTTGATTATCCTGCACGTGAAAAACCATGGGGAACAGCTCATGCTGTTCTTTGTGCTAAATACACAATACAGGAGCCTTTTGTGATGATTAATGCAGATGATTTTTACAGCAGAGAGGCCTATCAGCTGGCTGCCAGTGAAATCGACCATTATCGTATTTCTGAGTCTCAGTTTGGAATGGTTGCCTACCCGGTAGGTATAACGTTGAGCTCTTATGGAACAGTAGCAAGAGGGATTTGCACATTAGACTCTGAAGATTACCTGGTCAAAGTGGAAGAACAAACTTCTATTCAAAAAATAAATGACTCTATCATCTATACAGAGGATGGGAAAAATATAGAAATCTCTCCGGATACTTTGGTATCAATGAATTTTTTCATTTTCCATCCGCATATTTTCTGTTCGTTGGAGGCCTATTTTTATGATTTCATCGAGTCCGATCCCACACCGACAGAAGAATTTTATATTCCTTCCGCCGTTCAGAGAATGATGGATGAAGAGAAAATAAAAGTATTGGTAAAAGCTTCCACATCACCCTGGATGGGCGTTACCTATGCGGACGATAAAAAGAATATTAAAAATTTTCTGATATCGGAGATTCAAAAAAACAGATACCCGGAAGATCTATGGACATAAAAGATATCATCACTCAGTTTATCAAAACAGATAACTATAGCCTTTCTCCTATTACAGATGGATTAATCAATACGACTTATCTTTTGGAAGATAAAGACAAGAAGGAGAAATTTATTCTGCAAAAGATCAACCATCATGTTTTCAAAGATCCTGAAGCTATTGTTAATAATCATTTAATGATCAATAATCTTCTTAGGTCAAATAATTATCAATTTCCAATTATAGAGCCCATCCCCTCTCTTACCCATCAACTTCTGGTAAGGGATATAAACGGTGAGCCATGGCGTATGTTAAGTTTTGTTGAAAATAGCATGACCTTTCTTACCGCACCCTCTTTACAAATTGCTTTTGAAGCGGCTAAAACATTCAGTTATTTCCTTGCTACTATAAATAGTGAAACGCTGCCTGCTATTAAAGATACCCTTCCTAATTTCCTCAATTTTGAAAAAAGAGTTGTTGATTATCAAAAGGCCTTACAAGATGCTGCTCCTCATTTAAAAGAAAATGCAAAAGATGAAATAGAAATCACCAACCAACTTCTATCATTACCTGATCAATGGATCGAAATGGAGAAAAGCAATCAAATTCCTAAAAGAATCATTCATGCAGATGTAAAAATCAGCAATATTCTCTTCGATCAAAACCATAATCCATTAGCTGTAATTGATCTGGATACGATGATGATTTCTACGATTCTATATGATTTTGGAACAATGATACAGTCTTATACCAATACAACTCATGAAGATGATGGCAGTGCTAAAAATAATTTTAACCCTGAAATGTATAAAGTTGTAAAAGATGGATTCTTATTTTACTTAAAGGAAAAATTAACTCCAAAAGAATCTGATAATCTCGATTATGCCGCTCAAGTCGCTATTTATATCCAAGAGCTTCGTTTCTTAACCGACTATCTGAATGGAAGTACTTACTACTCTATCAAATACCCTGAACATAATCTGGACAGAACAAAAAATCAATTGGAATTATTGAAGGGATTGAGGGAATATTTAGAAGTTTGATCAATCTTAGATGACTATCTATATATGAGCCACGAATTCACGAATAATAAAGATATTCGTGAATTCGTGGCTCATAAATTTTTAGAATATTTATGTAAATCTGAGTAAGTTTATCATGTCAGAAAATCAAGAGTCTTCTTCCATTCATCAAGCTTTTTCTCAAAGGGAATGGTATAGGCCGGGCTCGTTGACGGCAGTAAAAAGACAGGTACAGTATCATTCTTCCCCAAAAGCTTTAAAAGATTTTTATAGGATTTTCCTCCATTACAAAAAATAGCTTTCACATTCGGATACTCTTCTAGCAGCTCTCCAATCTGATTGGCTTCTTCATTTCTGATTTCAGAGTCAAGACTTCCCTTTCTCTCACAAGAATCAATAACATCCCAAAGGGCGATACGATGTTTTTTAATTGTTTCAATCCGCTGAATATAGTCTTCCGTAAATTCTTCTTTTACCAAATGAAATATAATCCTCCAGAATTTGTTCTGAGGATGAGCATAATATTGTTGCTTTTCCAATGATTTACCTCCAGGAATGGAGCCTAAGATTAATATTTCAGACCGGGCATCAATAATAGGAGAGAAAGAAGAGATACGGTTTTGCATACTCAAATATATACATTTTGGCTAAAGCCCTTGTTTTATTATTAAAAAAAGCGGGCTAAAGCCCGCTCTTATTGATATTTTATCTTATAATGTTTCCTTCAACCAGTCGAAGAATTCTCTTTGCCATACCAATCCGTTTTGTGGATGAAGTACCCAGTGATTTTCGTTCGGGAAGTATACTAATTTTGATTTCAGACCTCTTAATTTTGCAGCCTGGAAAGCTTCTTGTCCTTGCTCATAAGGGACACGGAAATCGATTCCTCCCTGAACAATCATGATAGGTTTATTCCATTTTTCTACAAAATTACTTGGGTTGAATTCTGTGTATGCTTTTGGCAGTGGTTTTTCCCATGGAGAACCTAAGTCCCAATTCGCAAACCAAAGCTCTTCAGTCGTCAGATACCATGATTTCATGTCAAATAATCCATCATGTGCAATGAATGTTTTAAATCTGTTTTCATGAATTCCTGCTAACATAAATACACTGTATCCACCATAGCTTGCTCCTACTGCTGCTACTCTTTCACCGTCAACGTAAGGTAACGTTTTTGCATAATCTGTAGCCGCAAGATAATCTCTCATCGGTTGTCCACCCCAGTCTTTGGAAATATCTTCATTCCATTTGGTTCCCCAGCCCGGCATTCCTCTTCTGTTTGGAGCTACGACGATATAATCATGGGCTGTCATTAGAGCAAAGTTCCATCTTACACTGAAATACTGTGTTAGTGCAGATTGTGGACCTCCCTGGCAATATACTAATGTAGGGTACTTTTTATTCGGGTCAAAGTTTGGCGGATAATGGAACCATACTCCCATTTCTTTACCGTCGGAAGTTTTTACCATTTTAAGTTCAGATTTCCCTTGAGCCAACTTCGCGTACATATCCTTATTAGCTTCAGTAACCTGCTTCATTTCTCCGTTCTTAAGGTTAACAGAGAATAGTTCTGTAGCATGGTTTACGTCTGTTCTTCCCACTAAAAGAGAAGTTTTATTGTCAGTAAAAATTTCGTTTACATCAAAGTCTCCTTTAGTGATCTGCTGTACTTTTGCAGATTTGGAATCGAGTGAGAAAAGTTGTTTTGTTCCTCTGTAAGCAGCTGTAAAATAGATCGTTTTTGAATCTGCCCCCCAAAGAACATCTCCTGAAACGCTGTCATCCCAACCTGCAGTAAGATTAGTTGTCTTTCCTGACTTCCAATCCATGATTTTCACATCATTTTTGTCTGCCTCGTACCCATCTCTAGCCATACTCTGCCAGATTAAAGATTTACCATCCGGGCTGAATTTAGGATTAAGATCATATCCTTTGTTGGATTCAGTTATATTTTTTGTTGCCCCGGAAGCCATATCATAAGCAAAAATATCGGTATTGGTACTGGTCGCATATTCTTTACCGCTTTTAGGCTTGGTAACGTATAAAAGTTGTGCTGAATCAGGGCTCCAGATAAAATCTTCAGCACCACCAAAAGGTCTTTGCGGAGAATCCCATGTTTTCCCATCCAACAGGTCTTTTGCAGCCTCTACTTTATCAGAAGTGTTCACTACAAATACATGATTATATTTTCCTTCATTAAAGTAATCCCAGTGTCTGTGATTCAGATCTGTGTATACCTGTGCTGTTGTTTTAGGGGTATCAGCATATTTATCCTTTCCCATTAACTTCTCTACCAGCACCTGCTTACTGAAAGCGATTCTCTTACCGTCCGGAGAAATAACGATGTTATCAACTTCACCGATGGTGTAAAATTCACTCCATGTCTTTCCGGCATCCTTAGAAAGATAGATTTTATCACCTTCCTGCGCATAAATTCCATTTTTATCCCATTGGATCAAAGATTTTTTTCCAAAATCGATTTTAGCAGACTGATGATTAAGAACATTCAGAAAATAATTTTCGCTTTTCGTTTTTTCTGTTTTCAGGTCTACTTGCCCCACTTTATAAATAAGGGAAGCCTGATCCGGAGAAACAGCCTGTACTCCTACTTTTTTCAAAGTCCAAAGAATTTCAGGCGTCATTACTTGTTGTGCATTCATTAAAAACGGAGCTGCCAGAGCCAGCAGACTGTACTTAAGTTTCATATGTTACTATTCATTTTTAACGGAATAATAAAATCATATCAATTTTATACATTCCTTTTATTAAATTCAAAGATTGCCAAAGTTAATATTTAAAATAAAAATGAAAGAAAGAATTAACATTTAAGTTTTCTGAAAATTAAAATAAGTAATTTATGGATGGATAAATTACTGTATTTTACAAAAAACTAATACCATTCAACATGAAAAAATCTACTAAATTTTCTCAAAAAATAAAAAACCCGCTCATGGAGCGGATTTATATTTTAAAGTCTGTATTGTAATCAATTACTACTCTCCATCTGAGAACATAGAATTAGCCAGAGAAGTCACAATTGACAGTAAGATACTAAAGATAAAGGCCCACCAGAAGCCGTCTACGACCATACTGTCTATGAAATAATCTGCAAGGAGAACAATCGCAGCATTGATCACTAAAGCAAAGAATCCTAAGGTAATAATGGTAAGCGGAAGTCCAAAAAGACTTAAAATAGGCTTTACAAATATGTTTAAAACTCCAAGTACAATGGCAAAAATAATTGCTGAAGAAAATCCTTCAAAATGTACTCCCGGTAAAATTTTGGTCAAAAGATAAGCAACTATGGCTGTAATAAATAATCTGATAATTAAGTTCATATCGTTATTTTTATAATGTTTATGGGGGATATGGAGCAAAAGCCATTCCATTTTTATGAAAATTTTTCAACAAAACCTTCTATTTAAGGAATATTTTAATCATCCTTATTTTATTTTCATCATGGTTACCAATGAAGTAGCCACATGACTTTCTGATCCTGATTCTTCATGTACCACATAAATTTCCGTTCTTACTACACTGATCTTCGTTCCTCCTTTGATTACGTATGATTTGGAAACCAAAGCATCTCCAAGCGCCGGGCGAAGGTAATTCACCTTCAATTCTATGGTAACCACATAGCAGTCTTCTTCATAGTGGCTTACCGCTGCATATCCGGAAGAAACATCTACTAAAGAAGCGATCATGGCTCCGTTGAACATTCCTGCTTTTCTGGTCATCATTTCCATTTTGGGAATCTTCATTGAGATAAAATCGGTTTCTGCTTCCAATAATTCTGCTCTGTAGAATTTCAATGTTTCTGAACGGTTAAAGCTGTCTGTAATGAGTTTCTTTTTTTCTGGTGTCATGAATTTTATTTTCAACAAAGGTAAGTCCTGTAAGGTTTTTATTGGTATATTATTCAGAATTTTCATGAAAAAAGTCGTTTCACAAATCATGAAACGACTCTTTTTTCGAGTTTTAAACTCTATTTAAACGAACGATAACTTTTCAGAGGTATTGGAAGCCTTCAGATGATGATCTTCTTTGATCATATCAGCCGCTTTTTCTCCAATCATAATTGTCGGTGCATTCGTATTTCCGGAAACAACATCCGGCATAATTGAAGCATCTGCCACTCTAAGACCTTTTATACCATAGACTTTTAACCTAGGGTCAACCACTGACTGGTTATCTACCCCCATTTTACAAGTTCCGGTCATATGATGATAGGTAGAGCATGATTTTTTAATATAATCAATGACTTCTTCTTTTGTTTTTCCTTCTCCCGGATAGATTTCCCCATCATTCCATTCTTTCATAGCTTCTGTCCTTCCCATTTCGCGACAGATTTCAACACATGTATACAAAGCTTCAAGATCAGAGTCTTCAGAGAGATACATGGGATTGATCTCTAATGGCGAAGCAGGATCCGAGGAAGTTAATTTGATATATCCTTTGCTGGAAGGTCTGATAAATCCTGCGCAAAATGTAAATGCATTTTCCGGTCCTGAAAATCCAGGGCTGTAGTATGGAAGTCCCATAAATAAAGGCTGTAAATCAGGAAACACCATTTCTTCTTTGCTTTTCCAGAATAATTGTGCTTCCAGTAAATTGGCTTCCGGAGCAGGAATTTCCTTTTTAGCTTTGAAAATAACACTCACCAACAGATGATCCTGAAGATTTTTTCCTACTCCTTTCAAATCTTTTACAACTGAAATACCTACAGACTCCAATTCCTCTTTATCTCCAATCCCGGAAATCATCAGAAGTTTTGCAGATTCTATCGTTCCGCAGGATACAATAACTTCTTTGTCTGCATAGGCCTCCATTAATTCTCCATTCTTCATATATTGTACTCCTACACAACGATCTCCTTCAAAAATTAATTTCTGAGCCAGAGCGTCCGTTTGAATTTCAAGATTGCTACGGGTGATTATCGGATCTAAAAAAGCTTTTGCCGTAGAACATCTTTTCCCGTCTTTTCCCACAGTCAGATGATTCAATCCTGCCCCCCAGATTTCCTTATTGAAATCATCAGTTAAAGGATATCCTAATTCTTTACATGCCTCAATGGCACTTGTTGAAATAGGATTCGGGCGTTTGATACGGCTTACAAACATAGGTCCTTTCCCTCCGTGAATAGTATCTTCACCTTCTTCATGGGTTTCAGATTTTTTAAAGTAGGGTAAAACATTCTTCCAGTCCCAGCCTACACATCCTTTATAAGCCCAATGATCATAATCCTGCTGATGCCCTCTGATGTAGATCATTCCGTTGATAGAGCTTGAGCCTCCTAACGTCTTCCCACGGGGCCAATATCGGGTATTTCCCCCTGCATATTCCTGAGCAACCGTATGGTAGGCCCAGTCTCTTTTACTGTTCCATATAGCAGCCCAGCCGGATTGTTCCTGCACTTCCGTAACTTTATCATCGGGGCCGGCTTCCAGAAGAAGTACATTTATATTTTCAGTTTCACTTAATCTATTGGCTATTACGGCTCCTGCCGAACCGGATCCAACCACTATAAAATCGTATTTCATAAGTTGTAATTTTGTTTTTACTTTTTAATACTGATTATTTTAGGAACCGTTACAGCTTTTAAGCCTTCTATTCCAAATTCTACTCCATAGCCGGATTGTTTTGCTCCTCCAAATGGTACAAATGGATGGATGGCACCATGCTGATTGATCCAAACCGTTCCTGCTTCGAGCTGTGCCGCTACTTTCTGAGCTTGTTCAATATCATCACTCCACACTGAGGCTCCTAACCCATTTTCTGAATCATTGGCTTTACTGATTGCTTCTTCTAATGTTTTATATTTAATAATAGGTAATACCGGCCCGAACTGCTCTTCATCTACAATTCGATCTCCGTTATCAACATTTCCTATGAGGGTTACCGGAATAAAATATCCTTCGAGATCAGGTTTCTGTCCTTTAAATAGAAAGTCTGCTCCAATGTTTTCAGAATCATGGATTAAGTCCAGAATTTTATCGTACTGCATTTTATTCTGGATTGGTCCCAAAATACTAGCTTCATCTGCACCATTCCCCATCGGAATATGAGATGAATATTCTGCTAACGCATTCACAACTTTATCATAATCGTTTTCATGCACATACATTCTTTTCATACAGGCACAGGTTTGTCCCATATTTAAAAATGCTCCCCAGAAGATATTTTCTATATGCTTGGCGATGTCCAGTCCGGGTAAGATGATTCCTGCATCATTGCCTCCACATTCCAAAGTCAAACGAGCCATATTTTTTGCGGAAGCTTCAATTACTTTTTTTCCGGTGGCGATCGACCCTGTAAACATAATCTTTCCAATTTCAGGATGTGCTGTAAGATAACCTCCCACTTCTCCTCTCCCGGTAACGACCTGTAAAAGGTCTTCAGGCAGTACGCTGTTGATTACTTTTATCATCTCCAGGCTACAATAGGTTGTGTATTCCGAAGGTTTAATGATCACAGCATTTCCCATTCTAAGGGAAGGAATAATCTGCCAGATCGCAATCATCAGAGGCCAATTCCAGGGGGCAATGGCCGCAACAATACCTATGGGAGTTCTGTAGAGTGTATCTTTTCTCGTTTCGTCTTCAAAAACTACTTCTTCCGGTAGATCAAGTGAGACGGGAACCTGAGTCCAGCCCACACAGCCCTGCATTTCAAAGTTGGAACCCGGACCATTCAACGGTTTTCCCTGTTCTTTGGTAATCCATTCTGCCAGATGTTTTGAATGAGTTTGTAAAGCTTCGGCAACTTTTAATAAAACCTCCTTCTTTTCTGAATCTGGTCTTACAGACCATAATTTTTGGGCTTTTTTTGCTTTTTCAATTATAGCATCTATTTCTTCACGGGAAGTATTTTTCACCTCACCAATCACCTCTAAAGTAGAGGGATTAAAAGACAAAAAAGTAGTTTCTGCGGTAACGGTCTCTTTTGCAAATGATGTATTTTCCATTATTTTAAATTATTTTGTATTTTAGGTAGTTCGAAAATGGCAAAAACATGGTATAAAGCTTTTACTTATTCTCTATTTTTTTTAACCTAAACTCTACCTTCATGGAAAAGATCGAAGAAAGAACTGTTTTCAGCATTCCTTTTGGAGAACTGAATGTATTTGAGACGAATGTCGTTTGTCATGATTTTCCTTTCTTTTTTGAACAACCTGTCATCACATTAATGCTGAAGGGCAATAAGATCATCCATAGTGAAGAAGGAACTTTTGAATTTAATGAGAGGAGCGTCTTTATCCCTCCTTGTCATAAAGAACTGACCATTGATATTCATCCTGTTTTCAAAGAACCTACCAAATGTCTGGTTTTAAATATTGAGCAGGAGTATATCGACCACGTATTCTCCGAAGTGATTGAAAACTGGCATCCTGACTGGGATAGAACAGGAATTATGATGGAAGAGAATGCCGTGAATAAGTTTGTGAGTTCTGATGAATCGTTATGGCGCAGCCTCACCAATCTCTACAACAGAAGAATAGACGGCAGTCAACAGGGCACATCAGATTTTCTTCTAAGTCTTAGCCTTAAAGAGCTGATCTATGAGTTGATGAAAACCAATGCAAAACATATTCTTCTACACTCTGATAAAGCCGAAAATAGGCAAAATGGACTTCAGGAAGTGGTTTATTTTATCAAGCAAAATTATAGAGAACCTATTGCAATAAAAAAACTGGCGATGGTAGCAGGCATGAGTGAAGCCAATTTGTTTAAAAAGTTTAAACATTCTTACCACTGCACCCCTGTAGAATATATTATCCAGTTAAGAATTGAACATGCCAAACGTTTATTGATCAATAGCCCGGAAATGGGTATTAAAAATATATGTTTTGAATCCGGTTTCAATACATTAGAGTATTTTTACAGAAAATTCACCCAGATAACGGGAAAATCACCTAAAAAATTCACGATACACTAAGAATCATTTATGAGCTTAAAAAAAACATTCCTAATTTTATTTTGTATAGTATGCTCAGCTTTCCACGCACAAACTCTGCATTTATATGGAGGTGCTGACCAGGATCAATATTTAGGCTGTCTTACCTGTGATACTTTTGATAAAGATTCAGTTTGGAACAAGTTCAGTGATTACGGGAATGTATTCAGTTCAAAATCCATATGGAATACTAATGGAAATTACGGAAGTACATACAGCACTTATTCTCCATGGAGTACCTATGCTTCTTTTCCTCCTGTTATTCGTGACCAGGATGGAAATTTTTATGGTTTTCTTACTTTAAACCCATATAAATCTGAAAAATCTGAGCTTGAACTGGCTTTAATCCTATGCAAACACCATGAGGATATCAAGGTGGATATCAGTGGGTGGTATGATAAGCTCTTTCGATATTGATTATAGGATGGCTCTTGTAAAGGATATGAGGGGAACCAACGTATCAAATCTGTAATTTACGCTGATACTTATATTCTCGCAGATTAGGCAGATTGAGCAGATTTTATGAGCCACGAATTCCTTTAGATTTGCAAAAGGATTTAGTAATAAATTAGAT
>CAUQIC010000014.1:0-145426 GCA_963518055.1 uncultured Chryseobacterium sp.
TAAAAATCCTTTATCGCAATGATAAAGGATTTTTTTTTGTTTTATACCTAAGGGCAGTAGGCTAAAGGCTATAGGCAGTATGCTATAAGCTCAATACCCTACGCAGTAGATAATATCTGAAATCTGACATCTGATGTCTATTATCTAAACTCCTATTTGACACTCATTCATTTTCCACTTTCAACTCTCCATTTTCCATTTAAATAAGTTTTGGCTAAAGCCTTTGTTGAAAATCTTTTTTTATTTGCACGGGCTAAAGCCCGTCCCTATTGAATACGGAATAGGCAGTAAGCTAGAAGCCTTACGCGTTGTAGAATGTCTGGTATCTGAAATCTGACATCTGATGTCTGATGTCTATTGCCTCACTTTCAACTTTCAACTCTCCATTTTCCATTTAATAATTTTTGGCTAAAGCCTTTGTTGAAAATCTTTTTTTATTTGAACGGGCTAAAGCCCGTCCCTATTGAATACGGAATAGGCAGTAGGCTAGAAATCCTACGCATTGTAGAATGTCTGGTATCTGAAATCTAACGTCTGATGTCTATTATCTCACTTTCAACTTTCAACTCTCCATTTTCAATTTTCAATTCCCTAGCCCTGATAGTAACGGTTACCCCGCAGCATGGTAGGAAGAAAGCATTGGCGCGAGGAGTATGAGTGGATAGCAGGATAAAGCTCCTGAAAAAGATAGATAGTAGGTTTTCAAAATAAAACTGATATACGGGTATTATTTAATAGGTTTTGTCCCAATTGATTAATTCATTGCTATTTTATTTATTTTCATAATAGTAATATAAGTATCTTTTTATTGTGAAATTTAACAAGAAGGCTATTATTTTTTGTTTTTTATATTTTATAAATTATGTAACTTAGTGATATCAAATAAGAACCATCTAAAATATTTATTATGAAAAAACTTTTATTCCCTATTTTTCTCTTGTTGCTAAGTACAAAATCTCATGCACAGCAAGATTTTTTTGCTATTACAGGAAAGGAAACTCAAAGTATTGATTTCAAGGATCTTCGTGTACTGGATATAGCGAATGGTATTTCAGGAGAAAAGATTTTTACTGCAGACTCTTCTGCGAGAGTATTTTCACAGGCAAGCAAAGGAATTATTACTGAAGATAAAAATTCTTATCATAATTCGCAAGCAATGACAATGGCGGCGCTTGCTTATGACTCATCTAATAACAATCTGGTTTATATGCCGATGTTTTCTTCAAATATTTATGTTTTAAATCCTCAGACTAAAGAGATTACTTTGATTGATAATCAGGTAAGTAGGGTTTCTTCATGTGATATCAATTCTCATATAACGAGAATGGCAACAGGATATGACGGGAACATTTATGCAGTTAATAATGCGGGAACACAGTTTTTACAGATCAGTAAGAAAAATGGTCAATATGTGGTGAATGATTTAGGGATTATTAAGGATGATATTTCCAATGGTAAGAATTCATTTACAGCTATACAAACCGGTTTTGGTGGAGATATGATTGCTGATGCTGATAATAATTTTTATGTTTTTGCCGCTTCGGGAAATGTATTTAAGGTTTTGACTACAGGTTTAAAAGCAAAATTTGTGGGTAAAATTGCAGGTATTCCTGACAATTATTCTGTAAACGGTTCAGCTGTGAATGCCCAAGGAAAGGTAGTGATAGCAAGTGCTAAGGGAGCTCCTATGTATGAAGTAGATCTATCAAGTCTACAGGCAAAACAGCTTCCCGGTGAGCAGAACCTACATATCTATGATTTGGCAAGCAGGTATTTTGTAAATGATAGAAATTTATCAACCAATGGAGTTAACAGTAATTTTGATATTTATCCTACGAGAGTGGATGAGCACTTTGTAAATATCCATGGAAATAGCAAAAATATGAAAGGAAGTATTAAACTGAATGTTTTTGATATGTCAGGTAAAAATGTGTTGACTGATAATTTGTCTGTAAAGGATGGTTTACTGGATCAAAAAGTATACTTCAAAGGACTTTTAAACGGAGCATATGTTGTAAGTATTGCTGATGAATCGGGTAAAGTATTATTAAATAAAAAGATTCTTGTTATAGAATAAGGAAAATCTATAACTTACAATATATAAGACCTTTTCAAATAATTTGGAAAGGTTTTTTAATGATTATTTGATCTTCAATAAGTTTTATTTTTCGATATTAAAATGTAATTTTATAAAAAAATATAGATGAAGCTATACTTTAATGTAGGATATATTGTAAAATCAGGGGAAAATCTTGAACTGGCTATTGGTGAAGAAGGAGCTGCTGTTCAAACTCATACAATGTTTTATGCAGAGAATGGTGTATGGAGATGTGAGGTAGATTATTTTTCAAAGGCTATTTCATATCAATATCAGGTAGTGGATGATAAGGGAAATATTTTGAGAGAAGAGTTTGTTAAACACCATCTTAACTTTCCACATAACTATAAAGAGTTTATTATTTTTGACGAATGGAATAATAAAAATTTTCCTGAGAATTATTTAAATAATAAAATTCTTTACAATAAGCTGCATGATTTTGTTCCTGAGAAAGCAACTATTTTAAAAAAGCACACTCATTTATTTAGACTGGAAGCACCCATTTATAATCCGGACTGGAGCATTGTGTTGTTTGGAAATACACCCTCTTTGGGAGGTTGGGATTATGATAAAGTAATTCATTTGTATCAGACAGATTTTGGGGTTTGGGAAGCTTCTGTTGAAATTCCTGAAAATGAATTGATACAGTTTAAATACTGTATTTATGATACTAAACAGAATAAAGTAATTGATGTTGAAACAGGTGAAAATAGATGTACAGTTAGCAACCCATTAGATGATGTTTTACAGATTGTTTCAAATCATTATTTTAGGTTTAAGGGCTATCAGATGTACCATGCTGCCGGGGTAGCGGTTCCGGTATTTTCTTTAAGAAGTGAAGAAGGTTTTGGAGTAGGGGAATTTGCTGATATTAAAAAACTGGCAGATTGGACAAAAGAGACTCATCTTGGGATCATTCAGATCCTACCTATTAATGATACTACAGCAAATTATTCCTGGACAGACTCGTATCCTTACGCGGCAGTCTCTGTATATGCTTTACACCCTCAGTACATTTCATTAGAAAAACTGGATTTTCCAATACCGAAATCATTAGTTGAGGACTATGATGCTGAAAAAGAAGCATTCAATGCACTTGAGCTTATCGATTATGAGAAGGTGATCGCCAGCAAATGGAAATATTTGAAAGCTGTTTTTAATGAAGAGCGAGACAAGATCTATAAAGACAGAAACTTTAAAAAGTTCATAAAAGATAATGAATACTGGCTGGTTCCTTATTGTGCATTTTGTGTTTTAAGGGATAAATATAAGACTCCGAATTTCAATGAGTGGAAAACTCATAAAAAGTATATTGCAGGTAAGATCTTACAGTTTTTCAGTACTAAAAGCAAAGATTATGATGCTTCGATGCTTCATGCATGGGTACAATATCAGCTTCATGTACAACTGAAGGATGCTGTAGATTATGCACATAATCTAGGGGTTTCGTTGAAGGGGGATCTGCCTATAGGCATTTACAGGTATTCGGTAGAAGCCTGGACAGAACCTGAGCTATTTGGTATGGATTTTCAGGCTGGGGCACCGCCTGATCAGTTTACTGAGCTTGGGCAAAACTGGGAATTCCCTACTTATAATTGGGAGGCCATGAAGAATGGTGATTACCGGTGGTGGAAGAACAGATTTAAAGCGTTAGAGCAATACTTTGATGCTATGAGGATTGATCATATTCTTGGATTTTTCAGAATATGGAGAATGCCGATTTCTGCAGTACAGGGAATATTGGGATATTTTTATCCTGCGGTACCTATTGTTCTGGATGAATTTAAAGCCTGGCAGATTCCTTTTACTGTTGATAGATATTGTAAACCTTTTATCAACAATAAGATCTTATGGGATTATTTTGGACAGGAGAGCGCAAAAGCACTTGAGTTTTTAAATCATAACCCGGACGGGACTTATTCATTTAAAGAAGAATTTGATACACAAAGAAAGCTGGTTGATTTTTTTAAGAAAAGTCCACAAGGTTTACTTGAAGAGCACCTGATCTCACTTTCTGCTAATGTTTTATTTCTGAAAGAAGTAAGAAATGGGGTCACAGTGTATCATCCACGATTCAATGTATATAACACAGAGTCGTATAAATATCTTCCGGAATCTGAACAGAAAAGTATTTATGAACTTTATCACGATTATTTTTTCAGAAGACAGGATCATCTCTGGCAAGAAGGAGCAATGGAAAAATTACCGGTTATCCTGAACTCAACGAAGATGTTGATTTGTGGAGAAGATCTTGGGATGGTTCCGGCTTGTGTACCTGTTGTTATGGATGAGCTGGCTATTATTGCTTTAAAAGTTCAGCGTATGCCGGCAGAAAATATTCCGTTTTATAATCCAAAGCATGCCAACTATATGAATGTGGTTACAGCGTCTTCTCATGACAGCTCTACCTTGAGACAATGGTGGAAGGAGGATCCTGTTCTTACACAAAGATATTTTAACCAACAGCTTATTCAGTACGGGAAAGCGCCTAGAGAACTGACTCCTGATTTGGCTGAAATTATTATGAAGCAACATCTTTATAATGAGGCTATGCTGGCTATTTTTCCGATTCAAGAGTTCTTTGCTACTGATGCAGAGATTTCCAATAAAAATATTGATAATGAAAGGATTAATGACCCTGCTGTTTTCCCACATTATTGGCGTTATAGAATGCATATAAAATTGGAAGTTTTGAAGGAAAAGAATTTTTTCAATGAAAAAATAGCATTATGGGTAAAAGATAGCGGAAGGATGTAAATTTATATATTGATTATCAATTGATTATATGAAAAAATGAAAGAAGTTAAGTTTATAGATTTAACTTCTTTTTTTTATTTGCATCAAAAAGATAGAATTAAGATATTCTGCTATATATTAACCAATTAACGACTATAGAGATGAAAAAAATAATTTTGGGTTTGGCTTTTGGGTTAGGCGTTTTAGCGTCGGCTCAGCAATACCCGAATAATGGTTGGGGTGATGATGGTTATTATCAGAATGATGGAGGCTACTACAGTAATGAAGATGATAGAAATTATTTCCCTGATGATTATTACTACAATTATCCTCAGGATTATTATCCAAGTGATTACTATCAAAGTTATTATAATGATTATAGAAATAGTATTGTCAATATCAACTGGAACGGTTTTTTTGTACAAAACAGATTAAGTCGCTGGCAGATTGATCAAATTGTTAGATTAAATAATCTTTACTCCAGTTTTAGTACCTGGGATAATTTTTATAGATATAATCCTGATAGATGGTATTACGACAGATTCTATGCATTGGAAAGAATTTTAGGACCGAGAGTTTTTGTGGTTTTCCAAAATGATTATTATAGAGGATCCAGTCCGATTGTTTATTTT
The DNA here is from genome assembly GCA_963518055.1 of uncultured Chryseobacterium sp. Classification (GTDB taxonomy): domain Bacteria; phylum Bacteroidota; class Bacteroidia; order Flavobacteriales; family Weeksellaceae; genus Chryseobacterium. The sequence goes on from CAUQIC010000014.1 coordinate 5,467, forward strand.
CAGAATTATAGAAGAACGTATTATGTTCCAAGATATGCTGTAATGCCAAGATATAGAAATATCAATATCAACATTTATAGGGTAGACCGATCAAGATTCCGCAGAGTGGATAATCCGACTTTTGATATTATCAGAAGAGATAGCAGAGCCAATAACGGTTTCCGTGGTTCGGTAAGAGACGGTAATAATTCGGGAGGCTTCCGAAATGATAATGTTGGTACAAGAAGTAATAATACAGGAGGTTTCAGAGATAACTCAACTAATGGAGGTTTCAAAGGAAATTCAAATGCTAACGGAGGCTTCAGAGACAACTCGAATAATGGTGGATTTAAAGGAAACGGAAACACTGACAATAACGGAGGATTCCGAAATGGAGGCTTCAGAGGTAATTCAGATAACGGAGGTTTTAAAAGAAACACCGAGAATAATGGAGGTTTTAGAGGGAATAGCGAAGTAAGAAGAGATGCTCCTAAAAGACAGGATAATGGTGGGTTCAGAGGAAATGAAGGCGGAGGCTTCAGACAAAAATCAGAGAGTTCAGCTCCAAGACAAGAAAATCGTGGTAATAGCGGTGGTTTTAGAGGGAGCTTAGTAAGGAATTAATTTTCATATATTATATTTAAGTGGTGTGAAGGACAGGTTTTTATAAATCTGTCCTTTTTTTGTTCTTATCTTTAATTTATTTTAGTTAAAATTTAACATTATTTATGAATATGTTAATTTAACTTGTGTTTTAATTGTTAATCAAAAAGGTATATAACAATTAATTAAATTTGAAAGTAATGAAAAAATTAGTTTTAGCAATAGCAATGATTGGAATGGGAAGTTTTGCAATGGCACAACAGACTACGCCACAAGACAAAGAAGCAAGGAGAGCAGAAATGCAACAGAAAATGCAACAAAAAGAACAGGAGCATTTGGCTCAGATGCAAAAAGATCTTAATCTTAACCAATCTCAGGTAGCACAGATAAAAACGCTTCAGGACAAAAGAAAGACTGAAATGAAAGCCGAGTTTGAAAAAAATAAAATGGACAGACAGGCTAAGATGGAAGATATGAAGGCCAAAAGAGCACAAATGGATATGGATATGAAAAAAATTCTTACTCCTCAACAATATGATAAATGGCAGGCAGACAGAGCAGCAAAAATGGAAGAAAGAAAGACGGCTATGAAAGACAGAAGAATGATGAAAAAGCCTATGAGTACAGGAGCTGTTGAAACAAAATAATAGTTTGTAATTTCAATTTTTGAATGTATTAAGGATGGATCTTTTTCCATCCTTTTTGTATTAATTTTCTGTAAAACTTTTGATTTCGGGCATATATTCCCTATTTTTGACTATAAATTTAATACTTATGGTTAGCGAAAAAATTGCAAAATTAATTAATGAACAAATAGCTCACGAACAATACGCCGCTCAATACTATCTTTCAATGTCTGCATGGTTCTCTGGGAAAGATCTGGATGGTATTGCCAATTACTTCAGAGTACAAAGCAAAGAGGAATTGATGCATGCGGATAAAATGTTTGATTATTTGAATGATGTAGGTGGTGAGATCATCATCGGAGAGATTGCAAAACCGCCGCATGAGTTCGAAAGTGCAACGGATATTTTTGAGAAAGCATTAGCGCATGAGAAAATTGTAACTAAAAGTATTTTCAATATTGTAAAGAATGCTAATGAAGAAGGAGACTTTGCAACAACATCTTTCTTGCAGTGGTTTATTAATGAGCAGGTAGAAGAGGAAGCTAGTGCTTCTCAATATGTGACAAAGATTAAAATGGTATGCGATAACCCGTCTGCATTATATCTTTTTGACCAAGAACTGTCACAAAGAGTTTTTACTCCTGATACAACGGCGTAAGATTATAAATCCTCCAAAAATATAAAAACCGCGATTCAAACAGAATTGCGGTTTTTTTTATTGACAGAGAGATGCTCTATTTGTTATTTTTATTATTTAAAATAGTTCTATATCCTAAGTATATCCCTAATACAGCAAGAAATAGAACATAAAATAATATTCCCTGAGGATAATCTTTAGCCATTAAAACTATGATGATAGGAGTAATACCTCCAAAAATTGCCTGTCCTAAATTGTACGAAAATGAAATACCGGAAATCCTGACAGAAGCCGGAAATCTGTGGATCATAATATAAGGAATGCAACCTAGAACTCCACCGGCAAACAAACCTGTTATGGCATATAATATGGATAAACCTTCCGGTTCTTTATGGATAAGCTTTTGTAAAAAGAACCAGCTGCAGATTCCAAAACAGATACTCCAAAGTGTCAGCATTTTGCCTGCTCCTTTTCTGTCACACATGATTCCTCCTAAAACGGCACCCAGGCTAATAGTCACCAAAGTGTAGCTTTGCATGGTGATTGCATCTTTTCTTGGAATACCAAAAAAATCACTCATAAGGTTAGGGATCATTAAGGTAAGAAGGATAGAACAACCAGTAAAGATCCAGGTTAACAGAATGGAAAAGCTGATGTCAGGAAGATGAAACTGAAAAATCTTTTGTAATGGTATTTTTTCACTTAAAGCCTTCTTTTCTTTCATTTCAATGAAAACAGGAGTTTCTTTAAGATACCTCCGGAGGAAGATGGTAACAATACCAAATATCCCACCCAAAATAAAGGGATACCTCCATGCTCCGTTATAGATATCTTCAGTAGAAAAAGAAGTATTGATATAAAGTGTAATTGCAGAGCCTAGTAATACTCCCATAGAAAGGCTGGCTGTAATCATGGAGTCGGCTAGTCCAACACGGTTTGAAGGAACATGCTCTGCTACAAAAACCCATGCAGCAGGAATTTCCCCGCCGATAGCAAAACCTTGTAGTATTCTTACCACGAGCAGAAGGATGGGAGCAAAATATCCGATTTGGTTATATGTCGGTAAGAAACCTATTGCTAATGTGGGAAATACCATCAGGACGATGGATAAGAAAAACATTTTTTTCCTCCCGAAAAGATCTCCGAAATGAGCCATTATTATCCCCCCAATTGGCCTTACAAAAAAGCCGACAGCAAAGGTACCATAGGTATTCATAGAGGCCCAGAATGAATCTAAAGTAGGTGGAAAAAAATGTTCTCCAATAATTTTAGCGAAAAAAATAAATACCACAAAATCATAAAACTCCAACATTCCTCCAAAAGAAGAAAGTATTAATGTTCTGATGTCGTGTTTGTTTAATTGCCTTGGTGGTTGAATAGTAGGCATTTTCATATTAACTAGTTATCTGTAAATTCTAATCTAAGATATACAAATTATAAAATACCATAGCTATAGCCGGATTAAAACTTAGTTAGTTTCAACAATTTTTCCGTCAGCAGTTATTATATATTTTTTCTCCTCATTTTTTCCCTTAAAGTCCTTATTGATGATTTTTACAGTTATTACGGATTCTTTATTGATCGTGAAACTCGCTGTTTCAGGGATGTTGTTGCCTTCAGGTTCATAAAGTTCTCCTTCGACATACAAATTTGAGATAACAGAATTGTTGGCCATAGACAATAAATAATATCGGTATGGGGCATCACCACAATCCACGGGAACAAGAATCAAATTGAAATTTTTTGTTTTTTCAAGGGTAATATACCTTAATTGATCTTCCCCACACGAAAATTCTGAAATATTCTGAACTCCTTTTGAAGACATCTGATCATATTTAGCATTTTTATAATCAATTTTCTTTTGATAAGGTAATGTGATATTGGAAAATTTAAATTGTTTTTTACTTTCCGTACTTTTAGGGCTGCCTTCTGATACAAAGGAGTGGTAACCATCCTTGTAAAAGAATAGATATCCGTCTACAATAAACATGTCGTTGAAAGGAAACTGACATCCTTTTTTTGAAATATCTCCGTCAGCATTCATTACTGCCAATAAGTCATCACTACCCTTGATCCCAAAATCTTTTTTCAGTAATTCTTTTTTTTCATTCCCTGTTTTTGAGCTTTTGAAATAGCTGGTAAAAGTATTTTTTTCTTTGACAATCTCACCGGAGCATACGAGTTGCCCGGAGTTCAGAATCTTAATGGAATCTTCACTGATGTAAAGTGTATAATCTTTGTAATCTTGATTCAAATTATTGGAAGCAAACTTCCAGACTGCATAATGTGAATCGATATTGGGTACAGCATTATTTAATGTTACTTGTTTTTCTGTTTCCGTAGTATTAGCAAGTTGAATTTCCTTTTTCTTGCAGCTAAGGCTTATCAACGTAAAAGCCAGTATGGGGATAAATAATTTAATGTGTTGAATCATAATTTCCGTTTATAAACATTTCATAGTTTTGTTTTCTCCTTGTTTGGTTTTCAATGTCTAGGAATTCTTTGGCAGCATCTTCATATTTTTCACCCAATAAATTTTTATATAAGTTAGGTGCTTTTCCTGCACTTAAAAAGTAAGCACCACAGTTGAATAACAGATCTACCAATGCATCAAATTCTCTTTGGTATAATTTTACTGTAACATCTCTCTGTACAGCTTCTTCAAATTCTTTAAGGTCTTCTTTAAATAATTCTGTGGCTTTTTCTTCGGTTATTCCATTTTTAAATTCAGCAGGAACGGTAATTTCCTCACATCTTTTCTTTTTAATTAAATGTCCATAACCAATGGTACAATAGCCATGTTTATCATTATAAGGGTCCTTCATCAATTTTTCCCAATCTTTTATGAAAGCTACCAATTTATCACTTGCTTTCAGGGTTTTAGGATCTACTCTTTCAGTGTTACCTGTAGAATTTCCAGTAGTACCAGGGTTTGGTGTGGCAAATTTACCACTGCAGCTGCACATATCTTTAAATCCTAAGTCATTGGCAAGTTGTACAATACTTTTCCCGTGAAGGGTTGCTTCATCCTTACAAAAATACTGATCTTTCAGATAATCGGCATCAAATTCTCTTACGTCTACGTGAACCCATGTTTTCGCTCCTTGTGAATAGGTTTCTAATCCAAATTTATTCTTTTCTGTCCAGTATTTAGCGTCAAGATACTTTTCAAAATAATCTTTTCTTATGGTATCCAAATCTGTTCTTGTCTGAGCTCTTCCACCTTTTTCATAATTAAATAAAACATCCAGAGCTTTTCCCATGTGGTTGGTTGTTTGTGTACTTAAAAATATATTATGGAATCTGCATCTGAATCCGGAGCTGATGGAGTTGTATTTATATTTAGGATTTACTTTATCCATGTAATACATTACCGTTTTAAGAGCAAATAATAGAGATCTGTGTAATCCGGGATATTCGTAGGCGTGGTGTTTTTCTGTATTTCCATTTTTAACGAATTTCCCTTTATTGCTGTTATCCCCAAATCCTGAACAATTGTTGGTAACATTTTTATTGAGTATAATATCTTTCGTTATACTTCCCTTTGTGTTACATTTACATTTTATCTCATCAAAACTAAATTTATAATTGTTGGTAAATTCATCAATCGCCTTTAGAACATTCCCGCATACTTTTCCTGTTTCGGGCACTTTCATATAATCCTTTTGGAATTGTTTTACCATTTTTTCGGTTCTGTCGGTAAACTCATCGGTTGGAACATTTCCTCCAAATCCGGCTAAACGGATATTGATTTCTCTGATCAGTTCACTCTTTGGGCTCCCTTTTTTAAGACAGAATTTGCCACCACAGCTTGTACTGTTGCTTAATTGTTCTCTGCCTACTTTTACTGCTCCTTTATTTTCTACCATATCCGGAAGTTTCGCAGTAGCATATAAAATAGCCAGATCGGTTTTTTCCATATAGGCAGCCTTTTCTTTGGCCTCTTTGCCTTCTCCCTCTGTTATTTTTACAATGGCAGCAATTTTAAAATAATTTTTAGGCTTTCCTAGTTTGGAAGGATCTACTTTTACAATCAGTTCACCTTTTTTATTGATGGTACCTTCTGCTTTATGAAAGAATGTTTCTTTTGAGAATTTATCCTTAACATCTTTCCAGTCTTTCCACTGTTTGGGGCTCCATGCAAAATCAAAATAAGGGTCGGATTGGGTCATGAAATGTACCTCCACTTTTTTATTCACCATATTAATGGCATATACTTTAAAGTAAAGAGGTTTATCGATAGGAGAGTTATAAAATTTTTCGGTATCTCCGGCATCGCAGAAGTATCCATCTACAATTTTAGGGATATTGGATACTTTTAGGTATTCTCCTAAAGATTTATCACCATTAAGAATTTGTAATGTTGGATCCTTAGGGGCGAACTTGAAGTGTAATTTTCCATCTTTTGTAACACCTCTGGCTTCAATTTTTTGCTTAATACTATTGTCCAGCGTAAAAGGCCAGAATACAGCAGAATTATTTTGAGGAAGTGTGCAGGGAATATTGTGAACCATATTGATTCCGTTACTGTCGTTATCATAAATTTGTAAGGTTCCTTCCTCTCCCTGGAGACCCTCAAATTTTACATAGGCACATACTTCCTGACTATATCCAGCTTCCTTGATGACATTTCCGCTACTTCCGTCATTATCAATCCATTTAGATGATTCAACGAATATCTTCGGTTGAATTACTTTAATTTTTAAAGGAGTCTGTGAGGACCTTCCACCCATTAAACAATTGACGGTATATTCACCGGGAAGGAGAAATTTATAATTGAATTTTTCACCACTTCCGGTTCCGGATGCGGGACCTGTTATCTTCCATACAATAGGTCCATCCTTTGCAGGATCATAACCGTTCAGGAGTGTTTTACCGATTTCAAAAGGTACTTCTGAGCCTGTTCTGGCTTTTTTCCCTGTTTTTATCTCGGTGACTATATTTTCTTTGACTTCAAAATGCCAGTCATCATCTTCTTTTTTGGTAGCGGCATTGGCGGTAATACTGTAGGCTTCTACAATATATTTTCCTGGAACCATAAGCCTGGACCCCGGAATGGTAATATTTTTTCCGGTGCCTTGAAGAACACCGTTCAGATTCCATTTTACTTCAGCAGATTCATCAGATGTAAGTCCGTAGGCTGAATTGTCATCACCCAATTTATACTTCATTTTCGAAACACTGAAAGACATTGCTGTTCCTGGTCTTACGATTTCTGCACCATGGCTGATTCCCAGTACCGCATTGCTTTCTGTTTCACCGGACATCTTTTTTTCTATAACTTCACCTTGATCATTGGTATATCTGGCGACAACAGTATATTTAGCCTTCGTATTTTTGGGAGTAAAAGTAAGGGTGTCTCCATTGGTCTGAACGCCTTCTGTAATTGTATTCTCTGTACCATCCAATACCGATAAAGTAAGTCTTGATTTTTCCTCTTCTGTAAGATCAGTAATGAAAAATTTTGCTTTGAAAACAGAAGGAACTCCTTTTCTGAATTTCCTGTTTTTTGAAGGATCAATACGGGATGTAAATTCTGCCGAGGTACACTCAAGGTCTAATAAAGTGTTTTCTACTACCTCAACATCAATAGAACATGAAGGGTCACATTTATCATATTTTCCTTTTTCGAATTCTTGACTTTTGGGCTTGCCATAGCCTTCTATTCTGAATTTTCCTAATCCTTCAAAACTTTGAGAAAATTCTGTACCGATAAATTCTTTCAGAAAAAGTCTATTTTCTTTTTTACCCTGGTGGTCGCTATACACCATCCAGGAAGTATATTGTTTGTTTCCGCTTTTCAAATTGGCTTTAAAAGAGGCCTCTTCATCTTTACGAAGATAAACTATACTGTTTTTGTTTTTAGAGTCTATTTCTTTGAAAGTCGTTCTGTTTTCAATTGTAGTCAATGCAATAGACGTTACTGAAGGATATTCTTCCTTTTTTTTAGGTTGATCTACGGCAGGATTAACCATAGCAAGTTCTGCAGGATTGGTATTGTCTGCGTGCGCATTGCTTACCGAATCGGTCTGTCCATGTTTGAATACCGTTATTTTACCCCCTACCATACAGGGCAGTTCTGAAATTTCTGTTAACGTATTTTTCCCTTTTACCTGAGTACTGTCGTAGGTTTTGTTCCACTTAGGTGCAGGAGCTAATGCACATGGGAGATATCCTCCCGGAGAAGGTTTCAATGTACATTTTCCAAAAGTAGCAGCAGGAGGGATAAATGTTTTATCTTCTTCAGTTGCTGCCAATTTTCCTTGTGCATCGTTAAGAACAATGATCGCATGAGTAGTTACTTGTAAGTCGGCCGTTTGTTTTGGGTTTTCAGCTTTATCACAAACACATTTGGCACCATGTACCACAAAGTATTTACCATCATGATCACTTTTCGATGCCTGTTCGTTTTTTTTTCTCTCTTCCTCTTTTCTCTTTTCTTCCTCTTGTTTTTGTTCTGCAGTCTTTTGTTCAGCATCCGGATTGGGAGATGGTGTTTCACCATTCATACCGGGAATGTCTTCCGGTGGGGGTGTCATAAGAGAAAATCCCGTATAAGGAGTATTACCAACTTTAGTTGTTGAGTTGGCATTATGATAGTCTCTAAGCTTTGTCCAGTCTTTGATACCCAATTTTTGTGCAATATCCTGCAGCGTTTCTCCGCTCTGAACTGTATATGGGATGGATGCTGACATATTCTTATTTTGTTTCGATGGTGATAGTTTGTTGGTAATAAAATTTATCTGCTGCTTCAATGCAAACATTAACTTCTGCATTCTCTATCCGGGCTGTTTTGCCGGTATAGCTGATGTCGTTCTGAAAGTCTGCATAAAGAGGAAGAGTCTCTTCGTCAAAATTGACGTAATAATCATGTTGATGAATGTATCTGATAATATCATTCATAATGTCCTGAGCATTGTCAATTTTAGGTTCAAAAGACAATGAATTTTTATCTTTTTTATAATGAGTTTCACCTTTCCAATCCGCTGTTCCCACAGGGAGAACTTTCCATGAGGTTTCGTATTGTTTTTTAGGATTAAATTTCTGCAGACTGTATTCCAATATTTTCATGAAATGAAGCTGTTTAATAAACTGAATCAGTTTTTCATCGGTTTGTGTAGCCTCAAAAAAACGAGTCTGAATATGATCTATTCCTTCTCCACTATAAATATCATGAATGAAAATATCTGCCTTTTGGATGCGCTTTCTGATTTCTGCAGTATTTTCAATAGAAAAACTGTATTTATTTATTTTGCAAACTAGGGGAAATAAAGCTTCCATATAAATATTGGAAACTTCCAGAAACTTGGTGTCTATTTCCTGATTACTAACCTTGATATTGGTTCTGTCAATTAATATTTCATCGTTGTCTTTTTTTCCGGGTTCTACATAAAGCGTATAAGAGAGATGCCCGTCATGCTGCTCTTTACCAAATTTTACGGTGCACTTATCTTGTACAAAGTAGGTAGAGGTGGGGAATATGTCAGAAACTGAAGAAGTCATTTTATTTTATTAATGTATTGCTTTAATAGCTTGAGAGTTATGTATGGTAAAAAGAGCGAAAACTGAAATGATACTTAATAGATAGAAAAATAGCAGTAAGATCATTTTTTTTCCTTTACCTGTTTCTCTACGGACACTTAATAGTTGAATAATGAAAAGAACAGGGTAAATAATAGCAACAGCAATAAAGAAAACGAATAGATAAGTCATAATCAAAGAAAATATACTTTGAGCATTCCATACCTCGGGAGTTCTGTTGAAATATTGATGCGCCGGTTGATCCCAGTAATAGATAAAAGTTAAGACAATAAACGCTGTAAAGAAGGTCAGCTGAATATTGAAAATTGTTTTCCAGTTTTTTATGATAAAATTCTTAAGCATAGTTTTAAAAGGTATTCGTTTTATTGTTTTCCGGCTACATATCCAAAATATCCGTCTTCAAAAGGATCATATAAGACTGTCCATACTTTACTGATATCTCCCCATGTGAATAGAGTAAGCACTATTTTTCCACCCGCTTCATCAATGGTAATACTTTTAAGCCCTACCCAGTGATTAGGAATTGTGAAGACCCCCTTAGTATTATGTTGGAAATTTTCTGCTGTAATCAATAGTCCCACACTATATCCGTCTGTGAGAAGTTGTGAAAGTTCATTAGCAGAGTTCTTGGCACTTGCCCATTTACTGGTAGCTAGGTTAGTTTCATTTTTAACGTCTTTATAGCCTAGTATATTTTTCATCATTTTCTCTACTTCATTAGGAAAGGTAAGACCTGTACCCCCTTCTACAAAACCTCCGGCAGATGGGCCATCGGGGTCATAGTCAAAGACTCCGTTCAAATAATCTTTGATTGAAAATAAGAAAATATAATCAGCATAAGATGTTTTACCTCCAGAACTATTTTTAGGGTATTGGGCATCTGTATCTTTCATTTCTACCAAATGGTCATCGCTATCCAGTTTAATTTTGTATTGAGTAGCACTTACTGTAGCTTCTCCTTTGCGATGCATGTCCAGAATGATTTTTTCATATTCCGCAGGGTTTTGAATAGCGAGGAAATGGCCAATCAGCGCAATGGCACACATGGAGCTTTGTCCTTGATCTATATCCTTTCCTGTGTTCATTCTTTGCTGGATTTCTGATTTTAATGCCTGTCTGTCAAAAAATCTGAATCTGTGATGTTTAAACAGTGTCAGCTTACCTTCGTTGTCAGCATCATTAATGTAGGCTTTGATTTCCAGATTATTCCCACAGCCATTAGGATCCTTGAATGTAATGCTCACTTGATCACCGGACGGTGTGCTTTCAAGAACATTTTTATAAACTTTCCCTGTTTCAGTATCTGTATAACTTACTGCCCAATGAATCATGCTTAAATCTTTGGGAGTATCATTCGTGTAAGATTCTACTTTGAATGTATATGTTTTGCCAAACACAAGTCCTGATTTCTCTTTGATTGTTCTGCTTCCGTCATTCAATGCTCCGTCATCCAGATTAGAGATCAGTTTTATACTTTTAACCTGCGTAGGCTCTATTCCTTTTCTTTGAATAGGTGTTTTACTGTCAAATATTACGCCCGGGCCAGCCATGTTCTTGTAATTTTTGTTATTAACAAATGTTGATTATCAAATTCAGCAGTTGACTTTTTTATTTAAATCGATTGCTATCTATCATATAATCTTTTAAATAGTCTTTCATATCTTCTTCCAGATAATATTCTTTATTGTCATGATATGAATTCTTGTCTTTAATAATTTTTATATAGGAGGACTTCAAATTTTTATTTTTAGTGGAATAAATACAAGAACAATTGTTTTTCTTCGTATAATATTGTTTGTCAAAAGATTGATATCTCTTTTTAAGGATACTGTCATTGATCAGTCGGGGAAAAGGATATAATGAATTAAATAACTCCAGATATTTATCTGTAAAAAGATCTGTTTTTTTTGATGAATGCAGATCTGTACAATATATTTCTCCAAGTTCAGCAAACTGCTTAAATGTTCTTTTGTCATTTTGTAGTTTGATGATCACTTCAGAAAATATTTTATTATCCTGTCCCCATACACATGTTGAAAGACTAATACCTAAAATGATTAAAAGATGCTTCATTTTTTATCTTATTTTAATTCCCAAAAATAAACGGTTCCACCATAGTCGACATAATTATGTCCACCTATTACATTTCTATTATTTCCAATCCAAAGAGTTGCATGTCCGGAAATCCCATCGCCAAATCCACCCAGTATGATATAAACGCCATTTTTAACTCTTCCTTCATTAATTTTGTTAGCTACAGCAGTGATATTTGATGGTCCTTTAATTGTGGCGTCCGGTTCACCCCATATTTCTTTTTTTATTAACCAGGATTGTAAGCCACTTGCACTGGTCTGAAACCCTTTATTGTAGAAAGTATGTGTTTTGTTTGTAATTTTAAAAGCCGTTTTAACGGTCATTCCTCCATTTATTAATCCTAAAGAAACCCTTGTTGCACAAGCATTTCCAAAAATTTTTGTATCGTAATTTTTTCCTAAGAGTTCAGGGAAAACCTCGGTGGCAGGCTTATCATCGTTTCCACTTTTGGGATATCCTTCATAGACATCTTTCCATGTTGGTCTTTTTATTTGAACAGGAGTTGTTGTTTTTCCTCTAGTTTGTGCAACAAAGCCTCTTCGTTGTTCTAATAAAATGGGAATCAATTTTTCTATGTTCATAATTTGTCTTTTTTAAGATTCTTCTTCATTCATTATCTTTAAAGTATAAGCTTTTAAAGGTTCCTTGAAAATCACTTTCGCATTTTGTACAGTTCCGCTAAGGGTAAGTTCATTAAGCCCTTCTGCAATGGGTTCTCCATCTTCAGCCTTAATAGTTACCTGTAGGCTTTCTCCGTCCTTGTAACCTTCAGTCTTGACCACAAGATTCATATCTACATAAAATCTAGAATAATCTGTTATCTGCTTATCTTCGTCTCCATATACCCAGTACATTTCTGTTACTTTTCCTTCCTGGTTTTCATCTTCCTCAATTGTTCCTCCTTTGCCATATCCTTGCAATATTGCTTTTTTCTGACTGGATAATTCCAGGTTCTGTTTAGTTGCTTCAATAATCACCTGTTGAGCTTCTTCATTAGAGACTTTGCTTAACGAGGTGTAGTTGTTGGCAACTTGTATATTGATATTTTTTGCATTCTTTATAATAGCCATACTGCTAATTTTTATGAGTTCATAGGGTCGCTATTGGTTAAAAGGATATTTATTCTTTTTTCTTTGTCTCATCGCTCTTAATGAAATGTAAAAAGATAAAATGAAAGCCAGAAAGCCAAAAAACATTGATTCAATAATGTTACCAAATGGCATATATCTTTGTCCATCCTCTGTAGCCGGCGGGTTAACATAATCTGCAATATTATAAGTGGCTACAGTAGCGAATCCCATAACAACAATGCTAATCAGTAATGGTAATAAATAAATTCTCATGATCAGTTTTAATGGGAATTTCCTTGTTCCCCGCTTTGAGATTTTACCGTTTTTTCACTTTGTAAAATCATGTTTTCTTTGGTGCTTACCACCGTTACTTTCTCTGCATATGAATCACTTTTCTTGGCCTGAATATTTCTTTCATTTTCAGAAATCTCAGTTCGCATATCGGAAGACTCGTGGATATTTCCTGTTGCGGTCTGCATCAGGTCTTTTCCTGCGGTATCAATCATATTCACTCCCGCATTGGATACAATATTCACATTGGCTGTTGCAAACATGCTGTTTCCTGCAATGGAAGTAATATCACGGCCTGCTGTCATTTTGATATTGTTACCCGCAGTGAAAGTCATGTCTTTAGGAGCATTCACTGCGATATTCCCTTTTCCATCCATGAAATAAGTATTTCCGCTCGGATCTTCAATATAGATGCTGCCTTCTGCATCGTTAAAAATTACTTTATTTCCACTTCTTGTCTGTATAGATTTGATATGGTTATTAACACCACCTCCCAAGGCTACGGCTCCATGGAACATTCCTCCCATGGCAAATGGAAAATCGGGATGATGATATTCAAAACCTACCATCACCTGATCGCCTACTTCCGGTACTGCTACAAAACCTCTGTTTTGGGTAATAGCATCTGTTCCTCCGGCATCAGGGCTCATCATTCTGATAAAATGAGTGGTATCATGTAACTGCCAGTCAAACTGTACCTGTATTCTTCCCTGGTTCAAAGGGTCAGTGTTAGAAATAACAGTTGCAATTTGTGGTTCTGCAGGCACCTGTTCAAAGTCAGGAGTAGGAATATATCCTGTTCCTTCAGCAATAGCTTCAAATGAACCGGTATAATATCCCCGTGTATTCACTTCATGAGTAACTTCTGTAATCATGAGTTTAGTAAAGTATGAGGTCTGATTGCTGTTAGGCTTTCTCATCTCAATATCTGCAATACATCCCGGATATAAAAAGGGAACAGAAGTATTTGCGGAAACTGTGAATACTTCTACGGCCGCACTTCCTGCTGCACTTTTTTGAGCATCATCTACATTCAAAGACATATTTGCATTGACGGGAGATGGGTTTAAAGCTCTGGTTTTATAGATACTTTCGTTCAGATCATAAGCTTTTGAAGCCAGCTGACCCAAATGTTTGATGCTGGCCGTAGAACTTAATAGTTTTTCATGCTTGCTGCTGTTATATCCAAAAAATTCCGGCTTTGTGTGCACTGCTTTGAGCTCTATGCAAATATCACTTACATTACTTCCATAGGTAAGTTTTATAGGTTGCTCACCCGGGGGAAGCTTACCAAAATGAAGAACTTCACCGTCATAATAAAACTGCTCTCCATAGGTTTCTGCCAATCGTGCCAGATAATTGTAGTGTGTTTCTTTATATTGAGCACTGTAGTTGATATAACTTTTATTTTTTGTGTCTACTTTAAAATCGTACTTGCCGGAACCAAGGGCCTCCTTAATGACTCTGTCTGCAATGATTGAGGTATTGACAGGTTGATCACCTCCAAAACTTTGTGTATGAGGAGCAGAATCCATTAAGATAGTAGGGCTTTTTCCTTTCAGAACAATGCTTCCGAGACTTGCTTTTTCCTGGCTGAAGGCAACTTTAGTAATGAAACCTACGAAAGTTCTTTCAGGGCTCTCATTTTCGGCATCTTTATATTTGAAAACCACCGTTAAACGCTTTCCTAAAAATTGCTGAGCTTCTTCAAGATTATGATCCTGCCCATCTCCTAAAGTATCGTGAGCAAGGGTAAGTTCGAAATCGTGATGTTTCCGAATGCTTTGCTGCAGACGGAAATGCTTGAAATGTTTAATGATCTTACCTTCAATCACAACATCCATTTTTACCACGCGCTGAAGACCTGCTATGTGATTTTCAGCAATCTTTTCTGCATTGGTAGTCTTATTTTTCATCGGTTATTCTTTTGTGGTTATATCACTAAAATTAGAAATGTTTTAAATTACTTAGATATATAAACTGTTAAATTTCAAAAATTGTAGTAGAAGTACGACATTTGAATATGAAATATCGGGTCAATGCCTTCAATCATATGATGTTATAATCTGTCCATTAAAAAACAGTCTTTTTTTGTAATGTAATATTTAATAAATAGTGACAAAAAGAGCATCCTTAGGTATTAAGGATGATCTTAGATATTTTTTAAGGAGTTGGAAATTAAGAAGAAGGCCATAGTCCTGCATATTGAGAGGTACCATAGTCAATTGTTTCCGCACTTATTACGAAACTGATCAGCATACTGTTGCTGTCTACTGCGTCAAATTCTACTTCGTGTTGGATAACATACCCGTTCTCCCAGTTCAAAGTGATTAAAGTTCCCTCTTCATGAGACTTGTTGAAGATAACTTCTCCTTTCGTAGGCTTGTATTTTCCGTTGAGTAAAGTTTCAAGGATGTCAGACTTTTCGGTAGCTTCTATCGTCAGTTTTATAAGAGCGTTGGAAGGATCTGAAGCTACACGTCCTGATACATCTGTAGATCGGGATACACTGTAGTTCAATTTTAATAGTTTTTGTCCTTCACCTCCGTTGAATTTTAAGATTCCTCTTGAATTTGCTGCCATGGTTGTAAATTTTTATCGTTAATAAATTAATATACGTTTTAGTGATTGTACCGCAAATGTATATTTCTTTGATTAATCCTAAAAATTTTTAGCACTAACTTTTAAAATTTGTAGTAATTCTACGATTTTATGTAGTAGTTCTACGATAATTTTATTTTACATTCTGATTAACAGTATTTTATAGATAGATGACCTGAGTTTTTAAAACTTTTCTTCCAAGACGTTCAAGAATATTCTTATACCTTTCTACCTGAGCTTCATCTTTCATTTTTTCTTCTCCAGTTTTAAAATCAATAATAATATATCCCTCATCACTTTTTAAAATACGGTCAGGTCTTTGAATGTAACTCTTCCCATTTTCAGAGATCATGATATCTTTTTCATTGATAACGATCCACTTTTCATCAAAGAACTCAGCATATGTTGTGACTATTTCCTGTAGCTTTTCCTGAATTTCATTTTTCTCTGCCAAAGTAATCAGCCCCTCCAAGGTATAGCTATCCAATACTTTAGAAATGTCTTTTTCAGTATTAATCTTAGACAAAAGCTCATGAACGAAAAGCCCGATTCTTACTTTTTCGTTTCTTACCTGATAATTTTTTGATGGAGTGGCAATCTTTATAGAGGTAGTCTTCTCATTAACATTCTTAAGATTCTCAATATTCTGGGTTTTAAAAGATGAGGTTTTTTCCTTGGAATATTTTTTTAATACTTCAGGGTGTACTTCATACAGATCAAATTCATCGGATTCATCCGTATTTTTTGTGTGAAGGAATTCCAACAGTTCGAGATTATTAGAAGTTTTATTAGCCTTTTGAAGATAGAAGAATAATTGCTCAACCGGTCTTGTGGTGGCAACATATTGTAGGCATAGTCGGTCAATTAGATTTTTATAGGAGTTTTTCTTATTAAATAATTGAATTTCCTCATCATATGCCTCAAGGTTTTTACTGAACTGGTTGATGTTGACAGACTTTAGGGCAGCGCTCTCACTTGTTTCAAACCAATTGGTAAATTCACTATCTCGATTCTTATTCATCATAGGAATAAAAACAATAGGGAACTCCAGACCTTTAGACTTGTGAATGGTCATGATCTGAATGGCATCAATATTTTCGGAAGCCTGAATGGTATAGGAAGAAGCTTCTTCATCCCAGTACTTCAAAAACTCTTTTGTACTTGCTCCTGCATTTTGAGTAAAGTTAAAGAGCATTTCCATAAAGTTTAAAAGGAAATCAGTCTCTTTATTTTCTACAGAAAATTCGTTGATATAATATTCTATAAAATTATATAGATTAAACCTAGGGAAATTGTCCTGCTTAAGCTGCAATGAGTATCTAGCCTGAATAAACTGAAGTATTTCCTCGTGGCTTTCGATATCCAGAATTTCTTTCATTTCCAGAGTAAAATCTGCCATGTGAATTTTTCCCAATGTATTCAAGTAATACATCATCATGATCAGGCATGATCTGTTCTTAGGATTGATTTCCCATCTCAAAAATTCTATAACAGCTTTTAATGTGTTGGAAAGTTCTAAGGTAAGTCCTTTATCAGAAATGGTTTTGATATTGGTTTCTTCGCCGCGATAAAGTACTTTTAGATTACCTAGTTTTTGAGAATAACTGAAAATATCGAAATTTCCACGGCACAGAATAGTAATATCAGAAAACCTGAAACCATTATCCAGACACTCTTGTATATCCTTTCGCATCCTTTCTGAAGTGTCATCATAAAATTCTTCGTTGGTAAGATTTTCAATAAGGTTTACTTTTACCCTTCCGTCCATTTTAGATTTAGGGTTTTGCTCTGCATCTGTTCCAAAAATATTTTTATGTTCTTCTTCCAATCCCTCGGAATGAAACCGATATAACTCATTATTGAAATGAACAATATTTCGGGCGCTTCTCCAGTTGTCTTTTAAAACGAGAAGATCAGCCTCTTTAGGAGAGAATTCTTTTTTATTGATAATATCCAGCATCAGTTTACTTTCTCCGCCACGGAATCTGTAAATACTTTGCTTGGGATCACCAACCAGGGTAAACGATGTATATTCTGAAGAGACACTGTGATCTCTTAATGGAACGAAATTCTGCCATTGCAGCTCAGAGGTATCCTGAAATTCATCAAAGAAATAATGCTGAAACTGTGAACCTACTTTTTCATAAATAAAAGCAGAAGGTTCATTCCTCAGATTTTCATTTATTAGAATATTAAACTTGGAAAGAAGTACAAGATCATTCTCTTCCTCGATTTTTTTAAGCTCATCCTGAATATCTTTATTAACCTTTAAGGGGAGAAGAGCAGATAAGACTTTTTCCTTTTTTTGGGTTTCGATATATAAAAGGATAAGCTTCATCCTGTTTTCTAGAAGCGGCTCAAGGATTTCAAAAATTTCGGTTTCTTTATGTTTGGATTTTGAAGAAGCTCCTTTTCTGTAATTGTTGATAACAGACTCTTCCTGAGTTGTAGGAAAAGGAAATCCAGCTCTTTTCTGTTGGTAGAAATCAATAACTTTGGTAAAGAATCCTCCGATACCATTTTTACCTTGCGCAAAATCTTCAATCTCAATATTTCTGGATTTAAATAGATCGATAGACTGTGTCGCAAGCTCTGCAGCTTGTTTTTTATTCAGAACAATCTCCTGACGAAGTGCATTTTTAATATTTTCGTAATTGGCATCATCGAAATTGTCATTATTTTTCAGATGCTCGTAATGAATATCCTTTACAAATTCTTTTGCGGAATCATAAAGGTTTTTGTTGAGGTTGATTCTCTCATTATTTTCAAGACTATAATCTACATAGTCCATGAAAGAATTGGAAATTGTTTCATTCTCGCCAATCTGATCCAGCATTTTATCCACCGCTTCAATGAGAAAAGGCTCAGCTTCAATTTCCAGATTAAAGTTTTTAGCCAGCCCTAATTCATAAGAAAAGCTTCTTACCAATCTTGAATTAAAACGGTCAATTGTTCCAATGTTCAAGGTGGAATAATTGTGGAGAATATAGTCAAGTAGTTTTTTTGAACGGGTATGGAGCTCGTCAATCGTAATTTTTAAGCCTTGTTCTTCAAATGCTTTCTGAATGTTTTTAAGATCTGTATTTTCTGCAAAATTATTTGTGGAAAAATTTCCCAACCAGGACAAAATTCTCTCCTTCATCTCGTTGGCAGCTTTATTGGTAAAAGTCAGAGCGAGAATATTCCTTATCGATTGTTGTTGATTAGGATAACGGAGACAGATCATCAGAAGCCTCTGAACCAGGGCATATGTTTTTCCTGATCCTGCAGATGCATTGATGACTGTGTAAGAATTTTGCATTGTTAAAGGTAGAATTGAGACTGCAAGTTAGCTAAAATTTAAAATAAACTTTAACAATTTAATCCGGGTATTTAACAGTTTCAGGGATAAAAACGGAAAAGAAATATTAAAACACGTTAACTGTGGTTAAACTTACGGAATACATTAAAAATAATTTTAGCTTTGTTCTATAAAAAATAGCCTGTGAAAATTAAACTATTCTTTCTATTTTCTATTCTTTTTTGTATTCATACATATGCCCAAAGTTATATTTTTGGTAAGATTACTTCCGAAAACGGAAAGGAAATGCCGGATGTCAATGTAATCAATATCAGAACGGATGAAATGGTATTGTCAAACAATGACGGACATTTTATGATTTCCGGAAAGGCGGGAGATGAATTACGTTTTATAAAAGTTGGTTATGAACGTATGAGCCAGAGAGTTTCTCAGGAAAACATACAATCTCCTCTCAATGTAAGCCTTGTGCGGACCACTATTGAGATTCCTGAAGTGCAAGTAAAACAGGGACTTACAGGGAACTTAAAAATAGATTCAAGAAGCTATAATAAGCCTAAAAAGGTGGAAAAGCTAACGAAAGATATAGATCAATATATTGCACAAAAATCAGACCCAAGAATACTGGCAGCAAGACCCGGAGAGTTTGTGCAGCCCAAAGGAGAAGGTTTCTCTATCGGAAAAGCCAAAGATAAATGGGATGATATTGATCTAATAAACTATATCAAAGCAAGCCTTGGAGATGACTATTTTACCAATCTTAGAATAGAAAAACCGTTGATTGATCATTTTATTTCGTATGTTTTAGCAGGAGGTTTTGAAAGAAAGAAAATTTTGAAATATGGGTATTGCAGTGATGCAGATTTATATAGATTTCAACGTTTTGTTCTGACAAGAATTTCATCTTACAGGACACCACAAAGATAGAGGATAATGAACATGTTTATTAAACTATCTCTCTTTACTGTACTATTTCTGCTGCCAGAAAATTTTTTATCACAACAAAAGATTACAGGACAAATTACAGATAACGGGCGTTTAAATGTAAACCCGGTTTTAATTGTCAATATTTCTAACCAAAAAAGCGTCTTAAGCGATATTGCGGGAAATTTTACCATTGATGCGAACGAAAACGATGAAATAAGGTTCGTTAAAGAAGGCTATTATCGTGTTGATAAAAAAATTACCAAGGAAAATTTAGCTTCCCCATTAAACATTGTTCTTCAGAGAATGGAAATACAGATTCCTGAAGTACAGGTTATTTATAAACCTACCGGAAACCTTGCTAAAGACAGTAAGTATTTGAGTGAGTCAGGTAAAGTAAAGGCTTTAAAATCTGAAATGACAGACTATATGAGAAGTCCGCTCACAGAGCCATTGCCAGATAATACAATATCTAAAACATTTGCCGGGCCGGATTTTAAAACCGGGCAAGTAAGTTTATTGGGTGTTTTTGATGCTGCATCAAACCTTTTCAAAAAAGCCACGAAACCGAAGATTACCAAAGCAAACTATTTTGAAACTCAAGATTTTATTAATAGATTGAGACAAGATGTAAATCTGGATTTTCTCCGAAAATATGGGATGAATGATGAACAAATTGACAGATTTCTCCTTTATGCTAATAGGACCCGTACACTAGCAAAAAGATACCGAAAAGATTTCAAGGCTAATGTAATAGAAGATGAATTGAGAATCGCTTTTGGAGAATATCGAAAACTTAACAAACTGGATGGCTGGGGAAAATAAATACAACTGAGTTTTAATTAAAAAAACATATTTAAAATTAAGTCTATTGAATGTTATGGTTTGTTTTTTGATCAATTTAACCAGCTTTTAAAAAATGATTTACGTTGTTGAAAATATAAGTAATTGGGTTGGAAGAAGATTTTTTCTTTTCTTCATTCTTCTGTGCAACACTATTTTTTCCCAAACGGTAACGGGGCGAATAATTGATGATAGTGGTGAAAGTCTAAGTGCTGTAACGATTGTCAATATGTCTACCGATAAAAAGACATATTCCAATTCATTGGGAATGTTTTCTATTGAAGCATCTCCTAATGATGAGCTAAGATTTGTGAAAGAAGATTTCAGGAGAGCTTCCAAAATAGTTCTTACAGAAGGTGCCAATCCTGAACTGCAAATAAGACTTTTCCAGATTCCCAAAGAAATAGAGGAAGTGAAAATTGTAAAAAAATTGACAGGAGATTTGGATCAGGATTCACGGATTGTAGCAAAAGTGGATAAGGGAGAACAGGTAAGAAATGCAGTCGGTCTTCCACAGCCTGTCGGAAAAATGAGAGAAAAACCTGCAGAAGTAAAAAGTGTTCTTTTGCCTATACTGTTGGGAAATCTGAACGTACAGGGACTCTATGATCTGATAAGTGGTAAAGCGAAAAAACAGAAAAGACAATATAAGTATGATGATTTGCAGGAACACATTATGTGGGTTAGAAATAGGGTAGAGGATGATTATTTTGTAAAAGCAGGAATTCCAGCTGACAGAATCTCAGAATTCATAGAATTTTCATTTGTAGCAAAACCTCAGGTAAGAACGTATGTTAAAGCAAAGAATCTATCAGGTGTTTTGTTGAGGTTGGAAGAAACCATTCCTATCTTTCAGGAGAGGTTGAAACAAAGTCAAAAATAATGCATTGATTGAACATCGCAAAACAACGATTGAGATTCCTGTGATTATGGCAATAATCCTACGGTATAAGTTTTTTTAATGTTAAAGAAATCTTAAAATATTGGAATGGAAATTGATGTATACTATTCTAAAATAAATCAAATTCACAAATTTTATGAATAAAAATAGTATTGCAGTCGCAACAGTTACGGCTCTCGGGTTTGTTATAGGTTTAGGATTTTTAGGAAACGCTATCAAGAATAGGAATAAATCTGAAAATACCATCTCTGTAACAGGTCTTGGAACCAAGCAATTTATTTCAGATCTCATCACCTGGTCAGGAAGTTTTTCTAAGAATAATATGGATTTGAAATCTGCATATGATGAGCTGGCACTGGACCGGAAGGTGATCAATGACTATTTGGTTTCCAAGGGAATCAAGCAAAGTGAAATTGTATTTTCATCTGTAGATATTCAAAAACAGTTCAGAAGCTATAATGATTCCAATGGAAATTATGTCCAAGGGGAATTCTCAGGATACAATCTAACGCAGAAAGTATCTATTGAAAGTAAAGAAGTAGGAAAGATTGAGAACCTTTCCAGAAATATTACTGAAATCATTAATCGTGGAATAGAATTCACATCCTCTTCACCCTCTTATTTTTATACAAAACTGGCTACCGTAAAACAGGAAATGATTGCGGGAGCAACAAAGGATGCTAAAGAACGTGCTGAGAAAATTGCGGAAAACTCTGGAAGCAGTCTAGGGAATCTCAAAAAAGCAACCATGGGGGTTATTCAGATTACAGCACCCAACTCGAATGAAGATTATTCTTATGGTGGAACGTTCAATACTTCTTCCAAAGAAAAAGAAGCAAGTATCACCATAAAATTGGAATACGAAGTAAATTAAGGAGGTGAGAACGGGAAATGATTATTGTTCTTGAATGTTGTTATTGTCAATAGTAATAGGGTTTAGACAAAACTTAAATGAATATATCAAAAAAACAAACGCCGGAAATCTTCCGGCGTTTTATATGTTAAAGATAGACAATATCACAGATTTCTTTTTTTAGCTCCTCTATATTTTCTGGGGTATAATTAGCCAGTAACCATAATTTTAATGACTGTTTCCCTTCGCCATAACTAGGCTGGATATGAGTGGTATCAATCAGACTAAAATTATTTCTTTGATAAAAAGAATAACGTCTTGCAGCATCTTCACTCAACTCTGCAGGTTCAATTTCTAAAATAACATCAGGATAATTTTCAGTCAAATGGCTGACAATTTGAGATCCCAGTTTCTTACTTCTGAAGTCTTCAAAAACTTCAAAATGTTCCACAAAAACAAAAGAACTCATTTTCCATAAGATGAGATATCCAATGGCTTCTGCGTCATGTACCACAGACATAAAGCTTACTTTCGGATTTGAAAATAAATCCATAAACTGTTCTTTATCTCTTTGCTCATCAATAGGAAAAGTGCTGATATAAGAATTATAGATTTCCTGAACTCTATGATCCTCCGCATTAGTAATTGGTAAAAATTCCATAATTATAAATCAAAAACGCTTGGTCTTCTTGTAATGAAAATATCTTTAATCCAGAGTGTGAATGCCAGTCCCAGATAAATCAGAAAGAAAAATCCGGCAGTAGCAAAAGTAGAGTAGATGAAGAAAATCCTTAATTTAGATACAGGAATTCCTAGTTTAGCACCCATTCTTGTCAGAACACCAAACCACTCTCTTTCCATTTTATGACGGATATTACTTAGCATTTCAAGATTCTTTTAAAGTTTAAATCTAATACTGCAAGATAAGAATTTTTTTTAAGACTCTTAGATGAATGAAATCAACCCCCAAGGTCTTAGGTATAAAATAATACCGTATTTATTCTTTCAAAAGTTTATACCCAATACTACATGCTAAACAGTTTTTCTGTTCACAGCAGTTTTTGTGATGGTAGATCATACTTTGACTTTCCAATGCATTGTCGATAGGCATTCCGAGACTTTTCCAGCCTTTGATTACCGAATTCTTTTCTGCAGCAATGTACCTGTAGAATTCTATGATTTTATCTGCTGCTTCTTCATGATGGTATCGGTGATAGACATATTTTAAGGGAAGAACCGTATTGAGAAGGACAAGATCAATAAAATCTTTGCTTACTATTTTGGGTTGCATTTTTGAAATAGTACCAAAATTAAAATGAAAATCCCAGTAGCCGGAGGCCTTTACAGAAGAGAAAATAGAATAGAGTTGATTTGCATTTTCAACCTTAATGATTTTTGAAAATAAATTCTGGTGTTGATAATAAAGGTCTGCCAGTTGTGACAATCGGATTGTCGGAAAATTAGGAGGTCGTAATCTTAAAAACTTGGGATGAAATTGTAAATCGGGGATTTTAAATTTTTGCTGTACAAACTCAAATTCTCTTTTCCAAACATTCATTTGATGATCTTTAGGGTGATCAAGCCATCCGGAAATACCAAAAAATAGGGCTTCAAGTTGTATGGGATTTTGACGAATTTTATTAATGATATTGTAATCAATACTTTCGGCAATTTGTCTGAAAATATGGGCATTTACTTTGAGCCCGAAAGAATAAGCAAAACTATGAAATAAAACAGCCTCAAAATCATTTTTGTATCGCACTAAATCCATTTCGAGTTCCTTAGATTTTTCATCAAGTTTTTTAAGAATATTTCCCTCATGGAAATTAACAGGAATCTTTTCCTTATCAAAAATTTTTTCACAAGCAATAAATTCATCCCCATTGATGAGTTTATTGTACTTCCATAAAATATTCTCATCAATATAATCTTTAAGTTCCAAAGTCGGAATACCTCTTTCTCTATGCTCGTCGATTTCTATGTCATGTTGAAAAATGACATGAAGAATAATATTTTTATAATTGGGATCTTGAGAGTGATTGTGGAAAATCCAGTCTGAAGAACGAACGTGAAGTTCTATATTACCGGCTAAAAGCAGCCTGTTGATCTTAATTTTTGCATCCAGAAAATCCGGCCCTGCGTCTTTATTCCACTTCCCGAAGTCTATGATTTCAACGGAATTTCCTTCAATATCCTTGAAGTCAAAATATTTGAAAACCTTATAGTTCCAAAGATATTGAAGTAATTTTTCCGTCATAAGTGTGACGATAAATATAATAGAAATATTATACTTTCGTCAGCTCCTTATTAAAATTTTCTATAGTCGTTCTATACATTTTTTCATAGATAGGAAGAATATTTTTCAAATCGAATTTTATAGCCTGATCTTTCGCATTTTGCTTCATTTTGGTTAAAAGTTCTTCATTGCTTAACAGCTTAATGGTGTAATTGCTCATAGCTTCTACATTTCCTATTTCAGCCAGATATCCTGTCTCTCCCTGAATATTTACTTCAGGAATTCCTCCGGCATTAGAGCTGATAACAGGAGTATAAGCTGCCATCGCTTCAAGTGCTGCAAGACCAAAACTTTCCTGTTCGGATGGAAGTAAGAACACATCCGAGAGTTGTAAAATTTTGTAAAGATCATTCACTTTTCCTAACAGACGGATTTTTGAAATGAGATCAGGATTTTCTTCAAGAAACTGGTTAACCTTTTCCATATCCGGGCCTTCTCCGATAATGATAAGCTTTGATTTTACCTTTTTTTCTACGTTCTTAAAAATCTGTAGTACTTCATCTACACGTTTTACAGGACGTAAATTGGAAACGTGAATCAGAATTTTTTCATCAGGATTGGCAAACTGTGTTCTCTGGCACTCCGAACAATCATCAAACTCAGAATTATCAATAAAATTGGTAATTACCTGGATTTCTTTTTTAATATTGAAGAATTGTAGAGTATCCTTTTTAAGGCTTTCAGAAACCGAGGTTATTGCATCTGACTTGTTGATAGAAAATTCTACTGCATGCTTGTAACTTGGATGTTGCCCTACAAGAGTAATGTCTGTACCATGGAGTGTCGTGACCAAAGGAACGTCATTATTATCTTCCTTAAGCATTTGTTTTGCCGTAAATGCCGCATACGCGTAAGGAATGGCATAATGAGCATGAAGAAGATCCAGCTTATAAAGATTCACAACCCTATAAATCATAGAGCTTAACGCGATATCATACGGTTGATACTGGAAAAGGGGATACGTCTGAACATTTACTCTATGAAAGAAAATATTAGGATTGGTAATATCTAATCTTGCAGGAAGCGCTGAACTTATAAAATGAACTTCATATCCTTTATTAGCAAGAGACATTCCCAGTTCTGTTGCTACAATTCCGCTTCCTCCGTATGTTGGGTAGCAAAGTATGCCTATTTTCATTAGATTATTGTTGTTTTGATGTTGTATTATTTGTTATTCATGGTGGAGGTCGATCCAAAGTCTATACCCATTCCTGCTTTCAACTGATCATTGACCAGTACAGGAAGTCTTCCCCAGATTTTTGTTTTTCCGTTTAATGCATCAGCTGTTGCATTCATTGAATCGTCATTGTTTTCATAAGAAACAAGAACTGTTGACACTTTTGAAAGGTCAATATCTTTTAACGCATATGCGCTTCCGAATACATTCAGAATGACATTCTGATTTTTAGTCAGATCTGCAAGTACTTTTTTAGATTCTGTTGATATTTTATAAGGCTTGTAAGCAGTAGAGTTATCTTTATGGAATCCCACTATTACAGTTGAACCGGCAGGAATGGTATTAACGTCACTTGCTTTTTTAATCATAACATTAGACCCAAGTCTATCGGCAAAAGTTTGATACGGAGCTTCTTCCAATGGAACATAATAAACCTGTTTTCCGGATACCGGAAGTAATTTTTTATCGTCCTTTAATAAAGTCAATGCATTCGCATAAAGATTCTGAACCAAGAGTTTATGAGAATCATTATTCAGATCAGAATTGATGTTCTCAGGGTTTTTAGGAGTATACTGAGTTAATCCTAAAAAATATTTTGTTAATAATATCTTCTTTACACTTTCCTCTACTCTGGATTGTGGAATTTCACCTTTATCTATTGCTTTTTGAATAAGCTTTTTCCCTTCAGAAACGCCTTGTGAAAAAAGCATAATATCATTTCCGGCTTTGAATGCCATCGCATCTAGCTCTCCGGGTTTGTATTTATTAGCGACCGCTCCCATATTTAAAGCGTCAGTAATGATTAATCCTTTATATCCAAGTTTATCCTTTAGTAAGCCTGTGATAATATTTTTAGAAACAGAAGCAGGAATACCTTTTCCGGATTCCAGACTCGGAACATATAAATGAGCTACCATTACCCCGCCAATTCCTTTATCCATTAATGCTTTAAAAGGAGCCAGCTCTATGGTATTAAGCCTTTCCTGGTTATGAGAAACTACCGGAAGGTCGAGATGAGAATCCGTACTGGTATCACCGTGTCCCGGAAAATGTTTGATGGCTGCTAATATATTATTGTCCTGTAGACCATTAGAATAAGATAAGGCAGAATTAATCACATTAGGAACTTCTGAACCAAAACTTCTGTTACCGATAATGGGATTGTTTGGATTGGTATTGACATCAACAACCGGTGCGAAATCCCAGTTAATCCCCATTCTATGACAGTCTTCTGCAATTTTGGCAGACATTTGATATACCAGACTTTTATCCTGAATGGCTCCCAAAGTCATAGCCCAAGGAAATTTGTGTGCTGTTGCAATCCTTTGAAATAATCCCCATTCAGCATCCATACCGATCATCAAAGGAATCTTGGATTTTTGCTGAAATTCATTCACAAGGTTGATTTCCCTTGCTGCGTCATCCTGCATAAGTATTAATCCACCAATTTTATCGTTGACAACGATGTTTCTTACCTGATTGATGAAGTCTTCGCCTTTGTTGGTATACAGGGCAACAATAAAGAGTTGTCCCAGTCTTTCATCAGGAGAAAGATTTTTGTAAGTCTTTTCAACCCATTGCTGAGCTTTTTTCAAATCTTCCGGAGAAGTATTTTTAGGCTGATACTGTGCCTTAGCCTTTGGGCTTATGAATGCAGCAATAAAGAGAGAAGTATATAATAATTTCTTCATGACTTTTTGAATAAGAACAAAAATACAATTAAAAAAATTGACGAAAACAACGTTTTTGAAATTTTTGGTATATGATTTGAATACGCATTATAAATAATAACTAAACTTTTATAGAAATGAAAAAAATTCTTCCATTCATACTACTAGCCGGAATTGGTTTCTTAGCATTTAGCTGCGATAATAAAGATGATGTTGTCGTACAACAGAATGCTAACTTTCAGATGAGAGATATTACAGGAACTTTTACAGGAGCAAATAATGCAAACTTCACTATTTCACAAGGACTTGGTTTGAAGAGTACAGATGTTCTTTTAGTATATAGAAACATTAATTCCAACTCAAATAATGCTGCTATCTGGCAACAAATTCCAAAGACTTATTTCTTGTCAAACGGGAGAGAACTGGATTATAACTTTATTTTCAATAAAGATAATGTAGATATTACAAGTAAAGCCAATTTTGACCAGAATACATTGACTCCTGCTGAAGCACAGGTTTATTTAAATAATCAAACATTCAGATTAGTAATTGTTCCTGCCAATACAACAGGCACAGCTAATAAATCTGCAAAACCAGCTGTTGATTACAGCGACTACAATGCTGTTGTGAAATATTATAATCTTAATGATTCTAATGTGCCTTCAGTACGAGTAAATTAAGAAATATCTTTTCAGTTTTTTATAATTAAAAAAAGCTCCGGGAGAATTATTCTTCCGGGGCTTTTGATTTATATAATGACCATATTATTTTAGAAGAATATAATAGAATGATAAGTGCTATGACCGTTGGCACATATATGCTGAAAAAAAAAGCTTCAGAGAAAATTCTGAAGCTTTACTTTATTTATCATTGTCATCGAGAAGATGTCCAAAGAAATCTTTTTTGGTTTGCAGATATCCTTTGCTTATTTCATTAGCCGGAATCTGTAATGGGACTCTTGAATTAAGATGTACATTACTCTCTACTACATATTTTACCTTTTCAGGATTATTGGTTAAAAGGTTAATGTCTTTTACTTCGAGTAGATTAAGGATTTCAATTGCTACCCCAAAGTTTCTGTCATCTGCGGGTAATCCCAGTTCAAGATTAGCTTGTACAGTGTCCAATCCTTTTTCTTGTAAAGAATAAGCCTTCAGTTTATTGATAATACCAATATTCCTGCCTTCCTGACGAAGATATATGATGATGCCACCATTTTCATGAATATACTTCATTGCAGCATCTAATTGCTGCCCACACTCACATTTTTTTGAATGGAAAACTTCTCCGGTTATACATTCGGAATGAAAACGAACATTAACAGGTTTTGAAAAATCTGTATTTTCTGCGATGATAGCCATGTGAGGCATCCAATCGTTTACATTTTCGGAGAACGCAATCATTCGGAAAGTACCGTGCTCTGTTGGAACATTGGCTTCCGCCTGAATTTTAATCATTGATTGTTCAATTAGTTTTTAACTTCCTGGTAAAGCATCTTCAATGATAGATACATTGGTTTTTAAACGAACCAAATATCTGTTGAGAACTTCGTCATCATCTTTATCAAGCTTTTGTCTTGATTTTTGAATTTTTTTGTATGATTTTTCGAAGCTTTTCAGTGCCCTGCTTTTTCCTGTAGAATTGTTTGCATCAATAGCATATAAATAATTCTGCAAGCTATACTTCAAACTGGTAACCTCATCATTCAGTCCGTTATCTTTAAACTTAGGAAAAGTGGAGATCAGGTTTGAAATCTCAGAAGCGTTTACATTTTCTTTGATATTGATATTAAAACTCTTTTTTGAGCCTCTATCAGAATCAGAGCCTTTTGTTTCACTGTAAAAATTATTTGACAGCGGAGAAAGGTTAAGCTTTTCCGTTGCGCAGGAAGATGTTAATATAATAAGTACTCCAAGAAAAACTAGTCTTTTCATTTCTGTTGCCCTTTTTGATAAAGGATTGGATTAAGACTTTCATCGTTATACATTTTCATTTGTTTGTATACCTTCATCTTAATATTACCGTTTTCAATATCAGCAAGCAACTGGTCAATAGAAGTTGATAGATCTTCCTTCTGAGTAAGTAGCACATCCAGTTTTGCCTGGCAATTTTTTCTGTGCTCCTCAGAAGCGGATTCTCTATTGGCTTCTAATGACATATGATAGACCTTAAGCGCAAGAATTGATAATCTGTCTACTGCCCAAGCGGGAGTTTCAGTATTTATTTTTGCTGCAGGTTTAGGAGTTAAATTTTCAAACTTTTTAAGGAACCAGCCGTCAATATATTCTACCAAATCAGTTCTTTTCTGATTAGAGGCGTCTATTGTTCTCTTCAGTTGAAGAGCTTCGACCGGATCAATATTTTCATCTCTAATTATATCTTCCAGATGCCATTGAACGGTATCAATCCAGTTCTTTGCATACAAAATCCGTTCCAAACTTTCTTTTTCGAACGGGTTATTAATTAGAGTGTTAACGTCATCAGACACGTGATAGTCTTCAATGCATTGATTGAAGACTTTCCATGCAGTCTCAGTGAAATTCATTAATGCTGAGGAATTTTAATTACTGGTAGGATTATTATTTTCTGTAGAAGAAGTTTTATTTTCAGAACCTGGTTTATCTTCTTCTTTTACCGCATCTTTAAATTCTTTGATTCCTGAACCAACTCCTCTCATTAGTTCCGGAATTTTCTTCCCTCCAAAAAGTAATACCAGAAGTATTGCTACGATCAGGATATGTTGCCAAGATAAGGCAAGTATAGTTAGTGTATTCATTTCTTAAATTTTTTACAAAGTTAAGCTTTTTTTAATATGAAATCCAACCTAATGGATCAACTGGTGTACTTCCGTTCCATACTTGGAAATCAAGCGTATACGCACCGTCAAAATCTTGGGCAACAGTACCTACCGGAGTTCCGGATGAAACCTGTTGTCCTTTAGAAACACTTACATTTCCTAAGTTGGAATAAATTGTAAAGTAGCTTCCATGCTTAATGATGACGGTCTTTGTTCCGTCATTGTTTGCCAGTACTGAAGACACTGATCCCGGAAATACACACTTTGCGCGTGTCCCCGATGGAACAGAAATTTTAATTCCATTATTTTCTTCAGTAATATTTTTAAAAACCGGGTGTGGCTGTCTTCCAAAGCGGTGAGTAATCTGGCCGGCCCTATCTGCAGGATAGCCAAGTCTTCCTCTGTTATCTGCAAAACTGTTTCCGGATGCTGTAGAAACACCATAGCTTGTCATTGCTTTTGTTTCTGCGGCTTTTTTATCTTCTTCTTTTCTCTTGGCCAAAGCAGCTTCAGCAGCTCTAGCAGCAGCTAATTTGTCGGCAGCTTCCTTAGCTTTTACGGCAGCTTCATCTGATGCTTTTTTAGCAGCAAATTTTCTGGCCTCATCTTTTGCATTGGCTTCTGCTCTTGCAGCTTCTTCATTACGTTTTCTTTCTTCTTCCGCTCTTCTTGCGGCTAATTCTGCGGCTCTCTTTGCTTCTGCCTCTGCTAGTTTTCTTTCTCTTTCAAGAGCTTCTGCTCTTGCTTTTGCTTCTGCTTCAATTCTTGCCTTTTCTCTTTCAGCGGCAATTTTAGCTAAACGTATTTTTTCTGCTTCTGCTTTTCTTCTGGCTTCTTCCTCTGCTTTTGCTATTCGGATTTCTTCGGCAATAATTGCTCGAATCTGCCCTTCAAGGACTTTAGACTGAGTTTGTTTTTGTTTAAGTTCTGCAGTAAGTTTTGTCTCATTCTTTTTAAATTCAGTTACTAACTGCTCTTTCTGAGCTCTTTCTGCATTGATGGTTGCCAGATCTTTCTGTTGGTTAACCAACAGATTTTCTTTCTCTTTTACAGAATTTTGCCTTTGTGTGATCGTTTTTTTGATTTGATTGGCTGCATCAGTAATTTCATCAGCTTTTTTATCCTGATAGTCTGAATATTGCTTCAGGTACTGAACTCTTCGTAATGCTTCTCCCAAGTTTTTGGAAGAAAGGATAAAGGTTACTTTATTTTGTACCCCTTTATTTTTATAAGCATTTACTAATACTTCAGCATAATTTTTTCTGAGGACTGCCAATTCTTTATTCTGGCGATTAATCTCAAGCTGACGCAGATAGATGTCATCTTCAATAAATCTCTTTTCTTTCTGAGTATTATTGTACACCTTTTCTCTCAGAACAAGCTTTTGATTTACGTTGGTAAGATAGGCTATGGAAAGTTTAGATTCGCTTCTTGTTTTAGCTAAATCTGTATTTATTTGTGCAATTTGTTTTTTAAGTTCGGCATTCTGCTTCTGCAGTTGTTCTTTTTTCTGCTGTCCCTGGTGCAGTCCGAATATAAGAACACCTATTAAAAAGCTAAATTTTTTAATCATTTAATCTCAATTTTCTTATAACTGGATGGTACAGAATAAGGTGTTTCCATCCCCAAAAAGTCAAATTTCGTGTTTTCCAGTAAAATTTGACTAGATTTTGAACCTTTTATAATTATTTTAACATTTTTGGGAAGACGTATTCCGTTGTATTCATTCCAGTCACTGTAAGAGATTTCCAGTTCATCTGTAGATAAAACGTCTTTTAAATTAACGCTTAATAAATCATAATTGGTATCATATTGAAGAACAATTTTATACTCTCTGTTTTTTTCATCGGTGGTAATTTTCTGATTGGCGTTGGATACCATTTTATAACCCTGCGCATTTTGGGTAAGAGTAAATTGTGAATCACTAATTTTCACAAAAGTTCTTCCTAATAAAATTTTCTCCAGAGATTTATAATCAATGAAATTAACGTTTAACAAATTGTTTAGATAATCAAAATCAGAGTCAATATAGACTTTATTTACTTTATCCTGTCCTTTTATCCCTTCAGGAGTTGCAATTCCTCTGGCTACATTGATAAATAGAGCTCGGAGATTCATCCATACTTTTTTATCATTTTCAATATAAATAGTAGCATCCAGAGGTGGAATGTAATTCCCTGTTTCCACACGAACTTTGCTGTCTATTTTGATTTGTTCAAATTTAGGCGGGATTAATACATGCTCGTAAAAGGTGAGTTTATCTTTTACAGGTTCATTTACATCTTTTGGATTTGTGTTGCCTTTTGAAGTTACAATACTATCATGTGTTGATGTATTATTTTGTACAGCATTGCGGGTCTTACACGATGATAAAGCAAGAAGTAATAAAAAGAGAGGGATCCAGTTTTTCATGTATTGATCTTTTCCAATTAAAAAATACGGTGCAATATTAAAGCCAAACCACACAAAAAAGAGTTGTGTGGTTTGATTATGTTTTGTTTAAATTAAATAAATTCTGTTATTATTTATTTCGATAGAAAATCCAAAACTGAAAAATCTCCCAGTGAAATTTCTCTTGCAACTCCAAAATACTGAGCTGAATTACCAATCATTGAGTTGGAAAGGTTTCCATGATTAATTCTTGTGTTTTCCTGAATCAGAGAGTTCTCGATATTAGAGTTTACAACGGATGTGTTGTTCCCTAGTGAAACACCAGGACCTACTTTTGAATTGGAAATTTTCACATTCTCACCAATGAAGCAAGGTGGGATGATTAATGAGTTTTCAATCACTGCAGAAGCCGGGAAATGAGTCATTTCTTCCTTTTCATATTCAAGGATTTTACTGTTGGTTTCTACTGTAGCATTCTTGTTACCGCAGTCCATCCAGTCGTTTACCTTTCCTAAAGTAAACTTAGCTCCTTTGGCTCTAAGGTTCTCTAAGGCCATTGTCAACTGATATTCTCCACCATTTTTAATGTCATTGTCCATGATATAGTTGATTTCATCCATGAGTTTCTCTGCACTGTTGAAATAATAGATTCCAATAATCGCAAGATCAGAAACAAAAGTCTGAGGTTTTTCTACAAAATCGGTAATGAAACCATAGTTGTCTAACTTGACTACTCCAAAAGCAGACGGATCCTCTACACTTTTAACCCAGATTACACCATCTGAATTTTTATCCAATTGAAAATCTGCTCGGAAAAGGGTATCTGCAAATGCTATCACCACATCTCCCTGCATAGATTGCTCAGCGCATTTAATAGCATGTGCAGTCCCAAGAGGGTCATTCTGATAGTATAAGCTTCCCTTTGCTCCTAATTTTTCAGCAATCTGAAGTAGAGATTTTTCAATCTCAGGTCCAAAATCTCCAATGATAAAAGCAACTTCTTCAATGTTTTCTCCTGCAACTTTAGCAATGTCTTCCACCAATCGCTGTACAATAGGTTTTCCGGCAATAGGGATAAGAGGTTTTGGAACTGTCAGGGTATGTGGACGTAATCTGGAACCACGTCCAGCCATCGGAACAATAATTTTCATAAATGGTATAAAGATGTTTTTGTTTAAATGTAGTTTATTAATTGTTAAATATAGTAATTAAAACGTTTCTTCTACGTAATGCTTACTATGTTTAACCGCTTTGTTTAATATTCTGGTCTTAATTATTATCAAAATAAAGACCAAAGTTTAGTTCTTTCTGATTCTGGATAAAATCATGTCTTTTTCAGAATAAATTAAAATCCCGACAAAGATTAAAAATAATAAATTACTGGTTAGAATATTATAATTGAAATATTTTACTATGATAAAACTAAAAATTCCCAATAATATAAGGAAGAAAGACATTTTCTTCATTCTGTATGGTATAGGATAGTATTTTTGGCCCAATACATAAGATATAATCATCATGATAACATAGGCTCCGAAAGTTGCCCATGCAGAACCGATCATACTGTGATAATAGCTTAATGCCAGATAATTTAAAGCAATATTAATACCTGCTCCAATCCATGAAATAATAGTGCCCACACTGGTTCTGTCTGTAACTTTATACCATGTTGAAAAGTTATAATATATTCCGAAGCAAAGATTAGCAACGACAATAATCGGGATGATATCTATTGCGATCCAATAGGATTTGTTAGGAATAAACACATCTTTTAACCATGAGATATTGGCTATAATACCCAAAGCAACTGCGCAGGCAAAAAAAGCGAAATATTCTGCTACCTTAGCATAGGTTTTCTTAGCATCGCCTTTATCCATTTGTTTAAAGAAGAATGGTTCAATACCCATTCGGTAAGCAGTAACAAACAGGGTCATCAATACTGCCAGTTTATAGCAGCCTCCATATGCTCCTGCCTGTTCATCTGAAATATGATTTCTCTGAATGGATTTATCAAAGTTTTCATTGACCATAAAAGCAAGACCTGCCAACATGAGCGGAAATGAATACCTGATCATACGACCAAACAAAGACGTAATAAACTGGAATCTTACTTTTAGTATAATAGGCAGCAATAATAAAAAGCCCAGGGCACTTCCTGCCAAGTTACTAAAGAAAGGATAGTCTACACTTTGATCCAGGCCAAAATTCCTGGATACATTTTCCGGGATCCAGAAGAATAAAGCGGCCGTAAAAACTGCCTGAAATATAGCCTGAACAACTCTTACTGCAGAATATTTGATGGGTTTATTATGAAAACGAAGCCATGCAAAAGGTATTACTAACAAATTGTCAAAAAAGGCAATTAAAGCAAACCACTTAATATATTCAGGATTGTCATGATATCCTAAATAATCAGCAATGGGCTGATTAAACAAATAGCACAACGCGAGAAAAACAGTGGACGTTGAGAATAAAAACCAAAATGAAGTGTTGAAGGTTTTTTTCTCGTTGTTATCTTCAGCAGAAAACCGAAAATACGCTGTTTCAAAACCAAATGAAAGTATAATATTAACAAACGAAATCCAGGCATACAGCTGTGTGAAGATCGCAAAACCTTCATTGGGGATTTTGTATATCAAAAGGGGATTAAGGATGAACAGGATAATTCTTGGTGCTATAGCCCCTACTCCGTAAATGATTGTTTGCCCTAATAGTTTCTTATACAATTCGAAAAATTTTATGCAAATGTAAATATTTAGAAATTGATTTCTAAACAGAGATATTAAAATTCATTCATAAACCTTAATTTTGCTCCATAGAGATGTTAGATAACTGAAGCTGAAAATAAATGATGGCCTTTTTTATTAATCCATTATGGTTTTTGACTTTGAAATTTTCTAATCTCTCACCACTAATCTATAAATTTCTAAAAAGTACAATGAAAACCCTAATCAAAAATGTAAATATCGTCAATGAAGGAAAGGTCTTTCAGAGCGATATCTTAATAGAAAACGATTTAATTTCTAAAATAGCCTCAGATATTTCTGAAAATGCAGATCAGATTATTGATGGTTCCGGAAAATATCTTCTTCCCGGAGTAATTGATGATCAGGTTCATTTCCGTGATCCGGGCCTGACCCATAAAGGAGATATTGAAACTGAGTCAAGATCAGCCATAGCCGGAGGAATTACAAGCTTTATCGATCAGCCGAATACCGTACCCAATGCAGTCACTCAGGAATTATTGGCTGATAAATATGAAATAGGTGCCCAGAAGGCGTATGCAAATTATGGCTTTATGATGGGAGGAACCAATGATAACCTTGAAGAATTGTTAAAAACAAATCCCAGAAACGTGCCGGGTATTAAGTTATTTCTAGGTTCGTCTACAGGGAATATGTTGGTTGATAATCCAGAAACACTGGAAAATATTTTTAGCAATACCAACATGTTGATCGCCGTGCATTGTGAAGATGAAGCTACCATCAGAGCGAATACCCAAAAATACATGGATGAGTACGGAGAAGATATTCCCGTAAAATTCCATCATTTGATCCGAAGCGAAGAAGCTTGTTATAAATCTTCTTCAAAAGCAATAGAGCTGGCACAGAAAACAGGAGCAAGGCTTCATGTTTTCCACCTTTCCACAGCGAAGGAAATGGAGCTCTTCAGAAATGACATTCCTTTAAAAGATAAAAAAATAACCGCTGAAGTATGTGTGCACCATTTAACATTTACCAACGAAGATTATGAAACCAAAGGAGTCCTAATCAAATGGAACCCTGCCGTAAAAACTCAGAAAGACAAAGACGGACTTTGGGAAGCTCTTCTGGATGACAGAATTGATGTGATTGCTACAGATCACGCACCGCATACTGCGGAGGAAAAGCAGAATGTATATACAAAATGTCCATCAGGTGCACCTCTTGTACAACATTCATTGGTTGTCATGCTGGAAAATTATAAAAATGGAAAAATTTCCCTAGAAAAGATTGTTGAAAAAATGTGCCATAATCCGGCAATTCTTTTCAGAGTTGAGAAGAGGGGATTTGTAAGAGAAGGGTACAAAGCAGATCTTGTTTTGGTTACCCTGAATGAAGACTGGACGGTTTCTAAAGAAAACCTTCTTTACAAATGTGGATGGAGCCCGCTGGAAGGGATGAACTTCCATTCTAAAGTGACTCACACTTTTGTCAACGGACACCTTGTGTATGATAATGGTAAAATTGCTGAAGAGAAGTTTGGTGAGCGCCTGCTATTTGAAGTTCAGGAGTAATTGATTATTCTGATTATTACAAATATTACATGATATTCATAGAAGCGGGCTTTAGCCCGCTTTCTTATTTTAAAATTTGCCATTTGCTTTAGCCAAAACTTATCAGCAAATTGTTGAAAATAAAATACCACAAATCGTAGTTTTTTTATTTTTTTGCATTACCTCCCATATAAAAAGTCAGTTTTCCTCCCTTCATAATTTCAGAATGTTTCAGGATAAAGTTTTTAACTTCCTTCCCATTTAAAAGGATTTTCTGAACATATACATTTTTGGGACCCTGGTTGATAGCTTCAATTTCAAATGTTTTGCCATTTTCAAGATTCAGTATAGCTTGGTCAACAGCAGGGCTGCCGATGGAGTAGTCTTCTGAACCCGGTGCAACCGGATAAAAACCAAGTGAGCTCAAAATATACCAGGCGCTCATTTGTCCGGTATCATCATTTCCTCCTAATCCATCAGGTGTTGCTTTGTATTGCATTTCTAGAATATGACGAACCTGTGCTTGTGTTTTCCAGGGTTTTCCAGCCCAATTGTAAAGGTAAGCGACGTGATGGGCAGGTTCGTTTCCGTGAACATATCCTCCGATAATTCCTTCTCTGGTTATATCTTCAGTATCTGCAAAAAAGTTATCAGACAAATGCATGGTGAATAGCTCATCCAGTTTGGAAGTGAATTTTTTCTTACCTCCCATCAAAGAGATCAGTTCATCCGGATTTTGTGGAACAAAGAAGCTGTAGTTCCATGAGTTTCCTTCAATAAAGCCCTGTCCGTGCGTGCTTAATACATCAAAATCTTTTTTGAAACTTCCGTCAGCGAGACGTGGCCGCATAAACCCGATGGTTTTGTCAAAATTATTTTTCCAGTTTTCAGAACGTTTAATGAACTGGTTGTAGATTTCGGTTTCTCCCAGATGTTTTGCGAGTTGAGCAATGGCCCAGTCATCATAGGCATATTCCAGAGTATTTGAAACTGATGTTCCGCTTTTATCTGCAGGAATGTACCCTAGATCAATATATTGTCCAATTCCTTCGTAGTTTCTTTTGTTGGCAGTCTCCACACAAGCTTTCAGAGCTTCTTTAGGGTCTCCGTTATAATTTCCTTTAATAATTGCATCAGCAACGACACTTACACTATGATAACCACTCATACACCAGTTGTCATTAGCATAATGAGACCAGATGGGTAACATCTTCATAGAGAACTGATCATAATGAGCCATCATTGATTTTACCATATCGTTATTCCGCTTAGGTTGGATAATGTTAAAGAACGGATGAAGTGCCCGATAGGTATCCCATAATGAAAATGTAGTATAATGAGTGAAATTTTCTGCCTTATGGGTATTTTGATCTAATCCTCTATATTCTCCGTTGGTATCCATATAAACGGTCGGATTAATAAAAGTATGGTACATCGCTGTGTAAAAATTAATCTTTTCAGTGTCAGAACCTTTGATGATAATTTTGTTAAGCTCTCTATTCCAATCTTCCTGAGCTTTTTCTTTAATTTGGTTAAAAGATAGATTTCCTGTTTCTTTTTCAAGATTTTCTAATGCGTTGGCTTGACTTACCGGAGATATAGCGAGTTTAATTTCGATGGCCTCATTTTCATGGGTATCAAAATCAAAATACATTTTCAGGTTCTTTCCTGCAATTTCAGGGAAGTTTTGGGTTTGATCAAATTTTCTCCAAAATCCTTTATATACCTGTGTGCCGTCATAATTTTTTTGTCCATAAGATTTGAATGGTTTTGAAAACTTCATGGCAAAATATACTGTTCTGGTTCTCGCCCAGCCATTGGTCTGGCGATATCCTGTAATTGTATTGCCGTTTTCTACACGAGCATAAGTCCATACATTTTTTCCGTCATAATTATAAATTCCTGCCATTAAATCCAGAATGATGTGTGATTGATCAGACTTAGGAAAGGTGTAACGATGAACACCTACTCTTGTAGTGGCCGTTAATTCTGCCAAAATATTATGGTCATCCAGTTTTACCTGATAATATCCGGCCTCTGCTTTTTCGTTTTGATGAGAAAATCTGCTTCTATAGCCTTTTTCGGGTTGGGAAGCTGTTCCCGGATTCAATTGCAGTTTTCCGACAGTCGGCATAATGAGAAAATCTCCTAAATCAGAATGTCCGGTACCGCTGAAGTGAGTAGAACTGAAACCTACAATTGTTTTATCCTCATAACGGTATCCTGCACAATATTTATAGACTTCACCATTGTATTTTCCATTCAGTTCATACGAAATAGTATCTGTTTCAGGACTTAATTGTACCGCGCCAAAAGGAGTTGTTGCACCGGGATAGGTATGTCCCATTTTTTCAGTTCCGATCAGCGGATGTACATATTGGTATAGTTTTTCAAATTTTTGAGCTTTCAGAGATAAGCTTGCAATAAGCAATAACAGAAGAAAAGATGTTCTCAAATTTTTCATGAGCAGAATTAGATTATTAAGTGCTAAAATTAATTAAAAAAACAAAGAATATTATTTATGGCATTATTTATATTGTTATTTTATTCCAGATACGTTCAATATTTATTATTTTTAAGAAAAATATTTTATGAGTCTATATACACAACCAATGCTTCGTGAAGGTGCATTAAAAGATAAAGTAGCGATTGTAACAGGAGGCGGGAGCGGTCTTGGTAAAGCGATGACCAAATATTTTCTTGAATTGGGGGCTAAGGTCGTTATCACTTCCAGAAATCTGGAAAAGCTGCAAACTACGGCTAAGGAGCTGGAGGATGAAACCGGAGGAAAAGTTCTTTGTGTAGCATGTGATGTGAGAAACTGGGATGAGGTGGAAGCGATGAAAGAAGCTACCCTGAAAGAATTTGGCAAAATTGATATTCTTCTGAATAACGCTGCCGGAAATTTTATTTCTCCCACTGAAAAATTGACTCATTCTGCTTTTGACTCTATCTTAGATATTGTTTTAAAAGGGACAAAGAACTGTACCCTTTCTGTAGGTAAACATTGGATTGATTCTAAAACACCGGGAACCGTATTAAATATTGTTACCACTTACGCATGGACAGGCTCAGCTTATGTAGTACCGTCAGCTTGTGCCAAAGCGGGTGTTCTGGCAATGACAAGATCCTTGGCAGTAGAATGGGCAAAATATGGAATCCGTTTCAATGCCATTGCTCCGGGGCCATTCCCAACAAAGGGAGCCTGGGACAGACTTCTTCCGGGAGATTTACAAGAAAAATTTGATATGAAAAAGAAAGTTCCGTTAAGAAGAGTAGGAGAACATCAGGAGCTGGCAAATCTTGCTGCTTACCTGGTATCCGATTATTCAGCATACATGAATGGTGAAGTAGTGACCATTGATGGAGGTGAATGGCTTCAGGGAGCGGGAGAATTTAATATGTTAGAGGCAATTCCACAAGAAATGTGGGATGCTTTGGAAGCGATGATTAAAGCAAAAAAGTCAAATTAATTAAATTTATATAAAAAAAGCTCCCGGATTTGTAACAATTCCGGGAGTTTTTTTTACCTATGTATAAACTTTTTCAAATGAATTGTAAACTTCCAACCCTTGTCTCCGCAGTTGCGTTTTTCCTTTTTTCAGGATCAACCTATGCTCAGGAGACTCCAAAGTATGATTATGTAGAAGCTTTTAAACCGTTTTTCTATCCTCAAACGGGTACGGAAACCCGCTCAGCAAGTGGGCAGCCGGGGCATGCCTATTGGCAGAATTCAGCAGACTATCATTTGAATGTCAGTTTGAATGAGGAGAAAAAAGAGATTACAGGTACTGCTGAAATTAAATATACTAACAACAGTCCTGATCAATTGGGCTTTCTTTGGTTGCAGCTAGATCAAAACCTGTTTGCAAAAAACTCTCGTGGTAATGCCGTGGTTCCTTTATCAGGAAGCAGAAACGGCTCTCATGGTGAAACTTTTGAAGGGGGATATACGATTAAATCTGTAAGGATTGATGGTAAAGAAGTAAAATATACCATTACAGATACAAGGATGCAGATAGATCTTCCCATAGAATTGAAAGCTAAAGGAGGAGTGGCAAAAATCGTAATTGATTATTCTTTTGTTTCTCCTGAATATGGATCAGACAGAATGGGAATACAGGATACCAAAAATGGTAAAATCTTTACGATGGCACAATGGTACCCGAGAATGTGTGTATATGACGATGTACTAGGTTGGAACACGCTGCCTTACATAGGAGCATCGGAATTCTATTTGGAATATGGTGATATAACAGCCAATATTACGGTACCGGCTAATCATTATGTAGTCGCGTCCGGAGAGCTGCTGAATGAAAAAGAAGTTTATAGTAAAGAAGAAATAAATAGATGGAATCAGGCTAGAAATAGCGATAAAACAGTCATGATACATCCTGAATCTGAAATCGGAAGAAATAAATCTACAGGGACCAAAACCTGGAAATTTAAAATTACGCAGGCCAGAGATTTTGCTTGGGCATCCTCATCAGGATTTATACTAGATGCTGCAAGAATTAATCTTCCTAACGGTAAAAAATCATTAGCTATTTCTGCTTATCCTGCTGAAAGTGCCGGCGACAGTGCGTGGGGAAGATCTACGGAATATACAAAAGCAGCCATTGAACATTATTCAGAGAAGTGGTATGGATATACCTACCCGGCAGCAACGAATGTCGCAGGAAATGAAGGAGGAATGGAGTATCCAGGAATTGTTTTCTGTCATATGACTTCAAAAGGGGAAGGCCTTTGGGGCGTGACAGATCACGAATTCGGACATAACTGGTTTCCAATGATTGTAGGATCTAATGAAAGGTTATTTGCCTGGATGGACGAAGGCTTTAATACATTTATCAATGGCCTTTCAACAAAAGCATTTAATAAAGGAGAGTATTATAAAAAAGAGAATGTGGCTCAGACAGGAAGCTATTTGCTAACGGATAATCTTGAACCGATTATGGTAGGTCCTGATAATATGAAAGAGCGAAGTATTGCAGCTTTGGCTTATTATAAACCAGGTATGGGGCTGTCGGTTTTAAGAGAAACAATTTTAGGCCCTGAAAAATTTGACAAAGCATTCAGAACTTATATTAATCGTTGGGCTTTCAAACATCCTACACCATGGGATTTCTTCCATACCATGGAGAATGTTTCCGGAGAGGAATTAAACTGGTTCTGGAGAGGGTGGTTTTTCAATAAATGGAAGATTGATCAGGCAGTCAAAAATGTGAAATATGTAAATGGTGACTTTAAAAATGGAGCTCAGATTACGGTTGAAAATCTAGGGCAACTCCCTATGCCAACAACCGTGCAGGTGAAATTTAAAGATGGGACAACAAATAGCGTGAAAATTCCTATTGAGGTGTGGAAGAGAAATACGGAATGGACATTCAAAGTGGATGGTAATAAGGAAATTGATGAGGTAAAACTTGATCCCGATTCTATGGTTCCGGACATCAATATGAAAAATAATAAATGGACATCTGCTGATGCCAAGCCCATGGAAAAAATTAATGTAAAAGACTTTACAGGAACCTATGGAAGTAAAGAATCTAAATTGAAAATCATATTTACTGAGAAAAATGCACTATTGTACG
This sequence comes from uncultured Chryseobacterium sp., assembly GCA_963518055.1. GTDB lineage: Bacteria > Bacteroidota > Bacteroidia > Flavobacteriales > Weeksellaceae > Chryseobacterium. The sequence goes on from CAUQIC010000014.1 coordinate 47,909, forward strand.
GAAGTGTGGGCGGTGAGCAAAGCTTTGCTCTGGAGTATACAGGAAATAATACGTTTGCTTTCGAAGATGCTAATTTGACAATCGTTTTCAGTAAAGATAAAAAAACGATTAATCTTACAGAAGGAGGACGAGAATTTAAATTTAATAAAGAATAGTTTTTTTGTTATCCCTTTTTTTGGGAGAAATAATTTAACATTATTATCATATCAATAAGACTTCTCTATTGCAGAGAAGTCTTATTTTTGTCTCTTATCGATAAAATAGATTATGAATTTCAGATTTTCAATTGTATTCCTCATGCTTTTTGCATTAGGATTTTCACAGGATCTTACTGTGATGAGTTTCAATATCAGGCTTAATGTAGAGTCAGATAAAGAAAACTCATGGCCTAAAAGACAACAGGATGTTGCGGATTTATTAACTTACTATCATCCTGATTATTTTGGTGTTCAGGAGGCGCTTCCTGAGCAGATGAAGGACATCAAAAATGGTTTGAAGAATTATAATTACATCGGAGTGGGAAGAGATGATGGGAAAGAAAAGGGAGAGTTTTCTGCTATTTTTTATGATGTGAACAGGCTTGAGGTAGTAAAGTCAGGGACATTCTGGTTATCCGAAACGCCGGAAACGCCTTCAAAAGGGTGGGATGCTGCTTTAAACAGAATTTGTACTTATGCTATATTTAAAGATAAAAAGTCGAAAAAAGAATTTTTAGCAATGAATCTTCATTTTGACCATATCGGAAATGTTGCAAGAGTAAAATCTTCCGAATTAATTTTGAAAAAAATTAAAGAATTGAATCCTAAGAATCTGCCTGTAACCCTAAGCGGAGATTTTAATTTGACAGACGATTCAGAGCCCATTAAAATTTTATCCCAGAATATGAAAGATACTTTTTATCATTCGGAAACAAAACATTACGGACCCGTAGGAACGTTTACCGGATTTAATGTCAGTGAAGTACCGAAAGAAAGAATCGATTATATTTTTACCAACGGCTTAAAAATAAAATCTCACCGACATATCAATGATAGAAGAGAGAATCTATTATATCCTTCGGATCATTTTCCGGTAATAGTACATCTATCCTTTTAAAAATTAAGGGGTGGGAAAATCAATTTCAAATCCAATTCCTCTCAGGGATTGGATTTTTATTTCAGGATCATGATTAAAATACTTACGCAGCCTACTGATAAAGACATCCAGGCTTCTTCCTGTAAAATAGTCATTGGTTTCCCAAAGGTTATCCAGAATATTGTCTCTCGTTATTGCAGAATGATTATGCTGCAGAAGGTAAACCAAAAGTTCCTGCTCACGGATGGTCAGGCGTACATTTCCATTGGGATGAGAAAGCAGAAGCTTTTTAGTATCCAAAGAATATTGTCCTATTGGTATAAGGCTTTCTGTAGGAGCCGGAGCGGTTCTCTTTAGGATATTCCTGATTCTTAAAACCAGTTCTTCAGGATCGCAGGGCTTGGAAATGTAATCGTCAGCACCCAATTTAAGTCCTGTTAATCGATCTATTTTCTGATTTTTAGCTGTTAAAAATAACAATGGAAAATTATTCTTTTCCTTTATGATCATTTTGGCCAGTGAAAAGCCGTCAATATTAGGCATCATAACATCCAGAATCCCTACATGAAAGGTAAAGTCAGAATGTAGGAGCTTTACAATATCTTCCGGATTCTGAAACCAGCTGACTTCAAAATTTTCCAGTTCAAGATACTGCTTCAGGATCATTCCAAAATCTGAGTCGTCTTCTGCTAAAAGGATTCTAGTTTTCATCTTTTATTAATTTTGAAGCATTTTCCATTTCATAAGGGAGAGATACTTTAAAAGTACTTCCTGCGCCGGGATGGCTGGAAACATTTATTTTACCATGATATTGTATAATGATTTTTTTAACAATGTATAATCCTAGTCCCAATCCTTTACTGCTATGAATATTGTTGCTTTGTATTCTATAGAATTTTTCAAAAATATTATTTAATTCTTTACTTTCCATACCTTGACCGTTGTCAGAAATCTCAACTTCTAAATTTTGTGAAGTAGAATTAATGTTTACTTTGATAATAGAAGCCCCATATTTTACACTATTTTCACAAAGATTTTTAATAATGGTTTCCATTCGGTTTTTGTCAAAAGGCAATTCCTCAGATATTGTACTTTCAAATTTAAAATCAATTTCAGGATAAGTAAACGCTAAATCCTGAATGAAAAAGGCCCAATCTTCACGTTTAACAGAAGTCGTTTCTTCTGGTATTTCGTCTTGGTGAAGTTGAAGCATCAGGCTTTCGAGCCGTGAAATTTGTCTGTCAATAAGAGGGAGTGTTTCCGTGTTCCACCCTTTTTTTAATGTTTTGGAAGCTATTTTTAAAGTGGCGATCGGTGTTTTGAATTCATGAGAAATATTGTCGACTACCGTATGAAGAACCTCGACCTGTCTTTGCTGCTTGATCAGGTTTTTAATGGTGGAAATATATAGCAGAAGTACACAGGAAAGAAGTAGGATACAACAAATGATCAATAATGCAAGTTCCTTAAATACAATTATTTTGATGTTTGTGATTTCAAAATCAGTTTGGCTTCTCACAAAAAAAGTATCACTTTTTTTAATTTCCGGGTGCTGTAAATCTCTTGCTTTTGAAGATGAGGTTTCCCAACTGCTATTATTAGCTAATTTAGGGTTTTTCACTTTTTCTTTTGTTTCGAAAATAGTGAATGGGTGATCAATCAATTTGGTGCTGTCCGGAAGGTGAATAATGGAAGTGTATTGAATTCTTGCAGATATTTTATACCCATCTTTTTGTAAACGATTTTCAATATAATGGCTTAATTTTTTTCTCGCTGACTTTCTGTTTTCTTTAAAGCTCCTGAGAAACTCCTGCTTGTTGATTTCTTTATTGTAATATCTTATAATGACTTTCTGAAGAGAATCATCATTCATCTCCTGAGTTTTATGAATGCCCTCTACCTTATCCATATAATTGGTGAGCCCATCATTAACAGACCTGTAAATATCCCTTTCTTTTACTTGATAGGTTTTGTACATAAAATAAATCTGTATCCCTAATAAAAGAAGGAACAGAGCTGCGAATGTGGGGATAAGATATTTGCTTTTGGGAACCATCAAAACAAAGATAAAACTTTAGTTATTTTCCTGGAATGATTATTTTGGTATTAACTTTCCATTAACCCTACCTGTTCTTTTTAAAATCATTAACCCATCATTAACCCTCTGTTAACCGAAAATATCATGTTCAATTTTGAATTTTGTACCCTATAATAAGTGATAGGCTTATTCTATTTGTATCAAAAAAATAATTGTAACCATGTATAAAATTCTTCTTTTTCTATGTCTTCCGATATTGATCCTTGCTCAAAAGGGAAAGCTTCAGGGGACTGTTATGAATAACGAAAACGAAAAACTTCAAGGGGTAGAGGTAGAAGTGTATAATTCTAAAAATGAATTAATCAATACATTGAAAACCGGTGCTGACGGAGGTTTTGTGTTTGAGAATCTTCCTGGACAAATAGTGAAATTGATTGTGAAGAATGAAGGATATGCGCTTTTTGAACAGAAGCTAGATCTTAATAAGCTTGAAACATTAAATATTATTCTTAAAAAAGAATTACAGGAAATAGAAGGAGTGGTAATGACGAAACGAAAACCTCTTGTAAAAAGAAAAATTGACCGTTTGGAGTTCAATGTGGAAAATAGCAATATTTCATCCCTTAGTGCCTGGGAAATCCTGAAAAATACCCCCAGTGTGACGGTGAATAATAATGTATTGAGTGTGAAAGGAAGTACAAGTATTCTGGTAACCATCAATGATAAAAAAGTAATGCTGACAGGTGATGAGCTTAAAAACCTTCTGGAAAATACGCAGGGAGATGAAGTGAAGTCTGTAGAAGTAATTACAAATCCCCCCGCAAAATATGAAGCTTCAGGAAGTGCAGTGCTGAATATTGTACTGAAAAAAAATAAAATTGAAGGCTACAGAGGAATTGTCTCATCCAAATATGTGCAGACTCAGTATGCAAAAGGCGTTTTTGGACTTTCTCAATATTATAAGAAAAATAAGCTTTCTGTAATGGGAAGTTATTACAGAGGCTTGGGAACCTATTATCGTGAAGGAACAGATTACGTTAATTATGAGGAAAGCCAGACCCGATGGGTAAGTACAATGAACAGGAAGGATAAAAACAATAACCAGAATACCCTGAATTTTAATGTGGAATATGAATTGGATAGCTTAACCAATGTAAGCCTCAACTATTCAGGGTTTTTCTCTCCAAAATCCTTTGGAACATATAATGTACCTACGATGATCTATAATAATCAGGATATTGCAACGTCCAATTACACAACGATTAATGATCATCATAGTCGTTCCATCAATAATTCATTAAGCTTTCAGATAGACAGAAAGCTTAATAAGAAAAGCAGCCTGTCATGGATTACTTATTTTACAGGAAATAATACCAATAAATACCAGAATGTGATGACTTATCTCAATTTTTTTGGTGAGTCTCCAAGAGAAGAAAATTTTATCACCCTAAACAAGGCAGATGTACAATTATATTCTTCACAGTTAGATTATCAGTGGAAAAATGATAAATTGGAATTGGAGTCCGGGGTGAAATATAGTTTTGCCAAGACCAGGAGCCAACTGGATTTTTCTGATAATGAAAATGGAGTGCTGCAATACAGACCTGCAAAAAGTAGTATTTTTGATTATAAAGAGCATAATTTTGCCTTATACTCTTCACTTTCTTATACTCTTGGAAAATGGAATTTTAAAGGAGGGCTTCGTGCAGAAATGACAGACCTGGAAGGAGTTGTTTCTGAACCTTATGAGCTTAATAAAAATAATTACTGGAAGTTTTTTCCAACTTTTTATGCTCAATATACGACCGAAAATAAACAGGAATTCGGGTTTTCTTACGGAAAACGAATCAGCAGACCTTTTTATTCCTGGCTGAATCCTGCTAAGTCTTATTATAATCTGTTTTCATACTATCAGGGAGATCCAAAATTAAAAGCCACCATTACCCATAATCTTAATCTTACCTATTCATGGAAAGAATGGAATCTGGATTTGTATTATCGGAAAGAAATCTATCCGTCGATGGAAATTTCCTATCAGGAGCCAAGTACCCACAGTTTAATTTATTACTTTACAAATATCGAAAAAGGAGAAGCCTTTGGGTTGAGTTTGTATAAAAACTTTCAGGTAAAACCCTGGTGGAATATAATAGTGTCTGAAAATCTGGAGCACAACGAAAATTATTTCAAAGGAATTGATAATATATTGTATAAGAATAAAGTTTGGAACCTGGTTTCTAATATCTCTACAAACTTTACCCTTGATAAAAACAGTGACTGGAAAATAGAAATGGGACATCGGTATTATTCTCCGGGAATTCAAGGAACATTTAGAATTTCCGGTAGCTGGTCTGCTTACTTTGTCATGAACAGGAAGTTCTGTAATAAAAAGCTCGAAGCAAGTTTCATTTTTAATGATATTTTCAGAACAACAGGACAAAAAGTGAGTACCCGATATGCCAATCAGGATAATTATTATCTGGACTACGGAGATTCGCAGGGATTTACTCTTTCCTTGAAATTCAATTTTGGGAATCAATCCGTTAAAAATGCTAAAACAATAAAAAAGACAATCGAACAAGAACGACTATAGTATAATTTTAATGAAAAATAATTTTATGCAAAACATTATTATAAAAGACGTATTGGCTCTGTTACATTTTCGCTATTTTTGATACTTATCTCTAAAAAAGATCGTTATGAAGAGAATTTTTTCCGGAGTGCTGGTGGCGATTTCGTTATTACAGTTGCCTGCTCAAGAGCTTTATATGCCTAGAAATATTAAAAAAGCTTATGAAAAAGGGACACGTGATATTTCCGGAGCACCGGGTAAAAACTATTGGCAGAATAAAGGAACTTATAATGTAGAAGTAAAAGTAGATGCCACAACAAAAACAGTTTCCGGAAAAGAGACTATTGTTTATACCAACAACAGTCCGGATCAACTCAATGATTTGGCTATAAGGTTTGTGAATAATCTTCATAAGCCACAATCTCCACGATCGGGATTTGTTTCAAATGATTTCCTTTCGTCAGGGCTTAAGATTAAATCATTTATTGTCAATAATGAGAAATATGACATTGATAGTGATGATTGGGGGACTGTTGAAAAAGTAAAATTAAAAACAGCTTTAAAATCGAAATCAAAATCTGAAATTAAAATAGAATGGGAGTATCCTCTTTCAGTACAGAGTGGAAGAGAAGGGCAGATTGATCCTGAAACGTTCTACGTAGCCTATTCTTTCCCTAGAATTTCTGTCTATGATGATTATAACGGATGGGATATGCTTCCCCATTCAGATAGACAGGAATTTTATAATGATTTTAATGACTACAGTTTTGAGATTTCAGCTCCAAAGAATTATGTCGTTTGGGCAACCGGAGATTTCCTTAATCCGGAAGCTGTACTTCAGCCTGAATATTTGAAAAGATACAAAACCTCATTAAAAAGTGATCAGGTAATGCATATTGCAACTGAACAGGATATGAAATCCGGAAAAGTAACCAAGCAGAATAAATGGAATGTGTGGAAGTTTAAAGCCAATCATATTACAGATTTCTGTTTTGCAATGAGCAATCATTATGTTTGGGATGCAGCGAGCGTACAATTAAAAACAAAAAGAGCAAGTGTTCAGTCAGGATATAAGGCCGGAGCAAAAGATTTTGAGCAGTATGTGGGCTGGATGCGCTATAATCTTGATTGGTTTTCTAAAAACTGGCCGGGGGTAGAATATCCTTATAATGTAATGACAGCTATTCAAGGATATGCAGACATGGAATATCCCATGATGATCAATGATACAAGTATTCCTGATGATCTTAAGGACGCCAGACTTACCGCAGATCATGAGATTGCTCATACTTATTTCCCTTTCTATATGGGAATTAATGAGACAAGATATGCTTATATGGATGAAGGTTGGGCAACCACACTGGAATACCTTATTGGAATTGATGAAAACGGAGAAGCGGCAGCCAAAGATTTTTATAAAAATTTTCGTGTGAAAAGATGGATTAATGATGCTTCCGCAGAAGAAGATCAACCGATCATCACAATGAGTACGCAGGTAAGCGGATCTGGATATGGAAATAATTCCTACGTAAAGGCTTCTTTATCTTATCTGGCTCTCAAAGATTATCTTGGTGATGATATATTTAAAAAAGCATTACATCACTATATGGATAACTGGAACGGGAAACACCCGGTTCCATGGGATTATTTTAATTCTATGAATGCAGGTTCCGGTAAAAACCTGAACTGGTTTTTTCAGAATTGGTTTTATACGAATAACTATATAGATTTAAAAGTAACCGGAGCATCACAAATGAATGATCTGCTTACCGTTAACATTGCCAATGTTGGTGGATTCGCTATTCCTTTTGATGCTATTTTATCCTATGAGGACGGAACTACGGAGAAATTACATTTTTCACCCTCCGTTTGGGAGAAAGACCAGAAGCTCACCGATCTGGTGATTCCTATCAAGAAAAAAGTGAAGTCTGTGCAACTGGATGGGGATATTTTCATGGACTATACTCCCTCAGACAATAGTAAAACTTTATAAAAAATTAAGCCTTCAGATTCTATTCTGAAGGCTTTTTATCTAAAAGTAAGCGGTAAGTCTTAACCCAAGTGTAAAATAATTGATTTTCTCTTTCGCAATCATATTATTGAGTTCATCATTCAATTCATCATTTGATTCTATGGTATCACTGAAATGATAACGGATGGATGATTTAATTTGATTATAATCGGAGTATAAGGTAACTCCTAATCCCGGATTAAATTTGTAAGTCAGAGAAGCTCCGGTATTCCAGCGGAAAGCAGGGGTCGGTTTATATCTGGCGATTTCAAGTTCATGGGTTGGGCTATCAATATTATCACTTTTTATAAATACTTTACCACTTGAAGTAGCAGAATATCCTGCAGTTGCTTTTAGCATAAGTTGCCACTTGTCGGAAAATTCATGAGAATAATAAGGGCCTACTCCGGCACCGAGAAAACCTAAAGATTGAGTGATTATATTGTAATTTCCAAAATCCTCACCGTCATCTAAAGTTGCCTTTAAGGGCTTAATAGGGAAACTGCTAAAACTTAAATCTCCACCAATCCCCCATTTTTTTGAAAAGAAATAGGCTCCTTCCAATCCGCCTTCAAAACCTATTTGCTTTTTATCGTCAAGATCAGATTCTTTTAAGAAATTAGTTGTTCCTAAAGCGGTACCTAGTTTTATAGAGAGAAAAGAAGGATAATCGTTTCCTTGTATTTTAGATAATAAACTTAAATTATCCCCTTTGTTTTTATAAATTTTATCAATGAAAAAGTATCCCAATTCTGTGGATATGATCCCAATTCCGGCACCGGCAAGAACATCAGGAATCCAATGTCTGTTATTCAAATTACGGCCAAGTCCTGTAAGAGCTGCACTCCCGTATCCGGCGATGCTATAACCAGGGTTTACCATCCCATATTCTTTATGCAGAAAACTCGCATTGGTAAAAGCCATTGCGGTATGGCCGGAAGGGAATGAGTTGTTTTTAGAACCATCCGGACGTTCCACTTTAGCCGTGTATTTTATCGAGTTGACCAAGATACCCATAATGGCTAAACTCGTTACATAAGAAAGTGTTGCTCTTCCAAGATTGTTTCTTCCTTTTACACCGGCTAATTTTAATCCATATACAGCCGCTGCAGGAGCGTACTGAAGATAGTCATCATATTTTGCTTTGAAAGTGGGAAGATAACGGTTGCGGACTTCACGGATATTTTCTTTCTCCCCCCACGTCGCTGCTGCAGCAGTGAAAAGAAGGGCAGGAGCTACTGATTTTTTTACCCACTCTTTCTTAAAAAAAGGGGTCTTAGTGTGGCTGATACTATCAGCTCTTATGAGTGCTAGATCCTTTTGTAGGCTTCTGGATTGTATGGTGTCTTGTGCATGATAGCAACACAGATTTAATAATATGCCGGTTGCTATTACTATTTTTTTCATCGTTATGTCCCTTATTTTAAAGGCGTAAAATTAAAAAAAAAAATCTATCTCATAGGTTGAGATAGACTTTTTTTAGTGAAATAAGTGATTTTTAAAAAAAAATTAATATTTTGTGATTTGAGGTGCAGTTTTAATAAAGTCTTAAGCCTGATCTTGGACCTGAAGAAGCAACTACGGCTTGCATTCTTTGTTTTTGATTGGCGGTAAACATATGCATTACTTTGTCATCTACGTAATCCATATAATTCATGAAAATTTGTGAGCGGCTAACTCCCCCACAGACTCTGTTAAGAGGGTAGGAAGGAACTCCATAATTCGGGCCGGGAGAAACAGGTGTATCATTGGAATAATCTGTCTGACAGCCTGCATCAGAAGATCCCCAAAGGTGTGGAAGGTTTAAATAATGTCCTACTTCATGAGTGGTTGTTCTTCCCAGGTTGTAAGGAGCAGCTGTTCCGGAACCTGTTCCTATATAAGGAGCGGCAATCACAACACCGTCTAAAGAAGCAGTGATAGTTCCAGGATAATAGGCATACCCTAATGTTCCACCGGTCATTTTATTGACAATCCATATGTTTAAATAATTATCAGGAGAAGTCGCAGCAATTCCTGTAGTGGCAGATTTCATTTTATTATCATCCGGATTCCAGCTCGTTGTACTGCTTTGTTTTCTAACCGTTTTTGATAACTTGAATCTGATTTTGGTATCTCCTGCTTTTACAGGAACAAACTCAGCGGGCGTATTGTTGATGTCAGAGTTGGTGGCCCCAAAGTCTTTGTTTAAAACATCAATCTGAGATTGTAATCTTGCGTCCGATACATTTTCACTGCTTGTATTGTACACTACATTGAAAACTACCGGTATTTCTACCGTACCATCAGCCAGAACTTTGCCTACTTTAATGTCGCTAAGGCGTTTTTCAGTGAATTGTTCAATAGCTTCAACTCTTGCTCTTGCAGCAGGGTCTTTTTGCAGGATTTCTTCCCTCATAGCATCTGAGGGACATACTCTTTTACCTGCTAATTGTGTTGTTGGTGATTCTGCGGCAGCTGTTTGTTCATTTACAGAATTCATGTCATTGTTACAGGAAGTCAGAAATATAATTCCGGCTCCCAAAAGGACTCTTTTCATATAATGTTATTTTTGGTTGGGAGTGTGAAATTAATTCAAATTAATGTGATGTGCAAATATTTTTAATTTTTATTTGTTTTTTGATACTTTTTTTTAATAAATATTGAGGTTATTGTAAATTAATTTCGATTGTATTGGTTTTTAATTAATTATATTATTTCTTTTTTATATTTTATTGTTCTTTGTTTTTTTTAATGTAAAAAATTATATGAAATTATATTTATTTAATAAAATTTTAATAAACGTTAAATTTTAAGCTCTGTTTTTGCTATTAACGTATAAACCCTTTAAAATTCATGTTTTGTCAATTATTTAAATGCCTGTCTTATTGGAGGTGAAAAATATGCTAAAATTTTTTTTATATGGAGTATAATAATAGCATGAAATAGTAAAATCCTATCCATATGCGGATAGGATTTTTACATGATATATAAAAATATGTGTTTTTTAGATTAGCCGGCAAACCCGTTTTTAATAGCAAAAACGGCCAGCCCAACGCGGGTTTTTAATTCCAGTTTTTCACAGAGCTGATCACGGTAGCTTTCTACTGTTCTCGGGCTACAGCACATCCTGTCAGCAATTTCTTTGTAACTAAGCTCAGTAACTGTGTATTTCAGAAATTCTTTTTCTCGTTCAGAAATCTTTACCGTAATTTCCGCTTCTCTATCTTTATTGAGGCTGGAGAATATTATTTTGGAAGCCCATTCCGGATAGAAAAATCCATCGGAATTTAATCTGATAAGAGCGGTTTCCAGATCTTTTGGATGAGTGTTTTTTAACAGATACCCCTTGGCCCCACTTTTAATCATTTTGATTACACTGTTATCATCTCCTTGCATGCTCAATGCCATGACTTTTACATCCGGGTGATTTTTAGTCAGCCATACAGCCGTCTCAAAACCGTCCATAATAGGCATGCTGATATCTAAAAGGATGATATCAGGAATTTTATTTCCTTCTTCAATTTTCTGGATAAGATCTTTTCCGTTTTCACAGACATAGATCACTTCAAATTCGTTAAAATTACCAATAATCCCTTCCAGAGCTTTGGCGATAAGTATATGGTCGTCAACAATGACAATTGATTTTTTCATGACTGCTTTTTTAAGGTGATGCTGAGGTGAGTACCGAGATCTTTCTTACTTTCAAGATTAAATATGGCACCTATAATTTCAGCTCTGTTCTTCATATTGGTAAGGCCAATTCCATTGGATTTGCCCTCCGATGCATTAAATCCAATCCCGTCATCATGGATTTTAAGTTCCCAAAAAATATCTTCATACGTATTCAAGGTAATGAAAATGTTCTCACACTGAGAATGCTTTATACTGTTCTGAATAAATTCCTGGGTAATCCTGAGCAGGACATTTTTATGAACAAAGCCTAAATCCAATTGGTCTACATTATGTTCAAAACTTACATTGCATTTTTTGAAAGAGTTGGTAATGTCGACTTCTTCCTGAATTAAAGTTACAATTTCCTTTTGATTGATGTTATCATCTGTCAATGTTTTCGAAAGACTCCGAAGATCTTGTAAAGACTGATTGATGATTTGTGAGACCTGATCAATTCTTTCGCTGGCTTCAGGAACTCTATTTTCATAAAGCATTTGTTGGACATACAGACTCACCAAAGTCAGTTTTTGCCCAATATTATCATGAAGTTCTCTACCAATCTGCTGCATCGTTGCCTGTTGAATTTCCAATTGAGTAGACAGAAGTTCTCTTTGATGAATTTCATTTTTCATCTCAATCTCATTCAGATATTCTCTTTTACGCTGTCGGTAGTTTCTTATATAGATCACCACTGCAACGGCGAACATTACAAAAAATATATTGAATGAAATAATCGTTATTAAGAGCTCTGTTTTCCCCATATGAATGAACTTGCAAATAAAATATACATGACTGCCCCGGAAACCTGAAAATATGCGAAGTATAAGTCCCAAATATTTCTATATTCCCAAAGAAGGGACATGAATGTCATAAAGGGGAGGGTTCCAATATAAAAAAGAGTTACTCCCAAGTTGATATAAAACATCCTGTTGGTGCTGAAATTTAATATCTCTGATGAGTTTACCTGATTGTAATATTCCATAATAACAAGAGTCATTAAAAATAAGCAACCAAATGTGTAATTAAAAGAAAAAACAACTTTGTTTTCTTGAAAGAATAAAGCGTTGGGGACGTACGAGAGAAGATATATGGATGAAAAAATATAAAATAAGTTTGTTTTTTTTAGTGATTTCTTTGCATACAACCAATAAAAGAATATTAGTTGTAGTGGAATCACAAAATAATTATAAAACTTAACTCTGTCTATGCGCAAGGGTTTTTCCCCCCATTTTACAGCAGATTCACATAAGAAAATTACAATGAGATATAAAGCCAAGTACTTCCAATGTTGTTTTTTTACACGGTTAAGATAAATAAGTGATACTAAGGCTGCTATGCCCTCTCCAGTATACATGAATTGTGAGAAAAACTTTTGAAACTCGGTCATTGTTTATAAATATGGAATATTTTTTAAGTGAGATTAATACATTTCTGTTATTGAGGTTCCCGGAGGTGTTAAAGTACCTTGATTTTCACCAACAGTATCATCACTTAGTTCTTTGATTTTCCTGGCATTCAATGCTAGAGCTACAGATTCATCTTTTGACTGGAGATAATTGAAATCATAATCAAGACTTTCACCTTTTTCACTGCTCTGTTTTAGGGTCGGAATCAATACCAATGTATGCCTTTCAGCATATTCTTCGGGTACAGGATGAGATTCCATAATGTCCCAATTTTCATTTTTAGGATAAGCAGCATAATAGAATCTGATCCCTAAATCTTCTTCGGAAGTGTCAGGATTGATTTTAGCCGCTTCTTTTTCTATAGTAGCAATAAATTTTTTTAACTTCGGAAGATCAAACCAAATGGAGTGGGCATCCTGTATTCCTAAAGTGTCGTTGATGGCACTCAAGTGGTTTTTTCGGTAGTTGTCAATCAGATTTTGAATCAGTTTATTAGACATTTTACCATTCTGTAATGGATCATTCGTAGATTCTGTACTCATAACTTAATTATTTTATAAGGAAGTATTTCTTCAATAGGCAAATTTCGCAAAAAAATATGGTAGAAAGTATAATAATAAACAGGGAATTATACGATTAATTTTACCGTGTTTTTACGGATTGACATTGATCATTGTTATGAAACAGAGAATAAATAAGAAACTATGAAAATAAAAAAACGGAGAAAAATCTCCGTTTTAGGCTAGATGCACATGTAGCTTCTTGGGTCTCTGCAGATATAACCATCTGCGCAGCACATTCCTCGTGGACACATCATATTGACATCACAACTTGTAAGGGCTGCAACACCTCCTTCGATTTTTTTTAAATCGTTTCTTTTTAACTTTTTCATACTGATTTTGTTTTAGTTATTAATTTGTTGGTATGATAAAGATAATGATATTTCACTGTATTTGGATAAAAATATAAAAAATAAGTGCCGCAGATTTCTCTACAGCACTTATTTACAAAAAAAATGTATATGAAAAAAACTATTTTATTGGTCGGTAGGTCTGAATACAAGGCCTGTTTCTTCAAAATAATCAAGAGTAATTCTGTCACCGTCATTTACATTTCCTGCAAGAATTTCCTTAGATAATTTATTTAATACTTCCTGTTGGATGACTCTTTTTAATGGTCTTGCTCCAAAGGCAGGATCGTATCCTTTATTCATCAGGTAATCTACAGCATCCTGAGTGAAAGTCATAATGATATTTCTTTTAGCGAGCATCTCATTAAATCCTCTCAACTGGTATTGAACGATTTTTCCGATTTCTTTTTTTCTTAAAGGCTGGAACAGTACAATCTCATCAATTCTGTTCAGGAATTCCGGACGTAAAGTTTGCTTCAATAAGTCAAATACTTCATCTTTGGTTTTATCCACAATCTCATCCTGATTTTCTTCCGTTAAATTTTCAAAATTCTCCTGAATCAGATGTGAACCTAAATTCGAAGTCATAATGATTATCGTGTTTTTAAAATTAACTACACGTCCTTTATTATCTGTTAGACGTCCATCATCCAAAACCTGTAATAAAGTGTTGAAGACATCCGGATGAGCTTTTTCGATTTCGTCTAAAAGAACCACAGAGTAAGGTCTTCTTCTTACCGCTTCAGTCAACTGCCCACCTTCATCATACCCTACATAACCAGGAGGAGCTCCTACCAATCTCGAAACACTGTGACGTTCCTGATATTCACTCATATCAATTCTGGTCATATTGTTTTCGTCATCAAATAAAAACTCAGCTAATGCTTTTGCAAGTTCAGTTTTACCCACTCCTGTTGTTCCCAGAAATAAGAATGATCCGATAGGTTTTTTATCATCACTCAAACCGGCTCTGTTTCTTCTGATGGCATCAGCTACGGCCTGGATTGCTTCATCCTGTCCTACGACTCTGTGGTGAAGTTCAGCTTCCAGATGTAATAATTTTTCTCTCTCAGATTGTAATAATTTGGTTACAGGAATGCCGGTCCATTTTCCGATAACTTCAGAAATGTTTTCAGCGGTAACTTCTTCTTTAATCAATTCATTTTGATGATTTTGCATTTCAAGCTCAACTTTAGCAAGCTCATCTTCTTTTTCACGAAGTTTTCCATACTGGATTTCCGCTACTTTTGCATAATCTCCTGCTCTGGAAGCTCTTTCTGCTTCATGTTTCAGAGATTCTATATCTTTTTTGATCTGAGTGAGATCTTCACTTTTCTGTTTTTCTTTCAACCATTTAGCATTAATTTCATTTCTCTGTTCAGAAATTTTGGAAATATCTTCTTTCAAATGATCGATTTTGGTCTGATTGCCTTCTCTTGAAATAGCCGCTAATTCGATTTCCAGCTGCATTAATCTTCTATCTAAAACGTCCAGTTCCTCAGGTTTCGAGTTGATTTCCATTCTCAGCTTAGCAGAAGCCTCGTCGATAAGGTCAATCGCTTTGTCCGGTAAGAATCTGTCTGAAATATATCTTTGAGACATTTCCACCGCTGCAATAATTGCTTCGTCTTTGATTCTTACTTTATGGTGAGCCTCGTATTTATCTTTAATACCACGAAGAATAGAAATAGCTGACTCAGTATCAGGTTCTTCCACCATCACCTTCTGAAAACGTCTTTCTAATGCTTTATCTTTTTCAAAATACTTTTGATATTCGTTCAAAGTAGTAGCTCCAATAGCTCTTAATTCTCCTCTTGCCAAAGCAGGTTTCAAAATATTGGCCGCATCCATGGCGCCTTCACCGCCTCCGGCTCCAACCAGAGTATGAATTTCATCAATGAAAAGAATAATTTGCCCGTCAGACTTTGTTACTTCATTGACCACAGATTTTAAACGTTCTTCAAATTCTCCTTTATATTTGGCTCCGGCGATTAATGCTCCCATATCCAAAGAATACAAGGTTTTATCCATAAGGTTTTCCGGAACGTCTCCGCTGATAATTCTGTGGGCTATTCCTTCAGCAATTGCGGTTTTACCAACACCGGGTTCTCCAATAAGGATAGGGTTGTTCTTTGTTCTTCTTGAAAGAATCTGTAGAACCCTTCTGATTTCTTCATCACGCCCGATGACCGGATCAAGTTTTCCTTCAGCAGCTAATTCATTAAAGTTTTTAGCATATTTGTTCAAAGATTGATACGTCTCCTCTGAACTTGCAGAGGTCGCTTTACTCCCTTTTCTTAATTCTTTAATAGCTCCTTCCAACAAGCTTTTGGTAACGCCCATATCCTTCAGCATTTTGGATACCTCGGAACTTGTCTCTAAAAGGGATAGCCATAAATGTTCAATCGTTACATATTCATCTCCCATCTTCTTAGCAATATTGGGAGCGTCAAGTAAAACTTTATTGGCTGATTGTGAAAGATAAACATTTCCTCCCTGTACTTTTGGGAGCTTTTCTAAATTTTCACGATTACGTTCTCTTACTAAATTGGCATCTGCTTCAGATTTTTTTAATAAGAAAGGCGATATGTTTTCATCTACCTGAAAAATTCCTTCCAGAAGATGTTGAGGTTCGATACTTTGATTACCAAGCTCCATTGCAACTTGCTGAGCTGCCTGGATGGCTTCTTGTGATTTTACAGTATATTGGTTTAAATTCATATTGTTTATATTTTTGGTATGATTCGTTCAACGTTTAGTTTTAAAAAGGACATCAAGAAACTCAATTTTCAGGCTCAGTTTCTTAATGCCATCAATTATTTAATCATTTAATCGATGACTGTATCGCAAAAACTGTTCAATTATTAAATTTACAAAAAAAAATGGACAAAATTTCCGAAATCACTATTTTTAACGTAAAATTAACTTGACAAAATTTCCGATTCTTGTTGCTTTTCTTCAAAGTCGATGAACAATAAGTCAGATTAAGCCGAAGTTATAAATTGATAAAAGACCGTGAGATTCTTAAAGATGTCCTTTTTCAAAAGTTTAGCCTTTTACCGCCAAAAAAATAACAGTTTAAATCAGAATAACTACTTTTGCATTTTTACAAATGGAACTTAAAGAAAAACAAAAGAAAATATTAGACGTAGCAGTAGAACTTTTCAAAGAGAAAGGTTATATGGGAAGTTCAGTTAGGGACCTTGCTACAAGGCTTAATATCAAGGCAGCTTCGTTGTATGCCCATATCCGTTCAAAGGAAGAAATTCTTGAATGGATCTGTTTTGGTATTGCACAAGAGTTTTTCGATCAGTTGCAGGAAGTAAAAAATACAGATGTTATTCCTAAAGATAAATTGAATTTTTTCCTAGATAAACACTTATCGGTCGTTCTTAAAAATCGTGATGTTACTCATATTTATTCCAATGAGTGGAAACATCTGGAGGAAAGACTTCCTGAGTTTGTTGAATTAAGGAAAAATTATCAGCAGGAAGTGGAAGAACTTATTGCTGAAATTTACAAAGCAGAAAACTGGGAATTGAAATCCCCATCCTTTACCACTAGATTTATTCTCCATACTTTAAACAATTCTTATTTCTGGTTTAAAAGAAGTAGTGATTCTACAGATGAAATTACTGAAGAGATCAGAGAGAAGATTCTTTATGGTTTATTGGGAAATCAGAAATAGTCTTTTTCGACAATT
The DNA here is from genome assembly GCA_963518055.1 of uncultured Chryseobacterium sp. Lineage (GTDB taxonomy): Bacteria > Bacteroidota > Bacteroidia > Flavobacteriales > Weeksellaceae > Chryseobacterium. The sequence continues at coordinate 65,274 of CAUQIC010000014.1, forward strand.
TACCTATTCAAATTCTTTGCGATTTTAGGTTTTTTAACCTCCCTAAATTCCCAGTCTCTTATTTAGAATCATTCAAAATATGACAAAAGTCATAAAAATTTTGCCAGCTACCAAAATCTTTTTAAATTTACACCTAACAAATGTTAGTTAGTTTTATGGATTTTTCAGTTGAATATCTGGAGCTGGGTCAATTGAGACAGCTTCAATCCGAGCGGTTGGTAAACCTGATGGGTTATCTGAGCGAGAAGTCGGAATTTTATAAAAAAAAGTTTGATGAATTGCAGATATCTCCACAGGATATAAGGACAATTGAGGACATCACGAAACTTCCAATTACTTACAAACAGGATTTAAGAGATAACTATCCGTTTGGCTTATTTACGGTTCCTAAAAATGAACTTCAGAGAATTCACTGTTCAAGCGGAACTACCGGAAAGCCAACGGTTGTAGGATACACCAAAGAAGATGTAGATCTTTTCAGTGAAGTGGTCGCAAGATCATTACATGCGGCAGGGGCCAGAGCTGGAATGCAGTTGCATAATGCATATGGCTATGGGATTTTTACAGGAGGATTAGGGCTTCATTATGGTGCCGAAATGCTGGGAATGAGTGTGCTTCCTATTTCAGGAGGAATGACAGCCAGACAGGTAGATCTTATTGTAGATTTTAAACCGGAAGTAATCTGTTGTTCACCATCCTATGCTTTAACCATTGCAGATGAATTTGCCAGAAGAGGAATTTCTGCCGATGAAATCAGCCTTAAGTATGCTGTGTTAGGATCTGAGCCTTGGACAGAGATTATCAGAGGTCATATCGAAGAAAGATTGGGTGTTCATGCAACCAATATTTATGGTTTAAGTGAAATTATTGGCCCAGGGGTTTCCATGGAAGACTTTGAGGAAAAAGGAGGTTCTTACATTTGGGAAGATCATTTTTATCCTGAAATTCTGGACCCGATTACAAAACAACCGGTTCCTTTTGGAGAAGAAGGGGTTTTGGTGATTACTACTTTAACGAAAAAAGCAATGCCTCTTTTGCGTTACTGGACAAATGATATCACCAGCCTTTATTATGACGAGAATGCTAAAAGAACAATGGTGAAGATGAAGCCAATTGTGGGCAGAGCAGATGATATGTTGATCGTAAGAGGCGTTAATGTTTATCCAAGTCAAATTGAAGAAGCTTTTTCTCATGTGAAAGGAGTCGTTCCAAATTATTATTTAACTCCTATTGAGAAGGAGCATATGTGTGTAGCACTCGATATTGATTTGGAAGTTGATGATGAATTGATAAAGGCTCAAAAAGTAGAAGCGAATACCGATGATTATTTTAATTTTGTCGGAAGCTTTGGAAAAAACATAGAAAACGAAATAAAGAAACGAGTAGGAATCACAACAAAAGTGAAAGTTCATGCTCAAGACAGCTTGCCAAAGTGCGAAGGTGGAAAAATTAATAGAATACTAAAAAAATAATGAATTCATTTTATAAACTTAAAACAGTTAAGGTTCAGAAGGATACTCCGGATGCCGTCAGTGTAGCGGTGGAAATTCCTGAAGAGTTGAAAGATAAGTTCAGGTTCAAACAAGGTCAATATTTGAATTTCCGAATGACGATCAACGGAAATGAAGAGAGACGCTCTTACTCTATCTGTAATGCTCCTAGTGAAAAAAGCAATACCCTGGAGGTTTTGGTGAAATTGCTGGAAGGAGGTAAAGTATCAGGTTATTTCAATGAACACCTTCATATGGATGAGGTGTTGGAAGTGATGCCTCCAATGGGAGGTTTTAATACTTCTTATCATCCAACGAACGTGAAAACTTACGTTGGGGTGGCTGCAGGAAGTGGAATTACTCCGGTTTTATCAAACATCAAAGAAAGCCTTTATCAGGAACCTGACAGTAATGCTTATCTGTTTTATAGCAACAGAAGTATGAATCATGTTTTGAGAAAAGCTGAAATTGATAAATTGGTAGAACATTTTCATGGAAGACTTAAAGTTGTCTATCTCGTAAGCCGTGAGAAGCATGAAGATCCTGTTTTTGAAGGAAGAATTTCTCCTGAAAAATTAGATCAATTGTTTGAAAGATATACAGATATTGATGTAAAAGAGTCCACATACTTTATTTGTGGGCCTTCAGATATGATTAAAGGAATTGCAGATTATCTGAAGAAGGATAAAAAAGTGCCTGCTATTCAGGTTTTATTTGAATACTTCACGGCTCCGGACGAGGAAAACACAGAGGAGATGAGTGATGAATTCAAAGCGATTGCCAATATCGAGAGTATGGTCACGGTGATCATCGACGATGATGAATATTCGTTTCACCTTAATTCCAAAAAAGAAAGTATCTTAGATAAAGCATTGAAAGACAATCTTCCTGTGCCTTTTGCATGTAAAGGAGGAGTTTGTTGTACGTGTAAGGCGGAAGTCTTGGAAGGAGAAGTTTTCATGGAGAAAAACTATGCGCTTACCGAAGACGAAGTAGCCAGAGGTTACGTTCTTACGTGTCAATGTCACCCGACAACGAATGTGGTGATGCTTAATTATGATGTTTAAAAATTTAATGTAACAATATAACAATTTACCAATGTAACAATCATTGGTACATTGCTAGACTGATACATTGCTAAATTGAAAAAATTATGGATTTAGAAAAATTTGTTCAATACGTTCACGAAGAAAATAAAGTAGAACCAAAAGATGTAATGCCTGATGATTACAGAAAACTTTTGGTTCGTCAGATTTCGCAGCATGCCCATTCTGAAATTGTAGGAATGCTGCCGGAAGCCAATTGGATTTCCAGAGCCCCTTCATTGAGAAGAAAAATGGCCCTTTTGGCTAAAGTTCAGGATGAGGCAGGCCATGGCTTGTACCTTTACTCTGCAACAGAAACATTAGGAGATGGAAGCATCAGAGCAGACAGAGATGCTACCTATGATGATATGTTGGAAGGAAAAGCAAAATATTCTAGCATCTTCAATTATCCAACACTAAGCTGGGCAGATATAGGAGCTATCGGCTGGTTGGTTGATGGAGCAGCTATTATGAACCAGGTAATGCTGATGGGGAACTCTTACGGTCCTTATTCAAGAGCGATGGTTAAAATCTGTAAAGAAGAATCTTTTCACCAAAGACAAGGATATGAGATCCTGATGGCCCTTTGTCGTGGTACCAAACAACAGAAAGAAATGGCTCAGGCTTCATTAAACCGTTTCTGGTGGCCCGCTTTAATGATGTTTGGACCTAATGATGACAGCTCGCCAAACTCTAAAATCTCTATGAATTACAGGGTAAAAAGAGAAAGTAATGACAGTCTTCGTCAGAGATTTATTGATGTGACTGTTTCTCAGGCTGAATTCTTAGGATTAACGATTCCGGATAAAGACTTGAAATGGAATGAGGAAAGACAGCATTACGATTTCGGAGAACTTCCTTGGGGAGAATTCATGGAAATCTTAAAAGGAAACGGACCTTGCAATAAGAAGCGTATCGAAACCAAGAGAAAAGCACAAAGAGAAAACTCATGGGTAAAAGAAGCAGCAGCAGCTTTTGCGGAGAAACAACAAAAAGAAGTAATATAATAATGTAACAATATACCGATGTAAAAATGTAACAATCAATTGTTATTCTGAGCATAAACTGAAGGTTTACGAACGTAGTTCATGAAGAATTTCATTGGTAAAATGGTACATTGATACATTGTTAAATTAATTTGACTATGGCAAATTTAGATATGTGGGAAGTGTTTATTCAGACTAAACCGGGATTATCTCACAAACACGTTGGAATTGTACAGGCACCAACAGCAGAAATGGCTTTGCAAAACGCAAGAGACGTTTATACAAGAAGAAAAGAAGGAACTTCTGTTTGGGTGGTTCCAAGTAAATATATTGTGACTTCAGAAGGTATTGATAAAGAAGCATTCTTTGATCCGGCTGATGATAAACTATACCGTCATCCAACTTTCTACGAAATTCCAAACGACGTAAAAAATATGTAAAATAGCTAATGGCTATTAGCTGCTTGCAATTTGCCAAAAGCTATACGCCAAAAGCCAAAAGCTAAAATAATGAACCCATTATATAACTATTTATTAAAACTAGCAGACGACAGTTTCATTATGGGACAGCGTTTGTCTGCATGGTGCGGTGAAGGCCCTTATTTAGAGGAAGATATTGCATTAACAAATATCGCTTTGGACGAGCTTGGACAGGCTAATAACTTTTATGTTTATGCTTCAAGAGTCATTGACAATGGTAAAAGTGAAGATGATATCGCATTTTTAAGATACGAGCACGAATATGTAAATGCACATTGGGTAGAACTTCCCAATGAAGATTATGCACAAACAATTCTCAAAGTTTATGTTTTAGCAGTGTATCAAAAACTGATGTATGAGGCATTGTCAAATTCAGCGAATGAAGAATTGTCAGCCATTGCTCAAAAATCATTAAAAGAAGTAAGATACCACTATACTCACGCTGCGTCATGGATGAAAATCTTTGCTCAGGGAACAGAAGAGAGCCGTACACGTTTAGAGAATGCAATTGAAAATATCTGGGAATATACTAAAGGATTATTTGCCCAATCAGAAGGTGAGGAAGATCTTGTTGTTTTAAATATTGCTCCTAATGCTGATGAATTGTATAAAGAATTCATTGCTATAACAGAGAGAGATTTCCAGGGCTTTGGATTAGAATATCCGACCAATCCTTTTATGCAGCCAAAATCAAGAACAGGATATCATACGGAATACTTCGGATTTATCCTTTGTGAACTTCAGTATATGCAGAGAGCGTATCCTGGATGTACATGGTAAATTTTGAAATGTAACAATGTAGCAATTTTGGAATTGCGATCTTAAAAACATTTAGCTTTCAAAAGAATAGTAGCGCGCTTTGCGTTTAAAAAATTAGATAAAAAGATTGAAAAATCCTTTAGAGATATTAGAATTAGTTCCCGATCCGGAAATTCCGGTGATTAATATTGTAGAGCTGGGAATTGTAAGAGAAGCACAGATTACAGGTGATAGCTCCTGTGAAGTGATCATTACTCCTACCTATTCAGCATGTCCTGCAATGTTTACCATTGAAGAAGACATCATAAAAATTATGAAAGAAAACGGATGGGATGCCAAAGTAGTCACCAAAATGTTCCCGATATGGACGACAGACTGGCTGACAGATGAAGCGAGAGAAAAACTTCGTGTGTATGGAATTACACCGCCTGAAAAAGGAGCAGATGAACATCACATCGGGAAACCGAAAAAATGTCCACGTTGTGGTTCGGAGCACACCAAACAGATCAGCAGATTTGGGTCTACTTTATGTAAGGCTTCTTATCAATGCTTAGACTGTCTGGAACCTTTTGATTATTTTAAATGCCACTGATATTTAGTGTAACAATATGACAATGTATCAGTTTACCAATTTGTTTGGCACTGCATTATAATTGTTATATTGTTAGACTGGTAGATTGTTACATTATAACTACATTAGAGGAATAAAATCATAAAAATCAAAACTATGTATACACAACTCGATATTGAATCGCATTTTGACGGGAAGCTTAAAATTGCATACCTAAATCAACCTGAAACAATGAATGCCCTTACAAAACCTGCATTATCAGATTTAAAAGACTTTGTTAAAGAGTGCAGCGAAGACGAAACAGTAAGATGCGTTGCTATTTCCGGGAGAGGAAGAGCATTTTGCTCTGGTCAGAATTTGGATGAAGCTTTTGTAACAGGAAAAGAACACCATGATCACGATATTATCAGAAAGATTGTTGTTGATTACTATAATCCTTTGGTGACAGAAGTTACCCGTTGCAAAAAACCGGTTATTGCTTTGGTAAATGGTCCTGCAGTAGGAGCGGGTGCTATGCTGGCATTGATATGTGACTTTGTGTTGGCTAATAATAAAGCGTATTTCTCACAAGCGTTTTCGAATATCGGATTGATCCCGGATACAGGAGGAACTTATTTCTTACCGAAACTTTTAGGTAGACAATTGGCTAATTATTTAGCTTTTACAGGTAAAAAATTATCTGCAGAAGAGTCTAAAAATCATGGGCTTGTTGCTGAGGTTTTCACTGAAGAAGAGTTTGGTCCAAAATCAATGGAAATTTTAGAAAGAATGGCCAATATGCCAACAGCAGCTATTAAATTAACAAAAAAAGCTTTCGCTAATTCTTATACTAATACTTTGAAAGAGCAGTTGGAGCTTGAAGGAGATCTACAACAAGAAGCAGCAGAAACAGAAGATTTCTTTGAAGGAGTAAATGCATTTCTTCAAAAAAGAAAACCTAATTATAAAGGAAAATAAGATTAATATAACAATTTATCAATGTAGCAATTTACCAATCAATATAAATGCTTCGGCAGGATTCAATTTTTTGATAAAATTGTTACATTGGTAAACTGATACATTGTTACATTACTTTTTTTAACTATGAATATTGGAATTATTGGAGCAGGAACCATGGGCGTTGGAATTGCTCAGGTAGCTGCAACAGCAGGATGCAAGGTCGTTTTATTCGATGCTAATGCTCCACAAATAGATAAAGCACTTACAGGTTTAGAGAAGACCCTTCAGAAATTAACTGAAAAAGGAAAAATTTCTCAGGAAAAAGCCGCAGAAATCAGAAACAATATTGCAAAAGGTGAGGCATTGCAGGATTTAAAAGATTCGAATTTAGTCATCGAAGCAATTATTGAAAACAAAGACATCAAAACCAAAGTTTTTACAGAACTTGAAACCTATGTTTCTGAAGACTGTATCATCGGTTCCAATACATCATCTATTTCTATCACCTCTTTGGGGGCAGAACTAAAGAAACCGGAGCGTTTCATCGGAATTCACTTTTTTAATCCGGCTCCGTTGATGCCTTTAGTGGAAGTGATCCCCTCTTTATTAACAGAAAAAACGTTAGCTGAAAGAATATACAACCTCATGAAAGAATGGGGGAAAATCCCTGTAATTGCTAAAGATATTCCCGGGTTTATCGTTAACAGAATTGCCCGTCCCTATTATGGTGAAGCATTAAGAATTGTTGAAGAGAACATAGCAACACCCGAACAGGTAGATGAAGCTATGAAAACGTTAGGAAACTTCAAAATGGGACCTTTTGAATTAATGGATCTTATTGGAGTAGATGTGAACTTTGCCGTAACAACAACGGTTTACAAAGATTATTTCTATGATCCTAAATATAAGCCGTCTCTACTTCAGCAGAGAATGTCTGAAGCTAAACTTCACGGTAGAAAAACAGGGAAAGGCTTCTACGATTACAGCGAAGGTGCAGTAAAGCAAGAAGCAGAGAAAAATGATGCTCTTTACCAACAGATTTTTCTAAGAATCATTTCAATGTTGATTAATGAGGCTGTTGAAGCCAAAAGATTAGGGGTTGCCAATGATGAAGATATCGAATTGGCCATGCAGAAAGGAGTCAATTATCCAAAAGGTTTATTAGGCTGGGGACAAGAAATAGGATATTCAAAAATCTCCGAAACCCTACAAAACCTTTATAACGAATATCAGGAAGAAAGATACAGGCAAAGCCCTTTGCTTCGTAAACTATAATAAAATGTACCAATCTGGCAATTTACTAATATAACAATGCTGGGCTTATCAAAATGTTTTATGGGTAAACTGCTAGATTGTTAGATTGTTACATTAAAAAAATGAATATAGAAGAATTCAGAGCTGAATTAGAAATAAGGCTTGTCATTGAGAAGCAGTATTTAACTCAGGAAGCTTCCTCTGTTGATGAGCAGGAAAGACTCGAGCTACTGGGGAAATTTAATGAGAAGTATAAAGAGTTGATCAAGAGATTAGCCAATGAGAATGGAATTGATTTAGCGGAATCTTATCCCTCTGAAAATTCATCAGATTCAGAAAACCTATCATACGGGCAGATTATTTTGGGTAAAACCATGAGTGTTTATGACAGATTATCCGATGAGCTGTATGAAGAAATAACCAACATATAATTAATAGAAATGAATCCAAGACAAGTAGCAGATTATATGTTCAATCAGGATTATTTTTCCCAATGGATGAATATTAAGATGATTGAAGTAAAAGAAAATTATTGTTTAATAGAGATGCCCATCAAAAAAGATATGTTGAATGGGTTGAAAACGGTTCATGGAGGTGTTACATTTGCTTTTGCAGATTCAGCACTGGCATTTTCGTCCAATAATACCGGTGATGCAGCAGTAGCTTTGAACTGCGTCATCAATTTTACCAAAGCCGGAAAAGAAGGAGATGTTTTCAGAGCAGAAAGTGTTTTGGTAAATGATACACGGAAAACAGCTGTTTATGATATCAAAATTACCAATCAAAATAATGAACTGGTTGCGAAGTTTGTGGGAACCATATACAAAATAGGAAAGAAAGTAACAGAACTGTAAGTTCAATGTAACAATGTATCAGTTTACCAATGTAACAATAATGAAGTAAAATTAATTCTTAAAACAAATGATAAATTTCGAGAATAATACATTAATTGAGAAAACGGTTCAATTCTCTTTAGGTATAATTGAATTTTGTGAATTGTTGGATGAAAAAAGAAAATTTGTTATAGCGAAACAACTATTACGCTCTGGAACAAGTATAGGAGCAAATGCTTTTGAGGCGCAAAACCCTCATAGTAAGAATGATTTTGTAAATAAAATTAAAATTGCTGCCAAAGAACTTGAAGAAACCAAATACTGGTTGTATCTGTGTAAAAATTCTAAAAGCTATCCTTTTGATGAAAAGCTAGAAATTCAAATTACAGAGATTGGAAAGATTATATATAAAATATTAAGTACAAGTTTAAATAAAAATCAATCAATCTAGTATTGTTACACTGTTACATTGCTACATTGTTATATTAAAATGATTATGAATAACGTATACATCATAGACTATGTCAGAACTCCCATTTCAAAACTACAGGGAGGTTTATCAGAAGTAAGAGCTGATGATTTGGCAGCTATTGTTATTAAAGAAGTCGTGGCAAGAAACCCTGAAGTTCCTGTTGAGGAAATTGAGGATGTAATCTTCGGATGTGCCAATCAAGCAGGAGAAGACAACAGAAATGTGGCAAGAATGGGACTGCTATTGGCGGGACTACCCTATAAAATTGGCGGTGAAACCGTAAACAGACTTTGTGCTTCGGGAATGTCAGCCGTAGCGAATGCTTTCCGTTCCATTGCTGCTGGTGAAGGGGAGATCTATATTGCAGGTGGGGTAGAGCATATGACGCGCTCTCCTTACGTAATGTCTAAACCAAGTGCTGCTTTCGGAAGAGACAGTCAGATGTATGATACTACTTTTGGATGGAGATTTATAAATCCAAAAATGAAAGAAATGTATGGTGTGGATGGCATGGGAGAGACTGCGGAAAACCTTGCTGATATGCACCAGATTAATAGAGAGGATCAGGATAAATTTGCCCTTTGGTCCCAGCAAAAAGCGACCAAAGCTCAGGAAAGTGGAAGGTTGGCAGAAGAAATCGTGAAAGTTGAAATTCCACAGAGAAAAGGAGATCCCATCGTTTTTGAAAAAGATGAATTTATCAAACCAACTTCTTCCATGGAAGGATTAGGAAAACTTCGTCCTGCCTTCAGAAAAGAAGGAACTGTTACTGCAGGAAATGCTTCAGGAATGAATGATGGGGCTGCTGCTTTGATCCTGGCAAGTGAAGAAGCTGTAAAAAAATATGGATTAAAGCCAAAAGCTAAAATTCTAGGGTCTTCTGTAGCCGGTGTTGAACCAAGAATCATGGGAATTGGGCCTGTAGAGGCTACCCAAAAGCTATTGAAAAGATTAAGCCTTTCTTTAGAGGATATAGACATTATCGAATTAAATGAAGCATTTGCAGCTCAGGCTCTAGCGGTAACAAGAAGCCTAGGTTTAGCGGATAATGATACAAGAATAAATCCAAACGGAGGAGCCATTGCTATTGGCCACCCACTAGGGGTTTCCGGAGCAAGAATTATTGGTTCTGCGGCTATGGAACTTCAGAAACAAGATAAAAAATATGCATTGTGTACCCTTTGTATCGGTGTCGGACAAGGATATGCAATGGTCATTGAAAAAGTATAATTTCTTCAATAATGTAGCAGTTTGCCAATATAATACATTGAATATATTGCTAGACTGCTACATTGTTAAATTGGTACATTAAATTTAAATTTTATGAACATCTACTCATATCACGGAATCCGTCCCATCATAAAACCTTCTGCATACATTCATCCACAGGCCGTGATTATCGGTAATGTGGAAATTGGTGAAGAAGTCTATATTGGCCCGAATGCGGTAATTCGTGGAGACTGGGGGAAAATCATCATTAAAGATGGAGCCAATGTACAGGAAAACTGTACACTTCATGTTTTCCCCAATATTGAAACTATTTTGGAAGAATCAGCACATATTGGACATGGAGCAATTATTCATTCCGGACATATTGGAAAGAATTGTTTGATCGGTATGAATTCTGTGGTGATGGACAAAGCTTATATTGGTGACGAAAGTATTGTGGGTGCATTAGCATTTGTTCCGGCTAATTTCAGATGTGAGCCTAGAAAACTTATTGTAGGAAGCCCTGCAAAAATTATTCGTGATGTTTCTGATGAAATGATTCACTGGAAGACAGAAGGAACAAAACTATATCAGGAATTGGCAAGAGAAGGGAAAGAAGCTATTCTTCCTTGTGAGCCTTTTACAGAATATGTTCAGCAAATCCCTACAAAAATCGTTGATTACAGCATCTGGGATGATGTGAAATAATAACCATTCAAAATTAAACATGATTAAGAAAATTGCTCTTGTATGCAGTATGATGTTGGCGGTAAATTCTATGGTATCAGCACAGACTGCTACTTCTAAACCGCTTACAATAGGCGAAGTAAGGACATTGAAGTCCAAAGTTTTAAATGAAGAAAGAATATTAAACATCTATCTTCCTCAAAACTTTGATAAAGCAAAATCATATCCTATCATCTATCTTTTAGATGGAAGTATGAATGAAGACTTTATCCATGTTTCGGGGTTAGTACAATTCTTTAATCAGATGTATTCAATGCCTGAAACTATTGTAGTGGGAATTGCGAATATAGACAGAAAAAGAGATTTTACTTTCCATACAGATTTAAAAGATTTACAGAAAGATTATCCTACAACAGGACATTCTGAAAAATTTATCACCTTTTTTGAAAAAGAACTGAAACCTTATGTAGAAGGTCAGTTTAAAACAACAGAAAAATATCTGTTCGGCCAATCTTTGGGGGGGCTGCTGGCTACAGAAATTCTTTTGAAGAAACCTGAAATGTTCAACAATTATTTCATCATCAGCCCGAGCTTATGGTGGGATGATGAAAGTCTTTTAAAACAAGCTCCTCAATTGCTTTCAAAATCACAGGATACTAAAAAGTTCGTGTATGTATCTGTTGGAAAAGGAGAGCATCCTGTAATGATAAAAGATGCAGAAGCGTTATATGATGTTTTGAAAAAAGCAGGCAAGAAAAACTGGACAGTAGAATATAAAATGATGGAAACGGATAACCATGCAACGATTCTTCACAGAAGTCTATATGAAGGATTGGTGAAAATGTTTCCGTATCAGGAACCGAAATAATTAATAAATTGTAATAATATACCCATGTAAAATGTAACGGTCACTTATCGTTCAGATCAAAAATAAGTTTCTAGATATTGATAGACTGTTAGATTGATACATTGTTAAATTAAATTTTTATGGAAAAATTAAAAAATTATATCTACGGACAATGGGTAGAAGGAACCGGAACCGGAATTCCTTTATACAATGCCGTAACAGGAGAGCAGGTAGCTGTTTCCGACACAGAGGGGCTTAACTTTGAACAAGCGCTTGATTACGGTAGAACAGTAGGATACAAAAACCTTTCTTCAATGACATTCTACGATCGTGGAGAACTCTTGAAAAAGGTAGCTCTTTATCTGTTGGAGAGAAAGAAAAAATATTACGAATTATCATATAAAACAGGAGCAACACATGTTGATTCATGGGTTGATATTGAAGGAGGTTTTGGGACCTTCTTTACCTATTCAGGTTTAGCCAAAAGAATGCTTCCCAACACTCCATTCTGGGTAGATGGAGATACACAGAAAATTTCTGCCAACGGAACATTTTTAGGGACTCATATTTTAACCCCAAGTGAAGGGGTTTCTGTACAGATTAACGCTTACAACTTTCCTGTTTGGGGAATGTTGGAAAAGCTATCCACATCATTATTAGCTGGGGTACCATCAATTGTTAAACCATCTCCCTTTGGATCTTATCTTACCAACGCTGTTTTTCAGGATATGATTGAAAGCGGAATTTTACCCGAAGGAGCAGTACAATTGGTATGTGGAGAACCTGGAAATATTCTGGATTATGTACAGGATGGAGACTCTGTGTTATTCACAGGTTCAGCCACTACAGGAAGAAAGCTTAAATCTCTTCCATCTGTTGCAGGAAATGCTGTTCGTTTCAATATGGAGGCAGATTCCCTGAACTGTTCAATTCTTGGATTAGAAGCAAAACCGGGAACACCTGAATTTGATTTATTCATTAAAGAAGTTCGTAACGAGATGACCACAAAGGCTGGACAGAAATGTACGGCTATCAGAAGAATTATTGTTCCTGAGCATTTGATTGGAGACGTTCAGAATGCTTTGTCCAAAGCTTTAGATCAAACAAAAATCGGAAACCCACTCAGCAGAGAAACCAAAATGGGATCTTTGGTGGGAAGACAGCAATATGAGGAAGTTTTAAGAAAAGTAAATATCTTAAAATCTGAAACAGAGCTTGTGTATGACGGAAAGCATGAGTTGGTAGATGCCAGCTATGAAAACGGAGCATTTATGAGTCCGAAGTTATTCCTGAATGACAAGCCTTTCGAAAAAAATATCTCTCACGATGTAGAAGCGTTTGGACCAGTATCTACATTAATGCCATATAAAGATGCTGAAGAAGCAGCTGCTCTGGCAAAAAGAGGAAAGGGAAGTTTAGTAGGATCTATTATCTCTCATGACGAAAACTTTATTGCAGAAACTTCATGGAAAATGGCTTCTCAGCATGGTAGAATTTTTGTGTTGAACAGAGACAATGCGAAAGAAAGTACAGGACATGGCTCACCGCTTCCAACATTGATGCACGGAGGACCTGGTAGAGCTGGAGGAGGAGAAGAAATGGGAGGATTAAGCGGTCTTCACTTCTTCTTACAAAAAACAGCCATTCAAGGATCCCCGGATGTATTGAAAGCCATCACTAAAGTTTATCAGCAGGGAGCAGAGAAAAAATTCTCAGATAAACATCCTTTCCAGAAATATTTTGAGGAAGTAGAAGTTGGAGATTCTTTAGAAACAGCAGGAAGAACCGTTACTGATGCAGACATTGTAAACTTCTCAAACGTTTCATGGGATCATTTCTATGCCCATACTGATGCTACAAGCCTAACCGGAACTATTTTTGATAAAACGGTTGCTCATGGATACTTTATCCTTTCAGCAGCTGCAGGATTATTTGTTTCCGGTAAAAAAGGACCTGTGATTGCTAATTATGGACTGGAAGAATGTAGTTTCTTTAAACCTGTATACGCTGGAGATACCATTACGGTTTATTTAACGGCAAAAGAAAAGATTAACAGAGGAGTAAAAGGAAGAAACATTCCTTCAGGAGTAGTGAAATGGTTGGTAGAGGTTGTTAACCAAAGAGATGAGGTAGTTTGCGTAGCTACGATCTTAACATTGGTGGCAAAACAGTCTCCTTTCATTGATCTGAATGTGAAAAATATTCAAAAGATGTTAAGTGGTTTAGCAGAAAGTACTCCTAATAAATGGGGTAAAATGTCTCCACAGCAGATGATTGAACATCTTGAGCAGGCAGTCCTGGTAAGTTTAGGAGAACCTGAGGCAGATCAATGCTTCACTCCTGAAGAACATCTGGAAAAATGGCAGGATTCTCTTTACAACCACAGAGCAATGCCAAAAGAATTTACAGCTCCGTTTTTACCAAAAGATGGCTCACTTCCGGAACCAACACATAAAAATCTGGAAGCAGCCAAACAATCATTCATGGATAATCTGAAGAAATTTGTGATCTATTACAAAGAAAACCCTCAGGCAGAACATATGAATTTTGTATTTGGAAAACTAAATAAAGAAATGTGGGAATTGATGCACAGAAAGCACTTTACTCACCATTTTGAACAATTTGGATTGATTTAATTCAAAAATAATGATAAAAAATCCCTTTCATTTTTAAATTGGAAGGGATTTTTTATTCAATTATGTATAAATTCAAAAATATTTTTTAAATCATGGAATCTTTAAAAATCTTCGTTAAAATTGCCTTTTCGGTTTCTTCACTTTTATTGTTTTTTTCCTGTTCTGGCAATACAAAACCAGATAAAGGAGGGTATTCTTCTGAAGAGAAATTTATGGATAGTTTAAATATTGGAGAAAAAGGAAAAACTAAAGTGAAGTTTGAGAAGTTCAGGCATACATACAATGGAGATGTGTTTGTGTCAATTAATTTTTATGATCTGAAAAAAAGCCGGGGGCAATCCAAAGAATCAGAGTTCAATATCTGGGAATTGAAAAACAGTTTTAAATTTGATAAAGATGGCGTTACTGATCTGAATGTGGAAATTAAAGATTTCAATAACGATGGATTTAATGATGTAACTTATGAAAGTGGGGTAGCAGCAAGAGGCGGAAATATAGTGAGAACTTTATGGGTATATAACCAGAAGAATAAAGATTTTATTCACATTAAAAATTCTGAATCTTATCCAAACTTAACCTATAATGCAAAATTAAACTGTATCAATTCATTAATTTTAACAGGCTCTACAACGACTGTATTTTTGAAAATCCAAAAAGATTCTCTGGTTGAATTCGCAAGAGTAGATGTTTCTGATAAAATTGTGGTAGAAGAAAAAGGAGCTAATGGAAAATTTAAAATTATAGAAGAAAAACCATATAAAGGTTCCGAAGAAGACTTTTATAAAACATTTAGAAATTACAAACCTTTAGAATACTAACTTTATGCAAAGAATGGCTGAATAGTCATTTCTTTTTTGATAAATAAAATATTATGGAATTAAAATTTTTCAAAGACTTTGACTTTACAGATTTTTGGAATGAAAGCAGTTATTCACAAAGAGATTATATTGAAGAATTTCCTGATGATGAAATGATTGTTTCCGTTGAAGAAGAATTGGGCTATAAACTTCCTGCATTCTATATTGAACTGATGAGAATTCAGAATGGAGGGTTGGTAGACAAAGATTGCTTCCCAACTACAGAAAGTACTTCCTGGGCAGACGATCATATTGCGATCACAGGAATTATGGGGATCGGGAGAAATAAAACAAATTCTATCTGTGGAGAACTGGGAAGTAAGTTTATGATGGAAGAATGGGGATATCCAAACGATGGGGTTTATATTTGTGATTGCCCGTCAGCAGGACATGACATGATCTTACTCGATTATTCTAAATGTGGAAAAGATGGAGAACCCGAAGTTGTACATGTAGATCAGGAGGATGAATATAAGAAAACATTTCTTGCCGTTGATTTTGAAACCTTTATTAAGGGATTGAAGACAGAGGACGATTTTGACGATGAGTAAATGAATAGTATCTTTAAACCTCAAATCATAAAATAAAAAATAATGAACGAAAGCTGGATGCAAAAATGGGAAAAAGTAAAAGATATCCTTATCTCACCAGTAGATATTGAAAACTATTTTACTTCAAATGAAATAATGGATCAAAAGATGGAAGTAATGGAAATAGGAAATGTTTCCCTTCCTTCCGGAAAAGTAATTGTAAGAGATCCATTGGTATTCCTCAATGCGCGGGAGAAACCTTATTTTGTAGAAGTCCCCAAAGGGAATTTTCCTGTAAAGATTGCGGTGGTAAAACTGGAAGAGTGGGGAGATCGCTATAGTGCGGTAAAAGTAGAGTTTACAAAAGAAAAACCTGTAGTATATAGAGAAGCATTAATTGGAATCGAAAATCTTGAAGACATTAATGAAGGAGATTATTTCGGATTTGCAGTAGACGCAGGATTGGGATGTATCACCGATCCGGAAGTTGTACCTTATGTAGATAAATTTATTTCAGAATTGAATGTAGATAATGCTTACGATAACTATTTCGCTGAATTGTTTGCAAAAAGTTATAAAGAAAATCCAGCAAATCAGAGAGAGCTGGGGGATTGGCTCAACTGGACCGTTCCCAATACGGAATATCAAATTCCAATGTTTGCTAGTGGAGTAGGAGATGGAACTTATCCGGTTTACTTTGCTTATGATGCACAAGGCAAAATATGTGGTCTTTATATTCAATTTATAGATATTGAATTAGCACTGTCGGAAGACGACGATGAAGATGAGGATGATGAGGTTTCTGATCAATCGGATAACTTCGTCTTTTTAAAATAAATTTTCCAATGAATAAAACTTTTGCAGATATTGTCATTGAGTTCAATGAAAACCTTAGCTACGACGGTGAACTTCCGGAAGGCTTTGAAGTTTTGAACCCTTATCTGGATAATCCGGAAACAATGGTAGTGATGCAAAAGTTTTATCATAAGTATTATAACGATTCCAACAAAAGGAAGTTTATCATTGGAATCAATCCCAGCCGGCATGGAGCAGGGGTGACAGGGGTTCCCTTTACAGATACCAAACGGTTGGAAAGTGTTTGCGGAATAAAAATGGAATCAGCATACACTCACGAAGTTTCTTCCGTATTTGTATATGATATGATTAAAGACTACGGAGGAGCAGATCTGTTTTATAAAGATGTTTATATCAACTCCCCATTTCCATTAGCTATTGTAAGAAAAACAAAGAAAGGTTGGCTTAATGCCAATTATTATGATGACAAAGAACTTTTCAAGGATGTAAAAGATTTTATGATTGAGTCATTAAAAAAACATATAAGCTTGAATCTGGACACTTCAGAAGTATTGGTTTTAGGGAAGAAAAATGCTGAGTTTATTTCAAAACTTAATAAAGAAGCCCAATTGTTTGATACAATGACAGTGCTGGAGCATCCTCGATACATTCAACAGTACAAATCAAAAGAAAAGCAATTGTATATTGACAAATATATTTTAGCATTAAAAAAATAAAAATCCCTCAATCATTGATGATCAAGGGAACTCCCATTCATGTATTAGAATCTTTATCGGGAACTGTGACTTATGTGAAATTTTTAATCTTATTTTTTAATAATCTTAGCAGATCCTGTGGCGGTTTTAATAAAGTAAACTCCTGTTGGGAACCCGGAAAGACTCACTTCATTAATTCCTTTTTTAACCTGTAAGCTTTGTAACAGTTTTCCATCCTGGTTATAAATTTGAGCTTCGGAATTTCTTTCTGTGGAAATTGAAATTGGCCCGGTTGTAGGATTAGGATAAATACTTAGATTTTTTTGAGAAGCTTTTGCTTCTGTTGTACCTAATACTACATTACTGTCTTTTACCCAAGTAAAAGCATCAAGGGCTACATATCTAAAATTTCCGTTAGCTGTGATCTGTAATTCGTCAATAATAATGTTTGAATAATTTTGCCCATTTAGATTAGTCAGATCAAGCAAAGTATATCCGTTTGTACTCCCTAAGCTTGTTGCAAACCCGGTGGTTTTTGTCTGGGTAAATTTTGTGATACCACTCAGTTTTCCGGTTATGGTTAAACTTCCCGTTACGTTTAATTCCAGATTTAATGCCGAAAGGTACATCCAGAACCTATTTACTTTAAATAAATTTGAAGTTGTTTTAATACTGAATGAAGGTGGAGAAGCAGTATTATTAGAATTGTCAATATACCGATTGTCATTAGCTGTTCCGCTCCATCCTGTTCCGGGAAAATTTCCCTGAATATCAAAAACGCTTACGTGAGAAATGATATTGAAGACGACTCCATTATCAGTGAAGTTTGTACTTCCATTAGATTCAGTTTCAAATGATTCTGTACTGGTCTGCGCAAATGAGAATGTTGAAATGAGCAGACTACAGATGATTAAAAAAGTAGTGCTTTTCATGATTTCTTGTTTTAAATATTAGGTTATTGTATAGGTATTAACTCCGTGGAGGGTAGATGCCCTCAACACAAATGATATAGTTTAAGCCCAGATAAGGAGGCATATTATTGACAGGGATATTTTGCCCGACAAATGAAATACTCTGCGGATTAATAGTCGTATCCGGATTAGCGTCATTGATAAAGCTGCTTACCACATTAAAATCTCTTCCGATTTGTGTCCCGGAAATTGCAATGGTTGAAGTTGCTGTGGGGGTAGATGAATTAGCATTTTTATTGGCCACTTTCAATTGGAATCCAGCTCCAATACTTGGTAAGTTTGAAGCCAGTAATGTATTTTGAGTTGTTCCGGCTACTACTCCCAATGGATAATATTCGTTAGCATTTACATTTCCTGCTCCTAATGCCATACGCCCTTTCAAATTGGGCAACGCAAAAGTATCTATCCCATTTCCGCCATAAGTGGTTCCTAAAATGGAAAATAAAGCGGAATTATTTGCAATCCTTAGTAAGCTTCCGTCACAAAACATCCAGCCTCTAGGGGCAAAGTTCCCAGCAAATAATTTTACAATTCCAATGTACTCATCCATGATAAAAATTTTTTTCAGTTTTAAATTTTCCTACTCTATTATTTGGCTTTTCGGATTTCGCCATTAGGTTTGATTAAGTAAGCCAAAGGAACAACGAATAGAAAAGAAGACCTAGAGTAGAAAATACCAAATTATAAACTCCGTATTTCTACGTAATACCTCATGAGGAAATCAGCAATAATTTGTGTTCCTTAAGTTTCTTAGAAAGCGCTGTATTTAGTATTTTTGTAAGAATCCAATAAAAATTAAAATGAACGAATTCGTAGTATCAGAAATCAAAAATAATATCGCAGAAGTTACATTTGGAACTCCAAAGAGCAATTCCCTTCCGGGAGCTATTTTGGAAAAATTGGCACAGACTATTTTAGAGGAAGGGGCTAAAGATGAGGTGAAAGCTATTTTAGTCAAAAGTGAAGGCGAAAAAGCATTTTGTGCAGGAGCAAGCTTTGACGAACTTTTAGCTATTGAAGAATTGAGTGCTTCAACAAAGTTTTTCGGTGGTTTTGCCAAAGTTTTAAATGCCATGAGAAATTGTGGGAAAATTGTAGTAGTAAGAGTTCAGGGAAAAACAACAGGTGGAGGAGTAGGAATTGCCTGTGGAGCAGACTACTGTTTTGCCACAAAAGATTCCGCTTTAGCCCTTACAGAGATCAATTTGGGAATCGGACCTTTTGTAATTGGACCTTATGTTGAAAGAAAAATTGGTAAATCACAATTTTCTGCGATGGCAATTGACGCCGATTTCAGGTCTGCAGATTGGGCAGAACAACACAATATCTATCATTCCGTTTCTGAAAATATTCAGGAAATGGATGAAAAGCTTGAGCAATTCATGCAGACATTAGCTTCCAGAAGTAGTGAAGCTTTAGCATTAATTAAAAAGGTTTCCTGGGAAGGAACTGATCATTTCAATGAATTGATGCCGGCAAGAATTCATATGAGTGCAAGCCTTATTCTTGAAGATTCTGCAAAAAAGAATATCGGAGCTATTAAAGAAAGATTGAGAGCAAAATAAAATACATAAGAAAGCCGTTGAAATTTTCAACGGCTTTTATTGTGGTATAGATCCTATTTTTTGATGACTTTGAACGTTTTTTCATTGTTATCTGCCTTAACTTTAAGGAAGTAATTTCCTGCAGGAATATTTTTTACCTCTATGGTTGATGAGTTTTTATTTTTCAAAACCGATTGCCCTAAGAAATTGGTGAGCTCCAATGTTTGAATAGTATTTTTTGATTTCACCGTAAAATAATCTTCAGAAGGATTGGGATATACAAAGATCTCTTTCGAATGGAGTGGTGAATCAGATACAGATAAACTGGATGGCGATATTACCAATCGAGATACAAAAATGGTAAATGCCGGTAAATTAACATGGGTTCCTACTACCATCTTTCCATCCGGTGTAAAACTCATATTATTTAAAGATTTATAGTCTGAAGGATATAGCCTCCCATTAAAATCATATATGCCATTCGTCCCAAAAGTTGAATCAAATGACCCGTTTTCATTTAAGCGTATGATTCTTTTAAAATTGTACAAACTATTATAATTATAAGCGGATCCGGAAACATAAATTTTATTCTGTGGATCAAGTTTTATAGAAGCATAATAACTATATCCAAAACTTAGAGAATTTCCATTGTTAAATGAGGAGTCCAAAGTTCCATCAGGGTTGAACTGCATAAGATAAAAAATTGAAGTAGGCCCAATACTGCTATTAGAAGCGTATGGTTTTTGACCCAGAACTAAAATTTTTCCTGCAGCAGTAAAAGCTATATCCCGTGCTTCTCTTGCGTCAGTGCTATATAAAAGAAGGCCATTGCTTCCAAATCCTGTATCAAGAGTTCCATTGGCATTATAACGTGTCAGAAATAGCTGATTGGTTTCCTGGTAGCTTGAATTGGTGACTGCAGCTCCGCCAACAATGAATTTACCGTCCGATTGCCTTGTCATTGCATTACCAATAATTTTACTAAATCCAATATTAGTAGGTACTTCGCCATTTGTGCCAAACGTATTATCTATTTGTCCATCAGCACTTATTTTAACAAGTTTTGAACTCCAGTCACCAGTCCCTAATCCAATAATACTTCCATCAGGTAAAATATCTATTTTTCTGATAGTAATACCCGGAATATTAACCTTTCCATCGTTCCCGAAGCTGGTGTCAAAAGAACCATTGGGTAATAATCGTCCAATAAATGCATAATAATCCCATCTTCCCGCGATCAATAATTTCCCATCAGGCAATACTCTTATTTCTGAAATCGTTCCACCTGGACCATTAGCATCATAAACAAGTCCGTTGCTGCCAAAACTGCTATCTATTGTTCCGTTTTCATTATAACGAGCAATGAGTGGAGAAGATTTTATATTGGGATCATTCATATGGGTTGATCCGCCTACCAATATTTTTTTATCAGGCTGGACAATAGTACATTCTGTGTAATTGTTATTCCATACCTCGAGACTGACACGGCCATAGCCATTGAATGAAGTATCTGTATAAGGGAGGTTTTGCGCTAATATGCTTATAGGCAAGGCAAGCATTAGAAATAATGTTTTTCTCATAAGTAACATAAGGTTATTGTTTTTAATTTATCAAATAATATATTTGACGAATGCGAAATAATCATTTTTAAATTAATAAAACAAGAATTTTAACGTCATGAGTATAGAAAAAAGTTTTTAAATAAAAATTTTGCAGATTAAAAATAAATTATAACTTTGTAATTCAAAGTTCTTTCTATGGAAGCAAAAAATTATCACGAAGATTTATCTCATATCCGTTCTATGATGGAACGGTCTTCCAGATTTATTTCTTTAAGCGGTTTATCCGGCGTTGTTGCCGGGGTAGTGGCACTTGTAGGAGCCGGTTATGCTTATTATGCTATGGAAAGAGAAAAGGTAGAAGATAGTAGTGGTCGAAGGCTTATTTATAATTCGGATTTAGTTCAGGAATTGGTAATTGCCGGACTTTTGGTTTTAATTATAGCTGTTCTTAGTGGGTATATTTTTACTGCAAATAAAAGTAAAAAGAAAGGATTGAAAATATGGGATGCTACAACAAAGCGTCTTCTCGTGATATTTGCCATTCCATTGGCAGCAGGTGGCATTTTTTGTTTGGCTCTTATTTTCCACCATATGTTTGTATGGATCGCTCCTGTAACATTAATTTTCTATGGGTTAGCCTTGGTTAGCGCGGAACGATATACATTACCGGATATAAAATACCTGGGATATTGTGAAATTGTTCTAGGGTTGTTAGCCTCATTTATATTGGGATGGGGACTCGTGTTTTGGTCTGTAGGTTTTGGTATTTTACATATTGTTTATGGACTTATTATGCACAAAAAATATAAATAAAAACTAAATTTGCATTTCTTTAATCGCTGCTTTCTATAGCCCGCTATCTAAGATCTGTAATTTATTACCTTATTATGATAAAAATTAATCAACTCAATAAAGAATTCGAAAGCCGTGTAAGACTGGGAATTATGTCCGTTCTTATGGTTAACGATTGGGTTGACTTTTCCGAAATGAAAAACTTACTTGAAATTACAGACGGTAATTTGGCAAGCCATAGTAATGCCCTGGAAAAAAGTGGATACATTGAAGTCAAAAAAGAATTTGTAGGTAAGAAGCCCAAAACATCTTACCGTGTAACACAGAGTGGAAGACAAGCGTTTAATGAGCACCTGGATGCTTTAGAAAAATTATTAGGAAGGTAATTCCTATATTTTTTTGTTTTTATACTTTGTAATTCAAAGTTCTTTGCAATTTGAAATTTAAAACTATGATAAATTATGAAAGATCAGGAAATAATAGATTTGGGTAAATGGATATTCGGATTATGTTTTTTACTGGGAAGTATCTGTCTTTTCGGATTTATAATAACAGGGATCAAGGAATTTGCATTTGGAGGCTATGTGTTGCTTGGTTTTGGTACGATAATCAATTTATTGGCTGTTTTTGGGCTACTTATTTATGGCATTGTAAACAGGCCTCAATTGTCTGCCTGTCTCGAAGCGATTGGGATTATTGTCATCAATATTCCTGTAGCCATTCTTTATACCATTATAGGAATTAATCTTCTTTAAATAAATACACTATGAAAAAAATTCGTATTCACTTTCTGCTTTTTGTGTATAATAAAACTCAAAAGCTTTACAGAAAGTATTTTAAAAAGAAAAAGAGACAATGGCAGTTCAACGAGAAACAACTGCTGGAATTTCAGGAAGATTCTCTGGGCAGAAAATTAGGTGAATTTTATGAGAAACATGGTTTTTCTATGATTCCCAAAATGGAAAATCATGATGTACATCACTTAATTACAGGATGTGGAACCCATTTCGAAGATGAAATTGCCATGCAATATCTCCTGTTGGGGAATGGTAAACTGAATGCTCATCTTCTGGCAGCAATTGTTTTGGGAACATGTATTTTGCCTGAATATGTGAAAATTTATATCAAAGCCTATCGGAAAGGCAAAAGCATGAGAGCTTTTTATCATTGGGATTTCGAAGAACTGTTATGGCAGAATTTTGAACATGTGAAAGACTTTATCCAACAGAAAGATACCATTGTACTTTATTAAAACACTGTTTATGGGAAGCATCAAATTCAGTCTGTTAAGAAAAAGAACATTTCTTATTTCTTTCCTATTGGGAACCGTGTTGCTGGTTACATTTTGGATTACAAAGGCAGTTTTTCTTATCATACTTGGTTTTTACTACATGATCATTGCTGCAATAGTGAATATACTTATTGTTTTATATGAACTGATAGAATACCTGAATAATGTTTCAGCAATGAAAAGTTCGGGAAATTCTGTTCTTCTGCTCCTTGTAAATATTCCGATTAGTGTATGCTATTTCTTTATATTCTTGAATATTGTATAGCCCTTTTTAATTTTCTAAATCTTTAATCTTATGAAAACACATCATTATATATTTCTCACTACCATCTTATTCGTTATTCTTTTTTATGATCAGTCCCTGGGGCTTAATCTTGGAATTCTGTCTATCCTGTATGCAGTGCTTACTGTATTAAGAACATCTGAAAAAAATAGGACCCGTACATTTCTTATTCTTTTTGTGACTAGTATTCTTTCAGGATTGGCCTTTTCCTGGTATGGAGACTTTCCCTCTTTTCTTGCGGTTGTGAGTTCGCTGCTTCTACTGGCTTACAGGTCAAAAAATAAGAAAATGAAAATACTCTTTCTTATTCCTGTTTTTGTAGTAAACTGTCTTACTTCATTCTGCCGGATTTTCAGTTTCGATCAATGGCTGCCAAAAAGAAATGTTTCCGGGATATGGCAAAAAGCACTAGCTTTTATTCTGATTCCATTGGTCCTGGTTTCTGTTTTTTTTGGAATCTACTCTGCTGGGAGTGATCATTTTGCTGCTCTATTTACAGAATATGAATTAGATATTAATTTGTGGCAGGTGTTCTGCCTCTCCGTTTTAGGACTGTTTATAGCTTTTAATTATTGGAACTACGCCATAGAAAAGCTGATCTACAAAAGCAATCATCTATTAGATAATGATTTTCAAAAAGATTTCCGAACTCCAAAGCCAACCTATTCTTTTCTTGATTTGGATTCTGAGAGAATGAGCGGAGTGATTTCCTTTCTTTTATTAAATATCCTGTTGATTTTTTTCATTATAACCTACAATTATGAACAGTTTTATGAGGTGTCAAAAACACCGGTTCAGCTTTCTGAAGAGACTCATGAGAGGGTAAACGCAGTGATCATGTCAATCATCATGGCCATCCTGGTGATTATGTTTTATTTTAAATCCGGGTTTAATTTTGATACTCAATCGGGCTGGATGAAAATTTTAGCCAAGATTTGGATTTTACTGAACGCTGTTCTTGTTTTATCCGCTGCTGTGAAAAACTATGAATATATTGTTAATTATGCATTGACCTACAAGAGACTGGGCGTTTTTGCTTTTCTGCTTTTATCGTTGATTGGTCTTGCTTTGACGTTTATTAAAATTCAAAAGAAAAAAAGAAATGCATTTCTGTTTAATACAATGACCTGGTATCTTTATGGGGCTATTTTGGTATGTAGCTATATCAATTGGGGAGGGTTTATTACTTCCCAAAATATGAAACGCAAAGATTTTGCTGTGAATTATCATTTTACAGCTATTAATTTCAGCGAGAAGGCGTTGCTGAGATACGCCGATGAAAAAAATAATCAGAAGCTTAAAAAAGAAGTAAGGGAAAAGATTGAAAAAGAGGCTTCAACAACTTTTCTTTCAAAAATTCTTTATTATCAAACGATTAAATAATTATCATGAAAGAAATAAATAGATCTCAAAGATTTACGATAAATATGCTGCTTATATTCATGACATTGTTTTGCTTAAGTCTTTCTATATTCCGCTATTATATCAGTGAAACCAAAGTTTTTTTCTTTCTTAACTGGAATTTATTTCTGGCTTGGATCCCTTTACTATTAAGCTCACTTATTATGGCCTTTAAAATTAGAAGTAAAGTATCTCTTGTCATAGTTATTATAGGATGGGTTTTATTTTTCCCAAACTCACCTTATATCCTTACTGATCTTTTTCATTTAAAATCCAGGGAGAGAATACCAATTTGGTATGATTTGATTGTTATACTCTCGTATGCCTGGACGGGATTAATCTGTGGTTTTATAAGTCTTGGTGATATTGAAAAACGCCTTTCTGACTATTGTAAAGAGAGCGTCATCAACGGTGTTGTTATTTTTTTTCTTTTTATGAGCAGTTTTGGGGTCTATCTGGGAAGATTTTTAAGATGGAACAGTTGGGATGTTCTGAGTAATCCCTTTGGATTGTTCACTGATATTGTCGTAAGATTTGTATATCCTATGGAATATACCAAAACATGGGGCGTTACTATTTTGATGGGTATCATGCTGAATTTTATGTATTTCACATTTAAGTTGATGAGAAACAGTAATGGTATGACTAAAATTTTATAGTTTACATTAAAAAGGGTTAAAAATTATTAACAGGATCATAGAACAGAAAACTGAAGTTTTAAAAGGAGTTGGAACAATTTTAGCATTTACTAGACCTAACATCTAACAGAATGTTATATTCTTAAAATCAATTATTATGAAAAAGAGCCTATTGTTAATTCCTTTGATTATCGTTGCCTGTAAAAAAGAACCCGCTGTAACATCAGTTCCGGATAAGGATTCTACAGTCATCACAGAAATGCCGGATTCTGTCGTTAAAGCTGATTCTGCTGCCTTGAGAAAGAAAGATTCAATCATTAACAATGCCCCTGCTACTAAAGAAGTTTTACGTAAAGGAGTGATGAGAAGTGAAAAAGAAGGCCAGATAGTAAGAACTGCTGATGCTTCACAACTTCCTTTTACTCTTGGTGAGCAGTTTACAAAAGACGATCAAGAACTGGTTTTAAAGCTTACTCATTATAATCAGGCTAATATTAAGGCAAAGATCTCTACAAAAGAAAAAGATTTTAATATTCGTTTTAACCAGATAAAACTTCCCAATGGGGACTATGATGGCCCTTTCGGAAGAGATATTACCTATGAAACTCCCGGGAAAGGAGAAGTTTGGTTAATTATTGGAAAAAGTAATATGGCTTCAGGAAATACAAAAGGAAGCTTCACCGTAAGTGTTGAATAAATCAATTTGGTATAATTTCTGCAAACTAAACTTTGAAGTTTAAATTTATAAATTATGAAAAATATCGTTCTAACAGCAATGGCCGCCTCAGCTGTACTCGTAAGTTGCGGAACCGTACAGTCGCTGGTTCAGAATACGTTTCCATACACAACGAATGTTTTAGTTTCTACAGGGGTTCCGGCAGATAAAGAAGTTTCTTCTACTGCTACAGCTACTAATGTACAAACATGGTTTGGAGGAAATAATAATGCAAAAATAAAAGATGTAAGAATCTCTGAAGCCAAAATATCAGTAGCCTCACCTTCAGGAGGAAATTTAAGCGCGTTTAAAACGGTTAAGATTTATGTTTCATCTACAGGAACAGGTGAACGATTGATTGCATCCCGTTCTAATATATCCACAAACTCTTCAAGCCTTAATCTGGATTTGAATGACACCGGATTTTTAGATGAGATTGTAAAAAGTACAGGACTTACGGTAAGAACTGTTTATGAACTGAAAAACCAAACCACTTCAGACATGAACATCAAAGTAGCACTTAATTTCAGCAGTGTCCCTGCGAAATAATTTTTTATAAAAGTTTATTATTTAAAAACGTCTTTCAATATTTTGAAAGACGTTTTGTTTTTAAACCTTAAAGCTTTAGCAATTTCTCAACAACTCTTCTTTGTCCGTCATTGATATTAATGATATACTGGCCTGCCTGAAGACCTGAAATATCAATTTTTTCATCAGGTGAAGACGTACTTTTGATCACTGATCTTCCCTGCATATTAATCACTTCAAAATCCAGTTTTTTATTTTCAGGATTTTGAAGAGTGAAATAACTACTTGAAGGATTAGGATAAATTTTAACTTCTAGTGATGGAAGAGTATTAACAGGGGTTGCAAATCTACTTTCCAATTGAAGTATCGCATTCTTCACATTGGGAAGAGGTCCTATTTTTTGATTGACCACGGTGCCTCCCTGTGGTATTCCTGTAGATATCAAAAGATTTTTCATGGCAGCCGGTGTTAAATACTGACCTGTCGTCTGACGATAGAAAGACTGGATCAATACTGCTGCTGAAGCGACGGTAGGAGTGGCAGAACTTGTTCCGCTGAAGTAATTGTAAGTTCTGTTATTATCATTATCATATTTTTGATAAGAACCATAACCTGCAGCCAAGACATTACTTCCCCAACCTTGTACATCAACTCTGTTTCCAAAAGTACTGAAGCTCAATTTTGAATGCGTCGTATTAGGAGATCCTGCTCCAACAATAATAGCTCCACTATTTCCCCTTGCCATATATGATGCATAAAAAGGATCATCCAGATTTTGATTTCCGTTTCCTGCTGCTGCAACAATGATGATGCCGGAATCAGTGGCAGCTTTTGTAAGATCCCAGATTACTTTATCATATTCTGCAGGGCAATATTGGCCGTCTTTACCACCAGTCTGCATTTCATACAGTATAATATCTCCAGCCTGAGAGGCATTAATTGATCTGCTGACTGCTGTTGCTCTGTTATATCCAACAGTCGTCCATTCCATATATCCTTTTATTTCAGAAGCATTATAAACCGCACCGGTAAGCCCGATATTATCTTTTATAGAGCCTAAAATACTTACCACAGCAGTTCCATGATCTCGGTAGTTATTACCCGATAAACCCGAATTTGGGGAATATCCAGGCTCCAATTGTATTGAATTTTGGTTAGTTAACATCTCGTGAGTTTTATAGAAACCGTATTCTACATCCCGAATCCGGATATTTTGCCCGGTAATACCTCGTGACCATGCATATTTTGCGTTAATTCCAGGGTTGTCATTCAGATAAGTCTGCAGGCTTTCCAAGTCAGGGGTAGCAACAAACATATTGATTAGAGGGGGCTCAATAGGGGTGCTGCTCATCACAGAAGCATATTCTACTTCAGGAAATCTTTCAAGAACTTGTATAAGCTTTTGAGAAAGTTCTTCATTTTGAAGAGGGAGGTTGGCTTTGAATATTCGTTTTAATTTTTCAACAGACTCCTCGGTATTGCCATTCATCTTGCTGCTTCGTGTCATTTCAGAAAGCTTTTCATCGCTAAAGCCGAGGTCATAGGTAAATGAGATTCCGTTTTC
Source organism: uncultured Chryseobacterium sp. (assembly GCA_963518055.1). Taxonomy (GTDB): domain Bacteria; phylum Bacteroidota; class Bacteroidia; order Flavobacteriales; family Weeksellaceae; genus Chryseobacterium. The sequence goes on from CAUQIC010000014.1 coordinate 93,708, forward strand.
TCTGGCAAATTTTTCCAGTTCGGAATTTTTACTAAATGCAGCTTTTTCGGAGTTGATACCTTTAGAAAAGCAGACATAAATAGTTGCGTTTAAATCATGATTCCCGTTTGTAGGTTTTTGAGCATACGAAAGGGAAAAACAAGACATAAACAAGAAAAGTTTAATTTTTGTTTTCATATTATTTTTGTTAAATGGTTGTGAATTGGTTTAAAATATTTCAAAAATAATAATAAATTAAAAACAAATCACAATTTTGTGAAATTATTTTCAATTGATGGTATTGTCGAAATCACTGTAAAATATAAAGGCTTTATTAAAGGACGTTTGTAGAATTATAACGTCTGGAAGTTATTAAAAAACGTCTTTCAATATTTTGAAAGACGTTCTGATTTATTTAAATTTTTCGAAATCATACAATGTTATAAAGTCAATTTTATGCCCCCAAATTTCCCTTCCTTTAGTTTGGGGGAAAAGACTCATAACACTTGTATTTTCGAATTTTTTTGAATAATAATATTTAATGTCTGCTTTATAGCTAAGCGGAATCTCTGAATTGTTTCTCAATATCAAGACAGATTTGTAATCTTTATCTTCTTTTCCCTCATTGTAATAAGCTCCCATAAAAAATAACTCAATAGTATTTTTCTGTGGGCTTGTAGAGAGAATGTTCTTATCCTGTTTGAAAGAATAAAAACCTTCAATGGATTCAATACTTAGAATTCTGTATTCATATTGGGTTTTATTATTTTCTTTTTCCCTTATTTCCAATAAAATTTTAGAATTTAATGGAAATGTATATACTCCATAACCCGTTGGAAATTGTGCTGAACTGTCAATTAATTTCCCTTGTCCATAAACATTCGAGCAAATCAAAAGAGAAAAAGAGATAACAATTAAATGTATTATTTTCATAAGATATTGGTCTACATGATTTTGTGGTTTAATTAAAGCTCATTATCTTCTTTGTGATAAAAGATATTTTTTCTATTCATAATCTTATATTCGATCCCTATACTATCTTTGTCAACACTTACAAGTTTAGCTTTTTGTATGGGTTGATTATCACCTTCTATGTCATTGGTAAAATGATCTTGAAACACCTTTTCTACCACCAGTATATAAGGCGTTTTATACATTCCTTTTTCAATAATTCCTTCTTTTTTATAAATGTAAATACGAGGTTTATCTAAAACATTCCGACGTGTTCTTTCAATCCTGTAAGTATCATCAAGTTGAATTTGTTGATAATCATCCAGTGTTGAAAAGTAATTCACCACAGCAAAAAAAGGAATCATCATAGGCAGCATACTTAGCAAAATCAGAAAAGCTAAAAGAACAAAATAAATCTTGGCAATTCTTTTTCTCCAAAACCATATGATGGTAAATAAGGTCATTGAGAGCCAAAGCCAATTAATGATTTTGTCGGTATAATAGCCTGTAAAGCTATATTGATTTAACGTTAGAATAAGTTCAGCCAGAAAAAATAATGTTATGACAAAGTAGAGTATAATTATATTTCTATTGCTCATTTAGTCAATATTAGCTTTTGGTGATCGAATCCATAATGATGGTTACAGGGCCATCATTAACAAGGGATACTTTCATATCAGCTCCGAAGATTCCACTTTCAGTTTTTAATCCTGACTTTGCCATTTCATCCTTAAAATAATCAAATAACGGGATGGCCTTATCCGGTTTTGCTGCTTTTATAAATGACGGGCGATTGCCTTTTTTATAATCTGCAATTAAGGTAAACTGACTGATGCAGAGAATTTCTCCGGAAATGTCTTTAACTGAAAGATTGAGTTTGTCATCTTCATCGCCAAAGATCCTCAGATTTAAAATCTTTTGTACAAGCCATTCCGCATCTGATTTTTCATCATTTTCATCAATGCCTATCAATAGCATTACCCCTTTTTCAATTTTTCCGACAATTTCCCCATCTACTTTTACACTGGCTTCCGAAACTCTTTGTATAACGACCTTCATAATAATTCTAATCTGTATTTGAGCTTTTTTTTTATATTCTATACGTAAAAATACTGTTTTTATTCATATCATTGCCCAGATCAAAAGTTTTGAGAAAATAAAATTATATACCATGACCATGAAGAAGATAATCGCTTTGCTATTATTAGTTTACCATTGCTTACTGTTTGCCCAAAATGACAGATTCATTTATGAGGTTGATTATAAAAGAGATTCTATATCCGGAGAGATAACAAAAGAACATTACTATTTAGATATCACGAAAGAGGATGTTACTTACTATAACAGGCTTTATTATATGAGAGATTCTATATTTACAGCTACCGGAATTAGCGGTTTTCAAGGATTTAAATTAACGTCATTTTTAACAAAAAAATTGAAATCTCCACTGTATCAGAACTATGAATATATAGGTGATGTCAATTTTTATAAAGTAGATGAATCTGTAAATCTTGACTGGAAAATTGCTAAAGAAACGAAGATAATCAATGAATTGAAGGTACAGAAAGCAGAAACATATTTTGGAGGCAGAAAATGGATTGCCTGGTTTAATCCCGAAATTCCTTTATCATATGGCCCTTATAAATTTAATGGGTTACCAGGTTTGATTATAGAAATGTATGACTCGAAAAATGATTATTTTTTTAAACTTGTTAAAAGTGAAAAAATTCCGAGCGATTATGAAAATTATATATTGAAAGAATTCAGGAAGGGTGGGATAATAACCAATTACAAAAAATTGGCCCAGCTGAAGTTGGAGCTTTATCAGGACCCTTTTAAATATGTTTTTAATGGAAGACTAAGCATTCCCGAAGGCAAGAAATTGCAGCTTGAAGACGGAACTATCTTAAGCAAAAATGAATTGAAGCCTGCTGAAAAAAAAGAACGGGAAAAGATGAAATCTTTTAACAATCCCATAGAGTTAGATAAGGCAGTTCGATTTCCGGATTAAATAACAAAAACCGCAATAAGAGATATTGCGGTTTTATTAATGTTTGTTATTAGTAGTAGATGTTTAAAACTTTAGTGGAAGGATCATAGTTGAAGGGATATGTTTTGGGAGGTAATGAGGTTTTGGAACCTGATTCAGGCTGGCCGGTTCTTAAAATCCATTTAGTATTATCTTTAGGACAGATAATAGCGATATTATCTTTCACTTCAAGAGTTGTGTTATTATCAGGACAGAGATGAGGAGCATTTCTGTCGTATGCTTTGAAAGAATTCCCCACACGTACAACGATGAGGCCTCTTGTTCCGGACTGTTGTTCATTCACATAAATCCAGCCATTCTCATAGTTCAGATTATTATAGGCAGGAAGGTTTAAATTCAAAGTAACATTGATTGGGTTATTGGGAAAGCAGCTAACCGTATCTTCTCTGCTTCCGCAAGAGTTTACAGATAATGCATTGAAAATCAATAAGGTAAAAATAGATAATATCAAAAAAGTTTTTTTCATTTCAATTTAAATTTTTATATATTTGTAAAAATTAAACGATTATAACACGTAAAACATTGTCCGGCAAATGTCGGATTATTTTTTTATACTAAAACTAAATTTTGAAAATTATGGCAAGCTATGTAACCAAGGAGGGACTAGAGAAAATGAAAGCTGAGCTGGAACAGTTGGAAACTGTGGAAAGACCAAAAATTACTCAACAGATCGCAGAAGCAAGAGACAAAGGAGATTTGTCCGAAAATGCTGAATATGATGCGGCTAAAGAGGCTCAGGGTATGCTTGAAATGAGAATTTCTAAGCTGAAAGATGTTATCTCTACTTCTAAAATTATAGACGAAAGCCAATTAGATACTTCAAAAGTTTCCATCTTGACAACGGTGAAACTTAAAAATAATGCGACTAAACAAGAGCAGGTATTTAAATTGGTACCGGATAACGAGAGTGATCTTAAAACAGGAAAAATTTCTGTAAATACTCCGATCGCTAAAGGTCTGTTAGGAAAAGCTGTAGGTGAAACTGCGGAAATTACTTTACCCAACGGAAACAAACTATCTTTTGAAGTATTAGACATTACTTTATAGTCTGATACAATTTCCCATTTCTAACTTCCAAAATATAACCTCTAACTTCTATATAAAATGAGCAGTATATTCACAAAAATCATCAACGGCGAAATTCCCTCCTATACTATTGCTGAAGATGAAAACTTTATAGCATTCTTAGATGCAATGCCATTGGTTAAAGGACATACTCTGGTAGTTCCTAAAAAAGAAGTGGATTTGATTTTTGATCTTGAAAGTGAAGAATACAAAAACCTTTGGGGATTTGCCCAAGAGGTGGCCAAGAAGATCAAAACTGCAATTCCATGTGTAAGAGTAGGAGTAGCGGTCGTAGGACTTGAAGTTCCTCATGCTCATATCCATTTGATTCCTTTAAACAAGATGGAAGACATGAACTTCAGAAATGAAAGATTAAAATTAACGAACGAAGATTATACAGAGATTCAAAACTCAATTATTAATTCTTAAAAAATAGAAAATCGTAAAAAAGAAATTTTTTACGATTTTCTTTAACATATACATATATTATATAATATGAATTCAAACCAGTGTTCTTTCTGCGGTAGAAAAAGAAATGAAGTACAGATGCTGATTTCAGGGCAGAACGGTTTTATTTGTGAAAACTGTATAGAGCAGGCACACGCTATCGTGAAAGATGGTGCTTCTAAATCAGAATATTCTCCGGCAGGCAGTATGGATGATCTTAAAAAGCCGAAAGTGATCAAAGAATTTCTTGATCAGTATGTCATTGGGCAAGATCAGGCAAAAAAGCAGCTTTCAATTGCTGTTTACAATCATTATAAAAGATTGCTTCACGCTCAGGATGAAAATAGAGAAGTAGAGCTTGAAAAGTCAAATATCATTATGATAGGTGAGACGGGAACAGGGAAAACATTACTGGCAAAAACGATTGCCAGAGAACTTAACGTTCCTTTCTGTATTGTAGATGCTACTATTTTAACAGAAGCCGGTTATGTTGGGGAAGATGTTGAAAGTATTCTATCCAGACTACTAATGGTTGCAGATTATGATGTAGAGAAAGCAGAAAAAGGGATTGTCTTTATTGATGAAATTGATAAGATTGCCAGAAAATCAGATAACCCGAGCATTACAAGAGATGTTTCCGGGGAAGGAGTGCAGCAGGGATTACTGAAACTATTGGAAGGTAGTATTGTAAACGTTCCGCCTCAGGGAGGACGAAAACATCCTGACCAAAAGTACATTCAGGTAAACACACAAAATATATTATTCATTGCAGGAGGAGCCTTCGACGGGATCAAAGAAATCATCGAAAGAAGAATGAACAAGCAAGCAATTGGCTTTAGTTCTGAAAAAATCAATAAAACGGATGAAGATGAATATGTATTAACAAATATTAATGCAGTCGATCTTCGTTCTTTCGGATTAATTCCTGAACTTTTAGGAAGATTTCCAATCATCACTTATCTCGATAAACTCACGAAAGAGACGTTGGTAAGAATCATGAAAGAACCTAAAAACTCAATCGTGAATCAATTTATTGAACTTTTTAAAATGGATGGCACGGATTTAGCAATTACAGACGGGGCAATCGAAAAAATCGTAGAGGAAACTATTGAAAAAGGATTAGGAGCCAGAGGTCTTAGAGGAACTACTGAGAAGGTTCTGGAAGACTATATGTTTTCAATCGGAGAAGAGAAAGAGATTGTGTTAACAGAAGATAATATTTTGATTAATAGATAATTTTTTTTTTTTTTAAGAAAAAAAACAATACCTTTGCGGGTGAAGATTGTATTAACACACAAATATAATTTATACAATGAGAAAAAGTTTATTTGCTATAGGTCTTTTAGCCGTTAGCTATTCTGTTCAGGCGCAGAATGTTCTATGTCACGTAGACACTAACGCTAATATGTATGTGAGCGAAGGCACCCTAGTTTATAGCGGTGGCGGCGTGCAAACAAGAGGTAACGGCCTTTTGGACTTGCACGGAAACATGATGGTTGTAGGATCAACCACAGATTCTTTTAAAACAATTGATGCTGTCGGTGCAGACAAGACTGATGGAGGTAATGTTGTTTTAAGGATGAATGATCCAACCAATTATGCAACTTCTACTTACGGACAGTTATACATTGACGGATTATCCCAAGCCGGTATTACTGGAGTTGTAAGTAAAGAGTACAGAACCGATCGACACGGTACAGGTAACTATTACCAACAAGTCTCTCTTCCTTTCTTTGGGAAAGCAGTTGGTTCTTTATCCACAGAACTTGGTAAAACTTTCAATACTGGAAGATATAGTAATCCAATTCTGAAATGGGATAATGCTGGAGCAGTATCTAATCACTACACGAGTTTAACTTCCACAACCTCTGATGGTTCAGGGTACTACATGTTAAAAGTTTCTAATAACGACTTTAACTCAAGTACACCTCCTTCAGGAACGGTATATACTGTAAACGGTAGACCATATGCTCAATTTGCGAGCCCTGTAAACCTTCAGAATGCTGGAAATGTAAATTTCGGACCTGGTGGAAATGCAATCAATACTCAGAACGAAAAATTCAATTCGTATCTTCAGGATCAGTTTGATCTTCCTAATGGAGCATGGACAGGAACATTTGGTAAAAATATTTATCAATTCGGAAATCCATTCTTAACTAACCTTGATTTATCTAAAATCGGTTTCATAGAAAGTGGGACCGTAACAGATGGAAACAATGTGAGCAACATTATGGGGGTTGAATATAGTGCAGGAACTGTTGTAACAAGACCTGGCGGTTCTACTTTTACAACCGGAGCTTTGATTCAAACGTTTAACCTGAACGGAACTCCTGTTGGAGATATTGGACTTATGATTAAGCCGATGCAACCGTTTATTATAAAGCTTAGAGATAACACAGCGCAGACTTTAAACTTTAACACCCTTAGAAGATTCAAAGATGTTGTTAGAGCAAATGGAACAGACTATAATGTGAATGCTGCGAAAATGAGCAACGGTCATAATAAAGTAGCTGTAAAAGGTAGTGTAAAACAATTAGGAGTTATTGGTCTTGATGCTGATCAAAAAGAAATTGCAAGAACCTATTATGTGGTTACTCCTGATGCAACTACAGGACACCAAACTTCTATTGCAACTACTGTACAGGCGGCTGCAAGTACAGGTAACCTGATCGGAACTTTTGAAGAAGCTCTAAACGGAGGATACGACAATAATTATTCTGGTCAGTATTGGTTATACATCAATGAAGCTAATGAAAACAATTTCCTAGGGAAAAATGTAATGTTAGTAAATTATGATGTTAGTAAAGTTAAATATTACAAATTTGAGATAAGAGAGAATGCTGAAATGATCCCTGCAGGAGCACACCAACTTTCTGCCGGTATCGGATTCTACTACAAAGCTGAAAATGGAACTGTACAACAGGCTAAACAAGGAGATATTGTTCCTGTAACTCATGATGAATATAACTTATATTATGGGGAGCCTAACAACAATACATTAGCTGTAGATAAGAAAGAGGCAAGACCTTCAAGAACAGCAGTGGTTTACAATCCGGCAATTACAAATTATATTGTTAGATTTGATCCAAACTGGAAAAAAGCAGATATTGAAGTTTATGATATGAGCGGTAAACTAGTAATCTCTAAAAAGGCGATTGATACATCCAGAGATTTTGTAATCGAGCTTGATGGCTCTGTTAAGAATTCTTACATTGTAAAAATTGTCTCTGATAAAGGAGAAACTGTTAACACTAAAATCTTAAAATAAACAATATGAAAACTATTAATAAACTAGTATCCGCATTTTTTCTCTTCGCTGTATTTCTGATACAGGCTGCGCCGCCAGTACCAGGAGGTGGAGGTACAGGGGGACACGGAACAGGAGAACCTGCATCACCAATTGATATGTATGTATATATACTTTCTGCTATAGCAATTGCATTCATTGTAATATTTACAAAAAAGTATAAAAGCATAAAAGCATAAAATTTTATTAAAATAATATTAAACTCTCTGATTAGTCAGAGAGTTTTTTTATTTTTACTCTATGAAAAAGATTTATACATTAGCTGCAGTTTTAGCTACATTTGCTTTGCAGGCTCAATTTTCAGTTACTATTCAGGCTCCTGCAGATTTTAAAGATCAGGATGCTATTCTATATACATTAAACGGATCAAAAGATATTGTTGTTACTAAAGAACAAAGTAAGAACAATACATGGACTTTCAAATATCCGGATAATTATATGGGAATGATGAAGGTATATTTTCCCGTTTCAAACAACACAATCAATTTTATTTCTGAAAATAAGAATGTAAGTTTAAAATTGGATGTTCAGAATAATAAAGTTAAAGATATTACTTATCTGGATGAGGCTAATGAACTGATGAGTAAGCAGCAGGAGGGTTCGCAAAAGAAAGAACTTATTCTTCCGGCTTTAACTCAGATTAAAGAATATTACAAAGATAACACGGAATTCGGAAAATCTCTGAAAACTGAGATTGACAGACTTTCCGGTACTTCCAGCTCTATTGATGCTACACAGCATCCGTTTATTTCCTATTATAACACCAATTACAATAAGTTTCTGAATTCGTCGGATCCAGCTAAAAAGGTGAATCAGGATGAAATAATCGATTTCATGGATAAGTCTAATGAAATGCTTGAAACTTCGTCTTTATTAAGACCTTTGTTGGTCGCTTATCTTAATTCCGGAGGCAACACAAATGTTGCAGGTTCTGTAGATAAACTTTTAGCTCGCTTAAAGGTAGAAACTCCAAGGGGACAAACCGTTTTATCAGAGCTGATTGATATCTTCGATGTATATCAGATGGATGAGTTCAAAACCAAATATCTGGGGGTGGCTAAAAACCTTAAGTGTACCATTACTGACAGACTTGCTTCTACATTAAAATCTAATGCAAACGTAGAAATGGGTTCGGCTTTTCCTAATTATAAGTTTCAATCACCGGTAAATACAAATGCTAAGTCCATTTATGATGTAAAAGCAGATAAGAAAGTTATTGTATTCTGGTCGTCTACCTGCTCACATTGTGAAAGTGAGTTACCAAAACTTTTGGAAAAATATAACGATTTAAAGACTAAAAATATTCAGGTTATTGCTCTCTCTTTAGACGTTGATAAAAATTCATATACTAAAAAAATTGCCGCTTTTCCTTGGATCAATGACTCGGAATTGAGAGGGTGGAACAGTAGTTATACCGAAACGTACAATGTACATGCAACTCCGACGTATTTTATTTTAGATGCTAACAACAAGATAATCAATAAACCAGAGCATGTTGGTGATGTTTTGGAATATTTTAAGCTAAAATAATTTTGGTGGTAAATAAATATTTTCTATATTTGCACCACCGAAAAGGCGAGGTAGCTCAGTCGGTTAGAGCGCAGGATTCATAACCCTGAGGTCACGGGTTCAATTCCCGTCTTCGCTACAAAAAACCGCAATCATTGATTCTAATGATTGCGGTTTTTAATTTTTATAACATCGTATTATTTTTTCACTATTTAACCCAATGTATTTTACTAAAACCTCGCGGAGGATTTTTATGGGGAAAATTGCTTCAAAATATAAAGAGAAAAAATGCCATTTTCATTATCTGTGAAAACGGCATTTTTAATAGGTTTAATTTTTTTTTATCAGGACTGATATCCCAGAAGCTTTCTGATTTGGTAGAAGAACCTCTCAATAAGCCTTAAATCTTGCGTTACGATCTCGGCGCTACCTCTTAGCTCTTTATCGAAAACTAACGTCTTATTATAGCTTGTTTTTAATCCTTTCGGTAATACTACATCTACATAGTAATTTCCTTTGTCATCAGGGATAAGAGATATATTCTGAACTTTACCCTCGATAATACCATATTCCTGAAAACGATAATTGTCTAATTTGATCAATACTTTTTCTCCGGGATGGATCTTTCCTGAATTAATGGTTGGAACGGACATTCTACCTACTAACTTCTCTCTATTCCTAGGGAGGATAGATAAGATAGGTTCTCCGGCTTTTACGAACTGATTTTCGCCGAAAAACTGCTGAAAGCTGGCTACTCCATCAGTAGATGAAATAACAAGATAATTCTGTTCCCATTGTTTTAAAGATTTACGCAGTTGTTCAAATAGCTGTAATGTTTGTGAAGAATAGGTAATTTTATCTTTTTCTGTGTTAATGGCAGTTCCACTCTTGGTCTTATTAAGATTGGAAATTCCTTCTTCTGTCTGTGAGATGGAAATATTAATGTTTTCCAGGTTTTGTTGTGCCTGAAGATATTTGATTTTTTCATTTTCAAGCTCCATTGAAGAAATAACTCCCTGATTAAAGAGATCCTGGGATCTTTGAAAGCTTTTCTTTGTCAGATCATATTTAGCCACTTCCAGATTTTTCTGTTGTTTTAATGTGGCAATTCTTGTTCTGTATTCAGAAATACTATTATTAGCAGCAAGATTTTCCGGAGCGTAGGGTTGTAACCTGATAAAAAGTTCTTCATCCTGAAATGCTTTTGCAAAACTATTATAATCTCCCTGTAATTCTCCAAGTTTAAATCTCGAAGCTAAGGCAAGAGGGAAGGAGTTTAGTTGACTTGGTGCAATAGAATCTACCAATTTTTTTAACTCCAGTACATCTTTGTAATTGGCAGCGGATTGCATGACCATCAGCACTTCGTCTTTCTTTACTTCCTGATGATCTTTAATGAATATCTTCTCAATTTTGGAACTGATTCTTGCCTCCATTTTTTCAGGAGGATTTTGAGAAGTTACAATAATGGGAGCCGGGACAAATTCCGGATATTTTATAATATAACTCATTACAAGAATGAGCAAAAGAATAATAAATATAACTGTATTTCCCCAGCGTATCATCCAATGTGGGGGCTGGGTAAGAATATCTTGTACGCTTTCTGAGCGAAGTTCAATATTGTCTAAAACGTCTTCTTTCATTTTTCTGAGATAAAATTTTCGCCCATATTTTAAGGGGAATATAATTTAACTAAATGAGCGATTTTCTTTGTACCATTACGGTTGGCTTGTACGAGCATGTAATAAGCATGCAATGGGTAAGCTTTTCGGATTTTGCTCTATTGATTCTCGTCTATTTTAATTTCCTAATTCAAGTTGGTTTCTGACTAACCTGTAATATTCGCCTCTCAAGTCTACCAATTCGGCATGGCTGCCTTCTTCTACGACTCTTCCATTGTCTAATACGATGATTTTATCAGCATGTTTTACGGTTGAAAGCCTGTGCGCGATGACAACTGCTGTTTTGCCTCTAAAGAACTGTTCAAGGTTTTCCATAATGATTTTCTCATTATTAGCATCCAATGCTGATGTTGCTTCATCAAAAAGAATATATTCCGGCGATTTGTATACGGCTCTGGCGATAAATAATCGTTGTTTTTGTCCACCACTTACTCCAACTCCTTCATTTCCTATTTTTGTATTATAGCTTAAAGGAAGACCTTCTATAAATTCCTTAATGTTGGCAATTTCTACAGCACGTCTTAGCTTTTTCTTGTCAATATGATCTTCACCAACAGCAATATTATTAGCAATAGTATCATTGAATACGTAGCCTTCCTGCATTACTACCCCGCAATGATCTCTCCAGTATCTTGGGGATATATTTTTCAGACTGGTTCCTCCTATCCTGATGTCGCCTTGGTCCGGATCATAAAACTTCATTAAAAGTTTTAGTAGGGTAGTTTTCCCACTTCCGCTGGCTCCTACAATAGCTGTCGTTTTCTGATAGGGAATACTAAGACTCAGATTTTCAAAAACAGGAACATCAGAACCAATATACCTGAACGACATATTGGTGATCTCAATATCTCTATGTGGAATTTCCGTTGCATATTGTTCATTTTTATCCTCTTCATCATCCTTGTCATGAATTTCACCTAATCTTTCGAGCGAAATTTTAGCATCCTGAGTCTGTTTTATAAAGTCTATAAGTTGTAACAGAGGGCTGTTTAGCTGTCCAATGATATATTGTACTGAAAGCATCATTCCTAACGTCAGATTTCCACTTAATACCAATTTTGCGGATAGGAAACTTACCAGGATATCTTTCATCTGATTGATAAAGTTTCCTCCTACAGATTGCCATTGTTCTAAGGAGAGAGATTTTATTCTGATTTTAAATAATTTGACCTGAAGAAATTCCCAGTCCCATCGTTTTTGTTTTTCGGCATTATGCATTTTAATCTCCTGCATACCGTTAATCAACTCAATAACTTTACTTTGCTCCTGAGAAACCTGAGAGAACCTTTTATAGTCAAGCTCTTTTCTTTTTTTCAGGAAGAAACTGATCCATCCGATATATAATATAGCTCCTACAAGGTAAACAACGAATAGCCTGTAATCATAAAAAAGGAGGACAATACTGAAAATAATAAGGTTAACTAATGAGAATAACGTGTTTAATGATGAACTTGTAAGGAGTTGCTCTATTCTATGGTGGTCATTGATTCTCTGCATAATATCTCCTGTCATCCTCGTATCGAAGAAACTGATAGGAAGCTTCATCAACTTGATGAAAAAATCGGAGATAATGGAAATGTTAATTCTGGCTGAAAGATGCAGAAGAATCCAGCTTCTGATGACCTCTATCCCCATTCTCCCAAAGAAAAGCATAACCTGTGCCAGCAAAACCATGTAGATAAAGTTGATATCCTGGTTTTGTATTCCCACATCTACAATACTCTGGGTAAGAAAAGGAAAGATCAATGAGAGTAAACTTCCTCCCAAAAGACCTACTGCCAGTTGTATAACAAGTGATTTGTATTTTAGAAGGTATTTGGAAAGAAAAGTAAAACTTGCTTTGCTTTCATCTGTATCAAATTCAGTTTGGAAAAATGCTGGGGTAGTTTCCAAAATAAGAATAATCCCTTCTTCTGTATTTTCATTGGCATTTTCCCCAATCCAGGATTGGATAAATTCATCTCTGGTATAAGTGATTAACCCATAGCTGGGATCAGATATATATACTTTGTTATTTTTGTCAATTTTATAAACAACGACAAAATGATTTTTATTCCAGTGTGCGATACATGGAAACGGAACTTCTTCTACAAGGGTATTAAAGTCGATTTGGACTCCCATTGAACGGAATCCGAGATTTTCTGCTGCATCGCTCAGTCCAAGAAGGCTGCTTCCTTCACGAGTAGTCTCTGAAAGATTACGAATTTGCTGTAAAGATATGCTTCTGCCATAATGTTTGCTTACAATTCTAAGGCAGGTAGGGCCACAGTCTTTAGTATCTGGTTGCTTATAAAAAGGAAACTTCTTCAAAATTAATTCTCATTATAAAATGTCGCCAAAAGATGACGACATTTTTTCTTTATTCAATGTTACAATTCAGTTAAATGGTCGGTTAGTAATAACACCATTTGTTACAAGCGTTTATTGCACCTTCTTTAGGAGGGTTTGTTTTAGATTCACAATAGCTTGCCTCGCTTTGGATTCTTGCACATTCCTGAGTGATTCCTGCTTTTAGAATCCTTAAATTCTCTCTCGAAAGTTTTTTAAAGGTCTTCATAATCAATAGTTTTTTTAGTTTTTCCTACTCTTTCGTAGCTTTTCGGACACCGCTTTTATTTTTCCTAAGATAGTGAAAATTTCATACTGATGATATTTATTTACGAGAAGTCATCATCTTCTATTAATTCGTCAACGAAATATAAAATATCTTCACGGTCATACTTTTCAGGGAACTGATGTCCATTGATAATAAAAATAGGGGTGAAGTTAAGTCCTGCAGCACTATTTTCGTTTGACATTTCAGTTAAAGGATTCAGGTTTTCCGAAGTTGGAACACCTCCTGATAAAACATTAATCTTCCCTTCGTCCTTTGTTTCAAACCATTCTTCAATGGCGTGGAGGAATTCTTTTTCCGGTTTATTATTATAAATATAGGTTAGATCGGAAATAAGTTGAGTATATTTTTCATTGGCTCTGTCGGTTGTATAATTGAACCTCATTTGCAAAGAAACATGATCAGGATATTTTTTTAAAATACTTTCTGCCAGCTTATGAGCATCTTTACAGAATCCACAATAAGGATTTGAAACAATAGAAATACGAAGATTGGAATCTTTTTTTCCCACTGAGAAAGTTTGAGTATCCTGGAAATCTATTTTTTCATTTTCCAGTAATTGGCTTTTGAACAGCTCATAATTCCTTTTAAATCTAAGATTTTTTGCATTCGATTTTTGCAGGGTCTCTTTTTGCTCCAATAGAGTATTAAAATATAATACTGCTGAGAAAATAAGTGCCCAAAGGATAATTGTCAATAAAAGGGCCCCTATTCCAAATGATAAATCCTGAAAGAAAATGTTGCTGATTACCAATTGTCCTACCAAAATTGAAATGATCAAGAGGCAGACTCTACAAAATGCTTTTTCTACAAAAGCCTGAATGTAGAGAGAATAACCAATAGCTAAAATTGAAACAAAGGTAAATCCCTTGACAATATAAGCTGTTGCTGGTAAGAACAACCCTAATACCGCAAGTCCGGTAAAATAAATCAGAGAGAAATCTGCAAATTTTAAACCCAGAATACTTGTTTTATCTTGTTTTATAATCTTATCACAAGAATTGGTGGTTTGGCTGGCCGCAGCACCACCTCCACCACCACAAATACTTCCGATTACCGTAGAAACATTTCCGAATTTTTGATTGAAAATTTCCAATGATATATATACTCCTGCCAATGATAACAGATTGAAAAGGGCTTCAAATTTAGTTTGGCTAAGGAAAGAATAAATAAGAATGATTGCAAAGACTGCATATAAGATGGGTTTAAAATTGAAAGTCAGTTTACTTTCAGCATTTTCAGTTTTTTCAAATAGCAATACGAAATCTGTTGATTTCTTATAAAGTTCTTCTTTGTCAAGTGTTTTTGCTTTTTCAGAGTATACTGAGTAGGTATTTCCTGACTTTTTTACCAAAGAGAAAGAGTTTTCAACAATCGCAATAAATTCTTCCGGAAGTTCATCCCAATATTCTTTGTCAAGCTCATAAGCGTCATTTTTTACTCCCAAAAAGTTTAATGTATCACTGAAAGCCAGTGCTGATGGGTAATTGGGATGAGAGTTGAACTGGAAAATAAATTCCTGTTTATCAAGTTTCAGATAGTTTATTAGTTTGTCAAAAATCATATTAATATTTTTATCTAAAATACACAGATGTTTTAAATAAACAAAAATTTTTTTCTTTTATTAGTGAGATATAATCGGGTGTTAGTAGATTTGTTTTGAGTTTCAATATTTTATTTTTTTTAAGAAGGTTTCCCTATTGAAATCTTGATATTAGAAGATGTATTATGAATTAATAGTATTTATAAATATGCCTCTGTAACAATTATAAGAAATCAGGCCTTCTCTACAATAATTAAGGAAGACCTGATCACGCATTCATATGTAAGACTCTATTTTCTATGTAGGCTTAAGCCATTGTTGCTTTCTGACTTAATCTTGTGTCATGGATGATTAAAATATCATCAGAAATATCTTTTAGATCTTCTAGATAATGACTGATTATGAAGATAATTTTCTCTGATTTTAATTTTTGTATGATTTGATAAATAAGCTTTCTGTTTTCTTCATCTAAGGAAGAAGTTGGCTCATCTAAAATTAAAAACTGAGATTCGTGATATAACGCACGCATCCAGCCAAGGAGTTGTTTTTGCCCACCGGATAAATTAATACCTTCTTCGCCTACCAAGGTTAAAAGTCCCTGAGGTAAAGAGTTTATAAATTGATCAAATCCCAATGAAATGACTTCATGTAATCTTTTTTCATTTACGTGCTCACTAAGAATGATATTCTCTAATACATTTCCATTAAAGAGCTGGATGTTTTGTGGAACAGTACTGATAAGGTTTCTCCAGTTATTAATAGAAATATCTTTTAAATTTATGCTGTCATTGACAATGATCTCTCCATTTTCAGGGAGATAGTTTTTTTGTAAGATTTCAATTAATGTTGTTTTTCCACACCCGCTTTTCCCTAATAGACAGATTATATTTCCTTTTTGAAGAGTAAAAGATATTTGATTTAAAAGTCTGCTTCTTCCTTTAAATCTAAAATCAATATTTTTCAAATCAATGGAAGTGATCTTTTCAATCTCGAGTCCTTTTGTTTCTTCTTCTTTTAATGATGAGTATTCAAACATTCTTTCAAAAGCAACTTTTGCCTCTTGTACCGGGATGGTGACTAAGGCGAGATTTGTGACTGATGTAAGGAGTGAACTGGAGATCCCGATAATGGCCATTAATTCTCCAATTTTGATACTGTGATTTAAAACACTGTATGAAGAAAATCCCAGAATTATCAACATAAAAATAACTAAAACGATTCCTGAATACAAGGAAATGGTAAGATTAAGTTTTCCCAGTTCGAAGATCTTGGTTTGGAAAAAATTAAAAATAAGATGATTCTTCTTTCCAAATAAATGTTGTTTGGAAAAACTTTTAATCACTTCTATTCCCTTTATACTATCAATATAATTAGACTCATTGGCGCTGTAGGATTGCATTACATCCCTTTGTGCTTCAATTATTTTTTTATTAAAACTGAAAATAATGTAAAAAACAATGGGAGAAATACTAATGCAGATCATGGCAATCTTCCAGGAATAGAAGAAAAGGAATCCAATTGATATTAATACTCCTAAAATATCAACCACAGTATTGGTGATTAATTGTTTTATAACATTTTGTATCCTTTGTGTATCATTGAGCCTAGCAGCAAAATCTCCGATTTTTCGGGTATCAAAAAATATTTTAGGAAGATGGAGGAGTGCATGGTAAAACTTTTTGTTAATCCGTTCATTAAAGGATTTGCTTTGTTTAATGATATATAATTCTCTTAATGCCTGAACACCTGTCCTTGCAAAGAGTAAAAAGCCAAGGAAGGAAATGCTTACTAGTAAAAGCGGTATTTTTCTCTTTGGCAAAATATCATCGATTAATTTTTGTGAAAAAATGGACATAGACATTCCTAAGAGTGTGAAGGCTAATCCCAGCAAAATAATAATATAAATGGCTTCCTGATCATCCCGGATAAGGTTTTTAATCCAGTTTATTTTCTTTTTCTGTGTTTCTTTCTTTTTTTCAAACCGACTGTTAGGGATAAGAGTGAGGCAGGTCTTTGATTGCCAAACTTCTTCCAGGTATTCCTGAGTCCAATATTCTAAACCCTTTGCAGGATCTCCAATATAAAATTGATTGTTTCCAGAATCATTGTAAGAATAGCAGATAACATAATGTTCAAATTTTTTGTCTATAATAACATGTAAAATGACAGGCTCTCCATGTTTAATGAGAGCATCAGTATCAGCCTCACAGCCTTCGGCGTCAAAACCAATCTCAGAGGCACTTTGATAGAGTCCCAGTAAGGTAGTGCCGGTTTTTCCGGTCCCACTTTTCTCTCGGAGTGTTTCAAGTGATATATTTCCTCCATAATATCTTACCAAAGATTGAAGACAGCCAACTCCACAATCTGTGTGATCTTTTTGAAGTGAAAATGTCGTTTTTATTAGTTTATTTTTTTTCATCAGAAAAGGTTACTAATTTTTCTAGTTTTATAGCTCCTGAATTTCTTTTAATGAGGTTGTTATTTTTATCATATACTAAGAAATAGGGGACGCCTTTCATTCCTAGTTTTTGGTAAAATGTTGCTTTTTCATCATGACACCAAAAAATATTGGGTTGATTATTCAGGTTGTTGTTAAAAGCGAATTGTTTTATCTCCTCAAGAGATTCACTGGCAACCCAAATCCATTGAATATTTTTATATTGACGGTGTACCTTGAATAATTCTTCTGCTTCTGCCTGGCAATAATGACATGTAGGGCTGAAATAAATAATAACTTTAGTATGGTTATTAACCAGACTTTTTGATGTCAATAAAGTATGGTGTATTGTTTCAAGACTAAATGCAGGTAAGTTTTTTAGAGCTTCAATTTTTTCTTCCTTTTTTTTAAAACTAAGAAAAAGACATGTAAGAATACCTGTTAATATAATAGGAATAATAATAACTGCTGCTTTTAAGAACTTTCTATTTTTCATTTTTAAGATTGTATATTTAGTATTAAAAACGAAACGACACCTGTCCAAAATAAAAGTCCAATACCATAGGTAAGTGTTGTTAATCCAAAAGACTTGGGAAAACTGACTCTTTTATCAGAAAGCTCCCAGATTCCCCAGGCTAAAATCCCCCAATAGAACAGCTCAAATAAATTCACTAGTTGTAAAGGATAAGCAAACCATTTATCCGTTGAAATATACTCTTTCAAATTCAATAGAGAGAAAGGATAGTACGTTTGTAGATTTTCCAAGGTATAATCAGTATCAATCCAATAGAAATTGACAAATTTATAAAACCCTGCAATGATAAAAACAGATTCTGCTATTAAAACAAGAGTTACAAAGTCTGTAAATTTTATATTTTCCAAACCGGGTAAGTCAAAGAGTTTAATAAAGTTTAGACAAAAAGCAACCAACATGATTTTGATTCCTAGTGTAAAAGGCGACATTACATAAGAAAGCCATCCCCATTTTTTTTGGCTTTCCATATAATTTTGGACAGCATCGTTAGGATAATCTTTTGCAAGAAAATCTATAATTTTGGAGCTGGTTGTTATATAGTTTTTATCTAAATACGTTAATAATAAATAGCATAAAACAATAGCTATGAAAAGAATAAAATTTTTCATAAATAATTATTGATCCTTTGTTTTGATAGAACTTTGGTTTTTAAAAGAATTAGATTCTCAATTGCTTTGATACTCTTATTTCCGAAAAGATTATATAATTTTCTATCATAAAAATTATTGATAAAAATCCTATCATTCTCACAGATGATGACAATATATTCGGTATCTTTTTTATTTGGTATTTCAAAGATATAATGCCCTTGTATGTCTTCTGACTGATAAACGATCTTTTGCTTACTTGCAATATTTTGAATTATAGAATTATTGTCATGAAGTAAAAGGTTTGTTTCTATTTCTTTAAAAAATCTATGAAAGATTATTTTTCCAAAAAGAAAAAGATATAATAAAAAAGAAAATATCAGTATTGTACTAAAGTTGCTTTCTATGTAAGCATAAAAAACAAAACAGAAGAAAAGTAAAAAGGTAAATAATAAAAAATATTCATTCAACGAGAAAGGGAGAAAGTATTTCCCTAAAATTACTTTAGGCTTTCGTTTTGTTATTTTAATCTTTTCAATAAAATTCATCTTTTTAATATTAGAACTAGAAGGGAAATTTTCCCTTCTAGTTAATTAAAGTTTAGTCACAAAGTAACATTCCAACTCCGAAAACAAAGATTCCTGCCCCACCAGCTAATGCAGACATAGCAGCTAATGTTCCGGCATATCCCCAAGTACATTTTGGATTACCCCCTTGTAAATTTTCCATTTGAGACACATTTAATTTTTTCATTTCTTAAAAGTTTTAAATTTATTAATATAGTATGTCATATAATCCCTGACATGGGCTTTTCAGCAATCATCCTATATTTAGGTTTTGTACTGTACACATACAAAAATAAATACTTGTGTTTTTACCTGAAGCAAACATACATAAGGATGAATCACAAAAAAAATGTTATGATTTTAGATTTATAAATTTATGTTGTAGATTTATAAATGTGTGTGATTTAAATAATTGTATAGTAGTGAATTAAATTGCTTTTTAAGCGAATTAACGAGAGCTTTATATAGAGTAGAATAAGAATTAAAAACAAGTATTATTTCAGACAAAACAATACTTGTTTTGTAGCTTTTTGCTGCAATATTTAATACGGGAAGGCCTAGAAGAAGTTCAGCCAAACGTAGATTAAAGTCCGGTAAAAAATAATTAATTATTTTTTACCGGACTTTAATCTACGTTTGTATTGAGAATTAAAAGGTAATATCTCGAAATATAACTGATTATTAATTTTTAGGATTGTTCAAACTATCAATCTCCTTGATGTATGTAGAAACAGTGGTGCCTGTTTTTTTCTTAAAAGCTAAAGAAAATGCCTGTTCATTGTTATATCCCAATTCCTCAGCGATAACAGCTATTTTATAAGAACGGAACTTTTTGTCTTTTACCAGCCTATTTAAAGCAAAGTCAATTCTAAGATCATTAAGGTAAGTTGCAAAGTTTTTTCCTTTATGGGTATTGATTATTTCGGATAAATAGGCCGTATTTGTTTTTATATTTTTTGCTAAACTGGCTAACGTAATACCCTTTTTTAAGAAAAGTTCCTTGGATTCAAATATTCTCAATTCCTGTAATATAAATTGAGTGACCTCTTCAGATATGATTTTTGTGGCTTTATCATCCTCTTCACTTGGTTCCGAAACAGGTATAGTTATTATTTCAATATCGATAGATTCTCTTTTCTCATCTTCATTTTTCTCTTCAATATTTCTTTTTTCAACCAAATTGATCAAATCCTGTGCAATTTTTCTCTGCTCTTTCTCTGTTCTCTTAGATTTAAAATAAAGATAGATGACCAATAAAAGTACTGTGATCAAGACACAAAGAGAAATGTAAAGAATTTCTTTTCTCGTTTTTAAATCTTCTATAATCTCTTCTTTTTCCTGTAAAAGATTGGGAGTGTCATATTTTTTTGGTAATTCTGTAGATAAGTAAAGTACTTGTTCATCAAGTTTTTTATCAACTTTTAAAAAACGGTCGATATAATATAATTGCTTTTCTTTGTTACCTTTTTCCTTGTAATAGTCTATAAGGAAAGTATACGCCTCACGAAGTTCAGGAAAGACCAAGTCGTGTTTTTGTACACTTGCATCTAAATTAATATAAGTTTCTAAAGCTTTTTCTTTATTTTGTAACCCTTCATACGTTTTTCCTAAATTATAAAGACTATAGTTAGCACTGCTATTTTCTCCGGATTTAGAAAAATAATCGTAGGCTGCAGTTAGTTTTATGATTGCAGTGTCATAATTTTTTGTTTTAAGGTCATAACTTCCGGATAAATAAGAATAGAGATAGGGTTCATATTTATTTTTATTGATTGAAGCTAACTTTTGCCCTTCTTTAATTAATATATTAGCAGAATCTAATTTATCCATTTCCAGATAACAACTTATTAAAGCTAAGCGCATCTGACTGCTCTGTTGATCATTTATAATATCATCTTTATGATATAGGTAGTATCGAAATATTTTAGCTGCTTCAATGTTCTTGCCTATATAGTTATTGATATACGCGATATTTATATTTGCATGTGCAATTTGTTTTTTATCATTTTGTTCTTTTGCATATTTGAGCCCTAAAATATAGTTATCTAATGCTGCTTTTAAGTTGTTATTTGTATAATATAGACCTCCTTTAATCATATAAATGCGTGCAGGATATATATCACTTTTTATGTTCTTTGTGATTACCTCCATACTATCAATATACTTTAGAGCTGTGGGAAAATCTTCATTGTAATGTACGAGATTATAACCTTCTGCTATTTCGAGAGTGTTTTTTTCGGTTTTTGCTTTCTGTAGATAATATTTTGCTATTTGACCCGCTTCAGAAATTTTATTATGTTGAAAGTGGTCATAAATTTTATTCTTTAATTCAGAATATTTCAGTTCACCCAGACTGTCAACCTTGTTTTTTTGTGCAGCAATAAAACTGCTAAATAATATTATAAATAAAAAAAGATATTTCATCATCTTGTAACTACATCTACAAATTTACATTTTTTTTTACCTAAAAAAAGCAACACAGAATGACATATGGGAAAAAATGTAAACAATTGATATTGAAAAAAAATGGAATAATTAAGATATAAATTTATAAATCTAGAGCTCATTTTTATGGTGAATTTGAAAAATATTCTTTTATTTGCTATAAGAATTAAATATTTTTATCATGAAAAAAACAAACAATCAAGAAAAGAAATTATCGTTGAAAAAAACACAAATCATGAAGATCAATAACATGAAAGCAATTTTCGGAGGCGGAGGCGGTCTTGAAATGAATTTTAACACGGGTGGAGATGAACCGCCAACAATTATTCCCCAAAAGCCTGAAACTATTGTGAAACCTTAGCTAAGAGCATGAAGCAGTTAATATTTATTATTAGTTTTTTTTATATAATTTCTCTAAATGGTCAAAAAAACAATCCTGCTCCTTCTATTCCTGTAACAGAAGAATATTTTGGAACTAAGGTTGTAGATGAATACAGAAATTTAGAAGATTTGGAAAATCCTTCTACAAAATTATGGATGAAAACGCAGACAGACTATACTAATTCTCTGTTTGCTCAAATTCCCAAACGAGGCTATTATCTTGAACAAAGACTAGAAATGGATCGTAGACAAGGATTTTCTCTATCTGGCTTAAAAATCACAAATAATAATAAATACTTTTACCTAAAGAGAAATGGTAATGAAAAAACTGCAAAGCTTTATTACCGTGAAGGTTTTTCGGGAAAGGAAGAGCTTCTTTTTGATCCCGCAAGTTTTAGGAATTCTGAGGGCAACCACGAATACATCATTAATTACATCAGCCCTAGTTTAATAGGAGATAAGATAGCCATTGCTATGGCGGAAAAAGGAAAAGAGCTGGCTGATGTAATTATTATGGATGTAAAGGATAAACATATTCATCCTGAAGTTATTACTAACGTAATGCCTGCCAATGTAGGAGGAATATATTGGCTGGATGATAATTCCGGCTTTTTTTATACCTATTTTCCTCTTAGTGATGTGCGATCTCTGGACTTTTATAAAAACACACAGATTGTTTTGTATAAAATCGGTACTAATCCAAAAGAATTAAAAGATGTCTTTTCTACTAAAAATAATCCTGAATTAAATTTAGATGAAAGTAGACCTCCGATTATTTTAGACTCCAATAATAATTATTATACAGTAATGTTGCTTGATAATAGCTATTATAGACAAACTTTCATTATTTCAAAACAAGATTTACTGAAAGATAAAAAAACATGGAAACCACTTTATAATAAAAATGATAAAGTAAGATCTTTACAGCTTGCTGATAATGATATGTATTTTCTATCCCAGTACAGTACTCAAAATTATACTCTTTGTAAAACAAATTTTGAAACTCCAAATTTTAAAAACCCGATTGTTTTGATTCCTGAAAAAAAAGATGAAGTGATTGGCCAGTATAGAATAACTAAAGATGGGATCTATTACACAACCATCAAAAACGGGGTAGAAGCAAAACTATATCTATATAATGAGGATAAAGATATACCCATTAAACTTCCATATCCATCGGGGAATATCTATTTAGAATCAAAAGGAGAAAAATTTTCAGACCTATGGGTAAATTGCTCCGGTTGGGCTAATGATGAACAGCGCTTCAAATATGATATAAAATCAAATTCTTTTTTTGCTGAGAACATAACTCCGGTTATAGAATATCCTGAATTTAAAGATTTCGTAGTTGAAGAAATTACAGTTAAAGCGAGAGACGGTGAAGAAATACCTTTATCACTTATCTATAATAAGAATGTTAAAAGAAATGGAAAAAATCCTGTCTTAATAGATGCCTATGGAGCTTATGGCATATCTAAAAATCCACTTTTTGGGAGAATGTATTTATTATGGGTAAAAGAAGGTGGTATTTTTGTAACCGCCCATGTGAGAGGGGGGAGCGAGAAAGGTGAAAAATGGCGGTTGGGAGGATATAAGGAAACTAAGCCAAACTCCTGGAAAGATTTAATTGATTGTACTGAGTATTTAATTAATGAAAAATATACCTCAAAGGATAAAGTAGCAATTTGGGGGGCTAGTGCAGGAGGAATTACAGTAGGACGGGCAATAACTGAAAGACCTGATTTATTTAAGGCTGCAATTCTGGAAGTGCCAACCACGAATGCCTTGCGTGATGTTATCACTTCTACAAATAGTCAAGATGAGTATGGCTCGGCTAAAGACCCTAAAGGGTTTAAAAGTTTATTGGAAATGGATGCTTATCAGCATATTAAAAAAGGAACAAAATATCCTGCTACTTTTATAACAGGTGGAATAAATGATCCAAGAGTATTTGTGTGGGAACCTGTGAAATTTGCTGCGAAACTACAAGCCAATACTATATCAGATAATCCCGTATTACTTCAAATAGATTATGAGGGTGGACACGGTGTGAATACAACAGCAACACATGTACTTTCAAAATTTTCTGATGTTTTTGCTTTTGCTTTCTGGCAATTAGGGCACCCGGATTATCAGCCCAAAGAAGAAATAAAAAAATAAATGTCTCGTTTTCCTTATCAATTTTTCGAAAAATATAGTGTACGCACTCCTTTATTTTCGAGTAAAAAATTTCTTGAAGCGGTAAATAAAGATGAAATTTCAGATGAAGAATTGCAATATAAATTTGCTGATAATTTAGTCTTTCTGGAAGCTCTCTATTTGGCTTCACCTGATTTGTACGAAGAAATTACCGGGTGGCTTCAAAAAGAAAAACAACTTTCACAAAAAGAATATCAGAAACTAAAACATACCATATTAAAATATTATAGCAGAATGAGTACGCGTTGTACTCCATTCGGCTTATTTTCTGGAGTGGGTTTAGGGGGATTTAATGAAAATTCTGAATGTGAAGAATTGTGTGAAGATCAGATATACACAGATTATTTAGTTCGAGATACTAGGCTGGATATGTACTTTCTTGTATCCTTGGCCCAACATCTTGTGAAAAAACCACAAATCAGAAATAAACTTTTATTTTATCCTAATAATACTATTTATAAAGTAGGAACAAAAATCCGTTATATAGAATATCAATACTCAGGTGGAAAGCGGGATTATATTATTTCATCAGCACCACTCTCTGAAGAATTACAAGAGGTATTGCAATGCTCAAAACAAGGAAAAACAATGCACCAACTTGCTGAGATTCTGACTACGGAAGATATAGCAAGGGAAGAGGCACTGGAATTTATAGAAGAGCTTATCGATAATCAGGTCCTCACTAGTGAAATAGAGCCTAATGTTTCAGGAAGAGATTTTTTAGATACTATAATTTCTGTTTTAGAAAGACTTAAGGCATATGAAGTCAATATTTTGATGTCTATAAAAAATAAACTGGATGAGCTAGATCGAAATATAGGTAATGTCATTTCGAAATATACTGATATTGAAAATCTTATTGCATCTTTTGAGATAGAATATGATCAAAAATACCTATTTCAAACAGACTTATATCATAAAGATAATTCGGCCTTATCAACTTATTGGAAAAAAGAACTTAAAACCGCATTTAGCTTTTTGAACAAAATAAACTTATCTGCAAAAGATATCCGTTTAGAAAAATTCAAAAAAGCATTTAATGATCGATTTGAAGCTCAGGAAGTCCCCTTGCAGTACGTTCTTGATTCGGAAATCGGTATTGGTTATAAGCAAAGTCCATCATTAAAAGGAAT
Organism: uncultured Chryseobacterium sp.; assembly: GCA_963518055.1. Lineage (GTDB taxonomy): Bacteria > Bacteroidota > Bacteroidia > Flavobacteriales > Weeksellaceae > Chryseobacterium. Next base: position 119,138 of record CAUQIC010000014.1, read on the forward strand.
TCATCCTTATTTAGATGACTTACTACTTCCAATCTCTGAAAAACATAAAAGTATAAATATTGAGCTTAATCCGGTTCAAAGAGTTCTTAATGAGAAATTGCAGGGTGCTTTATTAGAAAACCAATATAAGATAGAATTACTGGATAATGATTTTGAAGAGTTACGTGAAATATGGGATGATTTACCCGATACAATTTCCTTTTTGGCAGAAATCATATCAGAGAATGGTAAAGAAAAATTATTCTTTAATGGGAGTACAGGAAGTAGTGCAGCAAATTTATTAGGGAGATTCTGCTCTGATAAATCTGAAGTCCATAAGCTTACAAAAACTATTGCGGATAGAGAAGATGTTTTGAATCCTGAATACATTTTAGCAGAAGTAATTCACTTGCCTGAAGCAAGAATAGGAAATGTTATTAGAAGGCCTACAATAAGGCATTACGAGATTCCTTACATGGCGCAGTCTGTTTTGCCGGAGGAAAATCAAATACCTTTAGATGATCTTTATATTTCTTTGAAAAATGATAAAATTATTTTACGATCTAGGAGACTTAATAAAGAAATTAGGCCTTATTTGACGAATGCTCATAATTATTTTCATAATACCTTACCGGTTTATCACTTTCTTTCCGATCTTTATTCTCAGGAAATAAGAGGTGGTTTACATTTTAACTGGGGTGGATTAAAGGAGATTTACAAATTTCTTCCAAGAGTCGAATATAAAAATATTATCCTTTCCAAAGCTTCCTGGAAAATCTATGATAAAGATATTATTTTTTTAGAACAGTTCATTTTAGACAAAAATAAATTGCTGTCTGAATTGAAAAATTGGAGATTAAAAAGAAGAATTCCTATATGGGTACAATGGGTTGAATCAGATAATACTTTGACTCTGAACCTTGAAAATTATACGTTGGCTACACTTTTTATTCAAACGATTAAAAAGAAAAAAGCAATCATGATAGAAGAATTTCTTTTTAACGAGAAGGAAGATTTTAAACATGAGTATGTTTTTCCAATGTATAGATTAAAATAGATATTGATGAAAAGAACGTTTATTCCCGGAAGCGAATGGCTGTATATCAAAGTTTATACAGGAATAAAGACCGCTGATATCGTATTAGAGGAGGCTGTAATACCTTTACTACAGCAATTGCAGGACGAAGGCTTAATCAAAAAATGGTTCTTTATTCGATATAGTGATCCACAGTTTCATCTTCGGATTCGTTTTGAGTTGTCAGATCTTCAATACTTTAACAGATGCCTTTCACTGGTCAATAAGTATTTGGAGGAATATAGAGATTCCGGAGAAATATCAGATTTTATAATTGATGCTTATCAAAGGGAAATTGAACGGTATGGAGAAGCCACAATCGAACAGGCTGAGTTTTTATTTTGGAAAAGCAGCACAGATATACTCAATGAGTATCTTCATTTTGATGACGAAGAAAAAATAATGGTTATGCTTTTTTATATAGATCAGATATTAGACTGTTTGGGTTGCCAGATTCATGAAAAGTTAGATTGGGTAAAAGAAAGTAACCTGGCTTTCAAACGAGAATTTAATGCTGATAAAAGGCTGAATAGCCAACTGGATAAAAAATATCGGATGTTTATTACTCAGTATTCAGCGTTTATTGAACAGGATGATTATTTACCCTTCAGAGCGGCAATTCTTCAGAATATTAATGAGTCTAAAGAAATCCTTCATTACATTACAAAACATTGCTCAAATTCCCTTCATAATCTGTTTTCAAGCATATTCCATATGCACATTAATCGGATGTTTATTTCGAACCAGAGACTTTTTGAAATGATTATTTATGACTATTTGGTCAGATATTATAAGACATGTATTTTTAAAAGTGATAAAATGCCATGATTCTTTGTAAGATTTGGAACTTAGGTTATATGTGTAGATGGGTTTTGAAGTATTGTTTTTGATTCGAATTAAGTTCGAAGCATAATAAAAAAGACCTTAAAAGTTTCATCAATTATCTGGATTCAAATTTTAGAGATATTCCTAATTATAGGGTAAATAACTCCAATTTTTTATCGATGCAAAACAGGGGATAACTGGAATATTTATTGTTCAAACAAATGTTTAAATTTTTGTTGTTTATTCATGCTAATTGTACTTTAATTGATGTTTTGCTGTCGTATGAGAAGATGGAACAGGATTAATGATATTGTGTGTTGAACTCAAAAAAACTTAAAAAATCATAAAGTTTTCATAAAGTTTCAAAAAAGAAAAGAAATGTTTTTGTATTTATAAAATATGTCGTACTTTTACATCGCCTTGAATGAGGGAACAAGTCAAGGTAATAAATTTTTTTTCATCATTTGTGTTTTTAGAATCGTATCGCCTGATACGATTCTTTTTTATACCTATTTTTCATAGTTTAAAAGAAGATCAATGAAGTAAGAATAGGTAACTGCCCCTTCCTGTTGATTCGTTTTAAGGAAAAGATTATTAGCGTATCCAAAGAAATCATCCAACCAGCCCTGGTGGGTAAACATAAATCTTTTTTCATTGGCTCGGTCTCTTTTCATAGCCGGAGAATACTTGTTAAGAACTGATTTTACAAACTCAGGATCTTCTTCCACAATAAATCTTAAAAGGCTTTTCAATGTAAAATATTCTGTGCTATATCTTAAATCCATATTACTGGAATTGATACCTATCAAATAGCCCACAAAATTAGCTTCCTGTTCTCTTGCGAAGCCTAACTGATGAGAACTTTCATGAGCTGTAGTAAAAGGAATAAAGGTAGATGGTAACTCAGAATTATACTGCGCTTCGGCCGTAAAAGGGTTGTAGTATCCCAAAATACCGGTAAAGCTCATCACATTCCTAAACAAGCTGGATTTAATGCTCAAAATCTGCGGCGCTTTCTTATTTGATATGTAATGAGGGAGCTTTGTCTGTTGAAGGAGTATTTCCTGTTGTATGGACTTCAAATTGCTAATGATGAATACCCCTTTATGATCCTCATGAACAGATTGTCGGGTTACTCTGCATTTTTCAAGATACTGTAAGACTAGTTTTTTTGCCTTTTCTGTTTCTGGCTTTTCTTGATTTGAAAGTTTTTTAATAATAGGGGTCTGAAAATACAGCATTCCCCAAAATATCTGATAAATAAAATAAAAGATATTGAGAATCATCAGAATTTTTAAAATGGCATTATTTCTTTTTCCCTTTTTAAACAGACCCATGAAATAATATAAAAGTAAAATTCCAAGAATAATATAAATCAGGTCTCCCATAGAAAATGGAATCCAGCTGAAGATAGACTGATGAAAACCTTTCTGAAATTCAAAGAAATTTTCAAAAAAAGAAACCATTACCGCAGACTTTGAGAAAAAGTAGAACAAAAGAAATTGGGCAAGTAATACACCTGCCCAACTTCTTTTTTTATATATTATTTTCGTAATATTAATGACCATTACCTTTAGATATTTGATCCAGGTTAATACCCTGAGATTTTAAAATGCCGGTTACCCTTATAGCATAGAATGCAAGATAAGCAAAACAAATAACACCTACGATATAGCTGAACTGGATATTGATGATATCTGCAATATACCCTTGTAGTAAGCTAACAATACCTCCTCCCATGATCATCATAATCAGGTAGCCTGATCCTTGATTGGTATGTTTTCCAAGCCCATTAATAGCTAAGGCAAAAATACAAGGCCATAAAGTAGAGCAGAATAAACCTACACTTGTAAATGCATATACGGAAACCATTCCTTTAGTAAACATTCCGATAAGTAAAGCTGTTATCCCCGCTATTGAGAATATCAAAAGCATTCTTGCCGGATTCCCTTTACTCATAATATCACAAATAATCATTGCAATAATAACAAATGCGTATACATAAAAAGGAGAAAGGTCATGTTTTGCAATTGCATTAACTAATAAGAATACACCAAATGCAAGGTAAGGAGCCAGGAATCTCAATATCTTTTTAAAACCGGCATTAACGTCAAATGCCTCTACAGCACCAGTCCAACGGCCAATCATTAAGGATGCCCAATATAATGAAACATAAGGGGCTACGTCTTTCGTTTCAAAGCCTAAATTCTTTTCCATATAGGCCGGAAGATTACTTGCTGTAGAAACTTCCACACCAACATACACAAAGATAGCAATCATTCCCATCACCAACTGAGGATACTGGAATGCAGATTTTCTGTGTTCACCGGGAGCAGAATCATCTGTATCATCAAGATTCGTTGGAGTTACTGCGGGTAGAGACGAAAATTTTAGCATTAGAGCTACCAATACAAAAGCAACTCCTAATATAAGGTATGGAATTTTTACACTTTCTATACTGGCCTCCGTATTAGCTGCCGAAGCAGATCCGAAAATAGCAAATGCCACGATAAGCGGTCCGATAGTAGTTCCTAAATTATTAATTCCTCCTGCCATCGTTAGTCTTTGAGATCCTGTTTCTGTAGGACCTATTTCAATGGCTAGAGGATTGGCCACAATTTGTTGTAAAGAAAAACCTAAACCTACAATAAATAGTCCGGAGATCATCAATGGGAAAGATTGTAAATTGGCTGCCGGATAGAATAATAAGGTTCCTAAGGCAGAAACGAGAAGTCCAATGATGAGCCCGTTTTTATACCCGATTTTATTGATTAAATCTTGTCTAATCCCTTTCGAGATAAGCATATAGATTAAAGAACCAACAGTATAAGCAACATAAAAGCAGATCTGTACAAGCATACTTTCAGTTTGCGTTAAATGGAAGGCCTTTTGAAATACCGGGATCAGAATATCATTACTGGCAGCTACAAATCCCCAGAAGAAGAATACAGTAACCAATGGAATGAATTGTGCCCAGTTGGTTTGTTTAGAATAATTTGACATATTTATTAAAGATTTCACAACAAATATAACTATTTCCTTTAAACAGAATACTTGATGAGTGTTTTTTTTATTTCTTTGAAAGCTTCTGATTTTGAGTCGTTTGAAGGAGTTGTAGGATCTATGACTCCATTAAAATATACCTTTACTCTTCCGGGATACCCTTTAGAGTTGTCAAAAGGGAACATTTCTTTCAATCCGATAAAGGTATAAACTGCAATAGGTGAGTTGTGTTTTGAAGACAGAGTGAAAGCTCCATCTTTAAAGTCATCCAAAATAATTGACGTATCATCAGGAACGCCTCCCTCAGGAAAAATTGAAATACTGTTTCCCTCTTGCATCTTTTCAGCACACCTTCTATATACATCGGCACGGCTCCTTGCACTGCTTCTGTCAACCATTACACATATCCTTTTGTAGATGGTGCCGAAAATAGGAATTTTCACAAGTTCTTTTTTTCCCACAAAACAAATAGGATGTTGTGGGGATAAAATACATACCAACATAATATCCATAATGGAAGTATGGTTGGAAATGAAAACATAGGGCTTGTTTTTATCTATTCTTTGCTCGGAAAGTTTGATGAGATCATAACGGAAGCCCATTCCATAAAACATCCCAAAACACCAGAGACGAATAAATTTATATGCGTATTTATAATGCTTTTTATTAAAGGATAAAATGTAAACCGGGATCCCCAGAATGATTGTTAAAAAAAATGCTATCAGCAACAGCCAAAATCGCCAGAGATAATTTAAAATTTTTGTCACCGTCTAACCGTTAAAAATTACTTTCTTTTTTACCGAATAATTAAGAATGGAAACCAATAATATGGCAGCAATCTTGCTGATCATTTCCGGGCTCAAGGTATAAAAAAATAAATTGATATTATCCTTAAATATGAAACTATAAAATATCTGGAAGAATCCTAAACTTAATAAAGTAGACATAAAAGATACTCCCATAAAATAAGCAAATTCCTTTTTCTTCGAATGCTTCCCCCTTTCAAAAACGAACCAGATGCTTAGAAAATAGTTGGTGATGATTCCGCAGCTGGTAGAAAAAATGTTGCTTAAAGGATAGTGGATGCCATGGAAATTGGTTTCTTTTCCAAAGAAGTGGGGCAAGTAGGTACTGAATATCTTGAAGCTGCCAATCTCTATGATAGCACTCAGTCCTCCGGCAATGATGAAGAACAGAACCTGTTTCTGGCGTATAAGTATTTCTTTCATTTAACTAAAATAAAAATATGGAAATGTTTCTCATATTATTCTGATGATCAGAACTTTTTATCTGAAAATAATTTTTAATCAGGAATGTCTTATAATAAACAATGAATGACACCATTCATCAACATACCCATTCATAATATGAATATGCAAATTTATAACTATATGTTAAACACTGAAAAAAGTTGTTAAAATATTTTTTTGAATTAAAATTATTTCTAATTTTAATAAGCAGAATGATGTAACAACCACCTGATAATAAATTCATTTTCAAATTCTTGTGTTAATGGTTTTTTCTATCTTGTAATGCACCGTTGAAGGCATATTACTCCAACATTTTATGATCCAATTGATAATAATATTTGTATGAAACGTCAAAACAAATACAGAAAATTCCAGCTTCAACAGAAAAATATTGAGGCTCTCGAAAAAGAAAATTCTCGATTCAAAAGAGTCTATTCTGAGTACGAAAATATGTCTAATGAACTTTGGAATCTTGAAAATTCCAAAGGGGAACCTGTTCCCGATGATTTTATTAATGCAATGGTTTTACAGACTTCTTATCTGGAAGATGAAATAGAAGACTGGCTTCTACAATTTAACAAAAAAAAGACTGATATAAAACATTAGTGATTTTAGACAGCTTCCAGGTTGTTTTTAAATGCTAATTGAAGATAAATTCATAATTTAGCATCCTTAAATTAAAATCTAAAATATGGTTGCTATTGTAGATAGTGGTTCTACTAAATCGGATTGGGTAATTCTTGATGACTTTAAAAAAGTTTTTTTGAAAACAGAAACTATAGGCTTTAATCCGAATTTTATTAATAGAGAACTTATCGCTCCTGAAATCCAGAAGAACAGCAACCTGATGTTGGTGAAGAATTCAATCACCAAAGTCTTTTTTTATGGTTCCGGATGTGGAGTAAAGAAGAACTGTGAAACCATAGAAGAAGAACTGAAGAAGGTATTTGGAAAAGCAGAAATTATTGCAAAGGAAGATCTCATGGCAGCAGCTTATGCCGCGTACAGAGGGAAGCCCGCCATTGTATGTATTTTAGGTACCGGATCAAATTCTTGTTATTTTGACGGCGTAAATGTGAAAATTGAATTACCGTCTCTTGGTTTCCTTATTGGGGATGAAGGAAGCGGAAGTGCGATTGGAAAGCAATTGATACGTCGATATTTTATGAAAAAATTACCTTCGGATCTTCATACAGAATTCGAAGCTAACTATCAACTTACCGTTGAAGATGCATTGAAAAATATGTATCATACCACAAGACCAAATGCCTATTTGGCTAATTTTACCAAATTTGTTATCGAAAGAAAGGATCATCCTTATTTCAAGGATATGGTTTTTGAAGAAATGAAAAGTTTCTTTGAGTATCAGGTCTTGCCTTATCAGGAAGCAAAAGATGCCGAGATTAATTTTATTGGATCTATTGCTTATTATTACGAAAATATTTTACGTTCTGTTGCCACAGAACTTGATTTAAATGTGGGACATGTTGTTCAGAAACCAATTGAAAGCTTAGTAGATTACCACATTAAATATATACTCTAACAAAAAACGAAATTTTATGTCAAGTAAAAACCATCGCGACGAAAAGAACTTTAGCCAGGCCGCGTTAGATTATCATAAAGCAGAACCCAAAGGAAAAATAGAAGTTATCCCATCAAAGCCACACTCTTCTCAAAGAGATCTATCGTTGGCATATTCTCCGGGAGTAGCAGTTCCTTGTATGGAAATTCACGACAAACCGGAAACAGTATATGATTATACAGGAAAAGGAAATCTTGTTGCTGTAATTTCTAACGGTACTGCCGTACTTGGATTGGGTGATATCGGAGCAGAAGCTTCGAAACCTGTAATGGAGGGGAAAGGTCTGTTGTTCAAAATATTTGCAGATATCAATGTGTTTGATATTGAGATTGATGAAAAAGATCCGGATAAATTTATTGAAATAGTAAAAGGAATTGCTCCTACTTTTGGAGGAATTAATCTTGAAGATATTAAAGCTCCTGAAGCATTCTATATTGAACAAAAGCTGAAAGAGGAATTAAATATTCCATTAATGCATGATGACCAGCACGGAACTGCAATTATTTCAGCTGCAGCATTGATCAATTCATTGCAGATTTCCAATAAAGATATTGCAGAAGTGAAAATGGTGGTTAACGGAGCAGGCGCAGCAGCAATTGCTTGTACTAAACTTTATATCTCATTAGGACTAAAAAAGGAAAATGTTCTGATGTGTGATAGTAAGGGGGTAATTAATCATAAAAGAGAAAATCTTACTCCTGAAAAATTAGATTTCATTGCTCAAACAGATATTGAAACATTAGAAGATGCCGTAAAAGGATCTGACGTTTTTGTTGGATTATCTAAAGGAAATGTAATGACTCCGGAAATGTTACTGAGCATGAACGAAAATCCTATCGTTTTCGCTTTAGCAAATCCTGATCCGGAAATTGCTTACGATCTTGCTCTTGAAACTCGTAAAGATGTGATCATGGCAACAGGAAGAAGTGATTATCCTAACCAGGTTAATAACGTATTAGGATTCCCTTATATTTTCCGTGGTGCATTAGATGTTCAGGCTACAGGAATCAATGAAGAGATGAAATTAGCTGCGGTACACGCGATCGCTGATTTGGCAAAAGAACCCGTTCCTGAAGCTGTAATTTTAGCATATAATGTTCAAAGCTTACAATTCGGAAGAGAGTATTTTATTCCGAAACCATTTGATAACAGATTGATCACGAAAGTATCAAGTGCTGTTGCAAAAGCGGCGATTGAAAGTGGAGTAGCAAGAAAGACGATCACTGACTTTGAAGAGTATGAGCACCAACTTCTTGACAGAATGGGAAGAGATGAGCGATTGGTAAGAATGATGCAGAGCCGTGCCAAGTCTAATCCAAAAAGAATTACCCTTGGAAATGCTGAAGAATATAATGTATTGAAAGCAGCTCAGATTCTTTACGAAGAAGGGATTGCTTACCCAAGTCTTTTAGGAGATAAAAAATACATCAAACAGCAGATGGAGCGTTATGGGATCAATCTTGATGTGCCCATCATCGATCCAAGTGATGACGATCAGAAAGAAAACAGAAAAAAATATAGAGAAACTCTTTGGAAGCTTCGTCAGAGAAAAGGGATGAACGAGTACAAAGCAAAAAGATATGTACGTCAGAGAGATTATTTTGGACCTCTAATGTTGAAACATGGAGATACAGATGGTCTTATTGTAGGATTCTCTAAAAATTATACTTCGGTATTACGTCCTATTCTTGAAGTTATTGAAAAAGATAAAGGCGTAGATAAAGTAGCGGCGATGATGATGATTTTGTCTGAGAAGAAACCGATTTTCTTTGCAGATACTTCTATCAACCAGAATCCTACCTCAGAAGATCTTGTAAATATTGCTAAAATGGCAGAGTTTACGGTAAAGTCTTTTGCCATCGAACCCAGAATTGCAATGCTCGGTTTTGAAAACTTTGCCGCAATCTCTGAAACTTCCAAGAAAGTAGCTAAGGCGGTAAGCATTCTTCATGAGAAATATCCGAAAATGATTGTAGATGGTGAAATTCAACCGGATTTTGCAATGAATGCCGATCATTTAAGTGATTATCCTTTCTCAAAATTAGGAACAACGCCTGCTAATACATTCATCTTCCCTAATCTTGAAAGTGCAAACCTATCATACAAGATTTTAAGAGGAATGAAAGTAGCTCAGGTTATCGGGCCTATCTTAATGGGATTAAAGCAACCGGTACATGTACTTCAGATGCGTTCAAGCGTAGACGAGATTGTGAATCTTGCTACCATTGCTGTTCTTGATGCTCAGAGAAGAGAAAAGAAATAATAAGCAAACAATATATCCGGTTTATAAAATTGGATTCAAACCAGACGAATATTCGTCTGGTTTTGTTTTTTATGAAAGTGAAAGTGGGGTTTTAGGAAGAAAAATGATGACGACTCTATTTATTTTCAGACTTTTAGAAAATGTATAGGTTTATTTTTTTAATTTTTCTATAGTTTCAGTTTGTATCATATTTTGTTTTTCGTGGATTGTAATGTAAAAAATATAACAATATTTCTTATTTAATGAATAGTTGCTATTTTCTTTATATCCATAAGATTATTTAATATCTTAGATTGAATAAAAGCACAAGACATACTAAAAGCAAAAAAAATTACAAATGCATGGAAAAATAAAAGATATTCTAAGGTGTAATACCTTTTTTCTATAGGTCACAGGAATCAAAAAATACATGTCATTGATCTTAAAATGTGAGTTTAATATTTTTTGATGATAAAACTTATGTAATCCTCCCAACATTCTTTCATTTTTATCAATTAGCAGATAGTCTTTTCTGTTAAAAATTTATATTGTTTTTAGTGGGTTCTTTTTAGCAAATACTATGAAGAAACACTATGAAAAAAAAGAAATTCTCAACATCGATAGGCCTGTTATTTACACTGATAGGTTCCTTGTACTATTCACAAAAAATTAGCTTCAAATCACATGAACTGTCTTCTAACGGTTATGTAAGAACAGGATTTGGATGGACCAACGGGGATCAGATGGTTAATTTTATCACACCGGATAATGTCCACAAATTTAGAATGGGGAATGAGGCCAATCATTATGCTGAATTTCAATTTAATTATCGCTACAAAAACAAAGATTCCATAAATCTGTATGAAGTTACCTACATGATGTCGAAATATATTCCGTTTGGAGGAGATGAGTATAAACAATTCCCGGAGACCGCTCAGCTGTATGGTAAAATCAATAAAGTGGTAAACAATGCCAGTATATGGATTGGAAAAAGATATTATGATCGTAGAAATGTAGAAATGCTGGATTATTTTTGGATCAATTCCGCTCAAAATTCTCAATTAGGGATAGGATTAGAGAATTATAAGGTCAAAAATTCCGGTAATATGAACCTTGCATTGATAAGATTTAAATATGGAAATAATGACGCTCATTCCTATGTGACAGATTTCAGATACCTGGATATTCCGGTCTCAGAGTATTCTAAACTTAATTTGTTAGGTCAGTACAGTATCAAAACTCAAAATGAAATAGCCAATACGCCAAGGTCTACAGGATATGCCGTCGGTGGATGGTGGTCATATACCAGGAAAAATATTAGCAATACTTCTACCATTATATTTAGAAAAGGAAGCGCTATCACAGAAAGTCCCTATTCAGGAAAGACCATAGCAGAAAATACAGGAAATAAGATTACCTACAATCTTGATAAAGCCAATTCGTTTGATGTGATCAATAACTTTGTATATGATGACAAAAGAAGACATGCAATACAAGCGTCGCTCACCTATCAATACAGGGACTTCGGAATTGGTAATATGGATGAAAACGGAGTGATTATCGATCATAAAGTGGCTAAAAACTTTTTCAGCGTAGGCTTTCGTTATCTGTATTATATCAACAGACATTTTAATCTTGCTCTGGAAGCCGGGAACGATTATGTAAAAAACAACAGATCCGGGGTAGAGGGGAGCTTGCAGAAAGTTACATTTTCACCCCAGATCTCCTGGGATTACGGGTATTATTCCAGACCTGTTCTACGGCCGTTTGTGACTTATGCTCACTGGTCTGATGATTTTAAAGGTATGACCGGAATTTCAGAATTCAATACCAGGCTTATCAATAAAAATAATGGTTTTTCATTCGGCCTCCAGCTTGAGATATGGTGGTAATTGATTTTTTCATGGAGAAAATATAAAATTCCTTGACAATTGCTTTTAGGGTGCTTTTCTGTCTTTTTATTTTTTTGAATTCCTATTCACAAAGTGTAAAAATTTCGGTATTTACTGAGATGGATATTAATAATTTTTTAAAATGATAAACTTTTAAGATCTTTTTATTGTTATCATAAATTGATTGAATATTGCTTCAGAATTTAAGTTAAAAATCATTCGCACGTGAAATGAAAACATTAATTAGTTTAAATTGCTATATTTGGGAGTTTTAAAAATTAATAATGATATTTTCTTTACAAGGCACTGTTCAAGAACTTACGCCTACCTATGCTGTAATCAATGTACAAGGCGTTGGTTACTACGTGGGTATCAGTCTAATGACCTCGCAGACGCTGGTTTTGAATCAGCAGACTTTTTTATTTATCCAGCAGATCATTCGCGAAGATGCTCACCTTCTCTTTGGTTTTAACACTCGTTCTGAAAAAGAAATGTTTAATCTGTTAATAAGCGTTAACGGAGTAGGGGCAGTTTCTGCTCTTATTCTGTTGTCAACATTGAGCCTTGATGAGATCGCTTCTGCAGTACTTTCCGGGAATAGTGCTTTGATTCAGAAAGCGAAAGGAATCGGTGCAAAAACAGCAGAAAGAATTATAGTTGACCTCAAAGATAAGGTGCAGAAATTCAGTGGTGGAGGCGAGAATATTTCTATGCCGGTGGATAATAAAATTAAAGAAGAATCGTTATCTGCATTAGAAGTTTTAGGGATTCCTAAACGGATGAGTGAAAAAATTGCTGATAGAATATTAAAGCAAAATCCGGACATCTCAGTTGAAGAACTGGTAAAACAAATTTTAAAAAACATTTAACATTTGGTGACTAATAACAAACATTTTAATTTCTTCTTGTTCCTGTCGTTCCTGTGTATGTCGGTCAGTGCATTTGCCCAACAAAAAAAGACAGATACACTGATCATAAGAAAGCAATATGAAGTGGCTGACCCTACAAGGTATGAAGCCTATTACGACATAAAAACCGGGATGTACTTTGTATATCCCAAAGTGGGTAATACCATAACCGGTCCTCCTACAGCAATGTCTCCTGAAGAATATAAGGAGTACATGCTGGCAACACAGACCAAGGCATACTATAAAGAGAAATCCGATAAGTACAATCTCCTGTTCAGAAAAGACAGGTCTGATGCAAGGAAGAAAGGGTTGATCCCTTCATTGCTTATCAACAACAAACTCTTCGAAACCATATTTGGAGGAAATAAAATTGAAATTATTCCTACCGGATATGCTTCCATAGACTTTGCCGGGTTGTATCAGAAAATTGATAACCCAATGATCCTGCCACAAAACAGGACCAGCTTTACATTTGATATCGACCAGAGAATCCAGTTAGGATTATTAGGTAAAGTAGGTGAAAATTTACAGTTGAAAGCCAATTACGACACCCAAAGTGGTTTTGCCTTTGAAAACAGGATGAATCTCGTTTGGCAGGCAAAAGGAAGTTGGAAAGACTTACAAAATAAAGGGCTTGGAAACGTAGATAAACCTAGTGAAGGAGGTGAAGATAAGATTATTAAAAGAGTTGAATTTGGTAACGTAAACATGCCTCTTTCAACCAGTCTGATCAGAGGTTCACAATCTTTGTTCGGGGTTAAAACGGAGTTCCAGTTGGGAAAAACATTTGGAACAGTAGTCCTTTCTCAACAACAGGGAGAAGCCAGAAATATCGTAGTACAGGGTGGTGGTGTTATGAATAACTTTAAAGTGAATGCCATTGACTACGAAGATAATCAGCACTACTTTTTAGGGCATTATTTCCTTAATAAATATGATGATGCTTTACAAAATTATCCTCAGATCAATTCTACCATAAACATTACAAGAATTGAAGCATGGGTATTGGATCAGGGAAACAGCAACCTGGCGTATCAGAAAAGTATTATTGGGATCAGGGACTTGGGAGAAGGAGCAGGAGGTGCGGTCTTACCTGAAAATGCTTTGAACGGATTATATGATGAGATATCTACCGCTGTGGGAAGCAGAGAAGCAGGGAAAAACTATGGAACCATTCTACAGGGGCAAACTTTCACGGGAAGTACGGAACCCTACGATAACGGTGAACAATTTATCTATAATACCAAAGCAAGAAAGCTGAACTCAAATGAATTTATATTTCAGCCACAGCTTGGATATATTTCATTGAACCAAAAGCTTAATGATAATCAACTTCTAGCCGTTTCATACTCCTATACCGTTAACGGAAGCAGCAAAGTATACAAAGTAGGGGAGTTTTCAGAAGAAAGCCCGGTACTGGTTACCAAAGTACTAAGAGTAAATAATAAAGTAAATACTCAGTCTCCGATGTGGGAGCTGATGATGAAGAATATATATTCCTTAGATGCCGGACAGGTATCCCAGGATGGCTTTATTCTTAATGTTTTTTATAGAGATCAGAAAACCGGAGGTAAAGTAAACTATCTTCCGGATACTCCCGTAAAAGATTTAAACTTACTGAAATTATTCAATTGGGACAGACTCAATATGAATGGTGACCTTCAGAATAATAAAGATGGTACAAAAGGAGATGGTATTTTCGACTTTGTGAATGGAATAACGATCAGGCCGGAAAACGGAAGAGTTATTTTTACCAAGGTGCAGCCATTTGGGAATTATATGCAGAATGTATTGGGAAGTAATGATCCAAAATATGTTCTTCATGATCTGTACGATAAAATAAAACAGCCGTTAAGTCAATCACCTTTACCGCAATGGTATACAATTGAAGGACGCTACAAGGGAGTTCAGGGGCAGGGTATCTCTTTGGGAGCCGTAAACGTACCACAGGGATCTGTAAAGGTTTCTGCCAACGGGGTACAGCTTGCTGAAGGAGTAGACTATACCGTAGATTACATGCTGGGTACCGTAACGATCATCAATGAGAATGTGAAACAGTCCGGGCAGGCAATTAACATTTCATTAGAAAACCAATTGACATTTAACACCCAACGAAAAAGATTCTTGGGATTAAACTTGGAAAGAAGGTTTAATGAACACTTTATCTTAGGCGGTACAGTAATCAATTATTCGGAATCTCCGCTTACCCAGAAAGTCAATTTTGGGCAGGAAGCGGTAAATAATACAATGGCAGGGATTAACTTGATGTATAACAATCAGGCACCTTTCCTGACAAGATTTACAGATAAACTTCCATTGATCAAAACAGAAGCACCATCCAATATCAACTTTAAAATGGAAGGAGCTTATTTGATTCCGGGATTAAATAAAGGAACCAACAACCAGTCCTATATTGACGACTTTGAGCAGACCACATCTAAAATTTCTTTAAAGGAACCAGCAGCGTGGAGTTTAGCCTCAAAACCGGAAAAAAATAAAACAGCACCATTCAATACTCCACCAGCTAATGATGACATAACAAGTGGGTATGGAAGAGGATTATTGTCATGGTATACAATTGACCCAAGATTCTGGAATGTAGGTGGGAAATCACCCAACGGAATCACTCCGCAGTCTGTATCAAACCATGCTTCAAGAAGAGTACAGACTTCGGAAATTTATAATAACAGAGATTTCGTAGCAGGAGAACAAACCTATACGAATACATTCGATATTTCTTATTATCCTCAGGAAAGAGGACCTTACAACGTAAATCCTGGAGCAGAGCAGGCTCAGGACAGATGGGCCGGTATTATGAGACCGATCAGCGTTCCTAACTTTGTAAGTTCAAATATTGAATACGTTGAATTCTGGATGATGGACCCTTATGCAGATGGAAAGACCTTAGGAACTAATGCAAAACTTTTACTACAATTAGGAAATGTTTCTGAGGATGTTCTGAAAGATGGAAAAATGTTGTACGAAAATGGACTTCCAACTCCTGGTACTCCTTCATCCACGACGAATTCAAACTGGGGAACACAGCCGAAACAACCTCCTATTCTATATGCATTTTCTACAGAAGGTGACGATAGAAAAAGACAGGATGTAGGGTATGATGGATTAAGTTCAGATCAGGAAGCTATGAAATTCGGGAATACTTTTGTGAACCCGGTAACAAATATTGTAGACCCTGCAGTAGATGACTTTGTATTTTATATGTCGGATAAATTTACAGGGAATCAGGCATCTTCACTTATTCAGCGATACAAATATTTCAGAAATCCTGACGGAAACTCCGAAGCCAATTCTCTGAATGTTTCCTCACAAACTCCGGATGCAGAAGATATCAACAGAGATTATAACCTTGACCAGACAGAGAGCTACAATCAGTATTCTGTAGATTTAAGTCAACAAAAATTGACTTTAGGAAGTAACAATATTGTGGACGTAAAAACTGTGAAAGCAAATTTTCAAAACGGACAGTCTGCAGATGTAAAATGGTTCTTATTCAGAATTCCTGTTTCAGGATTTGATCCAAATGAAGGAACAGCACAACCTTCTGTATTGAATAATGTGAGATTTGCAAGATTGATGCTGGCAGGATTTGAACAAACTTCTACTATAAGATTTGCTACCATGGATTTGGTAAGATCAGACTGGAGAAAATATCCTAAAAATCTTGCTCTTTATCAAAAGCCAAATCCTACTCCTGGTGGTGACCCAATTGTAGATCCTGCATTAGATGAAGGTAGTTTGGAAGTAAGTACAGATAATCTTGAGGTTGGTAGTGTAAATATTGAAGAGAACGCTTTTAATAAACCACCATATGTATTGCCCCCGGGAATTGACCGTCAGGTCTTGAGTGGGAACGCAGGAGCTCAAAGGCAAAATGAAGCTTCATTATATATGAAAGTTAATACTCTTCTAAATGGACAGTCAAGAGGTGTTTTCAAGAATACTACATTGGATATGAGAAGGTATAAAAAGTTAAAACTTTTTGTGCATGGTCATGATCCGATGAATAGAGTAATAGGAATGGATCCTAAAACTAAATTTTTTATTCGTTTCGGAAATGATGCAACAGACAACTATTATGAATATGAAGCATCTTTAAAGTTAACGTCCAATACTGCAACGGCTCCAATGGAAATTTGGCCAATGGAAAACGACGTTGATCTGGATATCCAAAATTTTGTAGATGCAAAGATCAGAAGAGATAAAAGTAGCCCAGGTAAAATTACAGAAAGAATCCTTGATAATGTTTTTGGAGGTGGTGACAATGCTAGAAAGATCTATATCAAAGGGCGCCCAAGTTTAGGGAATGTTACTACTATGGTGATTGGTGTTAGAAATGGTGAAGTAAGCGGAGGAGCAGGAGGTTCTATAGATAGAATCCTTTGGGTTAACGAAATTCGTCTTTCTGAGATTGAAAACGATGGTGGATATGCAGGAAATGCGAGCATAAACTTCAATATGGGAGATTTTGCAACAGTCAATGCAAATGCTTCTTATACATCCGTAGGTTTCGGAAATATAGATTCAAAACCTGCAGAAAGAAGCCAGTCTACCCAGTCGGCATTCAGTATCAATACTGCGATCAATGTGGATAAGTTACTTCCGGAAAAAACAGGGATAAAGATTCCTTTAAATTATTCTTACTCGCAGACCATTGAGGATCCGAAATATAATCCTTTAGATACTGACGTAGAGTTTAATAAAGCCCCTAATAAAGAGCAGCTTAAAAAAGTAGCAAGAACATATACCCAACAGAGAAGTATTGGTGTAGTAAACATGCGTAAAGAAAGGGTAAATCAAAATAAGAAACCTAAATTCTATGATATTGAAAACGTTTCAGTAACCGCGGTATATAATGACGATTACTTCAGAGATATTTATACCAAGAGAAACTACAGACAGTATCTGAGAGGATTTATTGATTACAACTACACTTTCAAACCGTGGGTAGTGAAGCCTTTCAATAAAATGATCAGCGATACGGCAAAGTCTACCAAATATCTGAGATGGGTAAAAGAATTCAACTTTAATCCTGTTCCTACAAGACTATCTTTTAGAACAGAGATTGACCGAAATTATAATGAACTTGAATTTAGAAATGTTCAGGCCATTCTAAACGGAGATATGATGAGTAACTTTGATGCCATCAGAAACCGAAACTTCTATTTTGGATGGCAGTACGGATTAGGATTCAACTTCTCAAAATCATTAAAGCTGGAAATCAATTCTGCAACCAGAACTTTGAATGATAATATGGATGTCAATACGATGGATAGCAAGTCGATTTTCGGAAATGTATTCAGAGCAGGAAGACCGGTGTTATACAATCATAGGGTACAATTGAACTATAAACTGCCATTCCAATATCTTCCATATTTGGATTTTATTGATGCAGAATTAGGATATGGATTTACTTATAACTGGAATGCAAGATCTACCTCATTGCTTGGGTTTGTAGATCCTGATACCAAACAACAGGTAAGTTTAGGTTCTATTGGTCAGAATACGAATATCATTCAGGCGACAGCTTCAGCAGATATTCCTAAATTTTTCGGACAGTTTAACTACTTTAAAAATATCAATGCCAAACTTCAGAAGAGAAGACAGGAAATGGACTCTTTGAACAATGTCTATACAAAGCAGTGGGAAAAGAACAGATACCGATACAAAAAATATAAATTCAAGAATAGACTTACACCACTTCAGAGTGCAGCGTTCTTCCTTACTTCTTTCAAACAATTGAATGTAAGTTATAATGAAACCAATGGAACAGTACTTCCGGGATTAATATCTGCTCCTAACTTCTATGGATATGGACAGACATTAGGAGGACCAACAATTGGCTTCCTTTTAGGGTCGCAGGCAGATATCCGAAGAACAGTCATGGAAAATGGCTGGGTAAGTGATTCTAAATATATGACAGACCCATATGTCAGGATGTCAACCAAAGAGTTGAGAGCAGACTTGCAGATGATGCCGATGAATGATCTCCGGATTGATTTCAACGTGCTGCATAATTATAATAGTAATTTTACACAGACTGGATTTAATTATACCAATGATGGTATTTCGAATCCGAACTTTATGTTTGCCAATGAGCTCATAACCTACTCCAATTCTACCATGTTGTTGAGTACATCCTTTAAAGATGGTCAGGCTGTTTATCAATCATTAAGAGATAATGCAAGATCATTCTCACAGCAACTGGGGGGAGCTAATGCGGTTATTGATAATAATGGATTTGCTAAGGGATACAGTATTGCGAATGCATATGTATTAATTCCGGCATTCAGAGCCGCAATGGAAGGAAAATCAGCCAGTCCGATAGGTAATCCTAGAAAATCAGGCTTCCCATTACCAAACTGGAGAATTACCTATTCAGGATTAAAAAATATTCCGATAATTAGCGGACAGTTTACCAAATTTGATATCTTGCATGGATATACAGCAACATACACGGCAACGGGTATTCAAAGAAATATTGATTACCATAATAACCCGAATGGATACTACCAATCAGTAGATGCATCCGGTAATGTAGTCAAGAATGATGGAGATAAAATTAATCCTTATACATTTGCTCAGGTAGGATATGTTGAATCATTTTCACCACTTATTGGAGTTGATGTTACCATGAGAAACAACATGCAGTTTGGCCTCCAGTATAATAGAACCAGAATGGTGGTACTTGGATTGGTAAATACTACTCTTACAGAAGATGCCAATACAGAATATGTAGTGAGGTTAGGATACATCGTTAGAAACTTCAGACTGGGAACTGCTAATATAAGAGGAAGAGGAACCAGAGGAAAAGGAAGCGATCTTAATATCAGAGGAGATATTGCATTAAGAGACAGCAGAACTTCCATTATGAATATTTTATTGGATGACTCTCAGATAACAGGAGGGCAGAGGCTTCTAAACATTAAATTGTCTGCCGACTATAATGTTTCTGAAAACTTAAACTTAAGAGTGTTCTACGAACAAATGACTTCTAAGTATAAAATTTCAACAGCATTCCCATTATCTACAATTAGAGCGGGTATTTCTGCCACATTTACATTTGGAGATTCCGGAGGCGGATTCTAGAAATTTCATAAAGATTTAAAAACAATATCCCTTTCTGTGCAGAAAGGGATATTGTTTTTGTATGA
Source organism: uncultured Chryseobacterium sp. (assembly GCA_963518055.1). GTDB lineage: Bacteria > Bacteroidota > Bacteroidia > Flavobacteriales > Weeksellaceae > Chryseobacterium. The sequence goes on from CAUQIC010000014.1 coordinate 139,066, forward strand.
ATTGTTCAGATTACAATTCTATTGCTTTATTTTTTTTGAAATTATATCGATTAAATACGACATGTTTTGTCGTTGTTGGATGATAGTTTTGTATTAAATCTATTAAAATTCTCAGATAGTAGAAAAATATATTAATTCATTTTTTGGTGATTTAATAAGTTGGAAAAGATTAAATTTACCTGAACACATTAATTAAAAAAAATTATGAAAACAAAATTATTATCGATGGCTTTATTGGCATCAACTTTTGCGATTGCGCAGCAAACAACATTTTCTGAAGTGACTATACAAAATTATTCTCCTACTCTATACTTGAAACGGGGAACTAATGATGGAGGCTTTTTTCGGGGAGTTCAAACTCAATATCTCAATGGAGATAATGGTTGGTTTTTCGGAGATCTACATGGCAGTCAATGGATCGTTTCAAAGGGAGATTATAAAGATCAAAAACTTGTTATTAATGGGGATGACGGATATATGGGAATAGGAACATCCTCTCCTAAAGCTAAACTTGATGTTGTGGGAAATGTTTTGGCAGGAGCTACCAATTCTACAGAAGGCATTAATGCTTTTGCCATACGCTATGAAGATGGTTCTTTGAGCAATTGGGGAGCTTTACGCAGTTCAGGATCAACCTATATGAGTTTTGGAGTAAAAGCAAATGATACAAATGGTGGATGGCTCTCAAGCAACGGAACATTAGACTTTGCAAAAAGTGCAATGACCTTGGGCAATGACGGATTTCGGTTTCTGGCAGCTCCTGCTCAACAAGTGGCTCTGAATTCACAGGTGACACTGAATGAAGTGATGAAAATTAATCTCAACGGAAATGCTTTATTACAAGGGAAATTTGAAGCAAAAGAATTAAAAGTGACCCAAACTCCAACAGCTGATTTCGTGTTTGCTGAAAACTACGAGCTGCCAGGATTGGAAGAGGTAGAGAAGCATATCAAAGAGAAAAAACACTTACCGGAAATTGCATCTGCAAAAATAATGGAAAAAGAAGGAGTGAATGTGGGGGAGTTTCAGATTAAACTCTTACAGAAAATAGAAGAATTGACTTTGTATACCATTGAGCAAAATAAAAGGCTTAATCAATTGCAGAAGAATAATGATTTACTGATGAAAGAAGTAGGAATATTGAAAGCAACTAAAAAATAACACAATGATGAATACTCTTAAATATACTTTATCTATTTTCTTATTTACTTTCTTTACCGGTCTTCTTCACTGCCAAACTGGGGATAATGGTTCTCCGTTTTTGTATAGAAAGCTTTTGGGAGGCCGCTATATGACAAATGATCAGTATAAAGACAATAATGGAAATTATCTACCTTTTATGTCTTTAATAGACAATATTCCTCTCTATGAAACAAAGGATATTGACAATCATAGAATAATTGAAGAAGTGTCACAATTAAAAGATGACATTTATATCAACCAAAATATTTATGGTAAAGCTGTTTATAAAGAAATTAATATAGCAGATGCCAATCACAGAATTGAATATGATGGAAGATATTATAATTTATTTAAAATTAAATCTTCTGATGCAAAGGCTATACAGATATATTTTAAAAAATATCATTTACCTAAAGATAGCAAGCTTTTCTTCTATAGTGAAAATGGTTTTGTTTTAGGAGAGTTTAATGATAAAAATAATCCCCAATCAGGAATGAAAGGACTTGAGTTTGGAACCCAGCCAATACCGGGTAACACTTTTTTTGTAGAACTCTCTTATCCGGTGTCTGGTGGAGAAAAACCTGATTTAATAGTAGAGAAAATTATTCATTCAACAACTGACTTTTATAGTGGAGCTTACGGAGAGGCAGGAAACTGTCATAAAAATGTTGCTTGCGACTTTACGGGAACCAATGACAAGTCAAGAAATATCAAATCCGTAGGGTTAATGCTATATCCAATTTATAAATATGGGGTGAATCAACATACATTTTCTGCAACCTGTAGTGGAAATCTTATGAATAACACCAAGCAGGATGGTACCCCCTATTTTTTAACTGCCGGACATTGTATAGGGTACGCTGCATCCAATAATAATATAAATTGGAGTACGGAATTAATTACTTTATTTAATTATGAAGCGAAAACCTGTTCAAGTAACGGCTCTGATGCTCCCTCATCATTGTCGAACAATTCTACTTTAGGTTGTACTGTGCTGACCCAAAGCCCGGAGCAGTCACTGGACTATGCTCTATTGAAGCTTAATGGGAAACCGGAAGCATTGGCTCAGTATAAGATTTGCTATGCAGGTTGGGATAATAATCCAGGTTCTTACATGGTGAATATTACAGATACATATGGAGTGCATCATCCGAAAGGAGATACAAAGAAAATATCATATCTTAAAAACCTATTTCCTGTTACCAATAATCAGGAAGTGTTCGCATCACCTGACCCACAGGGTAAATTTTTAAAAACAACCTGGAGAGATGGGATTGTCGAAAAAGGTTCTTCAGGATCACCTCTATTTAACAGTTTTAATAGATTAATAGGTTCTTTATCTACAGGGCCTGACCCTATATATTTTAACTGTAACAATCCGGAGAAGTATGATGGAATATGGTTTACCTATTATTCAAGATTCTCTAATAATTATTATACAATGGCTGGATGGTTAAATCCTCTTGGGTCAAATGTACAATCTCTAGGACCTTACTGCCCCAATACATCCATACAGATAGGAGCTCCCATTAGTGTCATTATTACTCCGGATCCGGGAGGGCCTATTAACCCAACCGGTCCAATGGAAGAATCTGCTATTGATGTTAATGGTAGAATTACTCATCCTGCCAATACATTTGGCAAAAAAATCTATTTAAAAGAAAATCCAAATTTTTTTGTTCCTAATGAAAATACTCCAAATGTTAATTTTGAATATGATAGATCATTGTATATGGCAGAGAATATATTTGCAGTGAGCAAGAATATATATGCTACTAGAAGTCAAGAAGTGATTAATAAATTTGAACTATGGGGAATATATAAGATTGTTGATTGTAACAAACTAAAATATATTAAACCTGCCCCTATAACAATCAGAAATCCTACAACTATATATGGTGAAATAAATGAGTTTGCTGTGAATGTTGTTGGAATTACTAATGATAAAGTACATATTTTAATTTATTCGAGTAAAAGAGATGCGAATGGTAATTTATATATGAGCTATGAGCTCCAAACATATAAAGTTGTTAATGATGAATTAGTATATGTTACATACTATTCTATAATTAATAACGCTCCATCATCACATGGTACATATTATTCAATCAACGAATACAACAAGAATAGATTGTTATTAGGGAGGCATCAAGGGAATCAGGCGCTTATGGATTCTTATTTTTTTAATGAATCAACCAATATATGGAGTGCTTCGAAAAATGCACTGACTTTTAATACTTTAAAGTATAATATAAATATGATTGATGATAAAGTTTTTGTATTAACAAATGCTTCTTCTCCTACAGATGTAGAGTTTGCCAATAAGCTAGCTGTATATAGTTTTGATACAAACTCATCTAATCTTTCGCTTCAAACTAATTTACAAAATATTTTTTTAGGCACAGTTAGGGCAGATGGCTTATTTAATGGTATACTAGATATATCAAAAAGAGGTAATAACGAATATTGGCTTATCTATGATAAATATACTTCGTGGGAAGCAAATTTTCAAATATTATCATTGAATTTATCAAATAATTCAGTTTCACATTTTTCAGTTTCTGATGAGTTTAAACATGCCAATTTCCCGGGTAATAGTAAATTTATTATCCGTGATAATGAAATTGTTAAGATAATAAAGAATACCAATGCTCCACCTGTAGGAAGTGAATATCCTACGTATTTGTATGCCTCTTTTACTAATCAAAACGGGACCTGGGTACAGGATAAAGTTAATTATGTTAAATGGCGTGATGTAGCAGGTTACAATAATAAATATTTGTTGAGTGTAGATATGGTTACAAATGGTTCAATAGGTAATTCATCCACTAGAGATTGGACCTTAAGTCTGAAAGAGTTGGATTATATTACGCATCCTTATGCCATGTTTGATAATGCTACTTTGTATACCTCTGCTTACCACAGGCCAAAAAAAATAGATCATGATGCCTTTGACATTGGAATGGAAGATGGGAAAAGGGTATATAAAAATATATTATATTCCAATTTAAATAACTTCCCTTTTGGCTTCCGGGATGAATGGCGAGCTCCTTATAATGGAAGAACTAAAGATGTAAGAACGGTAATCCTGGATGGTCGGGTAGAGCCAGTCACGGGAAACAAAAACGTATATATATACGCTAAATATTCTGTAGACATGAAGCCTGGTTTTTCAATTTCATCATCTACGGGAACCGAATTTCATGCTATAGCGCAAGTTCCATTGCCTACAGACGTTCCGGCCTGTTCATTTATGTTCGACGATATGCTCAACCCCAAATTGACAGAAACCCCAAATGAAACAATATATCTTAAGCAGGTTGGGCCCAAACCCGGAAGTCAGTCACATTACGGAGAAATTGTTCTGAATGATGGGATTACAAATAAAGAAGTTATTATTGATCGAGGTATTAAGCTATATCCAAACCCAACCAAGGATATCCTTACTATTGATTTTAACAGAAATGTATTCAAAACATTAGAAGTCTATTCAATTGACGCAAAGAAGATCATTACTAAAGATGTATCTTCCATGAAAAGTGTTGAGGTTAGTCTATCTCAATATCCTGCCGGAATCTATATGGTAACCCTGATCGATTCCAATGGAAAGACCTATCCTAATAAGGTCATAAAAAAATAATTGATTCAACTGAAATCGCTGCTCCGGCAGTGATTTTTTTATTTACGGCCAAAATTTAATGAAGATGCTTATTAAGACTTTGAACCTTTTAGAATTTTGAATACATTTGTACAAAATAAAAATTAAAAAATGAACACACCATCAGAATTAAAGTACACGAAAGATCACGAATGGATCAAGATTGAGGGGAATGTAGCTACAATTGGTATTACAGACTTCGCACAAGGAGAGCTTGGAGATATCGTTTACGTAGATGTAGACACGGTAGACGATGATCTAAATGGAGGAGATGTTTTCGGAAGTGTAGAAGCAGTAAAAACTGTTTCAGACTTATTCTTACCGATCGCTGGAAAAGTGACTCAGTTCAATTCAGATTTAGAAGATCAGCCTGAGCTGTTAAATACAGATCCTTATGGAGACGGGTGGATTATCAAATTAGAAATTGCTGATGGTGCAGATTTGTCTGAATTGCTTTCTGCAGAAGAATACCAAGCTATCATTGGATAAAATTTCAAAAATATTTAGTAAGATATTGCCCATTTATTGGGCATTTCTTACTTATATGCTTCTCAAACCCGGAGAAGAGAACCATGAATACTGGTTCATGTTCAACGGGATCGACAAAGTCCTGCACTTTAGTATTTTTGCGGCTTTAGGATTTTCTTTCATTGCCGCATTCCCTAAAATAAAATTCTCTTACTTTTTCCAGATCATCCTTATATATGCCTTCCTTACTGAAATTTTGCAGGAAGAAATGGGATTAGGAAGATCCATGGAAACCCTCGACATTGTAGCAGACGCTATCGGATGTCTTGTTGGATACTATACCTATAAGATACTAATCAATCGATTTTTCTAATCACACACACTGTACAAAAGATTGGCTTTCTGATATTCAATTATCCCAAGTCATAAATTATACCCAAGTTATCCTCGCCCAACTAAACATTTTCAACTCTCCACTCTTCCCTTTTGCACTCTCAACCCTCAACTTTCCACTCTCAATTTTCCATTTTCCACTTATTAAGGAGCTTTTTCCCGCTATCCACTCATACTCCTCGCGCCCTTGCTCTCCAACGCTCAAACCCTTCAGCTCTCCAATCCATGCTGCGGGGTAACCGTTACTATCGAGGCTAAATTATTTGAGTTGAAAATGTAGAGTTGAGAGTTGAAAGTGAGGCAGACATCAGACGTCAGATTTCAGATACCAGATATTCTACAACGCGTAGGATTTCCAGCCTACTGCCTATTCCTTATTCAATAGGGACGGGCTTTAGCCCGTTCAAATAAAAAAAGATTTTCAACAAGGGCTTAGTAAGTTGAAAATGGAGAATTGAAAATTGAGAGTTAAAATGAAGGTGTGGGAGATAGGATTTCAGGCATTCTGTAGGGCTTCTAGCCTACTGCCTCTGGCTTACTGCCTAATGTTTAAAATTTTTCTCCTTCTGGTCCAGTGGTTTAGGGATTAATATTACGGAAAAGTGAATTTTATGTTAAATAGATTTGCGTGGTATTGTTGAAGTTTCTATCTTTGCCCCA
>CAUQIC010000015.1:0-142486 GCA_963518055.1 uncultured Chryseobacterium sp.
AAAAATCCTTTATCGCAATGATAAAGGATTTTTTTTTGGTTTTATATCTAAGGGCAGTAAGCTAGAGGCTATAAGCTATAAGCTATAAGCTATAAGCTATAAGCAGTAAGCAGTAAGCAGTAAGCAGTAGGCTAGCCCTACGCAGTAGATAATGTCTGACATCTGACATCTATTATCTAAACTCCTATTTGACACCCCACTCATTTTCCACTTTCAACTCTCCATTTTCAATTTAATAATTTTTGGCTAAAGCCTTTGTTGAAAATCTTTTTTATTTGAACGGGCTAAAGCCCGTCCCTATTGAATACCGAATAAGCAGTAAGCTAGAGGCAGTAGGCTAGAAATCCTACGCGTTGTAGAATGTCTGGTATCTGAAATCTGACGTCTGATGTCTATTATCTAGAATTCTATTTGACACCCCGCTCATTTTCAACTTTCAATTCTCCATTTTCCATTTAAATAAGTTTTAGCTAAAGCCTTTGTTGAAAATCTTTTTTTATTTGCACGGGCTAAAGCCCGTCTCTATTGAATACGGAATAGGCAGTAAGCTAGAAATCCTACGCGTTGTAGAATGTCTGGTATCTGAAATTTGATGTCTGATGTCTATTACCCCACTTTCAACTTTCAACTCTCCATTTTCCATTCTCAATTCCCTAGCCCTGATAGTAACGGTTACCCCGCAGCATGGGTTGGAGGAAAGCATTGGCGCGAGGAGTATGAGTGGATAGCAGGATAAAGCTCCTGAGAAATAAATGAGAGTTAATACACAGATCTTTTGTATAATCTCTTTTAAAAATTAAAACTGAATAGGACTTAGATGAGTATATAGAAGTGCTGAGTGAAGATTTTGTATGATTGGATGATTAGTAAGAGGGAGTCTGGATGTTTTAAAGAATAAAAAATCGGCTATCTCAATGCAGAGACAGCCGATTTCTATTTGATGAAAAATTCATTAAACCTGAATTACTCCCAGGTTGAATTTCTCTGTGATAGGTGAATGATTGGCTGCCTCAATTCCCATAGAAATCCATTTTCTGGTATCTACAGGGTTGATGATAGCGTCTGTCCATAATCTTGCAGCTGCATAGGTTGATTGTGTCTGTTTTTGGTATTTTTTTGAAATTGTATCCAGAATTTCATTATGTTCTTCTTCAGAAATTTCTTTTCCTTGCTTTTTTAATGTAGATTCCTGAATCTGGGCAAGTACTTTGGCTGCCTGTGCTCCTCCCATTACGGCGAGGTCAGCCCATGGCCACGCAACGATAAGTCTTGGGTCATAAGCTTTTCCACACATCGCATAATTTCCGGCTCCGTAGGAATTTCCGGTAATGATAGTGAATTTAGGAACAACAGAATTGGAAACGGCATTCACCATTTTGGCTCCGTCCTTGATGATTCCTCCATGCTCTGATTTAGATCCTACCATAAAGCCTGTAACATCTTGTAAGAAGATCAAAGGGATTTTTCTTTGATTACAGTTGGCAATAAATCTTGTAGCTTTATCTGCTGAGTCGGAGTAAATCACTCCTCCAAACTGCATTTCACCTTTTCCGCTTTTCACGAGTTTCCTTTGGTTTGCTACTATTCCTACAGACCAACCATCAACTCTTGCTGTAGCACAGATAATGCTTTTACCGTAATCAGGCTTATATTCTTCGTATTCTGAGTTATCTACAATACATTTGATAATATCAAAAGTGTCGTATTGTTCTGCTCTGGAAGCCGGCATGATTCCGAAAATGTCTTCGGGGTTTTCTTTTGGAGGGAAGCTTTCTATTCTATCAAAGCCTGCTTTCTCAGTACTTCCGATAGACTTCATAATATTTTTAATCCTGTTTAAGGCATCTTTATCATCTTTAGCTTTATAGTCTGTAACTCCTGAAATAGAACAGTGGGTAGTAGCTCCACCCAATGTTTCGTTATCGATACTTTCTCCGATGGCTGCTTTTACTAAATAGCTCCCGGCAAGGAAAATGGAACCTGTTTTATCAACAATCATAGCTTCATCACTCATAATAGGCAAATAAGCACCTCCGGCAACGCAGCTTCCCATTACAGCAGAGATCTGGATAATTCCCATTGAACTCATTTTAGCATTGTTTCTGAATATTCTCCCAAAGTGTTCTTTGTCTGGGAATATTTCATCTTGCATGGGAAGATAGACCCCGGCAGAATCAACCAGATAGATAATTGGAATTTTGTTTTCCATGGAGATTTCTTGGGCTCTCAGGTTTTTCTTTCCGGTAATAGGAAACCAGGCACCCGCTTTTACAGAAGCATCATTAGCCACTACAATACATTGCCTTCCGGAAACATATCCCATAACAACAACAACTCCCCCGCTAGGACAGCCTCCGTGCTCTTCGTACATTTCGTATCCTGCAAATGCTCCTATTTCTATGGAATCTGAATCTTTATCGAGAAGATAATCTATTCTTTCTCTTGCTGTCATTTTTCCTTCATCACGAAGCTTTTGAAGCCTCTTTTCACCACCTCCCTTTTTGATGTCGGCGAGCAAGCGATTTATTTCTGATAGTTTTAATCTGTTCTGATCTTCCCGTTTGTTGAATTCGATGTCCATAAGATTTCAATTTTTTACGCTTAAAGATACTATTTTTATGAGGAATATGAATCTGAAGTAAAACAAGCGTTTAATGATTTGGTTATTAGTAAATTGTGAAATTTTTAACAGAAAAATGTTTTCAAATAATTTATATTTTTTCTAACTTTACATAAGAGTAACAGAGGGTGATAACCTCTGAAAAATGCTCAGTTCCTAGTTTATTTTTTTAATAGTTTATTATTTGAAGGCCCTGAAAGTTTTACAAGTTTTCAGGGTTTTTTTATAGAATAGCATTTGCTTAGAGCTATGAATAGTATTTTCTGAATTCTACTATATGAAGATCAGTACTGGAATCTTTACTTTTCGTATATTCTTTAACGGGTATAAACCCAAGTTTTTCAGGAATTTTTTTACTGGCTATATTTTCTTCATCTACAGGATATAAAATGTATTTAAAAGTGAAGTTATTTTCCAGAAATTCTATAAGTGACTTTATGATTTCTGTTCCTAATCCTTTACCCTGAGTCTCCTTTTTTAACCATAATCCCAGTTCGATAGATTCTGCTGTTATATTATGAATACCACAGCATCCGATAAAATTATCATTTGAATCTATGGCAACCATTACTAAATCTGTGTTTTGTGATAAAGTCCTTTTTGATTCATCGACGAAGTTGACAATATCCTTTCTATTACCTTGTGGACTAAAGGGCATATATCTGGTAACCTCTTTTGTGAAATGTTCAAAAATATCATCTATGTATGAATCGTCAACAGGCTGTAATATGAGACGGCGGGTCTTAATTTTAATATCTGGATGTAATATCATATATATTCTTTAATAGATCGTATTTCTTTCCTCTTTTCCATTTTTCAGAAAAGTAATTTAATAGATTCTGTATTAGAAAGAGAAACTATTAAAAACTGTATTCATCATTTTTTATTAAAGTAAATTTAGTTTTTTTTATAAGATTTGTAAAAGCCTATTTGTAAATTTGCACGGTTAAAAAATTGAAGAAGGTAGATTATGCAAAAATTAGCGCTTTTCAGGTTACATTTGATTGTATTTTTATGGGGATTTACGGCTATCTTGGGAAAGCTGATTCATGCTAATGCGCAGATTCTTGTTTTTTACAGAATGCTGTTTGCTGCAATATTCCTTTTTGTATTTATCAGAGTATATAAGAAGGACAGTATAAAGGTTTCCAAAAAAATATTTTTTCAACTGGCAGCGATAGGTTTTGCAATGGCTTTGCATTGGTATTGTTTCTTTTATTCCATTAAAGTTTCAAATGTTTCCATTGCATTGAGTTGTCTCTCCTTATCTACACTTTTTGCATCAATACTGGAACCTGTTATTTTTAAAAGAAAAGTAGATATTTCAGAGGTTGTCATGGGAGCAGTTATTGTAGCCTGTATTTTATTAATTTTTAAAACTGAATTTCATTTTAAAGAAGGGATTATCTATGGAGTGCTTTGTGCTGTTTTCGGGACTATTTTTTCTGTATTTAATGGGAAAATGTTTGGAAAAACGAGTTCCGGGAACATTATATTTTACGAAATTTTCTGTGGTTGGTTTATTTTAATGGTATTTTATCTGTTTTCAGGTCAAATAGTTCAGATGAATGAAATAAATTATAGAGATCTGGCGTTAATATGCTTGTTGGCAAGTGTTTTTACTGCTTTTCCGATGCTGGAATCAGTGAAACTAATGAAGTATATATCACCGTTTACCTTAATTTTAACAGTTAATTTAGAACCTGTTTACGGAATTATACTAGCTTTTTTTATCTTTGGGGAATCAGAACATATGAGTCCTATATTTTATATTGCTTCAGCTGTTATGATACTGGCAATCATCGTGAATGGATTAATTAAGGCCAGAAAAACTAAAAACTTTAACTAAGCATCAATTTTATATGATGAAAAAATATTTTTTACTTGCATTTTCACTGCTGTTTGGGTTTTCTCAATCACAGATTATCAGGAAATATTCCAATGAATTTTTAAATATCGGGGCCGGAGCCAGAGGGTTGGCAATGGGAGGAGCTGTAATCTCCAATCAGGATGATGTGTATGCCCCAATGTGGAATCCTGCAGGGTTAATGTCTATTGAAAAAGACTGGCAGGGAGCGGCAATGCACGCTGAATATTTTGAATCCATAGCAAAATATGATTATTTAGCCTATGCAAAAGTATTGGAAGAAGGAGTATTTGGGGTTTCGGTAGTGAGACTTGGAGTAGATAATATTTTGAATACTACCCAGATGATTGATTCTGAAGGGAATATTGATTATGATAAGATTACAAAATTTTCACAATCTGACTATGCGGCAATCCTTTCATATGCCTTCAGACCGGGAGGAAATCCAAAATTAGATGTAGGGGTGAATGCTAAAATCGTGTATAGGAATGTGGGTAAGTTTGCGAATGGATATGGTTTTGGTTTTGATGTGGGAGCTATTTACAAAGCCGACAATGGTTGGAAATTTGGGGGGATGATCCGAGATATTACCACTACGGTCAACTTCTGGAGTATTAATCAAAAGGAGCTTTCTACTGTAGTAAATGGAGAAGAATTTAACCCGGCACCAAAGGATAAAATGGAGCTTACAATGCCTAAGCTGAATGTAGGGGCAAGTAAATTATTTGAGATCAACAGCAGTGTCTATGTTTTACCTGAAGCAGGATTAAATGTTGATTTTGCTAAAACAGCTTCTTTGGTTTCAACAGATTTTGCCAGTATCAGTCCTTATGCTGGTGCTGAACTGGGATATCAAAAAATGATTTTTGTAAGATTGGGGATCAACAGATTCCAGTCTATCACAGATATAGAAGATCTTAAAAGAAAAGTTTCTTTCCAGCCAAGTGCAGGGATTGGGATAAGATATAGAGGGCTTACTTTGGATTATGCAATCACAAATTCAGGGATAGGAGGATCTAATTTTTATTCTAACTTCTTCTCTCTTAAACTGGATATGGGAGCATTCAGAAATGATTAAAAACGGTAAAAAATGAAAAAGATATCAACGTTTCTATTGGCTGCGTGTTCGGCTGTTGTTTTCGGACAAAATGTTTCCGATTATAAATATGTCTCCATTCCGGAGAAATTTGATTCATTCAAGAAAGATAGTTTCGGATTGGAAACTTTTTTAGCAAAGGCTTTGAAGGGAAAGAATTATGTGGTTTTGCCTGCAAGTATAGATCAATGGCCTTCTGAAGCCAGAGATAATTCTTGTAATATAGTGAACGCAAATGTTTTGAACGATTCCAGTTTGTTTACGAATAAGGTCATTTTACAATTAACAGACTGTAATAAAAAAGTGATTCTTGAATCAAAAGGCCGTTCAGATATTAAGGAATTTGAAACAGGATATCCTGATGCCTTAAAACAGGCTTTAATGAAAGTAGGGGCTTCTAATCCTGTTGGTATGTTGCCTCCTGCTCAGGCACAAACTTCAAATGTTTCTTCTGTTTCATCGAATTCAACTTCTGTATCTTCGGTTGCTCCTTCAGCGAGTAATTACTCAAACGGAAAAATAGATTTGCAGAAAATTCAGATTGACGGAGGGCAGTTTATTCTAGCAAAATCCGGTAGTTCTGTACCTTTTGCTATTTTTAAATCTTCTTCAAAAAAGGATGTCTTTATCGTGAAGCTGGCTGATGGTAATACTTCGTTAGGGTATTTTGAAAATGGAAATATTGTGATCGATATTCCTCAGGCAGATGGTAGATACACTAAAGAGGTATTTACAGGAAAATAAAATAATTAAAATATAATAGAATAAGCTCTTGAAAAAGAGCTTATTCATTTTTATATGATGATGTGTTTTTTAGGAAGCTGGATATGGCCTCTTCATCTACATACTTGTCGTAATTTTGTTTATACCCACTATTCTTTGTTTTCAGTAAAACATAAAGAATACGATTTTCTGATAAATTGTGTCTAAAAGTATTAATGCTAATTTACATAAAAAAATATAAATAATGTTAATTTTTAATAAATATTTTAATATTAATTATTTATTGTTGCTTTTTAGTGTTGTATTGTGCTATTTGTGTTGTGTAATATGATTAAGCTGTGATTCGGTTTTCACATAAATGGATAAAACAACCGTTTTCACAATGGCGAAACGGTTGTTTTATGAGTTAGCTAGTGACATTTTACCCCTAGGGAAAGCAATGATCCATATAAATAGATTAATTGCTATTAAAAAATTCCCATATCACCTTTGCTTTGCTTTTTCCTAAAATCTCTTCTAAAGTTTCGAGATTAGATTCTTTAATTCTTTTAACAGACTTCAACTTTGATAATAACAATTCTATTGTTTTCTCTCCAACTCCGGGAATTTCTTCCAATTCAGATTTTATAGTAGAATTTTTTCTTCGGGTTCGGTGATGTTTTACTCCGAAGCGGTGAGCCTCATCTCTTACTCTTTGAAGGATTTTTAAGGTTTCAGATTTTTTATCAAGATATAATGGGATAGGATCTTCCGGGAAGAAAATCTCTTCCAATCGCTTGGCAATTCCTACAATGGTAATCTTTCCATAAAGACCTAAAAGCCTAAGACTTTTTACTGCAGAAGAGAGCTGGCCTTTTCCTCCGTCAATAAGGATCAACTGTGGGAGGCTTTCTCCCTCATCCAGCATTCTTTTATAACGACGATAGATGACTTCCTCCATCGTAGCAAAATCATTGGGACCTTCCACTGTTTTGGGATGGAAGATTCTGTAATCTGCTTTGCTGGGTTTTCCGTCTTTAAATACTACACAGGCAGATACAGGATTTGTTCCCTGAATATTAGAGTTATCAAAACCTTCAATATGTCTCGGTTCTACAGGCATCCTCAAAAGTTTCTGCATTTCAGCCATGATTCTGTTGGTGTGTCTTTCAGGGTCAACAATCTGTACTTGTTTTAATTTCTCCAAACGGTATTCTTTGGCGTTCTTTTCCGAAAGCTCCACAATTCTTTTTTTATCTCCAACTTTAGGAACAATGAGTTTTACATTGGGAATTTCCACCGTCAAGTGGAAGGGAAGAAGAACTTCTTTCGAATCTGAGCTAAATTTTTGCCTGATTTCGATTAAAGCTTCCTCCATGATGTCTTCATCTGTTTCCTCAAGAATCTTTTTGATTTCTGTGGTAAAACTCTGGATGATATTTCCGTTCCTTATTTTAAAGAAATTGACATAAGCAGCTGTTTCATCACTGGTCATTCCGAAAACATCTACATCGTCAATATTGGGGTTCACAACTGTATTTTTAGCCTGATAATCTTCAAGGATATCAAGCCTTTCTTTAATAATCTGAGCTTCTTCAAACTTAAGATTAGTAGCCAGCTTCATCATTTGATTAACCAGATAGTCCTTTGCTTTGCGAAAATCTCCTTTGATAATTCCACGTATAGCATCTATCTTTTCATCATAATCCTCTTTAGTCTCAAGGTCCTCACAAGGTCCTTCACAGTTTTTGATGTGATATTCCAGACAGACTTTATATTTTCCTTCTGATATTTTGGTAGGGGAAAGATTCAGATTACAGGTTCTAAGCTTGTAAATATGTTTGATGGTATCCAGTAAAATTTTGGCCGGGCGAACTTTTGCATAAGGACCATAATATTCTGAGCCATCTTTGATCATATTTCTGGTGAGAAATATTCTTGGAAAATCTTCATTTTTGATGCAGATCCATGGATAGGTCTTGTCATCTTTTAACATGACATTATAAAATGGCTGATGTTCCTTAATCAGATTGTTTTCCAATAGAAGAGCATCATATTCACTGTTGACAATAGTAGTTTCCAGACGTTGGATTTTACCGACCATTATTTTGATCCTGTATCCCGAAAGGTTTTTATTGAAATAAGAAAGAACCCTCTTTTTTAAATTTTTAGCTTTCCCAACATATAATAGCTGATCATTTTTATCATAATAACGATAAACGCCGGGTTCGGATGGTAAGGTTTTGAGCTGTAGTTCTAAAGAAGGATTCATATAACAAAATTAAGGAAACTTTCCAGATTTAAAAAAGAAAACCTACAGATCACTCTGTAGGTTTATATTATTTGTTTCAAATATAACTATCCATTGCCCATTGCAGTATATTCGCTCACCAGAAAACTGAAGTAATCCCATTCCACAGATTTCTTAGGGTATTTTTTCATGAATTCCTGATTGTCTCCAAAAAGAAAATCGTAATTATCCTCAAAATCATCCTTATGAAGCCACATTACTTTGTCACCTTTTTTTACGTAATAAGATTTGATAACACCCCCGCCGAGTTGTGGAGACCCCATTACCGAGAATCCTGTTGTTTCTTTGGCTCTAGGATCATGATATACAGCGATAATATCATCAAATCCCGGATTGATAACCTGCATCAGAAACTCTTTATCGTCTTTTTTGTTTTTTAAAGAAACGGTTTGATTGACGAAATAGATCCTGTCATTATTGGTATTCTTCGTTAGTTTTTTTGTTCCAAAATTTCTGATGTTTCCCATGTACTTGGCAACTTTTGCAATTTTTTCTGCATTGCTTGGGTATACATACATCTCACTGATTTGATCAGCATTAAAAATAGCATTCTTTTTTGTCAGACTATCTTTGATGGCTACTTCATAGATTTGTCCTTTTTTCGTTTCAATCTTGTTGCAAAAACCTTTGTAAGTATTTCCGTCTTTTAAAATAATAGTTGATGTTTTCTTGGGAGAGGGAGTATTGAAACCTTCGTTAAAAAGGTAAGTTTCCATTTTTTTGATATCTTCTTTGGAGTATTTTACTTTCTGAGCGAAAGTAGAGGTACCGGCAATGCATAAAGCAAGCAATAAAGTTTTCAGTCTCATGTATTATTGTTTTTAATTTCGGGGCTAAAAGTAATAAATTAATTCAATTGTTTTTATAAAAATATAGAAGATTGAAATTTAGCTTTTCCAATTATTGTTAAATGCGTAATTTTAAGAAAATTTTTTAGAAATGATATACGGAGTAGATGTTTTTACTTTCCATGATGTTCTGGAAATCTGTAAAAAAACTAATAAGGCCAAACTGAATAAAGCGGCGAAAGAACAAATTTTAAAATCTCAGAAAAACGTACAGAAAATAGTAGAGTCCGATAGATGTGTATATGGCATCAATACAGGATTTGGACCATTGTGCGATACTAAAATATCTGCTGATGAAACAGCGCAGTTACAATACAACTTAATTATTTCTCATGCGGTAGGGGTAGGAAAGCCTATTGATAAAGAACTTTCAAAAATCATGATGATTGCTAAAGTTCACGCATTATCAAAAGGATTTTCGGGAGTTTCTCTGGAAGTTATTGAGAGAATGATCCTGATGCTGGAAAAAGATATTATTCCTGTCGTGCCGGAACAAGGTTCGGTAGGTGCTTCGGGAGATCTTGCTCCATTAGCCCACTTAGTATTGCCTTTATTAGGTTTAGGACAGGTTTGGGAAGGCGAGCAGGTATCTGAAACGATGGCTGTATTGGAAAAACATAACCTTGAGCCGTTAGTCCTGGGCCCAAAAGAAGGGCTGGGATTAATCAACGGAACTCAGTTTATTTTAGCTCATGCAATCAAAGGGCTGGAGAAATTTGAATATTTATTAGATCTTGCAGATATGACTGCTGCCATGAGCATTGAGGCTTATAGAGGTTCAGAAAGCCCATTCAAAAAGGAACTTCACGATATCAGACCTTTTGAAGGAAGTAAAAAAGTAGCCGCTAGAATGCTTAAGTTCTTAAAAGGTTCGGAAAATATGAAGGCTCATGAAGATTGCGAAAGAGTACAGGATCCGTATTCTATGCGATGTGTACCGCAAGTTCATGGAGCAAGCAGAAATGCTTTTGAACACCTTAGGAGCATGGCTGAAACAGAATTAAATTCTGTAACAGACAATCCGATTGTGTTAAGTGCTGAGGAATCGATTTCAGGAGGTAACTTCCATGGACAGTTAATGGCTTTACCTTTAGACTATGCAACGTTAGCAGCTGCTGAATTAGGAAATATTTCAGACAGAAGAAGTTATCTGTTATTGGAGGGGAAGTACGGATTGCCAAGATTATTGACGGAAAGCTCAGGTTTAAATTCCGGATTTATGATTCCGCAATATACTTCGGCAGCTTTAGTGACGGAGAACAAAACATTGTGTTTTCCGGCTTCGGCAGATTCTATTCCTACAAGCTTAGGACAGGAAGATCACGTTTCAATGGGAAGTATTTCGGGAAGAAAATTCAATCAGGTTCTTGGAAACCTGGTTAATATTTTATCTGTTGAGTTGATGTTTGCTGCTCAAGGATTAGAATTCAGAAGACCTGCCAAATGCTCCAAAGTTATTGAGGATAATTTTACTATTCTTCGTTCCAAAGTTTCTAAACTTGAGGACGACAGATTAATTGGTAAAGATATGCTGGCTATTGCCGAGTTGATTAACGAGAGAAAATTTATTGTCAATTAATATACATTACAAGCTTCCGAAAGGGAGCTTTTTTGTTCTAACTATCCAATATAAATATCAATGACTATAAAAAGACTTGATTCAACCCATCCTCATTTTCAGAGTTTGGTTAAGCATCTAGACGCTACTTTAGCTGAGCATAATGGTGATGATAACGATTTTTTCACTCAATTTAATACTATTGACACCCTGAAACAATGTATTGTCATATATGTTGATGAAGTACCGGCAGCATGCGGAGCATTTAAAGTATTTTCAGAAAATACAGTCGAAATTAAAAGAATGTATACCGATCCCCAATTTAGGAAAAGAGGTTTAGCTTCTGCTTTGGTAACTGAGCTGGAAAATTGGGCAAAAGAAATGGGATTTCAAAAAGCGATTTTGGAAACTTCTAAAGAGCTTACCTCTGCCATTTCTGTATATGAAAAAAGTGGATTCTATAAGATTCCCAACTATGGGCAGTATATTGAAGTTGATACCAGTGTTTGTTATGAGAAGGAATTGTGATTTTTTCTTATAATATGTAATTAATGTTCAAATAATGCAAAGTTCATTTTAAAAAAGTTAATAATTCTCAATAAAGTGTTATATTGGTCTCAACCAAAATTATAACATATGAAAAAAAGTGTATTCTTATTGGCATTATTTATTGCTTTACAATCCTGTACGAGAGAAGAGCTTCAAAATGAAAATCCAAAGATTGAAATGGCTCAGAAAGATCCGTTGACAGAAAAACAGATTAATGAGAAAATCAATCAATCCATTAAAACAGATGGAGCATTCAACTGGAGTAATGAGTCAGATCATTTCTTATGGAGTGCTATTTTCCGTGGAAACAGAATGGCATCTATCGGATTTGGTTCATCTAAAGAGGATTTCGACAGAAGTAAGTCTTCAGATAACAAAGCAATGGAGAATGAAATTGTATCAATTATTAAAAAATATGAAGGGGTAGAACCTGCGAGATTTCTTCTGACTTCTGATAAATACCTCAATCAAATAGATGTTATCATCGAAAAAGAAGAAACATTGGCTGCTCTTCGTCAGATGAAAACTATCCGATACTTGGAGCCGGCAGATTATCATTATTTCGAAATTGAAAGTAAATTTAATCTAGCCTCAAAATCTTCAGGAAGCGGTTCCTCAGGATGTGGATTTTCTTCAACCACTTTAAATGCCGCAGATTACACCTCCACCACTCCAAGTGCAAAAATCCCGTGGGCCTTTGCCAAACACAATATCCCTGATGCCTGGAGCTATAGTACAGGCGCAGGAGTGACCATTGGTCTTGTTGATACAGGAGTTTCACCTGAACAGACTTTATTAGGAAACAATTTTAATAATGGAGCTTCATCAGGAAGAACAATTAGTAAGTTTGGAGTATTCAATTCAGACGGCTCAGCTGACCAGTGTGGACACGGAACCAAGATGGCTTCGGTAATGACTGCGCCGAGAAATAATTCAGGATTGCCTGTAGGGGTTGCTTACAATGCTAATCTTATTGCCTACAGAGCTGCAGAAAATGTAGTATTGGAAACATCTGCTGAGCAGAATGGAGTAAAGACAGCATTTACAGAACTTGGTAACAATGCTAATGTAAAGATTATCTCAATGTCTATGGGGCATATCTTTTCAGTAGGAAAAATTGAAGATGGGGTAAAATATGCCTACAGTAAAGGAAAATTAATTTTCTGTGCCGGAGGAACATCTACCAGTTTTACAACTTTTGTAGGAGTGATTTTTCCGGCATGGATGCCGGAAACACAAGCTATCACAGGGGTGAAGGAAGGGACTTCCAACCAGAAATGTGATGTCTGCCATGCAGGGAGTCAGATTGATTTCACCTTCCAGATGGAAAGAGCTTCCGGAAGTTCAGTTCCTGTTTTAAGTTATTATAACGGACAGGCTGATTATGTCGGAGGATCTTCAGTCGCTACAGCAGCTACAGCAGGAATCGCAGCTTTAGTATGGGCTAAGAATCCATCATGGACAAGAGATCAGGTGCTTAACAAAATGAGACAGTCTGCTACTTATTATCCGAATGTGAATTCAAGCTATGGCTACGGAAACATCAATGTTTTAAAAGCTGTACAATAGAATAACAGGTAATATAAAATAAAAAGGAAATGTCTCAGTCAGACATTTCCTTTTTATTTTATAATGAAATGAGTGTCAAAATTTATCCAATCCTTACACTGGTCATACTCAGTGATCCTCCGATGAGCTCATCATTAAATAATGTCAGTTCTTCAGAAGGGTCTTTTAATCCAAGGGTGTATACTAATGGTAGATAGTGATCAGGAGTAGGAACTGCATATTGTAAGAAACTTCCCTGTTTCTGATAATCAATAATATTTTGGAAGTTGCCGTCAAGCAGCCAATTGTTGGTTTTTTCTCTGGCTTCTATCGCCCAGTCCCAACCGGCTCCAACTGTATTAATATTTTTCCAGTCTATGAGACGTAGGTTATGAACGATATTTCCGCTCCCGATAATCAAAATACCCTTTTCACGAAGCTTATGAAGCTGCTTGGCCAGATCATAATGATATTGAGGTGGTTTTGTATAATCAATACTTAACTGTATTACCGGAATGTCAGCTTCCGGATACATATGTTTAATGACAGACCATGCTCCGTGGTCAAGTCCCCAGCTGTGGTCTTCTTCCACTATTGTGGGTAATAAAAGCTCAGCTGTTTCTTTTGCAAGTTCCGGGCTCCCTGGTGCAGGATATTCCACATCAAATAGTGCTTTTGGGAAACCATAAAAATCATGGATGGTCTTTGGCATTTTCATAGCTGTTACAAAAGTTCCCTCTGTATACCAATGGGCAGAAACACACAGAATAGCATTAGGCTTAGGTATTTCAGTAGCTGCTTTCCGAAATCCCTGTACAAATTGATTTTCTTCAATAGCATTCATAGGCGACCCATGCCCGAGAAATAAAACCGGCATTCTTTGAGTGCTGTTGAAACTTTCGCTTATATTTTGAAGATCGTTAAGGTTCATAGATTTTGAAGGGTATTAAAAGATAAAAGGTTCAAGGCTTTTAGACAAATCCCCGAACCTTTTAATATAATATGTTATTCAATTACACTTGTTTTACAAACTGTAATTCTCCGGCAATTTTTACATCATCGCTTACCATTACACCTCCTGCTTCAAGAGCTGCGTTCCAGTTAAGACCAAAATCTTTTCTGCTGATTTTTCCTTCAAAAGAAAAACCTGCCTTAGTATTTCCCCATGGGTCAACATTGATTCCTCCGAAATCTACATCCAGAGTTACGGGCTTGGTAATTCCATTAATGGTAAGGTTTCCAACTACCTCGTTATTCAGTTTTTGAGATTCAAAAGTAATGGTTGGATGTGCTTCAGCATTGAAGAATTCTGCAGATTTTAAGTGATTATCTCTGTCAGTATTATTAGTAAACACAGAATCAGTCTGGATCGTAGCTGTAGTTTTTGCGTTGGCAAAAAATTCGTCTTCAGAATCAATTTCAGCAGTGAAAGTTCTGAAGCTTCCTTTTACATTAGAGATCATCATGTGTTTTACTTTAAAAGTGATTTCACTATGTGTTGGGTCTAGGTTCCATTTTGTAGCCATTGTATTGTATTTTTTATTTGTTATTGATACTGCAAATTTAGGATAGTGCACCTATACAAGTCATTGATATAGGATAAGAAATGAAATTTTAGGGAATAAATCTATTTTTTACTAATTTCAACTTTCAACTTTCTCTCTCTCGTTTTACAGGTGGTTAAAATTCTACTATTAAGTTAAGAAATAATTTCAACCATTAAGTTAAATCTGTTTTATGAATGTTTTATTTTAACAATTATTAACGGATGGTTTTTATTTCTTACTTTTGATGGATTCAATTTTATACAATGAAATTACATAAATTTTCTTTATTGATGCTGGTTTTGGGAGGTTCAATATTTGCTCAAACCCAAAAGTTTACAATGGCGGAGGCTGTAAATGGAATGAGAACAAACCTTGCCGTGAAAAATATCTCTCAATTTTCATGGTCAGCTGACGGAAAATCATATATCCAGTCTGTGAAAGGTGGCTATTTGGTTACCGATTTGAAAAGCAACAAACAAGATACTTTGGTATCTTTGACACAGTTGAACAAATTCTCAAGTGATCAACTGAAGGCTGTTCCACAGATTAAATTTGCAAACAATTCGCAAGGGTATTTCAATACAGGAGGTAAAATGTTCTGGATTGAAAAGTCAGGGGCTAACTGGAAAGTGAAAAACACAGCTGCAATGGATCAGGATGCTGCCAATGTAAAAATGTTTAATGATGGCCAGACCTTTGCATTTACAGCAAAGAATAATTTATTTATTAACAAAAATGGTAGAACGGCTGCGGTAACCAATGAAGCCAATGAAAATATAATCAGTGGTCAGGCAGTGCACCGAAATGAATTTGGGATTGATACAGGAATTTTCCCTGCCCCCAATTCTGAAAGTGTAGCTTTCTATAGAATGGATCAAAGTATGGTAGCAGATTATCCGATTATTGATTGGTCTGTTACTCCTGCTGTGAATCACAATATCAAATATCCAATGGCAGGTCAGACTTCACATCAAGTGACCTTAGGGGTATACAATATTAAGAACCAATCAACAACTTTCTTAAAAGTAGAAGGAGAAAAGGATCAGTATTTAACAGCTGTTACCTGGAGCCCTGATTCAAAATATATCTTTATTGCTGTTCTGAACAGAGGTCAGAATCACATGAAAATGAATCAGTATGATGCAGCTACCGGAGAATTGGTGAAAACATTATTTGAAGAGACAGACAGTAAGTATGTTGAGCCACAACACCCACTAACTTTCTTCCCGAACTCTAATACAGATTTTATCTGGCAGAGCCAGAGAACAGGCTATAATCATTTGTTCCATTATAGTCTGGAAAAAGGACTTGTGGCACAGATTACCAAAGGAGATTGGTTGGTTACCGATATCCTGGGATTCAATGAAAAGAAAAAGGAAATTTATTTTGCATCCACAAAAGAGACTCCTTTAGAAAGACATTTATATAAAATCAACTGGGCTAATTTCAAAATGCAGAGATTAGATGATACACCTGGAATGCATATCGGAACTTTAAGTAATGATGGAAATTATTTATATGATGCATACAGCAATGCAAATTCACCAAGAGTGGGTAATATTATCAATACTTCTAGCTTAAAATCCACAAATATTTTTACTTCTGAAAATCCATTAAAAAATTATCAGAGACCGGAAATTAAAAATGTTGAATTGAAAGCTGATGATGGTACTCCTTTGTATGGAAAAATCATCCTTCCAACGAATTTTGATCCAAACAAAAAATATCCTACTATCGTTTATCTATATAATGGACCCCATTTACAATTGATTACCAACAGCTTCCCTGCTTCAGGAAATCTTTGGTATGAATATATGGCTCAGAACGGATACATTATTTTCACGATGGACGGAAGAGGATCTTCAAACCGTGGAATGAAATTCGAACAAGCTGTTTTCAGAAATTTAGGGACTACTGAAATGAATGACCAGATGAAAGGAGTGGATTATTTAAAATCTCTTCCTTATGTAGATGTTGAGAAAATGGGAATTCATGGATGGAGTTTCGGTGGATTTATGACTACGAGTTTTATGCTTCGTAAACCGGATGTCTTCAAAGTAGGTGTTGCGGGAGGACCTGTAATCGATTGGAGCATGTACGAAATCATGTACGGTGAAAGATATATGGATACTCCACAGGAAAATCCACAGGGATATGCTGCCGCTAATCTTTTAGATAAAGTTCAGAATCTAAAAGGGAAATTATTGATGATTCACGGAGCTCAGGATGATGTGGTAGTATGGCAACATTCTATAAAGTTTATCAAATCAGCTGTGGACAACGGAGTTCAGTTGGATTACTTTACGTATCCGGGGCATCCGCACAATGTCATCGGAAAAGATAGAGTACATTTAATGCAGAAAATAACGGATTATTTTAATCTGTATCTGAAAAAATAATATCAAAATCCAGCCATTACGGTTGGATTTTTTTGTTGATGTATGAGTTGCAAATCCCAAGGACGCAAAGAACGTTGAATACAATATTCTTAGAAGTCATAATGACTTTATCTGTAATATAGAAGTGCAGAGTGTTAATCATAATTACTAATGTGCAAATAAAAAAGGATTCGTGTATGAGTGGCAGAAAAATAAAGTTAGAAATAATTATACCTTTATGATTTCAACCATGCTCTATCTGTTCGTTCTTACCAAACATCAATGCGTGTAAGATTCTATAGCTGTAATTTTACATTACTAAAATCAACAATATGGAATTAGGAATAGGAATGTTCGGTGACTTGGCTTTAGATCAGTCAACCGGAAAATATAGAGATGCAGAAACAAAGATTCATGAAATACTGGATCAGGTAAAATTAATGGATGAGGTAGGAATTGATGTCTTTGCCATGGGTGAACACCACCGCCCGGATTATGCTGTTTCTTCCCCGGAAATCGTATTGGCAGCGGCTGCAAGTATTACCAAAAATATAAAATTAGCCAGTGGAGTTACGGTTTTAAGTTCTTCAGAGCCTGTAAAAGTCTATGAAGACTTTTCAACATTAGATCTCATTTCAAATGGAAGAGCCGAAATATTCGTAGGGCGTGGAAGTTTCATTGAATCATTTCCGTTATATGGATATTCATTAAATGACTATGAAGAATTATTTGATGAAAAATTGGAATTATTGCTAAAAATTAATTCTGAAGAAAATGTGAGTTGGTCAGGAAAGCTTCGTGCTCCAATGCAGAATCAGACTGTTTATCCAAGAGCAAAAAATGACGGGAAATTATCAATCTGGAGAGCAGTAGGAGGGACTCCACAATCTGTTTTGAGTGCAGCACAATTAGGAATGCCGCTCGTCGTGGCGATTATTGGGGGGATGCCTGCTCAATTCAAAAATCTGATTGAATTTTATAAGCAAGAATATGAAAAAGCGGGACATGATGTTTCAAAAATGCAGATTGCCACTCATTCTCATACTTTTGTGAGTGATGATCAAAATGTTGTGGATGGTTATTTCCATAATTATAAATCTCAGATGGATAGGATAGGGGCATCCAGAGGTTGGGCTCCCTATACCAAAATGCAATATGACGGAGGACGAGGTAAGGATGGAGCTTTATTCATTGGAAGCCCGGCAGAGGTAGCAGATAAAATTGCATATATGAAAGAACTTTTCGGAATCACAAGATTCATAGGTCATATGGACGTGGGAGACCCTGCTCATGATGTTATGATGAAATCCATTGAATTATTCGGGAAAGAAGTAAAACCAGTTATTCAGGGGTTGTAATATCATACTGATTATGGTTTAACCACAGAAGTCACAAAAATGTTTAAAGCTTTTGTGACTTTTGTGGTTTTAGAATTTAAAGTTAGATGATTTCAATCAAGCTTCCTCTTTCCTCATCTTTAATAATGTTGAGGGCTGTAGGAATTTTTTCTTTCAGTTCTTCCACATGGGAGATGATTCCTACAATTCTGTTTTCCTTCATCAGGTTAGTCAATGTTTCAAATACAATATTGACTGATTCTGTATCCTGTGTTCCGAAACCTTCATCTATGAAGAAGAAGTTTTTATCAGCCCGGGCATTCGACTGTACACTTTCTGCCAAAGCTAAAGCAAGGCTTAAGGATACCTGGAAAGCCTGCCCTCCGGACAATGTTTTTACACTTCTGCTTCTGCCCTCGTTGAGGTAATCAATAATTTCAAAATCATTATTTTCATTAAGCTGAAGACTTAATTGATTTCTCGTCATTCTGTGAAAGCGGACATTAGCATGATCACAAAGCTGCCTCAAATAGATAGACGACACGTATTGTACAAAGCCGGCTCCTTTAAAAAGGTTTACCATTAGCTTTATATTCTCGCTGCGTTTTTGAAGTTTTGTCAGTTCTTTTAAAAGCTCCTCTTTTTTGGTATATTCTTTTTCCAGGCGTTGTATTTCTGAAGCCATTTTCACAACAGAGTCGTTGATTTGTTGTACTTCAATTTTAACTTCGCTATAGTGTTTTTCAACCAAAGAAAAATGTTCATCGTTGAAGGATAGATCTTTAAGCTTTGACTCCAGTCCTTCAATAAACTTTTTCAGTGTTTCAAAATCAATTTTAAATTGTTGAATTTTAGCTCTGGATTGCTCAACATTAATTTCCTGAATCAGGATGTTTTCAACATCTTTAAAATCAGTGAAATCCTGAGCTTTTAAAGCTTTATCAATGATTTCCTGGTGATCGGAAATTTCTTTTTGAAGTGTGAATATCTGCTTTTCAATTTGAGAAAAAATGGCTTTCTGCTCAGCCAGCTTAGGAGCAAGAACCTTTTCCTGTTCGGATGCTTTTTGATATTTTTGCTCTGTTTCCGTATTGAGTTGGGCTAATTTCCGGTATGCTTCTTCAACTTCAGGTATTGTTCTTTCCTGATATTCATTCCAGATTAGTGTTTTCAGATGAGAACGATTGATGTTGATCTGTTCCTGCTTTGTAGCCTCTTCCAATCTGAAGGTCTCAAGAGCAGTTTTGTATTTTTCTGAAAGTTTGTCTTCCTTTTCAGCTTCCTCACGCTCTATATTGATATTCCGGTCTGTTTCTTCAATCTTTTTTTCTATGGCAAATGATTCCTGACGTTTCTTCTCAAAACCTTCTTCATGATGAGGATCGAAATCTTTCCAGATAAAGTCCTGAGAATGAATATGCAGGTCTTTTTGAATTTGATCTAAGCTCCTCTTCTCATTGGATAATTGTTCTTCAAATATTTTTTTCCTGTCAATAATTTTCTCGATATCAGCTTCCTGTTTCTGAATTTTCAGGAGATACTGTTCCATCGTAACCATTCTCTCCTGAATTTCAGAAATCTCAATATTTACATCGTGAAATTCTACAATATGAGAATGTTCTTTTGAACCACAAAGAGGGCAGGGTTCTCCACTATGGAGCTCATTGGCAAAACGGGACAGCTCTTTTTGGATCTTCAGATGATCAAGTTTCTGTACCCATTCTTTTTTCTCGACTTCCAGCTTTTCTTTCTGAATCCTGAAGCTTTCTTTATAGTTTTCATGAAAAGAAAATGATTTTAGCTCTTCATCAATTGCTTCAAGTTGTTTCTGTTGTTTTTCAACCTTTACCCTTTGCTCCTGTTGTGATTTGGTTAAATTTTTCTGCTGGATATACCAATTTCCAATGCCGGAAAGGAGTGTTGTATCAAGTTTTTGCTCTCTTAAAACATCAAGATTTTTGACAAGTTCAGTAATCTTTTTCCTGATAATTTCTTTTTTTGTTTCTACTTCGGTTACTTTTTCAATACCTTTTTGAGTTCGCTCGTTCAAGATTTTGATTTCCTTAGAAAATTTCAAAATCGTCACAATAATATTCAGATCATTTTCCTGTATTCTGGACTGCTCCAATGCTTTGAATTTTGGTTCAAGAACGGTAAGTTGCTCTTGAATAGCATTGAAATTTTTCTCAGTTTCCTGTACAATTTTAAGATGGCTTTCTTTTTCAATCTTCTGACCCGCTATTTCTTTTGAAAGTTTATTTCTTTCGACAAGTAAAGGATTAAAAATTCTGAAAATACGATCGTACAAATCTGTTTTGATTTCCAAAGCATCTATTTCCGGTTTTTGACCGGATAGGCTACTGAAGTTTTCCTTATTTTGTTTTAAATTTTCAAAATCCGTTTTCAGATTTTTCAGTTGTTGATAAGTATTGGAAACCTGTTCCAATTTTTTATTGACATGAGCTAACTTTTTCTCTTCTTCTGTTAAAAGTCCCTTTTGTAATTGAATCTTTTCTTCATTGATTTCCTCAAATCCTTTTAACTGGCCCTCAAGCTGATCCAGTTCCGACTTGTTTTTTATATTCAAGAGGGAAACATTATTCTGAAGATCAAAACGCTGAAGATTAAAAATTTCCTTCATCATATTGGTTCTTTCTGCAGCTCCTAGCTCAAGGAATTCCTTAAATTGCCCCTGAGGGATAATGATTGTACGTTTGAAATTAGAATAGCTTAAGCCAATAATTGTTTCTGCATTAGAATGATCAAGCGGAATCCATTTGTTGTCAATGTTTTCATAGAAAGTAACAGAATAAGGTTTTACGTCATCAAATTTTTTCGAATTACGTCTGAAATCTCGGGTAGCACGGAACAGCTTATTTTCATAATTGATGAAGTCAAATTCAATATAAGAATTGTTTGATTTTAAATTCATCATATTATATGCCCTTTTATCACGCATGTTTAAACGTTCGGTTTCTCCATATAAAACAAACGAAATCGCTTCAAGTATAGATGATTTCCCGGAACCTACAGAACCGAAAATACCAAATAAGCCTGCGTCGGTAAGGTTTTTAAAATCAATCGTCTGCCTTTCCTGGTAAGAATATAAACCTTCAACTGTTAATTGAATGGGGATCATAGATTAAGCATTTAAAATTTCATTAAACAAATTCATCAGTTCTTCATTGGCTTCCTGGCCTCCGTTTTTAGATTTAAAATATTCTTTAAACAAAACGTCTATATCCTGGCTCAGATTAATTTCTGAGTTCTCCCGCTCTGTGAATTCTTTATTTTTAATTTTCGGGATATAATAAACAATCCCGTCATGGGACTGATAAATTAATTTTCTTTCATCTGCTGTTAAGAAAGTTTCACTTTCTAGTGTGAGTTCTATAAACGTATTCGGATTTTCTTTAAGCCACTTAATGGTGTCTTCTATGGAGGTGAATGTTTTTCTTACCAAAGCCCTCCCATTTTTCAAAGCTCTCTTCTCATAGCTAACAGCTCTTCCCGGTTCAGCATCAACGATTGATACGTATTTAGTCTGTCCGGCTTCGCTAAAACTGTAACATAAAGGAGAAGATGAATAAACAACAGGTTTCTCGGTACTTCCTATATTCTGAAAACCATGGAGATGTCCCAATGCTGTATATTGAATATGCTCAGGAATACTATCCGAAAAGATGAGGTCTGCATTTCCGATTTTAATAGGTTTTTCACCTTCAGGTTCTTCAAGAATTTCATTTCCTTTTTTATTCATGTACAAATGAGCAGTCAGAAGATTAACCCCTCTATTATCACAAAATTCGTCAGCAAGATCATTCCATGTCTTGGCCAATACTTTATTAATTTCTTCTTCCTTGTTTTCTCCAAAATATTCCTTTAAACGGATTTCGTTAGCATAAGGAGTATGAAGTATTCTTATCGGAAAATTAATATTTTTTACTTCAAGCTCTATAAAGCCTTCCTTTGAATTTATAATCCTAAAATATTCTGTTTCAAAAGGATTGATAAGGGTTTTAGGGTGGCCTATTAAAATAATCCCACACTCCCTTGCCAGAGGATCGGGAGCATTGATGAGGTTCGGAGAATCATGATTTCCCGAAATTGCAATGACAGGACGTTGCCCATTGTTAGATAAGCGTTTAAGAGTTTTGTAAAAAAGTTCCACCGCTTCTACACCGGGATTAAAGGCATCAAAAAGATCTCCTGCAACCAGAATAAGATCTACATTTTCGTCATCAGCAATGCCAATAATTTCTTCCATCACCAATATTTGCTCTTCTATACGCGAAAAGCGGTCCAGTCGTTTTCCTAAATGCCAATCGGCAGTATGCAGAATTTTCATAAAAAATATCATTGTTAACAGTGAATCCCCAAAGATAAATGAAGTTGTATTTTTTAAATTACGGTTTACCTTATTCTATCAGGAAGTACATCTATATCAAACAAATTTGTTAGTACCTTTTAGAAGTAATAACCTGTAAAATTAAGAGATCTAGTAATAAACGATTTTATTGTTTTTGATCAGATTCTTTTGCTTTAAAATCTCCCAGAATTTGTTTTAAACGGGCTTTCCTTTCTGCTTCTGCATTTTGTGTTTTCCGTTTTTTCTGGTCAATCATCTTTTTATTTTTTTTCCTGTTTGCTTCGTTGTTTTTGCTCATATTTTCGGTAACGAATAACTTTATGGGTAAGCAATCGCTTCATCAAAAATACTAAAGATTAAGAGTCGAAACAATTTTAGTCGTTAAGTCTGATAAAATGTTTTAATTTTACCACGTTATGGAAGAGAAATCAAAAGATCCCTTACACGGAAAACGGCTTGATGCTATTCTTGAAGAATTGGTAGCGTACTATGAAGGCTTTGAGAAATTAGGTGAACAGATCAATATCAAATGTTTTACAGATAACCCGAGCATCAATTCTTCCCTGAAGTTTTTACGAAAAACACCGTGGGCAAGAACAAAAGTAGAAAGTTTGTATTTATTTGTACTAAGACAGAAAAAAAGAGAGGAAACAAGAAATAAGAAATAAAGAGTGGAAGTTATCATCAGCCATACAATTTCTGCAGGCTTATGATAGTAATAAAAATAATTTTTTGAAGGATGAAAAAGGAGACCTAGACGTTCTTTATGCGTCTCATAACTTCCCTGTTCCCATCCCAATCTTCTCACCTGATTAAATCATTTCAAAAAGAGTATATTTGTATCATTAATCGTGAATGCAATCGCGACAAAAAAGAAAAATATGACAATTGAAAACAACCACGTTGTAGCGGTAAAATACATCCTTCATACGATTGAAGAGGATGGAAGTAAAGTTCTTGTAGAAGAAACAACAACAGAAAATCCACTTACGTTTTTATACGGTGTAGGAATGATGATTCCAAAGTTTGAACAAAATATCCTTGGTTTGAAAGCTGGTGATAAAGCTGCTTTTACAATTCAACCGGAAGAAGCGTATGGCGAGAGACAGCCGGATGCTATTGCACAATTGCCGATTGAAATGTTTAATGAATCAGGAACTCCACCGGTTGGAGCTATTTTACCTTTATCAGACAATCAGGGAAACAATTTCCAGGCATTTGTGGTAGAAGTAACTCCGGAAGCTGTGGTAGCAGATCTTAACCACCCAATGGCTGGTAAAGTTTTAGACTTCCAGGTTGAAGTTTTAAGTACTCGTCCTGCAACAGAAGAAGAGTTGGCTCATGGTCATGCTCACGGAATTGACGGAACAGAAGGTCACTAAAAATATAAATGTTTGATATCTTCAGACATTTTTTGAATATATAAACCACAGCTGAGACTGTGGTTTATTTGTTTATAATTATAAATACTGGTATTCCCGAGTATCTAATATTTGATTAAGTGTGGGTGGCTTACTATTCAATATCGCTCCATATCAAAAAAACATTAGAAACTATTTTCAACCCAGGGTAATTATAGCAATCCCAAATCTGTGGAGAGGATTTATTTCTTTATAATTTATTCTAAAAATTCACCAGAAACATAATACCAGCGTTCATGCATTTTCTGGAAAACAGAAAATTCATGATGAATTTGCGACTGACCGTCCTGATCAGTGTAGTAGGCTTTAAACTCTACATGGTTTAGAGCCGGAGTCTGTACAATTTCCAGTTTTGTCCATTGATTAATCTCTCCCCATTCCTGAAGATCTTTCTTGTTATGGTATTTTCTTTTTCCTGGAAGTGTGGTTTCCATGAGATACTCACCATTAGGAATTGCAAAAGCAGAAAATCTTGAACGCATCAAGGCTTCAGCTGTAGGAGCATATTTTTCTCCTGTGTGATAGGGCTTGCAGCATTCTTCGTAAGTTTTTCCTGAACAGCAGGGACAATCCATTATATCGTATTTTAATTTCTAACTACAAAAATAAGCAATATCAGGATAAACAATCAATTTTTACTCCAGTCATGTATCTGAATGATTTGAAAATAGTAAAGATGCAAATTGTTTATTTTTCGAAAGGCTTTTAAGACGTAAGAATTTGATCTGTGATTAAAGGTAGATTTATTATCATACGTTACCACTATATCTGTTGATTCGCAAATAAAAATTATTTGTGTATTCTTGGCAAATAAAAAAGCACTCTTAAAAAGAATGCTTTTCGTTATATTATTTGATAAACCCTCTGTTTCTTAATAAAGGTTTGATATCCGGATCATGTCCTGTGAAATCTCTGAATGCCTGATTAAGGTCTACAGAATTTCCTACAGAAAGAATATATTTTCTGAAACGATCACCATTTTCTCTGGTAAGACCACCATTGTTTTTGATCCATTCCCAGGCATCATTATCCAAAGTTTCAGACCATACATAAGCGTAATATCCTGCAGAATACCCACCTCCCCAGATATGAGCAAAATAAGGAGTGTGATATCTTGGAGGTACCGTTGCCAAAGTAAACCCGTGATTGGTCAAAGATTGTTTTTCAAAGTCTAAAACAGGGATAAGCTGTTTTTCATCACTTACAGTATGCCAATCCATATCCAATTCAGCTGCAGAAATTAATTCAGTAGTCATATACCCCTGATTGAAAGTGGATGCCTTTTTGATTTTTTCTACCAAAGTTTGAGGAATCGGTTGTTTCGTTTCATAGTGAACCGCGTAGTTATTCAATACAACTGGATCTAAAGCCCAGTGCTCATTGATCTGTGATGGAAACTCAACAAAGTCTCTCGGTACATTAGTTCCTGAAAGTGAAGGATATTTTTGGCTTGCAAACATTCCGTGAATAGAGTGACCAAACTCATGGAAGATTGTTGAAACATCATCATAACTGATTAATGAAGGTTTTCCCGGTGCCGGTTTCTGGTAATTGTAGCAGTTAACAATCACAGGCTTTGTTCCCATTAAATAAGATTGCTCAACAAAATTACTCATCCAGGCACCTCCGTTTTTAGAATCTCTTGTATAGAAATCCAGATAGTAGATGGCGATAGATTTTCCGTCATGATCAAAAACCTCATAAGTAACTACATCCGGATGATATACCGGAAGGTCTGTTCTCTTTTTGAACGTTAATCCGTAGAATTTTTCAGCCGCAAAGAATACTCCTTTTTCTAATACTGTTGTAATTTCAAAATAAGGTTTGATTTGATTTTCATCCAGATCATATTTTGCCTTTCTTACCTGCTCAGCATAGAAATTCCAGTCCCAAGGTTCTACTTTAAAACCTCCTTTTTGCTGATCAATCAG
This sequence comes from uncultured Chryseobacterium sp., assembly GCA_963518055.1. Taxonomy (GTDB): domain Bacteria; phylum Bacteroidota; class Bacteroidia; order Flavobacteriales; family Weeksellaceae; genus Chryseobacterium. The sequence goes on from CAUQIC010000015.1 coordinate 26,083, forward strand.
ATCCTGAATATCTTTAGCTTCGCGTCTTGCCGTTTCTACAGCCGGAGTAGCAACTTGATTCATTAACTTCGTGGCAGCTTCAGGCGTTTTTGCCATCTGATCCTGAAGTTTCCATTCTGCGAAATTTTTCTTTCCTAAAATCTGAGCTTTTTTCAATCTGAGCTTTGCCAGCTTTTCAATCGTTTCTCTAGTATCGTTAGCATCTCCTTTTTCAGCACGGGTCCATGAAGCTTTGAAAAGCTTTTCTCTTGTTGCTCTATTTTTTAAATTTTGCAAAAGAGGCTGTTGAGTTGTATTCTGTAATGCGAGAAGATATTTTCCCGGTTGTCCTGCAGTTTTAGCATCTGCGGCAGCGGCAGCAATTTCATCAGCCGAAAGTCCGTCAAGTTCTTTAGCATCAGAAAAGAATACGCCCCCTTGCTTTCTCGCTTCCAATAATTTATTAGAATATTGAGTGGAAAGAGAAGCCAGTTCTTGGTTGATCTGCTTTAATTTTTCCTTGTCAGCAGCAGAAAGATTAGCGCCTGCTATCTCAAAATTTTGTTTATAATATTGTACGAGTCTCTTGCTTTCAGAGTCTAGTCCATCTTCTTTAATGGATTTGATTCTTTTGTAAAGATTTTCATTCAGGTACATCTTATCAGAATGTGCCGCAAAAATGGGTGCATATTCTTCATCCAAAGCCTGTAAAGTAGGATTAGTATTGGCACTTGTAAGGTTAGAAAAAACAATTTGAGTTCTTCTTAAAACCTCACCGCTTTTTTCCAATGCCACAATTGTATTTTCGAAAGTAGGTGCAGGAGGATTATTTGCGATTTTTTCAATTTCAGCAGAATGCTGTTTTAACCCAAAATCAAAAGCCGGTTTGAAATGTTCGTTTTTAATTTTGTCAAATTCCGGAGCTTCGTACTGAAGGTTGCTTTTCTTCATAAAAGGATTTGAAGATAAAGATGGATCAGGAGCAGGAATTTCCTGTTGAGTATCGGTTTGTTTCATTGTAGTACAAGATTGATTGAACGCCAAAGCAGAAATTAATAATACCGATGAAATATTCTTCATAAAATAGTTGTTATTAAAGCATAAAGATATTAAAAACTTAGAGTATAGCGTTTATTTTGTGAATCTATTTAGAGGAACTGCAGAGAGGAATGGTTTTTAGATCTAAAAATATAACGTACTTGAATTTTTTGAATAGTTCATCAACCATCTGATAACGATGTAATATTTTTCATACATTCGTTGTTATTATATTAAGATACTAACAAAATAATCTATAAAGGAAACAAACATGAAAACAAGGACTCTTTTTATTTTTTCAGCCTTAGTGGTATTAGCCTCATGTAATGAAAAACATGAGAAGAAAAACAGAGAAAAAAGCGGTTGGGTAGAGAAAGTAATCAATAAAGAAAGTGGCCCGATGCAACAGAAGGAATTTACAGGAGATTTTGATGAAATTCAGGTTTCCCAAGCGATAGATGCTGAGGTTATAAAATCTGAAACAGAGAAAGTGGTTATCTCAGCACCTCAAAGTATCATCAACGAAGTTCTTGTAGACAACGAGGGGGGAAAGCTGCATATTCATTACAAACGTGGGATCAGAGTAATGAATATCAATAACGTAACTGCAAAGATTTACACCAAAGATTTCTCAAAACTTGGAGTAGATTCTGCCGCAAAAATTACCGTAAAAGACAAATTTACGCAAGAGAAAACAGATATTGATCTTTCAAGTGCCGGAGGTATTTCAGGAGATCTTGAGGCTAATGATTTTAGTATTAATGCGAGCAGCAGTAGTAATTTCAGTGGTAAGATCTGGGCTGTAAATCTTGATATTGAGGCTTCATCAGGTTCTAGTATTGATATTTCCGGGAAAGCAAAACATGCAGATGTGAGTGCCTCTTCCGGCAGTAGTATTTCTGCACATCAAGTAACTGCAGACAGTGTAGAGGCTGATGCATCCAGCGGTGGGAGTGTTCAGATCGGTGCTGCAACTTCTGTAAAGGCATCAGCATCATCAGGAGGTAGTGTAGATATTGCTAAAAAAGGTGAACTGAAAAATGTTAGCAAAGAAGAGAGTAGCGGAGGAAGCGTAAGTATCCAATAAATTAATCCTGGGAATCTTCTTCCTCATCCTCTTCGGCTGAGGAGGAACCTTCCCAATCTTTATTATCAAAATTCAGATTATCATAAGCCAATAATTCCTCCTCACGTTGGAGGATTTCTTTTGTGGTAAATAAAGCCATATCATCATCGTTCTCTTGAGCTTTTGCCAGTTTTCTAATCGATGCTTTATCAATGGCCATAAACCTTTGTCCCAGACGTCTTGCTGCATATTTTCTCATTCCTGTTTCATGAAGCACATCAATGGCCATGTCAACCGCCGTTCCTAAAGTTTCTCGATAAATATGATTAATGCCATTGTTAAGATATTCATAAGCATCAATTCTGTTTTTTGCTCTTACAAAGATCTTTACTTGAGGGTAGTGTTCACGAACAAGTCCTGCAATAAACATATTATCATCAGCGTCATCAAGGCATAAAACTAAGATTTCAGCCTCTTCAATACCTGCTGCCCTTAAAATAGGAATTCTTGTAGCATCACCATAATACACTTTAAAGCCATAACTTCGTAATAATTTCACACGATCAGAATCTCTGTCCAGAACGGTAGCAGATACTTTATTGGCTTTTAAAAGACGCCCTACTGTGCTTCCAAAATGCCCAAAGCCGACAATAATAATTTTCTTTTGGGCAATATCATTACCAAGAATATTGAAATCATTTTCCTCTTCAGGAGTTTCTTTAATAAATTTTGGAGTAATAAATTTATCATTAATAATAAGAAGAATAGGGGTAATACACATGGTAATAGCCGTAACAGCCATCAACTGAGCATTAAGTTCCGGGGTCAATAAATAAAGATCGGAGGCATAATTGATCAGAACAAATGCAAATTCCCCAACCTGAGAAAGGGCAAATGCATAGAACAGGCTTTGTGGAGTGTCTATCCTGAAAAACTTTCCGATCATGTATAACACTATAAATTTTATAATCAATACAGCGAAAACAGTACTGAATATAAATAAAGGATCCTGCTGAATAATATTGAAATTGATCGTTGAGCCCACACTTACGAAAAAGACAGCCAGTAATAAACCTTTAAATGGATCAATTTGTGCTTCAAGTTCATGACGGAATTCACTGTTGGCAAGCATTACCCCTGCAAGGAAGGCTCCTAATGCCGGTGAAAGGCCAATCACAATCATCAGCTCAGAAACACCAATAACCAGAAATAGGGAAGATGCTGTCAGTAATTCTGTCATTCCTGATTTTGAAACATAGCGTAAAAAAGGAACAAATACATATCTGCCCAATAAGATGAGCAAAGCGACTCCAAAAATTACCGTTCCTGCCTGAAGCCATTCAGGAAGTTTTTGAATCAGGATCTGAATTTCATTATCATGATGTTTCGCCTTATAATTAGCAATAATAGGGAGTATTGCCAAAATCGGAATTACCGAAATATCCTGAAATAATAGGGTCGAAAATGAAGCTTCTCCAGCTGTAGTCTTAAAATTATTCTTCTCCTGCAGAGTCTGAAGAACAATAGCGGTAGAAGACAATGCAAAGCACATGGCTACAGCAACAGCTTTATCAATTCTCCATCCTACACTGATGAATACTAAGAAAAGTAGTGAAATAGTGAGTGCCATCTGGGTGAGGCCTAATCCCATTATTTTTTTTCGCATTTCCCAGAACTTCCGCGGTTCCAGTTCCAGACCTACCAGAAACAGCAGCATGATCACACCAAATTCACTGGCATGCATTATATCATTTACATTATGCCCTGTAAGCTTAAGTGCATAAGGACCAATGATAATTCCTCCTAAAATATAACCAATCACAGAACTCAATCCCAATTTTCTGGCCAGTGGAACCATAATAATGGCTACCCCTAAGAAAATTAATGTGTTCATCGCTAAGCTGGACTCCATAGGCTATTGATTGAGTAATTCTGTAAATTCTTTTTTATGTAGGATAATATCTTTTTTAGACAGTTTGTTGGCTTCGTAGACAATTTTAATATGTTTAATATCTGCTTTAAAAACTTTTAAAGAAACAATTAAACCACTGATTAGCTCATCAATCGTGTATTGGTAGGTTCCTGTTCTACTGAAAGATCTTTCTTTTCCTCCGGTGGTAATCAGAATATAAACTTCTTTATTTTCCAGAGGGTTGTATTTTCCCGGTTGAAGCCAGTCTCTGTCAAAGACTTCATCAATCCAAAGTCTTAACAAGGGGGGCATTCCGAACCATATTAATGGAAATTGAAAGACAAAACGATCGTAGTTGGCCAGACGTTTCCTTTCTCTGAAAGCTGCGATATGGAAATCAGGATATTCTTCATAAAGATCGCGCAAGGTATAATGCTGGTGTCGAACGTAGAAATTAATGAGCTCTATATTCGAATTGGAGTGCTCCAGATAAGGGTGTGCAAATACTACTAACGTCTTCTTCATAATCCTGTTTTCAGTAAATATAGCGAAAAAATATTGAATAAAAGGAGGGTTTTATGTTGATTTATTAATTTTTTAACACGTAAAAGTCAATTTAATATTAAAATAAATCAAAGAAATGATGTTATTTTAGATTTTTAAATAAAAAATCAGGTCATTAAGACCTGATCTATTGATGTATTATTATAAATTTTTATAAGATTACCAGCCACCGGATGCTCCACCTCCTCCAAAGCTGCCACCTCCTCCGAAGCCACCAAAACCTCCGCCTCCGCCGGAACTACCTCCGCCAAAGCCGCCACCCCCAAAACTGCCTGGGAATGGGAAGAAACCGCCGGGATAATTTCGGCGTCCCCTTCGTGTGATGGTCACATCATCGTCATCATTATTTCCACCACCGCCGCCACCGCCTCTGTTTCCAAAGAGTATGGCAATGATAATAAAAATGATAAAGGCAATTACTAAGACTTTGAATGCACTTCCGTTACCCGAAGGTGCTGTGGTGGCTACAGGTTTAAATTTTCCCTGCACAGCCTCCATAATAGCTGAAGTACCCCCGTTAATCCCTTCATACCATTGCCCTTTTCTAAAATTAGGAGTAACAATATAATCCAGAATTTGACCTGCTACTGACGCGGTCAGGTATTGTTCTACAGCCCTTCCTTGCTGGATAGACATGGTTCTGTCTTCCGTAGCAATCAGGAAAACAACACCGTTATCTACCCCTTTTTTTCCAATTTTCCATTTTTGACCAAACATGGTAGCCAAAAAATTGACATCTTCACCTTTGGTAGATTTTATAATCACCACTTCAATTTCTGTTGAGGTGGTATCTGCAAATTTGATCAGTTTGTTGTTGAGCTCATCTTTTTCCTGTTGAGAAAGAAGATTGGCTTCATCAAAAACCGGATAGAGTACCGCAGGTTTTTCGGGTATAGTATATTGTGCTGATACAATAGTGTAAAAGCAGATCAATAAAAATGAAAATACTATTTTAAGAGAACGTAATTTCATTCGGGAGTTGGTTTGGATTTTCTCCTTCTACAGGAAAATATTTTTTGAGTTCAAGGCCTGTTTCAAGAATGGCACTTTTCAATGCTTTATAATAATTTCCTTTCGCAAATTCAGCCGTCATATAATCATGCAGATGATCCCAATAGGATTGATATACTCTTTCATGTATTCCGACATCTCCAATGATCGTCAGATATTTTTTTTCAAAATTGATATAGAAAAGCACACCGTTTCTATCAGTAGTTTTATCCATACGAAGCTCTTTGAAGACTTCAAATGCCGTTTTAGCATGCTGGTCTTCTGTATTAGAGTCAATATGTACTCTAATTTCTCCTGTAGAATGGTCTTCTGCTGACTGAATCGCTTCCACAAGGGAAGCGATTTGCTGATTTGTAAGAAAATTACTCATTATTTGAATGCTTCAGGAGCTTTTTGAGCACCTGCTTCAGCTTTGAAGTAAGGTTTTTCTTTAAAGTTGGTAAAATTCGCCAAAATATTATTTGGGAAAGTTTTGATAGAGGTGTTGTAATCCTGAGCAGCTTCATTATAGTAAACAGTTTCTGTTCTGATACTGTTTTCAATAGCTGTATACTCTCTTTGGAAGTTGATATACTGCTGATCTGCTTTTAAATTAGGATAAGATTCTACAACAGCCATCAATCTGCTCAATGCACCTGATAACTCTCCTTGTGCAGACTGGAATTTAGCAATATCTGCATCGGTCATATTCGTAGGATCAATATTGATGGAAGTCGCTTTAGAGCGTGCTTCAACAACTTGTGTTAATGTTTCCTGTTCGAATTTTGAATAAGATTTTACCGTTCTTTCCAGGTTAGGAATAAGATTCGCTCTTTTCTGATATACAGTCTCTACATTAGACCATTTGGTGTTCACATTCTGTTCTTTAGTGACAAAGCTGTTATATCCGCTTTTTCCCCAGAAGAATAAAATTGCAACAATAATAAGGAGGGCAATACCAATAGTTCCGGCGCCCAGACATCCTTTATTTTTCATAGTTTATTTTTTTTAATTTTTTGTGCTAATCAAATATACAAATTATGTGCTAATTTTGTAAAAAATTATATTTGAATGACAACAATAGTAGTTGCGATGGGAGAGAAGAATGAGATTGGTTTTGAAAATCAGTTGCTTTGGCATCTTCCGGTAGATTTAAAACATTTTAAAGACCTTACTTCGGGACATCCTATTATTATGGGAAGAAAAACATATGAGAGTATTGGAAAGCCTCTTCCTAACCGTACCAATATTGTTGTGTCAAGAAAGAAAGATTGGTTTGAAGAAGGGATTCTTATCGTAGGAAGCATTAAGGAAGCATTAAAATTTGCCAAGAAGATTGATGAAGAAGTCTTTATTATCGGAGGAGGAAATATTTACGAGCAAACTATGGATGTTGTAGATAAGCTTGAAGTGACTCTTGTGAAAGCCGATCTAAAAGCCGATACCTTTTTTCCTAAAATTGATGAAAAAATCTGGAAGAAAACAAATGAGGTCTGTCATGAGAAAGATGAGAAAAACTCATATGATTTCTGCTTTCAGACGTTTGAGAAAATTAAAAAAGAAGCTTAACCGTCCCTTGTCAATTTATGCTTCCCAAATTGAATTGTACAATACAAGTAAACATAAAAATTGAAGGATGCAGCGAATTGACCATTCACATTTGACTTTTTGAACTTTAAACCTTAAATTTATTATCTTTGCACTTCTAAAATTTAATAATGAATAAATACATAAAAATTGCAATAGCAGCAGTACTTATCCTTGCAGGACTTTCGATGATGATTTTCACGAGAAATCTTGGTTGGGGTATTGTTGTTTTTCTTTTAGCAGGATTTCCTATTTTACTTTTCTTTAAAAATGAATATATCCTTTTGGCATTCTGGCAATTGAGAAAACAAAATATGGAGAAAGCTGCAGTATGGTTGACTAAAATAACAGACTATAAATCGCAGCTTCATAAATCGCAGTATGGATATTTCCACTATTTACTAGGGTTGACACAAGCTCAGGATCACCCGACCAAAGTAGAACCTTTAATGAAAAAGGCACTTGAATATGGTTTAAATATGAAGCACGACAGAGCAATGGCTACTTTAAATCTTGCTGCAGCAGCTATTTCTAAAGGAAGAAAACAAGAAGGGCAAAAACTGTTGGAAGAAGCTAAAAGATTAGACAGTGCGGGAATGATGACAGATCAGATCAAAATGATGAAGGATCAGCTGAAAATGCCGACAATGCAGAAGCATATGCATAACCCGAATATGAGACAAAGAGGAAAATTCTAGTCAGAAAATAAAAATAAAAAATGAAAAGGCATCTAATTTAGATGCCTTTTTTATGTTTTCAAAAAATATGATTTACATTTCAGAATTATGGTCATAGCCATAAAACTTAGGCATTTGCCAATGGTATTTTACTGCCAGAGTTCTTATGGCAACAATGAGCAGAATCGTGAAGATTTGTATAAAAGTATAAGAGAGAGGCGTGTATTTCGTCATCAGTAAGAATGCTGCCCCTCCTACAATACATGCCGTAGCATAGATTTCTTTTCTAAAAATCAAGGGAATTCTGTTCAGTAGAATGTCCCGTATAATTCCTCCAAAGCAACCGGTAATGGTTCCCAATCCGATACAAATCAGAGGATGGATACCCACATTTAATCCCTTCTGGATTCCAATAATAGTAAATAATCCCAATCCGAAACTGTCAAAGATAAATAGGGTTACTTTAAAGTTTTTTTCCAGAGACTTGAACAGCATAGTAAATATACTGGTAATCAGAATTAGGGCACACATCAGAATATCGTGCATCCAGAATACCGGGATATCGAGCAAAAGGTCCCTTACAGTTCCTCCGCCTACAGAAGTTACAAAGGCAATAATCAATACTCCAAAAGGATCAAGTCGTTTCTGCATGGCTGCAAAACTTCCGGACATGGAGAAAGCAATAGTCCCGAGGACTTCTATCGCAAAATTGAACTGTTCGTGCATATACTAAAGTAATGAATAATGAGCAATGAGTAATAAAAATTATGCCACTTAAAATTGAGACAATTATAATCAGAATATGGAAATCCGGCAAGTCCCCTAATAATGGCAATCGAAGACTTCATGGTTCTTTCACGGAAAATCTGATTATCACCTATACTGTCAAGATTACCCGTTGCTCATTATACCTATTTTTCCACTCTTACAGAGTCTGGAACCAGAAGTTCATATTCACCACCATGATTGATAATCTCTCTTACAATGCTACTGCTGATGAACGATTTTCCGGATGAAGTCAGTAAGAATACGGTTTCTAATTTTTTATGAGCCAGCGTTCTGTTGGTATGAGCGATTGCTTTCTCAAATTCGAAATCGGCAGGGTTTCTGAGTCCTCTGATGATATATTGAGCATTTTTTTCAAAGCAATAATCAACCGTTAATCCTTCAAAATAGTCTACTTCTACATTGGGAAACTCTGCTACAGAGTTTTGAATGAATTCCATTCTTTTCTCCAATGGGAACATGTATTTCTTTTGAGAATTCTGTCCGATCGCAATAATTAATTTATCAAATAGCGGGGCCGCCCTTTCTATAATATCGTAATGTCCTAGTGTAATCGGGTCAAATGACCCTGGGAAAACAGCAATTTTCATGTTGTACGAGTTATGATTTTGAATTGAAAATTAAGGAATCAAAGTGTCTATTCTAATTTCTGACTTTTACTCCTTAATTTCTAACTTCTATTTTATTTATTAAGTGCTTTTTCAACTTCGTTTCCACAAAGATCCATAATGGAAATTCCATAATGCTTTGCCTGTTGAGGAAGGATGCTTGCAGGAGAGAATCCGGGGTTGGTATTCATCTCAAGCATATAAGGAATTCCATCCATCAGAATATATTCGCTTCTGGAGAAACCGCTCATTCCAAGGGAATTGTAAGCTCTTTTGGCGATTTCCTCAACTCTTTTTGTTGTTTCTTCGTCAATTCTCGCAGGGGTAATTTCCTCGGAAGCCCCTTCATATTTTGCTTCATAATCAAAAAACTCATTTTGAGGAACAATTTCCGTGATCCCTAAAACAATCGTTTCTCCTTTGAAATCGATAACTCCTACGGACACCTCCATGCCGTTTAGAAAACTTTCAATCAGTATTTCATTATCTTCTTTGAAAGCAATTTCTGTAGCAGCAATCAATTCTGATTTTTCTTTTACTTTTGAAATTCCCAGAGATGATCCGGATTGATTAGGCTTTACAAAAACAGGTAGGTTCAGTTCCGATACGATTTCATCAATATTGATATTTTCTCCTTTTCTTAAATAAATACTTTTAGCAGAAGGAATTCCATATTTAGATAATACGGCAAGGGTATCTTTCTTATTGAAGGTAAGGGCACTCTGGTAAAAATCACAACCTGTATATTTTTGACCTATAGCATCCCAATATGCCTGTAAAATACCATTTTCACCGGGTGTTCCATGGATGATATTGAAGCATACATCAAATTTCAAAGTTTCACCATTATCTAATGTAACAGAAAAATCACCTCTGTTGATTTCATATTTCTTATCATTTTCACCTAAAAAATACCATTCATTTTTAAGGATTACGACTTTATATACATCATAAAGATTTCTGTCTAGGGAATCATAAATCAACTGCCCGCTTTTTAAAGAAACTACATATTCATCAGAATAGCCTCCCATTACTACGGCAACACTTTTTTTGTTCATAACCATATAGTATCAATTAAGGCAAATTTAATCATTTTCTGTAATGCAATACGGGAAATAGGTAAATTTTAAAATCAAAAATGAATTGTGTTAAATAAAAAGCCCATTCTAAAATTATTAGCTATATTTGCCGTTGTAATTAAAGTAATTTTAAGTATGCTTAAATCACTTTTCAATTGGAAAGTTTTACTGAATTTAGTAATAGCCATCGGCGTTTTCGTAGGTCTGGTATGGCTTACATTTCGTTGGTTGGAATACCATACCAATCATGGACAGGAAATACCTGTTCCTAATGTAGTCAATAAATCTGTACATGATGCAGTTAAAATATTAGATGATACAGGGCTGGAGTATGAAGTTGACAGTACCAATTATGATCCTAAATACAGACCTTTTCAGGTTCTGCAAATTTATCCTGCACCGGGCTCACGTGTAAAAGACGGAAGAACAGTGCGTTTAAAAGTTAACCCTAGAACATGGGCACAGATCGCTGTGCCGGATGTCATTAATAAGTATTCCGGGCTGGCGTTCCAAAGATTGGATCAGGTAGGCCTTAAGATTGGAGATACGATTTATGAACCGAGTATTCAGAAAGACGCCCTTTTAAGAATTCTGTATAAAGGAAATGCTGTCAATCCGGGAGCTCGTTTACCTAGGTTCTCTGTTATTGATGTAGTAGTAGGATCAGGTCCTATGAGAAATATTTCAATTCCTAATGTAGTAGGGCTTTCTGTAAAAGAAGCAAGAGCTGTCATTACAAAAAGTATGTTTGAAGTAGGCTTGGTAGAGCATGAAGATGGAAGCAAAGATGAATCTGATATTATTTATTATCAGGATCCGGCTCCGGGAGATGTTCGTGATCAGGGCATGCAGATTGACCTTTGGGCAAGTAAGAGAACTCCGGCAGAACTGAGAGCTAAAGTGGAGCAACTGAACTCTATCTATCGCATGAAAGTCGATACTTCATTACCACCGGTGCAATATGAAGAAGTTCGTTCAGAGCCAAGCTACGTTCCACCAGTTGTTCCTGCTCCTAAGAGAGATGTTCCAAAACCGGAACCTGTGAAGACAGAAACTCCTAAAGTACAGACTGCCACTCCAAAACCGGCATCAGGTACTGATAAGCCAAAAGCTTCAACAGGAGGAAATAATCAGGCAGCAACAAATACACATAAGCCGGCTGCTTCAACAACGACAAAAGAGCCTGCAGAAAAACCAAAGGCTAAAAAAGTAGTCGTAGAATAATACGAAACTATAGTAAATAAAATATAGGCTTCAACTGAAAAATGTTGAAGCCTTTTGTATAAAAATCAAGAAACAATGTCAGAAGATAACGAAGATTTTTTAGATGAAGAGTTGCTAGACTCTAATAGTATTGAAAATATCGATATAGACGAAGAGAATAAAGGGTTATATGAACACCTTAATATCACTGTTGATCCTAAACAGGAGCCACTAAGAATTGATAAATTCCTATTAATATACAGACAAAATTCTTCAAGGAATAAAATTTCACAAACCTGTAGAGCAGGAAACGTTGTTGTCAACGGAATTCCGGTGAAGCAAAACTACCGGGTGAAGCCAGGAGATCAGATTTCTGTGCTCCTTGCCCATCCTCCTAGAGAGAATGTGATTATTCCACAAGATATACCTGTTAATATCATATACGAAGACGATGATCTGGTAGTGGTGGATAAAGAAGCGGGTATGGTTGTACATCCCGGATTCGGAAATTGGGACGGGACATTGGTCAATGCTTTGGCCTTTCATTTTGAAAAGAATGGTGAAAAGTCTGATCTTGACAGAGTAGGACTCGTACACAGAATTGATAAAGATACCTCAGGATTGCTGGTTATTGCCAAGAATGAATATGCATTAAGTTTTCTGGCCAAACAGTTCTTTAACAGGACGACCAAAAGATTATACTGGGCTTTTGTGTGGGGAAATCTTGAGGAAAACGAAGGAACAATTAAAGGGCATATCGGAAGACATCCCAAAAACAGAATGCAGATGTCAGTGTATGAAGATGGAAGCCAGGGAAAACATGCTGTAACTCATTATAAGGTATTGGAAAGATTCAGATATATGACGTGGGTAGAGTGTAAGTTAGAAACAGGAAGAACGCACCAGATCCGTGCCCACTTCAAACATATTGGGCATACCTTGTTTAATGATGAAAGATACGAAGGGCATACCCCTTTAAGAGGAGTGAATATTCCAAAATACAAACAATTCATCAAAAATGTCTTTGAAATTCTGCCAAGACATGCTCTTCATGCCCATACCCTTGGATTTATACACCCCACAACAAAAAAGGAATTATATTTTGAAAGCCCAATGCCCAAAGATATGGTGGATGCTGTAAAAAAATGGAGAAATTATTTAGAAAACTAAAAATATATTGAGATTTTTTTTATATTTGTTGAATTGAAATCAAGATTTGTTATGAGAAAACTATATGCTATCGTATGTTTAGCTCTTTTGTCAAATGCATACAAAGCACAAGAATCACTACCATATTATCAACAATATCTTTTGGATGGTGACTTCTTGTTCAACCCAGCTCAATACGGAAAAACAGATTACGTACAGCTGAATGCCATTTATCAAAAGCAATTTTCAAAATTCAGTGAATCCCCAAACGTACAATCAGTGGGAATCAATGCTAACATTTTCGATAGAGTAGGTGCCGGTCTTACCGTATTCAGAGACAGCAACGGAGCTGAATCTGCAGGTGGGGTTACAGCGGGTGCTTCATATTTTATTCCTCTAAGCAGTGAAGGAGACAGAAAAGATCAGTTCTCTTTCGGTACAAGTGTAAGTTTGTACAACAGAAATTTTGACTATTCGAAAATCAACGTTGAAGAACAAGGAGATCCTTTGGTAAGAGGAGATCAAAGTAATATTTTTATGGCTTATGCCAATTTTGGTTTGGCAGCTACATATAGGAACCTTTTTGGAGGAGTATCTGTAAATGATATTGCTTTAGGGAATGACAGACCTATTGTAAACGGGTACGAACCATCTCCGATTAAATTCTTCTTAAATTTAGGGTATAACTGGCATATTGCAGATAACATTATGTTGACTCCTGCTGCTATGATTAACCTGAATACCAACTCAACAAGAGTTATGGATTATAACTTAATGGCTACTTTCTCAAATGATATCAATGCGTTTTCTTTTGGGGTAAGCTACAGAGCTGCTCAAAACAGATTTGATAGCCAACAATTGGAAATCGCTCCGGTGGTGAAAGTAAGATTCAACAAATTTATGATTGGAGCTACTTATAACCTTGGATTGTCTGATATCCAGACTTATGGTGGAAACAGTTTCATGATTGGTCTTGGTTATAACTTCGATAACTTTATTAATGTTAGAGGATATAGATATTAATCAATTTAATTTAAATAAATTTGAGCTCTGAATTTTTCAGAGCTTTTTTTATGATATATATTCACGTTCCCTTCTGTAAGCAAAAGTGCAGCTACTGTAATTTCCATTTCTCAACATCTCTGAATTTTAAGGATGAAATGCTTCATGCCATGAAGGCAGAACTTCTGTTGAGAAAAGATGAATTACAGAATAAAAGTTTACGATCACTTTACTTTGGAGGAGGAACGCCGTCTATTCTTTCCGTGGATGAGATAAATTCTTTCATCGATGAGGTTTTGCGTCACTTTAGTTTTGATAAGGATATTGAAATCACATTGGAAGCCAACCCGGATGATCTGGATAAAAATTTTTTAAAGCAATTATCCAAAACACCTGTGAATAGACTGTCAATTGGTACACAGAGCTTTTTTGAGGAAGATTTAAAATTGATGAACCGAGCTCACAATGCTTCAGAAGCTGAAAGTTCCATAAAACGTGCCCAGGATTTTGGTTTTGAAAATCTCAGCATAGACTTAATCTATGGTTCACCTACTTCAAACCTTGAGATCTGGAAGGAAAATTTGAATAAAAGTATAGCTCTTGAAGTGCCTCATATTTCTTCGTATGCCTTAACTGTTGAGCCTAAAACAGCTTTAGAAAACTGGATTTCAAAAGGGAAAGTAAAAAGCCCTAAGGAGGAAGAACAAAATCGGGAGTTTTATTATCTGTCCGACTTTTTAAAGGATAATGGTTTTGAGCATTATGAAGTTTCTAATTTTGCCAAACCGGGATTTTACTCCAGACATAATTCTGCTTATTGGAAGTATCAGGAATATTTAGGAATTGGACCATCTGCTCACTCTTACAATGGTTTTGACGTGAGAAGCTGGAATGTTGCCAATAATCAGCAATATATAAAAAAGCTTAACGATAAAATTTTAGCCAAAGAAGAAGAAATCCTTTCACAGGAAGATCAATTTAATGAGATGATTATGATTGGGCTTCGTACCATCTGGGGAGTCGATCTTTCCAGTTTAAACAATAAATTCTCCGATAAAGTGCTGGAACATTTTCAAACAGAAATAAAACCGGGAATAGAGGAAGGAATTTTAATCATTGAAAATGACCACTTAAAAATCCCCGAAAAACATTGGTTTATGGCCGATGGAATAGCCTCTGACTTGTTTATAGTATAATTTTTTTGTGTTGTAATATTAACACTTTAAAATTCACTATTTTTGTATAAAATTTCAGTTCACTTGAAAACGAAAAAACAAGATTATTCACATCTTTCACCCAGCCAACCTATCGGTATTTTTGATAGTGGAGTAGGTGGTCTTACCGTTGCTAAAGAAATAAAAAGACTTCTTCCTCATGAAGACCTTATTTACTTTGGTGATACTAAACATCTTCCTTATGGTGAAAAGTCGAAGGATGCCATTATAGAGTATTCTACGAAAATCACCAATTTTTTATTGGAGCAGAACTGTAAAGCGATTGTAATTGCTTGTAATACAGCTACGGCAAATGCTTTGAATGAAGTTATGCAATCTGTTGCAGGAAAAGTCCCTGTAATAGACGTTATTAATCCTGTTGCTGAAAAAGTATCTTACGAAATTCATAATAATGTAGGAGTTATCGCTACTAAAGCAACCGTTAATTCAGGATTGTATAAAAAGAGTATCAGAAAGCATAATAAATGGATCAAGGTGGATGAGCTGGCTACCCCTTTATTGGTTCCTGCTATTGAAGAAGGATTCAAAAATCACCCGATTACCCATGCGATTATTTATAATTATTTGAGCAACAGTAAATTAAAAAATATTGAAACATTGATTTTGGGATGTACCCATTATCCTCTTTTAATTGATGAAATAAAACAATATTACGGAAATAGGGTTCGTGTTATTGATTCACCCAATATCGTTGCGAATCATCTGAAGATCATTCTTGATAAATATAACCTTCTTAATGATAATAACCCAACACCGAATTACCATTTTTATCTTTCGGATCTGACGAAGAACTTTGAGAAGATCTCTAAAAAATTCTTCGGAAAGACAATTGATTTAGAACTTAAAGTATTATAATTAAAACCTGGAATAACATAAGCATGAATGCATAGGTTATTCCAGGTTTCTGTTAATATATTGGGCTGAAAAATTTTAAGCTTCTACAATCACTTTTTCAGCTTTCAACCTGCTTTTTGGATTAAATTTAGGCTGATTGGCATCTGTTTCATCTCTTTCACCAATCGTTACGGCAAAAAGGGTCTCATATTGCTCATTGTTTAGTAGAGCATCATAGGCTTCGGGTTCAATACCTTCCATAGGTGTGGAATCGATCCCCATTGCTGCACATGCAGAAAGAAATACTCCCAATGATAAATATACCTGATGGCCAAGCCAAGATTTTATGGCTGTTTCTCCTTTGGGTTGTACCATTGTTTTGTAATAATTGATCGATCCTTCCGGAAGATTTTCTTCAATTTGTTTTTCAAAGCTTTTCGTGTCTTTTAAAACCTGAAATACGATCAGATGACTGCTGTCTAATACTTTTCCTTTGTTAAAGTAAGATTTATCAGCCAATTGTTGCTTTAGCATATCATCATTCACAAAAGTGAAATTCCATGGCTGGCTATTGATGGAAGAAGGGCTGAGGTTTAAAATTTCTTTCAGTGTTGAAATTTGCTCTTCACTGATTTTTCCATTGGGGTTATACTTTTTTACAGTATACCTGTTTTTCATTTTGTCTAAAAAGTTCATAATTTTATACTATCATTTTTATAGTTACAAAATTAATTTAAGTTTAGTAACTTTGCAATAACGGTTAAAAATGATAGTATACAATGTACACGATAGAAAATAAAAAATACCCTTGCTGTACCAGTGTTACCATGAAGTTTATTGGTGGAAAATGGAAGGCGGTTATTTTACACCATTTAATTGATGGAGCGAAAAGATATAGTGAAATAAGAAAATCAATCCCTACTATTACAGAGAGAACATTGAGTTTACAGCTAAAACAGTTGGAGGAAGATGGTATTGTGAGCAGAACAGTCTTTACTGAAAAACCTCCCTTAGTGGTTGAATATGAATTAACCGAGTTTGGAAAAACTTTGCTTCCGGTATTGGAAGCTATTACGAAATGGGGGGAGGAATCACCGGATATCTCAAAAAAAATAATCAGGAATTAAAGCTCCTGATTATCTTTTTTATTAGGTTCGAAAAAACTGAAACTTACATTTCCGTATTTTCGGGTGTCAATCAAATTAGGGTGTTCAAGCTTCATACGACTCTGATGCTCTATGATAAGCACTCCGTTTTCTTTTAAGTATTTGTTATTTAAAACCAAAGACATCAATTCATAGTATTTTTTTTCCTCCATTTCAAAAGGAGCGTCGGAAAATACGATTTCAAAAGACTTCTTATTTCTGAACTTTTTAAGCCAGTCAAATACATCTCCTCTCTGCACATTGATTTGAATAGACATATCAAGCTCTGAAGCCGTAGTGTTAATAAATGCAGTATGCTTTGGGTTCATTTCTACTGAGGTAATATCCTGGCATCCTCTGGAAGCCAATTCCAGGGAGATAGATCCGATTCCAGCAAATAAATCGAGTACAGAGATAGACTGCATATCGTATTTGTTTTCCAGGATACTGAATAAAGCTTCTTTTGCAAAATCCGTAGTCGGTCTTACATCAAAGTTTTTAGGGGCGGCAATTTTCTTGGCTTTCCATTTGCCTGATATGATTCTGAACATATTTTTCTTAGGGTTTAGGTAACAGATTATAGCTGGCAGGCAATCTTATTGTCTGCGATCTGCAATCTAATTTAGTATAAAATTCTTGTTAGGAATGTTGTCAAAAACGATTTTCAAATTTTTAACAAATTTCTGAAGTTCGGAAATAAATGTTTCATTTTCTGTTGTTTCTCCGTAAGCAAAAAAGCTGGTTTCGTTGATTCCGAATCCTATTTTGCTTAATGTAAACATGATGAAGTAAAGGAAATCAACTTCCGAATTTACATCCAGATTATTGTAAAGAATAATCTTTTTATTGTCAATAGCAAAAAACTCACACTGATTATGATACAAATTGATGTGAATTTCTTTATTGCTTTTATTATTAATCGAGTTTAAAAACTTTTCTCCTGAAAAATTAAAATGTACCGGTACAGCCAGCTCTTTTATTTTTTTATAATAGTTTTTTGGAAAAGTGTAATAAAACTGAATATTGAATTTTTTGTTGATAGAAAGCATTAGTTCTTCCTTCTCTTTATCAGCAGGCGCGTTGTAAGCAATCAGATCAAAACCGGCATCATGTTCTGAAAAACCTTCAGGCATCAGTGTAAAATGATTCCATGCAGACACCACCTGAATTTCATCAAAGCGTTGTTTGATAAGAACTTCATCCAGCTTTTCATCGATAAGGTTAGCCGGAGTTTCTTCAGTAACGAAATAAGATTTCTCTTCCAGAATGCTTTTGTTTTTTACAATCTGATAGATCAATCCGTCTTTGGTAAAAAGTAAATTAAGTACGTTCATAATTCAATTGGTGCAAATTTAGTGAAATTCTATCATTACCGCACCCGATTGATGATGAAGTATTTCCTTATTATAAAAATCAATATTCACCTGGCTTTCCAAAACATCCCGAACCATTCTCTGTAAGGTTCCATCACCAATACCATGAACAATCTCTAGTCTCTTTAAATTATTTTTCCTGCAGAATTCCAATACTTCAATTAATTTTTCCTTTTGAATGAATAGTCTTTCAAAGCTATCATAGTCATTAGGATTCTTTACCAAATTATGAAAATGCAGATCCAAAACCAAATGATTTTTCTGATGTTTTTTAGAAACTATTTTTTTAGGTTCAGCTTTTCTTACTATTCTGATGTTTTCATATAGACCGCGATCTTTGGGTACCAGTTTTTCTTTTGGATACTGATGGGTAAAACCGTATTCATCCTTAAAAACCACAATATTTCCCTTCACGGAAGTCACGACTCCGCTTAAATCTTCATCCACTACAGAAACTGTATCCCCGATTTTCATCTTTTTCGTTTTTTAACCTTGAAACTCTGTCGAGGTTAGTTTTCTTTATACTCTTGGACCTAACTCAATTACTTCCAAGTCCTTTATTTCTTCACCATCCACTACAAAACGCATCATCGTTCTTACTTTATGCCACCCTTGCTTTCCACAGGCACCCGGATTCAGATGCAAAAGGTTGTTTTTCTCATCATACATGGCCTTTAAAATATGAGAGTGACCTGAAATAAATAACTTAGGCGCTTTTTCACTCATTTCTTTCTTTGTTAATGGAGTATATTTCCCCGGATATCCACCGATATGAATCATTAGGACTTCCAGATCTTCACAAAAAAATCGATTCACTTCCGGAAATTCAGCACGTATTTTAGCATCGTCTATATTGCCGTAAACTCCTTTTAAAGGTTTTACTTTCTCCAGTTGCTCAATAACATCTATACTCCCGAAGTCACCACAGTGCCAGACTTCATCCGCCTGTGCTGCATATTCCAGGATTCTGTCGTCTATATACGAGTGGGAGTCGGAAAGAAGAAGGATCTTTGTCATTATCTGATGGTTCTGGTAGTGATATTTTCGTCGTATTTTTCTTTAAAGACAGCAACACGTTCAGGATTTATTTCACCATCCTGATTCAGGACTCTTTCTTTGAGTAACCATCTTATTATTTTTTCCATTCCTTTTTTGGAATTCATGAAGTTGGATACTTTTCCCAGATCCTTAGATTCTACTTTTACTTTTTCAGTCAGGAAATTAAGGATGAAGTAATCGTCACTTACATAACTTGGAGTTTCATTATCCATGTATTTGTACATCAAAATTTCATCATCATTCTTCATTGAAAAGAATGAATATTGAGCAAGATTGATTTTTTCAGCTTTTAGGATCTGTTTTCCATCCAACAAAACTTTATCGCCTTTGATGGTTACATCCTGAGAAAAATATAAATTACAGCTTATCATCAGGATGACGAGAGCCAATAAGCGGTTTATTGTCATTTTTAATGCTTTTTATTCTGCAAATATAAAGAAGCTGGGATAAAATAATTTTTATCAGGATGATAATTCCCTGAAGATTTTATCAGAGATTAATCAAAAATGTTCCTTTCTCTGCGGATAGAATCCATTTTCTTTTCTGTTTTAGCATCAAAAAGCTTTTTTAACTTCAATTCAGTACTGGTCAGTCTTGAAATAATAAAATTACCATTCATACTGGCATTCGAAGAGAATACAAGGGTAAGGGTACTATCTGAAGTCTTTTTCCAGTCGCCTGTGTAACGTTCAAATTTTAAAGATTTATTGTTGATGTCTTCCGGAATACCGTTGCCACTTCCCGGTTGTGGCAAACTTCCCAACATCTTCCCTTTTTCCTTAAACTTTAGGCCAAAGCTTCTGTTGTCTAAAACATCCTTTCTTTCATAGGTATAAATATAGGTGTCCATTTTTTTTAGTTTCCAGGTTTGCAATAATAGAGGGTTCGAAACTTTGTCCTGGCTTTTTACAAAACTGATGGCAAAAAATGAAAGAAGACAAATGCAGATAGACTTTTTCATGTGTAATAAAAACTGATTGAACCGAAATGTAAGTAAACTTTTAACATTAACAAAATTATCATCATCGAATATTTATTAAATTTGGGAAAATTAAAAAAATAATGAAACAGAAGTTTTCTTTTTTCATGTTTCTTTTGACCGTAGGGTTGGCGAATGCTCAGGTTGAAGAGAAAAAGCTGGACGAACTGATCCGGAATACCCTTACAACATTTGATGTTCCGGGAATGTCAGTGGGAATTATTAAAGATGGGAAAATAACCTATTCAAAAGGTTTTGGGGTACGTTCTCTTACTACTAAACAACCCATGGACGATAATACTTTGGTAGGAATAGCCTCCAATTCAAAAGGGTTTACCTGTGTGGCACTGGCGATTCTGGCAGATGAAGGAAAACTGAATTGGGATGACAAAGTTTCAAAATATATCCCCGAGTTTCAAATGTATGATCCCTATGTTTCTCAAAATGTAACCATTAAAGATTTGATTACACATAGAGCAGGGTTAGGGCTAGGACAGGGAGATCTTATGTTTTTTCCGGAAGGAGGAAACTTAACAGTAAATGATATTGTCCATAATGTAAGGTATCTTAAACCGGAAAACCCCTTCAGAACGAAGCTTGATTACAATAATATCATGTTTATTGTTGCCGGTGAAGTGATCCACAGGATTTCAGGATTGAGCTGGGCAGAGTTTATTGAGCAAAGAATTATGAAACCGGTAGGGATGACATCAAGTTTTGGAAGTTATAACAGAGCTAAAGCTGTTAGCAATAAGATTGATGCTCATGCTCCTGTAGATGGGAAAGCGATTGCTGTTCCTCATGACTGGAACGAAACCGGAAATGCAGCCGGGGGAATTATGAGTAATATTAAAGATATGACAACATGGGCTGAATGTCTGATGAATAATTTCACCACTAAAGACGGTAAAAAATTAGTGTCTGATAAAAATGCTCAACAATTGTGGAGTCTTCAGATTCCTGAAAGAGTGGCTGCAAAGAACCCTTATGATACAAGTTTCTATGGATATGGTTTAGGCTGGTTTTTAAGCGATGTCAAAGGACATAAGCAAATACAGCATACAGGTGGGTTAATTGGAACGGTAACACAGTTTACCCTAATTCCGGATATGAAATTGGGAATTGTGGTATTGACTAATCAACAATCCGGAGCTGCCTTTAATACTATTACCAATACGGTGAAAGACTCATATCTAGGTGTAGCAGACAGAAACTGGCTGAAAACATATGGAGACAGAATGTCTAAAATTACGACTGAATATGATCAACAGAAGAAAGATGCTTATGCAAAATCTGAAGCTTTTAAAAAGGAAAAATCACTTCAACCAAAAGCTGAACAGTTTGTAGGGACTTATAATGATGTATGGTTTGGAGATGTAGATATTGCCCAACAAGGAAATACATACAGGCTTACCTGTAAAAACTCGCCGAGACTAAAAGGAGAATTACTGCCGTTTTCCAATAGCTCTTTCATTATAAAATGGGATGACAGAAGCTATGATGCTGATGCCTACATCCTTTTTGATTATGATGAAAATGGAAAGGCACAATCTGCAAAGTTGAAGCCTATTTCCGAAGTGACCGATTTCAGTTTTGATTTTGATGATCTGGATTTAAAGAGAAAATAAAAGCTGAAAAAGCGACAAAAATTCAATAGGGACGGGCTTTAGCCCGTTCTTTTTTTCATCTTTTGAAAATACATTTTTGCCTATCCAGAGGCCTATAATATTTAAAAGGTAAGAAGATTTATACAAGGAAGTTTAACCTCGTTTCGATTGGAGATGAAACGAGATTAGAGTATTGTTTTTTGATACAAGTATTTTCCTCTTTCCGGTAAGAAAATAAGGAATGCATATTGTTCTGTAAAAAATAAGGAGGTGAACTTATATTTTCCCGGGTTCATAAAAGAAAAGAAGTTTCTTTTTGGCCCCGTCGAATTCAGACCATGAGTTACAGTCTACTTCAAAACCGGCTACCCCACAGGTTGGGAAATGAAAAATATCTTCAGAAATAGAATTCGCAAAATTGGAAATTCCATTATTGTGAGAGAAAAAGGCTACAGAGGTCAGATTGTCATCCAGGTCATAAATTACAGATTCAAAACTTCTCTCAGAAGGATTGTATAATTTTTCATCCGTTGAACAGTTCAACTGATAGGCTTGGTTAAAGATTTTACAGGTATTTAATGCGCGAACAGCGGGGCTGGACACAAAATGATCAATTGAAATCTGATTGCTTTTTAGAAATCGTGACATGTTCATAGCATCCTCTAAACCTTTGTCTGCCAAAGGTCTGTCAAAGTCCTCCGTTTCTTCCGGCCAGTCGCTTTTTGCATGTCTTACGAGGATGAGTTTCTTCATATAATTGTTTTTGGAAGATTAAAATTATAAAAAAAATAATGGAATAAAACATGATTTATATAAAAAAACTGCGTTATGAATAAAATCAGTAAATTTTACTAAATTTGCAGACTTATGGGACAAATCCTTGGAATTGACTACGGAAAAGCTCGTTGTGGTATTGCTGCAACGGATGATATGCAGATTATTGCCAGCGGTTTGGATACTGTTGAAACCCGATTTTTAATGGAGTTTTTGAAAAAATACTTCAGTGAAAATAAAGTAGATGAAGTAGTCATAGGACTTCCCATAGATTTGAAAGGAAACATTTCCGAGGTGGAAACGGATATTTTAAAATTCATTGAAGAATTTAAGAAAGAATTTTCGGATATTGCAGTCCATCGCTTAGATGAAAGATTTACATCCAAAATGGCCTCATTTTTTATTTCCCAAAGTGGAAAGAATAAGAAAAAGAGACAGGAAAAAGGATTAATAGATAAAGTAAGTGCAACCATCATATTGCAAAATTTTTTAGAACAAAGATTAAGATGATATTACCGATAAGAGCTTTTGGGGATCCTGTTTTGAGAAAAGTAGGAAAAGATATAGAGAAAGATTACCCCGGATTACAGGAATTGATAGACAATATGTTCGAAACGATGTACAGCGCAAATGGCATAGGTCTTGCAGCGCCTCAAATTGGTTTGGACGTTCGTCTTTTTGTAATTGATGTAACACCTTTGGCGGAAGATGAAGATTATGAGGATATCAAAGACGAATTGGCTGAGTTCAGGAAAGTTTTCATCAATGCCAGAATTCTTGAAGAATCAGGGGAAGAATGGAAGTTCAATGAAGGATGTCTGTCTATTCCGGATGTACGAGAAGATGTGAAAAGAAAAGGAACCATCGTTATTGAATATTATGACGAAAATTTTGTGAAACATACAGAAACTTTTTCCGATATTAGAGCCCGCGTAATTCAACATGAATACGACCACATTGAAGGAGTTCTCTTTACCGATCATTTGAGTGCGCTTAAGAAAAAACTAGTAAAAGGAAAACTGACAAAGATTTCTCAGGGTGAGGTAAGCATCGGCTACAAAATGAGATTTCCAAAATAACTTAAACAAGGATTAAAGAAATAATAAAAAGCAAAAAGCTTAGAGCTAGTTGCAAAATTTACAAAAAATAAAATTATGCTGTTAGAAAAAATAATTTCAATTTCTGGAAAACCAGGACTTTACAAATTAGTTTCTCAATTAAGAAACGGGTTCATTATTGAAGATGTTACCAACAAGAAAAAAGTAAGTATTGGAAATTCAAGCCAGGTAAGCTTATTAGATAATATTGCAATGTTTACATTTGAAAAAGAAGTTCCATTGTTCGAAGTTTTTGAAAACATTGCTAAAAACAACGACTATAAGGAAACTATTTCTCATAAGTCTTCAGATGCAGAATTGAAAGACTTTATGTTGACTTCACTTCCAAATTACGATACAGAAAGAGTATATGCTTCAGACATCAAGAAATTGGCTCAGTGGTACAATACACTTCAAAAAGCGGGATATATCACTCCTGAAAGCTTCGTAAAAGCAGAGCCTGAAACATTGGATGGTGAGCCTGCTGAAGAAGTAAGCATTGAAAAAGAAACTAAAAAGGCAGCTCCAAAAGCAGAAAAGCCTGCTGCTCCAAAAGTAAAAGCTACTTCAGCAGCAAAATCGGCTCCTAAGAGTACGCATACTAAAAAAGGATAATTCATTCATTTGAATTTACAGTATAAAACCTTGTCAGAAATGGCGAGGTTTTTTTGTTGATATAGCTTGGTAATATTATTCTGGGTGTAAGAAATCCGTAAACCTATCACATTATTGTAAACCTGGCATCCCGTAACTTTCATTCGCAACGTTTGTCATGATGTCCGAATAACCCTTACATTTGTATAATATTGAATTTCCATTTATTTATGAATACGAAACAGGAAAAACTAGAAGCTTTCGGGAGATTATTGGACATTATGGATGATCTTCGGGAGAAGTGTCCGTGGGATCAGAAACAAACCCTGGAATCATTGCGTCATTTGACTCTTGAAGAAACCTATGAGCTTTCTGACGCCATTTTGCAGAACGACTTAAATGAGATAAAAAAGGAGTTGGGGGATGTTTTGCTTCATCTTGTTTTCTATGCTAAAATAGGTTCTGAAAAAGAAAGTTTTGATATTGCAGATGTGATCAATTCACTCAATGAGAAACTGATTTTCCGTCACCCTCATATTTATGGGGATACAACGGTAAAAGATGAAGAAGAGGTGAAACAAAACTGGGAAAAATTAAAATTGAAGGAAGGAAATAAATCGATTTTAGGAGGAGTACCGAAAAGTTTACCCAGTTTAGTAAAAGCTTATCGAATTCAGGATAAAGTAAAAGGAATCGGCTTTGAGTTTCATGATGCCGAAGATGCCTGGAAAAAGGTTGATGAAGAAATTCAGGAGTTTCATGCAGAAACGGATCTTGAGAAAAAAGAACTGGAGCTCGGCGATGTATTTTTTTCATTGATAAATTATGCAAGAATTTCCGGAATTAACCCGGATTCAGCGTTGGAAAGGACTAATCTGAAATTTATTTCTAGATTTCAAAAAATGGAAGGTTTGGCTGATGAGCAGAATCTAAAACTGGCTGATATGTCGTTGGAAGAAATGGATGTTCTTTGGGAAAAAGCAAAACAATCGTCATAGATGCTGATTGGAATGATTAATGCTTTTTAGTTTAAATTTAAAAAAAGACAATATGTTGCGATTTCTTATTTTACCTTTCGTATTTTTATTGAGCTGCAATCCTAAAGCTCAGAACTCACCAGCTAAAAATGATGAATTGACAGAACTGTTTTCCTTTCCAAAAAAATTAAAAGAAGTTTCCGGACTTACCTTGTCAAAAGATAAAAAAACATTTTGGGTAATAGAGGATAAGGGGAATAAAAACGCAATCTATGGCCTCAATGACCAAGGAGAAATGGTTGCCAAAGTACCCGTAGAAAATACTGAAAATACAGATTGGGAAGATATCATATCTGATACAGAAGGGAATATTTATATCGGAGACTTTGGAAATAATGATAATGACAGAAAAGATCTTGCTATCTTAAAGACCGATTTGAAAGATCCGGGTCAGAAAACAACAAAAATAATTCAGACCACCAGATTCCATTATCAGGGACAAACTGAATTTCCGCCTAAGAAATCCAATTTATTATACGATTGTGAGGCTTTTGTAGAGATGAACGGTAATTTCTATCTTTTCACAAAAAACAGAAGCAAAGGCTTTGACGGAACATTTCTGGTATTCAAAGTGCCCAATAAAGAAGGAGATTTTGAAGCCAAATTGATCGGTAGATTAAAACTTCAGGGAGGGTATAATGATGCTGCTATTACCTCTGCGACCATCAATAGTACGAAGGATAAAATTATATTACTGACCCATAAAAATGTACATGTTCTTACCGGGTTTACAGATAATGATTTTAGTACGGCTAAAATTCAGAAAATACCTTTGAATCATAATTCACAAAAAGAAGCATTGGTTATTCTTAATGATAAAACCTTATTGATAGGGGATGAGAAGACCAAAGGAGAAGGAGGCTATGTCTATCAGTTTTCTTTTTAATTTTTTCACATAGAACTCGTGTCTTAACATTTACCCTGTTATTCTGAGTGTCGATAAAAAATTCGGTGTAGTCAATAATAATGAATGTAAAATTATATAGAAGCATATATATTAAAATCCACAGATGGTAAGCCTTCTGTGGATTTTTCTTGAATAATATAGTTGATGTGATTGAAGTTGAAATATATTATGGAGTAAGGTAAGATATATGAATATTACCACTTGAAAGTCTGAAGTTCTGTGTATAACGACAGCGTATTCTGAATGTATCTCCTGGATTAAAAAAATTAATAGAAGATAAATTATGATTCAATCCGGTAGTACGTTCTCCGTGGCCGGTGGATATACCTGCAAGCGTAGTTTGCGTTGGGGAAACTCTTTGAATGTAAGAGTTTGCTGTTCCTGCTGTCTGTCCTGAGGGGTTTAAATTTAAATCATAAGTGATATAAGGAACAATATTATAAAAACCGGCTTTTACTACTGTAAACAGTCCTGTTCCTGAATTGTAAGTTATGTACGCATTGTCAATTTTGTTGGTTACATTATAAATATAGGTTTGTGAATAACTTTCATGAGTACTGACAGGGGTACTGTGGGTTCCTGTATAACTGCCACTCGCAGGACTGATATCTGTTTTGTTTCCTACATAAATTACTTTTAAGAAATTTTGAGACTCTATACTTTTCCATGCAGGAGCGTTTCCCGTTCCGTTTGACATTAAGAAGTCACCGCTGTTTCCAGAATTTCCTTTGGTATTTGCATTTCCTCCCACATTAATGTCCTTTACTACTTGAAGAGAACCGTTGACATGTAATGAATGTTGTGGAGTTGGCGTATGTATCCCAACTTGGGCATTTACGCTTGTAAACATGACAAATAATGCCATGAATAATAATTTTTTTTTCATCTAATTGTTTATGTTTGTTGAAATAATTTTAAGCAAATATAAATTCTTTTTCGAATATCTATTTTTTTATAAATCAATAAAGATATTAATCTATAGGTGTATTTGCTGTACAATGCTGAAAATATGGCCTTTATTTAAAAACCATATTTGAGTTATGTCTGAAAAATGTTAATTAAAAATTAGAATTAATGTATTTTATTTAAATTAATTTTTTTCTAATACTAAGATGTTTATAAGTGTAATTTGTTGATTACTACGTGTGAATTGCCTCTTTTGTTGTTTTGTTTTTTGAATGTAAAAGTTAGAGTTAATTTAATTTTTTCTAAAATTTCATTCCTACTCCTGCTGAGATTCGTCCTCCATCTGAGCCGTAAAAATAGTTTAGTCTTGCGGATATCATCTCTACGATACTCAACCATACACCGGCACCTATCGATTCATGCCATTTTCTGGAGTTTTCATTATCATTCCATACGCGGCCGATGTCATAACCCACAAGAATACCTAGATTGGCAGGGGCAATATTATTTCTTATTCGTCCGAAATCCCATCGTATTTCGGAGTTATTGATAAAATAGGATCTACCGGAAAATCTCTCATTTCTGAAAGCTCTCATTCCATTATTACCTCCGATTGAAGCAGCCTGATAAAATTCAAAATTATTATTGTTGATCCACATCACGTTACTTGAATTGGCAAATACAAAGATTCCTTTTTTATCAATTCTATGATCTATAGCGAGTCTTCCTCTAAGGGTCAGAAAATTTTTATTGAAGTCTGAAAGGGTAGATTTCCAGTCAGCGTTCAGCATAAACTCTAATCCTAGGGTAGGAAAGGCTACATTATCTGCATTTTTATAACCAAACGTATAATTGGCACCCACAAATTGCTGGCTATTGAAAACTGCGGGCCTTACATCGGGGGATATATTGATAAACCTGTCGTCTTTCCGCTGTACTTTATTGTCTTCAAAAGTAAGCTGGATCTGATGGCTGAGATTAGCCCAACTTTTTGTAGAGATCGATGGAGCAAAATTGAATTTAGAAATTCTGGCCCTGTTGTATTCTCTTTCAGTATCTTCTTTATCATATGGGCTTTCATTAGACAAACCAAAGAAATTTTGAGAAAATCTAGGGGTAGTATATGCCGCATCCAGATTAAAATCCCAACCATAAATTGCCTTTTTGAAAATCCCCTTATAAATAAGACTAAATCCTGCTGTAGCAGTATAGAAATTGGCCTTAAGGCTATGTTTTTGGGTAAAAGGGTCGCGGATGAAATTATTAACAGTATAATTAGCCAGCACCCCAATAATCACCCCATCATCCGGATTGTAATCAGCATTGGGATATCCCGCTACTGAATTATATTTCGGATGCTTATAATTATAAGAATTTATATCATAATCATCAGAAATGTTTTTAGTGGCATTATGGGTATTGTAGGTATTTTTTTGAGATTTAAAATCATAGATTTTTACTCTTCTTCCATCTGCTATATTATATACATCATGATTGTATCCTCCGATTAACCGGATACTCATTTTAGGATTTCCTTTTCCTACCACATCATAAATGTCATCATCTTCAAGTCCATAAATCCAAAGTTCTTTTGTTTTTGAGTCGTGATAAGTCTTTTCAAAAACAAGTTCGTTTTTATCCTTGTTTTTACCTAATTTATATTGTTGTACCAATACAGAATGGCCATCTTTTGTAATAACAAATTTATCCGGATTTGTGGTTCCTGCTAGAGGAACTTTTTTCTGAAGCACATTATAATATTGGGAAGCATAGCTCTGCATTTTTGTTTTTCGTATTTTCAGCTTTCTTTGGATATCAGCAATGGTGTCATCCTGAACCTCTTTTGGAAGATTACGAAAAGCATCGTCAATATCTGTATCAGTTAAATGTTCCTGGATATATTTTGCTTGTGTTTCCCACTCTTCTTGTGTTGCTCCTTTTAAGAAAACAAGATCCATTGGGTAGGGTTCCATTGCCAGCCATTTAACACTGCTGATATCTTCCGTGAAGGTCTTCATATGGCGTATGGCCGGAACATTCATAATAATCTTAAATGCTGCCCCGTCATATTTACTGAACGCCTGATCCCTGTCTTTAGGAATAGGTTTATAAACAACTTTGTCTCCAATCTCATATTCTGCCCATTTCCATTGATCTGAATGTCTGTCCCAGTCTCCGATCAGCATATCAAAAAGTCTTGCTCTGATATAAGATTCTTTGTCAACAGAGTATTTTGTATTCTTATGAATATTTTTTAATACATCATCAGTAGAAAGAATATCCTTTGCATTGTCCAGCGAAGCTAATGTTTTAGGATCTGAAGAAAAACGTTCCTCAATCATATACATTTCATCACCGTAATTCTGATTATATTTTCCTAAAGCCTTTTGTTTAGGAATATAATATAATTTAGGATCACTGTGGAAAATATTCAGTTTCTCAGACATATTTCCTACTGAAAATGGAGTAAAAGGATGATTGGTTGTGTAGAAGTCTAATAAAAATTTTTCTGGGAAAGTATCTGCAAGCTCTTCTCCCAATGTGCTTTTCTGGAAAGCCATATTATTTAGGAAACGAATGGCACTTTTTTTCACACCACGCATGACGAATTCTTGTCCGTCTGCTGCCTTTAATCTTAAACTGTTGGACTGATTTCCACCCCCTTCTCGAAAAGGAATATAACCACCGTTAAGCTCTGAAAGATTAGCGGTAGGTGCTTCAATAGGAATTCCGTAATATCTTCTGTAATGCTCTCCCCAAAGCCATTTGTAAAATTTGCCTTTTTGGGTAAGTTGAACGGGGTAAATACTGGAAGAAAATGTGGAAGGAAAAGAATTTGGAAAGTTATTGACAAATACATCCGGTTTTGAAATTACAGAAATATGAGTGAGCTTCTGAAGCTGTGCATCCTTAGTAGAGAAATATTCAATGTCAGTACTCTGGTCGTTTCTGATATTCATCACCGCAAAACCGCTGCCTCCATAAGAAAAGTCTGTTTTCTCCGCAATAGTGGAGGGATCAACCTTAGAGCCTGCTCCGCTGATAATCTGTCTTATATTTTCATCTTCATGATATTGTAAATTATGATCATGACCGGAAACGAAAATGATATTTTCTTTATCCTGCACAATACTTTTCAGCCTGTTGGCAAGATCAGCATAATGCTGATTATTGATATCTGCAGGGCTTGCTCCGGAAGAGCTTCTTAAGATATTAACCGCACTTGCTACAATAGGAACCGGAACCTTACTTTTAAAAGGGTACAGGTGTGATCTTGCAGAAGTAAAACCTGCATGGGTTCCGCTGCTGATGATAGGATGGTGTAGGGCTACAATAATTCTTTTTCCCTGATTCTTGATGATGAGGTCTTTAAATTCAGTATAAAAATCCTCCCTGGTCTTGATATTACAATTTTTATTGATACCCGGGTGATTGTCCCAGTTGGTAATAACCCACTCCGTATCAATGACAATTAATTTAATGTCTTTCGATAAACTTATGTCATCAATGGGGCATCCGTTTTTAGGCAGAAAAGCTTTTTTATCGTCTAAATATTTTTTAACAAAGCTTTCCTGATTATTTAATCCTTCAACACCGCTGTGCCAGTCGTGATTTCCGGGAATTACCAATGTTTTTCCTTTGAAATTTTTGGTGATGGCAAGCTGGTTTTCCAGTTTTTTTTCTGCTAAAGCATAGTCTTTATCGGACTTTTTCGGCATTCCGCTAGGATAAATATTATCTCCCAGAAAGATCAACATAGAATTGCTGCCCGCTGAATCCAGTTTACCTTTCAGTAAATTGAGTGTTTTTTGCGCCTGTGGTTCATCTGCATTTCCGGCATCTCCAATCAGGAACAATTTAAAATCATTTTCAGATTTTATGTCGGAATCTTTTACTTCGAATAAGTTTTTGCCCTTTTGTACGTTATATGTTGCGCAGGAGTATAGTGCTCCGGCAGACATTACGGTTCTCAGAACAATAGAAGTATTTTTTAGATGAGTTTTAAAGGATAAATTCATAAATTTACATTAACAAAAATTCAGGGATGAGCATTCTACACAAAGCTAAAAATTATGTTGAAATCTTATTCAAAGATAAGTTATCTTCGGTATATTTTTATCATAATTTTATTCATACTGCCTACACAGTTAATAAGGCAGAGGAAATCATGAAGAACACACCTGTTTCTGAGGAGGATCAGGAAAAGGTACTCGTGGCACTATGGTTTCACGATACAGGGTATATAGAATGTGCAAAGAATCACGAAGAAAGAGGAGTGGAAATCATGAAAGATTTTTTACAACAGGAAAATTATCCACAAGCTTATATTGATGATGTTGCAAAGCTGATTCTTGCTACAAAAATCACTCATGAACCTCAGGGATTACTGGAACAAATTGTAAAAGATGCCGATTTTAGTCATTTTGCGGGACATGATTATAATGATATTTCTGATGCATTAAGAAAAGAATGGGAGCTCACCAATGTAAAATGTTTTTCCAATGAAGAATGGAATGCCGGCAATCTGGATATGCTTAAAAACAGACATACATTTTATACCGAGTATGCTAAAGAAAACTGGGAACCTTTAAAAAAGAAAAATATCAAAAAAATAGAGAAGAAGCTGGAAAAAGAAGACATTAAAAAAGAAGATAAAAAGGAAAACTCCGAAGGAAAGAAAGAGAAAGAAAAGTCTGACAGAAGTGTTGATACTTTGTTCAGAGTAACATTGAATAATCATACAAGATTAAGTGATATTGCAGATAGTAAAGCCAATATTCTTCTTTCGGTAAATGCGATCATTATTTCGGTCTGTCTTTCTGTATTGGTTCCGAAACTGGATGCACCTAAAAATTCACACCTGATTCTTCCGAGTTTTATATTGCTTCTTTCAAGTGTACTTACGATTATATTTGCTATTCTTTCTACCAAACCCAACGTAACTAAGACTACATTTACCGCTCAGGATATTGTCAATAGAAAAGTCAATTTGCTGTTCTTTGGAAATTTTCAGCAAATGTTATTTGATGATTACCACAATGCCATGAGAGATTTAATTAAAGACAGAGATTATATTTACGATTCTATGGTAAAAGATCTTTATTATCTGGGAAAAGTTCTCGATAGAAAGTATAAGTTATTATCCATCACTTATAAGATCTTTATGGCTGGAATTATAATCTCCGTATTATCTTTCGGGATCGCTTTTCTTAGTCTTTAAATAAAGATAAATTATTACTTTACCAACGAAACTCTTAATGCCAGTAAACCTGTAATTCCCTGAAGGTCTTCAACTTTCAGGAACTCAATGTCATGCTGCAGAATTTCTTTCTTTTGAAGTTTAGAAATGTAGTCAAGATATTCTTTCTGATTTTCCATTCCGAAGTAGACAATGGTAATTTTCCCTGGTGCAGTTATTCTTTCTGTAGAATCTTTAACATGAGCTTTATCTAAACGTTTCTTGATGATTTCATAGTAGGAATTGTAAGCTCCGTCTACATCAAAACGTTTTTCATCCATTCTGAAGCGGATGTCTATTTTTTCATTATAAACGAAAATTAAAGAAGCAATATCCAGTTGAATAGGAAGATCTTTTTTGAAAGATTGGAATTCAAGCTCTATTTTACAAATAGTTTTCAATTGCCAGTATCTCAGTCTGTGAACTACTTTTGTTGTATAGTGGAGGTCCGGTGCAATGGTAGATCCGATGTAAAGATTATGTTCTACACCATCAGATTTAAATCTTTCATAATAATGTGGAAAAATCAGCTGGGCTTTAATCTGGCTTTCATCCAAAATATCCGCCAGCTTTCTATTGACAAGAGTGATAGAGTCGTCCAGATTTTTTCTGTGATTATAAAATAAATCAGTCTGCGAAAGAATCTGTGAAAAATAGTCTTTAATCTTTGATTTTATTTCTTTAGATGTTCTTAGTTCAAGTTTCCCCTGTAAAAAAGGATGTATTTCCTCTCTCAATAATCGTTGAAAACGTTGTTCGGTATCAGCTTTGATCTCATGATTCAATTCACTTTCAAAAATATCAAGAGCCAAAATAAATTTTTCTGAATCTGAATTGGTAAGCACAAAGATCTCCTTAAGAGATTCTATCTGCTGATTGAGATCTTCAAGCATCAGGTTAAAACGTTTTTCCGACGAAGAACGGATGTCTGAGACTCCAAACAAAGGAGTCAGATTTTTAAAGGAAATCTGTTTTAAAGTATACATTTTTTTACCCAGTGAAGCGGTAAAATACCTTTCAGCCTCGTTTCTGAACTTCCAGACTACACTGTCATGGATGGTGGTATATTCGCGCTGAATAATAGCTTCGATCTGATAATTTTTCTCAAAGTAAAATCGACTGAGAGAGAAAAGAACCATATCCGTAAAAAACTCCATTTTTTTGAGTTTTAAACCATTGAAACTGCCGGCAACGGGAGAAGTGAATTCCATGATCGCGAGAAGTTCTCCCTCCTTCATGATAGGAATCACCATGAAGCTATTGATATTGTTATCTTTTAAAATACTGAAAGAAGGGAGTTGTTTTACATTTTCATCCAGATTATTAACGTTAGTAACAACAATCGGTTTTGAATTATTACTTAAGTTTTCAAAAGTATTCTTACGGGTTTCCTCGTCAAATGTATTGATCCAGAAATCAAGTATATGATTGGTTAAAAGACTTTCATAAATTGGCAGCTTATCAAGCTTTTGTTCTTTTTTGTTGAAAGTCATAATCCCAAAGTCCAGCTCAGCGACATCGAAATATGATTTGAAAATTTCAGTCAGATTCTCATTTGGATTTAAATTTTCAGGATCAATCTCTATCATACTTGACTTCAGATCAGATAAGGCGACTTCAGAGGTACAATCTACCAGTGAAATAATCGTAAAACCTTTCAGAATCCATGATTCCGAAGGGAAATACTTTTTCCACAGTTTAAAGTCGTCAAGATTTTCCAATAGCATATCCATAATGTCATCAGACGGAATTTTAGCTTTTTCCGTGGGAATAATTTCCGTAAAGTCTGAATTGACAGTAATCTTATAGTGCTTCATGATTCCCTGCTGATTCGGGATGTCATAATAAAACGGGATCGTACTTCTGATATCTTTTTTGAAATAACTTTGGAGAATAAGGCAACAGCAGAATACATAGAATTCATTATCTGTAATATTTCTGAGTTCTATTTCAAAGTCCTTCCCGGCATCTTTAAGGATGTCTTTAAATCGTTCCGTATAATTAAAGGTGATATTGGAAAGAGGAATACTTGCCGCTTTTATTTCATTATGAGTAAGGCCTGTAGGGAAAAGATCAGCGAGCAGTAACCTGATGAGGTCTTCATTTTTTTCAAGGAGTTTTATATCCTGAAATCCTTCTTTGAGCTCTTTGAAGTTCTTCGTTCTTTCAATAAGGGATTCAGCATAGTTGACCCGGTACTCCAGCCGGTCATTATAACGGATATGCTCCAATACATCCAAATATTTTTTGAATGATATATAAACCTGAAAAGGAGAGTCTTTTTTGTAAAGATTGGTCAAAAGCTGAATTTTAAAGTAAAGTTATGAAAAAAACACTATTTCCAATTAGACTTTTAATGGAATGAAATATACTTTCAGGAATACTTGTATATATGTTTTTTAAACATTCTCCAAAATACATATATTATTATTTATAAAGATCTTTTTTTATTAGAGTCTTATGTTATATAGTTAATTTTAAAGAAGAAAAATATAATGGGAATATAATTAATTTAGATACTGACAGGGAAATTTTTTAATCCTCTGATTAAATTGCTGGCCCGCCATTCCGGAGACTGGGCTTCAGATGTTAATCTTAAATTGGGTAAACGTTTTAAGATACTGCTAATTGCTATTTCACATTCAAGACGCGCTAGGGGAGCACCAATACAAAAATGAATACCATAGCCAAAAGCAATATGCTTGTTGTCTTTTCTTGTAATGTCAAAGCGGAGTGAATCGTAAAATTCTGCTTCATCATGATTGGCAGAAGAGACTAAAACCATCACTCCTTCTCCTTTTTTAATAAGGCTCCCTTTTAAATTGATGTCTTCAGAAGCTAACCGCATCGTTGAAGTTAATATAGGGCCATTAAATCTGAGCATTTCTTCTATGGCAGAATCTATCAGCTCAGGGTTATTTTTTAAAAGGTTTAATTGTTCAGGATGGGAAAGTAGTGCATATATTCCGTTACTAATAAGATGGACGGTCGTTTCATGACCTGCTACAATAAGCAGAAAGACCATTGAATAAAGCTCATTTTCACTTATATGATCATCCGTTTCTTGTAATTTTACAAATTGGCTGATAAGATCGTCTTCAGGTTTTTCTCTACGTAGACTAAAAATATTTTTCAGATAATCCATAAAAGCTTTTGAATTGTCTTCGATCAATTGCTTGTTTTTTTCAGTTATTTGAACCTCAGGTAATATATACGACCACTCCTTTATTTTTTCTCTGTCTTCAACGGGAAGTCCTAATAATTCTGCGATGACAATAATCGGGAGCTGAAAAGCAAAGTCGTTTATAAAATCGAATTCCTGGTTACCTTCAAGAATCTGATCAATAAGTTCATCGGTAATTTGCTGAATTCTGGAACGCATACTAATGATCATTTTTTTGTTAAATATCTTTTGTGCAGCCCCTCTTAATCTTGCATGAACCGGAGGATCATTAGCTAGTAAATGATTTCTTCTGAGAATATAAGAGGCACTGTCACGTATTGTTTTTCCTCTTGGCTGTCCATTGTTTGATTCTCGCAGACTATTGGGTGATTTTATAAATCTGGGATCACGGAGTACATCAATAACATCTTTATATTTAGAGATTATCCAAACGGGAAAACCGTCTTCTAAGATGATTTTTTGTATTGGCTCTACATTTCTCAGCTCCTGAAAAGCTAATGCGGGATTCGCGATGAATATAGGATCATGAAAATCAATAGGAAGATATGAACTTTCGGAATATGGGCATTTTTTTATTTCCCCAGGGCATGATGGCTTACCCATGAATTTATCTTTCATAGTTTAATATTTAAGTGATTTTGGCAAGGCGAATATAGCAGAAATGCCGATTATATCAAGCTTCTTTAAAGAAAAATTTTGCAATTTATCTAAAATATAATGCCCAATTTGAATAATAAAAATGAAAAATTAGTGAGGTATTGAATTGATCTTTTTAAGGTTAAAAAAAATATTTCAATTTAAAAAGATTAGAGTTAATGATTTTAATTTAACGTTTTCTTTTTGATGCGTTAAGCCGTGTTAATATCTGTTTTTTCTAAGTAAAATAAAAATCATGTTAGATGATTCCCTTTTTGGGCTTGTCATTTTCTTCGAGATTGTGTTTGGTGAAGTTAAAAAAGGTTTGACTCAGGGTAACAAAAAAGCACAACTAAAAAGTTGTGCTCTCATATATTTTAAAATTCAGATCTTATAATCCAAACATATTGGCAAAGAAGTCCGGGAATACTCCCAGGATAATAATCAATACAATTATAGCTATTGCAACAATATTATAAGTAAGGGTTACTTTTTCTGATGATTTGAATGTTGATTCTTTAAAGAAGAACATCGCAATGATTAATCTTAAATAGTAAGCAATAGATAGGGCAGAACCCAATACCGCTACCAATACTAAGAAGGCTGCTCCGTTCATAGCCTGGGAGAATAAAGCAAATTTCCCCATGAAACCGGCTGTTAAAGGAACTCCCGCCATTGAAAGCATAGAGATCGCTGCTACGGTTGCTAATAAAGGTTCAGTTTTAGCCAATCCTTTGAATGCTCCAAAAGAAGTTTCTCTTTTTAACTTTTCTACCCAGATCAGACACATGAAAACTCCTACCGTAGATAAAGAATAAGCAAATAGGTAAAATGCCAGGTTGTAAGTAGAAAGGCTTGTCATTCCGAAAAATACCAATCCTATGTATCCTGCATGAGAAACTGAAGAGTATGCCAACATTCTTTTTGCATTCGTCTGAGCAAGACCCATAACGTTTGCTAAAAGTAAGGTAATGATTAGGAATACTCCTAGAACATTGATCCATTCGTGAGTAACTCCGGCAAAACCGATGGTCATTAATCTGAACAAAGCAAAGAATCCTGAGATTTTTACTACACTCGCCATGAAAGCCGTAATTAATGAAGGAGAACCTGAGTATACATCAGGACTCCACATATGGAAAGGTGCTAGTGCTACTTTAAATGCCAATGCACAAAGGATAAGCAATACCCCAAGGATGAACATTACATTGCTAGCATTTGCTACTCCAAAGTCATGAATTTTATAGAGATCAAAGCTCCCCGCACTTCCGTAGATGAATGCAATACCAAACAGTAAGAAACCTGTTGCAAAAGCACCCATTAAGAAATACTTGATTGAAGCTTCGTTTGATCTTAAATCAGTTTTGTTGGCTCCGGCCATAACATACAATGGAATAGAAAGGATTTCAACACCTAAGAACATAGTAACTAAATTCTGGTATCCGAAAAGAACGATTCCTCCACATAATGCAAATAGCATCAAAGCATATAATTCCGATTGGTGGCTTCTGTGGTTGCTGAAAGCAAAACCTCCAAGGAAGAATAACAATAAAGTTGTTACAATGGATATTTTAGTGAATAATGCAGCATTAGCGCTGTACTCATACATATGCTTGTAATGATCGAAGAATGAACATTCAGGCATAAAACTCACGTACAATGCGATGATTAATCCCAAAATCCCAATGTATCTTGCGAATTTTCCTTGTTCAAAAACTCCTGAAAATAACGCAATAACTGCCGTTAGGAAAACAATAATTAAAACACTCATAATATAGATTTGAGATGTGAGATTTTAAAATTGAAAGACTAAAGTTGAAAATTGAAAGTTTGAAGAATATCTGAAAACCGATTCTTAAAGTTTTTTTCTTTTCTCTTTTTTCTTTGCCTCTTATAATCTCTTTATTTTTTAATTTTTAATTTTTAAATCTTTTAATTAGCCATCGCTGTGTAGATAAACTTCACTGAGCTGCTTACCATATCGATTACCGGTTGTGGGAAAATACCAAGTAAAATCACAAAAACCGCTAAACTTGCCAATACAGAAAACTCTACACCTGATAAATCTTTTGCTGTACTTAAAACTGCTGCATCTCCTTCTCCAAACATGGCTTTTCCGTAGAACCTCAATAAGTATACAGCTGCAAGAATTATCGTAAGACCAGCAATTACAGCTGCTGTTCCGTTAAAATCATATACAGACTTCAATAGAATAAATTCTCCAATGAATCCATTGGTTAATGGAACTCCCATTGAACCCAGTATAATGATCAGGAATAACACGGCAAACTTAGGAGCAACTTTAGCTAAGCCACCCATTTGTCTGATGTCTCTTGATTTAAATCTCTTGTATAAAATATCACAACAGTAGAATAATCCTACCACGTTGATACCGTGAGCAAAAGTCTGTACTAGAGCTCCTTCAGCACCTTCAACATTAAAAGTTCCTCTTAAAGTAACTACTGCTGAAGCGAAGATACCTGCTACCATTAACCCTACGTGAGAGAAAGATGAATAAGCAATGATTCTCTTCATATCTGACTGGATGATCGCGATTAATGCACCGTGAACAATTCCTACAATAGCGAGAATAATTACAATCTGTCCGGAAATTCCTGCAATCGGAAGTGGAGTGATTGGCAATAAATAACGCATTACACCATATATAGCCATCTTAAGCATGATCCCTGATAATAGCATCGACCCTTGAGTAGGGGAGTAGGTATAGGTATCAGGCTGCCAGGTATGGAAAGGGAATACCGGTAATTTCACTGCAAATGCAAAGAAGATAAACCAGAACACCACAGTCTGTTGTGTTTCGTTCAATTGTGCATTGTATAGATCTGTTAAAGCGAAGGATGCAGAGTGGTTGTACACATAGATCAATCCTGCTAACATAAATAAAGATCCAACGAATGTATATACGAAGAATTTCGTAGTGAATTCAAACCTTTTATTTTCTTGTCCCCAAAGTCCGGCAATAAACCAAATTGGAATCAATGTTACTTCCCAGAAAATGTAGAATAACAACCCGTCTAAAGAAGTAAATACTCCTACAAGGCCGAACTGCATCAACAGAATCAATCCGTAGAATGTATTTCTGTAGTTTACACTTTCATTGAAAGAAGATAAAATGATGATAGGCGCCAGAATGTTCGTCAGCAATAAAAGAAGCATACTCATCCCATCGATACCGAAGTGAAGAGAACTCTTCATAAATTGTGACCACGGATAATTGATCTCATGCTGCAGTACGCTGTCTACCGTCGGATTAAAATCAAAATCCGATAAGATGTAGAAGGTAATGAGCATTTGTACCAATGCAATTCCCAGTGCCAAATATTTGCTGGAATTACCCTTCCATGCAAAAACTAATCCCGAACCTACTAGAGGTAATAGTAATAATGTTAATAATAAACAAGACATTATTATTGTAATAAAAAGTTAACAATTAATATAATTCCCACAGCTAAAGACATGATAAGAATATACGTCTCTACATTTCCGTTCTGTACACGCTTCATAGCTTTTCCGCTGTCTTCAGCACCATCACCTACAAAGTTTACAAAACGATCTAAGATACCCTTATCAAACATTTTTCCTCCGCGTCCTAATCCTTCAACAGTTTTTACAATCAATGCGTTGTAAAGTTCGTCAACATACAGTTTCTTAGCAGAAAGTTTTTCCCATCCGGTGTAATTTTCTTCTGCAACAGCCATCTTCTTTTTACTTACATAAGTATTTCTAACGATGAACCATACAGAGAAGAACATAATAACTGTAGCTGCTAATAAGATCATTTCAGTATTGAAAGGTACTCCTGAAAGAGTAGCTTCCATCTGACTGTAGCTTTGTTCCGTAAGAACAGGCTTTAACCATTCCATCAGCTTAGCATAGTGACCGTGACCGATGAAGTGTGGTAAGTTAATGAAACCTCCGATTACAGAAAGGATAGCCAACACGATCAATGGTAATGTCATATTTGACGGGCTTTCATGTAAGTGGTGTTTTTGTTCTTCCGTACCTCTGAATTCTCCGTGGAATGTCAGGTAGTACAGTCTAAACATATAGGTTGCAGTCATTGCCGCTAAAACAAATAAGATTACCCAATAAATAGGGTTCTTAGCGAAAGCTGCGACTAAAATTTCATCTTTTGAGATCATCCCTGATAATAAAGGGAAACCTGAAATTGCTAATGTTCCGATAAGGAATGTAGCATGGGTAAGAGGAATATATTTTTTAAGACCTCCCATAAAACGCATATCCTGCTCGTTGCTCATTGCGTGGATTACAGAACCTGCACCTAAGAATAATAAAGCCTTAAAGAAAGCGTGTGTCATTACATGGAACATTGCTGTTGTATAAGCTCCAAGTCCTAAAGCGATGAACATAAAACCAAGTTGTGAAACTGTAGAGTATGCCAATACTTTTTTGATATCATTCTGACGCAATGCGTAGAATCCTGCTAAAGCTGCCGTTAAGAATCCGATGAATAAAATTCCTCCCTGTACAGTAGGAGCTAAAGTAAATAAGAAGTTTGATCTTACTACTAAATAGATACCTGCTGTAACCATCGTTGCCGCGTGGATTAACGCAGAAACTGGAGTTGGCCCGGCCATCGCATCCGGTAACCATGTATATAATGGAACCTGAGCAGATTTACCGGTAGCACCGATGAATAAACTCGCTGTAATAAAGATAATCACTGTTCCGTCTAATTCAAATTTTGAAGCATTTTCTGCTACTGAAAGGTAATCTACCGCATTGGTTTGAGCCGCGATCATAAAGATACCGATCAATAAGGCAAGGTCACCAATTCTGTTCATGATGAAAGCTTTTCTTGCTGCTTTACCGTATTCTTCGTTGGTATACCAGAATCCGATCAAAAGGTAAGAACAAAGACCTACACCTTCCCATCCGATGAATAAGATAAGGTAGTTGCTTCCCATCACTAAAAGTAACATAGAGAAGATGAAAAGATTCAGATAAGTAAAAAACTTATAGAAACCTTTATCATGACTCATATATCCGATAGAGTATAAGTGGATCAGTGAACCGATACCGGTAATAATCATCACCATCATTAATGAAAGCTGATCAATCTGAAATCCAAAATTAATTTGAATCCCATTTACTCTAAACCATTCAAAAGCTTTTACGATTACAGGCTGGCTTTCAGAATTAAAATTCATGAAAAGACTTACAGCAATACAGAATGATCCGAAAACCATAGCTGTTGCCAAAGAACCGACCACTATTTTTGGAAGATTTTTCCCGAATAAACCGTTTATAAGAAACCCTAAAAGTGGTAAAAGTACTATTGCATATACTAGATTCTCCATTCTTATCCTCTTAATTTATTAAATATACTAACATCTACAGAACGGGTGTTTCTATACAGCATAGCAATAATTGCCAAACCTACTGCTACTTCAGCAGCAGCCACTACCATGATGAAGAAAACTAAAAGCTGTCCGTCGCCGTTTCCTTTATATGCTGAAA
This sequence comes from uncultured Chryseobacterium sp., assembly GCA_963518055.1. GTDB lineage: Bacteria > Bacteroidota > Bacteroidia > Flavobacteriales > Weeksellaceae > Chryseobacterium. Next base: position 67,831 of record CAUQIC010000015.1, read on the forward strand.
AAGCTGCCAATAAAAGGTTTACAGAATTCAGCATAAGCTCTACACAGCCCAGAATCACAATAGCATTTTTTCTAAGCAATACTCCCATTACTCCTAAGCAGAACAGTACTGAACAAAGGATAATGAAGTAGTTCAAAGGGATGCTTTGTATAAATGTATTTACTTCTCCCATAATTTTATAAATCTTTTTTACCGATTAATACCGCGCCTACAATACCTGCCAAAATAAGGATGGAAGCAAGCTCAAACGGTAAAACATATTCATTAAACAAAAGTCTACCCAGATTTTTCGTAAGACCTACACTTCTGTCTACATTCTCAACAACTATATGGTTGTCCTGTACTCCTCTGAATACTCCTAATACTCCTACTAAAAGAAGACCTGCTGTAAAAACTCCAACAAACTTTAAAGTATTGTTCTTCTTACTTTCGTCTGCTTTATTAAGGTTAAGCATCATTAAGATGTAAAGGAAAAGTACCATGATGGCACCCGCGTAGACTATAATCTGGATAATTGCCAAGAACTGTGCATTTAAAAGAATGTACATTCCGGCAATTGAAAACATCGTAACAATTAATGACAAAATAGCATATAGAGGATTTCTTGCAAACACAAAGTAAACTGCACTTGCTACTGCTAAAAACGCCACCAAGAAAAATAAAAACTGATCCATTATTTTACCGCATTTTTTTGTTTCTCGGATTGTCTTGTCGTGATGTCAATCCTTTCATTTATTTTTTCAACTAATTTATCTTTTCCGTAAATGAAAGAACCTCTGTTGGTTTCTACGTCTACCAATCTGTCTGTAAGATAGATGGCAGATTTAGGACAAGCCTCTTCACACATTCCGCAGAAGATACATCTCAGCATATTAATTTCATATACTGAAGCATATTTTTCTTCTCTGTAAAGACCTTTTTCCTCTTTAGTTCTTTCAGCAGCAGTCATCGTAATGGCTTCTGCAGGACAAGCTACCGCACAAAGTCCGCAAGCTGTACATCTTTCTCTGCCTTCTTCGTCTCTTTTCAAAACGTGCTGACCTCTCCAGATGGTTGCTCTCGGTTTCTGTACTTCCGGATACGAATATACTGCGGGAGCACCCTTTATTACGGTTCTTACAGCATGCTTAAATGTAATCCCCATCCCTGTAAAGATTGCAGGTAAGTAGATTTTTTCAGCAAGGGTCATCTCTTTATTAGAAACAACTTTTGATCTGTTTGTAAGTTTCATTTAATTATAGATATTAGATGTTAGACACCAGATTTTAGACTAATCTTGTCTGCTATCTTAATTATTTAATATTGATGATTGAATATGATTGGCTAAAGATAAAACTTTGATTTCATTATCAAATTTTCAAATCAGCTCATTTTCAAATTTTCTTAATTTGCAAATGCTAAAATTACAGCTCCTGTAATCAATAGATTTACCAATGCCATTGGGATTAATGTTTTCCATCCTAAGTGCATTAACTGGTCATATCTGAATCTTGGCAACGTCCATCTGATCCACATAAAGATCAAAATTCCGATTACCGTTTTCGTTAAAAATGCCACAATACTCAAGATACCTGCCGTATTCTCACCCCAATGCTGAGTTACCCATTCGATACCGGGATAGTTGTAACCTCCAAAGAAAAGAACCACCATGAAAGCATTAGAAATAAACATGTTCACATATTCACCAAACATGTATAAACCTAACTTCATAGAAGAATATTCCGTAGAGTATCCTGTTACCAATTCAGATTCACACTCAGGTAAATCGAACGGGTGTCTGTTGGTTTCAGCTAAAGCTGCTACAAAGAAGACAAGGAAAGCAACAGGCTGATAGAAAATATTCCAGTTCATACCGGAAACCCAAGGAATAATTCCCCATAATTTTCCGTGAGTCTGGTTTTCAGTGATTACTTTTAAATCTAAACTTCCTGCCATCATGATGATAGAAAGAAGTGCTAGTCCCATTGCCAATTCATAAGAAATCATCTGAGAAGAAGCACGGATAGCACCTAATAATGAATATTTGTTGTTCGAAGCCCAACCTCCGATCATAATTCCGTAAACCCCAATTGAAGCCATTCCAATGATGAAAAGTACACCAACATCAATGTTAGCAACCTGAAGATCAAAAGAAGTACCTGCAATATTTAAACTTTTACCCCAAGGAATAACTGCTCCTGTGATTAATGAAATAAACATTACTAAAGCCGGTCCCAATACGAAAAGGAATTTTTCAGCATTGGCAGGTGTAAAGTCTTCCTTGAAGAAGAATTTACCACCATCAGCAAGAGGTTGCAGTAATCCGAAAGGCCCGGCTCTGTTAGGACCAATTCTATCCTGCATGATAGAGGCTACTTTTCTTTCTGCCCAAGTAGAGTAGGCTGCAATCGTTAATGATAGCAGGAAAAGCGCTAGTACAAGTATAAGTTTAAATGTAAGTAAATCCATTTTTTATTGTAAAGATTTTTAGATGTGAGATGTCAGATACTAGATATAAGAGTAAGTCTGATGTCTTGCGTCTGAAATCTAATTGTCTTTAATTAAAAGTTATTTTTCGTCTTTTTCACTGATCTCCTTAGCCATTGGATTGTCTAAAACTCTTAGCTCATCCTTAGGCTTTTCGTAATGGTTCAATGAAATTACAGAATGTCTGTCGATATGTCTAGGACCTTCGATATTCCAGTCTGATAATGCTTTTCTTTCGAAACGACAAGTATCACAGATGAACTCTTCAACTTCTCCCCATTGATCTTTTCTTGCAGTTACTCTTACGATTTCATCGCCTTTCATCCATACAACAGCTTTTCCTGAACATTTATCACATTTACAAGAAGCGTTCATTGGTTTTGTAAACCACACTCTGCTTGCAAAACGGGCTGTTCTGTCTGTTAATGCTCCTACAGGACAAACATCGATAACGTTTCCTATAAAGTCATTGTCTAAAGCTTTATTTAAATAGGTTGAAATCTCAGCATGATCTCCTCTGAAAAGAATACCGTGTTCTCTGGTTTCTGTAAGTTGGTTTGCTGTCAATACACATCTTGCACAAAGAATACAACGGTTCATGTTCAATTTGATGTTCGGTCCAAGATCATCGGCTTCGTAAGTATTTCTTTCGAATTCTGTTCTTGTACTTTCTACCCCATGTTCATATCCTAAATCCTGAAGATGACATTCTCCGGCTTGGTCACAGATAGGGCAGTCCAGCGGGTGATTTACCAATAAAAATTCGGTAACCGCTTTTCTTCCTTCCTGAGCTTTTTCGGAAGTAAGGTTTTTTACTTCCATTCCGTCCATTACATTTGTTCTGCAACTTGCTACCAATTTAGGCATAGGACGAGGATCTGCTTCGGATCCTTTAGAAACTTCTACAAGACAAGTTCTGCATCTTCCTCCACTGGTTTCCAGTTTGCTGTAGTAGCACATAGCGGGAGGTACAGATTTTCCACCGATTTGTCTCGCAGCTTCCAAAATAGAAGTACCAGGCATAACTTCGGTAGTCTGACCGTCTATAGTTATTGTGAATTTTTTAACTTCTTCGCTCATATGATATGCTTTAAGCTTTATGCATTAAGCAATAGGCTTTGTTATTTATATTTTTTCGTATTAAATGTATATCCGATTCCTGCAAGGACTTGTCCGAAAACAAAATCCTGTTGGGCTTTGTCAGGTTTATTATTCAATGTAGTTTTAATATCCCACATATTAATATAACCGGCTTTTCCTTCTACTCTTACCATCCAATGGTTCCAAAGAACTAAGTTAAGACTGGCTCTTACGTCAGTTCCAAGACCTGCAACGTGAAAACGGTCACTTCTTTCATTCCCAAAAAGTTTTACATTACTTTTCGGAAACATGAATCCGATTCCGGCTCCGTAAGACCAAACCAAATCAACGTTTTTCTTGTTGATAAGACTCTGATATCTTTCAAGACCTAAATTTTCATAGTTAAGTCCGTCTGTATGCTCAAAAGTAAGGAACTTCTCATCTGCCAGGTTTACCTGTCCGTTTTGTACCATTCCTGCATATTCAGGATCTGAAATATGTCCTTTGAAATTAACAGTCTGGTTCTGATCCATCACATATTTCATGTGGTCGATTCCCAAAACAAGTGCTAGATTATCCTTGATAAAATAACCTGCTCTGAAGTTATACTGTACAACAGTAAACCATCCCGGGTTGATATAAACAATACCAAATTTGGTAGGTCTATCCTGAGCGGTCACGTTATTCAGCTGAAAATCATAACCATTTCCTTTAAAACGAATATCAGAATTACTGAATATCGCTCTGTTCCATCCAAAGAAAACGAACATTTGACCTTTCTTGCTCAAAGGTTCAGGTTTCTGGTTAGGAGTCGTTGTAAACGAATCCATACTTCTGTCTATCAAAGTGTCTTTTTCTTTCTTTTGCCCAAAAGCAAAACTCGACATCATTAAGCCGACAACCAATAACTTTTTCATCTATGCATTTTTTTCAACAGCCGGAATAGGATCTGCATAATGTGCTAATCCATAGTTTTGAGTCTGAGATAATTCAGGGTTTTTCACGTGCCACTCAAATTCATCTCTGAAGTGACGGATTGCTGCTGCAACCGGCCAAGCTGCTGCATCACCCAATGGACAGATCGTATTTCCTTCGATTTTTCTCTGGATATCCCAAAGTAGATCGATATCTTCCATTTTTCCTTCTCCTTTCTCAATTTTCTTTAAGATCTTATGCATCCATCCCGTTCCTTCACGGCAAGGAGTACATTGTCCACAACTTTCATGGTGATAAAATCTTGCCAAGGTCATGGTATGATCTACAATACACTGGTCTTCATCCAAAACGATGAAACCTCCTGAACCCATCATTGTTCCGGTAGCAAAACCACCATCAGCCAATGATTCATAGTTCATATATCTTGGCTCTCCATTCACGGTTCTCAACAATAAGTTTGCAGGAACGATGGGAACAGAACTTCCTCCGGGAATACAAGCCTTTAATCTTTTTCCGTCTTTAATACCTCCACAATATTCATCAGAGTAGATGAATTCTTCCACGGTAATGGTCATATCAATTTCGTATACACCCGGTTTGTTGATGTTTCCACAAGCAGAAATCAATTTCGTACCTGTAGATCTTCCAACTCCAATTTTAGCGTACTCAGCACCTGTAATATCAATGATAGGAACAATTGCAGCAATCGATTCAACGTTGTTTACTACCGTTGGTCTTTCCCAAAGACCTTTTACAGCCGGGAATGGCGGTTTTAATCTCGGGTTACCTCTTTTTCCTTCAAGGGATTCAAGCAATGCGGTCTCTTCACCACAGATGTATGCTCCACCCCCTCTCTGTACATAGATTTCAAGATCGAAACCAGTTCCTAAAATATTTTTACCTAAAAATCCTGCTGCTTTAGCTTCTTCAATCGCTTCTTCCAGAATGTCCGGAATCCATGAATACTCTCCACGGATGTAGATATAAGAAACATTTGACCCTAAACAGTAAGATGAAATTAGCATTCCTTCTATCAATAGATGAGGAAGGAACTCCATCAGATATCTGTCCTTGAATGTTCCAGGCTCAGATTCATCCGCATTGACAACAAGGTGTCTTGGAACGCCTTCCGGTTTTGCTAAAAAGCTCCATTTCATCCCTGTTGGGAATCCCGCTCCACCACGTCCTCTTAATCCCGAAGCTTTTACTTCTTCAAGAATTTCGTCAGGAGTCATCTTCAATGCTTTTTCAGCAGCTGTGTAACCTCCCTGTTTACGGTAGGTTTCAAAGTAGCGAATACCTTCTATATGTGCGTCTTTAAGTAAAAGTTTTTTACTCATTGTTTATTATGCTTTTCGCTATCGGCTTTTGGCTTCTAGCTTTTTATAATTATTAAAAAAATTAACCAACCTTACCTCCAAAATACAAAGCTCTGGATTTAAAATTTTTATTAGTCTAAAGCAACTTGTCCCTGTCTGCAAAGATCAAGGATTTCATCTACTTTTTCTATCGTTAAATTTTCATGAAAGAATTTTCCTAGCTGTAACATAGGAGCATATCCGCATGCTCCAAGACATTCAGCAGGCTTTAAGGTGAACATACCGTCCTCGGTCGTTTCCCCATCCTTAATGTTCAGTTTCGTTCTGATATGATCAAGAATCTTTTCGCTTCCACAAACCATACAAGGTCCTGTTCTGCAAACTTCTAAAACATATTTACCTACCGGTTTCATATTGAACATGGTATAGAAAGTAGCCACTTCATATACTTCGATCGGTTGAATACTTAATAGTCCGGCAACATAATCCATCACAGGAACATCTAACCATCCTCCGAATTCTTTCTGTGCCAAGTGAAGTACAGGAAGAAGAGCAGATTTCTGTCTTCCTTCAGGATATCTTGCGATAATTTTGTGTACCTGTGCTAAACTTTCCGGTTTAAAAGCTATTGTTTCGCTCATTTTTTTATATAGATTAAAGAACAAAGAACCAAGAGAAAAGACTTTTTGATTCGTGATCTAAATTCATTTTTATTTAATTTGAAGAAAGTCTTTATTCTTTCCTCTTTTATCTTTTTGCCTTTTATATTATGCGTCTAATTCTCCCGCAATAATATTCATACTACACATCGTTACAATGGCATCTGAAATGACAGAACCTGTAATCATTTCAGGATATGCCTGATAATAGATGAAACATGGTCTTCTGAAGTGAAGTCTGTAAGGGCTTCTTCCTCCGTCACTCACAAGATAGAAACCTAATTCTCCGTTTCCTCCTTCTACTGCATGGTAAACTTCTCCTTTTGGTACATCCGTTTCTCCCATTACAATTTTGAAATGGTAGATCAGTGCTTCCATTTTTTGATATACATCTGCCTTTTCAGGAAGATAAAAATCAGGAACATCCGCGTGGAATGGCCCTTCCGGAAGATTTTCGTATGCTTGTTTGATAATTTTAAGTGATTCCCAGATTTCCTGTTGACGAACCATGAAACGGTCGTAAGTATCTCCTGAAGTTCCTACAGGAATAATGAAGTCGAAATCTTCGTATGATGAATAAGGCTGTGCAACTCTTACATCATAATCTACGCCTGCTGCACGTAAATTTGGACCGGTGAACCCGTAGCTTAATGCTCTTTCGGCAGAAATAGCTCCTGTACCGATGGTTCTATCCATGAAAATTCTGTTTCTTTCTAATAAAGTACCGAATTCTTTAAATCTTGCAGGGAAGGTTTTTAGGAAATCCTGTAATAGCTCATGGAACTTAGGAGTGAAATCTCTTTCAAATCCTCCGATTCTTCCCATATTGGTAGTCATCCTTGCTCCGCAGATTTGCTCGTACATATCATAAATACGCTCTCTTTCGATAAACATATAGGTAAGACCTGTAATAGCTCCTGAGTCCATTCCCGTTACACCGTTACAGATCAGGTGGTCACCAATTCTTGCAAGCTCCATCAAGATAACACGCATATAGTCTACACGTTTTGGAACTTTAACGCCAATCAGCTTTTCTACTGTCATATGCCAGCCTAAATTGTTGATGGGTGCAGAACAGTAATTCATACGGTCAGTAAGAGTGGTAATCTGAGAATAATTTCTTCTCTCGGAGATTTTCTCAAATGCTCTGTGGATATATCCTACCGTTTGTTCTGCGTGAAGGATTCTTTCTCCGTCCATCGTTAAGATATTCTGGAAAATACCATGAGTAGCAGGGTGGGTAGGTCCTAAATTGAGGGTGTATAGTTGTCCGTCAATCTGTTCCTTACTTTCGTACTGGTTTAATATATTAGATAATGAGTTATCTTTCATAATTTAAATGCTTTAGGCTATAGGCCATAGGCTTTAAGCTTATTGCTTACCGCTTACTGCTTATTGCATTATTTTTTTATCTTCCAAACATATTATCGTCCTTGTCGGTTCTTGTACCATCTTCAAGGCGATATTCCTTCAACATTGGGTGATACCCCAGATCTTCCATATTAAGGATAGGTCTTAGATCCGGGTGTCCTTTAAACTTAATCCCATAAAAGTCATACGTTTCTCTTTCCATCCAGTTGGCGCCTGCATAAAGCTCTGTAAGGGAATCCACTTCGATGTTTTCTCTTGACATGAAGATTTTCAGACGTAATCTGAAATTGGTCATCATATTTTGTAAATGATATACAACACCTATTTCCTTATCCGGAAATTCAGGATAATGAATTCCACAGATATCAGTAAGAAATTTGATTTCCAATGATGAATCTTTAAGATAGTGGATGATCTTTTTGATATCTTCTTTCTTTACTTCAATCGTCAACATTCCATAAGGCTCTGAGCTGGAAATAACAGATTCCGGAAATTCTCTTGTGATTGCTTCTAATACAAATTCGTTTGTCATTTCCGTTTAGTTGCTTATGTTGTAAGAATCTAATAATTTCTGATATTCAGGCATATCTCTTCTTCTGATACTTTCGCTTTCTGCCAAAGCTTGTACCTGCATTACTCCTTCAATGATTTGTTCAGGTCTTGGAGGACATCCTGGTACATATACGTCTACCGGAATAATTTTATCAATTCCCTGAAGTACGGAATAGGTATCAAAAATACCACCACTGGAAGCACAAGCTCCAACGGCAACTACCCATTTTGGTTCTGCCATCTGGGTGTATACTTCTTTTAGGACTGGTCCTAATTTTTTTGATATAGTTCCGCAAACCATTAGCATATCTGCCTGCCTTGGAGAGAAAGAGTTTCTTTCCATACCAAATCTTGAAGCATCATAGGTAGGGTTCAGGGTAGCCATAAACTCGATACCACAACAAGAGGTTGCAAATGGTAATGGCCAAAGTGAAAACTTTCTTGCCATACCGATTACACTGCTCAGTTTTGTTGCGAAAAACCCTTCTCCTTCATATCCTTCGGGAGCAGGTGCATCTGTTCTTATTACTGGTTTTTTATCTGACATCTCTTAGATTTTAGATTTTAAATTGTAGATTTTAGATTTATAAAGCATCGGTTTAGCCTTTAAAACCCCATCTAAAATTTATAATTTTTAATTTATAATTATCCTACTTGTCCCAATCTAACGCACCACGTTTCCAAACATAGAAAAACGCCATGAAGAAGATAGCTACGAATGTAAGCACTGCTAAGAATCCTTCTAAACCGAATTCTCTGAAGTTTACCGCATAGGGATAAAAAAATACGATTTCAATATCGAATAGTACAAACAATACCGCAGTCAGGAAGTACTTGATAGAAAACGGTGTTCTTGCATTTCCTTCACTAGGAACTCCACATTCCCAGCTTTGGTTTTTAACAGAATCTCCTTTTTTCTGTTTAGGGCCTAAAAAATGCGCGCCAAGCAATGAAACAGCTACAAACGCCACTGCTACACCTGCTTGGATCAGGATTGGAATATAACTTTCAGGTAAATTCATTTTTGCATTATTATCTCAATTTGCAAATTTAACGAATAAACAATAAAGCATGAAATTTATGAGCTTAAAAGTAGGATGAAAATAGGGAAAACCGATAATTTAGAATCAATAAAAATAACAGGTTATTTCTTCATTTTTTTGAGGAGAGAGTAGGCCATAAATGAAATATATCCAAAAAGAATGCTTGCGAAAAGAATGTTGATCACTGTATTTGTTTTATCATCCTGCGACTGAAAGAAGAAGTTGTAAACAATAAAGCCAGCGATTAAAATAGCGAAAATAATAAGTTGTGGTTTCATACAGTAAATTTACGAAAATGGAAAGTAGGGTGAGGGTAGATTAAAAGATATGAGCTGATTCTATAGATTTACATCAAAATAAAATTAGCTGGTTGGTGACTCGTTATTGATCATTAAAGAATAAGTTCTTCTTCTTTTGTGATTTACAGGGTTATAATCCTGCCAAAGAAGCTGAACACTTTTATTCTCTTCCAGTTCAGGATTGGTTTCTGCAAAATTAATTCCCATGCTGGTAAATCTTACAAAAATTTCTTTGAAGATAATAGCCGTTACCCCACGTCTCTGATATTCAGGGTGAATTCCGATAAGATAAAAATTAGCACGGTCATTCTTTTTCCCGGCCTGTAGAAAATGCCACCATCCGAAAGGAAATAACTTTCCTTTTGACTTTTGTAAAGCCTTAGAATAAGAAGGCATAGTGATCGCAAAAGAAACCAGTTGCTGGTTTTCATCTACCACACAGATTACATAATTTTTATCAATAAAAGGGAAATATTTTTCCTTGTATGTTTTGATCTGCTCATCGGAAATAGGGGTATATGTAGAAAGATGTTTATAGGTTTCATCTAACAGCTTAAACATGGGCTCTACATAAGGGAGTATTTCTTCTTTTGACTTGAATTTAAGAACGCTAAGCTTGTATTTCTGAGCAATTAATCCGCTGAATTTTTCTACTTTTTCCGGAAGCACCTTTGGGAAATTCATTTCGTATTCTACCCATTCTTTTTCTTTTGTTAATCCCAGATTCTCAAGGTGTTTTGGATAATAGGCATGATTATAAATTCCGATCATTGTTGCCAGTTTATCAAATCCCATCGTCAGCATACCTGCTTTGTCAAGATTGGTGAATCCCATTGGACCTTCAATCATGTTAATATGATGTTCTTTGGCATAATCAATAGCGGTTTGGATTAAAGCTTTAGAAACTTCGGTATCGTCAATAAAATCTATCCAGCCAAATCTGACTTTTTTAATGCCTAATTCCTTTTCTTCTTTATGATTAATAATCACAGCAATTCTTCCCACTACTTGAGTGTCTTTTATTGCTAAAAATTGCTTCGATTCAGAATAATTCAGAGCCGGATTTTCTTCTGCATTCCAAATTTTCATTTCATCTTTGATAAAGGATGGAACATAGTATGGATTGTTTTTGTATAAATCCATTGGAAATTTTACGAATTGCTTGAGTTGACCGGCTGTTTTTACTTCAATAATTGAAACCTTAGACATAACTTTTGATGGTAATTTGATGACAAATATAAATAATAATATGGTATACTTTGGCACAGTTTTTATTTCATTATGGGTAAAAATGAACACAAAATCTATATAAAATGGCGGGTTATTATATCATTATTGGAATTTCAATGCTGGTGAGCTGGTGGGTTTCATCAAGGTTGAAGTCTAAGTTTGAGTATTATTCCAATGTACATCTCCGAAATGGTCTTTCGGGTAAAGAAGTAGCAGAAAAAATGTTGAGAGATAATGGGATCAATGATGTTCAGGTAATATCAGTTCCCGGGCAGTTGACGGACCACTATAATCCGGCAGATAAAACCGTAAACCTTTCTGAAGGAGTTTATATGCAGAGAAATGCAGCAGCAGCAGCAGTAGCCGCTCATGAATGTGGGCACGCTGTACAACATGCTGTGGGATATTCTATGCTGAACCTGCGTTCAAAACTCGTTCCGGTTGTTAATATAAGCTCTAATCTGATGCAGTTTGTTCTTATTGCGGGTATCGCCATAATGGCTGCTTCAAGAAGTATTGAAAATCCTAATGGAAATACCACGGTTCTGGCGATTGGTGTAGCGATGTTTGCTATGACCACTCTTTTTGCTTTTGTAACATTACCTGTAGAGTATGATGCGAGTAACAGAGCCATGAAATGGCTTAAAGATACCGGAACTGTAACTCAGGAAGAATTTGTTGGTGTGCAGGATAGCTTAAAATGGGCTGCAAGAACTTATGTAGTGGCAGCACTCGGATCATTGGCCCAGCTCCTTTACTGGGGGTCATTGCTTCTCGGTGGAAGAAGAGATTAATCTTTAAATTCAAATGATACATATTGCATCTCGGATAATTTTTCCGAGATGTTTTCTTTTTGTATTAATTTTAATGAAGCAGTGAGGATGCAGTTATCATTAGCGTCAAAATTCAGAACTTTAGCATCAAATTTCGAGAGCAAAGTAAAGATTGTGTTCTGCTGATTAAAATTAAACTGAATTTCGATTTCTGTTTCCAATTCTCGGGTAATAATATTCGCTTCTTCAAGTGTGATCTTTGCACATTCCTTATAAGCTTTTACAAGACCCGATACACCTAGCTTAGTCCCTCCGTAATAACGCACAGAAATAACCAAAACATTGGTGATCTCATGGGCTAATAATTGATTGTAGATGGGTAATCCCGCGCTGCCTGAAGGCTCTCCATCATCATTAGCTCTGTAGTTTTCTCCATTTAAACCCATTCTGAAAGCATAACAATGGTGGGTTGCTTTTGGGTGCTCTTCTCTTACCTTTTCCAGCGCACTCTTCAATTCACTTTCATTATTCACCGGATAAGCAAATCCGATAAATTTGCTTCCTTTTTCTTTTAATAAAGTATTTTCTATAGGTTTTTCTATGGTTTTGTACTCAAACGTCATTCTTATACCGGCTTTGTATTTGCAAAAATATTAAATACTTTATATATCTCCATCATCACTATATAATAAGAGCTTATGGCTTTAAAACGAAAAAAGAAATGGTGTTATCCCGGAAGTCTTGTACTTTGTAAGCTGTATGATTGAATTCCGGTGCTTTTGTGCCATTCAGCAGCTTTAAGTTTTCATTTTTGATCACTATAGCTTCATCCCAAAGATTATCATCAATAAATTGCTGTAAAGTAAAAGCTCCTCCTTCTATGATGACGGACTGTATTTGTTCTTTATACAAGGTATTCATCAGGTTGGGTAGGAAATTCTCTTTTTCAGTTTTTATGAAGTGAATATGTTCTTCGATTCCTTCTTTAATGGAATTAAAAACCAGGGTCTTTGCTTCATTATTATAAATATTGAAATTTTCAGGAACTTTTAAATCAAAATCAATTAAAATTCTGACAGGGTTTGTTCCCTCTGTATTTCTAACCGTTAAGCTTGGGTTGTCATTCAAAGCTGTTTGAGTTCCTATCAGGATGGCATGTTCGTCTGCTCTCAATTGATGAACAAACTGATTGACCAGAGAGTTTGAAACAGCGGTAGGTTTATAATCTTTATCTATAAAACCATCACCGGATTCTGCCCATTTCAAAATGATATAAGGTCTTTTCTTTTCATGATAAGTGAAGAATCTTTTATTCAAATCGATACATTCTTTTTCCAGGATTCCTGAAATAACTTCAATTCCTGCATCCTGAATGATTTTCTTCCCTTTTCCGTTTACTTTATCATGAGAATCCATAGCTCCTATAACCACTCTTTTAAATCCTAATTCTTTAATTTTTAAGGCGCATGGAGGAGTTTTACCGTAATGAGCACAAGGCTCCAGGGAAACATATATTGTTGACTCGGGAATCAAGTCTTTATTTTTAACCGAATTAATTGCATTAATCTCAGCGTGATTTTCACCTGCTTTGTGATGATAACCCTCGCCGATGATTTCTCCGTTATGGACAATTACACTCCCTACCAGGGGATTAGGATAAGTTTTTCCTATAGCTTTCTGAGCGAGTTCAATGCATCTTTTAATATAAAATTCGTCTTTATTCATGTTTCTAAAAAGAAAAAGCGAAGACAAATTGCTTTGCTCCGCCTTTATTTATTTTGTTAAAAATTATTCTCCCGCAATAATATTGTGAAGGTTTTGTTTTAATGTTTCAAGATGGGCTTTCTTTTCATCAATCGTATTATATGTATCCCTTAATAGAGGATTCTCTCTTGATGGTTTGTTGAAGAAAGCAAGATTATTTTCAAGCTTAACAATTTCACCTTCAAGGTCGGAAATTTGATTTTTAATTTTTCTTGCTTTATCAGTAAGTTGGTTTTCAGATAAACCTTCTTCCTTAAGCTCCAGCTCATTGATTTTATTGATTTTCAATTTCTCTCTTAAAGTCTTATTGAATTCAGAGTTAATTGAAATCTTGTCTCTCGGAACTTTTCCAATGTTGTTCCATGAAGTTTTGATTTGCTCGATTTTTTCAATACTTCCTTCTTCATTAGTCACTGTTTTCAGTTCGTCAAGAAGCGCTTTTTTATTCTTATAGTTCTCTTTCCAGTTATCGGTGGAAGTATTGCTTTTCTCTCTATAGTTGTTGAAAAATGCATTACAGGCATCACGGAATTCATCCCAGATTTTATTGGTCATGCTCTTTGGAACGTGACCGATTTTTTTCCAGTCTTCCTGAAGCTTTTTGAATAAAGGAACCGCAATATCCCACTCTTCATTGTTTTGATTGTCCTGAGCAGTCTGGATCAGTTTTAGTTTTTCTTCCAAGTTAGCTTGCTGAGAACCTTTTAATGATTTGTAATAATTGTTTTTGGTAGTATTGAAGCCTCTAAGTGTTGTTTTGAAATCATTCCAGTTTTGGTTGGAAAGTTTTCTAGGAACACTTCCGGTTTTTAAAAAATCCGAACGTAGATCTTCCACTCTTTTAATAGCATTTTGCCAGTAGTTGTGGTTAGGCGTTTCAGACGGCTCTGAAAGTTTTTTAATCTCTGCAATAATCTGATTCTTCTTTTCCAGATTGGTATTTTGCTCCTGCTCAATAACGGCAGAAAGTTCAGATTTCCTTTCGTGAATTTTATTGGAAATTTCTTTGAATTCTTCCCATGTTTTTTCACGGTGCTCTTCAGCAACCGGTTCTGCTTCTTCTTTCCAAAGCTTATGGAGATATTGCAACTCATTAAGAGCTTTCTGAATCACCGGCTCGTTTTCCAATTCTTTGGCGCGGGCGATGATGTGTTGTCTTTTTTCTAAGTTGTGGCTGTATTCCTGTTCAAGAAATTCTTTGTTCAGATCCAGCATTTGATAAAATTGGTTCAAATGGTGAAAATAATTATTGTTAAGAATTTTGAACTCAGATTTGGCTACCTGTCCTGCTTTTGACCACTCTTCTTTTATTTCACGAATAGACTTGAAAAGATTAATTCCCGGCTCAGAGCTGGTATATAAATTTTTAAGCCTTTCGATGATACTTTGGCGGTGATCTAAATTTTTCTTTTGCTCTTCTTCCTGACCTTTCTGGAAGTCATCATGTTTTTCCCTGAAAATATTGACTAGGGCAGAATATTTAGTTTGGGACGGGTGCTCATAGCTGAAATTCTCAGGTGCATTTCCGGCCTCTACGTATTCATGCTTTTTATCCTCCACTTCATCATGGATGTAATGATTTGCTTTTTCCTTCAGCTGGTTGAATCTTTTAAAGTTCTCACCGGCGTTGGGAGTGTTAATGATCTTTTCCATTTCCTTTAAAGCATCAGCTAAAGAAATTTCAACATCATCATGTTCTTCTCCATGTTCAGTATCATCTTCATGGTGGTTAGCATCAGGAGACGTATTGTTTTCTGATGTTTCTTGAGGTACTTCGTTAGGATTCTTTTCTTCGTTTTCAGAAAGATTGTTTTCTGTAATCATAGCAAATCTTTTATGTGAGTGGCGTTAATATCCTTCAAATATAGCTTTAAAGCCAATTAAAGCACTAATTTATGTTATTTTTTTTAAAAATTCCAAATTTCCCAAGCTTTTTCTGCTTGCTGTTCAAGCATGTAATAGCCGTTGACTGTTTTTGCCCCTTTTTCTGAAGCCTTGAGAATAAATTGGGTGTAATTAGGATTGTATATAAGGTCTATGACCAAATGTTCTGAAGAAAGTCCATCAAAAGGAAAATTCAGACAGTCTTCAATATTTGGGAATGTACCTACCGGGGTACATTGAATGATAATTTTGTAATCCTGAACTGTTTCTTTATCAAGATTTTCAAAATTAATTTCCGTATTTCTGGAAATTGTTTTCGAAGGGATATGATGTTTATCCAAAATATATTTTACAGCTTTTGCTGCACCTCCGTTTCCTAGAATTAAAGCTTTATCCTGTGAGGATTTTTTGTGTAAAAGAAGAGTCTTTTCAAAACCGAATGCATCTGTATTGTATCCTGTTTTTTTTCCGTTTTGAATAAGAACACAGTTTACGGCACCGATTTTTTCAGCTTCGTCACTGAGCTCATCAAGATAGTCAATGATTTTCTCTTTATACGGTATTGTTACATTAAAACCTAAAAGCTCAGGCGAAGAAAAAAGTTTTTTCACTTCATTAATTTCACTCAGATCAAAAATATCGTAAGAAAAATCCTTAAGCATCAGCTTTTGGAACTTGTTTTCGAAGAATTTTTTAGAAAAAGAATAAGAAATATTTCTTCCTATCAGTCCTAATTTTTTATTAGATTCCATAGATCAAAAATAAAAAAAAGACCGGACAAATCCGGTCTTTTGAAGTGAAATATTTTTCAAAACTTATTCTACAATGAACTTGGTAGATGAATGATCTGTTTTCAGAATATAAATTCCTTTTGCTAATCCTTTAAGATTGATTTTATTTGAATTCTTGAAAGGAGCGACAATAGTTTCAATTAATTTCCCGGACATATCATAAATGTCTGCTTTAGAAATTTTGTTTAGGTTTTCTCCTTTTACAAACAGTTCGTTGTTCTTAACCGGGTTAGGGTAGATGGCGAAATCTGATTTGTTCTTTTGGCTTTCGATAGTTCCTAATGAACCACTGTAACACGTCCATGAAAGGTCATCCAACGCAACTCTGTTTGATGTAGATGCATTCGTAAGTTTAATTACAATGTTTCCTGTTACATTAATATTGTTAATGGTAGTCGTGGTTGCCGTAGTACTATAAGGGATTGTTCCTACATTGACGTCATTGATAAGGACGTTAAAGTTACCGTTGCTTCCTGCAAATTTTAATTGTGTTGTTATGGTAAGACTTTGAATCCCTCCTGAAAGTGTAGAACTTGTTAAACTACCATTTCTGATGGTGATCGCTTTACCATTAGTTATAGTCTGGTCAACCCTTGCATCTGTTGCATTCCATGTAATTCCATTGTTCACCCATGTTGCTGTTAAATAAGTATTGGCTGCACCTGTAATTTGCTCGAAATCTTCTGTACCACAGCTTCCTCCTACAGGACCGTCAAGTGTAGTTTCTGTTGCAGTAGTACTCTGTGGTGAAGGATTACCTGCAGCGTCTTTAGCTATAATATAGAATGTGTAGGTTGTAAGTGGAGATAATCCAGCTACGGTAGTAGATGTTGACGTTCCGCTTACTGTAGTTTTTAGAGTACCATTTGCGTAGATATCATAAGCTGTTACCCCGATATTATCGGTTGCTGCTGTCCATGCCAGTGCAATAGAATTAGACGTAGGATTGCTGGCTACAAGGTTTGTTGCAGCTGTTGGAGGGGTAGTGTCCAATACAGGAGTTCCCCAGATCTGTGCTGCATATTCCGGGTGATCAATAAAAGGATTTCTATTTCCCTGGTAAGTATATGAGGCATTGTTTCTTGCTATTTCTTCAGGAGATACAGGATCCATTTGGTGCCATGCCAAATATTGCTGAAGAGCCCAAGGTTGCAGCCCTGGAAATGCTGAACCTCCTAACATTCCTCCGGATGTAAACCCTGATAGTTTAGCCTCGTATCTCGTTACGAAATATAAGATCATTCTCGCAACATCTCCCTTGAAAGCATCAATGGGTTCAAATACAATACCTGAGTATCCTGGAGATACGGAAGTTCCTAATTTAGAATTATTTAAAGAAGTGAAAGAAGGGTTGCTTCCTACTTTTCCATAAGGATAATTAGATCTCTTACCATTTACTTTTCCATCCGTAGGACGAATGAAGTGAATGTCTGCTACCATCGGTGAAGCTGAACTGAATAAGCTTTGAGGAATGACATGCTCACGGTTGTAGCAATCTCCTTCATTGCTGTAGTTTCCACATTTTTTAACCCCAGGTGTGAAATTGTACGGATCGGGACCTGTAGGGTTTTCAGAGTAAATGTCAAGAACTGTACCGTCGTTTTCATAGAAATAATCACGATCTGTTGTATTGTAGCCATTCCATAATCCATCATATCCGTGATCTATGTGTCCATTTTCTATAATGTTTTTTAAGGCTGTTTTCAGAGGAGCTCCTGTAAGTCCGTTAGCTGCATCATAATACCCAGCCGGAATTTGCGCTACAGCATTGATGAATGCGAAGCTCAATAAGATAAAAGATAAAATTCGTTTCATTTTTTTTAAATTGGGGCGTAAATGTACAAAAAAATGGAACCGTAATAGATTAATTTAACGAAATGTGTAAATGTTCTATATTAATTTTTAGTAATATACTCTTTGCTGATTTTTGAAAAGAACCATGAAATGGCAATACCAAATACAGATGCTGTAAGAGCAACAATAAAATAGTTTTTTCCCACAATCTTTACAGGGAAAGGAAGAGCTTCATTAGCTCTGAAGAATTCTGTATACAATTGGAAATAACAAAGAGCCGTTCCGAATAGTAAACCGGTAATCACTCCTGAAACTACAATAAGAAGTCCCGTATAGAAATAGGTCATTCTTAAATGGATGAGAGGGAAACCCAGTGAAATAAGAGATTTTGCCTGTTCTTTTTTGTCGAGTTGTAAGATAATAATGGCTCCTGCAAGATTAAAGGTCGTGATAAATATAACCAGAGCAAAAATAAGATAGATAAACAGTTTTTCTGTATTAATCATTTTCCAGAATGCAGCATTTTCTTCTTCTTTGGTTTTTATCTCAATATTTTTTCCAAGAGAAGAAAGCAGGCTTTGCTTTACAGCATCTGCATTTTCCGGATTTTTTAATTTAATAACAATCTGATAAGCGGACTTTTTCGGAAGAGTCAATAATTCTTCAGTAAGCTCAATAGGTGAGATGATATAATTATCCAGTTGATCTTTCCCTGGGAAAACCCCTGTTACCGAAATATCTCTTTTGTTATAGATATCTTCTTCTTTATTGATCATCCCCGTTCCCGGCTTTGGCATAAAGATCGTCGCATAATTATTGGAAGAATCAATTGGAATTGATAATCTGTTGTCCAGACTATTCTCCATCAGTACTTCATTCGAATATTTGAAGCTTGGGTAGGTTCCGTAAAATACATCCTTATTAATAGGATTAACCTTAACATAAGCCGAATCAACTCCTCTTAAGTAAGCTATATCACCTTTTCCGTTGAAGCTGATGTACACTTTTTCCTCAATAACTCGGGAAAAACTGCTGATTTCTTTATTGGCGGATAAAGTTGCGTTCACTTTATCCAGATTTTTGATAGTTTTTCCTGAAGTACTCTTTAAAGTAAGATCTGCATGAAGGTTTGAAATAAGATCCTTATTCAAATCTTCGAGTCCGGAAAAAACAGAAATAATAACGAACATTGCAGCCACAGCAACCGTCATGGCACCTACAGCCAACCACGTAATAAACGTAACGGCAGTACTCCCTTTTTTAGCCAAAAGGTATCTGGATGCTATGTAAAATGCAATATTCTTCAAGATCTATAAAACAGGATTGTCGCCTTCGCCTCTTAATTCTCTCTCCAGTTTTTCAACATCATCTAGCGCAGTGTCCAGATAAAAGTTAAGCTGTGGGATAATACGTACCTGTTTTGCCATTTTCTGGCCAATGAAGTTTCTGTATTGTGCTTTGTTTTCTTCAATCTCTTTCATCACTGCAGTACGGAATTCCTGTGGGAAAATGCTTAAGTAAATTTTAGCAATTCCTAAATCCGCAGTTACTTTTACATCCGATACGGATACTAAAATACTCTGCTTACTTTCTGAAGCCTGTTTGCGGAAAAGCTCTGCGAAGTCTTCCTGAATGATCTGTGCTACTTTTCTTTGTCTGTTACTTTCCATAATTTATGCAAATTTAGTACTTTTGTTTGAATTGATACTTTGAAATTATGCTGTAGTATCAAATTTACGATTTAATTATATTTATTAGTCTGTATGAAACTAGAACATATTGGTATTGCCGTAAAGTCTTTAGGCATTTCTGACGAGCTTTTTGCCAAACTATTAGGAAAAGAATCCTATAAACAGGAAACCGTGGAAAGAGAAGGAGTGGTTACTTCATTTTATGAAACCGGAGAAAGTAAAATTGAGTTGTTGGAGGCCAGTAATCCTGAAAGTCCGATCTCAAAATTCATAGAAAAGAAAGGGGAAGGCATTCATCATTTAGCTTTTGGAGTCGAAAATATCCTGGAAGAGATAAAAAGATTAAAAAAAGAAGGATTTCAATTTATCTCCGAAGAACCCAAAGAAGGTGCTGATAACAAATTAGTTGTATTCCTTCATCCGAAGTCTACAAACGGCGTGCTGGTAGAACTTTGCCAAGAAAAGCAATAAAAAATTTTGTAGTGAAAGAAATTTTACTATTTTTGCAAACACAAAATTTAACCAAGTTTTGAGGTCCTATAGCTCAGTTGGTTAGAGCACCTGACTCATAATCAGGTGGTCCCTGGTTCGAGCCCAGGTGGGACCACTTTTTAAATCAAGCACTTACAGAAATGTAGGTGCTTTTTTGTTTATTAAAGCTGTTTTTCAATAGTTTATTATTCTATTTGATTCTGTAATTCTAATTACTTCATTCTTTTTCATATTGATTGAATGTCTAAAAAGGCATACAATTGGGTTGCAACTTTTAAATTTTGGGTTGCATATTAAATCACACATTTTTAATTATTTATGATAACTAATGAATATAAATATTTTGAAAATCCTGTTTTTAATTTCTGCAACCAGAATTAATAAACAAGGATTAGTACCTATAATCTGTAGATTAACCTTTCAAGGAGATAGAAAAGCATTTTCTACGGGATTGTTTATAAATCCTAATTATTGGAATAGTAAGCAGCAGAAAGCTAAACCGCCCAATGATGGAAATACTTTTATCAATTCCCAATTAAGTCTGATTAAGAATGAAATTAATCAGGCTTTTTTATTTCTACAAGTTAGTGAAAACAATTTTGATGTTGATGATATCTATTTACAATATATAGGAGATGCTCCTAAAAAGGACAAGACTATATTACAGCTCTTTCAAGAACATAATGATAGAATTGAAAAGTTGTTAGAAAAAGAATATTCTATTGCAACTTTATGGAAATTCAAACAAGCAAAAGAATTATTAATAGACTTTATAAAATCTCAGTTCAACAAGGCTGACTATCATTTTAAAGATTTAGACTTGAAATTTATTCAGGACTATGAGTTTTATTTAAAGACAGAAAAGTCTTTAGCTATCGCTACAACTAATAAGATGATACAGAGATTTAGGAAAATTATCAAGATTGCTATATCTCAAGATATTATACAGAAAGAGCCTTTTATTAATTATAAAGTAAAGCATATTAAAAAAGAAATCATTTATCTAACTAAAGAAGAATTAACCAAATTGGAGAAGTATCATTTTAAAGCTGAAAAATTGCAAATGGTTACAGATATGTTTGTTTTCTGTTGTTATACAGGACTAGCGTATAATGAAATGATTAATTTGGAGAAATCTCATATTGTAAAAGGTTTTGATGGCAATAAATGGATTAATATGATGAGAGGAAAAACTCAACATTTATTATCAATTCCTTTACTTGTTAGAAGCAAGAGGATAATTGAAAAATATGATTATGTAGATGAGAAGAGAGTTTTACCCAAATTAAGTAATCAAAAGTTTAATGCTTATTTGAAAGAGATAGCTGATATAGTTGGTATAGAAAAAAGACTTACTCATCACTTAGCAAGAAGAACATTTGCTACAACTGTTTTACTCTTTAATGATGTTCCTATGGAAATTGTATCAGAGCTTTTAGGTCATTCAAAAATTACAATTACTCAAGAGCATTATGCTAAAGTTGTGAATAAGAAAGTTAGTGAACAGATGAATAGATTGAATTCTAAGTTGAAATAACTTAATATTAGCTACGATGTCCTATTTTTACTAAATATTTAATATTATTTTATATGGAGTTAACTAATAGCCATTTTGATGGTTTTCCTATAGATTTTAAAGAGATAAATAAGGAAGATTTTCCAGATTTTTCTGTGAATGATAAAGTAGTAATAAGTCCAAACGATGATGGGTTTATTGGTCAGGCTCTTATCGATAATATAGATTTGAAAGAAAAAAATACAGTAGTTATTAATGCAGCAGTAGGTCAGGGCAAAACTACAGCTATAATGGAAGTGATAAAAGACTATTATGACAATACTGATTACTTAATATTCATAGTTTCACCATTTACCAGTTTAGTCGAGCAATACTATAAAAAAACTGCTAGTATAGGAATACCGGAGGAGGATATTTATAGATATGAGCTAATTGGTAAGGATATTTCTAGAGATGCGTGGAATAGCAGGATTCAAATTGCTACAGTGAATTGTTTATTAGGTAATCCAGGAGAGGAATCTTTGATAAACAGCGAAGCTAAAAGAAACTATATAAATTATTTGAAAAGAAAATGTGAAGAAAGTGGGAGAAAAGTAATTTTTATCTTTGATGAAATCCATGATTCTATTCATAACTTTAAAGAAAGGTATATTTTCACATTATGGAAATGGAAAAATGTCATTCATAAGAATTTTATATTAAGTGCAACTTACAATGAAGCTTCTAAGGTTGTGATAGAATATTTAGCTGAATTGACAGATGATAAAATTCAGATTATAGAATCTGAAAGAAAAACTTTTTTGGAAAAACAGTCAGAGTTGTTCTTACATTTTAATACTGCCAGTAGTTATTCAGAGAGTAATGACGGTATAAAGGCAATAATTGAAGACTTAGTTAGAAGAGAAAAAAAAATAGATATTCTTTCATATTCTAAAATTCTTGCTGATAAAATATGCAATAATATAGATTTAGGTATTGGTAAGTTGCTGTTTGATGTTTTTGGAGAGATTAACAATTGTACTTCAGATAGTAAACAGACACTTGAAGATATACCTGTAAATAGGTATAATCCTGAGAAATGTAATGTTGGGACAAACTTTAAATCCGGAGTAAGTATTGAAAAAGAAGACCATGCTTTAATCATAATTCTTCCTCCATTAGGAACAAAAGGAAATTTAAGTAAATATGGAATATTTTCAGATGGCATAAATTCCATTATCCAAGCTTTAGCAAGACAAAGAACTAAAGGAGAAATTCATATTGTTCTCCCTCCACCTGATAAATTTGATTCAGCTACATTAAGGATGCCCGAGGAATTAAAAGAAAGATTTATAATTTTTTATGAAATACATCAGGATTTTAAAGCTTCAAATGAGAGATTAGTACAATATTATTCTTTTAATCAACAGGATGAATTGCTTAAAACTTTTTATGATGAAGTAATTCATGAAAACGTCAGGGATGAAGAAGAGTATATTCAAAGCTTATCAAGAGAAAATAAGCCTTCATTAACTTTTCCTACTTATAAAAATTATAAGCTTCTGGAGGGAGAAAAATATTTTCCAAAATATCATAAGTTTTTTGGTGGAGATTTATCTTCATTTGTCTTATATTCTGCATTAACAAATCAATTTGTTAATTGTAGACTAGCAGGTACAAACGCTAAATCTCCATTGATTTTTGAAGAAGGAAAAGTTCAATGGAAACTACAAAAATTTTTAGAAGAATATCTAGGTGAAAATTTTTTATGGCTTATTCAGACTACTACATCGAAGTATTTTTATAATTACCTTAAAGATGAGATATTTAATAATTATAAAGTTTTCTATAAAGATTCTGCTGGAAGAAAAGAAATAATTAAGGATTCTCATAAAAAATTTGAACAACAGTTACTGGCTTTTGTACAAAGGAAGTTTTATCCACAAAATGAAGGTTTTAATTCTCAGTTTTATTCTACTAGTGGGTTTGTCATAGATGCTTCTTATGCTAGAGGGGATTATTTAATGTCATGTATATCACATGCTTTAAAGATGAGTGAAAACTCAGATGATATTTTAGATAATGATAAATTGTTGATACAAGCTTATTTAGATTTAAATCATTTTAGAGAAAAAATGTTGAACTCAATAATCACAACTAGAAGGGGTCAAAGATGCTTTCCCAATGATGTACCAGAAAATTTCATTTTACCTGATGAAATGAAGAAGTATATTAGAATGATTGAAGTCTTAATTACTTATGACCCTGTTATTAGTAAAAGCCTATTTGATTTCAAGAATCTATTTACAAGAGGTGATTATTCTGAAGCTGACAAAATTAAAGGTTTTTATAATTATATGAAAGTTGATTTTTTTAGAGGAAAGTCTAAGAAATTTAAAAGCTCAACAATGAATGGATATTATTTTGCAATAGAAGAGGATATTGTTCTCCCAGATTCTAATTTAGTAATTAATTTTCTTAGTACAGGAGATTTTAGTGTTCCTGAAGAAACAATACCAACCTTGATAGTAGATAATGATGGAAACATTTTTATTCAGTATTTAAATGGAGATAAAGAGGCTTTTAGTATTTCTTAAACTTCTAATCTCGTATATGTTTCTATAAAGTATAAAAACGAAACTAGAAGTTTCCAAAAAACCCTACAGACATTCTTTGTAGGGTTTTTTCATTTTTTAACCTTAAATCAATTTATAATGCAATTAAAACAATCACAAAGACAACAAGTAAAACTCAGATTAGGATTATCAGGAGCATCAGGATTTGGCAAGACCAAATCAGCGCTTTTATTAGCCTATGGAATGACACAGGATTGGACTAAAATAGCTGTTATAGATACAGAAAATTCCTCTGCATCCCTTTATTCTGATCTGGGCAGTTATAATGTACTGGATTTACAAGCACCTTATAGCCCTGAAAGGTACATACAAGCCATTGAATTGTGTGAAAAATCAGGAATAGAAGTAATTATAATAGATTCTGCCAGTCATGAATGGAATGGTTCTGGTGGATGTCTTGAAATTCATGAAAAATTGGGAGGTAGGTTCCTGGATTGGGCTAATGTAACCCCAAGACATCAGGCATTCATTAATAAAATTCTGCAATCAAGCTGTCACATCATTACCACTACCAGAAGAAAGATGGATTATTCTTTAGATATTGGTTCTAATGGTAAAACTCAAGTTGTGAAACATGGAACTAAGGAAATCACAAGAGATGGCTTTGAATATGAACTAACCATCAATTTTGAACTTATTAATGAAAACCATTTAGCTAAAGCATCAAAAGACAGAACAGGATTATTTATGAACAAACCTGAATTTCTTATCACTTCTGATACAGGTAAGATGATTTTAAAATGGTGTAATTCAGGCTCAAAAAACAATCCTTCTGAAAACTTTACACAAAAAAGCTCTGGAGGAAGAGATAATATTCCTAAAATAGACCCTAAAGAAGCATTTGAGGGTATTTCTCCTTATGAGAGTAATCCAAGTTTAAACCTTTCTCATGTAACAGAACAGGAAGTATTTGAAGCCATTCAAAGCTGTAAATCTGTCACAGAACTTTTGGCTTTATACAGACAATTTCCTCAGTTTCAAGAAGACTTAAAACCTGATTTTGAAGCTAAGAAATCTTTACTTATCAATCTAAATAACCCTAATAATTTCAGTAAAAATGGACACTCAAAGTTTCAGTAAAACTCCCAACATTATAGAAGTAAGTGTAAGACCACAAGAAGCCCCTGTTAATCTTCAATTAAGAAATGTAAGCAATACCATTTCTGTAAAAAAGAAATCAATCAGAGACTTTTTCCTAGATAAAAATGAGAGCTTCGAAGATGCAGAAATATTTTATCCAAGTAAAATGAATGAAGAACCTAAGCCTGAACCTAAAAATGTAGTTCAGGCTTTTTTAATGCCTGATGCTCAGGAACAGAATTATCATTATACCTTTGCTAAACTAGATAAAAGTAGAGACAATCAGCATAAACCTTTTATTGTTGCCAACACATCAGAAGCAACATTACATCATCTACAAAATGATTGTATTATTCCTGTATTTAGTAAGGACAATGAGAAAACTATTGCGCATCAGGAGTTTATTGAAGTTGTATTAAATGCTGTTCAGAAAGTCTTTCCACATCATAGTATTACAGAACCTGAAATAAGAGTATCCCACCAAATCAAAGGCAGAATTCCAAGTGCAATCCATAAGCCTGTAAAGGAGCTTTTAGAACATGAAAAGACTATATACTATGAGAGAATGGCTTTTATCATGAAAATTCCAGCTATTACAGAAAGAATTAACGGAAATGAAGTTACTTTAAGCATTGGGGGAGTACGAAGTTACAATTTGGAAAACCTTTACAATAAGAAGTCTTTAGAGAAGTTTAAGTTCTTTGTTGGATTTCAGAATCAGGTTTGTATGAATCTCTGTGTGAGTAGTGATGGCTTTGTTGAAGATATGAGAGTTGGAAGTTCACAAGATTTATATTCTAAGGCTTTAGAAACCATGCAGAATCATAATGCAGAGCTACATCTAATGGAAATGAAAGAGCTTTCACAAGATTTCCTTTCAGAACACCAGTTTGCTCAGTTAATTGGTAGAAGTAGATTGTACCAGCATTTACCAAGGTCTGAAAAGCAGAATATTCCACTTCTGAACTTTAATGATAGCCATATTAATACTATGGCTAAGGATTATTATGAGGATAAGAACTTCTGTAGATTAGAGGATGGTAGGATTAATCTTTGGGATGTATATAATCTCTTTACACAGGCAAATAAGTCTTCTTACATAGATACTTTCCTAGATAGAAATTTGAATGCTTTTGAGTTTACAAAAGGTATTCAAAAAGCACTCAATGGTAGCTCTAATTATCATTGGTTTTTGAGTTAATTAATACTCCCATTAAAGGGAGTATTTTGATAATTTTGAGATAAATATTTGTAGAAAAAATTTATTTAAGTACTTTTATTAAAACAAAAACTTTTACCTATGAAAATTAATAAAATTATTCTTGTAGTAATAAATCTACTAATGCTAGTCTTTGCATGTATTTGGTACTATAAAGAAAAAAGTTACGAGCCTCTCATTGTGATTTTTGGTCAAATTGCTTCTTTAATAACGTTGTTTTTTAGTGATAAAAAATCCAAAATTAAGACAAAAAAACTTAAACAAAATGCAGATGTAGATGTGGATGTCTTGACTGGAGATCATGTACATACATCAGATATTGGTAAGGATGCAAAAGTTAAAATAAGAACACGTTAAAGTAATGAAGTGGTTTAAATCTTGGTGCGGAGGAAATATTGTTATAGTTAAAAATTTAAAAGAAAGATCAAGTTCAATAATTAATATTTTTAACTATAAACATATTAAAAGACAAAAACTTAAAATAAATGATGATTGGTTTAAAAAACTTCTAGATATTACTTATGATGATGAGATTAAAAGTAAATATATACCAACCCTTCACACCATAAGCAATATTGAGGAAAGATATTTTTCAGACATTATTGATTTTAAAAACTATATTTCAGATATATTAAATCGTGTTGATGTTTGTATTGATTATATCGCACGTTTTAAAAAAAGTTTAAAAAATTTTGATGAATTAAAAGAAGCCGAAAATTTAATTCTTGTAAAAACAAATGACAAACTTAAATCAATAAACTCTCTTTTATACAGTCTTCCTAATATAGATAAGAATCTAAGAGAAATCAAGTTTTTCTTTAACAGTAAAAATTACGAAGTTCTGGATAACACAATTGAAGAAATTCCATTTCCAGTGATAAATTATAGTATTGATTATAGCTATAACTGGAAGGAATTTGTCAATAAGATGCCCTCAGACTTAGATGTTCTTAGATCTGTTTTTAATAATTACAGACAGCTATGTAGTGAACTTGATAGCGTAAATAGTGCTCTTGAAAATTATAATGTATCAAAAAGTCATAAGATTGTAATAGGAAATGCAGGTTCAGGAAAAACTCACCTCTGTGCACATCTTATTAAAAAAATTCAAGATAATAATGATTATGTAATTTTTTTTAAGCCTAAACAATTTAATGGTGATGATGTAGAACTTAATCAAAGATTAATTAATCTCTTGCATATACCTGAGGGGTATACGTTACATGAGGTACTAGCTATCATAAATGCTTTTGTCAAAAAGAATAATAAAAGATGTTTTATCATTATAGATGCATTAAATGAAACCACAAAAGCTTCTATAGGTTTTAGTAGAATATGGTATACTTATTTACAAGAGTTTATTAATCTTATTAAGCAATATTCATATATACAATTAATATGTACTTTAAGAGTTTCCTATATAGAAAACATTTGGGATGTTAAACCCACAAATTTGATAAATATTTATGGGTTTGAAAGACATGTAGTTGAGGCAGCTTGCAAAAAATACTTTGATTATTATAAGATTAAACCTACCAATTTTGATACGGCAGATTTAAAAATTTTTCAAACCCCTTTATTGCTAGACTTATATTGTAAGTTTATTAAAAATGATGATGATACAGAAGTAGAAATATCGCTTGATATGCAAACATATGTTAATGTATTTCAAAACTATATTTTAAAACTGATAAAAGAGGTCAAGCTTAAATTAGAACTTCAAAAAGATACTCCTATACTAGCCGGTTTTGTAGAAAGTTCTCTAAAGTTTTATAATAATAATGAGGCAATAATATCTGTTAATGATTTTATTGATTCTTTTGATAAAGATGATTTAGTAAAAGTTTACAACTCAATCTCAAGAGCTGTTTTAGAAGGATATCTTATTTTCATCAAAGATATTATTGCTGGAGGACATGAAATTGTTAAACATACTCAGCAAGAAGTTGGAGGGTTTTTGATTGCAAAGTACTTTATAGACACTTATTCAGATGTTAAAATATTATTAGAAGATGAAGAGTTCCAAGAAAAAATTTTAAAAGATAATAATCCAAACAATCATCAACTTCGGTTAGATATATTAAAGTTCCTTATTGCACTAAACCCAGAGCTGATTACTAAAATTTCTGAAAAAGAATCGTTAAGACTTTCTTGGTGGTATCTATATAATGGATATTCAGCGGATAGCATTGAAATACCTGAATTTTTGATTTCAAATCCTCAAAGTGTAGATCTTTTGGATGAAATTCTAGATTTAGGCTATCATAACTGGTTTGTCTCAGAACAAAAATTCAATTTTGACTATTTATCTAGAATCCTAAATGGTATGGATAGGTGGACATATGATAAAAATTGGACATTTTATATCTATAAAAATGCTGATTTTTTCTATGATTTAATAAAAGAGTATAATAGAGGCATAGATGGTTATGAATTAGGTCATCTAAAGTTAGTTGCAAAGCTTATCACATACACTTTATCAACAACTATTAGAGATTTGAGAGATTTGGCTACTTTATTTCTTATAGAATATGGTAAACAATATCCTAGTAATTTATTAGAGTTGACAGTTGAATTTGCAGATCATATAGATATTTATATCTATGAAAGATTGGTAAGCTGTTGCTACGGAGTATGTCTTATCATGCAAAATGAAAAGAACTTTACAGAAGAATATTTACCTCAATTTGCAGATAAATTATATCAGCTTCAGTTCAATGAGGCGTCTACAGAGAAAGTACTAAATTATATAGTTATTGATTCTATAAAGCATTTAAGAGATTTGGCTATCTTAAAAAATGTTGATTATTTGGATGAAAGTGAAAAGAATAGAATTTCAAATTATTCTTATAATTCTTTTATTTGGAATGAACCAAGTCAAGAACAAAAACAACTTGTTTATAATTCTTCTGAAAGTAGAAGACCACCTCCCATTGGTATGGATTTCGGAATATATACTATTCCACGTTTAATTGAGGGATATGAAGAGGATTTGGATTCTATAGTTAACATTTATGCGAAGATTTATGAAGATGGATATATCAATTACAGTTATGAGGAATTTAAAGATGATTTATTTAAAGAGTTTTATTTTGGGGAAAGAATTCCATATATTGGAGGAAAAACAGATAGGCTAGGGAAAAAATATTCATGGAATGCATTTTTTGATTATGCTGGATATTTACTGCAACAGGGAAAACTTGATGTTTTTGAGAGTCATAATGAAGAAAAGTATTATAGAAGACTTTCAGATGTGGATATTGATATTTCTTTACCGAATAAAAAATATGAAATTGAAAAAGAAATTTTCAATCATGATCTTTTATCTAACAGAGCTAATAATTCCGAATGGTATAAAGAAATTTTCATTGATAAATCTATTGAATGTATCAAACACATATTCGAGGATGAAGACTATGTAATGTTAAATGGATTTATAGACCAAAGATTGAATGACGATTATAAAGTTCGTTCTTTGTTAATTCTTGAAACCGTTTTTATAAATAAAAATGAAAATTTCGAAAAAGCTATAGGTGATTCATTAAATAAAATTTATGATTGGAAATCTGAAGTCAGTATATCAAATGACCATATTAGAGGAACTTATTTTGGCGAATTATACTGGGGAGATAATGTAGCTCAAAATTCTGAACCATATGTAAGAATGCCAACAGGAAGACTGATTAATATTGAAAGTGTACTCAGACCAATTGATATTTTTTCAAGAGAAGAAGAATATACAATTGAAGATATAGGTAAAACCATACATAGAGAAGAGGAAGAAGAATTTTATTTTGAAGCTGAAGCTACAATGGCTGAGTTTTTATGGGAAACTAATAGTAACGTCATAGAGGGGTTTAGTGAAAATTACCCTTCTGTGAAAATGGGAAAAGAACTTAAATTAGTTGCTGATCCATTAACAGGTAATATTTTAGATAGAGACTTGAAACAATGTTATAAATCTGTTATTTATAAGGAGGGATTCAATTCTCAATCTTTTAATTATTTAAAAAAAGAACTTTTAAAAGAGTATATGGATAATAATAACCTTGCTTTGCTATTTCAGATTAAACAACATTCCTACGATGAAAATTTTGACCATACTAGAAAATTAAAGTTTTTCATTTTTGATTCTAATTAAATTACTGAATTATATCAGAGTTTCTATCGCTTCATAAGCATTAGCTCTGAGATGATTTTGTTTAAGCATATTGTCAAAGACATCAAGAGCTTTATTTATAAGGCTCTTGTCTTTATTAATCTCAGAAACGAGTTTACTATAAATTCCAAGAATTAGTTGTACTGGTTCTTTATCATAATATCCCATTTCTTGAATATTTGGAGTAGGACTAAAATCTATGTTATTAACCAACTCCATACATTCTTTAGGATAATCTTTAGAACATTTAATTAGATAATCCAAAAAATAGGATGGGTGTTTTTTACATACAATTGATTTAGAATATGAATCAAGAAAACTAATTAATGATTTGAAATCCTTGATCTTAAACTTTCTTAAGATAATGCTTGAATATTCC
This sequence comes from uncultured Chryseobacterium sp., assembly GCA_963518055.1. Lineage (GTDB taxonomy): Bacteria > Bacteroidota > Bacteroidia > Flavobacteriales > Weeksellaceae > Chryseobacterium. The sequence continues at coordinate 98,943 of CAUQIC010000015.1, forward strand.
TGGGCAAATTCTTTATCTGTTTCAGTAATGAAATCGAATAATATAGACAACGCTTTTTCATTTATTTCTCCGTCATTATTAATGAGAAATTTCTCTGCAACATGTAGAGCACATAGTTTTGCTTCTTGACCAGTACTAACAAACTTTTGATATAGCTCTTTTTTTTCATCTAAATTGAACAACCAGCTAGAAACCAAAATGAACTTTTCTTTATCGAGCTCTCGTTCCTCTAATATTCTATTAAAATAAGATTTCATTTCTGTATGGTATTTATGATTAAAATATTGAGCTGAATTCAATGAGGATTTAATAATGCTTTTATTGTCTGTATCAGTTAATTTTGTGAAAATTTTATACGAACGCTCAATATCAAAGTGATTAAGGTACGCCAAATTATATACTATCATAGATCTTATAGAGTTATCACATGTTTCATCTTCAATGATAATTTCAATCGTTGAAAATATTATTTCTACAAACTCTTTATCATAATCACAGTGCATCAATTGATAAAGTGCTGATCCTCGCACAGTATTTATTGCATGTTCAAATGTTTCATTATTATTTTCTGATTTTTCTTCTTTATAATTTAAAACTACATTTTGCAAGTATAGTATAATATCCTTATCTATATTCTTATTTTTTATAAAATATTCTGCCTGATGATATATAATGCATTCATAATTTAATACATCATGATCATAGCTTAAAAATTTTTTATATAAAATTTTCACCTTTTCTGCATCGTAGTTCCCTTCTATCAAACCAATTATTCCCCACGTTAAATATTGGTTCGATATTCTTTTGTCTTCGAATAGCTCGTCTACTAATTCATGAAATTTTTCTGGATTTTCTTTTACTGAATCTTTAAAAGCTTGACAATGTTCAAATATTCCTCCTTTTAAAAACTGATTTGATTTATAATCTTCATTAAACTTTATCATACTTCTTTTCCAGCTTTCGATATTCATATTTTGATATGCAGACTGATTTAGAGGTGGTCCAACTATTCCACCACCACCTTCTGAAACATGTAATGCTTTTAAATGATTTATTTCACCAAATTTTCTTTTAAGTTCCTGATAAACTTTATAAATAGGCTGAAATTCTATTATATCACCCAAAGGCAAAGATTTTATAAAGAGATATTTTTTTAATGCGAAATTTTTTTGGTAAATTGTTTTTTTTCCGGCATGATTTTTATGTATCCAATAGTCATGTGTTGTTCTAATATTTAATAAGATACCATTAACCAAAGTTTTCTCATCTTTACTGAAATGTTTGTAAGTATTACTTATAAGTTTTCTTAATTGTAGCTGAAAGTTATCATCACTTCCGCTGAAAATATTTTTCTCATTTAAAATTTTTATTATCTCTAAAACTTCATTTTTGAATTTGGATGTATTGGTGTTTAAAGCTCTTATTAGCAATTCCAAAATTGCAATATTATTTGACTCTTTAAATTTTTTGTATAGCTTAAAAATGTCTTCTTCTTTAAGTTCTATAACTGAATTAATAAGATGGTCTTTTATATTCTTTTCTCCATTTCTAATTATACGCCTTTCTGATTTTAATATTTTAGGATTTAAATACAATGGAGATTCTATTTTTTCATAATTAAAATAAGGAGCTGGGGTATCTTCTGATATTTGAAGAAATGTTCTAAGCAAAAACTCAAAAGTATCCTCAGGAGATAATTTATATAGTTCTTCAATAGTTGAATTTAAAGAGTGATCGAAATCATAGCGAAAGTCTACATCTTTATATACCTCCAAAATAGGTAGTGCTAGTTTATCGTATACATAATCTTTGTTGATTGGGAAAATCCTTTTTAAGACTTTAAAAAACCACAAGTTCTCACGTCTGTTAATAGTATTTTCCTCAAAAGGAATATACTTTTCAAAATAACTAATCAATCCTTCATTTGTCCAATCATCAATTTGAGTTAATAGTTGAGCTATAAAATAATTCTTATTTTCAAATTCTATTGAATCCAAGTACTGTAGAATTTCTCTTGAACTGGTATTCATGTTATTTCTAAATAAAAACCAGTTGTAATTGAACATTTTATCCTTTTTGAAAGAATAATCTTCATCTGTATCCGTTTCCTTTCTTTCAACAAAAAAATAATCTTCTGGAATTCTCTCTGAAATCAAGAAGATTATCCATCCATTAGAATATATGGAGTTTATAAAAACTTCTTCATAATTTTTATGTTTAAGGATTATGTTTTTTACGATTGCTTTTTCTTTTATGGTAGGATGTTGTATTAAACCTAAGTTATTTATAACTAAAGATTTTACATGAAATCTATAGATGTCTTGGTTTAAAATATTCTCTATAGTTTGTACATATTTCTTTATATCATATTCCCTTAAATATTCTAAAACCATTTTAATAACAGACCTTACATATAAACTTTGTTCATTCTCGATTAGATAGTCTTCTAGGTTCTCTTTGTTCTCAACAAATTGTCTAGCAAAAATGTATTCATAAAATGTTTGATGGAAAAATTGAATTTCGTTATTGAATTCAATTAAGAGATTATTAGATTTTAAGTATAAAATTTCTGCAAAAAATTCATCCTCGTAAATATTTCCAACTGATATTCTTTGCTCAAGATACATTCTTTGAGCAATTATATATATTAGATTCTTTAATCTTAAATTTCTTGATGCGGATATATGTTTTTTCCATAGCTCATCATACAACTCTTTTAAAGAGTTAATGTTCTTGACAGGGCTATTTTCAAATGTTCTACAATATATATCTAGATTATTTGGAACTCTTAATAATTCAAGAACTTTTGTAGAGGAGCAATTTATATTAAAAAGCATTAGAGTATTTTTTACATCATCAAGAGTAAGTAGATGAACGGATATTTTTTTATACTCATTGGAATTATATATACTTAGTTCTGCATCGTATTTCAAGTCAAATGTTCTAGAAGATATTATAACCCTTACTTGCTTACTATTATGTAATAGTGAGATAAGTCTATTATAAGTTTCAATAAATTCTCGACTGGAGGATAATGTTAATGAGAGAGCATCAATCTGATCTATAATAATAATGAGTTTTTCATCCTGAATTTCCGCAAATGAAATTAGTTTATCAAATTTTATTTTTCCACTAAATAGTTTTTCTTCTAATTCATCAATAGATTTGGCATAAAATTTATCCGCTTTTATTGCTAGTACTTTATAGTTTTCATTGGCTAACTTTTCATAAAGGTCTTTAAGGATTACAGATTTTCCTAAACCTTTTTCTCCTTTTAAAATAAGAACATTTTTTTGTTTCTCTGGTAATTCGGAGATAATCCAATCATAAATTACTTGGGGCTCATTTCTTAATATATGAGTATTAGTTTTATCTTGTATGTAATTTCTTATTTGCAGTAAAGCATAAGAAGCGTCTATTAAACATTTTCTAACATCAATTTGTGGGATTGTTTCTTTTCCGGTAATGTGATTGTGAATTTCATTTATTTGATTCTTATAATCTATTCCAAATGTGATGTCATAGATATTATGTTTTTTTAAAAGGTTAATTAGATCTTTACCATCATTTAAATCTATAAAATCATCATCAAGATTATATTTTTTAATTACTCCTTTTTTCCACTTTAGCCACCATTTATGTTCATCAATATTAAATTCATTAATAATACATAAAGTCCAGTTTTTTGTAACAAATTCTTTTGAATTAATAACTGTATTAAATGACTCTCTAATCTGGTTTTTTTGACTTTCACCAAATTCTGGAAAAAATTTACATTGAATTACTTCTATTGGTTCACTTCCTATTTCACCTATAAAAATATCTATACCACCATCCCCTTGAGATAAGCGAACCGTTTTTACGTATTTATTTATATATATGTTTTTAAATAGAGTACTACAAATTTCTTCAAATCTAGCTCTAGCACCTTCCTTTTTAAATTCTTTTATAAGCAGTAACCATTCGTCAATCATAAGTAAATAAGCATTGTAATAGTAAATTTACTATATAATTTTTTTTCTTCAAAAAATTATTCATGATTATGAAAGTATATCTGTCCTTTAAAAACAGCCCCCGCCTATTTTAACAAGGGGAAACTCCCCCGAGCTTTTTCTAATAGAAAATGAAATTTCAGGCAGACTATAAATTGTTTCTACAACCATAGTTTAATCTGAACATATCTCTTAGAAAAGGTAAAAATCTAACTCAAAAACTTAAAAGCAATGGTAAGAATTATCGGCTACAAAACAAGACAAAAAGAGGATGGTACAACATTTTGTACTTTAGAAGTTCAAGGAGGTATTGAAATGGTATTAAGCCAAAAGACCAATCAATATTACGCTACTGCAAAGAAGACTTTCATTTCATCTACATTTGATGATGAAACCTGCAAGGCTTTAATTGGTACAGAGCTTCATGGTAGTGTTCAAAAAGAAGAATGTGAGCCTTATGAGTATGTCATCAAAGAAACAGGTGAGTCAATTATTATGCAGCATAGGTTTGTTTATATTCCGGAAAGTAGTGTTCCTTCTAGCTCAATAAAATCTAACAGAGTTTCATCTGATAACTTCGAAGCAGATTTAGAAGCTTTTTCTAGTAATGGAAAATATGACCATGTATTAGCAGATTAATCTAGAGCTTACACAAGACTTAAAACTTCCACTTTCGTATTCTATGCTATAAGGTGTAAATACGAGATTGGAAGTTTTTTATTCTATAATTCCTCACTTAATCCTTTTTATTTATGAAACATCATCAAGTATCAGAAATACAAGTTTCTTATTCTCCTAACATAATAGAGAAGAGCATTATCTCTACAAGTGAATCTTCATACAAAATAGCTCTCAACAATTGGAATTTAAATAGAATTGAGATGTGTGAAGAAGCTAAAGTCATGTTTCTTAACAATGCTCTTAAAGTTATAGGAATTTATAACCTTTCAAAAGGAGGTATATCTTCAAGTATTGTAGACATTAGGTTAATTTTATCTATTGCATTAAAGTCTATTTCAACTCATATCATTTTAATTCACAATCATCCCAGTACAGGTTTGAGACCAAGCAAAGCTGATATAGATATTACGAGTAAATTAAAAACAGCATGTAACTTTTTGGATATTAAATTGCTTGACCATTTAATTATCAATAAGGAATCTTATTACAGTTTTGCTGATGAGGGCTTACTATAAATTTTAATACTAAAAGATTTACACTTTAATATTAAGTGATAAAGACAAAATTGACAGAGAGTTTTCATATATACTCTATTGTTCTATAAGGAACTATATATAATTTTTCAAAAAAGTCCTTCAATGTTTTATCACTTTATCACTGTTTATTGTTTAAGAACATATGTATAGCAGGTTTGATTCCTTCTAATATCATAGAATTATGGTACATAATATTTTTACAAGATATATTATAATAGCCAAATTTTGAGAAAATTATCCTTCTAATAAGTTAATTTCAACCAAATCAGAAAGTTTTACTTCTAAGGCTTCTGATATTCTATAAAGAGTAAATATTGTAGGATTTGTTCTTCCAGCCTCAATTCTTGAAATATTGGTTGTATCAATTTCTCCAGCAATTTTTCCTACTAGTTCAACTTGAGTCAAACCCTTACTATTCCTAATTTCCTGTATCCTTTTTCCAACAGATTTTAATAATTCTGATTTCTCCATACTTGACATATTTGGCAATATCAAAGGAATGAGTTAAGTTTGTTGGATTTAATGCCATATATGACAATATTGCTTTATGGTATCCCGTAAGGTTTTAGAAATATTAAAAGATAAATTACAAATCAAAATATACTTAACAATGAAAAGAATTTTACCACTGTTTATACTTGTATTATCCTGTTTAAGCACTGCGCATGCGCAATATATCAATATAGGCTCTACTAAACAGGAAGTTAAGAATATACAGGGAGAACCAACTAGTGCAGAAGCTTATGAGGAATTTGAAGAGGAGGTTTGGAGGTATGGAGAAACTGGTATAGCTACCATTACTTTTAAGAATGACAAAATAAAAGGCTTTAGAAACTACAATAGAATATTAAAAATTGGAGATATAAGTAAAAAGCCTACTAAATCTGAAAAGCCAAAATCTAGGGAGGAGTTATGGAAGTATTTGAATGAGAAAGCTAAGACTTATGAGCCTAAAGCCCCTAATGCTTATGGAGAAGATAAATCAGGGATGTATGGTAGCTCTAGTCAAAATATCAAAACCTTTCCTAAAGAGTATGAAGAAATGGCAGAAGCTAATGGGTTAAATCCTTATGCAATGCCTGATGAAATAACTCTTCAACGGATGCAGAAGGAATATGACAGAAAGAACTATTTGAAATGGGGATTAATTAGTTTAGGAGTAACAGCATTAATATTTATACTATATAAAATATTCAAGAAAAATAAATGAATAAAAACATTCCTGTGAAAGAACTATTTCAGCATAAACAATCTTTGAGTTATTATGCAATTAAGTCTTGGTTAAAAACTTTTAATAATGATTTTCAGGAAGCTTTAAAGAATACTGTTTGTGAAAAGTGGCAATATTCTTTGAGTAGTAATGAAAAGTCTTTTCCTTGTGTTTGCCAAAGGCAAAAAGACGATTGTTTATTTATTGAAATTTATAAAATCTTACAAAGTATAAAAGACCTAAAAGAAAATGAGAAGAGTTACTTATTGCTTCTTTCGGATTTAGTCTCAATAAAAAATGAGAATAAAATGTTTGAAGTTTTAAAAAATGCTCTTGTTTTTAATTTCACTTATGATTGGGATGAGAGTAATAACATAATTATAAAGTTTAAAAGCGATGATAATAGATTACAAAATCACTTAATTTTAGATACTAAAGAGTTTAATATTTCTTTCTTTTGTTACAAGTTATCTGTATTTATAAAAATTATTGATGCTGAAAGTAAAGAATTAGCTGAAGGAATTGAAAACATTAAGATTAAAAAGGAAAAATTGGATAATATATCTTATCCAACTATTCAAGAGAGAATAATTTTTAGAAAAGAATTAATGAGATTAACGTCTCTAAAGTTGTGTACCCCTATTAAAAAGAAGTACTTATTTGATTTTATAATTGAGAATAGAAATGCTAAAGAATTTGATGTTTATTATGATTGTTACAAGATACATGAAAATAAGATTTAGAAGCTACCACCTTTGTTGAGGTGGTTTTTTAATGTATATATACTATGAAACCAAGAATGCCATTTCGAATTGGATATCAATATGATAACTGGGAATTAAACCTAATGAGCATAGCAGACACTATACCAGATAATTCTTATTGTAGCTATTTATGGGTAGGAAGTGAAATAAAGAAGTTTCTAAACTTTGTACCCCACAGGACAGAACTTATATTTTATTGGGATATACTGGAGGTTGTAATACTGGAATTTGATAAGAAATCTGAACATTACTACAACAGTATAAATAAAGCTCTATCAGATAGGGTTGGAAGAATAAATTTTGAGACTCTTCCTGATGGTATGATTATACACAAATTTATAACTAGGAAAGTTCATTATTGGAATGTCTATTTTCCTACTAGTAAAGAAATCAAGCTGATTTATTTTTCAAACTCCTTTCCATATATCAATATGCTTATAGAATGAAAAGGCACATTTATAGGCATACCTTATTAAAGATTAATGTGTAAAATGTTAAATATCAATATGGAATATAAACTGGTTCGAGCCCAGGTGGGACCACATAAAATCAGACACTTACAGAAATGTGAGTGTCTTTTTTTTATTTTGTTGCAAAGTCTAGAGAACTTATTACTTGTGAAATGGTAAAAGTATAAAGCCAGTTCAGATCATTTTGAGGCTGTACTGTCAAATATAAACCGCTTATCATCATCAATAGGGAGTTTCTTTTTACCCCATACGCCGATATTCCCAAAAATCTACTTTACCATAAAATACCATGCATAGCATTAAACATCCGTTTAAAAAACCATAAAAGATAATTAAAACTCAGTTAACAGCCTTTTTCTTTGGATACCGTTGCTTTGCAAAAAAGTAATGATGGAAAATAACAACCAATTCAACAGAAGGAAATTTCTTAAAAACTCTTTATTGGCAGCCGGGGGATTTTTTATTGCCCCCTTAATTGAAAGTTGCACTGATGACTTTACGGGTGAGACCGATACAGCACCCGATGGTTTGAAAAATGGTGGGTTTGAATCAGGAGTTGCCAGTTTTGATCCCGGAACAACAGGAATCATTATCTGGACGAGATATTCAGTAGGTGCTGATGCAGAAATTACCTGGGAAATCAGTAAAAGCAACAATTTTTCAGAGGTATTGAGAAGAGGAAAAGCTAATGCAACATCAGTTAATGATTTTACCATTGCTGTAGATGTGCAGAACATCCCTTCCAATACGAAATACTATTACAGATTTTATAACAGAACCACAAAGGAGACGAGTGTTGTAGGAGAAACGCTTACATTACCGTCCAAATCCGATTCGGTAAACGAAGTAAAAATGGCTGTTGTTTCCTGCTCTAATTTCCCTGCAGGGCTTTTCAATGTCTATGGAGCTATTGCTCAGTCTGAAGCTGATGTTGTGGTGCATCTCGGAGATTATATTTACGAATATGCACCCGGGCAATACGGTACCAATCCTTATACCAATCAATTGGGAAGAGCCCATAAACCGGCTAAGGAAATTCTCACGCTTAATGATTACAGGGAAAGATACAGGCAATACAGAGGAGATAAAAATCTTCAGCTTCTTCATCAGAAAAAACCGTTTATCTGTGTCTGGGATGATCATGAATTTGCCAACGATACCTATAAATCAGGGGCAGAAAACCACCAGCCTGATGAAGGTGATTTCCAGGCAAGAAAAATGGCTGCTTTTCAGGCATACAGCGAATATATTCCTCTTAAAACCGGAAAAGATCTGAGAATTTACAGAAGTTTTACCTTTGGAAACATTGTCTCTTTATACATGATGGATACAAGGGTGATTGCGAGGGATAAACAGATGGAATATTCGGATTATCTCGATAATGCAGGTAGCTTTAATCAGGCAAAATTTCAGGCAGATTTCCTGAGTACGAACAGAAAGCTAATTGGAAGTGAACAGATGGCATGGCTGGGATCTCAGATTAATGCCGATGCTGCAAAATGGAAAGTGCTAGGACAGCAAATCCTGATGACAAAAATGATGGTTCCTGCTGAGTTGTTAATGCTTTTAAATCAGATTCTTGCAGAAATAAAAAAATATGGAAACGCACAGCCGGCAACAATGCAAGCTCTTCAAACTACACTTACCCAACTGATTGTAATTAAAACAAGACATAAGCAACAGGATCCAACTCTTACTCCGCAGGAGATTGCAAGAATCACCACCACATTGCCTTATAATTTAGATGCTTGGGATGGTTATTTTATGGAAAGAGAACAGCTGTATTCCATTCTGACAGGAAAAAACATAGTAGTTCTGGCGGGAGATACTCACAATGCTTGGTTAGGGAAATTGACCAATGCACAAGGAACTTTTATAGGAACAGAATTAGCTTGCAGTTCGGTTTCTTCTCCGGGACTTGAAGGCTATTTAGGGATTACCTCTGATCCTGCCAAAGCTCAGGAATTGGCTCAGGCTTTTTCATTACTGATCGATGACCTGGACTATGCCAATCTTTATAAAAGAGGCTATCTGCATGTGAAGTTTACTACCGGAAGTTCTCAGGCAGAATGGAGGTTTGTAGATAATATCGTTTCCGAAACGTATAACATAACTACAGAAAAAACACATATTATATCATAGTTTAAAAACACATATCTTATTTCAATTTTGTACAACTAGAGCTGCAGTATCACTGTAGCTCTTTTCTTTGGTATTTAGTATTCTTTTTTGTATATTGAACCTATGCAAGAGGAGGTAAGAAAAGAATTTATACCATTAGAATCCAAACCCTGGTGGTTAATGACCTGGTTGATCAGAATTTTTGCGCCTGTTTTTTTATTGGTGATCTTTCTGCTTTTTTTAGTATTTCCGTTTCTGTTGACCAGTCACAAAATAATCTTTCTTATCATTGCTTTATTGTATTATCCAACCTTACTTTATGGTACATATCGAATATTCCGTAATGCTCAAAAGTCAAGACAACAGACGGTCATTAAAATTTTAGTGGATGATAAAGGACTTCATTATTATAAAAAGGATGGGAGTGTAGACGAATTTCTTTACAGTGAACTTGGAAAATGGAACCTTACTGATGTATATGATGTAGGGTTAAGTTACAGAGTAAAAACCTGGATTTTACAAATAAGATATGAAGGTTCAGGAGTAGATGTAGATTTTAATAAAATGGATCCCGGATTCAGCTATTTTGTCCGAAACACGAAGGCTCTGAGACGAAAGTTTATTCAGGGAATTGCTTATTTCAGACCGGATGTAACCATAAATCCCTCGGTGTTTGATGTATTTTATATTAATCCCCGAAACTTTGAGTTCGACATAAAGAAATATTGGAAAATGACACTGAGTACCATTGCTATGTTGATAGTGGGGGGCGCAATATTAGGATTGATAATGTTGGGATTCGTGAAATGGCTTTTTAAAAAAAAAAAAAAATAAAATGTATCCTTTTTCCCTTAATTTGGATTATAAAAGCATACTTCGGAAGATCTGATTTTATGAATTATTGAATACGTTTACAATGACAAAAATATTTAGTATACCTGAGTTTAGCCGTTACCTGAACGTTGACGGGTTAAAAAATGACGATCTTCATATTGTTGATTTTCAGTATCATCGGGATCTTAGGTTAAAGTCTGAGCCGGTGACCATCGATTTCTATCTTTTGGCAATCAAACCACCCATGGAAAAGGAGTTTGTTTCCCATCAGTTGTTTGAAGATCAATCCGATTCTTCTTATATGTATGCTGACTGTCCTCAAAATACATTGGAGTGGGAGATTGTTCCCCCTTTTTCCGGACTTTGTATTATGGTAAGTGCCGGACATCTTGAAAAGTATGCCAAAGACTATAGTTTTGTTCATTACAATAATCATGAAGCACTTTTTTTAACGAAGGATGAAGAGACAATTTTATGGGATTTATTCCGAAAGTCTCATAATGAATTTCAAAAAGAAAATTACTCACGAACTGTTATCATTTCTTATGTGAATTTAATTCTTACTTATGTCAAAGAATTTTACGACAGGCAATTTGATACCAGAAGTGAGATCTACCATAAAGTAATTGATGAATTTTATAAAAACCTTGAAAATTATTTTAGAGAAAATGAAGGCGTTGCAGGATTACCTTCAGTAGCTTATTTTGCACAAAAAAGTAGTCTTTCAGCCAATTATTTTGGTGATCTTATCAAGCACTTTACCGGAAAGTCCCCATTAGATCATATCCATGATTACGTTGTAAAACTAGCCAAAGATAAATTGAAAAACACAACACTTTCCGTGAGTGAAATCTCATACAGCCTTGGCTTTGACTATCCAAATTATTTTGCACGGTTCTTCCGTAAAAAAACAGGCTTGTCACCCAAGATTTTTAGAAACCAGTAATCTTAACAGGCTTTCATCCAAGAGATATTCTATTATTTTTTAATACGTTTTTTATATTAAAGTCAAATTGTTAAAAAATAATTTTTTTCAAATGTATTGCTTATATTTATTTTTCTATTGAGATTGAAAACCACATATAATATAAAATTGGGTTTAAAAATTAATTGAAAAGACAATGGTGGAAAACTTTATTTATTACTTAGGGCTAGTCCTGGTAATTATTGGCTCTATTATGCTGGCCAATCGTTTAAAAGTAGCATATCCTATAATACTGGTCATTGCAGGATTACTGATCAGTTTTATTCCCGGTTTCCCGGCGATCAAAATTGATCCTGAACTTATCTTTATTATCTTTTTGCCTCCGCTTTTATACGAAGCTGCTTTTGCTGTTTCATGGAAAGAAATGTGGAAGCTTAGGCGTATTATTACAAGCTTTGCCTTTATAGTAGTTTTTCTTACCGCGATATCGGTTGCTTTTGTCGCCAATTCCTATATTCCAGGATTTTCATTGGCCTTAGGCTTTGTGTTGGGAGGAATTGTATCTCCACCAGATGCGGTAAGTGCCGGAGCCATTTTAAAATTTGTAAAGGTTCCTAAAAATGTGTCTACTGTTTTAGAAGGTGAGAGCTTATTCAACGATGCTTCCTCCCTGATTATATTCAGGTTTGCAATGGTGGCAGTAGCTACAGGTCAGTTTCTATGGCAAGATGCTGCTGTAAGTTTTGGATGGATGATTTTTGGAGGACTGGGAATTGGAGTAGTTTTAGCGTACGTATTTTTAAAAATTGAAAAAATATTTCCTACCGATGTTAATATGGATGCCATATTAAGCCTGGTAGCTCCCTATGTGATGTATATCGCAGCAGAAGAAGTACATGCTTCCGGAGTATTGGCAGTCGTAAGTGGTGGATTATTTCTTTCGGTACGAAGACATGAAATTTTCAGAACCTCAGAATCAAGATTAAAAGGGTCCAATGTATGGGAAAGCTTTGTTTTTTTGATCAATGGGATTGTATTTTTATTAATAGGATTAGACCTTCCCGAAATTATGGTGGGTCTAAGTAAAGAAGGAATAAGTCTGTCCGATGCCATTGGGTATGGATTGATTATTACTGCTGTGTTAATCGTTGTCCGTTTCTTAGCATCTTACGGCGCAGTGCTTACGACTTTGGTCATGAGAAATTTTATCAATGTAGCAGATAGAGATCCGGGAATGAAACTTCCCCTTCTAATGGGTTGGACAGGAATGCGAGGGGTGGTTTCTCTGGCTGCGGCCTTGTCTATTCCAGTTGTGATGGAGAATGGGCAGCCTTTTCCTCATCGCGATCTCATCCTCTTCATTACTTTTGTAGTCATTCTCGTTACACTAATTCTTCAGGGGCTGACACTTCCTACCCTCATCACAAAACTTCATTTACCGGAAGCACAAGGAGATTCTCTTTCTGAAGAAGAATCAGAACATTTTTTAAGAAGAGGAATGCGTCATGTAGCCTTTACCTACCTTAACGAGAACTATAAGAATAGAAGAAGCGAAAATGAATATTTTAACAGGCTGATGGATCGCTGGGAACAAGAAGATAAGGAAGATTCTACCCATACTCTTTCTGATGAAGCGAAAGAAATATATTTTGAAACCCTGGAGCAACAGCGTATCTGGCTTCGGGAAGAAAACAGAAGAAATATGAATATCGACGAAGAATATATAAGACATTATTTAACAAGGCTGGATCTGGAAGAAGAACGACTAAGAATGTAAATAGTATGGGAACTAATTTAGTAAAACAGTTCGGGCAGTTTCCCGACGAAAACAGAAAGAAATATTTCAACACATTGCCCAATTATGCGAACGGGAAATTTCAAAATATACTGGTAACACCGGCCTTATTAGAAGGCGAAAGTATGACTAAAGCCTTGTTGGGAGCCTTGTGTAAAGTAGAAAATTCATCACCTCGTATAGCGCTTCCCTTTGTGATAACAGATTTGAAGAATATCAGACCGGAAGAAAATGTTCTGATATGGTTTGGGCACAGTTCATACTTTATACAAATTGACGGTAAACGTTTTCTGATAGATCCTGTTTTCAGTGGAAATGCTTCTCCTATGCCGGGATCTATAAAAGCTTTTGAGGGAGCTGATTACTATAAACCGGAACATATGCCTGATATTGATTTCTTACTTATTTCCCATGATCATTGGGACCATCTGGATTTTAAAACCGTTCAGGATTTAAAGACTAAAGTAGAAACAGTAATCTGTGGATGGGGAACAGGCCAGCATTTTGAATATTGGGGATGGAGTCCGGAAAAAATTATTGAAAGAAATTGGTGGGAAAGTATCGAAATTGCTGATGGCTTTACCCTTACATTGACACCTTCAAGACATTTTTCCGGTAGATTATTGAATCGTAATATCTCTCTTTGGACATCTTTTGTATTGAAAACTCCTACCAAAAATTTATTCCTGGGGGGTGATAGCGGCTATGGAAACCATTTTACCCAAATAGGAGAAGAATATGGACCTTTTGATTTAGCGGTAATGGAATGTGGTCAGTATAATGAGAAATGGCCCTATATCCATTCTTTGCCGGAGCAAATCATTACAGAAGTAAAAGAATTAAAAGCTAAAAATTTTATTCCTGTACACAATTCAAAATTTAAGCTCGCTCAACATCCCTGGTATGAACCTTTGGAACTGGTATCACAGTATGCAGAAGAAAATCAGCAAGCTATTACATTACCGACTATCGGTGAAACAGTAAATCTAGATAACCTTGACTCCATCGCCTGGAAAAAATGGTGGAAAGAATACATATAATATAAAAACCTGCCCAATCGGGCAGGTTTTTCCTTCTTATCAAAAAAAAATATTACTATACAGGTTCCTTATGGTTAACCTTTGTATGGATAATGTCATAAAATACAGCCGGATTATTGGTATCAGGAGTGATTCTATAAGTAAAAGTCGTTTCATTCAAAACCAGAATATCAACAACACGGGTGAAGGTTGGGGTAGTAAGTGTCCGCTTTTTTCCGTCGGGAGAAATAGACCATGTTCCTTCAGAACGGAGAACATCATTCAATCCGAAGATTTTAAATGTCCCGTTAGCTTTGAAGTAAGAATATCCCACATAGCCGGCTACACTACCATTATCCAAAGCTACATTGTTTCCGTCTTTATCTTTAGCTCCTGTTGTTTCCCATGGAGTTGAAGCTAGTGTAAGCTGTCCATTTGACGGTTCAGCATGAGAAATTCTTGTGTGAATGATATCATAATACACAGAAGGGTCGCTGGAATTAGGACGAATTCTGTAAGTAAATTCATTTCTGTTTAAAACAAGAATCTCCACATCACGCGTGAATAGGGTCGTTCCATCCGGATTAAGAGAGGCGATGGTTCTTGTTTTTCCCTGAGCATCTACAGACCATGTTCCTCTTGATCTTAATACATCATTTAATCCATAAATGGCAAAGTTTCCATCTGTTTTAAAATAGGCAAAGCCTACATATCCGGCAACACTGGCATCCGTTAATACTACGCTATTCCCATTTTTATCCTTAGCCCCAGTCGTTTCCCATGGAGTAGAAGAGAGAGCTTGAGAGGGAGTCTGCTGCTTGATACCAATTTCATGATCATCATTTGAACATGAGACAAAAGTTGCTGACAAAAGCATTACTGCAGACAGATAACATAATTTTTTCAGTGTATTCATAAGGGTATTTTTTAAGTCTTTGCAAACTTATCCTTAATAAATATCAAAACGTTGTATTAAATATCTCTTTTGTTGTAGAAAATATAGATCAGTATTTTAATTGTTGTCAAATTCATAAGAAAAGGTGCTTTGTAATAAGGACAATCTTTATAAATGAAGAGATGAATTTTAACTCCAAATACTAATTTTCACCCTTCATTTTCCTGCTTCCTCATCTCCTTCTAAAAAACTATTTTTGAATCGAAATAAGAGAAACCATGATAAAGGGGCGCAAGATCTCATAAAAATATATTGAACATGAATTGTTTTGAAAAATATATTCCGTTTATTTCAAACTCCTGGAAAGAGAAATACCAGGCTATTTTAGTGACGGAACATCTGGAAAAACTGGAAGAAAATATCCTTAGTTTTAAAAATAATACCATAGAATGGAATCTGCCTTATTTTAATGAAGAAGTAAAAGTAAACAGGCAGGAAATTTTTGAGAAATTTATGACTATTCTTGAGAATAACCTTTCGGATGCAGAGAAAGCACAACTTTTAGAAGCTCTTCCAATCGAATATTGGCTTATCATATTGGGACAAAGGCTCACTTCAGCAAGTATTCGTGATGAGAAAGCGATTCCTCCGGTTAGTGCTGTTTTACTGAATGCTTGTAAGGAATCCTTTAATGATGAAATCACTATTGCCCAAAGAGCCTGGGAAAAACATATCGGAAGAATAGATGATGATTTCTGGGGGAATATCAAAGGGAATAACCAACAAAAACAGGAAAAAGTGATGGCTAAGATCCATGATATCCTTGAACAGGCAACCTGGTGGAATGTTTTCTTTCATTATAAACATGAATTGGTCTTTGAAGTCAGAGAAAAAGAAGGACATGGAATTCGTTGGAGCCACGGTGAAACAAAATTAATCGGCTTTCTTGAAAAATTTCTCAATGAATAATGACTGCGTAAAATGATTGCGTATTACTTTGATAATTTTGTCATAGCAAATATTTAAATTATACAAAGAACAAATGAATACATACATTGATATTGGCATTAACCTGACCAATAAACAGTTCTATAATGAACACGAAGAGATTGTCAACCGTGCTTTAGATCATGGAGTAGAACACATGATTCTCACAGGGACAAGTGTAAAAGGAAGTAAAGAATCCGCTGGAATTGCGGAAGAATATCCGGAAATTTTATTTTCAACAGCCGGAATTCACCCTCATGATGCTAAATCTTTTAATAAGGAGAGTATTTCCGAACTTAAAAACTTATTGAAACATAATCATGTCATCTCGATAGGAGAATGTGGATTGGATTTTGACCGCGATTTTTCCCCAAGGCCAGTTCAGGAAAAATGTTACAAAGCCCAGCTCGAGTTGGCTATAGAAGTTGATAAACCTCTTTTTCTACATGAAAGGGCAGCCTTTAAAAGATTTATTGAAATTACCAATGAGTGCATTTCTCAGTTACCGAAAGCTGTTGTGCATTGCTTTACCGGAACATTGAATGAGGCAAAGACTTATCTTGATAAAGGGTTTTACTTAGGATTTACCGGCGCAATCAGTGATGAGAGAAGATTTAAACATTTAGAGGAGGTGATTAAATATGTACCGCTGGATCGAATGATGATTGAAACCGACGCACCATTCATGCTTCCGAAGAATATGCCAAGAATTCAGAACAGACGGAATGAACCTTCCTTTTTACCCTACGTGGCACAAACAATTGCCCATTTAAAAAGAATAAGCATTGCTGAGGTTGCTGAGGAAACCACAGAAACTGCAAGGAATTTTTTCCGACTATAAAAAAGAGCTCTACTGATAAAGTAAAGCTCTTTTTTTATTTCGCAACGTGAAAAGATAAATAATCTGATCCGTTTATAAACTCTTAATGGCAGATTCCAAAGCCAGCTCCATCATCGGATTTAAAGCTTTTTCTCTCTGATCTGCAGAAATTTTTTCATGAGTTGGAATAATATCAGTCACCGTAAGAATGGTTGCTGCATTTTTTCCCAAGTGTTGAGCATTCGCAAATAATCCAAAAGCTTCCATTTCTACTGCAGGACAGTTATATCTCGTAGCAATTTCAGGAGTGTTGGGATCTTTTCTGTAGAAAATATCACTACTGTGAATATTGATTGCTTTAGCATCTATTGATAATTCTTTAGATGTTTCATTGATGGTGTTGAAAATATTTCCCTGGTGAGGAAGAATGTCTCCTTCAATTCCCCAGGCATATTTGGCATAAGTACTTTCGCTGGCTGCATTTTCAATATTTAAAATATCAAAAAGCTTAAGATCTGTATTGTAAGCTCCACAAGTTCCGATTCTGATGATCGTCTCTACTTCATATTCTGTAAATAGCTCAAAAGAATAGATTCCGATGCTCGGAAATCCCATTCCACTAGCTCCTACAGTAATCTCCTTACCTTTATAAAGACCGGTATAATAAAATATTCCTCTGGTTTTGCTTACCAGTTTAGCATTTTCTAAATAATTTTCAGCAATATATTGTGCACGAAGCGGATCCCCCGGCTGTAATACTACTTTCGCAATTTCTCCTTTGTTGGCACTGATGTGAATACTCATAATTTTATTTTGACTGCCGCAAAGATAATAACTTTTAGATTGACTGGGTTATCTGAAATAAATCATGAAAACCTTTCATATGCTTCTCCATAAGTTTAATTAAAAAAAGAAGGGTATTTATGCTTCGAACTGTTTTCTGTATTGAGTGGGTGTTATATTTTTAATCTTTTTAAAAACACGGTTGTAATATGGAATGTCATTAAAACCTGAAGCAATACAAATCTCAGCAACTGATAATTTTGTTTTTAGCAACATTTGGCAGGAAGACTCTATCCTGAATTCGGTGAGGTAGGTAAAAAAAGATTGGCCCGTCATGTTTTTAAAGAACACACAAAATGAAGATTGCTGCATTCCCATTGATTTTGAAATTTCTTGAAGGCTAATATTTCTTTGAAAATTTCCTAACACAAAAAGATGAATTGCCTGAAGTTTTCTTTCTTTTCTGTTTTCAGAGATCGGACTCCCTACTACACGCATTTCTTTGCAATAGGAGATTAATTCTAAAAGTATAATAAAAGATGAAAGCCTTTCAACAGGATTCTGATGAATCATAGTAGCCAACAGAAACTGTAGATCTTCCAGTAGTTTTCCTTTAAAAGATACGGCATTTTCATTTCCCAGAAGTTCCGAAATACTTGAAGATAACTCCGGAAAAGTATTTTTACAGTGAATCAGGAAATCATTTTCAATCACAAGAGTCACATTTTCAATTTTACCTTCATCATCATGTACGGCTTTATCGAAAGACCAACAATGTGGGATATTAGGAGGAATAAGAATAACTTCACCTTTTGAAAATCTTTCAACAACATTTCCAATGGTTCTTATTCCACTTCCTGTGATGATATAAGATAGCTCCCATGTTTGTTGCTGGTGTAACGGTACCTGTTGGTTCCATGTGATATGAACATGATCAAAGTGGAAAGTACTTACTTTATTTTTCGGGTAATATTTTAATTGGTGTTTCATAGAAGGAAAATGAAATCGTTAATTGCAAATATCAGACAATAATAAAAAAATATCAGACAATATCATTGGTTCGAAACTATTTATTTTTGTATTGTATCATTTTAAGACAATATGAATCAAACTTTAACTATTTCCCAATCGAAACCCCATTACGACATTCTTGACGGGCTTCGAGGAGTAGCGGCCATTATGGTCGTTTTTTTTCACGTTTTTGAAACCTTCTCCAATGGCGATCATACTAAACAACTTATTAATCACGGCTATCTGGCGGTAGATTTTTTCTTTATGCTTTCCGGATATGTCATCAGTTATGCCTATGATAACCGCTGGGAGCAACTCACCCTAAAAGATTTTTTTATCCGCCGTTTAGTGAGATTACAGCCCATGATCATTATGGGTTCACTGATAGGAACCGCTTTATTTTACTTTCAACAGTCAGAAGGTCTCGGATGGGGTGGCATCGCTACCACTCCCGTGTGGAAGCTTCTGTTGGTTATGGTGATCGGAATGACAGTAATTCCTGTGGGTAAAAGTCTGGATATCCGAGGCTGGAACGAAATGCATCCGTTGAATGGTCCTGCCTGGTCTCTGTTTTTTGAATACATAGCCAATATTGCATATGCCCTTTTTTTAAGAAAAATCTCAAAAGTGACATTGTTTGTTCTGGTACTGATTTCAGCCGGATTTACCATTTTTTATGCTTTTACCAACCCAAACGGAGATATGATCGGTGGCTGGTCTATTGATGACACTACTCAATTGAAAATAGGATTTACTAGGTTGACCTTTCCTTTTTTAATGGGAATATTTTTAGCAAGAACAGTTGCATTAAAGTACACTAAAAATGCCTTTTTAACTACCAGTATTATTCTGATCATTTTGTTTGCATTTCCTCGTTTGGGGGGCGCTTCCTTACATTGGCAGAATGCTTTTTATGAGTGTTTTACCTTAATGATCATGTTTCCTCTTGTCATCTTACTTGGAGCCGGGGGAAAGGTGGTGGGAGAAAAATCAAACAGGTTATGCCGGTTTTTAGGGGATATTTCTTATCCGATTTATATCACTCATTTTCCTTTAGTCTATGTCTATATGGCCTGGGCTGTGAATGGAAAACATAGTTTAGATGAACCTCAAACATGGATGGTTGGAATAATAACGGTTGCTATTTCTATCATCCTTGCCTATATTTTCATGAGGTTTTATGATATCCCGGTCAGAAAGTGGCTGAATAATAAGTTGATGGCGAAAAAATGAAATACAAATTAGTTTAATTCTCAGATACCATGCTGTATTTGAGCATCCGGTTCACTTCTATGGAGGTGAACTGTTTTTATAAAATCATTTGATTCTTCAAAAGTATTCATACTATTTGCAACACTTTCTAGTGTAAATTAAAAGAAGTAAATAATTCTGAATCCTTCCATTAAAAATTTTATTTTTGTTAGATGATGGAAAACGGATCACCATTTTTAGATACCGTCTTTTTGCTTCGTAAAAATGAATGCATCACCCTTTTTTCCAGTTTACAGAAAATTTCTTTAAAAGAGGAAGAAGATGCCGCAGAGTATTTTGAAACGGAATTTGAAAAAGAAAGACTTGAATTTTTATCTGATCAGATTGATTGTAATAAAAGTGCAGCAGTTTGGTCGGCAAAAGTTTTGTATCAAAGTGCCCAACTTTATATGATCAGGGAAAATACAGAAAAAGATATTAACAATCTGGTCCCTGGATTTATAGGAACCAGAGATCTCTCAAGTATACTTTCAGCAGATTTATCACTAAGATTCTTACCGCAGATTATAGAGGCTTTACATTCTGTAGATCCGGAAGATCCCGTGATTAAAAAATTAGAAGAGATTCTGAGTCAATTTCATTATTCCGGAATTGGCTATGATCTCGATCTGAAACATGTAAATTGGAAAAAGGAATTAGAAGATAAAACCTATCGAAAACTTTATTTAGAGAGAATTGTCGATAAAAGAGATTATAAACTGGCGGAAATTCCGTTGATTAATAAATGGCTTCTGGCTGAATTTGGAATGCATAAGGAGGCATTCTGGAAAGAACTAAAAATAATAACTGAAGAAAATCAATGACTCAGAATATCAATAAACTCAATACTGCCTTAAACTACGTGAAAGATACTTTCGTAGGTAAAAATGATGTAGTCGATCTGTTGGGAATCTGCCTTTTGGCAAGAGAAAATGCTTTTTTATACGGACCTCCGGGTACTGCAAAATCGGCTATCGTAAGAATATTGGCAAAAACGGTGAAAGATGGTAAAAATTTTGAATATCTGCTGACCCGTTTTACTGAACCTAATGAAATTTTTGGCCCTTTTGATATCAGAAAATTAAAAGAAGGGGAACTCCTAACCAATACAGAAGGGATGATGCCTGAAGCTTCATTGGTTTTTCTCGATGAGATTTTTAATGCCAACTCTGCGATTCTGAACTCTTTGTTGACAGCACTCAATGAAAAGATTTTCAAAAGAGGAAAAGAAACAAAGCATTTGCCGGCTCTTATGTTTGTAGGAGCAAGTAATGTACTTCCTGAAGACGAAGCATTAAATGCATTATTCGATCGTTTTCTGGTAAGAATCAACGTAGATTATGTACATCCTGAATTATTGCAGCAGGTACTTCTGGCCGGGAGAAAACTTGAAAACCAGGAAGAAACGGAAATGCCTGAAATTCTTGCTGATGAGATCAGGGAACTTCAGAGTCTTTGCCGAACAGTAGATCTTAAGCCCATTTATGAAGTGTATCTGAACACAATAATGAGTCTGAGAAATACAGGCATCAGTATTTCTGACCGTAGAGCCGTGAAACTTCAGAATCTGATTGCTGCCAGTGCTTTAATCTGTGGACGAAATGAAGCTGTTCTTTCTGACCTATGGGTATTGAAACATATCTGGGACACAGAAGAACAGATTGAAATTCTGGAAGGAATTATCAACAGAACTATTGAGAAAGATGATCATCCCACATCTCATCCTCAGGCAATGCAGAATAAAACGCCAAACCCTGAAGAGGTCATGAAAGACGTAAAAATTCTTGTGGATAAATGGAATGAAGGAACTTTAAGTTTCGAAGAGCAGAATGTGATTAAAGATAAACTAAGATATCTGCAGACACGTTGTGACTGGATTAGAAACCCTGAACAAAAACAGTATATTCAACAGGAAATTGAAAGCTTATGGCAGAAGATTCTTCAAAGTATATAAAAGAATTTTGGGCAGAATTACCTCGTTCAAATGAAGATTTTCTAGGCTCAATCAGAGATTGGAAAAATGTGCAGATGGCAGCAGATGATGAAATAATATGGCTCAAAGGATTTACCGAAGAGCAATCTGTTGCTTCGGAAATACATCAATTTCCTGATTTTATTCTATATGAACTTCGCGAAGGACTTTTATTTAGGAAAGATGCCTTGGTCCCAAGTAAAAAAATGAGAACAGGGCTTCTATGGACTCCAATAGATAAAGCTCTACGTCTTATTTTTCCGACCTCTAACCAAAATTATTTCGGAATCAGTGAGAATGTTCGGATTAATTTAAAGGAAAGTAATGAAGAACAACCGGTAATTGCCTTATTAAGCAAGATATCTGATACTAAGCAAAGCATTGCAGGTTTTGCCAAATTTAAACTTGAAAAGATAAGCTGGACAGTCATAGGAGAGCAGGCTCTTTTCCTGGGTACTCCTATACTTAGTCTTCCCGGGAAAACATATTGGACAAAAGATAAGCACCTTATACCTGCCGGATTTGATTTCGAATTTAAAAATATGAGTATATTCCTGCAGCAGAAATATAATAAAGAGACAGACGGATGGCTTTTATGGGATGAAAAAGGAAACTATCTTTTCATAAAGAATACAGATTTCCGACAGCTTTCCGTAAGTTCTTTCCGTCTTACAGAAAAATCAAAAGAATGGAATTAAAGGCCTATTTCCAATCCTATGAAAATTATTTCTGGGAATGGAAAACCGATGAAGATGTCCCCGGGGATTCCGGATATCATGACAACAACCTTCTCTCAGTACCGGGAGTAGGAGCAATTGCGTACAGACCTTATGTTATCGAGATACTGAAAGAACTTCAACCGCAGGGATGGCCCCCATTTGGAGCATTGCTTATGGTGTTATATGCCACGCAGGAGGGATATATTGATTTTGCAGGCCCTTTGAGACGCACCACTCATTTTTACAGTGTTGGAGATCTTGAATTCAATCCCGAAAAAGGAATTGAATTCCTTGAAAAGATTAAATCCCTCCCTAAAGTTTATAAACAAAGGCAAAACAGGATCATTCTCTTGCAGACTCTTTTTAAAAATGGGCATAACAGAACATCTTCGGTTGTTGCAGAATTTAACCTAAGAATTTATCATAAAAGACCTCATGAACTTGCTATAAGTGCAACAAAGAAGCCTGCGAGATCGTCTGATTTAAACAGAGACTTAAAGGCATTAGATCTGAACGAAAAATTTCCGACTGTTGATTCAATCATCGATGCTATGAAAGGCTTCATTGAAGAACCGAAACTAGATGATGAGGGTATTCAGGAAGATCTAACGGCAGATACAGATACAAATTTTATCAAAGAACTTATCGAAGAGCCCAAAACATTTCAGGTGGGAAGCCTGATCAAGAGAATTTGGAGCGGGCTAAAGATTCCAATGAGACACCTTTCCCCGGGGGAACAGCCTATTGGAGGAATATCTGATATGACAAACAAAGGAGATTTTCACAGAATGCTGCTCTCTGAATTTGCCAATGAAGATGAGGTATTCATGAATCGGATAGCGAATAATGAAGCGCTGTATATTCAAAGAGAAATCCCCCCTGAAGAAAATATTTTTGAAAGAATTATTTTAATTGATACCTCTCTCCGAAACTGGGGAACGCCTAAAGTGTTAGCTTTTGCGTCTGCCATAGCCGTGATAAAGCATCCGAAAGCACATTCGGAATGTAAAGTCTTTGCTTTAGGCCAGACAGAAACTTCTATTTCTCTGGATAAAGTAGAGGAGGTCATTGAAAACCTTAATCAGGTAAGTCCAATTCTCGAAGTTTCAGAGGCATTGGAAAAATTCTTTAATGAGCAACCCACAGAAAAGGATATTGAGGTTTTCTTTATTACCCATCAGGAGAATATGGCTGATGAAAATGTCCAAAAAGTTGTTCATCAGAACAGAAACAAACTCAAATTTTTAGTTACAACTACATCCGATGGTGAAATTAATTTTTACAAACATCATCTGGGAACAAGAAAACATATCCAGAAAATAAAACTTCCGCTTCAGGAATTATGGGCCAATCCACCACAGCAAAGACAAAAGGCACATGATGGTAGCGGAAAGAAAACAGAACTACCACTGAACTATCCGATTTTATTCCCGGCACCTGTTAATACGATAGCCCGATTTCTATATGAAGGAGAATTTTTTATTCTGAGTTCTAAAAGACAGTTGTTGAAAACCTATCTTTCAGACAACTATTATGACAGACACTCCTATGATTACTATAAAACCTATCATGGTTGTGAAGTTTTATTTGAAAATATTTCTATAAAACCAAGAGGTCGGTTTGCTATGGCAAGAAATAAACAACAACATTTTATTGTATGCCAATATCAATATGATAAAAAGATAATTTCCAAATTGAATTTAAATACAAGAGAATACTCAGAATATAATGTGACAGGACTGCATATTCCCGAATCTTATGATCTGATCTACTTTGGAAAAAATTTTTATCTGCACCAACCGGAAAGCTCCTCTCTCTATAAAATAAATAGAGATGGGAATATTTCTGTAGAAGTGGTCTCCAACAAAGACAGAGACATAGAAAAGAATAATGCCAAAGCTCAGGCAGAAGTTGCAAAATTGAATAGAAGCGGATTGAAAATTATTAATAATTTTAATGGAATAGGGATCAATAAGAATGATGACCTTGTTGTTTCAGGAAATAAACTCTACAGCGCTTCCGAAAATACCCTCAATTTCTCTAAAAATAAATTTGAGATTAACATTTTTGCTGAACAGAATAAAAATAAATTTACCTTTCCTGATGGGAGTGAAATTATTGCAGATTCCCGTGGAATGTTGACTTTCAGAAGTAGTAATAAAAGCATTGAAGAATTTTTTATTCCTTCTACAGTCAATGGATTTTTATCTCTGGCCACCCATACTGAATTTGGGGGTTCAGAATATTACCTTCCGGAGCATGCTTTGCTGAAGGTGAAAACATTGGACGAAATGTGTGAACGGTTTTTAAAAGCATTTATAGAGCAGATTTTAGATTATGGAGCTTAGAATAAAACCCTTCCCGAAAAATAATTATCCTAAAAAAGGACTTTTGATTAAAGGTTCATCGCCCTTGGTATGGCTTCAGGAAATGGAAATGCTTGGTATTGATCTTACACTTGTAAAATCATATGCTGTTCCTGCAAATGAACCCAATGTTTTGTACGGCTGCTTTCTTATTTTTAAGGATTATGCTCCACAGGAAATAGGAAGGAATGCTTACTTTCAAGATGTAGATGGCAGGTTTTTTATTCCTGAAAATACAACATTTTATCCCAAAATTAATCCGGAAGATTGGCAACAAATGGATGCTCCTTTTATATTAATGCATCCCGAATTTGGATTGGTAAGGCTGACAGAACCAATAGATTGGAGTGTATTGATTCAAGAGCCGGGAAAAATTAACGAAACGATTAGAAAACCATTAAATGGAGTTAAAATTCCTGAAAAGATAGAAAGTTATACCGTTGAAATTGATGATCAAAAGGTGCTGGAAGCATTACAGCCACAGCAAACCGAAGAGGAGTGGATGAATAATCTTCCTTTTGATCTGAAAAAAGTAATGGCAGGAAATAAAAAGGAAATTGAAAAGTATTTACAATATATTGAAAAATATCCTGAGAGAGCAATAGAACTCGGTGTTCCTTTAGATATTATGGGAACTTCCAGAGGAAATGGATTTGGAAAATTTACGTGGCTGGAAGGATTATTCGGAGGTAATTCCGGTGACAAGCCAGAAACGAAAGGCACTAAAAACTTTCGTAAAATATTTTGGTCTGTAATCGCAATAGCTATTGTTTTAAGAATTGTATTACCATCAGATAAAAATAAATCTGTGCAGGAGGAAACTGGAACCTCTTCAGGAACCATCCTGACAGATGCTGTAAAAGCCCCCTCTGATATGATCGCTTTTCAATCCGGAACCTCAGAAATTGATCAAAAAATAGATTCTATGTATTTCCAGAAAAGAAGAAGTTTGTCTAACGAACTTCTCACAGCAGGAATGATAGAAGCAAAAAATGAAAAAGAAAAAGAAAACTATAAAAAGTCCGGAGGTAGGGAGGTTAATGAAATCGGGCGTGATATAGAAAAGCTTGGTAACAGAGAACAAGGAAGCAGGGATTCTCTTAAAATCATTTATAGCAAACGAATTAAAAAACATATTGAAAACAAAACAGAAAACCTGAAACGTAAAATTTCAGACTCTCTGAAGCAATATACCAAAGGAAAGCCTGTGAACGGAGAAGTGGTGAAATTTCTCTTAAAGAAGAGACAGGCTCTGATGGAAGATTCTTTGGGAAGACGATATGGAACAATTGATGTGTCTGACCCTTCACGGTACTATGGTAAAAACTCTAAGGTAACCGGTATTGATACCGGCAAAGGTTTAAAAAAAGAAGATACTCCGGTTTCAGATGTCTTGTATCTTGTTATATTTATGATGGCAGCTGTTGGTCTTTATTCTTTTATTTCAAAAGGTAAATTCTTTAGCCTTGGAGGTGATCATGTACCTGGCTGGGTAAAGCTTCTGCTGATCGGTATTCTCATAGCAATGCTGGTGTATCTGTTTTATCCTTTAATAAAAATGTTTGGATACAACTGGTTTGTATGGATCCTTGTGGTTGCTGTAATCTTACTTCTTTACCGTTTATTCCGAGAAGATAAAACCATTTTAAATTCAGAAGATGATGAATAAGCAGAAGTTTATAGACAAATTTATGGCTGCTTTTATATTGTTGGCCCTATTTAAAATCATCGGAATTGTAGCCCAGCTTTTTCATGAAAGTTTTTGGAGCGTTGTCGGAACATTAGTACTTTTCGTAATCATCGCTTTTATTATTCTGATGGTGATTGCTACGTTAAAAGATAAAGAGCAGAACAAAAGAAATTCGCGGAGGAAAACTGCCGGAGGAGGTAATTTTTATTTGGAGACTTCTCTGTTTGATAAAATCAGAAGCAAATATGAAGAGCTTGCAGATCAATATATAGCAGAAAAAGATTATAAAAAGGCAGCAAAAGTATATATGAACCTGCTTCAGGATTATTACAGAGGTGCAAAAACTCTGGAAAATGGTGGGTTCTATAATGAAGCTGCCGTAGTTTACCTTAAAAAACTAAAAAATAAATCCGATGCAGCAGTCTGCTATGAAAAGGCAAAGCAATATAAAAAGGCAATTGACCTTTACAAAGAAATGGAACAGAAGGAGAAAGTAGGAGATCTTTATAAAGAGATCAATGATCTTACGAATGCTCGTGCCTATTACCAAATGGTTGCAGACGAATATGTTCTTAACAATCAAATGGTCAAGGCATCTTTAGTATTTCGTAAGAAAATGGAAGATACGGATGCAGCTCAAAAGGTATTGCTGAAAGGTTGGGAAGAAGATAAAGACGCTTTCAATTGCCTTCATAACTATTTTGCCAATATATTCGATACCCGGAAACTGGAAATGGAGATTCGCAATCTCTATGAAAAAATTCCTTCTCATAAAAAGATCATCTACCTGGATGCTATGAAGCAAGAATTTAAAAAAGATCCAAAATTACAAGTTGTCACCAGAAATATCGCTTACGAAATTATTGCTGAAAAAGTAGAAAGCCGATCTGAAATTGTTAATGAACTAAAATACTTCAATCCTGACGATGAGGTAATTTTAAAGGATATTTCAAGATATAAGACAGGCAGGAATAGGATGTTTAGAAATTGATATAAAAGATAAAAGATAAAAGATAAAAGATAAAAGATAAAAGATAAAAGATAAAAGATATTCTCGGTAAATCTCAAAATGGGCTTGGTTATATCAATAGAGGTGGGCTTTAGCCCACCCCACCCAAACAAATAAAATAATAAAATTCCAATGGCTTTAGCCAAAACCTAATGTTTTCAAAATAATCATTTTCTAATACAATTTTGCATTTGAAATGATTAATATTTAATCATGAAAAGGCTTTAGAAAGGCTCCGTTTAAGACCTTCCTTTTGGGGAAATGATAAAATAATACCGAAAAAGATTTATCTTTGCGCCAGAAAATTATGACAATACAAAGAGCACATATCAATGCAGAACTATGCGAAAGCCCTTCTATAAAAGGGTTATTCGGATATGATGAGGTGATATGGAATGAGGTGAAATGTGCTGACTTTGGAAATTATTTACTGTAAACTCGTAAAAAATTAATCAAAATATTGCAGAAACGCCTCGATTTTTCGAGGCGTTTTTTGTTTTTTAGGTCAGAAATTATTTAGAATGAAAAAAAATAACCATAAACATGAAAATTTTTTAATAAACAATGAAACTTTAATACGATAAGATAGAGTGATAAGCAACCCGGTGAGAGACAGTCATTTAGGTAATTAAGAGATCTGCAAACTATTGCGGACAGGAATTTCTCATGCCAAATATGCTACGTAAAATCTTGATTTTCAGTTATTTAATTTTAAAATTTATTTGTGAGTTTCAAAAATTCATATTTACTTTGCAACCGAAAATTGAAAGCAACTGGTTTTCAGTATTTCAAAAAAATAATTTAAAAACAAACAAAAAATAAAATGAAACAATTACACAACATATTCAATCAATACTCAAGACTATTCGGACAGGAGCCGATAGGAAGTCTGTGTATTTTTGATCGTGAAATTGTGGATAAAAGGTGCTTATATACGTGGGTCAGTTAATGATCTTTTACGTCAGAAATATATGAAGCACCTCCCCAAAAGAGGTGCTTTTTTTATGGTTTCTTTAGCTTATTTGGTAAAGCGTCAGTCTGTGGAACTGAAGAACAGGGCTCGATCCCCGGAGATACCCAATATATAAAATCTCATAGCTCAAATGGTTAGAGCACCGGTCTTTTAAACCGGGGGTTGAAAGTTCAAATCTTTCTGGGATTACTACGGCTCCGTAGCTCAATTGGATAGAGCATGGGTTTTCTAAACCCAGGGTTAAAGGTTCGATCCCTTTCGGAGTCACAAAAAAGGTCTATTGAGGTAATGGCTAACCTGCCCGACTGTCTCTTGGGCACTGCGAGTTCGATTCTCGCATAGACCGCAAAGATTTATGGAAAAATTGCGCTCCGGCTGTCTCCCGGAAAAGAATTTTGAAATGAATCTGCAAAACTGGAAAGATAACGGTGGTTGTTTACCCGTCTTGGACGCGGGAGGTCGCAAGTTCAAATCTTGCTTTCCAGACAACAATGATTTCGTAGCTCAAGTGGTTAGAGTTTCGGTCTGATACACCGAAGGTTGAAGGTTCGAGTCCTTCCGAAATTACAATGATTTTGTAGCTCAATGGCAGAGCACCGGTTTGTTAAACCGGCAGTTGAAAGTTCGAATCTTTCCAAAATCGCAGATAACTAAATGTTAATTGTTTCAGGAGAAAAAATAAAAGTTTGTCGAGAGCAGAAGATCTTTACGCCAAACACGAAAAATAGAGACAAGCTTTTGCTTCTCCGATAATGAAAAACTAAAATGTAGCAATGGAGTGTTGTAAAATAATCACTCGTAAAAATATCCTTTATTAAAAAAGAAAAGTCTGTCAAGCGCAGAAGGTCTTTAACCACAATACAGACAGGCTTTCTTTTTAAAAGAGTAAACAAAAAATAATGATTAATCAAAAATCAATCATTATTGATCATCTGATGGTTCGCCGAAGTGGAAGAGTCGGGGCGGTCTGCAAAACCGTTGCATTAGCTGAGTGGGTTTGAATCCCATAACCATCTCAAATAACTTAAATGAGATAAGTTCAGGAGAAAAAATAAAAGCTTGTCGGGCATAGACGTTCTTATATCAAACAAAAAAATTAAGACAAGCTTTATTGACTCCAAAGAAAAATGGTAATTAGAAAAATTATTGATTACTCATTTTAAAAATGGAAGTACGCCGAAGTTGGAGAGTCGGGGTAAACTGACATGAGGAATGAATTGAATGATTCCTTAAAAAATGAAAAAATACAGAGATAGAATCTGTTGCTTCATTGCTGAATAGGTTCGAATCCTATTATTTCCACATCCCACTGATAATGTAATGGCAGCATGCAGGAAATGTACTCTTGTTGTTTGGGTTCGATTCCCGGTCAGTTGGTAATTGCTCTATTCGTCTAACGGTCAGGACGCCTGCCTTTCGAGCAGAAAATAAGGGTTCGATTCCCTTATAGAGTACTTGATATGAATGAACCGGTCAATGTTTAATTGACAATAATACCATGAAAGTTCAGATTTGAAAAATAATTGGCCGGTATCATTCAAAAAAAATGAAGAAAAGAAAAAAGGTATGTCAAGCGCAGAAGATCTTTAGTCAATAAAAATAAGACAGCCTTTTACTTTTTATAAACAATGAATAACGAGCGATGTATAAAAAGAATAGTAGTCATATTACTAATCTCTCATTAGACATAAAAAACCGCGGGAATGGTGGAATGGTAGACACTCTTGATTTAGGATCAAGCTGCTGGGGGTTCGAGTCCCTCTTCCCGTACCAAAATAGGAATGATAAATGATAGAATAGCGGTATTTATAAGGTATCAACTATTATTTATCAATTATAAAGGGAAGAGTGGTGTAGAAGGTCTGCACGTTAGTCTGAAAAACTAAAGGTACAGGTTCAATTCCTGTCTGTTCCACAGAATATGGAAAATAAGTAATGCACAATGAGTAATTGCGAAGGTAATTATCAAGCCCTATTTGAATACTCCTCATTACTCATAAAATTGATTCATAGTGTAATTGGTCAGCACACAAGACTTTGGCTCTTGTTGTTCAGGTTCGAGTCCTGATGAATCAACAAAATTTACTCTGATATTGTAATGGGAGCATCTCAGTCTCCAAAACTGATGGTACTGGTTCGAGTCCGGTTCGGAGTGCAAAAAATGAATAGTTAAAAGTGAATGATAAAAATTAAAGATTCACGACTCACAAATTAATTTAAAACAAAATTTAAAACATGTAAAAAAATGGAAACGCAACAACAAACATGGCAGAATATGAATGGAAAGATTTTCCAGCACTCTATCACACAGCTGGTAGAAGAAGCCATCATTCGCGAACAGGCCAATGGATATCGTCTGAAAGTATGTGTGGGATCAGACTCTCATGTATATGGAGATGCTATCAATTATGCTACGGCAGTAGTATTTATTCGTGAAGGAAAAGGAGCGTTTACCTTTATCAGAAAAGAAAGAGAAATACAGAGTATCAGTATCAAAGAGCGAATGTTGAATGAAGTGAACAAATCCGTAGAAATCGCTTATGCCATTTGCTCTATTCTGGAAGCATATGATGTGGAAATGGAGGTACACGCAGACATTAATACCGACCCGGATTTCAAATCCAATGTAGCATTAAAAGATGCCATGGGATACATTCTGGGAATGGGATATGTATTTAAAGCAAAACCCTTTGCTTTCGCAAGTTCCAATTGTGCTGATATGATGGTTTAAGATAGTTGGAAGCTGCTTACACCCAGCTTTCAACCTTATAATCAATAAAAGATGGAAATGACTAAAAGATTAATGTTTCTGGATGATATCAGATATCCTATTGAAGCATATCATTATACTAAACAGGAGATTTTCCTAAGAAATGACTGGCATATCGTCAGGAATTACGAACAGTTTATCAACAGAATTTTAGAAAAAGGACTTCCTGAAATGATTTCTTTTGACCATGACCTTGCAGATGGACATGGTCTGGAATCTGACTCTCAGGAATTTAATGGAAAAACAGGATATGATTGTGCCAAGTGGCTGATAAATTACTGTATGGATCATTCTATACTATTACCAAAGTTCTATTGTCATTCCATGAATCCTGTAGGAAAGGCGAATATTGAAGGCCTTCTGACAAACTTTAAAAAATTAAAAAAATGATTTTTAAAACATATAACTCTATAGAAAATGCTTACCAAACCCGCGTGAGTGAGCAAATAAGATTACAGGGGTTCGGGGATGAGGTTTTCATCGTGCAGGAGAAAGTTCACGGGGCTAATTTCTCTTTCTTTACCGACGGAAAGGAAATTAAAATCGCGAAGAGAACTGCTTTTATAGAAAAAGATGAGAAATTTTTCAATGCCCATCAGATTTTGGAACGCTACAGAAAAAATGTAATGGAGGTCTTCCATATAGTGAAGGCACATTATCCCAAAGTGGAAACCATCGTGATCTATGGTGAATTGTTTGGTGGTGGCTACCAGCATAAAGAGGTAGAACCGGTAAAAGATGCGGTAAGGGTACAAAAAGGTATTGAGTATGCCCCTTATAATGAATTTTATGCTTTCGATATTAAGTTGAATGGAATTACTTATCTGGATACAGACGTCATCAATCCCATTTTTGAAAAGACCAGATTTTTCTATGCTAAAACCTTATTTCAAGGGACATTAGAAGAAGCTTTGAAGTTTCCCAATGTTTTCAATTCTAAAATTCCTGCGTGGTTAGGATTACCTGAAATGAACAATATGTGTGAAGGAACTATTGTGAAAACCTTGAAGACCAAATATTTTGGAAACGGCGCCAGAGTCATTCTTAAAAATAAGAACGAAAAATGGATCGAAAAGTCCAAAATGGTAAGAAAGCAAGCTAAAACTGCTCAAAAACAAATTCATTTTAGTGAAAAAGCTCAAAATATCTGGGAAGAAATTCAAAGATATGTAACTGCAAATAGATTGAATAATGTAGTAAGCAAAATCGGCGAATTCGAACCTAAGATGATAGGAAAAGTAATTGGTCTTTTCGCACAGGATATTTTGAAGGATTTTGAGAAAGATTTTCCGGATGTTTTTACAAGCATTGAAAAAGAAGAGCAGAAAAGGATCAATAAGAAATTGAATTCTATAGTTATTGATTGTGTAAAAGAAGAGTTGATGACTCTTAAAGTCTAGTTTCGGTAAATTATTACCGGAACTTTTTTATGTATAACAAGACCACAAAAGGAACTGGATTTTTACAACTGTAAATGTAAAGAATTACTTTCCGCCTAAGAAACAGCTCCTTTTATGGTAAAAATTTAAAAAAATAAACAAAGTGAAAACAACAGAAAATATATTAATTGTTGATCTCGAAGCAACTTGTTGGGAAAACCGACCGCCAAGAGGTCAGGAAAGTGAGATCATCGAAATCGGTGTTTGTATTATGAATGCAAAAACCGGTAAGATCTCTAAAAATGAAGGGATTTTAGTGAAGCCCCAATATTCAAAAGTGAGTCCGTTCTGTACGGAACTTACTACACTTACTCAGAATATGCTGGATAATGAGGGCATTATGCTGGATGATGCTTTTGATATCCTCAGAGCAGAATATGATTCCGAAGAGCTTACATGGGCGAGCTATGGAAACTATGACCTAAATATGCTTCATGATCAGGCTCGAAGATTCTATACAGATTATCCAATGAGTGATGACCACATCAATGTGAAAACTCTATTTGGACAAATTCATCCTACGGTCAGAAAAAGTGTCGGGATGAACAGGGCTTTAGGTGAGCTTGGAATGAAACTGGAAGGTACCCATCACAGAGGGGTAGACGATGCAAAAAATATTGCAACAATCCTTCATTGGTGCCTGAAAAATTATTAGAATAATCTCCTGTTTTAATGATTTCAATACTATAGACTCTCTTGGAAAAGGGAGTCTTATTTTTTAGTACAAATACAAGTTTTTAGTTTTTATCAATTAACTTTGATGAAAATTGTATTCATTGGAGGGACTTGTTGAATTACTTGAACATACCAACAGAAGTGTATTTTTGACAGGAAAAGCAGGAACGGGAAAGACAACTTTCCTCAACGATTTTGTACAGCAGACCCGCAAAAAGCATATTATCGTTGCTCCTACTGGGATTGCAGCCATTAATGCCGGTGGTGTAACAATTCATTCGCTATTTGCTATCCCCTCCCGTACGTTTGTGCCTACGAAAGAACCTGTTGATCCTAATCTGGCCATGAATATCAATGAACTTTTCCCTCATTTTAAGTATCGAAAAGATAAACTTGATCTGTTCCGCGAAATAGAGCTGATTATTATTGATGAAGTTTCCATGTTAAGAGCCGATCTGCTGGATATGGTAGATCATTCACTGAGACGCGTTCGAAGAAATACATTACCATTTGGTGGAGTACAGTTGTTGTTAATAGGAGATTTATATCAATTACCTCCCGTTGTGAGAGATGATTCAGAACGAATTTTATCAAAATTCTATTCAACTCCGTTTTTCTTTTCTGCCAAGGCATTACAGGGAATGCGATTGATTACCGTGGAATTGATGAAAGTCTACCGACAACAGAATAAAGAATTTCTGGAGCTCCTTAATGCAGTCCGACATGCAGATATCCATAACCTTGATTTTCAAAAATTGAATTCACGGTATAATCAGGACTTTGAGCCTGAGAATGAAACTTATATTCATCTTTGTTCCCATAATCGTATTGCTGATCATATCAATCAGAAGAAGTTGAGGGAATTATCAGAAAGCCCTCAGTTTTATAAAGCTACTGTGGTGGGCGAATTTAAAGAAACTCAATACCCGAATAATGAAATTTTAGAGTTGAAGATAGGCGCTCAAATCATGTTTATAAGAAATGATTCTTCTCCCGAGAAAAAATTTTATAACGGTAAACTTGCTACCATTTCATATCTGGACGAAGATCTTATTAAAGCTGTATTTGAAGAAACAGGAAAGGAAATAACAGTGACCCAAGAAGTCTGGGAGCAAAAAAGATATACACTGGATGCGCAAAAGAATATTAAAACCGAAGTTCTGGGTAGTTTTGAGCAATACCCGATACGTTTGGCATGGGCGGTTACCATTCATAAAAGTCAGGGATTGACCTTCGATAGGGTCATCATTGATGCAGGACGATCTTTTGCCAGCGGACAAGTATATGTAGCGTTAAGTCGTTGCCGAACTTTGGAGGGAATTGTCTTGAAATCTAAAATTACAAAGGATGCAATATTTTGTGATCACAGAATTGAACATTTCCAGGAATCAACAAATGCTAATGATAGATTGGAAGAACTTGTTGAACAGGAAAAGTATGATCATGCCTTACATAAAGTTCAGATGACGATAGACGCAGCTTGGCTCAAAGAAGCAGTCTTAGTTTGGGAGGCTGTCGCTTTATCTTCTGAAATACGGGATCAGAAAAAAGTGAGAATTCTTCTAAAAGATTTTGAAACAGCAGGCGAAGAACTTTTTAAAGTTTCCAACAAATTCAGAAAAGTGATTCAGCAAAAAGTTTTGAGCTTCAATACCGGAGAGAGTGAGTGGTCTGAAATTGAAGATAAATGTAAAGGCGCGGTAGATTTCTTTTATAAAAGGGTGGGTGGAAATTTTCTCACCCCCTTAAAAGATTTTTACTCGGAGGTTTTAGGAACAAAAGGGTTGAAGGTTTTCAATGAAGAAACCAGATTGTTTATTAATGATCTTGCAGATTATCTTGAGAAACTGAAAGAATGTTATCTTTTGGATATTCATTTATTTGATTCCATAAATGAAATAGATATTTCCACAGTTGTAGTGAAAAAGCCAACCCACTTGATTACATTTCAGTTATTTGATGAAGGAATGCCTCCTTTAGAAATTGCCGAGAAAAGAAACTTAAGCTTACCTACAGTTTACAAACATTTAGCAAAAATGGGTTTAACTGAAGTTCAGAATACTTTTAAAATGTAGTATCGTTTTCTTAAAAGCCTTCTTATTTTATGAGGCTAAATTCATAATACATGTACCAATCAACATGTAGAGCTCCTTAGGAATGGAGTGCCCCATTCCCTCCACTAACACAAAGCTTGCTTCCGGGATAGAATCAGCGATATCTTTTCCACAGTCGGGATGAAAGATTAGATCATCTGTTCCATGGATAACCAGAGTAGGTGCAACGATCCTTTTCAGAATTTCTTCGTTGTATTCATAAGAACCCATAGCCAGAAGTTGCCTAATGATTCCGTTTTTTGTTTTTGAACGATGGAGCTCTTCTTCAACTAAAGCTTTTTCTTCAGTGGGGTCAAGTGTGTAGGTGTTCCCTGAAATTTTTTCAGCAAAATTGATTCTTTCTCTAATATATTGCTCTTTATCTACTGCCGGGTCGGTTCCTGGTGTTGTCATCATCTGCATTACTTCAGAATCGGGCGGAGGTAAAGAAGGATTTAAAGAAGTCGACATAATCATCGTCAGCGTTTTTACCCGTTCAGGAAAATAATATGCCGACAATTGGGCAATAATTCCTCCCATTGAACGCCCAACGATATGGGTCTTTTCAATTTGTAAATAATCTAATAATCTAATGACATCTTTTGCCATATCCATCAATGAATAAGGAATTTCATCTCTGCGAAGATCAACAAATATCTTCTCAATATCTTTGCCCGAAGGTAAATCCTTTTGAGTAGTGAAAACACTGCTCCCTGAATCTCTATTATCAAAACGGATAACTCTAAACCCATTCTCTACCAAAAGCCTGCAAAAAGAAATATCCCAACGAATCATTGAATTCCCCAATCCGGAAATCAGCACTATAATATTGTTGTTTTCTTCTCCAAATATCTCGTAGGCTAAGTTGATTTCACCCATCTGAATTGTTTTCATTTTTTTACTTATTAAATAACACCTCTTCCAAAGGCAGTAACCTTGAATCCTCAATAGCAGCCCTTCTATGTCCCGTAATTTTCATATACTCTTCATTCTGCTCAAAGCTGAAAAAGTCACCAACAGTCTTTTGTCTGATTAGCATACACAGATCCCAATATTCATCCTGAGGACCTATCAGAAACCGATCTCCTTTTCCTATAAATAAAATTTCTCCACCACTGGCTTTCAAAAACGGTACAGCTTTTTCGATATAGGTAAAATAAGCATCCCAACCACTGATCACTTCGGATGATTTCAAATCAGGATGTTCGGAATAATCTGCATGCTCCTTTAATTTAATAAGGTTCAGATTAATAATTGATCCTTGTATATTTTTAAGAAACAAATGTTTTCGTGCTTCAAAAGTGGGAGACAGGTATCTTTCTGACACCATATTAGTATAAATTGTTGACCGTTTCGGATATCAATGCTTTCTCTGCTTTTGAAATCTCCTGACGGTAATTGATATATTGGTTTTCTTCATCAGGAATAATGGAGGCGAATTCAAAAATAAAAGCTTCACTTCCGTACTCATTCCAGTCCTTTTGTAGCTCTGAGTTGGCAAATAACCCTCCGTTTAATAAAAACTTCATTTTATTGACAAGTGCTTCAAGGTTTAATGAACCTTGGATATATTGCGTATGGGTAGTCCTGTTTTTTACAGAAAGAACTCCCATTGTAACCTTGTGGTTTTTTGCTTTTTCTCTTAGTTCCCGTTTTAATGCATTTTTCATGTAAATAATTGTTTATTGTATATGGGCTCCCAAGTCAGCTAATAACTCAGTAACAGATTTTAATGACTTGCTTCTTTTAGGGCTAATAATATCTTTCGTAATATTTTCGGCGGTAATTCTGGCTTCTTCGAATATTTTTTGACCGGTTGGAGTAATCACCACATAACTTACCCTGGCATCTCTTTCATTAGTCTCTCTCGAAACAAGGCCAATCTTTTCCAGTGGATTTAATAAACGAGTGATTCCTGATGCAGTAAGTCCGATTTTTTCAGCAAGATCAATCCTTCGCATCTTAGTTTCAGAAGCTGTACTTAAAATATAAAGAATAACAAGATCATTAAACCCCAGCCCATGTACACTCAAAGAATCAAATTTTCTTGAAATAACAGACTGTAGCTTGTTGATGTTGATTAAAAATAATAATTCATTGCTTATCATTGAATAGTATTTGAGTTGTCAAGTATTTGTATTTTGCAAATATATACATTTTAATGGATTAAGAATTGTTTTTTGGTGATCTTACAGAAGAAAATGATTTTTTTAACCTTTTTAAGGTGTTGTTTGAAATAACACACCTATAAGTGTGTTGTGTTAATGAATGAAATGCTATTTTGTGGTAGCCTTTATTTGAAAATGCGCTTCAGGCTTGTGTTAAAAGCATAAATTTTTGTTAAAAAATTCACTTTTGAGGGATAATTTAATTCCTGTAGGTCATTTTTTGCTATTTTAGCCACAAGAACGAATTTATGCTTATTGAAGAGGAGTTTAAGGTTATTTATTTAAACTATAAGATCAAGGAAATTGTTCCTTTCTCAAGAAGCTAACACCAAAAGATACAAAGGCTGCTGTTGCCTATTAAAGCAAAAAATGAAGGA
Organism: uncultured Chryseobacterium sp.; assembly: GCA_963518055.1. Classification (GTDB taxonomy): domain Bacteria; phylum Bacteroidota; class Bacteroidia; order Flavobacteriales; family Weeksellaceae; genus Chryseobacterium. The sequence goes on from CAUQIC010000015.1 coordinate 137,288, forward strand.
AAAATGGGGGGAATACGATCTCTGTGTTGGCGGTTTTGGCCTGTAGGCTTGTTAAATAAGGATAAAGCATTCTCTGGTATGGCTTTTGAGGTGCTAATAAATAGGGCAATTTCAACTGATTTTTAAATACAGATACTGGGGAAATTAATTGGTGAAAAGATGGGTTTTGAATGGGCTCCGGTGAAAAGATTTACAGATGGATTATCTGGTCTTGTCAATTTGAGTCCCTGCCATAACCAAGTTTTTGAAAAATTACTGATATCTATTCTTGCAGCTCTTGCAGCTGCTGAAAGACCGGTGTTTAATCTTAAGAAGCTGTTAGAAATTTATGATGAACTACTGACCCTGAACCCATCTGAAACAGATCACATGTTAGCTGATCAGCTTGAAGAATGGGAAAAACAAAATAACCTGAAAAAACTATCTATTAAATTGAGAACAAATGAAAGAAAGACTTTATGAAATCCTTAACGAGGAGAAAATACATGAGATTATACCTTTTCTAAAGCAACTTACAGAGGAGGAAAGAAAAACACTGGTGCCCACGATAAAGAAAATGGATAGGGAGATCAGTAAGATCGTAATGACGAAGAATTCTTATCATACGGCAGGCTCTGTCAATCAGCATTCCATTATTGATATTGCATCATTTGTTTGCATGGACCAGAAAAACTTTGGTAAAAATTATTGGAGCCTTTTCAGAAATATAGAGCAGACCGAACAGATCCTGGAGTGGGGATGTCCTCATTGGTTCTCAAATTTTATCAATGAATCCATCGATGCTGATTTTACAGCTTTTAATTATCAGCATATTTTAGGATGGGCAGAGAAGGGGTATGTACAGCCTGAACCTGCATTATTAGGGCATCATCTGAGTAATCATCCTGCAGATCTGGATCAACATCCTGAAACCCTCAAAACCCATTTTTGGTACCTATGTGAATATCCTTCAAAATCATTGCCTTTTCGCAAAGAATGGTTTCCCATCGTTCAGAAACTGGTAGCAGAACAAAAAATTGAAAGAAAAAGGTTTTTAAGAGAATGCTTGTTAGCTTCCAATAGAAACTTTAACAAGAATGTGACAGGCTGGTTTATGGACGCCTTTACAGCGCTCAAACCTACAGATCAGGAATTGGTTGAGCTGCAGGATGAGCTGCTTGCAGGTTTGGCTTCCGTACAATCGAAAGCTATTAATACGATACTTGCGCATTTGAAAAAAATTGTAGCAGCTCCTGCTTTTAAAAGTGATGAATTTTCACATTACCTTCCCAATCTGTTAAGCTCAGAAGTTAAAACGGTTGTGGTTGCAAGTTTGACCTTAACAGAGAAAATTTTTCAACATAAGAGACTTGATCCTGAAATGCTGGGAATTGCCCTAAGTACAGCATTTGTAAGCAAAGATGATGGTATCCAGTCCAAAGCAGCTAAAATCATTCTGAAATATATCCCTGTCTCAGAAAATATCAAAGAAGCTCTATCTCATTATTCAGATAATATTCTGACGAATGTACGTCCTTTTTTAGTAAAATATATAGAAGAAAAACATTCCGAACTGGAAGCAATATCTTCAGAAAAATTAAGGCTGACAACAGAAGAAAATAAACTCAGAGAACTTGAAAGTTTTGAAGACTTAATGTTTTTCCTGCCTTCCGCCATTGATGACCCATACAGCTTTCATTGTGATGTTGCGTTAGCAGGATTTATACGCTTTGGTGCTGATGTCAATGAAGAATCAGTGAAATTGATAGAGCCGGTATTTTTGAAAGCCTGTAAAAGTATTTCTAAATGGGAAGTCCCTTATCTGAATGTTTTATTGTGCAACCTGATCATTAATTATGGCCTAAGTTTATTGGAAAAATATCCGCTTCAGCTTAAAAATCTGGAAAAAATCTATCATAAGACCAAGGAAGATGAAGCGGCAAGAGAAAGTTATTCAAATTATCATAAAAAATTAGGACCTGTAGAAAGAGTTGGAGTAGAGGGACTTGCAGCAAAAGCTTTTAAAGAATTTGCCATATTCATTAATCATAAAATAAAAGAAGAAGACAGCGTCCCATTATTATTTACGATCACTCATTCACCTTGCTGGATTTCTCCTGTTACCTTAGTAGAGAGACTTGAGGTTTACCAAAATAAAAATATAGAACCTAATCATCTTGATTTTCAGCTGGCGCTTCAGCGTTGTGCATTGGACGATAACTCGGAAGCATTAAAGCTGGCAGAGAAAAAATTGAAAGGAGAATATAAAGACCTCTTACTATTCTTTTTGGGCAAAAATAGTCGGCCAAAAGGAACATTTGAGCATCCTTCATGGTGGATGACAGCAGGATTTACACGTTCGCCGGAAACAATTTTCGAAGAATTCAGTCATTTTGGATATCATAACATCCCTGTGGAATTCTTTACAGGAGACTATAGCTGGAAAACCATCGATAATAAAAAGAATTCATATTACCCTGTTGAGTTAAGTATTATTATTCCAAAATATCATCTTGAAAAAAGAGAGAACCCTTTATTTATGGAGTATTTCGTAGCTGATCAGAAGGAACTTTCTGAAATTCCGGCCTTGATGTGGTGTTTTCCAAACACCCCGGCAAATGCTTTGGTAAAAGTGATCAAAAACTGTCTTTTTTATTCCGGTATTGCTGAAGTGTACGAAAGAAATCTGGTTCTGAAAACGACACAAGCTCTGTATCAAATCAAAAAACCGTTGGATGAAATGGGGTATCTGTTTCTGGGAACGATCTTCCTGGATGGTGATAAGACAATTCGGGGAACGGCTGCTGAAATCTGGCTGGAGCATGTCTCCCATCAGATGATTGATAATAAGAGGTTAGGAAAAGTGATCGGTCTACATGAAAAACTGGAGTGGGCACCGGTTAAAAGATTAACAGATCTTATGCAGAATCATATGCTGAATGTCAGCAAAAATCATAATATAGCATTAGAAAAATTGATTACCAGCATAGTACTTCAAATGGAAAAACCCGTTACCAATTTGAAAAAACTATTGGAGGTATATCATGAAGTATTAGCTTTAAACCAGTCGGAAGCTGATCATGATATAAAAGAAAAATTAAACAACTGGAAAGAAAACTCGAGTCTGAAAAAAATCTGCAATCTTCTTCTTAAAAAATAAATTATGGAAGATACGCTTATTTACAACTATTCAAGAGCTTCATCATTGCTCAAAAAAGATGCCCTGGAAGAACTGTTTCTTGCCAAATATAGCGAGATACAGAAAAATACTGATTCTCCCTGCTTTTTCTGGGGAAATGTAGACCAGCCTTTTATTTTAGCGCGGTGTCTGATTACCCTGTCTAATATTGTAAAGTCGAGCTTTAATCTGTCCCCCTTTCAGATGGCTATGCTTAAAGATCCTATTGTAACAGCAGGAAATAAAAGGCTTCGTTTTGAAGGCTTTTCCCATTGTGCAGGAGTATATACCCGCGTAGATGTTTTGCCAGAGGGATTAGACGGTGAGTTCTTGGAAAGCGGAACCACCAACGTAGATTTTAATCAGGCAATGATAACTGCTTTGGGAAGTATTCGCCCCAATGAGAAAATTATGCTCTCTATCGGTGAAAAAGAAGTTGGGTTATACAAAGAAGAGAAAAAAGTGGCGGAAAGGAAAGTTCCACTCCCCGTAAAATGGATCAAAGGATTGGGGACCGTTCAGGTTTATTTATCAGAATCAGAAAAACGACATACATTCAATAAAATTCAGGCCCAGCAACTATTTCGGGGAATGCCGAAAGGAGTTGTTAAATCTGATTATTATCTTATCGTAAGAGGAAATAGACCTATGTTTTCTCCTGTGAAATCCATGAATGGGATATGTATTGGAGGTCTTCATCGTCTTCGTTTACTAGAACCACTGCTTCCCTATATTGACAGTATGCAGGTTTTTACACACCCCAATATGCAGTCTTCAACCTGGCAGTTGTATATGGGAAATATAAAATTCTGTTTTTCTCTATCAAGAGAAAGCTGGAGAGGATTTTCGGGAGAAGGTGCTTTGCTGGAGAGCCTGATTACGGATGTTTCTGATGAATGGATTGATGCACTAGACAAATATGCTTATGCTAACCAGTCGTTCAGTGCGACAACGCTGGCGTTGGAAGAGAATATTAGCCTGACAAAAGCTGATACCCTTACCCGCAGGCTTGCTGCGATGGGACTATTAGGGTATGACCTTGACAATAGTGAATTTTTCTACCGTAGATTGCCTTTTAAACTTACCCGCGTTATGGGCTTGAATCCCCGCATAAAAAATGCAGAAAAATTAATAGAAGAAGGAAAAGTAGTAATCCTGAATTCTAACAAAGAAAGAACTGAGGCTAGAGTAGAAGGAACGGGAGTACATCATACCGTCATTATTGAGGAAGAAAAAGAACGTTGTACCTGTGAATGGTTTAGTAAATATCAAGGCGGAAGAGGACCCTGCAAACACGTTCTGGCAGTCAAAAAACTTGTTCATAGTTAATATCGACAATATTAAACAGGGTACAAATTATTGAAATATACCTCCAAAATGATATAACATTAGTCTTTTTGCCACTAATACACGAATGAATTTATGAGTGTATTAGTGGCTATATAGATAATTAATTTAGAGATTGTGTCATCCATTCCTCATAGGAAAGAACGCCCAGCTCAGGTTTTCCATCTCCTTCGAGAATCGAAATAAATTCAAGCTGATTGCCATCCGGATCATTAAAATAAATAGCCAGTGCAGGCATCCATGCAAATACCATGGGCTCAACAGAACCATTTTTTAGGAAGTTGTAAGGTTGCAAATCTTTATCTTCTAAAAACTTCACTGAATAATCTAAAATATCTTCTTTAGTACTTGTAAAAGCAAAATGCCTTGTCTGAAGATTCTCCTTTTGTTCCCATAAACCGAGCATAAACTCTTTTCCCTCACCAATCCATAAAAAAGCAATCGGTCTTGTTTCATCCCTGTGTGCCAGCTTTAAGCCTAGTACCTTCGTATAAAACTGGATAGCATTTTCCAAATTACTTACCTGAACATGTGTTTCATAAAGTCCTTTAATCATAGTCTTAATTTTAATACAGACAAAGCTAAACAATGAATGCTTAATAGCCTGATAATAGTAATTTCTTTAATGAAAAGGAATGATAGATAAAAGATAAAAGATAAAAGATAAAAGATAAAAGATAAAAGATAAAAGATAA